>NZ_JBGAGS010000027.1:0-106931 GCF_044226605.1 Prosthecobacter sp. | reverse complement strand
CATGGTGTCCCGTTCGACTTGCATGTCTTATCCACGCCGCCAGCGTTCGTTCTGAGCCAGAATCAAACTCTCCAAAAATTATTGGTGCTGACTTATTAAATAAGCCAGCCAAATTGACTGCGTCTGTTTAAACCACAGACGCCTGCGCTTCTTTTCGCGCAGCGCACAATTTAGCCTTCTGTTTTCAAGCAACGAAACTCGGTTTTACCCTCGCTTCACTGCTTCTGTGTTTTCTAAAAGATCGTTTCTGATTCCAGTCAATTCGAGCCGCTTTTCGCTTCTCAAACCTTCTTTTCTCAGCCCGCGTTTTTCGCTGCGGGTCAGGAGAGTAGTACAGCTCTAAGACCCTGCAACTACATTATGCATCTTTTTGCACTTTTTTCGCGTCTCCTTCGCATTTCGGTGGTTTTTGACCCTCAATTCCATTCGAAGGCTGCTGTTTCCACCTCATCACCATGATGTCTCCGAAGGCGAAAGTGCATCACGAATTTACATCCCTGTTCGAGGGTCGCTTATCTCGAATGGTATATCATGGTATCTGATCATTCCATACTCGGACTGATGATTGAGGACGCCCGCTTTTGGACAAAAGTTCTGCCGTTGCACATGTCTGACCGGCAGGCGGGCCAGACATGCGCTCTTCCCATAGCCTACCGGCTGCCTCGTGAGCCCGTTCAGCCTCTTCGCTGAAGGATGTACGATCCTCAAAACCACCCACTCCGAAGGGTTGCCCCCCGGACTTTAGGGGGAAACCTGACGAGCTGCCTCAATAGAGGGGCAAAAAAGTGGTGTCATTCGTGCTAGGCTTGCTATTTCGTTGGCTTGCTACCCATTAAAATGAACACCACCCACACCTTCACCACCGGCTCCGGAGCTCCCGGCAAGTATCATTCCCTTCCTGCACTGGAGGCAGCCGGCATCGGCAAAGTCTCGCGTCTGCCAGTTTCCATCCGCATCGTGCTGGAGTCCCTGCTGCGCAATCTGGATGGCAAGAAGGTTACGGAAGCCGATGTCAAAAACCTCGCGAACTGGAATGCGAAGGCCCCTGGTGAATATGAGATTCCCTTCACCGTCGCCCGCATCGTGCTGCAGGACTTCACGGGTGTGCCTCTTCTCGTCGATCTGGCCACCATGCGTTCGAAGGTGAAAGAACTGGGCAAGAACCCCAAGATGGTCGAGCCGCTCGTGCCGGTGGATCTCGTCGTGGACCACAGCGTGCAGGTGGACTTCGCGGGCACGCAGGCAGCGCTGGATCAAAACCTCGCGCTGGAATTTGAGCGCAACAAGGAGCGCTATCAGTTCCTCAAGTGGGGCGAGCAGGCCTTCAATACCTTCAAGGTGGTGCCTCCGGGCATCGGCATCGTGCACCAGGTGAACCTTGAGTACCTCGCCAAGGGCGTGCTGGAGAAGGACGGTGTCTATTATCCCGACTCCCTTGTCGGCACGGACTCTCACACCACCATGATCAACGGCCTTGGCGTCGTTGGCTGGGGCGTTGGCGGCATCGAAGCTGAAGCAGGCATGCTCGGCCAGCCGGTGACCTTCCTCGTTCCCGAAGTCGTCGGTGTCTATCTCACGGGCGCACTGAAAGAAGGCGTCACCGCCACGGATCTCGTGCTCGAAGTCACGCAGAAGCTGCGCAAGCTGGGCGTCGTGGGCAAGTTCGTCGAGTTCTACGGCCCGGGCGCTGTCAGCCTGCCCGTCACGGACCGCGCCACCATCGCCAACATGGCTCCTGAATACGGTGCCACCATGGGCTTCTTCGGTGTGGACGAGGAAACCATCGCCTACCTGCGCGGCACCGGCCGCAGCGAGGAGCTTTGCACCACCGTCACGAACTACTACAAGGCCCAGGGCATGTGGGGCATCCCGACTGCGAAGGGTGCGCTTGAGTTCACCACCGAAATGGAGATGGACCTTAGCACCGTCGTCCCCTGCGTCTCAGGCCCAAAACGTCCGCAGGATCGCATTGAAGTGCCGGCTTTGAAATCCAAGTTCAATGCCCTGCTGGGCGCCGATGTGAAAGCCGGCGGCTTTGGCAAGGCCGCCACCTCTCAGGTGGTCGAACATCTCGGCGCCGCCAAGGCGGACGGCATCGACGTCACCGGTGCGGCTGCCGGTGTGGATGTGGTTTCAGACAAGACCGCCTACGAAGTCACCGTCGACTCCAAAGGCGGCATCAAGGACAGCATCACTGATGGTAGCGTGCTCATCGCGGCCATCACCAGCTGCACCAACACCAGCAATCCGAGCGTGATGCTCGCCGCCGGTCTCCTCGCCAAGAAGGCGAACGCCAAGGGCCTCACCGTGAAGCCTTCGGTCAAAACCAGCCTCGGCCCAGGCAGCCGCGTGGTGACGGATTACCTCAACAAAACCGGCCTTCAGGTCGAGCTGGACAAGCTCGGCTTCCAGACCGTCGGCTACGGCTGCACCACTTGCATTGGCAACTCCGGCCCTCTTGACGCCGGGATTGAAGACGTCGTGAAAGGCCAGGATGTCGTGGCCGCCAGCGTGCTCTCCGGCAACCGCAACTTCGAAGCCCGCGTGCATCAGAGCATCAAGGCCAACTTCCTCATGAGCCCCCCGCTCGTGGTCGCTTACGCGATCGCTGGCACGGTCGATATCGACCTCAGCAAGGACGAGCTCATCGCCGGCAGCGGCGTGTATCTGAAGGACATCTGGCCCACCCTCAGCGAGGTGCGGGACGCCATGCAGTCCGCCCTTTCTCCGGACGTCTTCCGCAAGCTCTACACCGACTTCGCTTCGCAGAATCCGAAGTGGAACGAGATCCAGGGCAGCGTGGGCGACGTGTTTGAGTGGGACCCCAAGTCCACCTACATCCAGCATCCGCCGTTCTTCTCTGACTTCAGCATGACCCCCGGAGACATCACCGAGATCAAGGGCGCACGCCCGCTCGGCATCTTCGGCGATTCCGTCACCACGGACCACATCAGCCCTGCGGGTGCGATCAAGAAGGCCAGCCCCGCCGGTCGCTTCCTGCTGGAACACGGTGTGACCCAGGCCGACTTCAACAGCTACGGCAGCCGTCGTGGCAATGACCTCGTCATGACCCGCGGCACCTTTGCCAACGTGCGCATCAAGAACCTCATGCTCGGTGGCAAGGAAGGTGGCGACACCCTCCTGCAGCCTGCAGGCACGGAGATGAGCATCTACGACGCTGCGGAGGCCTACAAGGCTGCTGGTACGCCGACGATCGTCATCGGTGCGGAAGACTACGGCATGGGCTCCAGCCGCGACTGGGCCGCCAAAGGAACGCGTCTGCTCGGCGTCAAAGCCGTCATCACCAAGTCCTTTGAGCGTATCCACCGCAGCAACCTCGTCGGCATGGGCGTCCTGCCCTGCAACTTCAAGGACAAGGCTGACTACGACAAGGTGAAGGACCTCAGCGATGCCACCTTCGACCTCCTGGGCCTGAGCAACGACTTCAAGCCCATGAGCGAAGCCACCCTCCGCGTCCACAAGGCCGACGGCAGCAGCTTCGACGTCCCGGTCATCGTCCGTATCGACACCCCTGTCGAGATCGACTATTACCGTGCCGGTGGCATCCTGCCGTATGTGCTTGCGCAGATCCTGCGTGCGAATGCGTAACGTGTAGAGCGAACCCACTCCGCGCCCCAGATGACCTTTAGGTCTCTGGGGCGTTTTTTTATACCCCAGTGCAGGTAGGGAGGCTTGTCCTCAAGCCTCCGCCGAGCATCCCTTCCCGCTTCACTTCGCCCCTGTCTTTCTGGCCTCGCCCTTCCCCGCCACCAGCTCCTCCACCTTCCGCGCCTCCTCCTCCACAATGCGCAGAAACGCATCCCGCAGCGCGGAGGGGAAGTCCTCATCGTAAACCGCGCAGAGGCTGTAGTGCAGTCCTGCATCAATCACCAGCAGCGGCGCGCAGCCAGGTGTTCCCGTGCGCTCGGCGATCTTCGGGATCAGCGCCACGCCTTCGCCCGCGGCGACCATCGTCACCAGGTTTTCCGCGTTGGAGGCCGCACTGCCAAACTGGGGCAGGAACCCCACGCTGCGGCAGATTTCCCGCGACCACACGCGCTGGGCATCGCTGCCATACATCAGGATGTGCAGAAAGGTCTCGTCCTCCAGCTCCCGCAGCCGCACCGTGCCGCGCCTGGCCAGCGGATGATGCTCAGACACCAGCACAATCAGCGGGCTGCGCAGGATCTCCCGCACCGTCAGCCGTTTTGCAGCCGAAAGGCTGGCAAAGATCCCCGGCACAAATCCGATGTGCACACGTCCCGCGGCGATCTGCGCCAGCTGGTCTGAGGGACCCGTCTCCTGCACGCTGATCCGCGCCTTGGGCAGCGCCGCATGCAGGCGCGTGAGGCAGGCCGGTAGAAAGCTGATGGTCAGCGGCCCCATGGAGCCCACGCGCAGCTCTCCGGTGGCGCCTGACGCCGCCTCTTTGGCACGCGCCACCGCCTTCTCCGCCCGCGCCAGAACGGCCCGTGCTTCTTTCAAAAACACCGCTCCCGCGTCCGTCAGCGCCACGCGGTTCCGGTTTCGCTCCAGCAACTCCAGCCCCAGCTCATTTTCCAAGTCCCGAATCTGCGTGCTCAGCGAAGGCTGGGCGAGGCGCAAACGCGTGGCCGCACGGCTGAAACTCAAGGCTTCCGCCACGGCAACGAAGTAGCGCAAATGACGCAGTTCCATTCCGTCACCTTATAGCTTTTGGCTATAACGCGCAAAGGAAACAAGTCATGTTCGGCGTCCCTCAGGGAGCGGAAGATGGAGTCGAAATCAACACCTCAGAACGCCATGAGCACTCTCGCACTCGCCCCCAAAACCCGCATGCCCGAAATCGAGCTCGACGAACCGCCGCCACGTCAAAAGGCAGCCGCGAGGCCGAAACGCACGATGAGTCCCCGCACCAAAGTTCTGTTTTTTGGCATCCCGGCACTCGCGCTGGCCGCCTGTGCCTTGAGTTCCTGGCTCGCCTATGCCGCCAAGTTTGAAGAAACCGATAACGCCTTCATCGAGGCAGACGTCCATCCCGTCAGCAGCCGCATCGCCGGAGATGTGCTCGAAGTCCTTGTGGATGACAACCAGATCGTCGCCAAAGGCCAGCCGCTGGCCAAGCTCGACCCCCGCGACTACGAGATGAAGCTCGCCTTTGCCAAAACAGCCCTGGAACAGGCCGCAGCGCAGATTCCCCAGGCGGAGGCAGCCCTGGCGCGTGCCGAAGCCGCTGGTCGTGAATCCGCCGCCAAGGTGAACGTCACCGTCGCCCAGCTTGAAAAAGCCAGGCTCGACTTCGACCGCGCTGAAAAGCTCTACACCAACGAAGGCCGCGCCATTTCCCGGCAGGATCTCGACACCGCCAAAGCCGCCTTCGATTCCGCCACCGCGAATCACACCGCCGCCATTGCCTCCCAGCAAGCCGCAGTTGCGGGTGTGCGCGCCGCGGAAGCAGATCTTGCCGTCGCCAAAGCAGGGCGCGATCACGCCCAGGCAGGTGTGAACGACGCCGAACTTCAGCTTTCCTACACCGTGCTGCGCGCACCGGATGCCGGCCGCGTCGGCAAACGCACCCTGCAGACAGGGCAGCATGTGCAGCCCGGTCAGGCCCTGCTTGCGGTCGTCTCCCAGGACAACTGGGTGGTGGCCAACTTCAAAGAAAACCAGCTCTCTCACATGCGTGCAGGCCAGCCGGTGGAAATCCAGATCGACGCCATCCACGGCCAGCGCTTTACGGGCCGTGTGGACAGCTTCTCGCCTGGCACTGGCGCCAAATTCACCCTGCTTCCTCCAGACAACGCCACGGGCAACTTCACCAAGATCGTCCAGCGCCTGCCGGTGAAAATCCTGCTCGATGAATCCGAGGCCCAGGCCTTCGCCAGCCAGATCTCCCCCGGCCTGTCAGTGATCGCGACCGTGCGTGTGAAACTTTGAGCCAAAATCTCTTCTTCCTACCGCCATGACACGCAGCCACACATTCTCCGCCCCGCTGGCCGAAGCCGTTCCGGCCTCGCGTGAAAGTTTCCGCAACTGGGTCGCCGTGCTCGGCTCGCTGCTCGGCGCCTTCATGGCGGTGCTGGACATCCAGATCTCCAACTCCTCGCTGCAAAACATCACCGGCGGCATCGGTGCCACACTGGATGAAGGCTCCTGGGTGTCGCTCTCCTACCTGGTGCCAGAAATTGTTGTCATCCCGCTTTGCGGCTGGCTGGCGCAGGTCTTCGGCATGCGCCGCTATCTCATCTGGAACAGCACTCTCTTTCTCGTCTTCTCCATCTGCTGCGGCTTTGCCTGGAACCTGCCCAGCATGATCGCCTTCCGCGCGCTGCAGGGCTTCACCGGCGGCGCCCTCATCCCCATGGCTTCCACCATGGTCCTGCTCAAGCTCCCTGCGTCCAAGCAGCCCGTCGGCTTTGCCCTCTTCGGCCTCAGCGCCATGTTTGCCCCGGCGATTGGCCCCACCGTCGGCGGCTGGATCACGGAGCACTATTCATGGCCCTGGATCTTCTACATCAATCTGGTGCCCGGCATCCTGCTCGTATCCGCCATCGCCTGGGGCCTCGATGACGCGCCCATGCGCCTCTCCATGCTGAAGCAGGGCGACTGGGCGGGCATTCTCTTCATGGCCCTCGGCCTCGGCTCCCTCACCGTCTTTCTTGAGGAAGGCACGCGTGAAGACTGGTTCGGCTCCGAGTTCATCACCTGGCTCGCCATCATCGCCGTCATCACCCTGCCCGTGTTTGTGCTCATCGCGCTGCGGCGCAAAAAGATCACTCCTGTGGTGAATCTCCGTCTCTTTGCCCGCCGGAATTTTTTCTTCGGCAGTCTGGTCAATCTCGTCCTGGGCCTCTGCCTCTACGGCTTCATGTATCTGCTGCCCGTGTACCTCACGCAGATCCAGGGCTACAACGCACTGGAGATCGGTACCACGATGATGTGGGTGGGGCTGCCGCAGCTCGTGGTCATGCCCTTCATGCCCACGCTGATGAAATGGTTCGACAAGCGCGCCATAGTCGCCTTCGGCCTCGCCATGTTTGGCCTCAGCGCCGTGCTCATGAGCAGCATGACGTCCGACACCGCGCACGATCAGCTCGTGCTTCCGCAGATCATTCGCGCCATCGGTCTTACCTGCATCATTGTTCCGCTTTCACTCATCACCACAGGCGGCATTGAGGCGCAGAACGCCGCCAGCGCCTCCGGCCTCTTCAACATGCTGCGCAACCTCGGCGGCTCCGTCGGCATCGCACTGCTGTCCGCACTGCTCACCCAGCGTGAGCACTTCCACTCCCATCACCTTGGCGAAGCCGTCAGCCTCTACAATCCCCTCACCCGCGACCGCCTCGCCACTCTCACGCAGACTCTGATTTCCCAAGGCATCGACGCCGTCGGCGCGCAAGAACGCGCGCTTCATCTGCTCGATGCCACCGTGCGCAAGCAGGCCTTCATTCTCGCCTACAACGACTGCTTCCATGTCGCCGGCCTTCTCCTGTTTTCCATGATCCCGCTGATCTTCCTGTGCACGAAAACCACCGGCGCAGCAGCAGGCGGCGCGCATTAAACCACGGGCAAAGAGTCAGGCGAGCGGACCTGCTGATGTGCAACTCTGATAGGGAGTGCGGTCGCGCAGGGAGGAACGACCGGAGCTACCGCTTTCGAGCGTCTCGTGATCTCCGCAGGCCAGTCAGCAGACGCGAACCCAACGCGTTGAATGATGTTCGCCAGCTATCGGACATTCGCCTGCAATCCGGCCCACGAAAGCGGTAGCTGCGCTCACCCCTGCGGGGCAGCCTTCGGCTGTCTATCTCCGCTTCGCTACGATTCCAAATAATCTCTGCGCTTCCTCATGAGCAAACACCACGTGCAAACGGCCGCTGAGCGCTTCTCTACCCGCCGTTCACCACCATGCCACGCAGCGCGCTCGAAGACATCATCGGCTGCAGCAATGCCAGTCCCGCGCGCAGCTGCGCGGGGGTGGTTTTGGCGGGATTGTTCACGATGAGCACATCCGTGGCCAGGGGGGCAAGGGGAGCCACGTTGGCAAAACTGTTCAAGAGAGGTGATGCGTCGAGAATGATCCAGTCCACCTCTGTCTTCGCGCGCTCGATCCAGGTGCGGTAGCCATCCAGAAGTTCGTTCGTGGCGTGGGCCGGCAGGTCGCAGCCCGGCAGCAGGAAGAGATTGCTGTGGCCATAGCGCAAAGCTTCCAAGTTGTTTGCATAGGCACCGCAGCCCTGAAGGGCCCGGGGGAACCACTGGTGCAGCGTGGGAGAGGATGGATTGCACTCCATCATGAACACACGGCGGCCCTGATGGCAGAAGGCGGCGGCCAGGGCGGAGGACACCAGTGTCTTGCCTTCGCCCGTACCTGCGCTGGTGATCAAGATCACGCCCGCGGTGCTGCCGCGGTTCATCGCCTGTCTTTCAAGAGTGCTGGTGAGCTGATGCAGCGCGCTGGATGCTCCAATGGGTTCCGGCTTGAGCAGTTCCGAAAGCATCCCCTCAGGAGTGGTGCCATGCACGTAGGGCAATCGTGCCAGGATGGTCGCTTCACCACTGGCAGGCTTCATCACAGGAAGCGGGCGGGTCTGCGCGCGCGCCTGCACGTGCGCCTGTGGCACAGGCTGTGTCTGCGGCTGGGGCGGTGCCTGGAACGACTGCTGGTAGACAGGACGCGAAGGTGGCGCCAGAGGCAGAGACGCCGCCGCAGGCGCGGCAATGCTGAAGGGCGAAGCCGCCGGCGGAACGGCCTGAGGCTGCTGCACCGGAAAACCATAACCAAAAGGGGTGTGCTGGGTGAGGTCCTGCATTCCTGGTTTCTCAGCCTTGGGGCTGAAAAGCTTCCTCACATGGTCGTCAAAAATGCCCCAGGCAACCGGCAGGCCGATGAGCGAAAGGCCAAACATCAGGATAGCTGCAACGGCGGCGATGGGCTTGCTGGGCTTCACGGGTTTTTCCGGCGCCATCGCCACATCCGCCACACGCAGCATTCCGCTGTTGCGGAACTGTCCGGTGATCACGGCCTGGCTGCGCTTCGACTCCAGTTTTTCGTACAAGTCGCGTTCGATCCGCACCTTCTCCCGCAGCTCATTGTGCTGCACGTTTTTGCCGTTCACATCCATCGCGGCGCCCCGGGCTTCATCAAGCTGCCGATGGTAGTCGGTGATCTGCCGCTGCTGCGACTCGACCTCCGCCTGGATCATGGAAACGACAGAGCTCACTGCACGGTCAAGGGATGCCCGGAGCGACTGGATCTCATTCGCCAGGCCGATCATGCGCGGATGCCGGCGGCCGCAGGTGGCTTCCAGCGGCGCCCGTTCGGCGATCTTTGCATCAAGCTGCTTGCGGATGAAGCTCACGTCGGCGTTGTCGGCAAAAATCCTCAGCTCCGTCAGTTCACGACCCGCCTTCTGGGCAGCGAGCAGATCATTGAGATCGCTCTTCGCCTTGGTGAGTTTCAAATCAGCCTCGGTGATCGCCGCATTGAGCTGGCGCACCTTGTCGCTTGAAACGTCCTTTGAGTCGAGGTCTTCGGTGAGGCCCTCCTTTTTGCGGTAGTCGGTCAGTCTTTGTTCCGACTCGTGCAAACGCTTCAGCTGCTCCTGGGACTGAGCCTCGAGGAACGTGGCGGCATCCGAGCTGAGCTGGCTTTCCTGTTCTGCGACGTAGCTGGTGTATTCCTTGATGTATTGGTTTGCCAGATCGGCCGCTGTCTGCGGATCACGGTCGCGGATCTGCACGCGCAGCACGTGCGACTCTTTGACCGGCTCCACGCGCACATTGGCGATCATCAGGTTGATGAAGCGCTCGCGCGGTTCCCCCGGCTTGCCCGGCTTGTAAAGCCCGACCAGCTTGAGCAACTCATCCTTGCGTCCGAGCGAATGCAGCTCGCGCTCCAGCAGCGCGTCCCGCTGCTGAGCTGTGAAATGATCATAGAAATAGCTCAGGTACCGCCGGGAGAGCATCTCCGTCCGGTGGTTGTTCAGCAGCTGCACGGAGCTGAGCTCTCCAGGTCCGCGGGAGGACACGCCAGCGATGTCCACCATGCTGCCGTCCTGAATACGCAGCAGCATCTGCGACTCCGCCTCATAGATTTTTGCCCCCATGCCAAGGAAGTAGAACGTCAGCGCCGCCAGCATGAGGCCCAGCACTGCGCCACGCAGCCAGCGCTTGCGGATGTAGCCGATGACGTCCACCACGCTGATGAGAGACTGCACCTCAAAATCCTGCGGATTGATCGGCGGTAAGAAGGCGCGCGGATCAAACACCGGCGACATGCCCGGGTGGGCAGGCACGGTCATGGACGGTGCCACGGGAGTCAGGCCACGCGCGGAGGCCGGCGCGAGGGCAAGCATGGCCCCAAAACCGTCCGGAGGAGGGACGTTTGAAGGCTGAATGCTGTAGGAAATGGCCATGGCGATGATTATTCGGCGGGGCAATGAGCCGCCTCAGGTCCCTGCGGAGATGTACCGGACTCTTCGGTCGTCCGCCGGCTGGGGAGCAGGCGGCGCATGGCGCGCAGGGTGCGAAAGACCGTGGCGCGCCAGCTTGTCGGGCTGAAAGCTTCGAGATCGAGCAGCCACCTGGCCCCGTCAGCCCACTGGCGTTTGTATTCGTAGTCGCTGGGCAGCATGTCGTACACCCGCAGGCCGCGCTGCATGGAGCAGTCAATGGCCCAGCGCATGACGAGCTTGCCGGGAGAAATCTTGGAAAGCGACTGCTCCCAGCCGGTCTGGTATTGGAAAAACTCGTCGCGCTCCATAAAGCCGTACAAGATGGCGATCACTTTGCCATCAGCTTCGAGCACCGGCATCCATGCGCGCTGCTGCGGCACCCAAATTTCCGCCAGGCGCTGATGAAAACGCCAGGAGGCGTCTGTGGTGAAGCTGCTTATGCCCGAAGGCCACTGCATGGCATGGAGCACGCGCAGCTCCTTCATGGCTTCAGCAAGGGTGACGCGCTCTCCCGCCAGCGTGGCAGTGCCTGCATGCTCGGTCGTGAACGCCCGGCGGCGGCGGCGCAGCACGTTGCGCCATTTGGAATTGTGGCGCGCCTCGTATTCTTCCCACGAGCGCGGAAGGTTGATGAAGCGGCAGGTCTGGCGGTTCAGAATACCGGCGCGCGAGTAGGCCGCCGTGAGCGCTTCGAGAATAAGCTGCGTGTTGGGTGACTCCTCCGGGAGATGATTGAGCCGCACGTTGTCGCATTCCTTTCGCAGCATTTTGAACACACGGCAGAGCTGTGGCGTGAGCTCCTTCTCCTGCCCTGCGGGGACAATGAGATCCAGCCTTTCGCCATGCGCCTCCCCAAATCCCGCCAGCCAGGTCAGCGTCACAAGATGTTTGCGAGCCGGATCCGACTCCCGGGCAAGCATGAGCGGGGCAATGGCATGCGGCACGCCTTCGGCATCACGCAGCACCGCGATGGCGAGCCGCGCCTCCTGGCGGCACTCATCCCACCACAGGCGCATCCAGTCCCAGCGCAGGAAGGGAGATCGCGTGTGCATCTGACCGACGAGCACATCCCAGAAAGGCTGCAGTGCGTGAAACCCCGCCACATCACGAATGATTTCCAGGGTCAGGCCCCCTCTTCGCGCCGCCGGAACAGCAGCGGACGGGCTTGTGCGTGTGGTTGTTTTAGGACTGAGCAAAGTTGTGGTCATCGTAGGCCTCCTCCCAAGGGCGCGGCGGTTTGTTTGCGATTGTGCACAGATTCAATCAATGCGCCCAGCTCCTGCCGCGCATTCATAAGCGCCGCGCTGTTGTCATCCCAGTCGCCAAAGCCCCGGGCAAAGGTGACGGTGAGACGACGTGCGTCATCCTCTAGACCCAGCTGGCGGGCCAGCATGAGGTAATCATAATCCTCCACGGACTCCCGCAGCCATTTCAGACGCATGGACGCGACCGGCGCATGGCGGCCCTGGCGTTTCTCGGTGGCTGGATAGATGAACGAGCCATCGCCATTGTATACCGCGCCATCGGACGCTTTGAAGGTGCCTGCCTCCGTCCAGACATCCACACCTTCTGCGGCATAAATGGTATCCCAGTAATCGAAACCGGTGATGCCATGCCGTGGGAAAAGCCAGCCAACGATGCGATGGGTCATCGGCGGGTAATCGATCGCCCACACTGGAGGGTAGCTGCAGGTGAGCTGAGCCGGCCTGCCGTGCTGCTGCTCCCAGGCCTCCGGCATCTGGACCAGCGCCGCGTAAGTCCATACTTCTTCGCCCGCCTGCCTGCGTGCCGCAATGTCATGGCCGCCGCCGGCCCACTCCATGTCCTTCCACACTTCGCTGAAGTGAGGTCCCCAGATGTCCACCGCGCCGTGCAGCGAACCCCAGGCTTTCTTTTCTGGCGCCGGCTGCTCGGTGACGTGCAGAGGCACACGCACACCATGCTTTTTTTCCACCTCGTTGAAAAATTCGCCCCAGCGGCGCACGGTGGCGTAGGCTGCCGCATCATTGGGTTCATCGAGATCTCCCATGATGACGTAGCCACGGGACTCGCAGTGGATTTTTCCCAGCAGCTTCATCCATTGCGCGACATAGTTCATCGCGGCTTCGCGGTCGCGGCCCAGCGGATCCTGAAACGGCCACTTGGGCCAGATCGGCAGGCCAATGCTGTTGCAATGCCGGTGCAGCAGGTGCTTTCTCAGCGCGCGCTCCGCCTTGTCTTCATCAAGCCGGCCCGTGCTGGCGTCGGGATAACTGCCGTAGATTTGATCCACGCTGAGACGATGCTCTGCGAGCAGGTCATAGTACGCATTGAGCAGGCTGGCATGCGCGAGCGAGGGCCCTTTGTCGTTGTATTCAAGACCATGCACCTGGGCGACGTGCCGCATGGTGGTCATGATGGAGGTGCGGAGACTGGGAACGACAGGCAGATCGAAATCCCACACCTTGAGCGTGTAGCTGGCGGTGACAGCCGTGCCCCCGGGCATCTGAAGCCGCACCTCACCCGTGTAGGCACCCGGTGCCGCGGTGTACGGCACGAAGACATCCACCCAGAAAGGCTGGTTTACCACAGCGCTGCCGCTGAAATCCTGCCCTGCCATGTCGAGCGGAACGAGCGCGTCGGGATAATCACCCGGAGGGAGCGGTGCCCTGGGTGTGGAGGTGGAGACGCGGACGTAATGCTCACGCAACACCGTGGGTGCTGGCAGCAAGACTTCTGAATCATGCCTGGCGATCGCTGTGGCAACGACCTGGAGCGACTTGAGCAGTTCGGGGGTGGCGCTGACGATGATTTGAAACGGTTCCCATTCGCCACGCGCGGCATAAAGCGTGTGCGTCGCCGCCGAGGGTGCCGCGCCATGACGCGAAACACGCGTCATGCCGTCGCAAAACGACACCTGCACCGGAGCGGCGGCAGCGGGTGTCATCAGAGCAAGAAGCACCCAAGCCTTCACGACCCCACCTCCACAAGTTGTGCGTAGGTTTCGGCATACTGACGCGCCGCGTGGGCGATGGTAAAACGATCGAGCACCCGCTGGCGCGATTCCCTGGCGGTTTCCTCGCGCGCCGTGGCGCCCATTTGCAGCGTCTTTTCCCAAGCTTGGGCCAGTGCCGCTGGATCACGCACCGGCACGACGGTGCCCAGGCCTTCCAGCAAACGGGCGCAATCACCCACATCCGTGGTCACACACGGAACTCCGCATGACATCGCCTCGATCACCGTCATCGGGCAGGCTTCGGTGCGTGAGGAGAGAGAGAAAACACTCAGGGCCGGGTACAAGCGCCATGGGTCTGCGCGGAATGAGTCAAACCGCACCTGCTGCCGCTGTGGCAGCTGCGCCAGCAGCCCACGCTCTTCCTCCGTCATTTCGACTTCCACACCGCCGCAAAACACGAAGTGAGCCGCAGGAACGCGGGCCTGCAAAAGGGCCGCTGCGCGCAGGAAAGTCGGCAGGTCCTTCATCTCGTGAAAACGACCGACATAGCCGATGACCGGCACATTCGGCGGCAGTTTGAGTTCCGCGCGGGTGTCGAATCCAGCATCGATGTCAGGAACGAACCGCCCGGCATTGATGCCATTGGGGATCCAGCGCATCCTGGCGCGTGGATAGCCGATGCCCGCATGGTCTTCGATGGCTGTGGCAGAGCACGAGATGATGCGCTTTGGAATGAAGCGGGAGCTCAGTGAGAGCGCACGGCGGAAGAAGGCCATCTTGCGGTCGCTGTCACCGGGATTGCGGTGGATTTCACGGCAGTGGATGCTCCAGACCACGTTCCGCGTTCCGGCGAGCTTTGCCGCCCAGCCGCCCACAAGATCAGCGTGGTGAGTCCAGGTTTGCACGATGGCGGGGCGTTCTGCACGGATCACCGCACGCAGTCTGGCGAGCGTGCGCGGATTGAGATAGGCGGTGCTTTCGAGATCGTGCACATCCACCCCGGCCTCATGCAGCCGCTTGAGCTGAGGGATCCACGGTTTGGCGTTGATGGCCACGACGACGCTGCGGAACTGCGCTGGATCAAGCGATTCAGCCAGGTTCATGAGCATGGCTTCTGCTCCACCACCCCCGATGCTGTAGGAGAAATGCAGCACCACCGGCCGCTTGTCGAGCGCAGGTGCCGGCAGGGACCTGGCCGTCTCAAAGGCACGCGCGGGCTGCCGGATGGGCAGCTGCAAGGTGTCACTCGTGTTCAGCGTGATCGTCCTCATATCATCGACATCGCTTTCAGGCAGCTCTGCCGCCAGTCTTTGAGGGTTTCAAACGCACCGGAAACGGTGGCCTCCGCCTCCCACACAGATGCAGGACTCCCGTAGCGGGGCAGCTGGTACATGGAGACGTTGTCATGAATGCGACCACTGATCGTGGTGCAGGCGGCTTTAAAACCCGCCTCGCGCACCAGCATGAGGGTCTCGCGGGTGAAATCGTCACTGCCGCCATTAGGGTAGGCAAACGCCGTGGGCAGCTCGCCGATTTCCGCGTGAATCCGCTCACGGCAGGTGGCAATCTCGGCCCGCATGGAGAGCGAGTCGCAGCGTGCCAGAATGGGATGTGTATGGGTGTGCCCGCCGATGTCCACATGGCCGCTCAGGGACATCTCGCATGCCATCTCCCACGACATCGGGCGCATGGATTTGGGCAATGTTTGAAAATCGGACGGATCCACCTCCAGCGCTTCCTCCAACCGGTCCACCTCGCTCAGCAGATCAATATCTGGCAGCTCCTTGAGTTCTGGGAGCAGCCGCATCAGCGACTGCTGGCGCAGTTCA
Source organism: Prosthecobacter sp. (assembly GCF_044226605.1). Lineage (GTDB taxonomy): Bacteria > Verrucomicrobiota > Verrucomicrobiia > Verrucomicrobiales > Verrucomicrobiaceae > Prosthecobacter. The sequence continues at coordinate 91,734 of NZ_JBGAGS010000027.1, read as the reverse complement.
TAGGTGCCCAGATAGAGGCGCAGGTTCTTTCCATTGATCCTCCAGTCGAGAAGTTCCTTTTTCGTGCGACCCAGCGCGAGATCGACGCGCTGAAACCAAAACATTTCCACGCCATCAAGGAAGCCTGTGGTCACAAAGATGGTCGCGTGCAGGTCAAACTCCCGCAGGATCGGGTAGGCGAGTTCATAATTGGACGCGTAGCCATCATCAAAGGTGAGAACCACGGCGTTGTCCGGCAGACGGGTGCCCTGGGTGCGTGCCTCGATCAGCGATGCGAGCGAGACCACATGGTATTCCTTGGCGAGCATGGAGCAGATGCTGCGAAACACCTCCACGGGCAGGTGCAGTGAATAGTCGAGGATGCCGCTGTCCCCTGCCCCATCGCTCAGGCCATGAAACGTCAGAATGGAAGCCTCAGCACTACGACGCGTCCGTGCGTAAGACACCAGCCCGCTACCCACGAGGGCGGCGGCTTTGATGGAGCGCGGGTGGAATGCGAGCGGCATAATCAAAGGGTTAAAGGAAGACTTAGGGCGCAGGCCGATAACGGTCGGAACTGATGGATGTTATGATTATTCTGGCATTACGGCAGATCACCACACTTTAGGTGCCGATTTATTAACTTCAATGGAATAATCATAAATACTGTAACATTCTTACCTTTTCCTTACCTTTGACCTTTGCGGCTTAAAAACAGCAAGGCCGGAGGGCATCCCCTCCGGCCTTGATGACAGTGAAATGGGTGAAGGACGAGGCTTACAGCGGCCTGATCCAGATGTTGCGGATGCGCACGGGAGGATCGTTTTTGTGGTCTTGGATGCGGATGGGGGCCTTCTCCGGAAACTCTCCGCTGTAATCGGTGATCTGCTTGTGCTTCGTCGGCCCCATGATTTTTGTGTGGTTCTGCACGCAGACGCCATTCACAAAGGTCGTGATGTAGGCTGGCTCCACCACCTTTCCACCCTCCAGCTTGGGGGCGGTGAAGACGATGTCGTAAACCTGCCACTGCCCGGCGGGACGCACTGCATTCACCAGCGGCGGGGTCTGGCCGTAAACGCCGCCAGTCATGCCGTCGGCGTAGGTCGGGTTGTTGTCGCAGTCCAGCATCTGGGATTCATAGCGGTCCATGAAAAACACGCCGGCATTGCCCTTTTTCTGCGAGTTGCCCTTGGTGTTTGGCTCGCTCATCCATTCCAAATGAAGCTGGCAGCTCGCAAATTCCTGCTTCGTCCAGCAGTCGCCACCGGCGATCTTCATGACTCCGTCTTCGATCTGCCAGGGGCATGGGACCAGCTTTCCCGTTTCTTTGCCCTTGGCGTCTTTCTCCTTCGCCTGGAGGGCATCGGAACTGGTGCCGTTGAAGATCACGACTGCATCCGCCGGCGGCGCACCAGGCTTGTCTCCGGGAGCCACGGCGGCTGGGCGCGGACGTTCAATGTCATGCACTTTCCACTTTGTACCCGGGATGACAGGGGTGTCTGAATAGCCGATCGGCGAAGGTTTGTCTGCCGCAGGGGCGGCGGCTTTGGGATCGGCAGCCGTGGCGGAAAGGCTCGCCAGTGCGAGCAGGAGTGTGGTGGCGGTGTATTTCATGCGGGAAGCAGCAAACGAGAAGGCGCAGGCGATGTTGCAGGTCAAGATGTGAAGTATTCGAAATAACGGTTGCCAATCTCCCGGGACAGCCGATTCTAATCGCCCATCAAAAATCGCGGGATGGAGCAGCCCGGTAGCTCGTCAGGCTCATAACCTGAAGGTCGTAGGTTCAAATCCTACTCCCGCAACCAATTTCAAAAGCCCTGCAATTCAACGAGTTGCGGGGCTTTTTTATGGGGTGAGCGCCGGAGACAGCGTGGCACGCTTTCCTTCCAAATTCCGTTCCTGGGATGGGGCTGTTTCAAAGCGACCTTGCAGATACTCCAGGAGGCTGCGGCTGAAGGTCTGGCGCGCTTGAGCCGTCGAAAAAGTATGGTCTGCCTCTGGAACAAAGAAGCACTGGAGGCTCCCCTGCTTCATCAACTGGGTGGCTTTGCGGCGCGCCTGATACATGAGCAGGAAGTGCCCGGGATCATTGTCCGAAACAAACATGACCAGTCTCCGGGCGGCTGCGGCGACCCGCTGCAGATCACCCGGCAGATCTTTGCGGGGCGGATGCCCATAGTCGCACTGCGGCGCGGCCTCGGCACTCGGCGCATCCAGCCTTCCAGGCTTTGGCAAACGTGGCAGGAGGTGGCTGGCGAAGCGTTTCACTGAGCCCGCAAACCCAGTGCGTGTCTTGCCTGTGAGGAGCATTTTCCACTGGCTCCACTTGAAGATGGAACGCCAGTACTCCCGCCAGGCCACGAGCTGTTCAGTGTTCGTGTCATTGATGATCATTCCCTCCCTCCAAAAGAAAACGAGAGGATTGATGAGCACGCTTTCAATGATCGCAGGATGCCGCAGTTGCACGGCAGACTGGAAAGCCACGTAGGCTCCGGAACAAAGACCCATCAAAACAATGGGCCGCCCTGGCTCCCGCGCATGCAGGAAGTCACACACCGCGGCCACATCGCGAAAAGCCGTGGCGGCGTACGCGTCATTCTCCTTGCCTTGCTCCGCCAGCACACTGTCGCCAAGTCCATTGAGGTCGAACCGCAGGCAGGGATAACCAAGCGCCGCGAGCTGCCGCGCCAGCTGCACATGCAGCCTCCCGGGACCAATCCGATAGGCCGCCCCGGCATTGAGCATGACGATCCACGGCAGCGAATCCGAGAACTCCACAGGTTCCGTCATGATGCCAAACAAATCGGGCGCACGGCTGATGCGCAGCGGGAATTCACGCAGTGCTGCCGGACTGGAGACCTGCATTGAAATCATGCCCGGGGAAGGAGCCGCACGTCGGCCTGGAGCGGACGGGGGCGCCTTGGACACCATCCATTCCTCAATGTCTTGCAGAGCCTCCTGCGGCACCACGGTGTCATGGGGCTCAGCCATCATGCCCTCGTAGCCAGGCAGCACCTTCTGCTCTGCTACCATGCCTTGCTGGCACAGATGCTCCAGCAGCGCCGAGTCACCACCCGCGCTGGTGTGTGAGGCGATCAAAACGTTTCTGCAATGCACACCGCCAGACAGAAGATCGATCTTGGCGAGCGCGTCCAGGGTCTCCCGCGTGTAGACAAAACCCATGGCCTCCACGCAGTTTGAGGAACTGCCCGCTGCGAGCTGCGCCGTCTGGCTCAGGGCGGTGAGTTCACGCACATACCGCCGCCCTTTCACAATCGGAGACCACAGCACCAGATTCTCCACTTCGTGATGCTGCGCATGAAGCACCGCAAGCGCCGCGCCCATGCGCAGCCCCACAAGGCTGATTTTCTGACAACCTGCGGTGTTGCGCAGCCATTCCGCGGCATCGTTCACATTGACCAGCCATGTGGCCAGCCGATGCGGATCTTCCTCGGTGCCATCGGAATCTCCCGTGCCGAGGTAATCCGGGCGCAGCACTGCAAATCCTCGCGCTGCCAGACGGTCCGCCAGATGCCTCAGCGTACGATGGGAATGCACCTGCTCATGCCCCAGCGGAGGGCAGATCACCACGCCATGTGCACCCACCGTGCCCGCTGCTGCGTGCAGCCAGGCAAACAACGCGTGCCCGCCACTGTCCAGGTAGAACGCTGTGCGCTCCACCTGACCCGCCTGCAGAGAGTGCTCTGGCACGCGCGGTTGTGGCTCATCGGGGGGCATGACTGGGTTCGTGGGGTGCGCTGCTCAAATCAACCGAGACTTCACCCATCACATTCAGGGCTTCCACATACGCTCGGAAGACCGCACTGTCACCGTCCTGGGGAGAAAATGACACTTCTTTCAGCCGGCCTGGCGCCAGATGGAAATAGTTGTCGGCCGGCAGAAACCCCCGGGCGGACAACCGCACGCAGTGGAGCAGGCGTTCGCTTTTCAAAGTGACAAGATAATGCCCGCCCCCCGTGGCCACCGCTTTCGCCTGCAGCATCTCGGCACACTGCGGCTGAGGCTCCGGATCGCGCATCCGCGTGAGATGGACGGACTCACTGATGATCTCCCGCCCGGCCGTGAGCCACGAGGCGATCACCACATGGTGGGACTGCGGGCCGAACCGATACGCGTAGTTCACATCATAAAACACACCCAGAATTTCATCCACACTGAGTGTTTCAAGAGAACGGGCGCCCACTTCCACCGCGATCTCATGGCGGGCGACGCTGACATTCGGCTCGCGCAGCAGCTGCACCTCCACAAAGCCCTCCACGGACTCGGCGGTTTCATTGACGAGATGGACATGCAGACCATCCAGCCCCTCATCCGTGAGTGTCAGCTGGCGCGTCTGCCACATCCGCTTGAGCTGATAATAGGCCGCCTTTGGCGTGCCAGAACTGTCCACAACGCCCCATCCCGCAGCGGGCCAAAGATCCTTGTAGAACCAAACCAGCGCGCCCGCATTGCGGCTGTGGCCGCTGCGCCACTCCGCAAACGTCCGAGCCATCATCTCTCCGGATGTTACGCGGCTCAGTTCCAGATAGCGCGGCATGTCGAATGAGCGCAGGGCCACCGGGTCGGCTTGGAACAGCTCGCGCAGGTAATGGTCGCGCACATCTTCAAAATCCCATCCTGCGCCGGTGTCTCGCGGCACGCGCTGCTTCCAGCGTGGGTGGTGCATCGCCGGCACCAGCCCGCCCATGATCTCCTCGATTGTCTCAGGCTCCGGGATGTTTGCGAAGCCCAGGCACTCGCTGGTAAACTTCACATCGGCCTGACGGAGCTCACGCAGAGAGCGCAGATAGGCGCCGATGCCATAATAATGGGTGACACCCGTGCGCGTGTGAAAAGGCAGCACCCCGCCGCTCGGGGAGGATGGCACGTAGATGGTGCCCGGATGAAGCTGGCTGCACATCTCGGGCAGCTGCTCACCAAACCAGCGGTTGCGCCACAGCTCGCGCGCCATCCCCAGCATGGCGGCCTGTTGTTCGATCTCGCTGCTTCCGCAATAGACTGCCACGCAGGGATGCTGTGCCAGGCGGCGGATCTGTTGAGTCGCTTCCACGGAGATGTTTTCCGCGAATGCGGCGTCATCAACCGGGTAGTCCATGTTGGCAAACATGAAGTCCTGCCAGACGAGGATGCCCAGTTCATCGCAGAGACGGTAAAACAAATCGCTTTCATACGTCATCGTGCCGCCAATGCGCAGCATGTTCATGCCCGCATCACGCGCGAGCGTGAGATCATGCCGCAGATACTCCTCCGTGCCGTGAAGCGTGAAAATGTCGCTCGTGGTCCAGCATGCTCCGCGGCAGTACACACGGTCCCCATTCACGTGAATCGCGAACCCAGGATCGTTGCGGACTTCGATCTGGCGGAAGCCCACTTTCTCCAGCGGAAATTCGTGCTGCTCAACATCGGTTTCGATGATCACCTTTGCAGCGTGCAACGTCGGCGCGCCATGCGTGTGCGGCCACCACAGCTCGGGATGCTGAATGCGCAGCTCACCGCTCAAAGTTCCGTTCTGCCATTCCAGTGCGGCATGATGCCCGCCCACATGCAGCCGCGCCGAAGTGATCTCCAGAGCCGCCCCCACTTGAGCGCTGAAACGGACGACACCTTCCGTGCCGCTCAGAACAGCCGTTCTTTGCACCTCCGAGAGCATTACCGCCGAACGCTCCAGCCTCACCTCGCCCCATGGCCCCACCGCAGGCACCGGCGGTGACCATCCCGGAATGCGCCCGAGCAGGCTCGTGCGCAGCCAGCGCAGTTGCTGATTGTTGACGAGGTTGGTTTTCCAGCGCGGCCGCGGACGACGTTTTTTCAGATCTGCGCTGACCGAGCGAAAGCAGATCACCAGTTCGTTTTCGTCCTTCAAAGACCGGTCAACATCCACACGATAGGTGCGGAACATGTTGTTCGTGCTCAGCACAAGCTCACCGTTGAGCCAGACTTCCGCCAGTGAAGCAAGACCGTCAAAACAAAGCTCGAACAACTCATTGTCCGTGCGCGATTCAGCCGCAAAGGTGGTGCGGTACCACCAGTCCTGCGCATCGATGTCAGGTGGATTTTGCATGTCCCACCGACCGCGTGCGCGCAAAGCGGAGGCCACCGTGCCCGGCACAGACGCTGCAAACCAGTCTCCCTGCTGCGCCGGCGGGCTGGCCCCAGGAGCCTGAGCACAGCATGTCCACGGGGCAAAGTGAACGTGGTCTCTCATAAGCGTTTATGCGAGGAACACAGCCTTCAGCTGCTCCATGCCCCTGGACCAGTGCTCCGCCATTTGATCGACGGGCGTGAAATCAATCGGCTTTTTACGCGCCATCGCGCGTGCGAGCTGGAACTGCAGCGTCTTCGCACTGGTGGACAGCCAGCTGATGGATTCAATGGCGCCATCCAGCCCTGCGACATTCTGGCCTTGCAGCCATTTCAGATAGGTCGCCGCCAGTTCATAACAGGCACCAAACTGCCGCAGAGTGGCAAACGAGTACTGGTGAAAGGTGGTGATCGGCTCATTGATCAGCCACCGCATGTCCGCTTCGAAGCGCGCGCGGAATTTCACGAACGGATTCTCATCCGGGAGGCGCTGCAGCTGGCGTTTCAGCAGTCCGAGGGAAGCTCCCAGCAGCGCATCCCCTTGCAGCGGCGGCTGATGAGTGGTTTTAACGATCTCACAGTAAGGCGGCAGGATGTGGGGATTTTTTTCGCCGTTCAGATGGAATACATTCGCGAAATCATCACCGTGCAGGTGGTAGTAGCCCTGCGCATGGAAGTAGCCCAGGCGCCGCTGCTCCACATCGATCTCGACGACTGCCACCGTGGTTTTGACATGTTCCAGCTGATAAGCGCTCCCGGCGGTGTCTGGCAGGTAATACGAATCCAGCTCCACCAGCAGCGGCCTGCCGAGGGACAGCTGCTCTTCAATGTGGGCGGTCAGCGGGCGATAGAGGGCGAGTTCTTGAACATCCAGGGAGTACAGTTCAAACAAGTCCGCCACCTGGTATTTGAAGAAGGTCCATTGATCTCCTTCAAAGTCGATGCCGAGGGTGAATGGCAGGCCTGCAATGGGCTCCAGGCCGCGTGCATGCAGAAGTTCAATCCACACGTCCACATAGCAGTTCGTTTCCGCCCACTCGCGTTCCTGCGTGTGCAGGAGATGGCGCGTATAGGTCTGCGGATCGAGCGCTAAAAGCTGCTGGCTCATAGCTCCAACGCGTTTTTCACCTCGTAAGGCCAGAGGTCGGGATCAAAACCGTGGTGCTTGAACAAGGCGAGCGTGATGCGTTCGAGGCCAAATCCTATGCAGGCCGAATGCGCAGGCTCCCCGTTCGGCAGCTTGATGTCGAAGGCTTTGCCAAAATAATCCACGTGGCAGTTGGTCGAGGCAATCGCCGTCGGCTTCTGATCCGACGCCACGGCGAAGGTGAACTCGTGCTTCAGATCCTGATCTTTTTGCGAGGCCGCCATCACCCGGCCGCCCCGTCCAAAGAACGGATCGTTTGCCAGGACGACATCCACTTCGAGTCCGACCTCTGCCAGTGTGTCACGTCCAAGTTCCAGACACTGCCTGCGATGCTCCAGCGCCTGATCGGCAGTTCCCACACGCACGAACTCGCGCTGGCGGAAAATCTGCATGCGGCAGGGATCGATCGAAGGTTCATGCCGGAACACCTGGGACAGCAGGTCGACCGTTGCACCCTCGTCAGGCAGCGTTCCAGTCAGCGTCGGATAGAGCGGATAGCAGCAGGCGGGCGACAGCATCAAGCCGCTCGGCGCAAGATCCTGCGTCCATTCCTCTCCGTTCTGCCGCTTGGTCAGCATGGCGATGTGTTCACGATCACGCCCCATGAAACTGTGGACGGAACCCATCAGGTCGGGAAAATTTTCGATGTGGCTCGTCTTCAAATAGTGCTCCCGGCTGAGCACTCCGGGCAGGCGCATGATGTCTGCCTGAAAATGGGCGGCACGCCGTGTGACGAGCCGGTCAAAGCTTTGCAGCACGCTGTCAAAAACGCCGTTGTAGCCATACACGCCGCGCACGCCGAGGGGCACCAGCAGCCCTGCTTGCGTGACTTCGTCGAGAAAGGCCTGGTAGGCTTCGGTCAGGGGAAGAGTCGTTGTTGATGTACAGATCATAAATCAGGCCTCCTTGTGCACCATCAGCATCGTGGCATTGAGTTTCAAGATGCGGTCGTTGTTCACCATCAGCGCGGCGCCGTAGGCATCTCGCAGATGACGGGCAATGCTGAACTTGGAATCGTTGCGATAGCCCGAGATGCCGCAGATCAGCATCGCCCGGCCCACGATGTCCACGAACTGCTGCGATGAAGCCAGCTTCAAATTGTTCGTGCGGATGGAGAAACCAAATTCTTCAAAGACGCCCGGGCAGTTGCGGCTGCGCAGTTCGTCGTACTCCTGGGCAAGCGCCGCCACATTGTGCCGCATCAGCTGCAGCAGCTGGTCGACTTCCCCGAGACGGATCGCCGCAATGGGTGTCTCGCCTGGTGTCTTGCGCGCTTCGGCACGCACAAAGGCACGCGCCTGGTTCACCGCGTCCATGGCAATGCCAGACCACAGGGCACCCCACACAATGTGTGAATAAGGGTGCATCGTCTGGCCCAGAATCTCATTGAACGGCTGGGGAAGAATCTGCTCAGTGTTTCCAGCGGCCGTCAGTTCAAAACCCGAGCTGCAGGTGCCGCGGAAGCCCATGGTATCCCAATTGGAAATCGGAACGGCGGTGTAGGCGCCTTTGTGCACCATCACGTGCACCTGTTCATTCGCCGGTGCGTTGGGCGCGCTGCGGCAGGTCACTAAAATCTCATCTGCGGCTTCACCATAGGAAATGACCGGGGCCTTCTTGGTCAGTTTGAACTGATCTCCCGTGATTTCCACGGAGCAGATGCTCGAACGCAGATCGCCCCCGGTGCCGATCTCCGTCGTCGCCGATGCCATGAGGCGCTGCTCTTTGACCAGCTTTCGCAGGTATTCGCAGAAATAGGCGGATTGCTGGGCGTGGTGCACGACGCAGGCGACCTGGATCTTGTGCATCGCGTACACCATGGCCGATGAACCGCAGTACTGGCCCAGCGCCTCGCAGATCTTCGCGACCTGCACCATGCTGAGTCCCATGCCGCCAAATTCCTCCGGCACATACGCGCTCAGCAGTTTCGCTTCGCGCATGGCATTGATGGACTCGGTGGGGAACCGGGCGTTTTTGTCCACGTCCCCCGCGTGGGCGCGGAGCACTGATTTGCCAATCTGATGCACTCCCTTCAGGAGTTCGTCAAAATTGACCTTGTTACGTAGAAGAGTGCGTGCGCTCACGAGAGTAACGGTTTGTGGGTGAATAAAGGCAGGGCCAGACAATGCGGGATCGCTCCCGGACGGCCTAGGCAGCGAGTTTGGTGATCGCCTCCGCGATGGAATCGATGCTCTTGAAGGTCCGCCGCCCGATCAGGCTGTCGGGAAACTCCACGTTGAATTTGTCCTCCAGGGCCAGCATCACTGCCACCGTCGCTAACGACGTCAGTCCGGCGTTATAAAGGTCATCTGCCTCCGATACGTTTTCGACGGGGAATCGTCCATGCTGGGCGAGGACCTCCCGAATTTCGGGAACAAGCAGGCTGGTTTCAGTGGCGCTCATAATTATAAATGCACTGGATTGTGCATTTATAATAAACATAACAATCTTTACCCGGTCCAGTTAATTTTAATAAATCCTGAGGCTTTTTATACTGCCACCCTCTCGGTCTTTTTCACCACCCGCAAATGCAATAACTCTTTGGTTATCAATAAGCTGGCACCTTCCCTTCTGCGCTTTTGCCTCGCCTTCCCCGGTCTGAGGCTCGAGTTCAACGCCTCCATTTTAAAGATTTTACTCGGATTCCAATAAAGGAAAAAGCGCACAGGACTCCCTTTTTTGAAAAACTGAGAGAGATACGAAGTGTAATCTCTCTGCGGGCGGGAGGCCCATGCGCTTGATATGGCTCGTGCCGGAAGTCTCTTCTTAGCGAATCAGAGATCTCGACTCCTTGTAGATCCAGTACTCAACCCGGCCGTTGCGCACGCAGGCATAGGCATCGGTGGAAAGCCGGGTGTAACTGTGCCGGGCCCTCGTTTGCTCGTAAATGCTGGTCCGTCCTGGCGCAAAGGTCACAGGGACCATCCAGTACACCTGATGATTGAATTTGCCCAAGGTAGGAGTGCCATAGCTGATCACATTGCCAGGATTGACGCTCTGCACGTATCCTTCCCGCATGCTTCGGGTGAGCACGGGATAGCGCCCGCGAAAATCTTTGCCCGGCTTCTCTCCGGCAAGAGGATGGTTAAGTCCAGGATCAGACGCATAATCCGAGGCACCTGCTTGGGGAAGCATGCCCAGTGTGAAAACGCCCAAAAGAATCAACAGTACGGAGTGAGCCTTGGTATTCATGGCAGTGAATTTCTAGTTTAAGTTCTCGGATTGCGCAATGAATTTGTCTTTACCAAATCTAAACAAATTTGCCCATAATCTCTTTTCGCCCCTTTTGAGGCGCAAAATCTTCGTCAACGCCCGGCGGGCGGCACCCTGAAAGGGCCCGGTTTCCACCCTTCTCCATTCTGAATCGCCCCTGCCGCTACCACCATCAGCGCCTCGTGATCATGTGCACGTGGTGACTGATCGCCAGGGAGAGGCTTATGAAGGCCACGGCAGCCACAGACGTCCACTCATCCACGACAAACTGCTCCAGCTGCAGGAAGCAGAGCCGTGCGGCCATAAGAAATAGCAGAGTCATGGCAAAAAAGGGGCAGTTTCATTTCATTCGCGCCAAGGCGGCGGCTGGATGTATCAATCTGTGGCGGCCCCCCCTTTCGGTGCCCCGTTCACTTCGTAATAATCATCCTCCGCGATGTCAGGAATTCCTACCACAAGGACACGCATTTTTCCACGGGCACCATGTACCACCCCAGGCGGGATGTGGACCATGGACCCTTTGCTGACCGGCTGCTCCACGCCGTCGAGCACCACGCAGCCTCCACCTTCCAAGACGTAATACAGCTCGGTGGAGCGTTTGTGGTAATGCAACTTTGCGCCATCAATGTCCACCGCATGCGCCCACGCAGCGGGGGACAGCCCTGCATCCTCCCGGCTGATCAGCCGGTCCCGCCATCCGCAGGTGCTGCGCTCACGTGCGGTGTGTCCTTCATGACGGACGAGAAGCGGGCCTGAGGCGGACATGGTGATGCAGGGTTCCTATTTAAATCGATTGTGGGTTTTGATCTCATCCGCGAGGTGGGCGAAATCTCCCTTCTCGCAGAGGCGCACAAAACCTTCCGTGAAGCGTTTCAGTTCATCCCACACGCCGCGGATGTGCTCGGCTTCGTCCTTGTTGATGCGGCTGTCGGCGGCGGCCTTGCTGATGGCCGTCAGCAGGTCAGCAAACTGCTGCACGATCTCCTGCGTTGCGGGCATGAGCTCCATGCCACGCGGTCCGCCGCTGGTGGGGTTCTGCACAAAGAATCCATTCGCCTTGTGGCACAGCCACTGGATGAGCTGGTCGTCCTTGGTGATCTCGTAGAGCTGGCGCACGCGGTCCAGCGGATTGGAGGTGCCGCTGCCCTGCTGCTCGTCGGGCTGGGACCACTTGTAGGCGAGCGAGAGGGATACGCCCATCTGAGCCGCCACTTCTTTGAAGCTGGTTTGCTCGACGGCCTTGCTGATCACTTCATGGGAGTCCATGCCTGATTTGTTTCAGCATGCAGGCCGTTTGGCAAGCAGCATCCTCGCCCATCTGTGCCCGCAAATCTAAGAAATCCCCGCTCTTTGCCCTTGTGGGCGAAAGATCCGCACGCCTAGTCTGCCGCCCACATGAAACTCCCTTTCGCCCTTCTCCTTGCGGTCGCTCTGATGCTGACCTCCTGCATTGAAATCAAGTCCACGGTCATCGTCAGCAAGGACGGCACGGCCACCATCGAAGAAACCGTCATCCTGGGCCCCCACCTGACAGAGATGATGCAGGGCGGCCAGGCAGAACAGCTCAAAGGCCTCATCATGGACAGGAAGACGGCCGGCGAACGCGCCAAGGCCTTGGGCGAAGGTGTGACGGTCAAATCCTTTGAAGAGCTGAAACCGGCCGAAGGCAGGAGCGGTGTGAAGGTGGTCTTCGCCGTGGCCGATCTGTCCAAGCTGAAATACGAGCCGTTTGTGCCGGAGCAGGACGAAAAATCCGACCCCGCTCCCGAACCCATGACCTTTGCGCTGAAGGGCACTTCCCTCACCATCACCAGTCTTGAACCGGCAGACAAAAAAAGCGGCGAGGCGAAAGGCCAGGAAAGCCCGGACGAAATCGCAATGATGAAGTCGCAGATCGCGATCATGAAGCCCATGCTGCCCGGCATGCACTTTGCCGTGGAGGTGAAGGCCGCAAATGGCTTTGCCAGCTCGGACGCCACGCACTTTAGCAATGACACGATCAGCTTCCTGGACGTCCAGTTCGACAAGTTTTTGAACAACATGGACGCCCTTTACAGCCTGATCGACGCGGCGCAGAACGACATCAGCATGGCTGACGCAGCCGCCAAGTTTAACAAAACCGATGGCATCAAAATCGAGGGCAAAAACGTCGTCAAAGCGGAGCTGAAATAAGCCCGCCGCTCAGTTTCAGGTTTTAACGACAAGGAAGCCGGAGGGCATCATTCCTCCGGCTTTTTTGTGCTCACCTGTCGAGATCGCCATGAGTTTTCGTTTGCCGCACCGCTCCGATGCCGGAGAATCGGCGGCCATGATTGATTTCGTTCTGCACATCGACAAACATTTGGAAATCTTTGCGAGGGACCACGGCCCGCTGATTTACGCCCTGCTCTTCGCCATCATTTTCTGTGAGACCGGTCTCGTGGTCATGCCGTTTCTGCCGGGCGATTCCCTGCTGTTTGCTGTCGGTGCCCTCGCTGCCCAGAATCTCATCCGCATTGAGTACATCATCCCGCTGCTCATGTGCGCCGCCATCATCGGCGACAACCTGAACTACTGGATCGGTCGCAAAGCCGGAGGCTGGATCGTCAACCAGCGCTGGTTCAAGCGAGACTATCTCGCCAAAACGGAGGCCTTCTTTGTCAAGCACGGTGGCAAGGCCATCATCCTCGCCCGCTTCGTGCCCATCGTCCGCACCTTTGCTCCTTTCACCGCCGGCTTTGGCCGCATGGACTACCGCCGCTTCCTGGCCTACAGCCTCGGCGGCGGCCTGGTGTGGGTGCTCAGCTTCACCATCGCCGGCTACTTCCTCGGCAGCATCCCGGTCATCAAAAACAATCTGAAGCTTGTCTTCGTTTTGATCATCGTCGTCTCCCTTCTGCCCATCGTGTTTGAAGTGCTCAAGCACAAGGCGGAGGCCAGGCGGGCGCAGGCGAAAAAGGATGGCGCAGCCTAGCCTTTCATGATCTCTTCCTTCCGGGAACCATAGGGAGCTTCACGGTCCCTGCACTCGCGCGCCCGTGCTTGGATTCATGTAATAGCCAGGCGCACCACCCACCCCGGGTACATACACGGGCTGCGAAGGGAGCCTGCCATAGTTGGCAGGATACCCGCCATAAACCGGCATTCCGGGATACACCGGCATGCCGCCAATGGTCTGATAGCTCTGCACTCCGCCGAAGGAATTGATAACGCCGGTCGAGCTCCTGCTGCCAAAGGGGCCGGAGACGTTTTGCTGGTACATGAACTGATTTCCCCCTGGCATCGCGGTGGGTCCTGAACCTGGGGCGTATCCGCCCCGTGGCGGTGTCCCGCGGCTGCCCGCCATCTCAGCGATGCTGGGAGACCTCGGGCCGGTGCTGGTGGATCCCAGCGGCTGACTGGCAGACGGGTAGTAATAACTCGAGCCATCCCTGCTCGGCGGCATCGCGCAGGCGCTCAGGAAAAGTGCCAGAAGCACAGGCGCACAGAGTCGTGTTTTCATGCACCCATGTTACCACGGAGAACAACCCGGTGGTGGAAAACTTTGCCAGGGCATTCAAACGCGACACATTGCACTCCATGCAGACCTTCGTCGTTCAGCATCCTCTGGCGCAGTGCTACCTTTCCGTGATTCGTGCCGCCGGCACCCCCTCCCATGACTTCCGGCGGCATCTGAACCATCTGGCGCGTCTGCTGTTTCTGGAAGCCACCCGTGAACTTCCCGTGCAGGAAATCCCTGTGCAGACACCCCTTCAGCAGACCTCGGGCGCACAGCTCGCGCGTCCGCTCGTTTTCGTACCCATCCTGCGTGCCGGCCTGGGCCTGCTGGATGGCATTCTCCCGCTCGTTCCTGAGGCTGTGGTGGCTCATGTGGGCATCAAAAGGAATGAGGAGACCGCCCTTCCCCACGCCTACTACGCCAACCTGCCGGCCTGCATCTCTGGCGCTGACGTTTTCCTTCTGGATCCCATGCTCGCGACTGGCGGCAGCGCCTGTGAGGCCGCCCGCCAGCTGAAAGAGGCGGGTGCCATGCGCATCACCATGCTCTGCGTGGTCAGCTGCCCGGAAGGTCTCGCCGCCATGAAGCGTGCGCATCCGGACGTGCCCGTCTTCACCACGGCCATCGACGACGGCCTCAATGAAAAATGCTACATCGTGCCAGGCCTTGGCGATGCGGGAGACCGCTATTTTGGCACCTGATTTTTGCCTGCCTGCGCCGCACGATTCTGCCTCCCATCACCGTAGTCTTTCCTCCCATGCCCATCACCCTGCCCCCTCTCTCCCGCCGCAGCTTCCTGCAACACGGCACTGCCGCCGCCCTGGGAACGTTTGCCTCGCAGCTGCCTGCTCTTGAAATTCCGGAACAGATCTGGGTTTTGTTCTCCGACCCCCACATCGCCGAGGATGAGGCGCTGGTCGTGCGCGGTGCCTGCATGGCGGAGAATCTGCGCCGCTGCTCCAATCAGGTGCTCAAGATCGGCCAGAAACCTTTCGGCCTCATCGTCAATGGCGACTGCGCTTACCTCGATGGCAAGGCGGAGGACTACGTCACCTTCACCCACTGCATCCAGGCCCTGCGTGAGCAGTCCATTCAGATCCATTGCACCCTCGGCAATCACGATCACCGCAACAATTTCCTCAACGTCATCATCGGCCCTCCGCCCCCCAATGCCGAGCGCCCCATGAACGTGCCGGACAAGCACGTGGCCACGGTCACCAGCGCCCTGGTGAACTGGGTGCTGCTAGACTCCCTGGAACTCGTCAACAAAACCCCGGGCCGCCTCGGCGAACAGCAGCTGGTATGGATCGAGCGCGAACTGCGCAATTCGCCCAACAAGCCTACTTTCATTGTCGCTCATCACAACCCCATGCAGCCCAGCATGAACAATGAAATCAAAGGCACCTGCCTGCAGGACAGCGATGCCCTCTTCGACATGCTGGCCTCCTACCCCAAGGTGCAGGGCTACATCTACGGCCACACCCACACCTGGCTGAAATCCAAACACGAGAAGACCGGACTCCCGCTCATCAATCTCCCCCCGGTCGCCTACCCCTTCAATCCCAAGCGCCCGAACGGCTGGGTCATCGCCCGCATCAGCGCGGAGCGTGCCGAATTCGAACTCCGCGCCCTCAATCCCGCGCACGAAGAGCATGGGCAGAAGCACGTGATCAAGTTCACCTGATTCGTCACCTCCCGGCGTCCAACCAGCCAAGGTCGTAGCACCAGCCGTCGATGAGCTTGCGCCGGCTTCGCTTCTCTCCATCCAAAACGACCACGCAGTCCAGATCAGGTGAGGCAAGTGCCGCCCAGGACGAATCCGGGCTGAATTCGAGGCATGAGGACACCCAGTCCCCTTTGGCATCGAGAACGCTCGCAGCGAGCTCGGTGTCTTTTCCGAACCACACCTTGCCGAAGGTGGTTTCAAACTTGCCAACCACCTCGCGCTTATCACGTGGTTCTTGTGGATACAGCGCCTTCAGATCCGATTTTGTAACGGCCAGTGTCTCCACATCGAGAACCTCCCCCTCAAAGCCAAGCATCAATCGGAACTGGAGATGGCTGCGGTCCAGCCAGGCCAGTTGAAGACTCTGTGTCGCCGAGCCGAACATCAGGGACGAACTCCGCATGTCGATGTCGCTCACTGTTTTGATGATCGTCTTTTTTTCGCGGCTCATCACGACGAGGTCTCGGCAGCTGTGAAAGTCCTGGTCAGTGCGCAGGATTGAAAACGCGATGTGTCTGGCATCCGGAGACATCAGGAACTTGGCCTCGCAGACGGCCCAGTCAGCATGCCATGGCAGTTCATCGGTGATTTTCCCCTGAGGGGAAAGGTGCAGAAGACGCGGCTTCGTTTCCGCAGTCACCACCCAGAACCCCGCAGCGTCATGGTGCAGGATCGCCTCGATCAATGGCTCGGCGAGTTCGACAGTCTTCGGGACTTCTCCCGCAAAATACGCGAGGAGGCGGTCCTTGGGGCGGTGCCACCCATCCAGCACCGTCTTCCCATCCCGAGTCTCCAATCGATAGCCATACGACTCCTGCGGAACCGTGTGCTGCAGCAGGAAAAGGGTGTTTCCATCGGCACGGACGAGATCGCTCTGATCCTTTGTCTTCAGCAGTTGCGTCATCTTTCCAGCCTTCAGGTCCAAAAGCTGCAGCCGGTAATCATAGCGGATCAACACCTCATGGCGGCTGAGGCGATGAAGAAAGTGTGGCAGAGGGACATTGCAGTGTATCACCCGGTGGGGAGGCTCCGGATCACCAGCGCTCCAAACATACACATTTTCACTCCGGTCGTCACGGCTGCCCACCAGCGGCCGGCCATCGGAGTTCTCGGGCCGAACGAAAACCAGCATCGGTCCTTCGCCTGGCTCACACGCAAAGATCTTCAGCCCCTGGCCGGCATGCAGCGCGGAACACGTGAACCCGAGGAGCATGCACATGCCCGCGATCTGCTTCCAGGAATACCCGGACGAACGAGGCGGACTGGGCCGGCGAGGATGAATCTTCATGGCTGATTCCATTCTGATCAGAAATCAGATCCCAAAGCAAGCCTTCAGCCTTGCAGGCAACAGCTCAGCGCAGCAAGCCGGCGACGAAGCCGTCCACCGGAAGCTCACTCATCCACACCTGCGGCGTCCAGGGTGCGCATCATCGCATCCATGAACTCCTGCGCGGCGTCGATCGGCAGAATGATCGTGTCACGGCGGCCGCGCACGTCCTCGGTGATCTTGATGAACTTGCCGCGGTCATTCTCCTTGAGATCCAGGAAGAAAATCTTCCGATCTGTGACGATCTTTTCGGAGTGCAGCGGCGGGTTTGGGGGACGCCGTTCGTCTTCAAATTCTGTGTTCCTCATGCCGGTAACCTCCACTGACTGACGATTCGCTTTGCTGTTGTTTCGGGGTGATTTCGAGGCCGATTCTAGGAGCGTCGCCGTGCTTGTCAATGCTTCTCGCAGCCCATGTCAGGGGAGGGGCGCCACCGGGGTGGAGGCATGCCTGCCAGAAATTTCTTTATGCCGCCCGGTCATGGTGCCCAGTCTTGGGTAAAAGCCTTGAAGACGTTCTTCAAAATTGTAATCGCCTCGTTTCGGGTCAGTTGCTTATATCCTCGCACATTAATCCAGCACCCTCTCCCCACGTGTCCGAACTCTTCCAAGCCGCCATCCAGCCTCACCAGCTGCTGCTTACCTTCCTCCTGGCGCTGGTGGTTTTCTACTGGCTCCTCGTGCTGCTCGGTGCCCTGGATTTTGAATCTGACCTGCCCGATGACATCGGTGGCGATGGCGAGGCCCACGGCGGCGGCGATGCCTCCCACGGCCATGGCCACGGTGTGAATACCGGCGGTGCCTTTCTCTCCGCCGGTCGCTTCCTCGGCTTCTCCCAGGTGCCGCTCGTCGTCTGGCTCAGCTTCATGGTCGTTTTCCTCTGGCTCGGCTCCCTGGCGCTGAATGAATGGTACAACCAGCCCCACAGCCTTGGACAGGCCGCCCTGCTCCTCCTGCCCAACCTCGTCGGCAGCCTCATCATGACCAAGCTTGTCACCCTCCCCGTCGCCAAGCTCTTCAAAGCCATGAGCGATGCCGACTCTGAGGCTGAGGAGGTCATTGGTCGGACCGGAATCGTCACCTCAACCGAGGCAGACGCCTCCTATGGCCAGCTCGAAATCTCCACTGCCAATGTCCCGCTGCTCATCAATGTCCGCACCCAGCCCGGTGCCGCCGCGCTAAAACGTGGCGACTCCGCCAAAGTCACCGCCGCAGGCCCCGACCACCTTTTTTACCTGATCGAACCCTCACCTCACTCCTAACCTCATTTTTCACTCCCTACCCATGACCTCACACCTCCCCCTCGCTATCCTGCTCGAAGGCAGCCTCCTCGTCGGAGTCATCATCATTGGCATCTTCCTTGGCATCCTGATTCTCTTTTCGCGCTTCTTTCGCAAAGTGCAGCAGGGGCAGGCCATCGTACGCAACGGCATCGGCGGCACCAAGGTCACCTTCAACGGCATGATCGTCATACCCGTGGCCCATCAGTCCGAGCACATGGACATCTCCGTGAAGCGCATCGAGATCGAGCGCAAAGCGCAGGAAGGCCTCATCTGCAAAGACAACCTCCGTGCGGACATCAAAGTCGCCTTCTTCGTCCGTGTGAACAAAACTCCCGAAGACGTTTTGCGTGTGGCCCAGAGCATCGGCTGCGCTCGGGCCAGCACCGTGGACACCATCCGCGTGCTCTTCGATGCCAAATTCTCCGAAGCCCTCAAAACCGTGGGCAAGCGATTCGACTTCGTGCAGCTCTACAATGAGCGCGATCACTTCAAGAGCGAGATCCTCAAGGTCATCGGCACTGACCTCAACGGTTTCACGCTTGATGACTGCGCCATCGACTTCCTCGAACAAACGCGCCTGGAAAATCTCGACCCCGATAACATCCTCGACGCTGAAGGCATCAAGAAAATCACCGAACTCACCGCCGCGCAGGCCAAGCTCTCCAACAACATCCAGCGCGACAAGGAGAAGGTCATCAAGCAGCAGGACGTGCAGACCCGCGAAGCCATCCTCGAGCTGGAGCGCCAGCTCGCCGAGACCGAAGCCAAACAGAAGCGCGATGTGGAAAGCGTGCGCGCCCGCGAAAACGCCGAGACTCTGAAAGTGCAGGAAGAGGAACGCCTCAAATCCGAGCGCGCCAAAATCAGCGTGGACGAAGAAATCGCCGTCGCCACACAGAACAAGGACCGCCAGATCCTCGTCGCCCAGCGCAACAAGGAGCGCACCGACGCCGTCGAAATCGAGCGCGTCACCCGCGATCGCAACCTCGAGATCATCGACCGCGAGCGCATCACCACGCTCAAATCCATCGAGAAGGAAAAGGCCGTCGAAGTGGAGAAGAAGAACATCCAGGAAGTCATCAAGGAGCGCGTGTCTTTGGAGAAGACCGTTGTCGTCGAGCAGCAGAAGATGAAGGACACCGAGGCCTTCGCCACCGCCGACCGCGAGAAGCAGGTCGCGCTCACCAACGCCGAGAAGCTTGCCCAGGAACAGCTCATCCAGAAGATCAAGGAAGCCGAGGCCGCCAAGCAGGCCGCCCAGCTCGCCGCCGAGCAGGCCGCCTTCACTGCCATCAAGGCTGCTGAAGCCGCCAAGCAGGCCGCCGAACTGCACGCTCAGGAATTGCTCACCCTCGCCGAGGCCCGCCAGGAATCTGCCGCCAAGGAAGCCGCCGCCGAAAAAGCCCTCGCCGAAGGCCGCACCGCCACCTCCGCCGCCATCGGCCTTGGCGAAGCCCAGGTGTTGCTCGCCAAGGCCGAAGCCTCGCAGAAACAGGGCAGCGTGGACGCCGAAATCACCCAGCTCAAACTGGCTGCGGAAGCCGACGGCATCACCAAAAAAGCGCAGGCCATGAAGCTCCTCGAAAACGCTGGTCGCGAGCACGAGGAATTCAAGCTCACGCTCGACAAGGAGAAGTCCGTCGAACTCGCGCAGATCAACATCCAGAAGGACATCGCCGCCGCCCAGGCCGGCGTGCTTGGAGAGGCCATGAAGTCCGCCAAGATCGAAATCGTCGGCGGCGAAAGCCAGTTCTTCGACAAGATCACCAGCGCCATCGGCAACGCCCGCGCCATCGACCGCATGGTCGAAGGCAGCCGCACCCTCACGGACGTGAAGGAAACCTTCTTCAATGGCGACCCCGACTACTTCAAAGCCCAGCTCAAGACCATCATCGACCAGTTTGGCCTCACCTCCGAAGACACCAAGAACCTCACCCTCAGCGCCCTCTTCGCCAAGCTCATTGCCCTCAATCCTGACAGCACCACCTTGAACAAACTCACTGGCATGCTCGGCGCCGCCTCCCGCTTCGGCCTCACGGAGCAGACCGTCAGTGGTCTGCTCACGGCCAAGGCGTCGAAGAAGGCATGATCCGCAGCCTAGCGCCAGCGTCCTGGAGTGCGCCAGTCCTCTGGCGCTTTCGACAGCCCCAAAGCCAGCGAAAAGCTCCAGATGACAGGCTCATCTCCGGTCGTTCACACGAATAGGATTCAGTGCTTCTGCTGCTAACATCCAATGGCTGACACGCCTCCATCTCCCACTCCCTCCCCGCAGCTCGAAGCCGGCGCTTACGAGGTCATTCGCCAGCGGCTGACCAAGCACGGCGCGGAACTACAGCGCCGGCTCGATCTGCTCAACACGGACCGCAAGGCCGAGTTCGGCGGCATCGAGACCGCCCTTCTCGCCACCACGCGCCTCACCACGGAAAACAACTGCGTGCCGCGGGATCTCGCCGCCATCGGCCCGCACCGCTTTATTTTTGGCTACAACGTTCACCTTGGCCTGCGCAGCACCATGCGCATCGAGGACGTCTTCGCGGTGTATGATTATCACGCCTCGGACAACAGCTTCCATCCCAACAAGGACGGCCTGCTCAGCGATCCTCAGTTTGTGGAGGACTTCGCCTACCTCTACAACTACTACAAGCAGGCCTACTTCCTGAAGTTTCACCGCATCGGCCCGCATCTTTACTTCGGCTTTCAGGTCGGCCAGCGCGCCACAGAAGTAAAAACCTTCAAGTGGCTCGTCGATGACGACAAAGGCACGATCAAATACCTTGGCAACCGCAGCGACCACGAGTTTGTCTTCCCACCGCCGCAGGAGTTTGAATGGAAGCGCGCCACGCGCGACATGTACATCCAGGGCGACCACCCTCACATCAGCATCGAGGATCGCGTCTTCGTCGAGACCATCGGCGGTGATCTCACCGTGAAGGTGGAAAACAACACTGCCACTGGTCGCGGCATCTACAGCGAGCCCGTCGAAAACAAAGACCAGACACTCGATGACGCGGAGGTGTACTATGCCATCGTCGGCAGCCTCATCCTGCTCAAGCTCCTGCCCTACCAGGAAAAAACATGGCGCCATCTCGTCTTCAATGAGCGCACGCGTCAGGCGCACCGCATCGACAGCATCGCCGAAAGCTGCGTCATCCTGCCAGACGATCACGGCATCCTCTTCCCCCACGGCTACGTGCTGCAGACAGGCGAAGTCCGCCGTTTTGAAACCGGTCTGCCCCCCATGCGTTTTGAAAAACGCGTCGCCGCCGCCAATGGCGAAGACACGCTCTTCATCTTCAGCCATCTCGAAAGCGGCACCTACCTGCTGCTCAGCTACAACCTCATCACGCAGACTGTTGCCACACCGCAGCCCTGCCACGGCTTCAGCCTCTTCCCCAGCGGTGAGATCGTGCTCTTCCTCGCCGATGACGAACCGCGCAAACACCACGTCATCCAGGTCTGGCGCACACCGTTTCTCTCCGCTGATGTCAGCGAAGCCAAAGCCTCGCAGACCTTTCTCAGCAAGATCGGCAATGCGGAAATCGTCCGCGCCATGGCCGAGTGCAATGGCGTGCTCACCTTGCTCTCGAAGGACGATTCCTTCTCCGGCCTCTACGTCGAGCTCGCCCGTTCCTGTGGCGACGTTGCAGACAGCTATTTCTGGATCGGCAATGCTGAGGCGCACGATCTCAAGAGCATCCTCGTCGAGATCAAGAGCACCGCTGAAGGCGCCTTGGGTGAATTTGAAAAAGTCCGCCGAATGCGCAAAACCGCGGCAGACCAAACCGCCACGCTCCAGGAGAAATCGCAGAAGGCGCTCAATGCCGCCGCCAACACGGATCCCACCGACATCCTCGGCTTCGTCCAGCTTCTCACTTCCCTGCGCGAGCTGCGCGGCCAGATCATCGCCCTACGCGATGTGCGCTACACGGACGCCGCCGAGATCGACCGCATGGACAAGGCGGTGGCGGAAGGCGCAGACAAGCTTTCCGCCAAATGCGTCACCTTCCTGCTCAAGCCGGAGTCGCTGGATCCCTACCGCAAGCAGATCACCGAACAGCAGGCCCGCATTCCCGCGCTGTCCAAGGTCACCGAGGCCCAGGAAGTCGAGACCGCACTCGCCAAATCCAGTGCCGAGCTGGAAATGCTCACCGCGATTGTCAGCGGCCTCAAGATCGAAGATGCCACCGAGACCACGCGCATCATCGAAGGTATTTCCACCCTCTTCGCGCAGCTCAATCAGGTGCGCAGTGTCTTGCGCAACAAGCGCAACGATCTCGCCAAGACCGAAGGTGCGGCACAGTTTCAGGCCCAGCTCAGCCTGCTCAGCCAGAGCGTGCTGAACTACCTCGAAGTCGCCACCACACCGGAGAAGTGCGATGAATCGCTCACACGCGTGCTGGTGCAGATCGAGGAAATGGAGACCCGTTTCTCCGACTTCGAAGAGTATGCCGCCGAGTTGATCAAAAAGCGCGAAGACGTACAGACCGCCTTCGAGTCCCGCCGCCAGAGTCTCAGCGATGCCCTGAACCGCCGCTGCAGCAGCCTCGGCCAGTCCGCCGAACGCATCCTCTCCAGCGTGCGCAATCGCCTCTCCAACTTCGCCAAGCCAGAAGAAGTCCATGCCTGGCTGGCGGCCGATGCCATGGTCGCCAAGCTGCGCGACCTCATCGAAGAACTCCGCAAACTCGGTGACAGCGTCCGCGCAGACGAACTGCAGACCCGCCTCAAGACCGTCCAGCAGGACTCTCTGAAGCAGATCCGCGACAAGTCAGAAATCTTTGTCGGCGGCGGCGATCTCATCCAGCTCGGCCAGCACCAGTTCAGCGTCAATAAACAGCCGCTGGAGCTCACCATCCTCCCGCGCGACAACACCCTTGCCTTCCACCTCACCGGCACCCGTTTCTTCGAAGCCATCGACACTCCTGAACTCTCCGCCCAGCGCAGCGTGTGGGATCAGGCCGTGGTCTCCGAAAACGCGGACGTCTATCGTGCCGAATATCTCGCCTGGCAGATGTTGAAAGCCAATGCTGGCGATGACGTGGCTGCATTCATGGCCCAGCGCTACAACGAAGGCTACACCAAAGGCGTCCACGACCACGACGCCTCTTCGCTCCTCAAACCCCTGCGCGAAATGCAGCTGGCTCTTGGCCTCCTGCGCCACTCCCCCGCCGCTCGTGGCTATGCACGCCTCTTCTGGCACGCCTGGCCCGAAGACGACGCCAAAAAAACACTCGCCGCACGCATGCAGTCCAAAGGCCGCATGCGCGATTTGCTAGGCATCTCGAACGCAGCCACCGACGACAATCTGGTGAAGCGAGTGGAGAGCTTCTTGGGCATTCAAGAACGCGCCAGCGTCCTGGAGTGCTCCAGCCCTCTGGAGCTTTCCGCAGGCCACAGGACGCCCGAAAGCGCCGGAGGACCGGCGCACTCCAAGACGCTGCCGCGAGCCTCCGCCCCCCAGATCACCGCATGCCTCCTCGACGAGCTCCAATCGAAGCACCCCTTCACCCGCTCCGCCGCCGCGTGCGAACTCCTGCGAGCCTTCCATCGCGAGCTCACCGTCAAACACGCTGCGAAAGAATTCGAAGAAACCCTCACCACCCTTGCGGCTCAGCCCCTGCTCGCCTTCGAGATCGCACACGAATGGCTCACCGCCCTCAATCCCGCCGCCGATCCCGGCGTGCTCATTGAAACCGCCGCCATGATCGTCACCCACGATCAGCCGCCAGCGACCATTCCCGCCGAGCCAGCCGCACGCGCCACCATCACCGGCCTGATCGGCACGCACTCACGCATCGCCGACGCCAAGCTCGAGCTCGACTATCATGAATTCACCGCGCGCCTGCAACGCTACGAAACCGAAGTCGTCCCCGCCTTCGAATCCTTCCAGCAGCTCAAGCACCACCTCGCCGAAACCCGCCGCCGCGAACTGCGGCTCGATCAATTCAAAGCCGGTGTGCTCAGTTCCTTCGTGCGCAACCGCCTCATCGATCAAGTCTATCTCCCGCTCATCGGCGCGAATCTCGCCAAGCAGCTCGGTGCCGCAGGCAAGGATACGCGCACGGATCGCATGGGCCTGCTCCTGCTCATCTCACCACCCGGTTATGGCAAGACGACGCTCATGGAATACGTCGCCAGCCGCCTCGGCATCACACTGGTGAAAATCAACGGCCCCGCTCTCGGCCATAAAGTCACCTCTCTCGATCCCGCCGAAGCCGCCAACGCCAGCGCACGCGAAGAAGTCGAGAAGCTCAATCTCGCCTTCGAGATGGGCGACAATGTCATGATTTACGTCGATGACATTCAGCACACGAACCCCGAGTTCCTGCAAAAATTCATCTCTCTCTGCGATGGCACCCGCAAGATCGAAGGCGTCTTCAAAGGCGAGGCCAAGACCTACGACCTGCGCGGCCGCAAAGTCGCCATCGTCATGGCCGGCAATCCTTACACCGAAGTCGGCGGCAAATTCCAGGTGCCCGACATGCTCGCCAATCGCGCCGACACCTACAATCTCGGCGACATCCTCGGCGGCCACCAGGAAGTCTTCAAGGACAGCTACATCGAAAACTGCCTCACCAGCAACGCCACGCTCGCCCGCATCGCCGCACGCAGCCATGCCGATGCCCTTGCCGTTTTAAAAGTCGCCCAGACCGGCACCCGCGAAGGCGTCGAATTTGAAGGCAGCTACAGCGCCGAAGAAATCAACGAAGCCGTCGCCGTCATGGAGAAGCTGCTGCACGTGCGCGAGATCATCCTGCGCGTGAATCAGGAATACGTGCGCAGCGCCGCCATGGAGGACGCCTACCGCACCGAGCCCCCCTTCAAGCTCCAGGGCAGCTACCGCAACATGAACAAGATTGCGGAGAAAATCCTTCCTCTCATGACCGATGCCGAAGTCGCCAGCCTCATCGCCGATCACTATCGCGGCGAAGCACAAACCCTCAGCCAGGCCGCCGAATCCAATCTGCTCAAATGGCGCGAGATCAACTCCCTTTCTACGGAGGCCGATGTCATCCGCTGGACGGAAATCAAGAGCACCTTCAAGCGCAACCTCCTCACCGGAGGTGCAGGCGAAAACGATCCCATCAACCGCATCACCGGCCACATGAACGCCTTCACCCTCGGCCTGGAAAAGATCGAGCAGGCCGTGAGCAAACCCACCCTCTCCGACACCACCATCGAGCGCCTCCAGCGCATCATCGAAGGCCTCCGCGCCGTGCCGGTGAATGTGGAGATCAAGGTGCAGCCCGTGGAGAAGGAAAACGCAGGCGAGCCACCGGTGGACGTGACCAGCAGTGTTGATCAGGAATGACGGTAGCGACTTGCCAAGCCGGCTCCCTTTTTGGGATAATCAAGTGCCGCCATGAAAACAAAACTCCTCCTGTTGTTTGGTCCAGTCGTCGCAGCTTGCATGCTCTGTTCATGTGACGAGACCGCGAGTTCCCGACGCAGCACCTACAACTCAGACCCGATGTATGGCTATGGCCGCGGGTACTACAGTCCTTCTCACGGCTCTTTTTCCACCTACGGCGGCAGAGGCGCTTCCGGAGGCTTCGATGGCTCTCCTGGATATGGAAGCGGCCGCAGACGCTAGGATGTCTGTGACTGCGGCAACGCCGATTTAAGAGAGTGCAGCGCGGCCAGCGTCCACACAACGGGATATAGCTGCTCGTGATA
Organism: Prosthecobacter sp.; assembly: GCF_044226605.1. Classification (GTDB taxonomy): domain Bacteria; phylum Verrucomicrobiota; class Verrucomicrobiia; order Verrucomicrobiales; family Verrucomicrobiaceae; genus Prosthecobacter. The sequence goes on along the minus strand of NZ_JBGAGS010000027.1, from coordinate 65,803 downwards.
CCACAGCCGCGCGAAGTAGAGACCGATGGGTGAGCACGGAAAGCGCGTGCCGTTCTCCGTGGCCGTGATGAGCCAACTCATGCCGGATGGCAGGTTCTCGCGGGCAGGTCCGTCCCCACTACTTAAGGCGTGCAGCGCCACGGCCGTTTCTTCGATGCTCGCAGGTGCATGGGCATCTCCACCAAAAGATCCGTCGGCCTTCTGCGCATGACGCAGATACTGGCGTCCGCTTTCCATCAGTTCCACCGTCCCCGGCACCTTCACACCGCCCAGGTGATTCACCACCTGCGCTGTGCCATAGACCGGATTGTTTTCATCAGGCGTATGCTCATTGCCGAACCACAAAGGAATCCATGCGCCGTCAGCCAATTGCACGCGCTTCAGATAGGCCAGCGCCTTTTGCGTTCCTTGGTCGATGCGCCGTTGCATTTCCGGCGGCAGTTCTTCACGCCAGCTCCACCATGCCCCCAGCGCATGCGCCGTGATCTCCGGTGTGCTGCGGTCAAACGGCAGTGTCCCCCAGCCACGGCAAAACGTCGGAATGCCTCCATCGCGGTTTTGCAGATCGAGCAACCACGTCACTCCCTGCTCAATCACCTTGTCACAGCCATGGCCCATCTTTTTCAGCGCAATCAACGCACTCGAAGAATCATCCGCATCCGGCACTCCGCCCGGCAGATCCGTCCACGCCCATCCGCCCGGTGGCGCATTGGTAAACGGATGCACATCCCGGTACTGCTGTGCCAGCAGCCATGCACGTAGTTCGGGCTTTGGCCCGTTCTGGTCAGACGGGCTGAAGCCCGAACTACGGACGGAAAGCGTCGTGCCCCACGTCGCGAGATTTGTATCAATCGGCCAGCTCCCGTCCTCGCGCTTCGACTTCACCAGAAAGTCCACCGCCAGCGAAAGGCACGGATGATCAAGCTGCCCGCCACCCGCCAGGGCCATCGTCACAAAACTGGTCAGCGGCGTGGCTTCCAGGTATCCGCCGCTGCTTGGCTGCAGCGCCTTCAGCATCGGCCGGATGCGCGGCCACGTCAGCGCCCGCAGCCACCGCAGCGGATTCCACCACGCCGGCGGCGCATTTTTAAAACGCGTGTAGCCAATGGCGATGAGCGCCGGAAGTGCATAGCTGACCACCGGCAGCCCGATCGCGCCAAACCACGTGCGCGGCAGCGCCGCCAGTTCAAACGGCAGCGCAATGACATGCTTCCACGGCCTTTCTCCCAAAGTCCCGCACAGCGCGCAGAGCATGAGGATGGGCACCGAAAAGGTCTTGTCCTTCCCATAGCGCGCCGTCACCGCCCTGCCGATGGTCGCAGGTTCAAGAGAGCCCACCTGCTTGATGATGCAGGCATCGGCCTTCTTCACCGCCAGGGAATCTTTGCGCCCCACCAGATGCAGCGCGCTCCAGCACAGCAGAGTGGTGGAAAGATTGCTCTTGCTCAGCGTCGTGTCACCCCAGCCACCATCGGCATTCTGGTTGTCACTCAACCACCGGGCACCATCGGCTATGTGGGCCGCATGCTGCTCAGGTTCCACCAGCGTCAGCGCCACGATGGCCGTGGCCGTTGAAAGCGCGCTGCTGGACAGCCGCCCTTCCCAGTGCCCACGCTCATTCCGCAGCGCATTCAGATGCGACTGCGTATTGGCGATGGCGCGGTCCAGGGCGTCCATCATGGCAGAAAATCTCAGGCTTCCAGCTTCAGCTCAGGGCGGGCATCGATCGCCTTGGTCAGCGAGATCCATCCGCCTTCGCGCTGCTGCTGGAACATGTTCAGATACAGCGCCACCTGCTTGGCAGGATAAGCGGCCAGCAGCGCGGCCACAGCGGCCTCTGCCTTGTCGTCTTCGATCACTTCCGGCAGTTCCGTCACTTCGCCCTTGCCATCATGCGCGATCTGCGCGGCGTCCAGGAAGGTGATCAGCATCTGCGGCTGGCCTTTGAGCAGCCAGATCTGAAAAATCTGCGCGGTCACTTCTTCATTCGTCTTCGTGTTCAGCTGCTCCAGCAGCCACTCGGCCTGCTTCGCACGGGATTTCTCCAGGATAAAGGAGGGGCGCAGACGCCTGGCAGGAGCAAGAGAATCAATGACGGCCTTGTACGCAGCGCGCTGGTCGGTCTGCAGGTAGGTCATGATCTGCATGCGCAGTTCGGGACCGATGGCTTGAAGAAGTTGGTTGGGTCGCATCTGAGTTGGGGGAAAACGGGAGGCTCTGCTACCACCTCGGCATGGAAGTCGCAACCGTTTTGCCTCACAGGAAACGAATCGTCAGCGGGAAACGGTAAACCTTTCCTTCAGCCGCATTCACAATGCCGATGACGGTCAGCACGACGGTGGCCACCCCCACCGCAAAAAGAAGCGGAATGCCAATGAGAACAAAACACAGCAAACCGGACGCAAAGGCGTAGAGCAGGTAGCTGATCTGAAAATTCAGCAGTTCCCGCCCCTGCCGGTCCAGGTAGCTGCTCTGGTCTTTTTTAATCAGCCAGACGACGAGAGGGCCCAGAATAGCGAAGCCCACCAGGCAAAGCACATGCATGACGATGCCCAGTGTTTTTTCATCCTGGCTGACGGCTGGACTCAGCAGTGCGGGAGGCAGTTGGGGAGATTCCATGGCAGCACCAAGCTACTCCAAAGCGCCTCATCGCCAAATACAAACGCGGAGCCAGTTTCCTGGCTCCGCGCGGATTTGCAGACTCTGAAGTCCCTTTCGGTTTAGACTTCCGGCAGCTTGAACTCGTCCACGTAGTTCTCTGTTGCCAGCTTGTTGGCCTCGTCGGCAAACTCGCCGGTGAACTTCTCGGAGACTGGGTCAAACTCCAGCCATGGGCCGGCGCTGATCTTTTCCACGTTGAGGTCGATCTTGTTGTCCTCGAGGTTCTTCACGAAGTGCTCGAAGGTCTCCAGACCGGCGGCGTTGTTCTTGAGGCGCTCCTTCACTTCCTCGACGTTCGCGGCCTTGCCCAGGCGGTAGGAAATGTTCGCCAGATGGGCCAGGGAGGCGGCGTGGAAGCCATGGGAGACGTGGAGGTTTGAGTTCACCAGCTTGCCGGCGCGTACCGAGTTGATGAAGTTCAGCATGTGGTCGGCGCCGTCATTGAAGTTGTCGAACTTCATCACGGTGTTGCCTTCGTTGTCGTAGGCCTTGGCTTCGATGACGTAGCCGCCTTCGCAGTGGATGACGTTGCCCACGCGCGCAGCGGCCGTCTTGCCGTTCACGCGGTACACGGGCTCCAGCTTCCAGTCCATGTCCTTCAAAGGCAGGCCGCGGTTGTCAAACAGCAGCGGCGCTGGCTCGTAGGCCCAGAAGGCCATCTGATTGTTGGCGGTCTGGCCGTCGTCCTTGTAGCCCCAGCGTCCGCCAAAGCTCATCACGCGCTTTGGCAGCAGCTCGGGATCTCCCAAGGCCCAGCGACCCACGTCCGTCTGGTGCGGCCCCTGGTTGCCAATGTCGCCGTTGCCAAACGCCCACTGCCAGTGCCAGTCATAGTGGAACTGCGTGCGGTGCACCGGCAGCTCGCCGCGCGGGCCGGACCAGAGCTTGTAGTCCACGTCCACATCCTGCGGAGCGCCGGCGGGGTCGGTCTTCACATTGCGCAAATCGTGGAAGGTACCCTTGATGATGTCGTTCTTGGGCAGGATATCTCCGGCGGCCTGGCCGGTGGAAATGCGTGACTTGTAATTCAGGCCGCGGGAAAGCGTGACCTTGCCGATGTGTCCTTCCTTCACCCATGCCATGGCCTGCGCCCAGCCGGGGCTGGAGCGGCGCTGCATGCCGTGCTGCACCACGAGACCCTTCTTCGCCACTTTTTCAGCGGCATTCAGAAGCTGGCGTCCTTCCCAGATGTTGTGGCACACAGGCTTCTCCACATACACATGCTTGCCATGCTGCATGGCTGTCATGGCGATGAGCGTGTGCGTGTGATTCGGCGTGGCGATGGTCACCGCGTCCACCTCGGGGTCCAGCATGAGCTTGCGATAATCCGAGTAAGCCGTGACGGTGTTGTTTTTCTTCGCCTGATTGGCCACGCCTTTCGCGAGCACATTGGCATCCACGTCGCAGAGGGCCACAATGCGTACGCCCTTGATTTCCTCCAGGCTCTTGATGTGACCCGCGCCACGTCCGTTGAAGCCGATGACCGCCACACGGACGTCACCGTTGGCACCGATCGGTGCGGAGAAAGCTCGGGAAGCGGCAAGGCCGGCAGCGCCGGCCACAGTGCCGCGGAGGAAGGTGCGGCGGGTGGTTTGGTTCTGGTTTGTTTGCATGAGATGGAGAGTTGGGGGCAACGATCAAAATCGTGCCGTGTCCTTGGTTAGACGCGGCACGGAATGGATGAGCCTACCCAAAACGCCAGCGAAAAGGCAACCTTTCCTTTCATTCCCCCTCTGTTTGTGCCCACTTTCCCTCCGTTTGTGACTTGCGGCACGCTGCCCTCCCTGGAAATCAGGGAGAACACGTGCCGTCAAATCCTGCCATCCATCGGCCATCTTAGATTGTCCGGCGGCGGCGGCGGATCATCAGACCCATCAAGCCCAGCAGAAGAAGCAGCGCACGGGAGGCTTCAGGCACCACGACGAGGACACCGTAGGTGGTGAAGGCGCTGGTGTCCCAGGCCAGACCAGGGTTCGAGATGGTGAGATCTGGCAGGTAGAAGTCTCCCACCGCTCCGCCCGTGGTGAAGCCGGCTGGGTTGTTGAAGCCGTTGTTAACGATGGTTGCCCAGTCAACCAGGTTGAACACCTGGCCAACCGCATAGCTAGGCGTTCCATTGGCGAACACATGAACCGCACTGCCGCTGTTCAAAGTCAGCGTTCCAGCCACATTGAGGAAATCGTGGTTTCCTGAAGCAGGAGCGACATTGATCTCTGTCGCCACGGCCAGGTTGTCAGCCGTCGGAGTGCCGTTGTTGTTGGTGATGAGGTTCTGAACGTTGCTGTATCCATTCGAGAGGCTGGAGTCGCTGCTGAGGTAGTATTGGCCACCTGAGAACACAAAGGACGTAGGTGCCGCCACCGTCGGTGTCGTGATGCCCATTTCAAGCATGGACCCGGTGTTGACGACGAGGTTATGACCGACCGTAAGCGAACCGTTGTCTGCGCCGAGGCTTCCGCCAGGGGAAAGAACACCGGCTGCTCCAGCGCCACCGAGGATGACCGTGCTGGTGGCACTGCCGAGGGTGGAATTGTTGTCTGCAGAGAGCACCGCAGCACTGGTGCCTGTGAAGCTGTTGGTGGTGCCACTGTAGGTGCCCAGGGTGCCGGAAGCCTTGCTCACTGCGATGGAGGTGGTGTTCGTCTGGCTGCCTGCGAAGTGCAGCTGACCACTGCTCACCGTGGTGCTGCCCGTGTAGGTGCTGGCACCCGTGAGGATCCATGTGCCTGTACCATTCTTGGCAAGCGAAGTGGCACCGGAACCGTTGTCACCAACTGCGGCGGCCAGAGTATTGCCATCGGTGTTTGTGCCAGTCAGAGCAAGCGTGCGGGCAGTGTTGGTGCCGGCGAGGGCTGGTGCGGAGGTGCTGGTGAGCTTCAGCGCGCTGCCGGAGCCGCCGGAAGCGTCAATCGTGCCACCAGCGGTGCCAATGGTGAAGGAACGATCCGTGGTACCGTCGGTCGCGCCGGTGCCGGTGTATTTCAGCGTCGTGCCGAGGATTTGCAGGTTGTCGGCGGCATTGGTGGAAGCACCGATGCTGCTGTTGCTGCCACCGTCGGCGAGTTTCTTCACTTCGAGCGTACCGTTCGAGATCACGGTGCGGCCGGTGTAGCTGTTGGTGGTGTCACTCAGCGTGGTGGTGCCGGCTCCTGACTGAACGAGGTCACCGGTGCCACTGACGTTGTTGGTGATGTTGTAGGCGTTGCTGCGGGAGATGACGAGCTGAGTGCCATTGTTGATGACAGCGCCGCTGCCGAGCGTGCCGGTGGTGGTTCCATTGCCAATCTGCAGCGTACCCGTGCTGATCGTGGTCGCGCCATAGCTGTTGGTGCCGGTCAAGGTCAGATTGCCGGTGCCGCTCTTGGTCAGATCAAAGGCGCCACTGACATTTCCACTGACAAGGAGGCTGCCGGACGAGTTGTTCGTCCAGGTCTGGCTGGCACCAAGGGCGACATTGGCGCTGATGGTGTGGGCAGCGGAGGTGGAATTGACGGTGATGCCGCCACTGCCGACAGTCAGCGTGTTGGTGCCAGTGCCATTGGCAATCGTCACATTGGTGGTGTCAGCCGCAGTGCCGCTGCCCGTAAAGGTCAGGCTGGCGATGCTGAAGCTGCCATCCAGCGTGGTGTTGAAATTAGCAGAAGCACCGGTGTTGGCCGTCATGAAGACATTGGTCGTGCCTCCACCAGGAATCTGGCGGGCGTCGGTCGTGCCTGCAGCATCCGTGGACCAGTTGGTGTTGTTGGCAGCCCCGTTGATGGTGCTCCAGCTGCCCGTTCCACCGGAGCCCTGGGAACCCGTCCAGTAAGCATTCAGCGCAAACGGATTGGAGATGACGCTCAGCTGCAACTTGGTCGTGGTGGCGAGGAAATTGGCCGCCGTTGAGGCATTGCCAGTGTCCCACACGAGAAGGTAGCTGCGGCCACCACCGATCTGCACCAGGTTGCCACCAGCACCAAAGACAAGGCCACCGGTCGCAGCACCAAAGGTGAAGTCACCCGCAGCCGTCGAATTGGCAGCGAAGGTGACCAGGTCATACGTGCCATTGGCCAGTGTTGTTCCGGCAATTGTGTTCAGGTTCACAGCCGTTCCACCTGCATTCAGAAGCAACTTCTGATTCACCGCAATGAGGTCCTGGGTGTTTGCGGTGGCATTGATGTCCATGAGCAGGGATGTCGGCGTAGAAGCCCCGCCCAAGGTCAGGATGGTGGCCCCCGCTGTGGCGCTGTTCAGGGTCAGCGTATTAATCGTGCCATCCTGCAGGCTCAGGATGCCGCCTGTGGTGGTGCTGCTCACGGTGACGCTGGCGGAACCAGAAGTGCCGATGGTCCGGCTGCCAGTGATCTTCAGGGTGGCTGCGTCGGCCACGGTAACGGCCGTGCCACCCAAGGAACCGCCGGCCCCGAGCTCAAGAGTGCCAGAAGTGACGGTCGTCGTCCCGGTATAGTTGCTAGCTCCAGTCAGAGTGGTCACGCTGGAAGCACCGCCAGCCTGCTGGAGGGAGCCCGTGCCGGTGATGACGTTGGAGATGGTCAGAGCATTGCTGCGATTCACCACAAAGGCACCGTTGTTGGTGATCGTTCCCGTGCCGGTGCCGAGATCCCCTGTAGTGCCGCCAGTGCCGATCTGCAGCGTTCCAGCGCTGATCGTTGTTGTGCCCGAGTAGGTGTTGGCTGCGGTGAACACCAGTTTGCCTGCGCCGGTCTTGGTGATGCCGTCGCCCGTGCTGCCAGAGCCGTTGGAAATCGTGGCATTGACTGTCAGGTCGTCGGTTGCAGTGGTGCTGTCTGCCACGGCGAAGGTGCGATTGACCGGGCCAGAGAGCCCGGTTCCCACGGCGGTGCCGCCCAGAGAAACAAAACCAGAACCCAGGATCGTGGAGCCATTTGGATTGTTCGTGGCATCGTAGGTGACGTTGCCCAGCAAGGTCAGCGTGCCTGTGGTTCCGGTCTGAACGTTGTTGGTGCTCGTGCTCGTCGCACCCGCGCCACCAAAGGTGAGAGAGGCAACGCTGTTGGTGAAGTTATTCAGATTAAGCAATCCGGTTTCACCAGCAGTCGTGTTGTTGATGGTCACAGCTGTGGAAGCCGGCAGAGAATTGCTCGCCGCGAGGGTGATGGTGCCGCGATTGATCGTCGTGGAGCCGCTATAGCTGTTCGGGCCGCCCAGAGTCAATGTGCCGCTGCCAACCTTTACCAAGTTCAATGTGGATCCCACGTTGTTGGTGATCGCGCCACCAAAGCCAGTGCTGCTGGAGTCTCCAACGGTGAGGCTTACCGTGCCTGTGGCAGCGGAGTTGGTGATCAGCCCACCGGAGGTGTTGCTGTCGCCAGTGAGTGAGGCAACCGTGGTGTTGTTGCTGTTGAGGTCCAGCGTGCCGCCGGAGAGGACGGAAAGCGCCGTGGTGGTCGGAAGGGCACCCAAATTGCCCAGCTTGAGAAGACCACCGCTGACTGTGGTGGAGCCGGCATAACTGTTGAAGCTGCTGGCCGCGGCCGCACCGCCGAAGGTGATGTTCTGGTTCACCACCGATGCGGTGAGCGCATTGTTCAGAGTGATGATGCCCGTGGCTGTGTCAACATTCGTGACGGTCGTGGAAGCGGCAATGCCGATGCCCGTCACGGTTGATCCAACGGACAGCGTGGCAGCCTGCGCAGGAGTCACCGTCAGGGTGGTGGCACCAGCCGCCCCAGCAGTGGACGCGTAGGTCTGGGTCGTGCCAAAAGCAAAGGTGCCGGCGTTTGTGGTGGCCACGGCGGCCTGCGAAAGGGTTACAGCGCTGCCTGCCACAGAGGTCACTGTCGTGCCCGGAGCAATACCGGTTCCATGAACCGTCATCCCGGCGACAACACCTGCGGCGGCGGTGGCACTCAAAGTGAGCGTGTTTGTACCAGCAACGGTTGCATTTGTGGCGGCACCCGTCGCGCTAAGCGCACCGGTCGTCGTCGGTGTCAAAACCAACGTGCCGTCTCCGGCTTTAACCAGACCACCGGCAGTTCCAGTCACAATCCCACCCAGAGTGGCGGTGACCTGCGGGCTGGTGACCGTGATCGTGCGGGCGGCGCCGCCCAGGTTCACCACTCCATTCAGCGTCAGGCTGTGCGTGCTAGCCGTTCCACCGAAAGTGAAGTTGCCATTCACCACCAGATTGTTCGAGAAGGTGCGGGCGGTGTTGTCTGACTGGAGGGTGGTGCCCCCAGCAATGGTCAGGGCGCCTGTGCCCAGCGGACCGCTGGTGATGCCGGCGCCGGCGGTGCTCGGCGTGCTGGCAGCACCAATGATGAGAGTGCCCGTGTTAAGCTGCACACCGCCTGCGAAGGTGCTGGCACCGCTGAGCACCAGGGAGCTGGTGCCTGCTTTGACAAGGCCGGCCACCGTGGTGCTCATGGTGTTCTGCACCACACCGCTCATGATCATGCCCATGGGGGAGCTGCCGTTGACCGTGATGGTCTTGGTCACGCCATTGAGTTCCAGGATGGAGGCAATCGTTGGTGTGAAGCCGTAGTTGTCGTTGGTCGTGGTAATCGCACCGTTGATCACGATCGTGCCACCGGTGACGGTCGGAGTGGCAGAGCCGCCACTGTTGTTGAAGGTGAGCGACTGGAAGGTGTTCTGAGTGACCAGGGTCAGGACACCACCTCCGTTGATGGTGATGTTGCTGGTGGAGGCGATGGAGCCGTTGTTTGTGATCTGGGTGGCATTGGCGTTGTTGAGGATCAGATTGCCGGGAACCTGGATACCGCCGAGCTGGGAAGCCGCGTTGCTGATCTGGAGCGTGCCTTGGTTGACCACCGTGTCACCCGTGTAGGTGTTGGAGAAGTAAGGCAGCGGCGCGGTGAAGGTGAGCGAAGTCGCGCCAGAGCCGGTGGCCGCCGCAGACAGGACAAAGGTCGTGCCGTTCGTGATGGAGGCGATGGTGGCGCCGTTCGGGATGTTGGTGCCGAAGACAGGCATGCCGACCGCAAGGCCCGTTGTGTTGCCCGCGTTCACCGTCGTAGTTCCCGCCAAGGTGAAGGTGGATGTGATGCTCGGGACGTAGTTGGCGATTGGCGCTCCGAAGATCAGGTTGTCAGAAGCAGCCGAGGCAGTCGCCGTAACCGCTGCGCCAGTGGTCGCACTGACAAGCGTGACCGTGGTGCCACTGACGGATCCGACGACCGTGTTTTGAGGGATGCCAACACCCTGCACATACATGCCCGCCACGATGCCTGCCGCATCAGCCGCGGAGGCCATGGTGATGGTGCTGCTTGCATTGGTGACAGAAGCGATGGCCGTGCGACCGATCGCGGGAGACAAACCATAATACGCATTGGCAGTGCCAGTGGCGGAAGCGTTGACGGAAAGCGTGATGGTGTTGCCATCCACGATGCTCGCGACCGTCGTACCGGCCGGAACGCCAGGGCCTTGGACTGGCTGACCGACGAACATGCCCAGGCTGCTCAGGACCTTGACCGTGCTGCTGCCGCTGGTGGTGGCAGTAATGACGGAACGCTCAGCAGGTGCGGTGGCCGACATCGAAGTCACGCCCGCCGTGGTATTGGCCGAGAGGGTGACCGTGGCTCCGGCTCCGGTTCCGGAGAGGGCGGTGATATAGGTGTTGGCCGGGATGCCCGTGCCGGTGACCAGCTGACCCACCACGAGGCCGGTGGCATTCGTCAGCGCCACCGTATTGGTGCCACTGGTATTTGTCACGGCGATCGCGCTCTGAGTTGCAATAGGAGCGAAGAGCAGTGTCGCGGAACCCGTGCCGGTCGCATTGGCGGACAGAGTGACGGTAGTACCCGACACGCTGATGACAGTGGTGTTGGCCGCCAGTGTACCGGTGCTGCCGACAGCCGTGGAGACCACCATGCCCGGATACACCACCGTCCCGGTCGGAACAGTGACCGTGGCCGAGCCGCTGGTCAGCGAAAGGTTGCCAAGCACCTCGGTTGTCGGCGCCGTGAAGGTCTGATCTGCAGCGGTCGTGGTTCCAGTGCCCACATTCTGGCTGACGGTAAGAGTGGAGCCACTGTTCACCTGAGTGATGACGGACGAGGCCGGGATGCCCACGACGGCCGCATTGAAGCCCATGCCGACCACAACGCCGGCAACACCCGTCTGACCGGTGCTGTTGGTGCCAGCCGTGGTGACCAAGGGGCTTCCGGACGTGGAACTGGCGAAGCTCAGACGCGGCTCAACGCGAATGGCAACTGTCGCGCCACCCGACTTCACAAAGTTCACCGCACCGCCGCCGTTGTTTTCCAGGCGGCTCAGGAACTGGGTGGTGCCGTTGTTGGCGAATGCATAAATGCTTGAGTTTGCCGTGGAGCCGGCGGTCATGCGACCGTTAAGGAAGTTGACCGTCTGGCCGTTGTTGTTGGTAAGGATACCGCCAGTTCCGATGGTCAGCAGTTGGTCCATGGAACGGAACACCATGCCTGCAGTCGCGGTCGCGCCCGTATTGCGCACCGCCCAGGAGTTGATCGTGCGGGCAGTGATGTCCGTAACGGTGGCACCGGTGTTGATGTTATCTGCTGCAACACCCGCTGTGATGGCATTGGCGGAATAGCCTCCGAACGGCGTCTGGCCGTTGGTGCTGAAGCCGAGGTTGCCGATTCCGAACGCGCCGGTGATTGGATCCACCGTCGAACGGTAGGTGGCGAAGTCCGCACCGTTGATCACAGCCCAGCCGCCGATGATGCCATTCACGAGCGTCGGCGCGGAGGTGATGACAATTTGCGGATTGGCTCCCTGGTTGAGAAGGGCCGTGTTGGATGCATTGACGAGCGTGCCCACCGGACCGCCCAGGTTGCCGCCGGCACTGGTGAAGTTGATGGTGGACTGAACCGCACTGCCACGCGTGAGGCTGGCGAGAGTCAGCACCGAGCTTGATCCGGAGGTGGCGCCGCTGGCAAAGATGGTGTTGTTGATGACGTTGGCACCACCGTTGATGGTGACCGCACCGAGCGTCTGGGTGTCTGAAATGTCGCCAGCCAGGAAGGACAGCGTGCCGCCTGTCAGGCTGAGGGCGCCTGCGCCGATGCGGGAGGAACTGACGATGCCGAGGCCACTGTTGTCGAGTGTCACCTGTCCAAACGGCAGGCTGATAGTGCCGGTGGTGGTCATGGTGGCACTGTCACGGAGAATCACAGAGCCGCCACGCACGGTGAAGCTGCCCGAGCCGAGGTTGCTGGCGCTCACCAGAGTGAGGCTGTTGGAACCCTGTTTTTCAAAGTTGATGTTACCACCGGAGATAGCTCCAGCAAAGGTGATGGCGGTGTTGTCCTGAACCACCAGCAACGTGGCGGTGGAGCCGCTGCTGTTGGTGACGGTGCCGGCGCCACCAGCATAGATATTGGCGGTGGTGTTGGTCAGCCTGCGGACGGCCTGGGTGTTGCCATTGAGGTCGAACGTGCCGCTGTTGACGTTCAGATCGGCAACGGTCGCGACGGTTGCCGTCGGGATCACAAGCAGCGGATTCGCGGCAAGACCTGCTCCGAGTCTCAAAGTGCCATTGTTGACCGAGGTCGGTCCCGAATTGTAGCTGGCCTTGGTCAGAACCGCCGTGCCGGAGTCATCCTTGGAGATGCCGCCTGTGCCGAGAATCGTCGAGCCGATCGTCAGCGTCGTGCCCGCACCGAGAACGTGGAAGTTCCACGGATTGGCGGCTGCCGTCATGGTGCCGCCAGTGAAACCGACGTTGCCGCTGTTGGCGACGACACCGCCGCTGGTGATCGTCAGGGTGTTCAGGGCGCCATTGAGACCGTAGAACTGGCCGCTTGGACTGTTAGTCGAAGTCATGTTGCCGCCACTGAAGTAGCCAATACCGCCGCCACTATTAAGGGTGAGGCTTTGGAGCGTCGTGGCCTGCTGAATGGCGTTCGACACGGTGGTGACGAAGTTGGCGGTGGCGGTGGCTCCGAAGGTGATGCGCTGGGCCTGTGCGCCACCTGTGGTGGCTGCGCTCAATGTGATGGTGTTTCCCGAAATGCTGCTGATCACCGTGTTCGCTGCGATTCCGGTGCCGCTGACAGCCATGCCCGGAAACAGATTGGAGGCATCCTGAACCTGAAGAGTGGTCGAGTTGTTCATCGAACCGGTCAGCACCACGCCTGTGCCGGCGTTTGAGGTCAGAAGACTGCGGTACTCAGAAGAGGTCAGCAGGCGGAAGCCGTTCGCGTCATGCGTGACGAATCCGCCCGTGGTGTTGGAGGAATCGATGCCAATGATGTCAGGACGGATACCGTTGGTGACTGATCCGCTAACTGCGGGGTTGGTACCAACGAGGTTGGGTGTCGTGGCAATGACCGTGACCCGGTTGGCTCCTGCGGCACCGCCGCCAAGAGTGCCGGTGGCTCCAGCATTCAGGACAAGAGAACCCAAGTTCGTGCTGCTCTGGGCAGCCACGCTAGCAATGTTGATGCGGGTCTGGTTGCCCGTGTTCTGAGTCAGATTCCACTGGGTCTGGCCAGCGAGATTGGTGACGGCGTTCAGATTTTCGGCCACGGCGGCGCTGCTGCTGCCCTGATAGTTCAGGACACCACCACGATTGTTGAAAGCGCGGTCGGCGGTCGTTGTCTGGATGGAGGTGGTGCCGCCGAGGCGGTCACTGACGGCTCCGGTGCCGTTCAAGGTAAGGACACCACCCTTGCCGAGGTTGGTGGTCACAAAGCCCACCTTGCCGGTGGCCTGGTCCATCGAGACGGCATCACCGAGGATGGTCAGCGTGCCCAGCAGGGCGCCTGAGCTGTCGCCTGTGAGCGTCCAGTCTCCCGAACCGACTTTCGTGACCGACAGAAGGCCGGAGGTGTAGTCGCTGAGGAAAGTGCCCGCGAAGGTGCCGGAGGTGCTGTCACCCGTCACCAATGTGGCAGCAGTGCTCACGTTGAAGTTCTTGATGAAGGTGCCTGCTGCGCCGCTGATGGTACCAACCACAATGTTGCTGTTGCCACGCATGTCGAGAATGGTGCCGGCATTGGCAAGATTGACCGCAGTGGAGACATAGTTGGAGGCAGCGGTGCCAGTGTTCGGGCCGAGCACCAGAGTTCCGGCATTGACATTGACCGTGAGCGTCTGGCTGCTGAAGCCGCCCAACTGAAGAACGCCTGCGCCTTCCTTGTTGATGGTGCCGCTGGTAAGGATGTTCGAGTTGATCGCGAGACCGATCTGCTCATTCGACTGTCCGGTGGTGCCTTGGACCGCAGTCAGGCCGCCAGCCACCTGGGCCACCGTGATGGTTGCCGTCGAGGGCAGTGCCAGACGTCCGCTGAGCATGGGCACGATGCGAACATCATCCAGTGCGCTGGCGCTGATCGTATCAGCCGTGTTGCCCAGAGTCAGAGTGCCGATGCCACTGATGACAAAGGTGCTGCCAGGACCGTTCGTCGCCGTCAGGAATCCGCCCTGAGACTGGAACGCGAGCTTGGAAACGGTTTCGTTGAAACCATTGAGGTCCCAGGCTGCGCCACCACGAACGGTGACCGTTGCGGTGTCAGCGATCTGCTGGCTGCCGAGATTTCGCGTGGTGGAATTGCCAACCCCTGCGGTGTCACCACCGCTCTGAGTGCCGCCTGTGATCACCAGGTTGCCAGTGATGGCATTGCCAGAACCGGTCTGATTGTTGAGGAGGAGAAGAACTCCATTGCTGTAGGCGGTGCCAGCATAGGTGTTGGCGTTGGTGAGGTTGATGGCCGGGGTGTTGGCAACCTGGGCCATGGCGTCCATCACCAGGTCGAAAGTGCCGGTGCCATTGGCGCCGATGTCGGAGTTGATGGTCAGCGTATTGGCACCGCTGTGGAGGAAGAGTTCCGAGCCGCTCGTGGTCAGGCGGCCACGAACCGTCGCAGAACCGATCGTGCGTGCGGCATTGTCAGTGCCTGAGAGGAGGCCACCGGAGGCGAGGGTGAGCGTGTCGGTGGCAGCAGCGAAGTTCACTGTGGTAGCCGCACCGTTCAGGCTGAGGGAGTTGATGATCTGGCCGCCGGTGATCACACTTTGTGTGCCGCTAAAGCGAACGTTGCTGGTGCTGGTGGCTGCTGCCAGCGTGGTTGTTTGTTCGATGCCGTTCAACTGGCGGATGCCAGTGGCAGGGTCGTATTTGGCAAACTCGGCGTTTACGGCAGCGGTGGTGCCGTCAGTGGTGACCACGGTGGCCCAGCCGCCGATGATGTTGTTGGTGTTGGTGGTCAGGGCCGCTGCGCTGGCGGTGACAAACGGATTGCTGCCCAGCACACCGCCACCAGAAGTAAAGGTGAGGGTGGACCCTGTCGAGCGGCTGAAGGTGCCTCCAAGATTAAGGGTGGCCTGGCCGAGGCCGCTGTTGCCGACGTTGGCACGAATGACGGCATTGCCGCCCACGACAGAGAGGTTGCCTAAGGTGACGGACCCGACCGTTCCGCTGCGGCTGATGTACTCAAAGGCGCCCCCATCGAGACTGATCGCCACGGCACTGCTGATGCGATTGTTCATGGCCTGGAGGCCGGAGTCGTCCCAGCGCAGGAGGCTGTTGCGAATGCTGATGGTGTCACCAGCAGTCATGCCGGACAGACGGCCCTGATCCACCAGCGCGGTGATGCTGCCCATGAAGGTGGCGTTGCCGGTGAACTGGTTGTTGTCGCGCAGGTTGAGCTGCGTGCCGCCGGTCTTGATGAAATTCAGGTTGCCATTGATCTGGCCGGTCCAGTCACGAGCTGTGTTCACGTTTGTGATGAACGTCGCCAACGAACCCGCGTTGTTGATGATCCCGCCACTGCCTTCGGTGCTGTTGCGGCTGAGGAGGTCGCCGAAAATCTGATTGTTGCCGTTCAACTCAAGCAAACCACCCGTCATGACCAAGGCGTCATTGTTGGCGGTGGTCGTGCTGGCGGAGATGAGCGGAGCCGTGGCAAAGCGGTAGAAGATCGCGTTGTCCGGAGCAGCGGCGGCGATTTCGACCGTACCGAGATTGATGGTGGTGGCCCCAGTGTAGCTGTTACCGGCTGTTGAGCTGAGAAGCAGCTTGCCGTCACCGCTCTTGGAGAGGCCGGCTGTCGTCGGAGCCACACGTCCACCGAGCGCTACATTCAGTGTCAGCGTCGTGCTGCTGCCCATGGTGTGAATGGTCCAGCCCGTCGTGGCCGCGGTGGTCGTCAGCGTACCTGCGCCGGTGATGGAAGCACTGGTCTTGGCCAGGATGCCACCCGACTCGACCTGCAGGTTGCGAAACGCGTTCACCGTGAACGGCCCGGAGCTTTCGAAGGTGATGGAGTTGACGCTGTTGGAGGTGACGCCCGTGGCAGCCGCACCGGAGTTCAAAGCTCCCGTGACACGCATGTTGGCATTGGCGGTAAATGCCGTGGCCATTTCGGTGCTGGTGTTCAGTGGGCGAAGACCATTGGTGGCACCATCGTTAACCAGGAATTGAGTCGTAGCTGTGGTCCCATTGCTCGTCGACGAGGTGTCGGCGATTGCCCACGGGAAGATCTGTTTGTTGGTTGCACCATTAGCACCGGCCTGGCCAAGAAGGGTCTGGAAGTTGGTCGGCGCCGTGGTGGTGGCGAGGATGATGTTGGTGTTGGTGGCACCCGTGCCCTGTCCAAGAGCGTCACCACGAATGAACAAGGTTGCACCGTTGGCACGGGAGAGCGTGCCAGCACCGGCGGTTGTGATGCGGAGGTTCGCGCCGTTATTATCCAGCGAGATGAGGTTGTAGCCGAAGTTGATCGCAATCTGCGCGTCCGTTGCCAGCGCTTCATTCACCGCCGTGGTGCTGTTGCCAAGCATCTCAAGCAGACCACCGTTCAAGGTGACCGCACGCGTGCCGAGGCGGACGCTGCTGGCAGTGCCCGTGTTGTCGAGTGACAGCTTCACATCCGGGACGATGCCGGTGTAGGTGGCGTTGTTGAGGGTGGTGGCAGTGGTGCCGAAAATACCAAGGGTTCCAGCGCCGCTAAGCGTGATGCTGCCCTGGTTGATTATGGTAGTTCCCGTCGTTGCTGTGCCGTAGGTATTGGCAGCGGTCAAAGTGAGGTTGTTGGTGCCCACCTTGGTGAGGGTGAAAGCTCCGCTGACCACGCCACTAAGCGTGATGTCGCCGGAAGTCACACCACTCAGAGCATTGACGCGGCTGCCGCCAATGCTGGTGGCAGCTGACATCGTCACCGGACCGGCAAGGCTGGCCGCAGTCGCGGATGAGTTGATCAACGCAGCCAGAGAACTGACTGTGCCGACGCCCGAAATGGTGCCGCTGCCGCCGAAGCCAGCACCCGCGAGGGTGATCGGCTCAGCACCGATGGTCAAGCCGTTGAGATCAAGCACCGCGCCGCTGGAAATGGTGGTGGCGTTCGTCGTGTCGCTCAAGGCGCCGGCATCCCCCAGTTTCAAGGTGCCCAGATTGACAGCAAGGGTGGTGAAGCTGTTGCCGGAGCCCGAAAGGGTCAGGGTATCGGTGCCGGTCTTGGTCAGACCAAAGGCTCCTGTGATGTTGTTGCTAAAGATCAAATCTCCGTAGCCACCGATGGAGGAGGCACTGCCAAGGGTGATAACACCAGAAAGCGTTGCCGCGGTGGCGCTGCTGTTCCAGATGGCACCCTTGAAGTTGCCAGCGAGCACAGCGGTACCAGTACCGTTGATGGTAAGCGCTTTAGTGATGCTCAAACCATTCACGTCCAGCATGCCGTTGGTGGCTCCCACCAGGTTGGCGATGGTTCCCGATGCCGTAGCACCCTGCGAAATGGTGATCTGCGTGGCACTGTCCACGCTGACAATGTAGGCGCCGTTCGGGATGCCGGTGCCAGTCACCGCCATGCCCTGCTGCATGCTCGCGGTGGAACTGATGCCTGTGATCACGGCGGAACCAGCGGCAGTGGTGGCGGCAGCTTGGGCGGCGAGGGTATTTCCAGACACCGTGACGAGGCCGGACGGCAGTGCCCCGACGTTATTGAGCATCACTGTGCCGTCCTGGATGGCGAGGTCGCCGGTGAAGGTGCCGGCAGTGGCGTTGTTTCCACCGAGGATGAGGGTGCCCTGGCCGGCCTTGATAAGCGCGCCACTGACCCCTGTGCCGGTGACCAGACCCGTACCACTTTGGGTGACGGTGCCGATAAGGTTCAACGTGCCGGCACTGGCAGTGGTGCCAACACTCGTGGTGGCGATAATGGCACCCGTGCCAATGGAGATCAGCCCGTCCGCGCCGAACCAGCCGGTGCCGAAGCTGCCAGAGGCACCATTGGTGATGTTCAGGATGGAGTTGTTGCCCAGCACCATGGCGAAAGCGCCTGCGCCTTGGGTGCCCGTTGTGTCGATTTGGTTGGAAGCCTGGGGAGCGACCACCGCGCCGAACTGTGTGCCGAAGGAGTCGAGCGTGGCTGTGGTGCCGCTGGCCAGATAATAGGCATTATTGATGATGGCTGCACCATTGTAGCCGTTCGCTGCCGTGGGAGCTGCGAGGGTGCTGAAGAGGTTTCCAGAAGCGATGGACTGGAAGCTATTTCCGGTGTCGGCACCGGAGTAGAGCAGGCGGAAGCCGCCTCCGCTGCCAGCATTAGTGACCTTGTAGACAATGGAGTGATAGCCGCTGGTGAGGTTCACGGTGACGTTGGCAAGGTCGCTGAGGCCGTGGCCGAAGGTGCCGTCGCTGGCGACAGCCACGCCATCGATGTAAAGGGCGAGACCGTCGTCGGAACCAGAGCGGAAGGTGTAATTGCCACCTGTCGCAATGTTCAAGAAGCCGGAATAGGCGGCAGCACCATTGGTGAAGCTGCCAGCGGTGGAGACCGGACGATAGGCGAAGGTACCGTCGGCGAGCTGGTTGATGAACAGGTTCGAACCCGAGAAGCCCGCCCCAGAGAATGCCTGGGAGACTGTGGCGGTCGGTGCCGCAGCAAGCTGGGCGAAGCCGGCGTTAAGGCCGCCGCTGCTGTAACCGTAGCTCGTCATGTTCGCACCAGTGAGCACGGCGCTGTTGATCTGAATGGGGTAAGCGCCATTGAGGACAATCGGTGCGCCAGAACTGAGTGTGGTGGTGGTGCCGATCTGAACCTGGTCGGTAAAGAGCAGGTTGCCCTGGCCGACATTGACAGGCTTGTCTCCGGACCAGCCGAAGACGACCACCGTGGAACCCGAGGCGACGTTGATCAGGGGCGCGGCACCACCGGCCGTGTCGCCACTGATGTTCACCAGGCGCAGAGTGTAGCCGTTGGCACTCGAGACGTTAAGGATCTGGCCGCCATTGAGCTGCAGGTCGTTGATGGCGATGGTGTTGCCCGTGTTGGCACCGTTGTTGCCGACGTTGAGGCTGGCCGCAGCAAGCGCACCGTTGACCACAATGTTGTTGGCGTAAGAAATGACACCGTTGTTGGCCGTGCCGTTGTTCTGAAGGGAAAGGAGACCCCCGTTGCCGATGGTGGCCGTGGTGCCGGAGAAGACAGGGGCCGTGCTGTTGTCATTGAGGCCGGCGAGGGTGAGCGTGCCCGCGTTGACCGTGACACCACCCGTGAAGGTGTTGTTACTGCCCAGAAGCAGCGTGCCGAGACCTTCCTTGGTAATGCCGTAGCCATTGCCGCCGTCATCCAGAAGCATGTTCAGGGTCAGCACCGCCTGGGGCGCATCCACAGTCACCGTGGTATTGCCCAGCAACGTGGTCGTGGTGTTATTACCCTGGATGGTCAGGTTGTTGGTGCCCTTGAGCGTGATCTGCGTGCCGCCGAGCACCAAGGCGTTGCTCAAGGTATTCGCAGCCGTGGAAGTCAGGTAGGTGCCCGCCGCACCGGTGGTGAGAGCGCCAATACCGACAGGGCCGTTGGCAAAAGCGGCGACGACACCCGTAGTACCGTCACGCGTGGTCACATTGGTGCTGCCACCGACGGCGAGGCCGCCTGCCTGCACATTCACGCCGCCGCCGAAGAGGCTCGCGCCGGAAAGCTGAAGGAGGCCATTGCCCATCTTGACGAGGCCAGTGGTGCCGACGTTGGAAGAGCTGCTGATCGGCGCGCTGATCGCCAAGGTTGGCGTTACGTTGGCCACGGTGGTGTTGCCGTTCACCGTCACGGGGTTCACCGTCAGGGTGCGATTTGTGCCACCCAGATCCACGGCGAAACCGCCAGTGCCTGTACCAGAGATGGTGGAGACCGTGCCCGCGTTGCTCGAACTTGCGGTGATATCACCGTTGAGTGTCAGGATGCCGGTGCCGGTGGTCAGCGTTGGCGCTGTGCCGCCGTCGTTGTCAAAAGTCAGGCCGGCGAGGGTCTGATTGAAGTTGTTCAGGTTCAGCGTGGCCAGGTTGCCGCGGATCACCGGGGTGATGCCGAAGTTGATCTGGTTGGCCTGCAGGAGACGAACATTGCCGCCATTGAGGATGAGCGAGTCGGCCACGTTGGTGGCCAGCGGGATTGCAGAGTTGCCCGTTGTGCCATTGGCACCGGTCACGTTGAGGTCGAAGATGCCATTGTTCGCTCCATTGGGCGCGTTGACGATGGTGCCACCGGAGTAGGTGTTGGCACCGTTGGTGATCTGGAGGGTGCTGGCATTGTAGCCGGTGTAAACCAGGCGCACCACGTCGCTGCCATTGTCAACAATACGCGAATTGATGATGAAGGCGTTCGCGCCGGTGTTGACAATGCTCAGGTCAGCCGGGGTGGCGCTCGGCACACCGCCCGCCGTGAGGCGACCGCTGTCCACCGTCGCACCAAAGTTCGTGCTGGACGTTGCCGATTTGACGATGAGACCCGCCGTCAGATTGAAGACGTCAGTAGAACTGCTGAACGTAAACGTCTGTGCCACCGCGGCGTTATTCAGGACCATGGCGTTGATGTTCAGCCCGCCCGACGGAAGGGCGATGGAAGCTGCTGTGCCAACTTTATAGTTTCCGGCAGCATTGCTGGCCGCAGGGAGAGCGACACCGTCGTAGCCTTGATAGCCGGCAGTGCCGAGCGGAGCAAAGCCACCGGTGGTGCTTCCGGCTGACGCAGCCACATAGCTCACCAGCTCAGCGCCGCCGCTGTTCATCCACGGGACGATGCCGTTCACCAGCAGGCTGGTGCCATTGGTGGCAGTCAGGCGCTGGTTGCTGCCCATCTGGCCAGTCATGTTGTTCAAGAGGAGCATGGCGCCGTTGGTCTGCGTAACGTTGCCGAGAGCGATGACCGTGGAGCGAACCGTGCCCAGGGCTTGAGTGGACGGGAAGGCGATGTTGTTGCCCCCTTCAGCAAACAGCACATCGCCGAGGGTTTCCAAGGTGTTGGTCTGGTCACGCCCCGTGATGGTGAGAGTACCGTTGCGGAACGTGAAGTTCGCGGCGTTGTTGATCCGGTCGGTGTTCGACATGGTGCCGGCATCGTTAAGCGTGAGGACGGCGCCATTGAGGTCGATGCTCGTGGTGCCAGAGAGGCGGCCTTCGTCCTGAAGGGTCAGCGTGCCGCCATTGATGAGCGTGCCACCCGTGTAGGTGTTGTCAGAGTAAAACACCGTGTTGTTAAGGCCCGATTTGTTGAAATAGAGGCCCGCGCCCTGGATGCTGCCGCCCCACGCACCGGTGGTCCCAGAGGAGTGGGCGGAGATGAGGGTGCTTGTCCCGGTGATGACCCCGGAACCTGCGAAGGCCAGACGGTTCGGCGAGCTGATTTCACCGACCATCTGTGCATTCGCGCCAAGATTGAGTGTTGCCCCCGGACCGACGGAAAGGTTCTGCCCTGCAGTGCCACCCTGCGCACCCTGCCAGAGGGTGTTCTCGCCACCATTGAGGGTGGTCGTGCCACCAGCCACCGTAAAGAAGTTGTTGCCTGCGTTGAAGAACTGCTTGGTGTTGAAGGTAAGGCTGCCTGCCAGGCTCTTGGTAACATCCTGAGTGTTATAGAACGCGGCATTGACCGAGAGGTCGGCACCCGTGTCCACGGAGATCGCGCCTGCGACGCTGGTGAAGACAATGGCGGCGGCACTGGTGGCGGCAGGCTGCGGGGCAGTGCCAAAGAAAATGGCCGGGGCGGAACCGCTGCCTGCCAGAGTCGCGTTACCGATTGTCTGCCCGGCGCCGGCGGCGAGGATCATGCCCGTGTTGATGGCAAGCTGCGTGCCACCGGAGGTGGCGAAGGTGACGTCGGTTCCTGTTCCTGAGATTTTCAGAGCGTTGGTCGTGCGCAGGTTCAGGCCCGGGTTGCTAAGCGCCCCAGTATCACCTGTGATGTTGATGACATTGCGTCCGCCCGTCACAGTGGCTGCGTCCTGAGCATTCATGCCGTAGGCAGTGCCGCCATTGACATTGGTGTATCCCAGATCGGTGCCAGTACCGGTGCCATCAATGGTGGTGTAGGTCGAGTAAGCCTTGACGTTGCCGGCGGCACCGGAGCCGGTGTAGGTCGCGAAGTTCGTGCCCGTGGCGTCCCTCACAATGGCGCGCAAGATGATGCCGTCACCTGCTACTGTGCCGCTATTGACCGGAGTGGAACTGACAAAAGTAGCAGGCATCGTCGCCGCCACTGGCGTGGTGGTGAAGATGATGCGGTTCGTGGTGGCATTGAAGGTCTGCGCACTCTCAAAGAGCAAATTACCGCCTGTGGCTGGAACGGTGAGCGAAGCGAACGTCAGGGTGGCATTGGCCGTTCCTGCATTGTTCAGCGTGAGCTTGCTCCCGCCCGGGCCGGCAGCGAGCGCTGCGAATGTTTCGGCGGAAGCGGAAGTGCCGTTGGCAGTGTAAGCGAAGTTGCCGGCATTCAGAGTCAAGGCGCGGGCAGTGCCACCACTTAAACGGGCAAGCGGTCCGCTTGTGGTGTCGTTTACGCTGAGCAGCCCATTGTTCTGGACGATGATGGCGCCAGTCCCGCCGGTAAACTGACCGGCACCTGAGACGTTGAAAGTGCCTTGTGTCACCGTGATCGCCAAAGCCGTCGTCTGCGCGGTCGTGAAGTTCAGCGTGCCAGTGCCAATCTTGGAGATGGTCACACCAGCCGTGCCGATGCTGCCATTGACATTGATGACGCCCGTGCCCACCGCATTGAAGGTGGGGCTGTTGCTCAACGAGAGGCCACTGATGTTCAGCGTCGCCCCGGTGGCAGCACCGAATGTGAGGCCCACAGAGGCCGTGTTGGTGATGGTACCACTGATCGTGTTGACACCGCTCAAAGAGAACACACCGCCCGTGTTGTTGATGCCGCTGGGTGCACCGGAACCCGTGCTGGCCATGTTAATGTTGTTCGTCAGGGTGATGTTATTGGTCAGATAGAGAGCAGCGCCTCCACCCACTGCTGCACCTGTGCCGAGAACGATCTGTCCCGAGCCGAGCGCATTGGCATTGTCGATCTGGACAACGCCCGCAAAGATGTTGGTAGCGCCGGTGCGGGTGCTGTTGTTTGCCGTGATGAACAGCGTGCCGATGTCGTTTTTCTGCAGGGCGTTCGTGGCGGCGCTGAAGGTGAACGGCGTGTCAATGACCCCTGTGGTGTTGGCAGCAACATCAATGCCCACGGTGGCTGCATTGAGGTTGATGGTGCGACCTGTGAGCGTGTAGGTCGTGCCGCCAGTCAGCCGCAGGCCCTTGGTGCCCGAGTTCGCACTGAGGCGGATGACGTTGGTGGAGTTGCCAAAGGCTCCATTGCTCGTGCCGGACAAGATGCCGTCCGTGACGTCAATGATCGCGCTGGTGCCACCGAAGGTGTTGCCCGCGTTGGTCAGTTCCATCGTGCCTGCTCCAGACTTGGTAAGGACGACGTTGCCCGCACCCGTCTGTCCGCCGCTGATGATGCCGCTGAGGGTCAGACCCTGCACCACGTTGGAGTTGGTGGCGGTACCGACACTGAAGGTCGGGAATCCGCCGCTGGTGGCCAGAGCCTGATTGTTTGAAATCAGCAGCCCGTAGCCATTGGCATTGTTCGTCACAGTCAAAGTGACCGCGGGGTTCGGACTCGCGATGCTGAAATTGTTCAGCTCGATGGTCTTGTTCAGCGCTGCCAGGTTGAGTGGCGCAAAGGTCAGCGCGGCACGGTCCACGGCAATGGTGGCAGCCGTGGTGTTCATGGTGACGGCGTTGCTGATCGTGAGGGTCTCAGGTTTGACACCCGTGGAGACTGCCGTGCCATCCCAAAGAATCTGAAGGCTGCCACCGTCGAGGTTCACAGGAGCCGCGCTCAGCGGCGAAGCACCCACGCTGGAAAGCGTGCCTGCTGCCACGTTGAAACTGGAGGTGCCGGTGATCGTGGTCGTATTGTCGGCGTTGAGACGCAGGATGCCCGCTCCGACCATGGAAATGGTCTGGCTGGCCGCCGTCAGCTTTCCATTGAGCTGGAGCAGTGTGGCGGGGCTGAAAGCGCCTCCGCCTGTGCCGATGGTCACTCCGCGATTGGCGGCAAGCACCGGGCTGTTCGTCGCAGCGAGAATGGCGCCGTTCTGGATGGTCAGCTGGTCAGCCACAAAGCTGGCGGGATCGGCACCGAGGCTGTTGCTGCCGGAAATGGAAAGGACCCCATTGTTCACGGTAGTCTTCCCAGTGTAAGTGTTGGCCACTGCCGCATTGGAGAGGGTCAGAGTGCCAAGGCCTTCCTTGGTAAGGCCAAAGCTGCCGCTGATGAGGCCGCCGATGGTGCCGATCATTTGCGGTGCCGTCACTGTGATGACGGGGGTGGCATTGAGTGTGGTGGCACCGTTGAGGGTAACGCCAAGGATGCCGTCGAAGGTGAAATTTCCGCCCACCGTCACTGCATTGGCCACCGTCGCAGCGGTGGAAGCAAGGAGGCGGGTGTTGTTGCCAATGTTCAGAGTGCCTGTGCCCAGCGGGCCGCTGGTGACGGTGGATCCCACCGCGCTCCCGGTGCTGCTCACATTGAGGACCAAACCGCCCGCCTGGAGGTCCACGCCACCCGTGAAGGTGTTGGCTGCCCCAAGCTGCAGGAGGCCATCGCCCGTCTTGATGATGCCACCGGAGGCACCCGAGTTCCCGATGATTGCAGTGACATTCAAAGTCGGTGTCAGTGAGGCCACCGTGGTGGAACCGTTGATGGTCACGGGCGCAATGTTGAAAGTACGGTTGGCACCATTCAGGTCCAGGCCCAGCGCTGCAGTGCCGGAGATAAGCGAAACCGCGCCAGCGTTGGAAGAGGTCGCCGTGACATTTCCAGTCAGCTTCAGAATGCCACCAGCAGCCCCGAGAGCCACGGTTGGAGCTGCTCCACCATTGTTGTTGAAGTTCAAGCCAGCGAGGGTTTGAGCAAGGGCGTTCAGGTTCAGTGTGGACCCGCCGTTGAGGATCGGCGTGACGCCGAAGTTGATCTGGTTGGCAATCGTCGAACGCACGGTGCCACCGTTGATGATCAGTGAGTCGGCCACCGTGTTAGCCAGCGGAATCGCCGAGACGGCCCCGCCGTCGGCACCCGTCACACTGAGGTCGATCTGACCGGAAACCGCGCCACCGTTGAGCACCGTGCCGCCGCTGTAGCTGTTGGCGCCGTTGGTGATCGTCAGCAAGGAAGCCGCCGTCTGCACCGGAGTGAACACCAGCTTCACGCGATCCGTACCATTGTCCACGATCCGGGCATTGAGCGTCACCGACTGGGTGGCGTTGTTGAAAATGTAAAGGGTGTCGGGGTTGCCGTCCGCAGTGCCGCCTGCGGTAAGGCGGCCATTGTCCACTGTCGCACCGATGTTGAGCACAAAGGCGCCGCTGTGAAGCAGGGTGCCTGCGGTCAAGTTGATCGTGTCGGTGGCATTGGCGAAATTCAGCGTGCCAGTCGCGGTTGCGCCCACCACGTTCAAAGCGTTCGCTTGGAAGACGCCGCTCGCCACTGGGACCGTGACAGAACCAGTGAATGCGGTGAACTTGAAGTTGGAAGCCGCAGACGGGGTGTAGTTTGCGAAGCTTGTGGCCGGTGCGAAATCATAGCCCCGGTAGCCCACGGCATTGAGATTTGCGACGCCGCCAGCGGTGTAATTCGGCGTGGTGCCGCTCGGATCCACATAACTGGCCAGTTCCGTACCTCCCACCACCGCCCAGGGGATGATGCCATTCGTCAGCAGGCTGGAGCCATTGGCAATGGTCAGACGTGAGGCGCTGCCCATCTGGCCGCCAGCGCCCTGCACGTTCAGCGTTGCGTTGTTGGTTTGGGTCAGGGTGCCCAGGTTGAAGGTCGTGGAACGCACGGTGCCGGCACCGTTGGTCACGGTGATGTTCGATCCCCCCTGTGAGAGGGCCACCGTCCCGACCGTTTCTGTGACGACGCTGGTGTTGTCGCGACCCGTCATGGTGATGCTGCCCCCACGCAATGTGAGATTCGAACCTCCCAGGCGGTTGTTGATCGCCACCGTGCCGTTGTTCGTGAAGTTCAGGGCGGCGTAGTCAATTTCAATGGCTCCGCCTCCGGACAGCTTGCCCTGGTCCTGGAGGGTTATGGTACCGCCATTAACCAGTGTGCCTGCATTTGCGCCAGTGTAGGTGTTGTCATTGGACACAGTCAAAGCGGCGGATCCGCTTTTGTTGAAGAAGATATTCCCGGTGATTTGACCACCCCAGGTCGAGGCCGAGTTGACCGCCACAAAAGTGGATGCCGCCGTGGAGGTGATCGTTCCACCACCACCCGCCACGCTATTGCCGTTAGGCGAACGCAGATCGCCCACCATCTGAGCCGTGCCGTTCAAATCCAGTGTACCGCCAACTCCGACGGAAAGATGCTGGCCCGCAGTACCACCCTGCAAGCCTTGGTAGAGGGTGTTGGTGCCGCCATTGAGGGTGACGGTGCCGCCGAGCACAGTAAAGTAGTTGGTCCCCGTATTGAAGTATTGTGCCGTGTTGAAGGTCAGGCTGCCGCCCAGGGCCTTGGTCACGTTTTGGGCGTTGGTGATCACACCGTTGACGGCCAGGGACGCACCACTGTTGACCAGAAGACCACCTTCAACACCAGCAAATGCGGTGATGACACCGGCTCCAATGGTGGCGTTGCTGCCTCGGACCAGGATGTTTGCCGCCGTCAGCGTCAGCGTGGTGCCGCCTGTGACAATGGTGGTGAGGTCCGTATTCGAGTTGTCAAAAGTCAGGGCGTTGACCGTCCTGGCGTTGCCATAGAGGTTTTGGTCGGCCAGAAGCTTGTAGGTGTCCGTAGCTGCCGTGAGATTGATATTCGCGGCGGTGGAGTAGGCGCTGAAGGGGTTGATGCTGCCGCCGGAATAGGTGGCAAACTCCGCACCCGCGGTGTCACCATTGATCACGGCACGCTGGATGATGCCGGCCGTCAATGTCGGAGCGGCGGTGAACACCACCTTGTTGGCACTGCTGCCAAACGTGGTGGCGCTCGCGAAGTTCAGAACGCCGCCGCCGCTGACCACGTTTGAAGCAAGGCTGGCAAACGTGAGGGTGCTGGTCGCGGCACCGCCGTTGGTGACGTTGATGATGTCATAACCGTGCGAGGCGGTGAGCGCTCCCATCGACTCACTCGAAGCACCGGTGCCGTTGGCGATGTAATTGAACGTGCCGTTGGACAGGTTCAGCGTGCGTGCGGATGCCGCACCGCCGTTGTTCAAACGATTTGCGACCGCCGTGCCGGTGTCGTCAATGGTGAACACACCACCTGCAGTCACCGTCGTGGCCACCGCCGCGCTTCCCACTGTGCCGGAACCGGAGATCACAAACTTGCCGTTGTTGATCGTCAGCGCCGTGATGTAGGCCGGGCTGGCCACCCCCAGCGTCACAGCAGCGGCCGTGCCGGGCAACGAGGTGGTGGTGCCAGGATTGATGACTGTGATCGAGGCGAGCGCAGGCAATGCAACGGTGTTGATGTTGATCGCGCCTGCGTCATTCAAGGTCAGTCCAAGGGCACCCGCGAGGCCGCCGGTGATGTTCAGAGTGGCACCCGCATCCGCGCCAATCGTCGCCGCAGTGCCAAGGGTGATGAGTCCACTTGTCGTGTTGGTGGTGCCGGCGAGCGCCTGCAAAGCACCCGCAGAGTTGATACCCGTGTTGTTGAGGCTCAGTGGCTCAGCAATGGAAACGCCGTTCAATTGCAGCGCCGCACCCGCGACGTTGGAAACCACCGTGTTGCCAGCCGTTGTGCCGAGCGCGCCGCTGTTGGACACCTTCACGGCACCAGCCGCAATGGTAAGCACGCCCGTCCAAGTGGAGTTGCTGACATTGATATCGAGCACACCATTGTCGTTTTTCTGCAGGGCGTTGTTCACTGCCGACAAGCCGAAGGCTGTGTCGAGTATCGCCGTGGTGCCCGCCGTCACATCAATGCCATTGGAAGCAGCATTGAAATTAATGGTGCGCCCCGTGAGCGTGTAGGTCGTGCCGCCAGTCAGGCGCAGGCCCTTGGTGGCCGAGTTCGCACTGAGGCGGATCACGTTGGTCGCATTGCCAAAGGCACCATTGCTCGTGCCGGACAGGATGCCGTCCGTGACGTCGATGATGGCATTGGTGCCGCCGAAGGTGTTGCCACTGTTCGTCAGCTCCAGCGTGCCCAAGCCGGATTTGGTAAGCACGACCGAAGTCGCACCGGTCGCGCCACCCGAGATCACGCCATTGACCGTCAATCCTTGGACCACATTCGAGTTGGTGGCCAGTGTGCCGATGTTAAAGGTAGGACCGCCAACCGTGGAGCCGTCGCTGAAACTGCCGAGCACAACCGCATCCGTAGCAGCCAGAGAGAGGCCATAACCGCCAGTGGCGGCAGTAGTGGTCAAGGTGATGCCATTGCCGACAATGCTGTTGCCGCCGAGTGCCAGGAAACTGGCGGGCGTAATGACCTTGTTCGCCGCCTGATTGAAGAGAACGGTCTGGCCGGCGCGGCCAATGGTCACCACAGGCAATGTGCTGTCAAAAGTAATGGCTCCAAAGTTCACGGCATTGGAGGCCACGGTACCGTCGCCATCTGTGATGAGGCTCAGCGCGCCACCGTCATTGATGGTGATCGGCAGGTTGGAGCCGTAACCGGTGAGGTTGAGGTTGAAGGCGCCGAGGCCATTCTTGGTGATGGACGTCAGGGAGCCGATGTTGGTCACTGGACCTGCGACCGTGACCGTGACAGCCGGATTGACGACCGTGGCGACGAGGTCGGTGGGGCCATTGAAGGTGGTGGTGCCGTTCAGCAAGATCGAGGTGGCCGTATTCACGTTGGAGTCAAACGTTGGCTGACCAGAAAAGACGGTTGTGTTGACGAGGGTGCGGGCGCCGTCAGTGTAGAGCGTGGTGCCGCTGCCGACGGTGAGGGTTCCGGTGCCCACCGGACCGCTGACAAAGGCAGCGGTATTCGCGCCGAGGCCCGCGGCCACAAGCGTGGTGATGTTCGTGCTGTTGCTGAGCAGGAGGCCGCCGGACGCGCCACCGATGCTGGTGTTGCCAGTGTAGGTGTTGGCGCCGCTAAGCTGCAGGATGCCGTTGCCAGTCTTGTTGATGCCGGCGGTGGTCGAACCGAGATAGGAGATCGTCGTGGAGGAAGCGATGGTCTGGCTGGCGTTGCCGCCGAGGGTGATGCTGGTGCCAGAAATGGCAACAACCGTCTGTCCGAGCAATGTGGACCCGACCACCAGCGAGGCCGGCACACTGGCCACCGTCACTGCCGTGGAGCCCGTGCTGCTGGTGAGCACCGAAACCGTACCGGCCGTGCTCGAACCATTGATGACCGAAGTGATGTTCAGGGCTGGATTGATGTTCGTGTAGGTCTGGCCGGCCGCCTGAATGGCACCGACGCTGATGGTGTTGGTGCTGTTGGAGAGGGCCAGGAAACCGCCGCTGATGACAGGCACAAAGGCAGCGTTGCCGGAGGTGGCGCTGATCGGACTGCTGCTGCTCAGGATCAGCGTGCTTCCGGCCACGTTGGCCACGGTCGGCGCACCGGTGTCACCGCCACTGTTATTGAAGGTGATGCTGTTGAGGGTGTTGTTCAATCCCGCAGCACCGGCAAGGTTCAGTATGCCGCGACCGTTGATGGTGAGGTTGCTGGTGGCTGCGATCTGGCCGACATTGCTCAGCATGTTGACCGTTGCAGCGGTACCCTGGACACCACCATTGATGGTGAGGTTGCCTGGGATGACGACATTGGTGGCGACACCCGGAGTTGACGCGAGAGCGCTAAGAGTGCCAGGGCTGACGAGGTTCAAGGTGCCCTGATTGACGATGGTGCCGCCAGAGTAGGTGTTGGCGGCCGAGATGTTCAGGATGCCCCCACCGGATTTGACCAGCTGGACGGAGTTGCCGAAGCCATTGTCGGCGATGACCGAGTTGATGATCGTGTTGGCGTAGCCGAGCACAAAGGTCTGAGTGCTCGCCGTGGCGGTGGCATTCTGGCTGACGGTAAGCTGGGTGGCGCTGTCGACGGACACCACAAACGTGCCTGCCGGCAGACCGGCGTTGGTGATGGTCATGCCAGGAGTAACGCCGACGGTGGATGCCATCGTGATGACGTTGGATGCCGAGGTGGTGGCGCCGCCGTCGAGGCTGCCGGTGACAAGCGTGTTGGTGGCGGAGGCCGCCGTTGCGTTGTTGGTGAGCGTGAGCTGGTTGGCGCTGTCCACCGACAGAATTTTGGTGCCCGCAGGGAAGCTGGCATTGGTGATGGTCATGCCTGGCACCAGACCAACGGTGGAAGCACCGGTGACAATCGGCGAACCAATGACGGAGGTGAAGGTGGCGGCGGATGAGAAGTTGGTGGTCGACGTGTTATAGACGATCAGTTCACGGATTCCTCCTGCCTGCGGGCCGGTAACTTCTGTGCCACCTGCTGTCAGCACACCGCGCGCCGAAGGCAGACCGATGGTGGAGGCAAAGTTGACGTTGGCACGGAGCAGGCCGCCTTCTTCAAGATTCAGGATGTTGGTTCCGGAAGTGAAGGTGATGTCATTGTGGCCGTTGCCGGCGAGGCGCAGCATGGAAGTCGTGGTGGTGGCTGCGCTGAGGGAGGTTGAGGTCAGGCTCGCACTGGCAGCGAGGATGCTGGTGATGTTGCCACTGGCGAAGGTGGTCTCGTAGATGCCGTAGCCTGCGGTGCCAATCTGTCCCACACCTTGGGAGACGTTGTAGCCCGCGTAATCGCTCGTGTTTGCGATGGCCCACGCACCGAGGGCGTTGTTGGCGGCATTGTTAGCCAGACCTGTGCCGGCCAAGAGGCGAGGATTGGCGCCGTCGCTGCCAAGCGTGCCCCCGCTTTGCACGAAGTTGACGGTAGCACCTGCAGTCCTGCTGAAGCTGGTAAGGGTAAGGTCGCCCGTGGCATACGAGCCTGTGGCGTTGCCGTTGGCACCAACGGTGATGGTGTTGGCACCTTCGGCCGCTGTCACCGCACCGACAGTTTCCGAGGAGAACGTGCTGGCGCGTCCCAGCCAGGAAAGACCGCCGCCTCGCAGGGTGATGGGAGCGGAATCGTTGATGCGATCATTGATGTTGACCTGCAGGTTGACCGTGTTGTCGATGAACATGTTCGCATAGTTCACGACGATGGCCGAAGTGTTGAGCAGGGTGGCGTTGTCACGCAGGGTGAAAGCACCGCCCATGATCGTCGTGGATCCAGAGTAGCTCAGCGCGCTCTCCAAGGTCAGCGTGCTGCCGCCGACACGGGCAAAACTGCCGGTGCCGGTGATGCCGCCGGCAAAGGTGCCGTTGCCGCCCATGTTAGTGACGAGCAAGCCGGAGCCGAGGTTGATCGTACCGCCAGATCCAGGGTTGGTGCCACCGCTCAGGGTGCCGACATACTGGATGTTGTTGTTCAGGTTCACCACCCCCGTGTTGTTGACAGAAAGCGCCCCGCCATTGGCAAACAGAGTGTTCGTTCCAAAGCTGAGGTTCAAGGTGCCATCGTTCACCGTCGTCTGCCCGCTGTAGAAGTTCTGCGTGCTGAAAGTCAGGGTGCCGCCAAGATTTTTGTTCAGACCAGCGGTGCCGGTCACCGCTCCCGTCACATTCAGAGTGGTGCCTGTGCCGATGTGGAACGCCCCTTCCGCACCCAGCGCGATGCGTGGCACGCTGAGCGTATGGGTTGCCGCCCCGTTGGCAATGACACCCCCGCTGGTAAGGGTGAGGGTGGCGTTGTTAGTGCTGGTGACGCCCACGTTCACGCCGGTGGCATCGTTGATGTTGATCGCATTCACCGTGCGGGAGACAATGAGGTCGTCCGTCGTGACGAAGCCGCTGCCGATTTTGAGTGTGTCCGCCGCACCGGAGGCGTTGATGTTCGTGTAAGGCGTGGTGCCATAGACAAGCGGCTGGGTGGCGCCACCTGTGATGGTGCCGGTGATCGTGTAGGTCGTCGGGCCTGTAATCGTACCGATGGTGGCGCCTGCTGACACCGTGGCGCCGTAGACCGCCATGCCTGCCGTGAGCCCCTTCGTGCTGGGCACAGTCACCGTCGTGTTGGTCCCAGTCACGGTGGTGGAGCTTACGGTCAGCTGATTGTAACCTGCAAACGCCTGCAGGCCGTTGGCGCTCGTCGCCAGCCCGGTGTTGTTGTAGGTGGCGAAGTCGGTGCCATTGATCGTGTTGCGCGCCAGGATGCCAATGGTTCCAGTGGTGAGCGTGGGCGGAGTCGAGAAGATGACCTTGTTGGTCGCCGTGCCCAAGGCAGCGTTGGAAGTCCAGTTGATGAAGCCACCCGTGTTGGTCGTCAGGGTGGTGAAGTTCATCTGCGTGGTGCCGCCGTTGTTGGTGATGTTGACCACGCTCTGGCCGGCGTTGGCGGTGAGAGTGTTGCCTGCCGTGCCTTCGGTCGAACCAGCGCTGTTGCCGATGAAATTCAAAGTGGCGCCATTGAGCACGACTGGGCGGTTGTTGAGGCGGTCGGGAGTGTTGGGATTTCCGGCCGTAATACCGGCGAGTGCCGTGGGGGAAACCGCCGCAACAATATTGGTATTGTTGTCGAGCGTGAGAGTGGCTCCGTGGGTGACGGTGGTCGTTTGCGAGGTGCTGGTGCTGAGACGACCCAACGTTCCGATGAGGGTCGTTGTACCGCTGTTGAGCGTGAGACCCGCACCTGTGGTGCCAAAGGCAGTATCACCGCCAAGGACCAAATTTCCAGTGCCTCCCATGGTGATGCCGCCTGCCGTACCCGTGCCCTGGCCGTGTGCGACGGCACCGCTGATAAACGTGTTGCCCGATCCAGCCAGGAAGAGCGTGCCGCTGCCGTTGCCTGCACCAATCAGATCAAGCGCGGCGACGGTCAGGAAAGCTGAACCGCTGAGATTGTTGTAGAACAGGCGGGTCGGGCTGCCGTTGTTGCCCTGATCCAGCTGCAATTTGGTGGAGATCGTCACGCTATTGGAGCCGGTGAGAGTCGGGAAGGCGGCGTTCGGCGTGTTGGTGCCGTTGCCGTTGAGAGAAAGGGTCGCAATCGTCAGCGGTGTATTGGCCTGGATCACACCACCAATGAAGTCCACCCTGCCGGTCCCGGTGAAAGGATTGGCATTGGCGATCAAAGTCCCTTGGGTGATGGTGCCGCCCGCGTTCGTGGTGGAGTTGGTGCCGTTAAAGGTAAGGGAACCAGAACTCAAAAGACCAAGGTTTACCGTGCCGGCAGCTGCAGCGGCGGTGATGTTGTTGAGCGTGGTGTTGCCGCTGCCCTGGAAGGTCAGCAGACGGGCGGTGCCGCTCTCCATGCTGGTGAAGGTCGGGATGGTCAGCGTTCCGGTGGTGGGGATGGTGTTGGTAATGTTCCAGACACCGCCGTCGTCACCATAGACGCCACCGTTGAGCGTGATGGAACCGTTTCCAGTAAACAACGCAGTGGTGCCTGTATTGATGACGACCGGCTGCGTCAACGTCAGCCCAGCGGCATTGGTGGAGTA
The DNA here is from genome assembly GCF_044226605.1 of Prosthecobacter sp. Lineage (GTDB taxonomy): Bacteria > Verrucomicrobiota > Verrucomicrobiia > Verrucomicrobiales > Verrucomicrobiaceae > Prosthecobacter. The sequence continues at coordinate 32,443 of NZ_JBGAGS010000027.1, read as the reverse complement.
GATGCCTGCATTGGAAATGGAGAGCCCGCCAAAGACCAGCGGGCTGCCTGCCACAATGGTGCGGGCGGTGCTGATCGTGAAAGTGGTCGAGTTCACAATGCTGGCAATGGTGTCACCGTAGGCGGCGCCGTTGGCCATGAAGTTCATCCCCACCGTCAAGTTGCTCGTGTTGCCGGAGGCAAGCACAACCGTGGTGGATGACCCGCCGCCAACCGCTGTCAGACCCGCAGGTGCGACGGCGCCGATGTTCGCATCGCTGCCAAAACCCATGAGGCCGGTGTCCACGCGGACACCACCTGTAAAGGTGTTCACACCCGTCAGTTCCCAGGTGCCACCGTCATTTTTCGTGACGCGGAGGGCACCGCCATTGTCCATGAGGACGCTGGTGATGCGGTTGGTGTCATTGCTCACGCCGCGAAGGTTGAAGGTCTTGCTGCCTGCGACCGAGTTGACCACATTGTTGAGGATCAGGGCGCCACTGCCACTGGAGTCGATGGTCATGGAGGCGGTGAGATTGATCTGACGGCTGGACGTTTCTCCAGAGCCTGCGTAAAGCAGGGTGCCGCCGCCAAGGTTCAACTGACCCGAGCCATCACCAAACGCGCTGGAGGCCAGGGAGCCGCCGCCGATGGACTGGACAAGGAGCGTGCCCGCGGAGAGCGTGGTGTTGCCAGAGTAGGTGTTCGCACCCGTGAGGTATAGCGACCCGGCGCCAGTCTTGATCAGCCCGCTTCCCGTAGCCCCGCTGATAATGCCGGAGATCGTGGCGTAGTCGGTGTAGGTGGTCGTGTTGTCATCGACCTGGATGGTGCGAACACCGCCATTCAGATTCAGGTTGGCGCTGATCGTCACGTCAGAGAGCGCGCTGGTGGAGTTCAGGATCAAAGTGCCGGTGCCATTGCCAATGCCGCCCGTGCCAAAGCTGGCGGAACCACCCAAAGTCACGACGAGAGGCGCGTTGCTGGCGGCAAAGCCACCATTCTGGTTGACGGCGGTTCCCGCGGCGTCGGTCCATTGGACCTGATTGGCCCCCGTGCCAATGACGCGGGAGAAGGTGCCGGACGTTTCCAGCACACCGCCTCCCAGGCGGAGGTTGGTGCTTGTGGACAGCGAGCCCGCATTGTTCGTCACCCGCAGCGCACCGCCCGTGATCGTTGTCGGGCCGCTGTAGCTGTTGCTGTTGTTGGACAAGATCCACAGGTTGGCACCCGCTTTGGTGATACCCATGCTGTAACCACCCACCGTGTCAGACAAGGTGGCGGCCAGCTCGTTGTCACCGCTGATGTTGGAAGTAGCCACAATCCCGCCCTGGAGGGTCAAGGTCTTCAGACCAACCGCGCCCGTCTGCACAATGGCTCCCGTATTGCTAAAGACGAGCGCCGCACCGTTCAGCACAGCCGCTGCAGTCGTGTTATTCCCGTAGGAACCCGACGAATCGATCGTGCCATTGCCAGCGAGGGTGAACAGGCGGTCAATGGAAACGGAAGGAGTCTGCGTCGCCTGAAACACCGTAGCACTGGAACCTTGATAGAGCAGCGTGCCGCCATTGAAGACCAGGTTGCTGGCAGCGCTGGTGGATTGGCCGATGGAGGAGGCCGTGCCGCCGTTGGCCAGGACGTTGGCTGTGAGGGTCGCACCGCCGCTTAGAATTGTCGCGCCGGTGTAGGTGTTCAGACCGGTAAGCGCGACCGCGCCCGAGGCACCGTTACGAATCACCGTCATTCCACCGGCACCACTGGTGCCGTCGGAAATGATGCCGGAAAACACACCGCCGACATTGGTCGCTGCGACACCGATGGAGATGGCGGCTGCGGAAGGTGTGTTCCCGCCAAGACCGTTGGTGATGCTGCCCGCACCGGTCAGGGCTCCGATAGAGGTGGTGCGCAGCGCTGTTGCACCCGTGTAGGGAGCCGCAGAGGCGCCTGAGTTGTTGATGTCGAAGGTGGCACCTTGACGGAGTGCAAATGTGGAGCCTGCCGCCTGCGACCCAATGGTGGCGGTTGTCGTGCCGGCGAGCTGTACGATGCCTTCATTGATAAACGCATTTCCAGAGAAAGTATTCCCCCCGCCGAGGATCATGGTCCCATTGCCCGCCTTCGTGAACGAAACCCCGGTGCCGTTGCCGATCGTGGAGTTGACCGTCAGCGTGTTGTTCGCATTTCCGCCGCCCACGGTGAAAATAAGTTCGAAAACAGCCGAGCCCGCGATGTTGTTGCCCGTGATGGTGGCCGAATTTCCATTGGCGCCAGTGGTGTCAAACATGATGCCGCCCTGCTGGGTGGCGCTGGTGTTCGTGACGGTGATGGCATTGCTTCCCTGAGTGATCGTCTGACCGGCCGCGGTGAGGCGCAGGGTATTGACTGCCGTCGTCCCGGTAAGGGTCAGGTTGCTGTTGTTGACATAATTCACCGTTCCACTCGCACCTGTGGCAGGAAGCGCGGTCGCCGCGGCCAGCGCAGCGATCGGATTGCCATTGGAAGGCGCCGCAACGTAGTCAATCGAACCCGTGGCAGCGTTGGTGATGTAGGCAAAGCCGCCGAGCTGACCGTTAAGAATCGACGTTCCGGTGGGGGCCGTGACAAACTGAATGCCCGCGAGCGTTGCCGCAGGTGCAAAATTCAACGTAGCGCCGGCGGCGCGCGTTCCAAAGGTGTTGAAACTGACAATGTTGCTGAAGGTGCTGTTCCCTGCATCCACTTGGATCGTGCCCTGCCCGAGTGTCGCTGTCAGCGCTCCCATGGTCTGGATAATGTTGGCCGTGTATGTCAGCGCGCCATTCGCAGCGATCTGGAACGTCCCCCCCGCATAGCCATTTCCTGTGATTGTGTCACCCGCAAACACCAGGTTGTTAGTCGTCGCGAAAAGATTGCTTCCATTGCCCGTGGTGGCCGTGGGCTTGATCTGGAGCGTTCCACCCCCGATGGTCAGCGCACCGGTGAAGGAGGCATTGGCGCCAAAGGTGAGCGTTGTCGCAGCCATGGCAGTGCCAATGTTATTGCTGAGCGTGATGGTTTGATTGGGGGCCGTACCACTGACAGCGGTGACGATGCTGTTGCCGGGGGTGTTGCCGCCGCTGACGCTCATTCCGACCGCGATCGTGCCGGTTCCGCCTGAAACGGTATACGTGTTGGTGTTGGCACCACCACCAGAGGCCCAGGAATAGCCGGTGGGTTGGGCGGCAAAGCTGGACGCAGCAGGGTCGTAAAGCCAGGTGCCGCTGCCGATTTTGGTGACGCCCGCCGTGCCGTTGATTACCCCTTGCATTTCAGCCGTCGTGCTCGTGCCACCGAGCACCTTGGTACCAGTGCTGCCCGCTCCAAACGGGCTGGTGAAGACAAGGCTTCCTGCGGTGTTGTTCGCCAAAATGATCGCGTTGCCTGTGCCGTTCACATTCAATGGCAGGCTCACCGTTTCTCCCGGACCACGATAATCCAGCGCACCGGTTGACAATTGAAGAGACGCGCCCGCACCGGTGCCGATCACCTTCGCAATGGTGGCCGTGCCCGAACCTGCCTGGGTCACCAGAAGGGTGCCCGCCTGGACCTGAACGCCACCAAGGTTGTTGCTGGTGGTGGCGGCCAGCGTGTTGGAGCCATTCATCACCAAGGTGCCGGTCCCGCCCTTCACCAGAGTATGAATCCCGGTGCTGGCATTGATGACAAATCCGTTCCAGAGGGTGTCAGCGTTGCCATTGATGGTTTGCGAACGACTGGTGCCGTCACCGACTGCCATCGAGCCATTCCAGGTCACGAGGCCGTTGGAACTGTTGGTGTAGGTGTTGGAGTTGGCACCCGCGCCACCAAAGCTGCCGTTTTGCGAGTTGAAAACGGCTCCATAGCCATCACGTCCGGTGATCGTTGGTGTGTTATTTGCCGTCTTGGAGAACTGGCCAAAGGTCACATTGCCCGTGGCGCCATAGGTAGGCAGACCGGCGGCAGAATAGCTGACGGTGCCAAGTCCGGTGCCACCAATGGCACGATCAACGAGGATGTTCACCGAGCCATCCGCCGTGCTGACGTTTTTCGAAGCAAAGCTGGTCGGAGTATCAGTGCGGATTTCAAAGCCAGAGCCAAGAGCGGCCGCCGTTGCACCCCCGCGCAGCACCGAAAGCCCCGTACTGATGCCCAGCTGAGCCCCGTCGGAGAAACGGATCGTGCCTGAATCCGCACGCCAGTCACCGGTGTAGGTGTTGGCGGTGTTGGTCACAACGAGGGTGTTTTGCAAGCCGTTGCTGTTGCGCTTGTTGATGCGGACGTTGATGACGCCGCCCTCGACAACTCCGTTCAGCACGATGTTGCCTGGGCCCGCCTGGATGTCGAAGCCCTCATTCGCCGCCCCCATGAACACCTGGCCGTTGACGGTCATGGTGCCGAAGGTGGAGCCGATGCGGCCTTCACCGATGCCACCGAAGGAAATATTGCCGGTGTAAGTGTTGTTGCCGATGTTCAGCAGAGCGAGGCCGTTGGTGGTATTGCTGCCACGCCCCGCGACGGTGATGTCACGGTTGAAGGTGATGCCGGAACTGCCGCCCTGGACAACAAGTGCCCCACCTGGCAGACCCACGATGCTGGCAACCCCATTGATCGCAATGGGCGAGGAGCCCGTGCCGAGCTGCCCGGCACTGCTGACAACAAGCGTTCCATTGTTAATGCTGGTCTGCCCTGAGTAGGTGTTGCTGCCGCCAGTTAGAGTGAGCGAACCACCGCCGGCGAGGGTCAGATTACCCGTTCCACTGATGAGGCCGCCGAACGAGGTGTGAATATCATTATTTGAGATGTTGCTGATGCTGTTTGCACCGCCAACGGTGAGGGTGGCACCATTGCCAAGGATGACGTTGCCACCAGTGGCACCACCGCCGGAAAGGGATTTGATGCTCTGGTTGTAGCCATTGAGGTCAAGAGATGCGCCGGAGACGTTGGCGAGTGTGTAGGCCGAATTGGCGCTGAAGGTGTTGCTGGCACCAGCTCTCAGCGTGCCGCCGTTCACCGTCGTGGCACCGGTATAAGTGTTCGCCGCGCTGGTCACCAGCACGCCAGAGCCATCCTTCAGCAGGCTCCCCGTGCCACTGCTGACAAGGCTTCCAAGGGTGAAGATGCCGCTGCCATTCTGGTGAACGATAAGTTCGGAATTGGCCGCACCCGCCTGACCTCCGATGAGGGAACCGTTGCCAGTGCCAATAAACTGCAGGGCTCCGCTGGTGAGGGTCAGCACATTGCTGGCCGGCCCCATGTTGGTGATCTGGCCGCTGTTTCCAGTGGCATCAATCGTCAGGGAGTTAACCGCACGGGAGGTGAGCGCACCGCCATTGGTCCAGACGAGGGTTCCTGCGTTGGTCAGCGTGGTGTAGTCTGTGGCAGCGTTGTTGCTGTCAGCGGCAAGCGTTGTGGCGGTGGTGCTGTCGAAGCGAATGATGTTTCCACCGCTGACTTGGGCCATTCCCGTGCCAGTACCATCTTTGACCAAAGCATAGCCAAGGATGTTATTGGTGCCTGAGCCGGTGGCCGTGGACGTGACGGCACTGCCCGCTGCGGAAATATCGAAAGTCACGGTGCCACCCGTGCTGCGAGCAATCGTGCTGCCGGTGCCGAGCACGGCGCCGAGGGCGAGTGTCACCGTGTTTAACGAATTCGCTGAAACGGTGAGATTGCCAATGCTCTGGCTGCCACCGGTGAGATTCAAAGTACCGCCGCCCAAAGTGGTGCCGCTCAGACTGCCAAACGCACCGCCCGCAATGTTAAGGGTGCCACCCGTGATGCTAAGTGCACCCGTATTGCTGCCTGTGGTGCCAGTGAGTGTCCAGGTGCCAGTGCCAGTCTTGTTAAGCCCGCCGGCACCCGTTTGAAGTCCTCCTGCCAGAGTGCCGCTGCCCGATCCGGCAAGTGTCAGATCGAAGTTAGTGCCGGTAACTGCACTCGTGCTGCTGAGATTGAGTGTACCGCCGTCCACCGAGACCGTGGCAGAAGCACCCAGCACAAGATTGCCCGCATAGCTGCTGCTTCCGGTACTGACGAGGGCGCCGTTTTGACCCGCAAGCGCGCCAGTGCCATTGAGGGTGAGTGAACCACCCAGGCCTGCGCCACCAGTGGTGACACCAACAATGGCGAGCGAGCCACCACTCTGCACCGTAACTCCTGCAGAGCCGTTGCCGAGCGCCTGGGCGTTGCCGAGACGGAGGGTGCCATTGCGCACCGTGGTGGCACCACTATAAGTGTTGGCTGCAGTGAGCACAAGGGTGCCGTTGCCGACCTTGGTCAGTCCGCCCCCGCCGCCGCCACCGATGGGATTGGCGAAGATGATCTGGTTATTGTTGGTGTCGAACGTGGCACCTCCCGCCGCGAAGGTCAGCGTCCTGCCAGAAAGATCCACACCAGGAGACGCAAACTGCACGCCCCCACCGCCAAAGGTGATCCCCGCAGTACCAAGATTGGCCAGGACGGTGATGTTGATCAAACCGCCATTGATGTTGGTGCCACCGGTGTAGGTGCTCGTGCCAGTGAGCGTGAGGGTGCCACCACCGACTTTGGTGAGCACGCCGCCGGCACCCGAAATGACACCCGCATAAGTGGTGTTTTCGCCATTGTTGCCAACCGTCAACGTATTGGCTCCCCCAAGATTCACGCCACCACCCGTGGCAGCGCCACCCGACAGAGAGCCGATCGAAATATTCACCCCGCTCAGCTGCAGACCGCCCGTCGTGGCAGTGCTGCCCATGATGACCGGATTGTTCGTATTTCCCAGCGCCGACGCATTGCTAACAATGATGTTTGCCGCGCCGCTAGGATTGAGGGTCACGGGACCTGTGAAACTGTTGCCGGCACTGAGAGTAACATTGCCTGTGGAGGGTATGATGTTCAGACCACCCGTCCCGCTGATCGCGCCTGCAAAGGTGTTCGCAAAGGTGGAGTTCGAAATGGTGGCGATCGCGCCGTTGTTCAGAGCAATGGTGCGATTGAAGAACGGAGTTCCGATGGCGGCGGTTAACGTCAGCTGCCCCGATCCGTTGAAAGTGAGTCCGCCGGTGCCGATGTTGCTTACCGCACCAATGCTCAAGGTGCCGCTGTTCACGATGGTACCGCCGCTGTAGTTGCTGCCCGTGCTGCTAAGGATCACAGTGTTCTGGCCTGAGACAACCAAGGTCAGTGCGCCGGTGTTGTCTTTGACAGGAGCGCTGACGGTGATCCCAAAGGCAGTGCCGGTGGTGAGGTAAACGTTTCCAGCAGTCGTCGTTGGCAGTGTCAATGCCCCTGTGCCGCTGATCGTCAGGGTTCCTGTGCCCGCCTGCAAAACACCGTAGGTGCCCAGATTGAACGTGCTGAGCGCTATGCTCGCTGCGGCACCGGTGTAACGCAGCGTATTAATGTTCGTTGTCGCCGTCAGTGTGGTGCCCGTCGTGCCGTTGGCAAAGTTGATGTTGCTCGCAGCATTGTAGGTGCTCGCAGCCGTGGGCATCGCGGTCACTGCCGTGACGTTCGCGCCGGTAATGCCCGCAGCGGTGGCTGCACCACCAGTGTTCACGCCTGTGGCAGCATTTGTCGTTCCGCCTGAGAAGCCGTAGGTGGCGTAGTCGGCCTGCGCCACTCCCGTCGTACCCACGGTAGCCCAAGGCCCGATGATGGTGTTGGTTGTGGTGGCAGCACCCGTGACGACAATCGAGTTCAGCGCTGACACAGCGCCGTTGGTATATCCACCCATGCCGATGGAAACCGTGCCCGTGCCTGCTTGCGTAAGCCCGCCCAAGGTCAGGGTTTGTGTTCCGCTCGTAAGAGCGTTGGTGGAAACAATCGTTGTGCGCCCACTGCTGGCCGTCACTGCTCCGATGGTCTCCGATGCAAGCGTTTCGGCAGCAGCATTCGTGATGGTGAAAGTACCGTTGTTCGATGTGATTGCCGCATTGGACACATGGTCCAGGGCCGCTTCCGCATTCGATGCGTTGGTCACCAGAATACCGCCGCCATTCAAGGTGATGCCGGAGGTGCTGGCCAAAGCCTGACTGTTTTGCGACAACGACATGGTCATGCCGTTGCTGATCGTGGTGGTGCCGCTGTAGCCGGTCAGACCGGTTCCTGTGCCCGAAAGCGCCAGCGTCCCCGCTGTTGCACCACCAAACACGCCGCCACTCAGAGTGATGTTCCCTGTTCCTCCCAGCGGCCCGTTGATCGTCGCCAGCGCAATGTTGTTGAGCACAATGTTGCTGTTCGCAAACGTCAGCGTGTTGGTATTGGGGGCCAGTCCCAGCACAAAGCCAGTCGTGTTAAATTGCAAACCACCCACGGTGATGCCCGACCCCAAAATCACAGTAGCAGCAGTGCCGGTGAACACAGCCGAATCACCCGTGCTGAACGTGGAAAGCGTGTTCGCACCCAGGCTGCTGCCATTCCACCACTGGGCAGAAGTGGTGTTCCATGTGCCGACACCACCAAGCCCGCCCCCGGTGGACACATCGTTGAGTGTGGTGTTGTCCTGATCCCAGAACAATGTCGCTGCACGCAATGGCTGTCCGATTTGCCAGGACAGCATGAGCACAATCATCAGGGCGCTGATTGATTGGCGATGGAGGCGTAGAAACTTCATAATATGCGAATTTTGCGGGAAACTTTCATCATAAAGAAAAAAACTCGCGGAAAACAAGCTATTCTTACTTTTGAGATAAAGTTTTCGCTTAACTACCCCAAACCAGCCCCTAAATTTGCAAATATCTTATAAAATAATTAGCCTCTTTTCTAAGATTAAGCTTTCAAACCAAGCTTGGAACCGGCCTTTTTTCTCTTTCTCACCCTGTTTTCACCCGGAACGTGAAGGCAAGCGCCTCCACAGGCCTCCTTCCACGCTAGAGATACGCCAAACCACGCACTGCGGGGTGATCTCAGACCACTTGGCTAGAAATACACCTATTCTCGACTACACGGCCACCCTGAATTCCATCCGACCTGCTCGTTCTTCCCGCTTTTCTCGAATGGAAGAACCATCCAGACCCTTTAGCTTCTTTAAAGTTGAGGTTTCGGCCCCGGCAGTTGAACGGCATCCGGTTCAAAATCGAGCACATCCTGGTGGGTGCGCAGCGCTTTCCGCGCCTTGTCAAAAAAGGACGACAGATCGGTGGCGTTCTGCTGCTGCTTCTCGTCGATGTAGGCGTTCAGCTTCTGCAACTGGGCATCAGCATCCAAATTGACCGATCCCATCACCTTCTGGGCCTGCTTGTAGGTGGTGGAGAACTTGCTCTGGGCCTGTTCAAACGCCTCCTTGGCACCCTCCTGCCGGTTGTATTGCTTTTCCGCTTCTCGGAATTCGCTGCTGAACATCCTTTTGAAAAAGCCGCCCTTGGGTTTCTCGATGTGCTTGGACGCCTGTGCGTCAAAGTAGTTCGCCAGCTCCTGAAACTCCTGCATCGGCTTCTGATACTGCTTTTTCAGGTAGCCGAGCCCCGTGGTAATGATCGACAGCTTTTCCACCTCGGCCTTCGACAGCGTCTGCCCCGCCTTCACCTTGTCCTCCAGCAGGTCGATGTATTGCAGGGTCGTCTTGTTGCCCTCAAAAATGTTTTCAAACTCCTTCGCCGCGATCGCCAGGCGCTTGCGCTCCCCCTTGCGGAGGTCGTCGATCTTCTTCTCGTGTTCGTCATTCAGCGCGGTGATCATTTTCTGGTGCTGTGCCGCCTGGGTGTCCAGGGTGCGCTGAAACTCCGCCTCCTTGGACTTCATTTCTTCAAGATGCTCGGCCTTGACGGTCTCCATTTCCGCCCTCAAGGCCGCCACGTCCGTGTTTGCTTGAAACAGAAACCAGCCAAGCACGCCGGACGCGAGAAAACTGAGCACCAGAAGGGCGGTAAGATTTTTGATGGCTGTCATGCTGGGAAGGTTCTGTGAGACTACGCGGCCTGCAATCCTATTCAATGCTCCGCATTTGGCCGTTGATCACCCGGCTCTTGCACGACTTCAGCCGGTTCATCAAGCTGGAATCCGCCTGGAACACTCGTCTTGGAGGTTCGACGAGCGTCTGCTTTGACGTCATGCCCGCCCTTCCATGCTCCTCCAGCCCAGTTCCACCAATGGAGTTTTTGAACTGATTGCTAGGGCTGGCTGAATTTCTGCGTCTTGTCTGTGCCCATGTCTTCCTCCTCCCGACCTACCATCGTCCGCCACCAGATTCTTGCCACGGCGACCATGGTGTCCTTCCTGATGTACCTGGACCGCATCTGCCTGGCGGACATCATTGGCTCCCTCTCCTTCAAAAACGAGATCAAGCTCTCCGTCACCGATGCCGACTGGATTAAGCTCGTCTTCTTCTGGGCCTACGCGCTTTTTCAAGTGCCCGCCGGCTGGCTTAGCGATCGTTTCAACGGCCGTATTCTGATCACCATTTACATCGCCACGTGGTCTTTGTTCACCGCCATGACCAGCTTTGCCACCGGCTTCGCCACACTGCTCATTGCCCGCCTGCTGTGCGGTCTCGCAGAGGCCGGCTACTATCCGGCCGGCAGCAGCCTGGTCACCCGCTGGGCGCACATCGGCTCACGTGGCTTCGCCAGCAGCATCATCGCCTGGGGTGGGCGAGTCGGCGGTGCCGTGGCCCCAGGTTTGACGGCCTACGTCATCATCGCTGCGGGGAACTGGCGTTATGCAGGCTGGATCTATGGCGGTGCCGGCATCTTCGTCGCCTGGTGGTACTGGCGCGTCTTCCGCGATCATCCCCGCCAGCATCCACAGTGCAACTCGGCCGAGATCGATCTCCTGGCAGAGGGACGCGGCGAATTCCAGCCGGTGAAAAACCCGCCGCGCCGTTTCCCCTTCGCTGCAGCCTGCCGCAGTGTGAATCTCTGGTATGCCAACGCCGTGCAGTTTTTCACCAACATCGGCTGGGCCTTCCTCGTCCTCTACCTCTCAGACTATCTGAAAATCGTCATGCACGTGGAGGAAAAATATGCCGGCTGGATCACCACGGCCGCCCTTTCCATCGGCATTCTGGCCCTGCCACTCGGGGGCACTCTCACGGACGTCCTCACTCGCCGCTTCGGCAAACGCTTGGGCCGCATGCTGCCCATGTCTCTCACCAAGTTCGCCGCCGCCGCCTGCTACCCTCTCGCGCTTTGGACGGACTCCCCTCTCGGCATGGCCATCGCCTTCGGTCTGGTCACCTTCTTTGCCGACTTCGGCCTTCCTGCCATGTGGACCACCATGCAGGACATCAGTGGCAGGCACCAGGCTCAGCTCTTCGGCTGGGGAAACATGTGGGGCAATATCGGCGCCGGTCTCATGGCTCTCATGTTTCGCCGAGTGCTGAATGTTTTCGACTCCAACAACGACTACCATGAAGGCGTCTGGATGTGCGCCGGGGCCTTCATTCTCGCTGGTGTGTTCGCGTTGTTTGTGAACGCAGAAAAGCCCGTGACTCAGGAGGACGTTTGAAACGTCGCTCGCCGTGTCACGGGCGTGAAATTCTGATCAGAGAAGGCAGGTCTTACCAGCCGCCTTCGTCGCCGCCGCCGCGGTTGCCACGGTCATAGCCGCCGCCACCGCCACGCTTGCCGCCGCCGCCACCGTAGCCGCCACGGCCACCGCCGCCGCCGCCACCACCGTAGCCGCCGCCACCACCGCCGCCACCGTAGCCGCCACGGCCACCGCCGCCGCCACCACCGTAGCCGCCACGGCCACCGCCGCCACCGCCGCCTGCCGGACGCTCTTCACGTGGGCGGGCTTCATTGATGGCAAGCTTGCGGCCCATGAATTCCTGGCCGTTTTGCGCATTGATCGCAGCATTCATTGCTTCTGCGGAGTCCATGGTCACGAAGGCAAAACCACGCGGACGGCCGCTTTCACGGTCCATCGGGAGGAAGACTTCGGTGACACCACCATATTGGGAAAACAGCTCACGGACGTCTTGTTCCTGAGCGGCGAAGGGCAGGTTGCCCACGTACATCTTGGTATTCATATCTTTCTTTGTTGGGTGCCGTCCTCTGCCTCGTGTCAGAACCAGCCCCGATCATCGGTATATGAACACCAACGGATTTCAAAATCACCTGATGAACGACTGAGCCTGACCCTTAACAGGTGACTTACGGCGTTTTATCGCCGGAAACGGGCCAAAGGCAAACGAAACTTTTCTACGGTTCCACCCCCGCCACCCACGCCAGCTGGGTCACACCGGCCCCCAGTTTCACCTGTTTCCCGTCCGTACATTTGGCAATGACGCTCCCGGCCATCGCCTGTACCGCGATTTTCAAACGCCCGTCATTGGGATAAAGCGCCGTCAAAATCTGCAGCTCCGGCAGCGCCTCCACCGTCATACCCATCGCGTCAAACTCATCCAGCAGAGCTTTGAGTGCCGGTTTCAGCACGGCCTCTGCCTCCTCTCGTTCTTGTCTGCGTTCCTGCGGCAGCGTGAGTGCCAGGTCTTCCAGCGCACGCAGAATGATCACGTGGTAAACCGTGCGCGCATTGTGCGCATCCATCCAGCGCCCGTTCGGTGCCTGCCCCGGAGCCACTCCCACACGAAATTTTTTCAACGCTCCATCCAGATACTTCACATCTCCCGTGGCCAGATACGCCTGCGTCAGCAACGAGACGGAGAAGGCGTTGTAATTAAAGTTCGCGCAGCACTGCTGCGTCAGCGCCCAGTCAGCGGCCCGCAGTCCGGCTTGCTTCCATTTTGCATTCTGGTGCAACACACCCGCCTGCAGCAGTGCCGTACCGCACACACCCGTGTCAAACTGCGTGCCTCCATCCGGATCAGCAGAAATCACCCACCCATCTTTGACCTCCGCAGTGCCAGCCTCCATCCGCCGCGTGATCATGTCTCCAAAGCGGATGTTTTTGCCGCGCAGATCTGGAAACGGAAAAAAGCCCGCAGGCTGCTGCAAGCGGACCAAGATGCCGGCCACCCCGCTCGTCAGCCGGTCCAGTTCCACCACCGCCTCCGGCTGATGCTTTTCCGCAAACGGCCGCACATGCGTCACCCCGCTCAGAATATCCGCATACAGCCGCAGCATCTGATCTGGAAGAAGCTGCCCCTCGCTGAGCTGACGCACCCGCCTTCCCTCGCTCTTCAATGCCTCCACAAACAGCCGCGTCGCCTCGGCCTCACCGAGTGTGATTGGGTCTGCTTTCTTGCCTGCTCGTCGTCCATCCGGCACACCCGCTTGATCACCCAGCACCTTCAGCATCTCCTGCGTCACCACCCGCACCTGCGCCGCGTCATCACTCTTCATCGCCTGCGCCAGTCGCGCATGAAGATCAGGCTGCCTCGCCTTCATCTCCGCCGTGGGATGAAACAGCGGCTGCCCCGCCATCGCCCACCCGCCGGGGTCAATGCCCACGGCGGTCTCCGCTTCGCGCAGCCGCGCCTCCGCATCGGCCGGCAGCGCCGCTTTGAGCTCCCGTGCCAGCTTCTCCACCCTCGCCACCAGCGCACGATCGTTGCGCTCACGCGCGATCTGCACTGCCATCCGCAGCCGCGCCTCCGCCTCATCAGGCGTCAGCGCGGCCGCTGAAACTCCACCAAGAAGCACCAGAAAGACAAGCCTGCGCATACACCGGTGGGGGGCTTGCAGGACTACTTCTTCAGCTTGCCTTCCACATAGGTGAGAATGCGTCCCACCTTCTCCGCGTCCTGCGCATCCTTCGCCGCTTCAAAGGCTTCCTTTGCCTGCAGCAGTTCGCGCAGCAGTGGCAGTGACACAATCTCCTGCCCCGCCGCCTTCACGGTTTCAAAGCGCTCCTGCAGCGTGGTCAGGTCCGTGCTGCCTGGCTCAAATTTGGAGAAGTCCACCTTCTCGACTTCAGCTTCCAGCTCTTTGTAGTGCGAGTCCGCATACAGTTCGTCCAGCTTCGCATCGGCTTCCGCATACTGCCCGCTTTTGATCAGTTTTTCAATTTCGCCCCCCCGATACTTCATCGCCTCCGTCGGCGGCACGCCGAGCGCTTCGAGGGCCGCCTTCAGCTTCCCGGCTTTCTCATTCACCTTTGCCTCCAGTCCGCCGCTGCTGCCTGTGCCTCCCGCAGCCATCGCCTTCGGTGGCCCCAGCTTCCGCGCCTTGGCCAGCTGTTCCGGCGTCAAAACGTCGCGCACTCCTATCAGTGCTCGCAGTTGCAGCTGTTTCACCGCCGCCTCCGCTTCCAGGAGCTTGGAAAGTTGCGCCGCCGCCACATCGGCGCTGGTGCCTTGATCCTGCAGCAGATGTCCCAACGCCTTTTGCTGTTCTTTCACGGCCTGTTCCAGGGGCTCCGCCTGCTTCCGCGCCTCGCCGAGCTGTGCGTTCAGCTTTGCCTGCTGGTCCTGGGTCAGCCCCAGTTCGTCACGCACAGTGGCGATCATGTCAGGATGCAGCAGCCCGCTCTTGAGCCAGTCTTCGACGTGAGCGGCTGGCAGGCTGGCCAGGGAGAGAAACAAACAGCAAAGGATCTTTTTCATGGGATGTAGGGGTTGAGATGAGAGGTCAAAAGAAAGTCCGAAGGCGCTTCAAACGTCAGCAGGGACGGCTCCAGGCCCGCAAACAGCTCTCCTGGCGGCGAGTCTAGCAGCGGTGGCAGCGCCTCGCTCAGCGGGCGTTCATTTCGCGGCCCTTCTGACAGAAGAAAAACTGCAGCGAGCGCACAGGCCGTCCCCAGGGCGGGCACCATCCAGCGCCGCACGCTCCCAGGCCGCCTCTCTCGAAGTTCCAGCAGTTCCGGGCGCCATGCAGGTGCATCGGCACGATCGCACCGGCGCGCATGCGCAAAGGCCTCCATCAGGTCGTCGTCAGAGCTTTGTCTCATGGGAGGGTTCGGGTTGCAGCAGCTGGCGCAGGCGCGCCTTGCCTCGTTCGTAATGCTGGCGCACGGAGCCGATGCTCACTCGCATCACGTTCGCCGCCTCGTTCAGGGTTAGATCCTGGTAAAATACCAAATGCAGCACCTCCGCCTGCCTCGCAGGCAGCTGCGCCAGGCAGCGCCGCAGCTCGGCATTGCGTTCGTCCACTTCCATCTTTCGAGCCGGCGAGGGGCGTGGATCGTGCCCGTCTCCGGAGATCTGCAGCAGCAGCCTGCCGAGCAAAGACTCCCGGTACCGCAGCCGCCGAAACTCTTCGTGCGCCGTGAAGCGGATCACCCCAAACCACCACGTCTTGAAACTGGAGCGCCCGTCGTGCCCTGCCCGCTCCTGCGCCAGCTTCAGATACGCGTTTTGCAGCACGTCCTCCGCTCGTGACTGATCTCCCGCACAGCAGTGCAGCGCCCAGCCAAAGGCGTCGGCGTGCAGAGCTTCGAGCTGGTCGGCAATGGCGCGTTCCATTCATTTTCCGCTGTGTGGCGCGGCATGCTCCGCTGTATGACACACACCCGTAAAAAACCAGCCCCTTCCACCGCTCACCTTCTCATTTGAGCAGTACCCCCAGTCCCAGCAGCAGTGTCAGGATCAGCGTCCCTCCGGCCGCATACCATAGCTGGACAAGCTGCTCCGGCGTAAGGAAACCGCGCCCTGGCAGCAGCGCCACCGCAAACGCCAGCGCCACCAGCAGCCAGCTGAAAAGTAGAAAAACGGTGGGGCTGTAGGGCGCGGGCGCCGGGATGACCGGCTCCGGCAGGAGCGCCGGCTCATCTCGTCCCACCAGCGCCGAAGGATTCGGCAGCGGCACTGGGCTGCTGGCATACAGCGCCGCCTGCACCACCGGTATTGGCGCCGCAGGCTCAGAGGTATGCACGGGCGGGCCCGCCTCCAGCCTGCTTTCCTGGGCGGTCTTCGCCTGTCGCGACACAATCTTCGGGGCGTAGTCCAGGTGCTTGGCCTGGATGCCCGGCATTTTCGGCAGCGCCGCCAGCGCTGGGGCCGCTGTCTTTGCCGTGGGGGCATGACCATGGCTGGTGGCGGCATCACCCGCCCTGACCAAGATCACCCGTCCTCCAATGCTCAAACTCAGCGGCAGCTCCAGTTCCGCCTCACCTTCACCCGCACGGCCCAGCCACCCCACCACCGCGCTGTCGTCCAGCACCTGCACAAAAACCTTCCCTCCTGCCGCAGGCCAAAGCGCCAGCAGCATCTCCGGACAGCCCGCATCAGAAATCACCACATCACACGTCTGTCCCGCCCCCAGCAGCAGCGGCTGGTCATTCGCCAGCACCATCCGCAAGTCCCCGGCTCCCACTCCCTGAAACACCACTTCACGCCCGGCCTTGCCCTGCTCCATCCGGAAAGGCCTGCACAGCTCCAGCTCATGCCTTCCCACCTTCACCTTCCACGGGAGCGGCTGTGCGTAAGGCACACTCCCGTCGCCAGGATGCACCACCACCAGCTGGCAGCCATTCACAAACTGCACCGCCATCTCCTCATCCCTCACACCTTCAGCATCCATCCGTAGCTGGCACGCTTCTCCTCGCCCGAGATGAATCGTCTCCCCGTCCTCCACCAGCAGGCAGCGGCGGCGACCGTTCAATTCGTAGGAAACAGGGATCTTCATGCGCAGCCCATTGTTTACGCTTCAACTTTCCTCAAGTCGAACAAACGATCATCCCCTGCGCAGGCTACACCACGCCGCTTTCCCCGCTGCCGTTTCCAATCTCAAAATCACAGTTGCGGATTCGGAACAGTCCTTGCTAGGATGTCATGCTGGTCGTTCCCCCGACTTTTCCCTATGAGCACTGCAACTTCTGGCTCGAAACCCTCCAAAGGCTGGCAGCCGCCGTCTCTGGAAGAGATGCAGGCCCTGCTCCCACAGTATCACTTCGTCTCGCTTCTCGGCCGTGGCGGCATGGGTGCCGTTTACAAGGCCGTCCAAGTCTCCCTGGACCGCCCCGTCGCCATCAAGGTGCTGCCCCTCGATTTGATCGAAGATGACGATGAAGCCCAGTTCGCCGCTCGTTTCAAAAACGAAGCCCGCACCATGGCCCGTATGAGCCATCCCAGCATCGTCAGCGTGTTCGACTTCGGCGAAACCCAGACCGGCTTGCTGTACATCGTCATGGAATTCATCGACGGCACGGACGTGTCGAAGATGATCATCTCCCAGGGCAGGCTCCCTGAAGACTACGCGCTCTCCATCACCGCTCATGTCTGCGATGCGCTCAACTACGCGCACCGCAACGGCATCATCCATCGCGACATCAAGCCCGCGAACATCCTCATCAATACCGAGGGCGCTGTGAAGGTCGCGGACTTCGGCCTCGCCAAGGCCAGCGATGCCGGCCAGAGCGGCCTGACGAAAACAAACATGGCCATGGGCACTCCCGACTTCGTCGCCCCTGAAGCCCTCATCCCTGGCATGCCGCTGGACGGTCGTGCCGACCTCTATGCCATCGGCGTGATGCTCTACCAGATGCTCACCGGAGAAATCCCGCGCGGCATGTGGACTCTCCCCGGTTCCAGGATCGGCACGGATCCCCGCTTTGATGCGATCATCTCCAAGGCCATGCAGACCGACCGCGAGGCCCGCTACCAGTCCGCCGCGGAAATTCGCCAGGAACTCGACAGCATCCTCACCACGCCGCGCGCCCTCATCATCCAGCAGCAGCAGGAAGCTGCCGAAGCCGCTGCACGGGCCACGCAGGCCCGCAAACTCGAAGAAGCGCAGGCCGCCGCTGCACAGAGAGCTCCGTCCGGCCCGCCGCCCCCGCGCCGATCTCAGGACCAGCCGCCCCGCCGGGTGCCCGCCCCGGTCAAAAAATCCAGCCTTGGTCCCGTGCTCGGTATCGCCGCTGTCGTCGTTCTCATCGCCGGCCTCTTCTTCCTGATGCCGGGGAAAAAATCTGAATCCTCCGGCACCCAGATCACACCGCCCACCGCCTCTGCTGAAAGTTCACCTCCCGTTCCCGCTCCCACACCGCCACCGCCCGCTGCGGAATCCGCGAAGACAAAGAATTTTTCCGGGGTCGAATTCCCCCGCGATCTCCGTCTTCCAGACAGCAAATCGTGGCAGATGAAGGACGGCAAAATCCTCTGCATCCATGTTCCTGCCGATGAATTTCCCTCTTTCTCCGTTCCCACTCGTCTTCAAGGTGCCTATGAGTGCGAAGTC
The DNA here is from genome assembly GCF_044226605.1 of Prosthecobacter sp. Classification (GTDB taxonomy): domain Bacteria; phylum Verrucomicrobiota; class Verrucomicrobiia; order Verrucomicrobiales; family Verrucomicrobiaceae; genus Prosthecobacter. The sequence continues at coordinate 14,466 of NZ_JBGAGS010000027.1, read as the reverse complement.
ATCTTCTCCATCCCTCCAGCCTCCAAAGGGTACCTGGAGCTGATCCTTCCCGCGCCGCAAGGCTGGATTCCCCTCACCCTGTTTGAGGGCGAACTCGCCGTTTTTCACGGCAGCGTGCGCAAAAGCATTCAGAACCCATGGGCGGCTGGCCCGCAGCATTCCCTCAGAGCTGTCGTCGGCCCACGCCACAGAGTACAAATCTTCTCTGACGGGAAACAGGTCAGCGATGTGGAGGACGCAGGTGTCGCCAGCCCGGCGAACTGGACCTCCATAAAGCCGGACCACGTCAATATCGGCGGTGAGACAAAAAATGGCCCGCCACTCACCCTCCACTCCATCCGCGTCACCCAGGGCGTCTCTCCTCCTGCCGCCACCACCTCCCTCGCCAGCGCTCCCACTGCGCCACCCGCTTCACCGCCTCAGCCATCGTCATCGGCACCCGTTCCCTCGCCGATGCCATCACCTCCCGCTCCGCCACCCCGATCTCCGGCAGACTCTGTCGGCTGGACCGATCTCATCCCAAAGATCGATCCCGCCAGGCACTCCATCAGCGGTGAGTGGCAGGTCACGGGAGGGGAGTTGCGCGGCCGGGGGGTGGACTCCTCCCACCGGGCGCTCGAGATTCCCGTCGCAACCATTCCTGCCAATTACGACCTTCGCATCCGTCTCACCCGCCCCACCATGGGGGCTGCTTTGTTTTTCGCCCTGACTCACGGAAGTTCCGGCGCTGGAGTGACTCTCGACAGCTGGACCGGCAACAAAGACAACAACAACGAAGTAGGCGCCGTCATTTCCAGTAACGGCCGGTCCCTTGAGGTGAAAAATGCCCGGCACTATTTCCAGCCAGGGCTGAAGCGGGAGGTGCTTTTCCAAGCCCGCGAAAACGGTCTGAAAGTCCTGCTGGATGGCGAAGAAATTCTTCGCTGGGACGGCCCCTGGTCATCTCTCACGCAGACGAACGGAAGCTTCCTGCAGCAGCGCATCCAAAGCGGCCCCATCTTCGCCGTCGGTGTCTGCATCGGAGACATCACCTATCATTCCATCGAGATGCGGGAGGTGGACGTCGCCGCCCAGCAAAAAGCCGCCCTGCTCGCCGCTCATCCGCAGCTTGCCGAGCTCGAAGCCGGTTTCCGTTCACACTATGAGTCTGATGCCCAGCGGCCGTACCTCGCCGCGCTCGCCGTCTTGAATCAAAGCTACGTGAACACCGGGATCGCACGGGCACGTGCTGCGGCTCAGGCAAAAGGCAGCCTCGCGGAAGTCTCCGCCCTCGATGCGGAAAAAAACGCCGTCACCACGGGCAACGGTGTTCCCGCCACCGACGCGGACACCACACCCGCCTCGCTCAAATCCCTGCGCACCACCTACCGCGCCACTCTGGCAAAAATCACCTCTGAGCGCGATGCCAAAATCCCGCCGCTCTTCGACATCCATCTCAGGGAGTTGGATGCCTACGTGACCACCCTCACCAAGGCCGGCAAAATCGATGAGGCGAAACAAGTCAGCTCGCTGCGTGAGGAAGTCTCAGCCAGTCGCGGAGCCTTCTCCGGCCCGCTTCCCACACCGACGTCAAGCGGCCCTCCACAGCCACCTCCTCCCAAATAAGGCTTCAGCAACTCCATCGGCATGAAGTTCGTCCCCGTCAAAGGCACCAACCTATTGTTCTGCATCCACGAGACGCGCCGGCAGGACTACGCCGCCTATGCCGCGGCGAATCCCGGCGTCCGCGAAGACTGGGTGAAAGTCACACAGATGGATGTTCCCTGCGGTGACAAGGATGACCACCCCGTGCTGAACGTGCGCTGGACGGAGGCCCAGGCCTTCTGCGCCTGGCTCACCAAAAAAGAAGGCCGGACTTACCGCCTCCCCACCGATGCGGAATGGAGCATCGCCGCGGGCATGAAGGAAGGGCAGCGCCCCGCCGGCGCCACACCCGAATCGCTCAATGAAAACGACCCGAACTCTTACCCATGGGGCGGCAGCTTTCCTCCTTCCGACCGCGCGGGAAATTACGCTGACAAGACCTCCGCCATCCAATTCCCCAGCATCGGCTCCATCGCTGAGTATGACGACGGCTTTGCCACCACCTCTCCCGTGATGAGTTTCAAGCCCAACAAACTTGGCCTCTACGACATGGGCGGCAATGCGCTCGAGTGGGTGGATGACTGGTTCAATGCCAGTCAAACCACCCGCACGCTTCGAGGTGGTTCCTTCATGGAATCCGACGGCCGCCGTCTCCTGTCCTCCTTCCGCTCCTTTGACGGCCCCTTGATCGCCCGCCACTTCAACGGCTTCCGAGTGGTGCTGGAAGCCCCGGGCAAAAAAGACCCCTGACGATTTTTCTCCATCCCATGCCTGAAGACCCATCTTCTCCCGGGGCCACACCCGCGAACTATCAGCGCACCACAGGAGGCCATCTCCGTTGGCAGCCGCCCAGTCCGGAGCATCTGCAGGAACTGCTCCCAGCCTATGAGATTTTAGGCATCATCGGCAAGGGCGGCATGGGTGCCGTGTACCAAGGCCGCCAGAAATCCCTCGACCGTCTCGTCGCCATCAAGCTCCTCCCTCCTGAGGCCGCAGACAACGACATGCAGTTCGTCGAGCGCTTCAAAAACGAGGCGCGCACCATGGCCAAAATGAACCACCCGGCCATCGTTCATGTGTATGACTTCGGGGAAACCTCCGACCACCAGCTCTACATCGTCATGGAGTTCATTGACGGCACCGATGTAGCGAAGATGATCCAGAGCCAGGGCAAGCTCCCGCCCGAGCACGCCCTCGCCATCTCGGCCCATGTTTGCGATGCGCTGCAGTACGCCCACACCCACGGCGTTGTGCATCGGGACATCAAACCCGCCAACATCCTCCTCAACATGGAAGGCCAGGTCAAAGTGGCCGACTTCGGTCTCGCCAAAACCGCCGACGCCGGCGACGCGGGCCTCACCAAGACCAACATGGCCATGGGCACTCCGGACTTCGTGGCCCCGGAGGCGCTCACTCCCGGCATGATCGTTGATTCACGCGCCGATCTCTACGCCGTCGGCGTCATGCTCTACAACATGCTCACCGGCCAGGTCCCTCGCGGCGCCTTCCACATGCCCAGCGTCACCTGCGCCACGGACCTGCGTTTCGACAATATCATCGGCAAATGCATGCAGATGGATCGTGAAGCGCGCTACCAGACTGCGTTCGACATTCGTCGTGATCTGGACGTCATCCTCACCACGCCCCTGGCCAGGCAGGGCGTGCGCACCATCTCCGTCAAACCCCGCGATCTTCCGCAGAAGCCAGCAGCTAAAACCCCCGGCCCGCCCCAGCAGCAGAAACCCGGCAGCACCAGCGCACCCGTGCGCTCTGAGCAGCCACCCCCGGCAGCCGGCCCGCCGGCAAAGTCGGTTCCGAGCGCTCAAAACATCGAATCCACCGCGCAGAAATCCAGCGCCGGCATCTACTATGGCATCGCCGCAGTCTCGACGATTGCAGCCGCTGCCTTGTTTCTGTTTCCAGGCTCCGGAGAAAACACCGCGCCCGATCCCGTTGCGCAGATAAAGGAGCAAAAGCCAAAGCCAGAATCCAAGCCTTCGACCGCACCCAAACCCGCCGAACCCACTCCACAGACCAGCGCAGTGCTCACCTTCGCCGGCCACCGCTACCAGTTCATCGCTGGAAAGGATTCCTGGACAGAGGCCCGGGCTAAAGCCGTCTCCATGGGAGCCCATCTCGCCACAATCACCAGCAAGGAGGAAGATGAATTCATCAACCGGTCGTTTCGCGACAGCCTCCCCAAAGACAAAGACATTGCCTTCATCGGCGGCATGGCCAGCCCCACACCTGACTGGACCTGGGTCACGGGAGAAACCTTTGCTTACAAGCCCAGCTTCTCCTTCAAGGCCGGTGAAATGCGCATGCTCTGCCTGGAAAGGGGTGGCAGGCTTCAATGGAAAGTCCAGCCCAGTGGCAACCGTGGCCAGGGCTTCATCATCGAATGGGACGACGATGGCAGCCCGCCACCTGCCACTCCCATCCTCACCTTCGCAGGCCACCGCTACCAGATCGTGACCAACAAGCTCAAATGGGATGCCGCCAAAGCCAGGGCCGAGTCCATGGGCGGCCACCTCGCCACCATCACCACCAGGGAGGAGAACGAATGGGTGAACAAAAACATCTTCCCCCAGCTCAAAAAAACTGCCGATGCCAAGAACGCAGACCGCTTCTTCATCGGCGCCATCCAGCCTAAGGCACCAGACGGTCCTTGGGAATGGATCACCGGCGAGCCCTTCTCCCTGCAGCCTTGGATGACAAGCTTTCCCAACGACAAAAACCAGAAAGTCGAAGTGGCCACGATTCATTCCAAAAGCTGGGATGATGTGCCCCAGACCTACGAAGCCCTGTCCTTCCTCGTCGAATGGGATGATGCGCCACCCGCAAAGTCTGCTCCATCCCCTCAGGCCGCCCCGGCGGTGGTCGAGATGGTGAAGCCTGCCCAACCCGCCGCTCCGGAACCAGCGATGCCAGCCCCTCCTTCCGCCGGACCAGCGCCACCTGCGGACCCTCGCCTCGCTCAACTCGAAGCAGGCTATCAATCACGCTACGACTCCGATGCCCAGAAACCCTATCTCGCCGCCATCACCGCGCTGAATCAAAGCTACGTCGCCAACGGCATCGCCCGCGCCCGTGCCACTGCACAGGCCAGGGGAAGCCTCGCCGAAATCAATGCGCTGGATGCGGAAAAAACCACCATCGAAACCCGCGGCACCGTACCCGCCGAAGATGCGGCAGACACACCCGAATCTCTCAAAACTCTCCGAGACACCTACCGCGCCGCGCTGGCCCAGCTCACCGCCAGACGCGATGCCGCCGCCGCGCCTCTTCTCCAGCTCTACCTCGGTGCTCTGGACGTCTATGTCTCCGATCTCACCAAGGCAGGAAAAATCGAAGAAGCCCGTCAGGTGCAGGCCCTGCGCGATTCGAAAGCGCAGCCAGCCACCGTTTCAGTCCCCCAACCCGCAGCCACTGCGTCGCAAAGCATCTCCCCTGGCAAAGAATTCACCAACAGCCTCGGCATGAAGTTTGTCCCCGTCAAAGGCACCGACACCATGTTCTGCATCCACGAGACACGCCGCCAGGACTACGCCGCCTATGCTGCTGAAAACCCCTCCGTGGATGGCTCATGGAAAAACGCCAACCGCAACGGAATCCCCGTCGGGGACAAAGACGACCATCCCGTCGTCTCTGTCAGTTGGGATGAAGCGCACAAGTTCTGCGAGTGGCTCAGCAAGAAGGAAGGCAAAACTTATCGCCTGCCTACGGACGAGGAGTGGAGCATCGCCGTGGGCATCGGCCCTCAGGAAGACCGCCGCAAGGACTCCACTCCGGAATCCCTCCGCTTTGTCCTGAAAGATGAATACCCATGGGGTGGTGATTTTCCCCCAAAGACCAAGGACAAGGCTGGAAACTACCGGGACATGACCTATTCAGAAAAGTTCAAGACCGAACCCTATCTTGGAGAGTACGAAGACGGCTTTGCCACAACCGCTCCGGTCATGAGCTTTAAACCGAACAAACTCGGCCTCTATGACCTCGGTGGCAACGCGGATGAATGGGTGGAGGATTGGTACAACGCCGCTCAAAAAGAACGCGCCACCCGCGGGTTCAACTTCCATTATGGCGCCGCAAACGCGATGCATCAAAACTTGCTCTCATCAGGCCGCGGCCATTGCGCTCCCGACAAACGTGAATTTGTCATCGGCTTCCGCATCGTCCTCGAAGCCCCAAAAAAAGCTCCCTGACGGCTTCGCGTTTCCACACAAGGCCCGCAGCAGATCAGCCCGTAAAATCCGTCGACGCCGCCACTTCTCCCCACCGCTCCGCCTCGCGAGTGAGTGCCGCGGCTTTGTCCCGCATCTTCTTCACCACATACTTGCCCAGCGGCAGCCTCGGCGGTGTCTCGCCATCCAGCACCATTTTCACAATGGCCTGCGCTGCACGCGCCGGATCTCCAGGCTGCTTGCCGTTCACGGTTTCCAGAAAGGCGGCAAACTTCCGCGCACTGCCGTCATATTCCGCGATCTGCGTGGCAGCCTTCTCCAGACCACGTGCGATGAAGTCCGTGCGGAACGGCCCCGGCTGCACCAGCGTCACGTGAATGCCCAGCGACGCCAGTTCCAGCCGCAGGCTCTCGCTCATCATCTCCAGCGCGGCCTTGGCTCCGCCGTAGATGCCAAAGCCCGGATAGTTCGAAATCGCCGCCGCCGCGCTGATGTTCACGATGTGCCCGCGCTTCCGCGCCCTTAGGCCCGGCAGCGCCGCGCGGATCACATTCAGCGGGCCGAAAAAATTCGTCTCCAGGCTGCGGCGGATCTGCTCATCACTGCATTCCTCCACCGCGCCGATCAGCCCATAGCCCGCGTTGTTGACGATCACGTCCAGCTCACCCGCCGCCGCGATCACTTCGCGGATGTTCGCCTCATCGGTAATGTCCAGCGCCATCACCTCACAGCTTCCCGGTTTCTCCAGATCCGCAATGCTGCGCACGTCGCGTGCTGTGGCAATGACCTGCTGCCCGGCCGCCAGCGCCGCCTCGGCAATCGCACGGCCAAAGCCGCTGGAACATCCGGTGATCAGCCATTTTTGAGAACTCATGGGCGTTTTGTTTGCGGGTGGGGAGTGATAAGCCAGCCTGCAAATACGGCACCCGCCACCGCCCGGATTCTTTCAAACCTTCAGCCCCGAAAAATCTCCCGCACCGCCTTCTCGCGATGGGCAAAAACACGCTTCAGTTCCGGCGCCACCAGCCAGGGATGCACTAGCTCCCCCAGCGGACCAAAGGGCAGCACATACGTCACTCGATCCGTCGCCATCGTTCGCCCGTCTCCCAGATCCTCAAAGTCATGCTCATGGTGCCACACCGCATAGGGCCCCACCCGCTGCTCATCCACAAACCGTCGCCCCTCCACCACATACGTGATTTCTGAAAGCCACGTCACCGGAATGCCCAGCAGCGGCCGCAGCCGGTGCGTGATCATGAGCCCGGGATGGACGGCGGCAGGCAGGTCTTTCTCGTCCGTCGAGAATCCCATCCCTGGCGGCGTGATTCGCGCAAGGTTCCGCGGATTGGCAAAAAACTCCCACACCTCCGCCACCGGCGCGGGGATGATCTGCTGATGAATAAGAGTGTGCACAGCCATGCAGGAGCTGGTTACGTCCATGAAGCTAACGGAGGTGCGCTAACTATGCCGGATGACGAAACTCAATTGTCCACCGCGAGGTAGGGAGGCTGGTCCTCCAGCCTCCGCCGAGCGTCTCCATGACCCCCTTCCGAAAACTCATTCCGAAAACTCATTCCGAAAATTGCCACGCTTCATTCCGCCGCAGCAGCCGCCCTCGCCAGCCGGATCGGCCCCCGCGCCGCGACCGGATCGGCAGGCTCCCCCTTCTGCGTGCAGACCAGCAGCCCCTCATCCACCAGCTCCGCCGCCACCTCCCGCACCCTCGGCATCAGCGGCCGCCACTCCCCGCTGAGCTGCCGCGCTGCTTCTGAAGGGCAATACGTAGCCCCCTCGCTTCGGCTCGCTGCCAGCCGCAAAAGGCATTCTCGAATCATCACCCCATCCACTCCCGTGGCATTTCTGATCAACGATCTGTCCGTGGAAGATTTCGGCATGGCTCCTTCGTCACTCAACCGTTCAGCGACCAAAGGCTGAAATTCAGATAGGTCGCAAAAGTGACCCAGCACAGATACGGCACAAACAGCCATCCGGCCACTGCATTGACCTTTCGAAAACTCAACCACGTCAGCAGAATGGACACCCACAGCGCCACGATCACCCCGAGGCCCAGGCCCAGGGCATGCGCCCCAAAGAAGATCGGTGTCCACGCCGCGTTCAGCGCCAGCTGAATGAAGTACATCCGCAGCGGCGCCCCAAAGCCCTGCCGCTTCCATACCATCCACGCCGCCACCGCCATCAGCGTGTACAACGTCATCCACACCGGCCCGAATACCCAGCTCGGCGGATTGAGCGCCGGCTTCCGCAGCGCCGAATACCACTCCCCAGGCATCTCGATAAAAGCACTCAGCGCCGGAGCGGCAAAGGTGATCAGCAAAAAGACCACCAGCGCCCAGCCGCTGCGTTTTTGGATGGAGGATGCACTCATGGTATTTACGAATACGCTTCCCGAAGCTGTCTCGCGTGCATGTGGATCGCCCCGCGCTGCTTTTCATCCAGCCGCGCCAGGTTTTTCAGCTGCATGCTCATCCTTTGGTTCTGCCTCAGCTTCGGCTCGTGCTGCAGCAGGTAATCCCAGTACAACGTCGTGAACGGGCAGGCCTTCGGCCCCGTGCTCTGCGCAGGATCATACTTGCAGCCGCTGCAGTAGTTGCTCATGCGCTGGATGTACTTCCCGCTCGCCACGTACGGCTTGCTCCCCATCACGCCGCCGTCGCCGTATTGGGACATGCCCAGCGTGTTTGGCAGCTCCACCCACTCCACCGCATCCACGTACACCGCCAGGTACCACTCGTGCACCTTCCTGGGGTCCACCCCAAACAGCAGTGCGAACAAGCCTGTCACCATCAGCCGCTGAATGTGGTGCGCATAGCCCAGGCGCAGCGTCTGCGTGATCGCATCCCGCAGGCAGTTCATCTCCGTCTCCCCCGTCCAGTAAAAGCCGGGTAGCGGCTCCTGCGCATGCATGGCGTTCCGCTCCAGATACTCTGGCATTAAATGCCAGTAAATGCCACGCACATACTCCCGCCAGCCGAGGATCTGCCGCACAAAGCCCTCCACCGCTGCCAGCGGCGCCTTGCCCTCCCGCCACGCTTTCTCCGCCGCCGCCAGCACCTCACGCGGGTCCAGCAGCTTCAGGTTCATCGCCGCACTCAACCGTGAATGATACAGCCACGGCTCCTGCGTCCACATCGCATCTTGATACTTCCCAAACTCCGCCAGCCGGTGCTCGATGAAATCCCGCAGCGCCGCCTTCGCCTCCCGCGCCGTCACCGGCCAGTCAAACTCCTCCAGCGCCCCGGGGTGCTTCGCGAAGCTCTCGTTCACCATCGCAATCACCTCCTGCGTGATCTCATCCGGCTTGAACCTCTTCGGCGGCACCCGCAGCCCCGGTCCATGCTTGTCAAACGCCCCCCGGTTGTCGTGATCAAAATTCCACTGCCCACCCGCCGGCTTTCCATCCTCCATCAGCACGCCCGTTCTCTGCCGCATCTCACGGTAGAAAAATTCCATCCGCAGCTGCTTGCGCCCCTCCGCGTGTTTGGCGAACTCCTCCCGGCTGCACAGAAAATGCCCGTCTTCCCGCACCTCCAGCGGCACCTCGTTTTCTCCCGCCACCTTCTCGATCTCCCTCTGCACCGCCCACTCTCCGGCCTGCACCATCACCAGCTTGCCCGGCTTCAGCTTTTTCAGATCAGCCCGCAGCGCCTCGCCAAAATTCGGCCACTCCCCCATCTCGTGATAAATCACCTTCCAGCCCTTCTCACGCAGCGCCTCCCGAAAATGCCGCATCGCTGTGATGAACATCGCGATCCGCGCCTTCGTGCTCCACACCTTGGTCGACTCCTCCGCCACCTCCGCCATCCACACCGCATCGTACTTCGCATCAAAGTCCTCCAGCGCCGCTGATTTCAAATCCAGCTGGTCGCCAAGTACAAGGATGAGACGTGAGACATGGGGCATGCGCGTTGGTTTACGTCTCCCCTTTCCTCCTCGGTCACGCAAAAATATCAGGATTGTCCAAAGCCCATGCAAGCACGCTGCATGTCCAGTCGCGTTCATCTCTTCATGCTTCGCCCCATGCCGAAACACCTGCTTCTGTTCCTCACCCTGCCTGTCTCCGCCCTTGCGGACCCGGTGAGTTTCAGCCGCGAGGTCATGCCCCTTCTCTCAGACAACTGCCTCTCCTGCCACGGCCAGGATGCGGGGCATCGCAAGGCCGACCTCCGCCTCGATACTCAGGAAGGCGCCCGCGAAGCACTGAAATCCGGCGACTTTATGGCCCGCATCGTCAGCACCGATCCCGACGAGCTCATGCCTCCTCCGAAGTCGCACAAGCCCGCGCTCAAGCCCGATCAGGTCGCCATGCTCAAACGCTGGATCGCCGAAGGTGCGAAGTGGGGCAGGCACTGGTCCCTCGAAAAACCGGTGAAAGCCAAGGTCGAAGGCCACCCCGTGGACTTCTTCGTCAAAGCCCGCCTCGCCAAAGAAGGCCTCACCCTTTCCCCCAAAGCCCCCGCCCACACCCTCCGCCGCCGTCTCTCCTTCGACCTCACCGGCCTCCCTCCGGCTTCCGGTATCCAGCTTCAAGCATCCAGCATCCAGGATCTAGCCACCAGCCTCCTCGCCTCCCCTCACTTCGGCGAACGCATGGCCATGATCTGGCTCGACGCCGCCCGCTACTCCGACACCGACGGCTTCCAGTCCGACGCCTCCCGCACCAACTGGCCCTGGCGCGACTACGTGGTCGAGTCCTTCAACGCCAACAAGCCCTTCGATCAGTTCACCCTCGAGCAGTTCGCCGGAGATCTCCTCCCTAACGCCACGCCCGAGCAAAAACTCGCCACCTGCTTTCACCGCAACCACATGACCAACGGCGAAGGCGGCCGCGACAAGGAAGAATCGCGCATCGACTACGTCATCGACCGCGTCAACACCATGGGCACCGTCTGGCTCGGCCTTACCCTCGGCTGCACCCAGTGCCACTCGCACAAGTTCGATCCCGTCTCCCAGCACGACTACTATTCGCTCAACGCCTTCTTCAACAGCATCGATGAAGACGGCGCCGCCGGCACAAAAGCCACACCCTACCTCAGCTACCAGTCTCCCTATGCCAAGCGCGCCGTCGAGGAGTCCCAAAAACTCGTCGATGCTCGCAAGCCTGTCGAAGCCAAGGCGAAAGCCGATGCCGAGAAGCCCTTCGAAAAATGGCTCGCTGAAAAGCAGGCCGCCGTGAAGAACGGCTTCCAGGCCTGGCACATCATCCACGGCGGTGTCGAGTCCCAGGAAGGCACCAAACTCGCGCAAGCCAGAGACGGCATCGTCACCGCCAGCGGCCCGAATCCGAAGCAGGACGACTACCGCCTCATCTCCACCTCCATCAAGCTGCCGCGCCTCACCGGATTGAAGCTCGAAGTCCTTCCGCAAAACGGCGCGCTCTCCCGCGGCAAAGACGGCGAGTTCATCCTCACCGACATCAAGGTCCAGGTGCGCCGCAAAGGCAGCTCACAAATCCGCGACATCCTCGTCAAATACGCCATCGCGGACACCAAGGTCGAAGCCAAGGCCCGCGAGTATGGCGACGTGAAAGGCACCCTCGACGACGACCCGCGCAACGGCTGGACCACCAAGGGCTTCCCCAAAGACCAGCCTCACACCGCGCTCTACGGCCTCGCTGAACCTCTGGCACTCGAAAGCGACGAGGAGCTCATCTTCGAACTCCGCCACCGCTCCACCAATGGCGATGCGAACATCTCCAGCTTCCGTGTCTCCGCCACCGACCAGCCCGGCCCCGCCGTTAAAGAGCTTGGCCCCTCCCCTCTCGAACAACTCGCCGCCGGCACCCCCGACCGCCACCGCCTGCTCGATCAGTTCCTCGAAGACCACACCCCGTATCAACTCGCCAAGGCCTCACTCGATCGCGCCAATGCCCAGCTCAAGGAAGTGCAGTCCGCCGCCGGCAAGCTCAATGTCATGGTCCTCACCGAGCGCAAAGAACCGCGCGACACCCACGTCCTCGTTCGCGGTGTCTGGGACAAGAAAGGCGATGTGGTGCAGCGGGATGTGCCCGCCGCCATCGCCCCTTGGCCCGCAGGCCTCGCACGCGACCGCATCGGCCTCGCCAAATGGATCACTTCCAAGGAAAACCCGCTCACTGCCCGCGTCTTCGTGAATCAAGTCTGGCAGATGCTCTTCGGCGCAGGTCTCGTTCGCACGCCAGATGACTTCGGCCTCCAGGGCCAGCGCCCCACCCACCCCGAGCTGCTCGACTGGCTTGCCGTCGATTTCATGGAGAACGGCTGGGATGTGAAGAAGCTCATCAAGCTCATCGTCACCAGCGAAACCTATCAGCAGTCTTCAGATCGCACCACTGCGGCAGACCCTCAGAATCTCCTCCTCTCCCGCGGCCCGCGCTTCCGCCTCCCCGCATGGATGATACGCGATGCCGCGCTCGCCTCCTCCGGCCTGCTCAATCCCGCCCTCGGCGGACCGCCCGTGCGCCCCCACCAGCCCGAAGGCGTGTGGGAGGAGATCTTCATGGGCCGCTTCACCTATGAGCCCAGCCAGGGCGCGGCCCAGCACCGCCGCACCTTGTATGCCTTCTGGCGTCGCAGCATCGCCCCCACCTTCCTCTTCGACAGCGCCCAGCGCCGCGTCTGCGAAGTCGCCATGTCGCGCACCAACACACCTCTTCAAGCGCTCACCCTGCTCAATGACCAAACCATCGCCGAAGCCTCCCGCGCCCTCGCCACGCGCATGCTCGCCGCCAAAGCAGAAGACCGCCTCCAGCTTCTCTATCAGTCGGTTCTATCCCGCGCCGCAACCGCCAAAGAACTCGCCGTCCTCCACCGCGAACTCGACCGCGCTCTGGCCTACTACCGCGCCCACCCCGAAGACACACGCAAGCTGCAGACCACGCCCGAACTCGCCGCGCACACGCTCGTGGCCACCCTGGTCCTCAACCTCGACGAAGCCATCACCCATGAGTGAATCCTCCCTCAACACCACACGGCGCTACTTCCTCGGCCAGTGCACCGGCGTCTCTCTCGGCGCCATGGCGCTCGACTCGCTCGCAGAGCAGGAAGCCACCGGTCTCCCTTCGCTGCCGCATTTCGCACCCAAGGCCAAACGCGTCATCTTCCTCACGCACTCCGGCGGCCCTTCGCAGCTGGAACTCTATGATCACAAGCCCGGCCTCATGCGTCTGGCAGGCACTGAGCTTCCGGAATCCGTCCGCCAGGGACAGCGCCTCACCACCATGACTTCAGGCCAGAAGCAGCTAATCCTGCCCGGCCTCACACAGTTCAGCCGCTGCGGCAAAAGTGGCGCCACCATCAGCGAATGGCTCCCTCACCTCCAGGGCGTCGCAGATGATCTCTGCTTCATCAAGTCGATGACGACAGACCAGATCAATCACGCCCCCGCCATGACCCAGTTCCTCACCGGCCACCAGCTTCCCGGCCGCCCAAGCCTGGGCTCATGGGTCAGCTACGGCCTCGGCAGCCTGAACCGAAATCTGCCCGACTACCTCGTGCTCATTTCAAAAATGCAGCGCCCGAGTGATCAGCCCCTGTACGACCACTACTGGGGCAGCGGCTTCCTGCCTTCACGCTATCAGGGCGTCAAGCTCCGCAACTCCAAAGACCCCGTCCTCTATCTCACCGACCCCGACGGCCTCCCGCGCCACCTTCGCCGCGGCATGCTCGACGGTCTCGCCGAGCTCAACCAAATGCACTTCGAGCAGACGCAGGATCCCGAGATCACCACCCGCATCCGCCAGTACGAAATGGCCTACCGCATGCAGGCCAGCGTGCCCGAACTCACCGACCTCACGGACGAACCCGACCACGTCTTCGAAATGTACGGCCCCGACTCCCGCCGCGCCGGCAGCTACGCCGCCAACTGCATCCTCGCCCGCCGCCTCGCCGAGCGCGGCGTCCGCTTCATCCAGCTCTTTCACCCCGACTGGGACCACCACAGCCGCCTGCCAAGCTGGTGCACCGCCCGCTGCCGCGACACCGACCAGCCCAGCGCCGCCCTCATCAAAGACCTCAAGCAGCGCGGCCTCCTCGATGACACCCTCGTCATCTGGGGCGGCGAATTCGGCCGCGGCGTCGCCGGTCAGGGCAAGTGGGACAGCCCCGAAGCCGGACGCGACCACCACCCCCGCTGCTTCACCATGTGGATGGCCGGCGGCGGCATCAAACCCGGCATCACTTACGGAGCCACCGACGACTTCAGCTACAACGTCGCCGAAAACCCCGTCCACGTCCGCGACCTCCACGCCACCGTCATGCACCAGCTCGGCATCGACCACGAACGCTTCACCTTCCGCTCCCAGGGCCTCGACTTCCGCCTCACCGGTGTCGAACCCGCCCGCGTCGTGAAACCCCTGTTGGCGTAGCCAACTCGTCCTCGCTCCCACCTCTCCGCACCGCTCCATCATCGCGCCACCCAGCGCCGTATTGTAGTTCCGCCTTTAGGCGGTCCGGAACCCAGCACCCCGCGCACGCTGCCTCCCCAGCGTCCTCGCACCACCCCCACCGCTCCACCCAGCGCCGCATTGTAGTACCGGCTTCAGCCGGTCCGGCCCCCAGCGCGGGTAGGGCGGGCTGTCCAGGCTGTGTGAAAACACTCTTTTTAGAGAGGCCTGCCCGGAATGCCGGTTAAATTCTGGCATTCTGCCAAGCGATTTTGCCTTCAGTGCTGTGCTGCTTTCCTGAGCGCTTGTAATGCGCTT
>NZ_JBGAGS010000026.1:0-110568 GCF_044226605.1 Prosthecobacter sp. | reverse complement strand
AGCGCTGCTGCGCACTGCGGAGGCGCGCACGCCACCCGAGCTCGATGCGGCGATCAGTCAGGCATTCTCAAAAATCACAGAAAAAGACGCCGCGGGCTGGTTTGCCTCTTGTGGCTATAGTATTATTTAAAACGCTCTAGTTTTCATCGATCATGATGTAACCATTCTTCAGCCATGGGTAAAACTTTTGGCTGTAATACGGAACTGTAGGGTCATCCCCACCGTACATGGGATACCCGTGAAAAGGGATGGGCACGGGGGAGATTTCAAGCCCGTGGTGGGAGATCAAAGAACCGCCCCACACGAGACTGACTGAAACCTGTTTCGTGGCTGGATCGTGCGAGAAACTCGCATGAGCGGGAAACCCCCAGCCAAAAGCGCCCACCTGTGGCGGAAGATCATTCCACTTCAAGTCGCCCACCTGATGCGGATGATCGTCCTGCTCCACGATGCGAAAGCCCTTTCCCGAGGCAATTTTCTTCCTGACCACGCCAACGATTTCGTCCATGACTTCCTGGCTGAACACGCTCCTGATGTGCGCCCTGCGTCCCATCTCGAAGTAGCCGTCGTCCAAGAAAATCATGGGAGTGAAGACGATGAAGAACGCGATGGCGGCGAGCAAAAGACGCTGAATGCTCAAGGACCAAAGAGCCAGGAGAATGACTGCGAGGAGGCAGAGCAAGAAGACGAGTCCAGGCAGGAACCAGAGCGGGATAAAAAAGAAGACACCGAAGCATCCGCTCAAAAAGGCAGTGCCCGCCGTGGCCAGGGCGAAGACAAACATGGAACCGAGCAGGACTCGATTCAGTAAAAGGGAGCGATTCATCAGTGCGTTGGGCTTTGGTCGAGAGAGAGCATCACATAGGTGGCGTAGATGGCCAGCAGCAAAATACCGCGGAAGCGGCCGATGCAGCCGCCGGGTCCGGGGATGATGAGCAGGGTGGTCAGGGCGCCGAAGAAGAGGCTGGGCATGATCTCGGGGAGGTTGACCTTGTAGGGCTGGATCAAGGCGGCGACCGAGGCGATGAAGAAGGCATTGAAGACGCTGCTGCCGAGGATGTTGCCAAGGCCGACGTCATGATGACCACGAATGCGGGCGATGAGGGTGGTGGCAAGTTCCGGCGTGCTGGTGGCGACTGCGACGATGACGGAACCGACAATGAAGGGGCTCCAGCCAAGGGCGGTGGCGATGGTTTTGCCGCCATGCACCACGAACTGGGCGGAGCCGATGAGCAGAGCGAGGCCGAGCAAAATGCAGCCAACCATTTTACCAGCGGAAACCTTTTGCGCCGGAGCAGCATGCGACGCCGCATGAGCGCGTGCATGCGAGATGACGGCGAGGAGCCAGGCGAAGAAGCAGCCCATCATGATGACGGCGTCGGTGCGGGAGAACCAGCCGTCCATCAGGAGCAGATAAACGACACCAGGAACGATGAGCGCGACAAACCAGTCGCGCAGCACGCCGCTGTCCTCCACCTTCATGCCGGAGAAGGAAAGCACCAAGGCAAGAACGAGGGAGACATTGACGACGTTGCTGCCCAGCACATCTCCGAGGGAGATCTGCGGCACGCCATCGTGCGCGGCATGGATGGCCACCATGAGTTCGGGGGCTGAGGTGCCAAATGCGGCCACGGTGACACCGATGACGGCGGTGGGCCAGCGGGCCCATGCGGCGATGCCGACGCCGCCGCGGACGAAGAGTTCACCGCCGAACCAGGCGAGGACAACACCGGCGAGAAGGTAGAGAATGGCTGCAGTCATAAGGATGAAAATACAGTCTTATCCCTTGGCGGCAGCGGCGATGCGGCAAGTGCGATCGGAGCGGTATTTTGGAATGGACATGGTGAGGCCAACAACCGCCCGCACCTGAACTCCAAGGGGCTGATTTTGAAAGGGGGAGCATTTGGGGGAGGCTGTTCGGTAGCCGCGTGAGAGGTAGGCAACTGCCAGAGCGGTCTGCTGCTAAATGAACTACAAATTACAAATCCAGCAGACTGTGGCAGGCGTGAGGTGGCTCGGAATTCTGATTCCGGGTACGACCATGTCGCGGTATT
The DNA here is from genome assembly GCF_044226605.1 of Prosthecobacter sp. Lineage (GTDB taxonomy): Bacteria > Verrucomicrobiota > Verrucomicrobiia > Verrucomicrobiales > Verrucomicrobiaceae > Prosthecobacter. Next base: position 108,514 of record NZ_JBGAGS010000026.1, on the reverse strand, counting down.
GGAATGCCGCGCTACATCTCTGCGTGTCGCCGTTGGAAGTGGATGAGCACGGGAGAGCCAGAGAAGGTTATTCGGGACACAAGGCACAGGTACGACTGAGCACTACAAAGCGGGAGCGTCGCCAGGCCATGGGGCTTCTTCGGAGTCCTCCTCCATCTCATTCCAGTGCAAGGTGCCGTCTGAATGTACACAAGGGGGCAGAGGCTGAGGATAGTACAAGGACATCACGCCTGAGAGCTGCGAACTGCCCAGGTGACCGCCAAGCAGGACGCTTTGATCCACGAGATGCCGCAGGCAGGAACAGGTGTTCCGCCAGGGACAGTCCAAGGAGCATTCCAGGTTGGTGGCGTCGTGGTGCATCGCCGGTGCGTGGTGTCGAAGGCATGCACGCTGGCCGAGGCGGTGCTGTCCATGGGCAATCTTCCGCGCTTCGGGCTACTGGATTCCAGTAGGGGGAAGAAAAGAATGGGTGGAAATGGACATTGCCACGCCACGATTCAGCCTGAGAAATGGGAGCATGAAGTTTCATGTGCTCTCCCTCAATGCCGCTTTGCTGCAGGTTCGCTCGCGAAGCGAAGGGCTTACGAGCGCCGAGGCAGAGGAACGGCTGGCGAGTGCGCAGGGAAGAAAGCGCAGCGCAGGAGGGGGAGCATGGCGGCTGCTGCTGAGCCAGTTCCGCAGTCCGCTGGTGATCCTGCTGCTGGTGGCGATGACGATCTCCGCGTTTGTGGGAGACAAGATGGATGTGCTGATCGTCTCGACGGTGGTGCTGATGAGCACGCTGCTGGGCTTCTGGCAGGAATACCGCGCAGCGAACGCGGTGGCGGCGCTGCTGGCGGTGATCCAGGCCCGGGCCACGGTGCTGCGCGATGGAGTGAAGAGTGAACTGCCGGCCAGCCAGATCGTGCCAGGAGATGTGGTGATCCTGAGCGCGGGTGACACGATCCCGGGAGACGGGCTCATTATCGAATCCAAGGACCTGTTTGTGGATGAATCTGCGCTGACGGGCGAAAGCTATCCGGCGGAAAAGAAGGCCGGAAGCGTGGCCGAGGATGCGAAACAAAGCGAACGCAGCAACTCGGTGTATGAAGGCACGCATGTGGTGAGCGGCACGGCACGGGCAGTGATCATGGCCACAGGAGCGGAGACCGAGTTTGGCGCGATCTCTGAACGGCTTAGGCTGCGCGCGCCGGAGACGGATTTCGAGCGGGGGCTGCGGCGCTTTGGCGAGATGCTGATCAAGGTGACGCTGGTGTTTGTGATTGCGATTTTTGGCATCAATGTGTTTTTCCACCGGCCGGTGCTGGATGCGTTCATGTTTGCGCTGGCGCTGGCGGTGGGGATGACACCGGAGCTGCTGCCGGCGATCGTGAGCATCACGCTGGCGCGAGGGGCAAAGCGCATGGCGGAGGAGCATGTGATCGTGCGGAGGCTGTCATCGATCGAAAACTTTGGGAGCATGAACGTGCTGTGCTCTGACAAGACAGGGACGCTGACCGAAGGGAAGGTCAAGCTGCTGGGGGCGCACGATGCGGAGGGGAAGGAAAGCGACCTGGTGAGGTTGCACGGGATTCTCAACGCGACGTTTGAAAGCGGATTCACCAATCCCATCGATGCGGCGCTGCGGGCTGAAGCGCACCCGGAACTGGGAGGCTTCACGAAATTTGACGAGGTGCCGTATGACTTCATCCGCAAGAGGCTGAGCGTGGTGGTGGAGGATGCGGATGCGGCGCGGCGCCATGTGATGATCACGAAGGGCGCGTTTGCCAATGTGCTGGCGGTTTGCACGAAGGTGGCGACGCCAGCCGGGGACAAGCCGATGGCGGAATTTCATGATGCTTTGCAGCAGCGATTTGCCGAGTACAGCCATGCGGGGCACCGGGTGCTGGGGCTGGCCACGCGCGATGTGACGGATGATCCGGTGATCAACAAGGATGATGAAGTGGCGATGACCTTCACCGGTTTTTTGCTGTTTGATGATCCGCCGAAAGCGGGCGCCGCTGAAGCGATCCAGGAGCTGCGGCAGCTGGGGGTGGACTTCAAGGTGATCACGGGAGACAACCGGCTGGTGGCGCAGCGGCTCGGCGGGCAGATGGGGATTGCGAGGCCGGATGTCCTGACGGGAGATGATCTGCACCGGATGAACGAGGCCGCGCTGATCAACCGCGTGAGCGAGGTGGACATCTTTGCCGAGACGGAGCCGAACCAGAAGGAACGCATCCTGATCGCGCTGCGCAAAGCGGGGCACGTGGTGGGGTATCTGGGAGACGGCATCAACGACGCCTCCGCACTGCATGCGGCGGATGTGGGGATCTCCGTGGATGGAGCGGTAGATGTGGCGAAGGAGGCGGCGGACATCGTGCTGCTGCGCCATGAACTGGGCGTGCTGGCACGCGGTGTGCGCAACGGGCGCGTCACCTTTGCGAACACGCTGAAGTACATCTTCATCGCCACGAGCGCGAATTTCGGAAACATGTTCAGCATGGCGGGGGCGTCTTTGTTTCTGCCGTTTCTGCCGCTGCTGCCGAAGCAGATCCTGCTGAACAATTTTCTCTCGGACCTGCCAGCGCTGACGATCGCGACGGACAGCGTGGATCCGGAGCAGGCGCTGAAGCCGCGGCGCTGGAACCAGAAATTCATCCGCCGGTTTATGATGACGTTTGGGCTTGTGAGCTCGGTGTTTGACTACCTCACGTTCGGGGCGCTGCTGCTGGTGCTGCATGCCGGGGAGGCGCAGTTTCAGACGGGGTGGTTCATGGAGTCTGTGCTGACGCAGATGTTCATTGTGATGGTGATCCGGACGCACAGGCCGATCTACAAAAGCAGGCCGGGGAGATTTCTGGCGCTGGCGACGATGGCGGTGGCAGGCAGTGTGGTGCTGCTGCCGTACACGCCGCTAGGAGGATTGTTTGGGCTGGTGCCCCTGCCGTGGAAGTTCATGGTGATGCTGGTGAGCATCACGCTGCTGTATTTGCTGACGAGCGAGTGCCTGAAGCGGCTGATGTTTGCGCGGCTGGAGCAGGCGGAGGGTGGGGGACGGTGAGAGTGGTTATTGAATGATGTGGCGTTTATTTGGGAACTGTTTGCGCGAAGGGTGCTTCCAGGACCGGCTGAAGCCGGTGCTACACTACGTGCGCTGGCTCGCTGCAAACCTGGGGTGTTGTGGAGCTTCCGAAGCTGGCTGACGCCCGAACTACGTGCTCAGAAAAGAGGATGTCAGGTGATTGAGCAGTGGCTCAAGATGCCTTGTCTTTTGGGCGGTTGGGCAGGAGCCAGCGTGAGCATAGGAGGCCGGGGAGCATGGGGAGCCAGAAACTGAGACCGCGGAAGAGCAGTGTGGCGGAAAGGCCCACGGACAGGGGCATGCCGATGCTTTTCAGGGACATGACGGAAGCTGTTTCGAAGGTGCCCAGACCGCCGGGAATGATGCCGATGGTGCGAAAAAGATTAGAGGCCATGAAGCTGGAGAACACGCCGGCGAGAGAGGCATTGAAACCCAGAGCGCGTGCGGCGACCCAGATGGTGGCAGCATCGAGCAGGAAGATGAATGCGTGCATGAAGAAGGCCAGCAGCAGCACGCGGTGATTGTGAAAAGAGCCGGGAGGCGCGTGCTCCACCCACTGGAGGAGGCGTGTGAGTTTGGAGAAGCGGCGCAGCTTTGCCTTCACCCATGTGGTGCCGCCGCTGGGTAGAAAAATCAGGAATGCGGCCACGCCAAGCTCAGCCAAAACAAAGACAAGCATGGCGACACCCACCCAGTGAGGGAGGAAGGCATGAAACAGGGCCAGGCCCAGCGCGAGCGCCATGCAGGAAGCATAGGCGAGGTGATACATGGCCACGTCCACCAGCACGGCGGAAGCCACGACCGCCCCTGGCATGCCCATGCGGGAGAGGGCGCCGGAGACCACGGCCACGCCGCTGATGCCGCCGGAAGGAAGCGCCTGATCGACAAAGAGCATCGCGAGACTCAGTTCAAAGGATTTGCCCAAAGAGAGCACCTGCCCTCTGGCTGCGACCACCACCCGCCAGACGATGCCCTGCAGCAGATAGGTGAGGGACTGAAGCACCAGTGCGAGACCAAGCCAGAGAACATCGATCTGCTGAAGCAATTGAAGAAACTCCTCTTCTTCCGTGAGGTGCGTCACGACGAGAATGAGAGCTGCACAGGCTGCGGCGCCGACCAGCCAGACAAGCCAGGGGATGGAGGACGGCTTTCTCTCTGAGTCCAGCGGCGAGGCTTGAGGGTCGTCAGGTCTCGGCTCTTCAGGCATGCCATCCATTGAGTTCAGCCTGCGGTGAAGTCAATGGGGAAAGCGGTGAGGGAAGGCATCAGCAAAATCAAAACCGTTTTGGAATCTTATTTCGGCGAAGGCAGGCAGCGCCCAGCATGGATGGTGCGGTCCATTAAGCGAAAGGCCGCTGGCGGTGGCGCGCAAGATTGGCAGGGTCTTGGCCATTGTCCCGGATGAAGCAGGGCTTACTTCATGAGCGCATGTATTTTTACGCGCTGAAGATGCTCATGGGTGATCGTGCCAAGTACCTTGGCATCATCATCGGGCTTACTTTCGCCTCGCTGCTGATCACGCAGCAGTCGGCCATTTTTGCGGGGGTGATGTCGCGCACGTTCAGCTTTCTGACAGATGTCTCGCTGCCGGACATCTGGGTGGTGGATCCGCAGGTGCAGTACATTGATGACATCAAGCCGATGCAGGACACCAAGGTGCTGCGGGTGCGCGGGGTGAGCGGAGTGGAGTGGGCGGTGCCGCTGTACAAAGGGGCGCTGCGGGCAAGGCTGGACAACGGCACCTTCCAGACGTGCATCGCGATCGGGCTGGATGACGAAACGCTGATCGGCGGGCCGCCGCGGATGGTCTCTGGCAGCCTTGCGGATCTGCGGCGCAGCGACGGGGTGATCGTGGATCAAGCAGGCGCGGAGGGCAAGCTGGCGAAGCGGGCACCCGATGGCAGGCGCGTGGCGCTGAAGGTGGGAGACACGCTGGAGCTGAACGACCACCGCGTGTATGTGGCGGGCATCTGCCAGGTGACGCAGACTTTTCAGGCGAACCCGGTGATTTACACCACCTACTCCCGTGCGACCACCTTTGCGCCGCAGGAGCGCAAGCTGCTCTCGTTTGTGGCCGCCAAGGCAAAGCCGGGAGAAGACCCGGAGAACGTATGCGCGCGCATCCGCGAAATGACGGGCCTGATGGCCTACACGCCGGCGAAGTTCAAGGAGCTGACGTTTTACTACTACCTGAAATACACGGGGATGCCGATCAACTTTCTCACGGCGGTGGCGCTGGGCTTCATCGTCGGCATCACCATCTCCGGCCAGACCTTCTACAACTTCACGCTCGACAACCTGCGCTACTTTGGGACGCTGAAAGCGATGGGGACGACCAACCGCACGCTGCTGCGGATGATTTTGCTGCAGGCCCTGGTTGTGGGCGTGATCGGGTATGGGATCGGCGTGGGGCTGGCTTCAGCGTGGGGCGGACTGCTCAGCGGGAGAACGCAGATAGCCTTCTACCTGCCGTGGCAGCTTCTGCTGATTTCTGCGGTGGCGATCTTGTGCATCTGCCTTTCAGCGGCGGCGCTCAGCATTCGCAAAGTCATGAAACTGGAACCCGCCGTGGTGTTCCGCAGCTGATCGCGCCCATGCCTGTGCCTTCTCCAGTTTCATCTTCTCAGATTGCGGTTAGCTGCCGCGGACTGACCAAGACCTTTGGCAGCGGAGCCACCGCCTTTCAGGCATTGCGCGGGGTGGACCTGGAAGTGCGCACCGGAGAGATGCTGATGCTGGTGGGGCCGTCCGGCTGCGGCAAGACCACGCTGATCTCCATCATCGCGGGAGTGCTGCGCAGAGATGGCGGGGAGTGCAGCGTCTTTGGCCATGACTACCTCTCCATGCCGGAGCAGGAGATCACGCGGTTTCGTGGAACGCACACGGGCTTTGTGTTTCAGGCCTTCAACCTGATCCCAACGCTCACCGCGGCGGAGAACGTCTCGGCGCCCCTGGTGATCAATGGCATGAAACGCAAGGCGGCGATGCAAGAGGCAAGTGAGATGCTGCGACGGGTGGGCTTTGATGAACGAATGCTGGAGTCTTCCCCCGTGGATCTTTCCGGAGGGCAGCAGCAGCGAGTGGCGATAGCGCGCTCCCTGGTGCACCAGCCGGATCTCATTGTGTGTGACGAACCCACCAGCGCGCTGGATGGCGAGACGGGGCGCAAGGTGATGCAGCTGATGCGCGAGCTGGCGCTCGCCACCAACCGCGCACTGATCGTGGTCACGCACGATGCGCGCATTTTCGACTTTGCCGACCGCATCGCCCACATGGAGGACGGTCGCATCACGAGCATCGAAACACCTGAGCGAGCCGCCGCTTCAGCCTGAACCTTTTATTTTCCCGAAAGCCATGATCCGAAAATACATTCTACCTTCGCTGGCCCTGGCAGGCGTCATACTGGGCATCATGGTGGCTGTGCAGGGGGCGAGGACAAACCCTCCGGCCAGTCCCGTGGCGAAGCCGGCGCACGCGCCTTACGCCGTCTTTGTGGCAGGCGCGGGAATCATTGAGGCGAGCACGGAGAACATCGCCATCGGCACGACAGTGGGCGGAGTGGTGGCGCGGATCTACGTGCAGATCGGCAGCGAGGTGAAGGCGGGCGATCCGCTTTTCACGCTGGACGACCGCACGCACAAGGCGGAGATCGCGCTGCGGGAGAACACGGTCAAAGTGGTGGAGGCGCAGCTGGCGGACGCGAAGGACGAACTGGCCTTCAACGAGAACATCGGAGACAAAGGAGCGGTGAGTGCGGAGGACACGAACAAACGGCGCAATACGGTGCGCATTTGCGAAGCACAGCTGGCACAGGCGCGGGCGCAGCTCTCAAGCGCGCAGACGGAGCTGGAGAAACTGACGGTGCGTGCGCCGGTGGAGGGGCAGGTGCTGCAAATCAAGATTCACCTGGGTGAGTATGCCCCCGCCGGAGTGCTGAGCACACCGCTGATGATGCTGGGCAAGGTGGAGCCGCTGCACGTGAGAGTGGATGTGGATGAAGATGATGCGTGGCGCATCCGCGCAGGCGCGGTGGCCACAGGCTCCCTGCGCGGCAACAAGGACATCAGCACGCCGTTGAAATTTGTGCGCTTTGAGCCTTATGTGCTGCCCAAGAGATCGCTCACTGGAGACAGCACGGAGCGGGTGGACACGCGCGTGCTGCAGGTGATCTTCAGCTTCAAGCGTGGCGACCTGCCGCTCTTTGCGGGACAGCAGATGAATGTCTTCATCGATGCGCCGACGCGGAGCTTCAAGCCTGGGTCTGGTGAGCCGTCCGTGGAGGTGAGGCCGTGAGGAGGGGCGAGTGACGGAGTGCTTTTACCGGGCAGCTCCGGGTGCCAGCCAGCGCAATGCATTCTCCAAGACGAGGAGGGTCTCGGCCTGCTTGAAGACGGGGTAGGTCTCGTGGCCGGGGCGGAAGTAGAAGACGCGGCCGTGGCCGACTTTCCAAACGCATCCGCTGCGGAAGTGCTCGCCTTTGTCCCACTTCTCCTCAAACACGACCTCATCTGGCGCGGGGACGTGAAAGGGCTCGGAATACATCTCGGTGCGGGGAATGTCCCACTGGGCAGGCAGACCGGCGGCGATGGGATGACGGGGCAGCAGCGTGGTGACGTGGGAGGGAGCGCCGTCATTTCGATACATGGGAAAAACACAGGCCGGCAGGGTGAGCTTCCATCGGCTGCCTTCTCCTTTTTCAACAAACGGTGTGATGCGGGCTGCGCGGCCGACGCCCTGGTAATAGGGGGCAGCATTGCTGAACTCCCACTGAGCAGCACCGCGCTCGCTTTCGGGAAGAGCTTTGACGGCATCCTCCTTGGCCCGCTCCTGCATGAGACGAACGAAGGGCTTGGACCAGTGCGCGGAGTGCAGGCTGATCAATGCGAGCCTGCCCTGCATGACGCGTTTTACCACCGCCTCCATGCGATCGTCATTCTGCTCCTTGGCGCGGCGATGGCTCCAGAAGATGAGGACGTCTGTTGCGTCCAAGGAGGCATCGCTGAGGCCCTGATCAGGGTCATCGAGCCTGGCATTTTTCACCACGAGGTCGGGAAGCTGTTCCAAACGCGCGGCAATAGTCTCGCCGAGGAACTTTTCGCCGTAGGCCTGCTTTTGCTCGGGCTGCTGCTCGTCCCAGACCAGGATGCGAATGCGGTCTGATGCTTGCAGCGCTGGCAGCAGCAGTGCGGTCATGAGAAAGAGGATCCATTTCATCGCGAGTGCTCCTTTGGGTCTTTGATTCTTTATTTCCCCTTCCCCACGGCTGGCAGCACGCGGTCGGCGATTTGCTGGCTGAGGAGCTGGTAAGCCGGTGTCTGCCAGTGGAAATTGTCTCCGGAAGCGAGGTCGAGGTGGGAGGCGAGAAGGGTGTAGGCGTCGATGACTTCGATGTTCTCCTGCTTCATGATTTGGGCGGAGAGGTTGTTGAGGCGGAGGACGATGTCGTTTTTGTCGCCAAAGGCGGTGACGGGTTTGTCGGGGGCGGGACGCGCGGCGGTGTGTGGCGTCGTCATGAGGTAGAAGATTTTGGCCTGAGGTGCACCGCTTTTGAAGCAGCGGGCGAGTTTCTGCATGCGATCGAGGACGAGGGCGTCAGGGACTTTGTCGGGAGTCCAGCCAAGGGAGTGGAGGCCGTTGTTGAAGACGATGGCGTCGAACTTGAAGTGTCCGGCCATTTCGGTGAGAGCCTGCACGGGGACATCGCCACCGACGAAGTGAACGCAGTGGAAAACGTAGATGTGCTGCTTGAGCATCTCGGCAATGAAGGGGCCGCTGTAGCCGCCGGAGATGGAGTCGCCATAGATGAGCACTTTGGGCCACTCGGGGTGTTCGATCTTGGGAACATCGAGGGCCCAGCCTTTCCCAGCGACCGCGCCGCGGGGGAACTGGCCGGTGGTCTCCTTCTTCGAAACGTAGGCGTATGTGGGGCCGAAGACTTTCACGGCATGCACTGTGACGGGCATGGTTTTGGATTTCGCGCTGTCGTTGCGGCCGATCCACATAGGACCGCTGCTGGGGATGAGCTCCATGAAGCATTTTTTGATGGGTGCGTCATCGATGTAGAAGGTCGCGAGGCCGTTGCGCACGGCCATGGTGAAGGTGACGGGCTTGTTGATCTCGGGTTCGTTGCGACCATTGAGGGAGCCGCCGACCATAAGGATCTTGTTAACGACGGAATTCACCTGGCGGGCGTAGTAGGGCTTGTCCTTGTAGTTGAAGAACATGGCGAAGCCGTCGTCTTTGTCGGTGCTCTGCTTGTTCATGACGGTGAAGACGGAATCTTGCACGAGGGCATCGAGCGAGAGCGTGACTTGCACGGTGAAGTTCTTTTGGTCGGGAAACGCTTCTGCGGGGACGGCGAAGGACGCGCCGTCGTGGAGCTTGATGGTGCCGTTCGTTTTTTCGACGGGGCCGGATTGGTGGGCGGCGGGGATTTCGTTTTTCGCGAGGTCCCAGAGGAGGGATTCATCGGCAGCGAAAATGGTGCTGGTGAATGCGAGAAGGAGAGCGGTGAGGATGTGCTTCATGGTCGTGTGACTGCTTATTTCGCGGTCTTCTTTGCTGCGGCCCAGCGGATGCCTTCGAGGATGTGGTGGCGGACGAAGGGGGTGCTGAGGGAGCGGAGGTCGTGGCCGAACTCGGTGTAGAAGAAGCGGCCGCCTGAGGCTGGAGTGTGGGTCCAGGCGATGGGGTGGTCGGTGCCCATGGGTTTGCCGCCGCGGGTTTTGAAATAGTCGCGCACGGGGGTGTAGGTGGACTCGTCCACACGCAGGAGGACTTGGAAGCCGGGAAGGCCGGTGACGGAGTGGTCGTGATTGGTCCAGTCGGCTTCGATGAAGAACTCCGCGGGCTGGCCTTTGACGGCGGGGTGATCGTTGGCGGCGGGATCGACGGTGACTTTGGCTTTGGAGAAATCGGAGTCACTGTTGAAGTCGCAGCCGGCAAGCTGGGTCAGCCATGGCCAGGCTGTTTGATGCACGAGTGCGGCGTGGATGCCGACGACGCCTTTTTTGCCGGAGGCAAACCAGGCTTCGACGGACTGGCGCTGGGGCTCGGGGATGATTTTGTCGAGTTCGTTGGCGTTGTTGAGGAGGAGGACGTCGTATTTGGCGATGACCTGGGGGACGAGGTCTTTGGGGGATTCGGTGATATCCACGTCGAAGCCGTTTTCATGGCCGAGGAGGACGAGCCAGCGATTGATGGCGGGGATGTCCGGATGGCGGTAGTAGGCGGTGGCGGAGAAGACGAGGACTTTGAGGCGGTCGGTGGTGGGGGTGGTGGAGGCTGGGGTGTCGTGGGCGCGCAGGAGGGTGGTGAGCGCGGTGAAAAGGAGGAGTGCGCGGAGGGGCATGGGATATATTATCGACTGGTAGATGATGCGGGGATTCCGGACCGGCTAAAGCCGGTACTACAATACGAAGAGGAAGAAGCCGGAGCGGGCTAAAGCCCAAACTACGTACGGGGAGGCTGGCGCTGCGGAGGAGAGGTGTGTGGCTTCGAGGCTGGAGCTTGAGGCGGAGCGCTTTGATCGAGGACGAGTTCGAGTAGGAGGACGAGGACGAGCGAGCCTGAAGGGAGGAAGAGGCGTGATTGCTTTTAGCGTTGGCCGATGACGCTGAAGTCGAGGTCGCCTTTGCCGGCTTCGACGCTGGCGCGCATGGCGGCGGCGGTGCAGTCGAGGGCGGGGGTGTTGAGCTTGGATTGGGCGGCAAGTTCGCGGGCGAAGTCGGCGTCCTTGAGCATGTTGACGAGGGCGAAGTGAGGCTCGTAGTCGCTCTTGATGATGGCGGGGAGCTTCATGCCGATGAGGGTGGAGAAGTTGGCGTTGGACTCCAAGGCGGTGAGAAGGCGCTCGAGGGGGATGCCGTTGGCCTTGGTGATGTCCGCAGCTTCGGCGACGGCCTCGACGATGACGGCGGAGACGAGATTGGTGACAATCTTGAGCACCATGGCCTCGCCGACGGCGCCGAGGGGGAGAATTTTGGCGGCGCTGGCTTCAAGAACGGGACGGGCGCGCTCCAGGAGGAGTTCACTGCCGCCGATGTAGTAGCTGAGCTTGCCGTTTTGAGCGGCCATCTTGCTGCCGGTGAACGGGGCATCAAGGAAGGCGGCACCGGTTTCTTCAACGAGTCTGGCTGCCTGCAGCGTGGCTGCCTTGCTGACCGTGGCGTGATTCATGACGAGGTGGCCGGCCTTGAGAGCAGGCTTCATGTCCTCAATGGCTTCGATGAGGGCGGCGCTGTCGCGCACGAAGATCTGGATGATGCCGGCGGCCTCGGCGACTTCGTGGGGAGAGGAGAGGAAATTCGGAACCGGGCGGGCGCTGCGGCTCCAGACGAAAACTTCGTGCCCTGCTTTGCGCAGGTTTTCCGCCACACGACTGCCGATGATGCCAAGACCGAGAATGCCAACGTTTTGTTTCATGCGCGCACTTAGGGCGAAGGCTTGGCGCGGTCAATGACCTCGGCGTGATAAAACACGGAGGGCCGGGCACGCTGGCGGAGGGAGGCGATGAGGCTGTTCACGGCTTCTTCACGCCTTGCGCTGGTGAGATGGGCCGCGATCTCGGCCTGGACTTCGTCGAATGCAGGCAGACGTGACTCGCGGCGGTCCAGCAGAAGGATGATGTGCCAGCCGAGAGGGGTCTGCACGGGCGCGCTGAGCTGACCGGGACGGAGATTTGCCACGGCGGCCATGAATTCAGGAGGCATGCGCTGATGGGTAAACCAGCCGAGATCGCCGCCGAGAACCTTGCTACGATCGTCTTCGGAGGCTTGTGCAGCAAGCTGGGCAAAGGTCTTTTCCCTGGCCAGAAGCTGGCGGTGAATCCGGGAGATTTCGGTGCTGCGGTCGGGCTTGGCAGAATCGTGGCGGGTGAGGAAGATATGGGCCGCGTGGAATGCCTGCGGGATGCGCAGGGTTTCCTTGTGCTGATCATACCAGGTGCTGAGTTCGGGACGGGTGATGCTTTCGAGCCGCGGCTGAATCTGCCGCGCGATCCAGGCTTCATCGCGCAGCACCTGTTCGACCTTCGCGTCGAATGCTTTTGAGGTCAGGTGCTGAGCGGCGAGGCGCCTGGAAAGGTCTGCGGGCTCGACAAACTGGCGCTGGTGCATGTCTGCCTCGCGCTTCGCTGAGGTCGACAGGGGAGTGGCAGCCTCCTGGTCCGACAAACGGCAGGTGCGGACGAGGCGGTTGTTCACCATGGACTCCAAGACTTGCAAGCGGGTCTGTTTCTGAGAATCGGGGCTGAGATTTTCCCAAGATTGATCGCTCCGCCAAAGGCGCTCGCGAATGGCGGCCTCCAGATCTTCGAGGGTGATCGACTGGACATTCACGTCCGCAGCGACGGCGAGTTCTGGGCGGGAGGTGTCATGAAAAACGAAGAGGGCGGCCGCAAGGGCACTGATGAGAAGGAGCCAGGCGGTCGTGGACCAGAGAAAGCGCAGAGGAGGACGAGGCATCAAGAGGGGCAGCCTAGGGGGATCCGGAGTCGAAGGCAAGACAGCCTCATCGGCCCACAAGACCGAGATGTTTAAGCCATGTTAAATATCACACACAGTGAAACTGTTGTAAATTTTATGTATACCAGCAAATTAAACGTAGATTTAATGAGACTTGCTCATAACTTTCATACCATCATGACCTTTCCAAAGCTTCTCCCTCTGATTTTTGTGGCGACCCTAGCCACAGCGTCGGCTGACACGGTGACCGTGACTGGGCTGGACAACAATGGTAATTCGATCGGGCAGTATTCGATTGGTGGACAGACCTATTGGTGGCTGTGCATTGAGCCCGGACCGCCTGCTTTGAGCAATCAGACCATCACGGCGCAGACGCTTTCTTTTCAGGATGGCTGGACGGTGCAGAACACGGAGCGCAATAGCATCTATCAGTCTGATCCCCTTTTCTACGCGAGCATCGTGCCAAAGCAGGTTTCGGTGATGGAGTACGTTCTCGACAAGTACCTGCCATGGGACACGCTTTCCGGATCTTCCGGCCGTTTCCTTGAGCAGAGCGGTGACTATCACAACTTTGGCAACAACGACCCGTTCTACAACGCGATGTATGCGGTGGTGAACTTCCTGGCGGAGACGGAAGGCAAGGAGCCGAAGTCGGACTTCACCAACATGAGCGACTACCTGGACTACAACAGCGGGCTGGGCACGGCGGTGGGCGACGCGAGGTCTGCGATCTTCCAGAGCATCCTGAGCGACGTGGCGGCGAAGGATGGCGCGGGATTTTTCTCCACCTACACGGCTCAGCACGGCTACTTCACCGTGAACACCCTTTTGCCAGAGAACGACGCGAACAACTGGCAGGACGGACTGGTGATCGGGTCTTTCGCACCGGTGCCGGAACCCGGCAGCGCGCTGCTGATCGCGTGTTTCGGGATCGCCCTGCTGCTGCGTCGTCGCGGACGAATGAATTGATTGGAGTTTGAAAGCGCGCCGGAGGCGCGAAGCCAGCCCCTGCATGGCGTATGTGCCAGGAAGCCACCAACACTCTGTTCTTTCTGGTGAGGAGGGCCCCGTGGATGAGGATGCTGGCGGTGTGCGGAGCACTGCTGGGGGTGGCGCCGGTGACGAGAGGGCAGGAGATGAGGCTGGAAATCATTCCCGTGGTGAACGGGGAGAGAATGCTGCTGGAAGATTGGAAGGTGCCCGTGCTGGGTGGGGGCGAAAAAACTCAGTCCCGGGTCTCGCGAATGGACTTTCTGCTTTCCGGGCTGGCGCTGCAGAAAAAGGACGGGACTTGGGTGGAGTCGCGTGACTGGTTTGCCTACCTGAGCGCCGGAGCGGGAAAACTGACGGCCAAGGGTTCGGGAATTCCAGAGGGTGAGTACCGAGGGGTGCGATTTCGGATTGGGGTGGACGAGGCGACGAACAAGTCGAACCCGAACATGTATGCGCCGGATCATGCGCTGAATCCGCAGGTCAACGGGCTGCACTGGGGGTGGCAGGGCGGATATATTTTCATGGCCCTGGAAGGACGGTGGATGAATGGAGGGAAGGAAGACGGATTTTCCTATCACATCGCGAATGCACCGCAGCTGATGACGGTGGAGATTCCGGTGGAGTTTCGAGGAGGGCGGCCGCTGACGGTGAGGCTGGATCTGGACATGGAGCACGTGGTGGCGGGGGTGGACTTTGTGAAGGATGGAAGCTCAACGCACTCACGCGAAGGAGATGCCGCGGCGGCAAAGGTGAAAAGGAACATCGAGAAGGCGTTCCGGCTGCGCAGCATGAGCCACGATGTGTACCAACTACCAGCCTATACCAGCACGCCTGCCCCCCTGCCCCATGGGACACATGCAGTGACACCGCCCATGACCCTGCGCTTTCCGCAGGTAAAGCTGCCGGCGGACAACCCGCTGACGGAGGAGGGCGTGGCGCTGGGGAGGCTGCTGTTTCATGACAAGCGGCTGTCCGGCAACGGCACGCAGTCGTGCGCGTCATGCCATGACCAGGCGCACGCGTTTGCGGATGCGCGACGTTTCAGCCTGGGGGCGGAGCAGCAGGTGGGAAAGCGCAATGCCATGCCGCTTTTTAATCTGGCGTGGCAGCAGGCGTTTTTCTGGGACGGGCGGGCGGCGACGCTGCGCGAGCAGGTGCTGATGCCGATCCAGGACAAGCATGAGATGAACGAGACGATGCCAAACGTGATCGCGAAACTGAGCGCTGATGAAGCGTGTAGGGCGGCGTTTGAGAAGGCTTTTGGAAGCCGGGAGATCACGGCGGAGCGAGTGGCGATGGCGCTGGAGCAGCAGTTGCTGACTTTGGTCTCCCAGGAGTCGCGCTTTGACCGGGCAGCACGCAAGGTGGCGGAGCTAACAGAGAGCGAGAAGCGCGGGCTGAGGCTGTTTGTGACGGAGTTTGACCCGAAGCGGGGACTGCGTGGCGCGGACTGCTTTCACTGCCATGGCGGGACCCTGTTCATGAGCCAGCCGTTTGCGAACAACGGCCTGGTGCTAACAGAGGAAGATACAGGACGAATGGCTGTGACGAAGAACGAGGCGGACCGGGGCAAATTCAAAACGCCGAGCCTGCGAAATGTGGCGGTGACCGCGCCGTACATGCATGACGGGCGCTTTGCCACGCTGGAAGAAGTGGTGGAACACTACAGCAGCGGGGTTAAGCGGACGAACACACTGGACGCCAACCTGGCGAAGCATCCGGAGGCGGGCATTCAGCTCACGTCGCAGGAGAAGGCAGACTTGGTGGCGTTTCTGAAAACGCTGACGGATGAGAGCTTTACCGGCGCAGCGGGCTCGACTGCCGAGCGATGAGGCGGCACTTCCCGAATGGTTACCCCGTAAGGACTCGAACCTTAAACGAGAGAATCAAAATCTCCTGTGTTACCATTACACCACGGGGTAGAAGGTGCGCTCGGTTCGATATTAGAGCTGCATTTTCGGTGCGCAAGGGCGGCTTGGAGCTGAAATGAGCGGTTTTTGAGGTAATTCCGCGTTTTGAGGCCTGCTGGAGTGGATGAAAAAGGGGCTGAAGCGAGAACGAAACGAATTTTTTTCGCAGGGGGAGAGGTCGAGCCGCAATGAGGCTGGAGGCTTTGATTTTCCTTGGAGGTGGCGGATTCCCACCCAACGCCAAAACCTTGAAATTATGGAAATGTAAAATATTTATTCTTGCAATATATATTATAATTTACATAATAACTGAGTAATTCAGAATAATCCTATGAAGAAGCTCATCCTCATCCAAAACGACTATCCCGGCACCGGCAAGAGCACCCTGGCGCTTTGCTTTCACCGCTACCTTCAACAGTATGGTGTCGAACATCAGCGCCTCTCCCTCACCGAAGAGGATTCTCAGACACCGGACGGGATCACGAATCTCGATGCGAGTTCCCTGACACCGCGAACCCTTCTGGACCATATCGACGCCTCGCCGCTGACCATCCTGGACGTGAGCACGGGCCTGGGAGAGTTCTTCAACAAGTTCTACCAAGGCTGTGAAATGGACATGACGCTGCAGGCGGCAGGAGTGGCTGTTTCTGTGGTGCTGCCGGTGACGGCGGATCGCGAGAGCTTTGATTCCGTGACGGATGCGGCTGAGGTCTTTTCAGACAACGCGGAATACCTGATCGCCCACCTGGTGACGAGCTGCTACGACGAAGACGACAAGGTGTGGGACACCAGCTACGCCGCACGGGTGATGGACATGTTTGAAGCGGTGGAGCTGCACATTCCGGAAATCAATTTCCAGGCTGAGCTGAGCACCGAGCACATGAGCCTCGACACAGCCCTGCAGATCGAAGATGCCGAAGAGCGTCTGGGCAAAGAATTTACCAAATGGCAGCGCCGGGTGATGGGCCAGGTGGACAGCGCGCGCCAGTATCTTTTTGGCGATGCCTTCCGCCCGACGATGGCGCCGAAGCCTGCGAAAGCGGTGAAGAAGGCGAAGACGAAGCTGGCCGCGTGAGGCAGAGTTTGCGGTTGCTGGCGATGGTTTGCAGTGGTTGGCGGTTGCTTCCAAACCACTGAACTCCACGCCACGGCAACTTCGCCTTATTCGAACAATTCAGGGTAGCAGCGATCTGCGACGGCCCGGCTGAGAGCACGTATCTCGGCTGGGCTGGCGCATTTTAGGACGGTTTTGGCGAGGGCTTCGCAGTCGGGAATGGAGAGGCGACGGACGGCGTGCTTGACGCGGGCGATCTGGGTGGTGGCGACGCTGAGTTCGTTCAGGCCGAGCCCGATCATGAGGGGCGTGAGGGTGAGATCCGAAGCCATCTCGCCGCAGATGCCAATGCGAATGCCGGCAGCGCGCGCGGCTTTGACGGACATGCCGATCAGGCGCAGCACAGCCGGATGAGCGGGCTGGTAGAGCGCAGCGACGCGATCATTGAGCCGGTCCACGGCAATGGTGTACTGGGTGAGGTCGTTGGTGCCGAGGCTGAGGAAATCCACTTCTGCGGCGATAAGATCGGCAGAGAGAGCGGCGCTGGGGATCTCGATCATGGCGCCGATTTCGATCTCCTCCGGCACGAAGATGCCTTCCTTCGTAAGTTCTTCGGCACAGTCACTGAGGATGGCCTTGGCTTCGATGACTTCCTGCACGCCGGAGACCATGGGGAACATGATGCCGACGCGCCCATGCACGGCCGCACGCAACAGGGCACGGAGCTGGCGCTTGAACAGATCCTGCCTACCGAGGGAGAGACGGATGCCGCGCCAGCCGAGAAAGGGATTGGGCTCAGGATCGACGGCGAGACGCTCATCGACCTTGTCACCCCCGAGGTCGAGCGTGCGGAAGACGACGCGCTTGGGAGCCTGGGACTGGACGATGCGGCTGTAGGCGGTGGCTAGCTGATCCTCTGTGGCGTCCGGATTTTCCAGGTGGAGAAACTCGGTGCGGAAGAGGCCCACTTCCTCGGCGCCGCTGTCCTGCACGATCTTCATTTCTTCGATGAACTCGGCATTGGCCCCGACACAAATGGCGGTGCCGCATTTGGTGAGCGAGGGCTTGTGGCGCTCCAGCTGGAAGGCATCCTCGCGACGCTCGGCCTGCTCCTCGCGCAGGCGATAGCGGGCGAGGGTTTCAGCGTTGGGATTTTTGATGAGGAGCCCTCCGTCTCCATCGAGCAGGACGGTGTCTCCGCTGTGCAGTTCATCGCAAATGCCGTGCATTTTGACCACTGCGGGGAGAGCCAGCGAGCGGGCGATGATGGCGGCGTGGGAGACGGCGCTGCCGGTTTCCAAAGCGAAGCCGAGGACCTTGCTGCGGTCCAGCTGAACGGTGTCCGACGGGGTGAGGTCATGAGCGACGATGATGACCGGCTCGTCAAACATGGGGTGGTCAAGGAACTCGCCGCGGAGATGGCGCATGACGCGGTGGGTGACATCCTTGACGTCGAGGAAGCGCTCCCGCAAATAAGCGTCTGAGAGACCGCGAAGGGCGTCCATGTGCTTGCACATGAGCTTGTAGTAGGCCCAGTCCACACAGACCCGCTGATCGCGGACGGTCTTTTCGGTCTGTTTCAGGATGGTGGAGTCCTGCAGGATGAGGAGATGCGTCTCGAAGATCTCACTTTCAGCACTGCCCTGCTCCCCGGCCATGACGCGCTGAAGCTCCTCGATCTCCTTGCTGGTGACGGCGAGCGCGGCGTGCAGGCGCTGCATTTGATGGTCTTCGGTTCCCGGCTCGATGCTGTCCTCATCAGGCTCGTCAAAATGATCCTTCAAAACATGGACGACCGCATGCGCAACCCCGTTCGACACTGCGGTGCCGGTCCAGGTTTTTTCTTGCGACGGGGGGAGGGAATTCATTTCCACGCCTACCTTTCATGCGGAGGAAGCATTTGGCAAACGCGACCGTGCATCAAACTGAGGCAAGCACCTTGTACACGCGCTTTTTCAGGGCATCTGCCTTGGGCTCTTCGCCTATGATCTCAAGCATGGCGATGTAGTCGGTGGCGATGGCCTCATAGCTGCGTGACTCCTGCGGAAGCTGTGCTTCCAAAATGGAGAGACTCTTTTCGAAATGCTGCTGCGCGGCTGCATTGTCCTTAAGCTCGTGGCAGGCGGTGGCGAGATTGCAAAGGGACTGCGCGACATCGCGATGATTTTCTCCGAGCACTTCGGCGCGGATCTGCAGGCCGTCTTCAAACATCTCCCGGGCCTGGTCTGGAAAGCCGGCGGCGTAGTAGAGGCTACCAAGGTTGTTGAAAACGCAGGCGACGGATTCTGATCTGCGACCGCGTTTGTTTTCCAGAGTCTCCAGCGCACGGAGATAGTGCTGCTCGGCGAGGGCAAACTTGTCCATGCACTTGTAGGTCATGGCGAGGTTGTTGCGGAGCTGGGCTGCGATCTCGGCATTTTCACCGCCCAATGCCTCATGATTGCTGATCGCCTCTTCGTAGAAGGGCAGAGAATCGGCCTCGCGGCCGCTGAAGTCCAGCAGGGTGGCGAGATTGGTGCGGAGGCTGGCCAGAACATCGCCCGGCAGTTCGTGGTTTGCCGCGAAGTCGAGGGCTTCACGGTAGGTCGCTTCGGCGGAAGCGATGTCTTCGGCCTCACGCTGGGCATCGCCCAAAGCGAGCAGCGCCCGTGCGAGAGCGGGCGCCTTGCCGGGGAACTCCTTCACTGCAGCGCGCTGTGCCTCCACCACCGAGCGGGCGGCTTGAATGGCAGGATCGGCAGAGGCAGAGGAGGGCGTGTCTTCGGGCATGTTCTCGGCAAAAAAAGGAACGGTTGGTCGGGTGTGTACCTTCGTGGACAGAGGCGCCTCCCGTCAAGTGCCGCGTTTGCCCCAAAGCACAAAACTCGGGAAGGGAGATTCGAGTCTAAAGTTTTAAGTTTCAGGTGGCTACCTTCGAGGGCGGCCGCCAGCAGCCCCCTTCCCTGCTCATGGCTTGAGCCAGTACTCGAAGAAGCGGTAGATCTGCTCGTTGGATTCTTCGTTGGGGTCGTGCTTTTCGCGGTTGGTCATCGCCACGCGGCTGGAGACGCCGAGCAGGTTGTTGACGGCGATCGAGTGATTGAGGACGGTCCAGCGCTTGGGCGGGTCTTCGGCACCACCGGAGACGAGGAAGGGCCGGGGGGCCATGAGGGCTTCGAGTTCCTGGAGGTCGTGTCCTTTTACGACCAGGGTTTTGTAGGCGCCGGTGCGGGGGCTGTCAGGAGTGATGAGGCCGGGCTTGCGGGTGAGGGCGGGATCGAGGCCGAGGTACCAGGGTTCCTGATAGTTGATGCTCTGGCGTGTTTCGTCGAAGATGATGCCGGGATCGCTCCACACGGCGCAGGCGTATTTGTCCCAGAGGCAGGAACCGAAGAGGGACCATTTGCCGCCGTAGGAGTGGCCGACGATGCCGATGCGGGCGGGATCGACCTCGGGGAGGGAGGCGAGGGCCTGGCACATGTTCGCGCTGATGTAGCCGAGGTAGGAGAGTGGCTGGCATTTGGCGGCATCGCTGAGCACGGGCTTGCGGGCATCGCCGCCGGGGGAGCCGATGCAGAGGGTGACGAAGCCACGGCGGGCAAGCTGCCAGGCAAAGTCGCGCAGGGGTTTTTCGCTGAGGCCCGCGCTGGTTTCGGGATCGTAGTAGGGGACGAAAACGGCGGGGCGCTTGCCGGCGGTGGCGGGGAGAAGGAGATAGCCGAGGCCGGTCTGGCCCGGGGCGATTTCGATGCGGACCTTGCGCTGGGTGATGTCCCCTTCCCTTTTGGTGGTTTCCAGCACTTCGATTTTAGGACGCTCGATGACCGCGGGCCAAGCGCCCATGATGCCATGCCAGCCGGTGAGGATTTCGGCACGGCGTTTCTGCCAGTCGGCGGGCGTTTTGACGGGGGTGCCGTCGTTGAAGATGAGGGGGGATTTGCCGGGAGAGAACTTCCCGGCGAATTCAGCAGGGACCTGGGTGAAGGGGAGGTCTCCGGCGTGGGTGAACAGGGCCGAGGCGAGGATGCCGAGGAGGAGCGAAAGTTTCATGGGAAGGCTGGTATGGGAAGAACGTGGGTTTGCGCGGGTTCCATGCGGGCATGCTGATTTCTTGCGGGAAATGAGGGACTCAAAAGACGATGGAGCGGAAAGCAGAACCAACTGCCGCCATGCCGTGCACCATGTGCGAAGTATCGATCATGCGCGTGCTGCGGCGGCGCGATAGGAGGCAGGACTAGTTCGAGTAGGCGGACGAAGTGCTCAGAGCGTGCCAGATTCACGCAGGTGCTCGCGGAGGATGCGGACGACTTCCTGGACGACTTCGGGGCGCTCGACGCAGCCGTGCCAGCAGGGGACGACTTTCTCGGACTTGGCGCCGTCGAGATGAGCACTCGAGTAGGGCACGGCGCCGTCGGAACTTTCGAGCAGAGGCTTGCGACCGAACTGGCCAATGACGGAGTGGTAGGGCACGGGGATGGGCACGGAATTCAAGCCCTGGTAAAAGGGATGCTCGTCTGAAAGAGTGCCTAGACTGAGAAAGGCGAAAAAGCCCCAGTCACGGATCTGGGGATTGAGGGCGTCGGTATTGCCGGTGAGGAGCTGCTGGGAGACGAGGAGCGTATCCACCGGGAGGCGGATGAGGGAGGCGAGGCGGCGGACGATATTCATGCCGGCGATGCTGCTGCCGCGATGCGGGGTGGTGATAAACACCAGACGCTTCACCTGGGACTGCGGCTTGAATTTGAGCGTGCCAACGAGGCGTGCGCGTTCGGAAGCCGAGACATTCAGCTGCTCCGGGGGCTTGCTGAAGATGGAGTTCCAGAGCTTGTCCTTGGGATCAATGGCCTGCATGCGGCTGAGGAGCCCGCCCATGCTGTGGCCCACGAGGATCATGCGGTTCATGCCGGGATCGTTGTGATCGGGGTCGTAGTAGTCGCGAGCCTGCTGCAGGGAGGCGCGGAGACGAGCGGAAGTCTGCGGCACGCTCATGCCGGTGGGATAGAGGAAATACCAAGGCTGATATTTTTTCCGCAGCTCGGGGTCTGAACTGATGGCGTTCACGACATTCAGCCAGATGTGGGGGTCTGACATGAGGCCATGGACGAACACCACGGGAATGCGCCGGGGATCATACGAGTCCATGCGGTAGAGCTGGCAGTCGCCCAGGGTGCGTTCGGGATAGAGGAGGCCCAGCCAGGAAAAGAGCCGGAGGGATTTCCTGGAGAGTGCGCGATCCTTTGCGGCCGTGAAATTGGCCGCCAGCAGGCGCTCGTCCTGACGGATCTTCACGGTTTCGACATTCAAGGCATTGTGCAGATGCAGACGGCAGCGGCGGGGAGTGGCGGGATTGCCATCGTCTGCGTCCACTTCCATGACAGCGGTGAGGGTGAGATTGCCCCCATTGGGTGGCATAAAAGGGTGTTCTTTGCGGGCCTCGTTTGTGCGGGTCACATGACCGACGACAGGCACGCCGATGCCTGGACGCTCCGAGAGGGTGTCTTCCGCATGGGAGCGCCTGCGTGAGGCCAGGATGATCTGGTCCATCTGCGCGGGTGCGACTTCGCGGCGGGGATCGGACTTGGGATCAAAGTCGATCTGAAATGAATGCTCTCCAGAGGTGAAGACGGTGCCGGTCTGCCAGTAGCGGGGGCTCTGGTGGTCATCCCATTCACGCAAAAAGCTGGCAAGGGCCTGATCATACTGATCCTGCGCCTGACGGCGTCTGGCGGAAGGCCCCTGGTGCATGGCGTCCCAGCCTGCGGCCATGTGATCGAGCACCGCAGCCATATGGCGCTTCTCACGCGTGCTCAGAGAGGTTTCAGCGCGGGGCATTTCCACCCGGATGACCGAATGGCAGGAGACCAGCGCAGCACAAGAGGCAAGAGCCAGGGAGCGGAGCACGCTGAGGGGCGGCATTACTTTTTCTCCACGATGGGGGTGAGCTTCACATTGCGGATGGCCGCGGTGGTGCTGAAGGTCGTGAGGGAGAGAGGCAGATAGCTTTCGATGGGGCCGGGGCGGATGCCGATTTTTTTGCCCTCGATGTCTTCGTCAATGATCTGCTTGTCTCCGAGCCAGGCGCTGAGATTCTTTGGGGTGACGCGGAGCTTGATGGCGTACCACTCGTCGTCCTTGTAGCGCTGGTAGCTGGAGGTGTTGTTGTCGGAGGCGTCCATGCCATCGATGCAGGAGATGCCGGTGACGCTGCCGCCCCAGCCGCCGCAGATGAGAGTGGCGCAGTGTTTGAGATCGCCGACGGGAAAGGTGAGGCCGACGAAGAAATCGACGCCCTGCATGCGCTTGGCTTCGAGAGTGATCTCGTAGTTGGTCGTTGGCAGAGCGGCGGCTTTCTTGTAAATGGCACCGCTCACGTTTTCCCCCTGATTGATAATCATGAGGCCACCCTCCAGATCCACCACCCCGCTGCCGCCGACGTCCACGGTCTCCCAGTCGTCGAGGGATTTGCCGTTGAAGAGGACGATTTCCCTGGCGGCCTCCGGCTTGGCGGCGGCAGGTTTGTCTTCAGCAGTGACAAAGGCGGTGCCGAGCACCAGAAGAGCGGTCAAAATGGGGAATTTCATGGCTTCGGCCCGCACCCTCAGCGTGGCATGCCTCACGGTCAAGCTTCACAAAAATCACCTTCACTCATGCTCAACCCCGATCTAAAAACCATCATCATCATGGGCGTCTCCGGCTGCGGTAAATCCGTGACCGGCAGCCTGCTGGCCGCGAAACTGGACGGCGTCTTTGAGGATGGAGACGACTTCCACCCGGCGTCCAACAAGGCCAAGATGTCCGCCGGGACGCCCCTGAACGATGAGGACCGCTGGCCGTGGTATGCGACGCTGCGGCAGCGGATCGAGGACATGCGGCACCTGACGCCGATCTATGTGCTGGCCTGCTCGGCGCTGAAGCCGATTTATAGAGACAGGCTGCGTGCGCATGACTCCGCGGAAACGCTGCGGTTTGTGCTGCTGGACGGAACACAGGAACTGATCGCCTCCCGCCTGGCGGGACGCAAAGGACACTTCATGCCGCCGAGCCTTCTGGAAAGTCAGCTGGCGACGCTGGACGTGACGCCGGATGTGATCCGGGTGCCGATTGACCAGACACCGGAGGAGATCGTGAGCGACATCATTCAGAAACTGGCACAGGCATGAGCAGCAAGGTTCAGCGACTGTTCTGGGGATGGGATGCACCGGTGCTGGAGAAGGCCGTGGGCTTCCTCTGCCGAGGCTGGGACGGCACACGGGCGCTGGACCTGAGCAGCTCCCTGCTGCTGGTGCCAAACGGTGAGGCAGGACGCCGGCTGCGTGAGGCGCTGGCGCAAAAGACGAATGAGACGGGAACAGCCGCCCTCGTGCCGCACCTGTGGCTGCCAGAGCAGGCCCTGCTGCCGCAAACGCGCCGGTTTGAAGCTGCGACTGCGCTGCAGGCACAGATGGCGTGGCAGCGCGCGCTGGAGCGCGTGCCGCTGGAGGAACTGACGGCGCTGTTTCCGAAACTGCCGAAGGAGCGTGGCTGGGGCTGGCAGGCAGAGACGGGGCGGATGCTGGCGGAACTGAAGATGCTGCTGGGCACTGGCGGGCTGACGTTTGAGGACACTGCGAACAAGCCCGCGGCGCAGCGCGATGTGGCGCGGTGGCAGGATCTGGCGAGGATTGAGCAGGTGTATTTTGAGGAACTTGCGGGCGCCAAGGTGGCGGATGCGCAAGCACTGAAGAGACAGCATGCGCAAGAGCCAGTGCTGCCGGAAGGAGTGGAAAGAGTCGTGGTGCTGGCGTCTCCGGACCTTCCGCCTCTGCTGGATGCCTGGATCTCAGGATGTGCGAAGCGCGGGCTGAAGGTGGTGATCGCTGTGCAGGCACCGGAGGCGATGGCGCACGCGTTTGATGCCTGTGGCAGACCCCTGACCCAAAACTGGGGAGAGGACGCGGAGAGCAGCCTCCCGTTTGAAAATGAGCAGATCCATGTGACGCGTGATCCTTCCGCACAAGCGGCGCGGACACTGGACCTGATGCGGGAGCTGGTGCCGCAGGGACGCACGGCGCTCGGTGTTTGTGATGCGGAGGTGAGCAGCCTGCTGCTGGAAAAGCTGGCGCTGGAAGATGCGCGGAGTTTTGAGCCGGGTGGGATTCCTGTGCAGCGCGAGGGGCTGTGGCATGTGCTGGAGTGTTTCCGCGTGCTGCTCAGCTCAGGTGCATGGCGGGCGTTTGCGGCACTGCTGAGAGTGGAGGAATTCCGTGAAGCGGTGATCCCGAAGGAGGCGAAGGGGACGGCGATTCTGAAGATGCTGGCGGAAGACGGTGCGGAGAAGTTCAGCGTTTCTGCGCTGCTGCGTGCGGCAGATGATTTTACAAGCGAGCACCTGCCGGTAACGCTGGCGCATTCGAAGGAACTGCCGCTGGCGAGATACCCTGCCCTGCTCCCCGCGGTGAAGCATACGCTGGAGCTGCTGGATGATCTGCGCAGGCAGACGCCAACGCAGGCGGCGCGGACGCTGATCCTGAGACTGCTGGGAGAGCGGGAGTTCAATCCTGAAGCGCCGGGGCATCGGGAACGGACGGAACTCGCAAGCGAGTGGCTGAGGATCACGGAGGAACTGGAACTGGAGGCGAGGCGCTTTGGGCTGAAGCCTAACGGGGAGGATACTTTTGCTCTCTCGCTGGAGTGTCTGGCGCAAAGCCGTCTGGCGGAGCCGCGCGGGGAGATCGACCTGGTGCTGCAAGGCTGGCTGGAACTGCTTTGGGAAAAAGCGCCGAACCTGATCGTGACAGGGCTGAACGAGGAGCATGTGCCGGGCATTTTCATCAGCCATCCCTTTTTGCCGGACGGGCTGCGCAGCGCGCTGGGCCTGCCGTGCCAGAACACACGATTTGCGCGTGATGCCTTCATCCTGGCAGCGCTGGCGCAACAGCGGCTGGACGAGCGCGGAAAGCTCCAACTGCTGTGCGGCCAGTGGAGTGAGGGAGGCGATGCGCTGAGGCCTTCGCGGCTGCTGTTTCTCTGTGACAACCGGGCGCTGCCGCGGCGTGTGGCCCATCTGTTTCCCAAGGAGGAAGACCAGCACGTGGAGGCGGAGCCAAAACGCACGCTGGCGTGGCAGCTGAAGCCGGACTGGAGTCCGAAGGAAGTGACCACCATTTCGACTTCAAGACTGCGGGAGTACCTGAGCTGTCCGTTTCGCTACTATCTCACTTACACCAAGAACATGAGCGCCGTGGAAACGGGCAAGCGTGAGCTGGATGCTGCTGAATATGGCAATCTGATTCATCATGCGTTTCATCAGCTGAGCCTGGACGGAAGCATGCGCGACTGCACGCACCCCGCACAGATTGCAGAGTGCCTGGAAGTGGCTGCGAGGGAGCGTGTGAGGGAGATCTACGGCGAGCGCCCCGCGCCACTGATCACCCTGCAGCTGGACAGCATTCTGCAACGGCTGCAGCAGGCGGCGCGGGTGGAGGCCAAAAACAGGCAGCAGGGATGGCGCTGCATGGAGGCGGAGCTGCAGATTGGCGGAAGTGACGATGCGGTGCCGTTTTTAATCACTGGCGCACGACTGAAGGGCCGGATCGACCGGGTGGAGCAGAATGTGGACGGCACCTGGCGGATTGTGGATTTCAAAAGCTCGGACAAACCGCGGCCTCCGGAAGAGTCTCACTATAAGGTGATCACGGCGCGGACGAAGCTGACGGAGGCGGACGAATGGAAGTGCTTTGACCTGCCGGATGGAAAGAGGGGCCTCTGGCTGGATCTGCAGCTGCCGCTGTATGCGGCGGCACTGCGGCAGCGCGGGCAGGAGGTGAGCCGGGTGGCGTATTTTGCCCTGCCGAAGAGCATTCAGGAGACGGAAATCCTGTCCTGGGAAGGATTTGACGAGGAACTGATGGAGGCAGCGGTGAAGTGTGCGGAGGAAGCGGTGAAAAGGATCCGTGAAGGGGTTTTCTGGCCGCCGGCGGAACGGGCGGCGAACGGGACTTTTGACGAGATGCTGCTGGGGGACCCCATGCTCAGTGTTCAGCCGCCTCTTGCATAATCGCGACGCCCCGCTTATCAACCCGGCCCGTTATGTCCGACCTCAAACTTCTCATCACTGGCAGCAAAGGCCGCATGGGCCAGGCCATCATCCGTGCCGCCGAAGCCCAAGGCGTCGCCGTCGCGTCCACCGTTGACCTGGGCGATGCCCTCGCACCGGCGCTGGCGAAGGCGGACAGCGTGATCGATTTCTCCTCCCACCTTTTCACCAACGAACTGCTGGACGAGTGCCTGAAGCAGAAGAAGAGCCTGGTGATCGGAACGACAGGACATACCAATGAAGAACTGGCGCGCATCCGCGAGGCGTCGAAGACTCTGCCTGTGGTGTTTGCGTCCAACTACAGCATTGGCGTCAACACGCTGTTCTGGCTGACACGCAAGGCGACAGAACTGCTTGGGCCGGACTTTGACCTGGAAGTGGTGGAAATGCACCACCGCATGAAGAAGGACTCGCCAAGCGGAACGGCGCGTACGCTGGTGGAAATCCTGGCGGACGTGCGCGGGCTGGAATACGACAAAGACTGCAAGCACGGCCGCTTTGGCGATGTGGGCGCACGGACTCCGAAGGAGATCGGTGTGCATGCGATCCGCGGCGGCGATGTGGTGGGCGACCACACGGTGATCTTTTCAAACGTGGGCGAGCGCGTGGAGCTGACGCACAAGGCGAGCAGCCGGGACACCTTTGCCAATGGATCAGTGCGTGCCGCCGTGTGGCTGGAAGGAAAGCCTGCGGGACTGTATGACATGCAGGATGTGCTGGGGCTGAAATAAAAGTTTGCGATGGTTGGCAGTGGTTTGCCGTTGTTTGCAATGGTTTCCAAACGACTGAAACCATTGCCAACAATTGCAAACCATGAACTTCGGCATCGCACTCGGCTCCAATCTTGGTGATCGTGCTGCGAATGTGAGGCGTGGAATTGAAATGCTGATGGGACGTGTGCCGGGAATTCGGATGAATGCGAGTGCGAAGGTGTATGAAACGGAGCCGGTGGGTTGTGCGCCGGGAACGCAGGCGTTTTTGAATACGGTGATCGAGGTGGCGGCGGAGTGCAGGCCGGAGGAGCTGCATGCGCATTTGAAGGCGGTGGAGCAGGCGCTGGGAAGACCGGAGCAGCGGGAGAGGAACTCGCCTCGCACGCTGGATCTGGACCTGCTCTATGCGGATGATGTGGTGAGCGATGATCCGGTGCTGACGCTGCCACACCCGCGCATGCACCTGAGACGCTTTGTGCTGGAGCCGCTGGCGGACATACGGCCGGAGCTGGTGCTGCCAGGGCAGAGGGAGACGGTGGCGGATTTGCTGAGGGCGCTGACGGCGGTTGACGGTGGCTGAACGATCGTTGACGGTGGTTTTTAATTCACTGCCAACAACGTCCGCCGCCGATGACCGAAGCCCAACCCGCCCCCAACCCTAACCCTGGACGCTGGATTCGTTTTGCGCTGGTGATGCTGCCTGTGGGCACGATCTTCCTTGGCATCGCCTCCTTTGGCATCTGGCAGTGGAAGAAGGACCAGGCGGCGGACCGATCGTTCAAATATGCGATGGCGCTGCGCCGGACGATCAGCGCTGAGGGTATTGAGCGGCATGCGGGCATCTTGCGCTCGGCGCTGAGCAAGCCGGACCGTGACCTAAGCATTCCGGGTTATCTGGAGTCCACCATGGGGGCGGAGAACATGGGCTACAACGTGAGGCGAAAACGCTTCGGCACGGAGCAGTCCGTGATTGATGCCGAACTTACCGGGGCAAAGAAGCCGATGGAGGTGGTGATGGTGCTGGCGCTCTACAGTGGCGAACCAGAGCGCGCCGAGAGCACGGCGCAGGCGATCGCTGAAAGTCTGAGCATCGCGCACGAGATCACGGGTGAGAAAGTGGTGCGCTCCCTGCGTTTCGCATTCATCCCGGACACGCCTGCAGCGCTCGAAGAGCTGAAAAAGGGACTGAAGGGAGATGGAGAGCGGCTGATGCATCTGTTTGTGCTGGGCGGGCCGGAGACGGAAAGCATCGCCACCATTTCCCGTGCACTGGAGACCACGGCGAAAGGCACGCGCGTGATCTCCCAGCCTGCCTCTCGCACGGTGCAGGAGACGCTGCAGGCTGCCTACACGCTCAAAGCCATGCTGCTGGATGCAGCCGAACTGCCATGATCCTGACGTGCCGCCAGATGCAGCAATGCGAGGATGCGGCTTTTGAACGCGGAGTGAGCGCGGCGGCGCTGATGGAGGAGGCGGGGCGCGGGATTGCAAATGTGGTGCGTCAGTTTGCGCCACGTGTGGGATCGCTGGTGCTGTTTCTCGGGAAAGGTAACAATGCCGGAGATGCGCTGGTGGCTGCGCGGGAGCTGAAGGATGACGGCTGGAAAGTGTATGTGCGCCTGTGCTGCAAGCCCGAGGCGATGAAGGAGCTGCCGCAGAAGCATCTTTCGGGACTGGGGAGCCTGGTACGGGTGCTGGAGGATGTGATGGCGTTTGATTTTCCGGCGGGACCTATCGTGAGTCTGGACGGGCTGGTAGGCATCGGAGCCAAGGGGCCGCTGAAGCCGGAACTGCGCGCCTTGGCGCGAGAGATGAACCTGCTGCGTACGCAACGGCATGCGATGACGATTGCGATGGACCTGCCCTCAGGCCTGGATGGGGACCGTGGAGAAGCATGTGAAGATGCGGTGGAGGCGGATGTGACAGCGGTGGTGGCGCAGATCAAAGCAGGGCTGCTGGAGGATGGAGCGGATCATTACGTGGGCCGAATGGCGCTGGTGCCGCTGGCGGAGCTTTCTGACGCAGAAGGTGATGTGCAGGCGGAGGTGCTAACGCCGCGCCTGCTGCGGGAATGGCTGCCTCGGCGCGCGAATGACATGCACAAGGGCGAAGCGGGACGCGTGGGCATTCTGGCAGGTTCGCCGGGCTTTCTGGGGGCGGCAGAGCTGGCGTGCCGAGGGGCGATGCGCGCTGGCGCGGGCCTGGTGACGCTGCTGGTACGGCCGGAAGCGTATCCGATCATCGCACCGCGAATGCCGGCGGAGGTGATGGTGAAACCGGTGACGGATTATCGCGAAGTGTTGGAGATTCGGTTTGATGCTTTGGCGATCGGACCCGGTCTGGGATTCGCCCATGAGAAGGAGATCGTGGAAGTGCTGAAAGAGAGCCAGACACCCACAGTCGTGGATGCAGATGCACTGACGATGCTGGCGAAACATCCGGAAGTGCTGGATGCCACGGGAGAACTGCCACGACTGATGACACCCCACCCCGGCGAGATGGACCGCATTCTGCGCAATTTTCCAGGCTGGCATGGCATGAGCCGCCGTGCGCTGGTGGAGGCGCTGACCGAGAATGCGCCGGGGCGCACGCTGCTGCTCAAGGGGGCGCGAACGGTGATCGGGACCCACGGGCAAAAGACGCTGTTTAACACGACGGGGCATCCCGGCATGGCGAGCGGCGGCATGGGCGATGTGCTGTCAGGTGTGTGCGCGGCTTTTGCGGCGCAGCATCTGCCGCTGCAACGTAGCGCGGGGCTGGGAGCGTGGCTGAGCGGACGCGCAGCGGAGCTCTGCGTAAGCGAGGGCGGAATGGCGATGGAAGCCGTGGGAGCAACGGACGTGGCGGCCAAGCTCGGTGCGGCGATGAGGGATTTGAAGGAGGGGTGGTTCTGAGCCTTTCTCGTTCGTTGTCCGCGCGCTAGACGGCTTTTAACTTGGCTGGCTAGGCTTTCTAAACAGACCCATGACGAGGACGATAATGGCGAGGACGAGCAACAGGTGAACGAACGCGCCAAGGATGTGCAAGCTGAGCCAGCTGGCGAGCCAAAGGATGAGGAGAACAAAAGCGATCGTGTAGTACATACCGGCTCATCGCTTCCGCCCGATGATTTGGGCGTGCGAGACTGCACGAACCTTGTTCATGGTGGGCCGATGCAGGGTGTTAGGAAACGAAGGCGCGCTTTTGGGGCACTATCACTTCCCTTTTTCCCCGGTCACTTCACTGCTTCATACAATGAAGCGATTCCGAACGTAAGCTGGCGGGCTTTGGCGCTGACGAAACCGTTGGCACAAATCAACGATTCCATGTCCCTGCCAGAAGGAAAGCGTTCGATCGAGCCGCACAGGTATACATAGGCCTCGCGCTTGCCCGTGATCCAGCCGGCGATGAGGGGCATGATCTGCTTGAGGTAGAAAAGATAGAGCTGACGGATGCCTGGGACGCGAGGGATGGAGAAGTCGAGCACGAAGAGGCGGCCGCCGGGGCGGAGGACGCGGCTCATTTCCTGAAGAGCGCCGGGCCATGAGGCCATGTTGCGCAAACCGAAGGCAACGGTGATGACGTCAAAGACGCCATCCTGGAACGGCAAGGCGAGGCCGTCTGCGGCGACGAGGGCGCTAAGCTTGCGGGCCTGGGCCTCTCGCATCATTGGCACGGAAAAATCGCCGCCTAGAACTCTGGCCTGAGGACAGGCGTTCTGAATGGCCTGGGCGAGATCTCCACTGCCGGTGGCGAGGTCGAGGACGCGCTGCGGATTCAACTCGGCGATGCGACGCGCCGTGGTGCGGCGCCAGAGGCAGTCGATGCCGAGACTGAGGACGTGGTTGGCGAGTACATATCGCGATGCGATTCCCGCGAAGGCCTGCCTTACGAATCCTGCGTCTTGCATGTCTAATTCATCGCCTTTCCGTGTGAACGATCACCGTTTTTCTCGCGCTGCATGGCGGCCATATTGCCGCCTTATCGAGGTTTGACGAGTCGTTTTTTAGAGGGCTGCAGGGTGGTAATAGACTTTCAAGACCGAGATTCGATGCCACCCCACGCATTCAGAGCGGCAAGCGTTTACCAACGACAAGCCCTCGGCGAAACTGGCGTGGCTCAACGAGCTTGAACGTAGATGAGTGCGGACTAATCTGACGAATGAAGACGCGCGGTGTCAGGGCATTTTTCGGCGGCCTGTTCTGGTCTGCCGCATGGGTGGGTTTGGTGATCGGGGCATGCACTGCGCTGGACGCCTTGAAGTTTGACGCTTCCAAGATTTCGGCCGCGATGGCCCAAGCTGCGGCAGTTACATCCCTCTTCATGGCGGTGTGGCTGTGGAGGATGGGTTTTTGGCGGGCCTGGTCACGTTACCAAATCACGCATGATGAAAAATGGGCCTACTGTGCTGACACCCGTCCTTGCAAATGCAATCTGCCCCGGGTCTGCCTGAGCCCCGACTGCTCGTGTGAAAAGCTCCATGCATGCGCAGATCCTCGCTGCCGATGCGGCAAGCCCAAGGTATGCACATCGGCGAAGTGCCGGTGCGACCTGCCCAAGGCCTTCACGTTCGCCGGCAAATCGACCTTTGCCCAATAAGGGGCTCACGTTTGTGCCTGCCTTCTTTTTTCCCGAGGGAAACCCCTCAGTTAGAGGGGGATGGTGCTCACGAAAGGACTCGAACCTTCACGATGTTACTCACTAGAACCTGAATCTAGCGCGTCTACCAATTCCGCCACGTGAGCAATGGAGTCGGGTTGACTGGGGACGTGAGTTTTGACCAAGCTTGAAAATACTCAAGCGAGAAAATGAGTTTCTTCTGGCGAGGGTGCTGAGGCGGGGTTAGGCGCGTGAGCATGTCTTTTCGTCTTGAGATGCTGCAGGTGGCGCGGCTGGCTCCGAAACTCCTGGGTGAGTCGGCGGAGCTGGTGGAGGCGTTTTTGCGCTCGCGAGTTTCTCCCGAGGGAGGCTTTTTGGATCGCATTGAGAAGCCGGACCTGTACTACACGGTCTTTGGGCTGGAGGGATTGCAGGCGCTGGCGGTTGAAGCGAAGACGATGCCGGATGTGAAGTCTTGGCTGGCCCAGTTTGGCGATGGTGAGCGGCAGGATTTTGTGCACCTGTGCTGCCTGGCGCGCTGCTGGGCGAATGCGGGGATGGAGAGTTTTCCGGCAGCCTCGCGCGAGGCGCTGGCTTCACGCATCGAGGGCTTTCGCTGCCCTGATGGTGGCTACCATCAGGCGCCGAATCGAGCCAAGGGGAGCGCGTATGGCTGCCTGCTGGCCTGGGGGGCTTATCAGGATCTGGGCGGCCTGCCGCCGGAGCCGTGGCGGCTGGCGGAGTGCATGGGCGGACTGCGGACGAAGGATGGCGCGTGGTCGAACGAGCCAGGGATTCCGGTGGGATCTACCACGGCAACGGCGGCGATGGTGGCGCTGCATCGTCACATGGACATGGCGCCTCCTGCGGAGGCGGTAGACTGGCTGCTGCGGCAGTGCCTGCCGGCGGGCGGTTTTTTGGCGCTGCCTGCAGCTCCAATCCCTGACCTGCTTTCGACGGCGGTAGCGCTGCATGCGCTGGATGCAGTGCAGGCGGATTACTCGCGCGTGAAGGAGCCGTGCCTGGATTATGTGGATTCGCTATGGAATGCGACGGGAGGATTCCACGGGAACTGGACGGATGATGTGCTGGACTGTGAGTACACGTATTACGGGATGCTGGCGCTGGGGCATCTGGCGTGAAGACAGAGCAATGATGGCGGAGGGG
This sequence comes from Prosthecobacter sp., assembly GCF_044226605.1. Taxonomy (GTDB): domain Bacteria; phylum Verrucomicrobiota; class Verrucomicrobiia; order Verrucomicrobiales; family Verrucomicrobiaceae; genus Prosthecobacter. The sequence continues at coordinate 75,517 of NZ_JBGAGS010000026.1, read as the reverse complement.
GATGTTGTCCCCTCACCCCTGCCCTCTCCCCAGAGCGAATTTGAGGCTGCGATCGTGTGCCAGGGGTGGGGAGAGGGAGAGTTGCTTTGGGCTGCGCAGGATTTCTCGGAAGGCAAACGCTCTAACATGCACTAATGTCGCGGACGAGTTCGAGCAGGAGGACGAGGACGATTTTGGAGACTTGCGGCGCTGTGAGGACACAAAAAACCCGGACATTGCTGTCCGGGTTCTCTGAGTGATTTGTGCTGGTGCTTTCGGCTTAGGCAAGCGCTTCCGTGAGGATGCGACCGCCGTTGACGATGTCGATGGGGCGACCGCCGTCTGCCATGATGCGCTTCTCGCTGTTGATGCCGAGGAGGCGATACATGGTGCGGGCAAGATCTTCCGGGCCGACGGCATCACGATCTGGCTCGCCACCGAGGGCGTCGGAGGCACCGTGGATGTAGCCTTCTTTGACACCACCACCGGCGAGGGCGACGGAGAAGACGCGAGGCCAGTGGTCACGGCCGTTGGTGCCGTTCACCTTCGGCGTGCGGCCGAATTCGGAGCTGACCATGACGAGGGTGCGCTTGAGCATGCCGCGGTCTGCAAGGTCGGTGATGAGGCGGGCGAAGGCCTGGTCGAAGTTCGGGGCCTGGCCGGTGAAGGCGTCCTTGATGTTGGAGTGGTGGTCCCAGCCGCCGTAGTTGACGGAGACCATGCGGACGCCAGCTTCCACAAGGCGACGGGCAAGCAGGAAGCGCTGACCGGCGGTGTTGCGGCCGTATTCGTCACGCAGCTTATCGGATTCCTTGGTAAGGTCGAAGGCTTCGCGGGCTTTGGCGCTGCTGATGAGGCCGTAGGCGGCCTGATAGAAGCTGTCCATGGCGCTGATGGAGTCGGCTTTTTCGACGGCCTTGAAGTGCTCGTCCACGGTGCCGAGGAGATTGCGGCGGCGGTCGAAGCGCTTTTCATCCACATCTTTCGGGGTGAGGAGGTCGCGGACGGTGAAGCCTTTGTCAGCGGGGTCGCTGCCGAGGGCGAAGGGGCCGAAGGCGCTGCTCATGTAGCCGGTGCCCTGCTCGGGAGCGACCATGTTTGGCACGACGACGTAAGGAGGGAGGTTGTTGCGGCTGCCCTGCTCGTGAGAGATGACGGAGCCGAAGCTGGGGAACTTGATGGCCGGGCTGGGGCGGTAGCCGGTGAACATGTTGTGGGTGCCACGCTCATGAGCGGCTTCACCGTGGGTCATCGAACGGATGACGGTGAGCTTGTTCATGATCTTGGCGATGTTCGCGAACTTCTCACCGACGTATTCGCCGGGGATGGAAGTCTTGATCGGGGTGAAGGGGCCGCGATAGTCCGGGGAGGCAAAGGGCTTGGGATCCCAGGACTCATGCTGAGCCATGCCGCCAGGGAGGTAGATATGGATGACAGAGTCAGCAACGGCCTTGAAAGACTCCACTTCCGGCATGACCTGAGCAGCCTGCAGACGAAGCATCTCCGGCAGAGACAGGCCGAGGCCGCCGAGCATGCCGACGTAGAGGAAGTCACGACGGCTGACACCGGAGCGCAGATCAAGGTGATTACCCTGGCAGAGTGAGTGCATTTTCATAGGAGAAGAGGGGGGAGTTGTTGCTGGATTCGTGAGGAATTACGGGGCGCTCAAGTCGATCTTGCGGATCTTGCGAAAATTTACACAAATCCTGAGCAAGGGAAAGCGGGAGCTCAGGGAGTGACCCAGCCCGACTGAACGAACTGATGGATCCAGACCTGGAAGTCCACAGGGGCGTCTGCGGGGAACTTGAGCTTCAGAATCATCGGCACTGTGGCGTCTGGACTTTGCTGCAAGCGGAGATCCAGTTCCTTGGCAAGCGCACCGGACTTTTCCGCGTAGCCATAGACGACCTTTGCACCCGGTTCGGAGATGTTGCGCAGGCTGTAGCAATTGAGCACAGCAGGATCGCCAAACTGGTTTTCAAAGTGCCCGGCTGGAGAAACCAGCACTCGAAACAGCGCAGGAGCAGCCTGTTTGCGGTCGAGAAAGTCTGACCATGCCATTTCGCCAGCACCGACGAACGACTCCCAGTCCACCAACGGCCCGGAAGCGGAGTGCTCGATGGCAGCCACCCGACGCCCGCCGCCTTCAAAAACCACCACATGCTCGCTAAACTTGGGCGAGCGTTCCGCAGCTTCAACGATGGAGTCATACGCGATGGGACCATCCGCATTCTTTGAGTAGTAAATGCTCATCAAAGGTGCAACCCGCACCCTGTCCCGCACCAGCAGGGCGCGTTCTTTCCAGCTCGGAGATTTCAAAAATTTAGACAGTACTTCCTCCGCAGCCGCCAGCTTGGCGAGATTGTTGCCCACATCGCTCGGAGCAGGCAGGGCTGTGGCGGTTTTGAGGTTTTCGCTGCCGGGGGCGCGAAACACGAGGTTGCCGGAGTTCACCTGCGGCAGGGGCGCATCAGGCGGCACCACGGCCGGCAGTGGCCGTGCCACGACCGCTTCTTCTTTGACACCCGGCGAAGGCACATTGTCCGCCTGCTGGGAGCCAGCCGACTTTTTCGGACCAGCCGCGGATGGAATCATGCTCCAAACGACCAGGATCATGACGATGACGCCCACCACGGCAGCGCCGATCAAAAGCCGCTTTCGAAACAGCTGAATCTCTGGATCCATGCGCATGCGCTCGAAAGCATCCCCAGGGAGCGGCTGGGGCTCATGGGAAGGCTCCATGCGGGCCGGGGCGGCTGCGGGAGCCGCGACGGGCTCATTCTGCCCCATCAGCAAGGCGCGGCGCTTCGTCTTGGTGGTCTTCTCCGCCATCTGCAGCATCACCATCTGCCCGCATTCGGGACAGGGGCGTGAGCGCGTCACTGAGGAAACCTGGATTTCGACAGTTTTTTCGCAATGAGGACAGACAAGGGTGGTGGCCGGCATTCTGGGCTGGACGTTGGGGGGGAAAGGATAATCTGGCTTGTGGATGGATGCCCCGCAACCGGTGGTTGTTCAATTTCCCTCTACCAACCCGACATTGCCACCCCGCCGGAGGAGCGCAGGCGCTGCAGGCCCCAGCTCATCATGATCCGTGCGTCGTCCCAGATGTACTTGGTCTTGGTGCCGAGCTGCACCAAGATCACCTCCCGGCTGCCGCTGGCGGCACTGGAGATCAAACAGCGCCCGCTGGCCACGGTGTAGCCGGTCTTCATGCCGTTGCACTCGGGCATTTTGCCGAGGAGTTCGTTGGTGTTCGTGAGCGTGACGACGCGCCCGTCCGCGCGGTGGAAGGCGAAGTATTTCCGCCGGACGACATCGCGGATGGTGGTGTTGCGGTAGGCAGCCATGGCTACGCGGGCCATGTCCCGTGCGGTGGAGTACTGGCCGCTCACGGTCAGGCCATGGGGGTTTCTGAAATTGGAGTTGGAGCAGCCGAGGGAACGAGCTTTGGCGTTCATTTTTTCCGTGAAGGCGGCGATGCTGCCGGCATTGTCACGCGCCAGCGCATTGGCTACGTCATTGGCGCTTTTCACCAGGAAAGCATAGAGAAGCTCCCGGCGGGAATAGACTTCGCCGGGCCTGATGCCGAGGCGGGTGGGCTCCACGGCAACGTCGGAGGCCTGGATGCGCACCATTTTGTCCAGGTTTCCAGCGTCCAGCACGACCAGAGCCGTGACGATTTTCTGTGTGCTGGCGACGCCGCGGGCGGTCTCAAAAGCACGCCCCGCCAGGTGCTGGCCGGTGCGGGCGTCCAGCAAAAGGTAGGAGGCGGCACGGATGGAAGGGCCGGAGGTGGCCACCAGCATGGGACGCTCCGGAAGCATCACTGGCATGACCTGGGGCGAGTCCCCCTGAGAGTACATGTGCTGGGTATTGGGCGCGACGGGGATGGCCCGGGTGACGCCCTGCTCGGCACAGCTGGCCAGGGAGCAAGCGGCCGTGACCGTCATCAATAGCTGGATCAATCTTGTCATCATGCTTTCAACATCGTGGGACAGCGCCATAACGGTTCGCAGCATTCATGCCGTACAAACGTCTTTGGCGGGGTCCATCTAGGCCACCCGGAGTTTATTGTCAAACCTTGCGCCCGCCGCGCGGCGCTCCATGTTCGCGCCCCATATGGCACTAATCATCAACGGCGAACACATCGACGACGAAATCATTGAGGCGGAGTTTCGCCACATCAAAGGTCACTACGAGCGCACCCTGCAGGTGGCGTGCTGCGAGCGTGACCCTGAATTTCGTGGCATTGCCAAGGACAACCTGACCTCGCGTGCGCTGCTGGGGCAGGAAAGCCGCAAGAGATACCCGGAAGTGTCGGATGCCGACGTGACCGCGCGCCTGACCAAGCTGATCGACGAAGCCGGCGGAGAGACGCAGTTTTACATGAACATCGGCATGCCGATGAAAGACGAAACGGTCGTGCGTGAAAACGTGGCCGGCGGCGTGCGGCTGGACAAGATGCTGCAGGAAATCTATGCCCCGGAGCCGGAACCGACCGAGGCCGAGCTGCGTGCCTGCTACGAGGCCAATCTGAAGCACTACATGACGGAAGAGGAGATCAAGGCCTCCCACATCACCAAAAGCCTGCAGGGTGCGACCAGCCGCAAGGAAATCTACCAGACGATGCGCGATGTGCGCTCCCAGCTGCTCGCGGGTGCGGATTTTGCCAAACTGGCGGAGGAGCACCGCAACGCGGAACAGCAGCAGATTGACCTGGGCTGGTTCAAGCGCGGGGAGTTCATGGAGGAGTTTGAGACGATCGCCTTTTCAATGGGAGAAGGCGAGATCAGCCCGGTCTTCACCACACAGCTGGGCTTTCACGTGTGCACCGTCACGGGCCGCAGGCCGTCAGTGGCACTTCCATTTGAGGATGTGAAGTCCGAGGTGAGAAACCGCTTCATCGAGGAGTATCGCGACAAGAAATTCAATGCCTTCCTGGAGGAGCTGAAAGCCACCGCGAAAGTGGAGGACACGGATCCTGAAGGGCACAACTGCGGGCACTAGGCGGAGGGGACGCAGTCACAAGTTTGAGGTTTCAAGTTTCAAGTTGGCGGAGGGGCGTCGACGCGCCCCTGCCCTGCTCGCTTGCTCGCTTGCTCGCTTGCTCGCTTGCTCGCCTCTGCTCGGACTTAGATCTTCGAGATGACCGGCACTGGTGTGCGGATTTCCCGCACGGGTTCGGGCAGTTCGTCCATGGGGGGAGGGCCGGGGAAATTGTCGTCCACGAAGCGGCGCCAGGTATCGCGGGTTTTTTGGGAGATGAAGCCCTGCACGGTGTCGCCGCACTTGCCGCAGATCATGACGCTGTGGAGGAGAGAGAGGCCTTCGCAGACGCCGGTGATGACGAAATCATCCATGCCGGGGGAATCGCGCCGGGTGCTGCAGACGGCGCAGGATTCCAGGCCGCGGTCCAGGGTGACCTGCTCGTCCTGAAACTGGGCGAGACGCTTTTTGGACTCCTGGGAAAACTCCTCCATCATCTGTGTGCGGCAGTGGTCGCAGAGGGCGTACTCCATCACGCATTCGCCGCGCTTGTAGGCCTTGGAGATTTGGAAGCCGCCGGGGAAGTCTGGGAGGGATTCGCCGCAGCGGGTGCAGTTCTGAAAGGGACGCTCCTCATACTCACACCGCAGGTCGGGCGGGATGGGCGGCGGCTGTTGGAGATCGTGATCTGACATCGGCTTGTTTGCAACAAAGCGCACAACATGGCAGTTTCACAGTCCAATCTCATGCGTGCCGCGCTTTTCCTCAGCCTCAGTCTCCTCTTCCCTGCCCTGCTGCCTGCCCAAAATGCGGACTGGCCGGACTCTCGTGGCAATGCAGCGATGACGGGGACCTCGCCAGTGGAGCTGAAATTTCCGCTGACGCTGGCGTGGCAGTTCAAACTGATGGACAAGCCGAAGGGACAGGCGGAGATGCTGGTGTCCAGCGCCGTGGTGCGCGGGGGCAAGGTCTATGTGGGCTGCAAGGATGGGAAGTTTTTCTGTCTCGATCTGGCGACGGGCAAGGAAGTGTGGAAGACCGAGGCGAAGGGTGCCTTTGACGGGGCGGCGGCGTTTGCGGGCGAGCTCGTGGTGGTGGGCTGCCAGGATGGTTTTGTGTATGCCTGGAATGCTGAGAACGGCAAGGAGGAGTGGAAATTTGAAACGCAGGCGGAAATCCACGCCGGTGCCAATGTGTGGACAGATCCTGACAACAAGGCGCAGAAGATCATCATCGGCAGCTACGACTACTCGATCTACTGCCTGGATGCGAAGACGGGCGCGAAGGAATGGGCCGCAGAGACGGGATACTACATCAACGGCGCCTCTGCCGTGGGCGAGGGCAAGGTGGTCTTCGGCGGCTGCGACAGCGTGCTGCATGTGCACGATGTGAAGACGGGCAAGGAGGAGCGGCAGATCGAAGTGGGGGCTTACATCGGCAACAATGTCGCCATCGCCGATGGGGTCATTTACGTGAGCCACTACGGCAATCGCGTGGGCGCCTACAAGATCGCTGATGGCACCAAGCTCTGGGAATACGGCGAGCGTGACTTTGAATACTACGCCGCGCCTGCGATCTGGGAGAAGGGCGTGTATGTGGGAGGAAGAGACAAGCGCTTTCATGCGATCGATCGCGCCACCGGAGCGCAGCTGTGGGAGTTCCGCGCGAGAGACCGCATCGACAGCAGTGCCGTGGTCTGTGCAGGGAAAGTGGCCATCTTCGGTGCCGACGACGGATACATTTATGCGCTTGATTTGAAGACTGGCAAAGAGGTGTGGCACAATGAAATTGGTGCGCCGGTGAAGACCTCACCCGCCGTGGCGGGTGAATATGTGATCTTTGGCGCGGATGACGGGGTGCTGTATGTGTTTAAGAATGGGAAGTGAGTGCTTAAAAAGCGCACCACATTTCATTTGACTTTAACACATGAGGTTCGCCTACCTTTCCCATGAAGCGACCTCGCATCTCGTCAAAAAATATTAAACACCGGCCTTGGACTCCCGAGCAGTATCGGCGATACACGGAGACTTTCGCACCACACCTACCAGCGATCCTCAAATCGCTGACTGGACTGACACTAGCAGTAGCATGTGTTATCCATGGATCTGTCACCTTGTGGATTTCAAAAGTGCTTTCATGGCTGCATTAGTTCAATGGTTGAGTCTCATTTGCACGAAGTTAAGGCCACTGATGAAGGTAAGTCCCAGGTGATTGGACGAACGCATGATTCGCGAGCAGCAGACCAGTTTTTCCACAACGCGCTCGCAATGGCAGACAAAGCAAGCAGTCCAACGTCTTCATGGATTTCTGTTATCCCCCTTTTGATAAGCTTATAGCAAGCCAGCATGGCCTGAGACGAGCAGGCAAAAAGCTCATTCAGTGAACGAAACTAATTTATTTCGAATTGAAACTATTTCATTTCGGAGGGTTGGATGTTCTTTTCCCGATCCAATGATGCCCCGTTTTGCTTCCGCCCTCTTCCTGGCTGCTGCCGTGTGTTCTTATGCCATCGAGGCGCCGCCGGAGGAGGATCCGACGCAGAAGCAGCGGGGGCCGTTTTACTCGGGCTGCATTCGCTGGCGCAGCGAGGAGGAGGTCATCGCTTACAAAGGGATGGTGATCGCCCTCGGCAAGGATGAGGATGCGTATGTCTGCTATGATTCGGAACTGGTGCGCCTGTCTCTGGGATGGGTGATGAAGGGAAAGCGCTATGGGCTGACGGTGCCTCGCTTTAATGCGCCGCCGCCGACGGTGGCTGGCAACGTGAGATTTGGCACGGCAGCGGTGCCTGGATGGGCAAAGGAAGGGAAATTCGCCGACCCTCGCGCTGGCAAACGCGGCCCGCTGCCGAAGGACTGGGCGCACCACAAGGGGCTTTATCTTCACGGCAAAAAGGTGGTGCTAAACTACTTGGTGGGCGCGGTCGATTTGCTGGAACTGCCGGGCTTTGAGCGGGTGGAACAGTGGCCTGTATTCACCCGCACGTTTCAGACCGCACAGAATGCGACGAACCTCGCGCTGACGGTGCTGCATGTGCCAGGAGCTGTGCTGGAGTCGGCGGAGTCCGGCAGGATCGTGCGCAATCCGACGAGCGGTGAGAGCTTCCTCGTGGCTTGCGAAGGCGGAGAAGGAGCGACGTGGGAGGTGCGAGAAGGTTCCGTGATTTTGAAGCTCGCGGCTGTCACGGCGAATCAGCCATTTCGGCTGGACATTGCCCCATTGGGCAAGACTCAGGAAGCTCCGAATGATGTGCTCGCCCTTTCGCCGGTGAGCACGGATTTGCGTCCACTCACGCAAGGCGGGCCGCCTCTGTGGCCAGACCCGGTGCAGACCGTCGGCGAGCGTGCCAAGGATGATGCAGCCTATGTGGTGGATCACCTCACGGAGCCGCTCAAGAATCCGTGGAAGGCGGACACTCTCTTCGGCGGATTCGATTTCTTTGACGATGGCCGCGCGGCTGTCTGCACGGCGCAGGGAGAGGTGTGGGTGGTGTCCGGCATCGATGACAAGCTGGAACAGCTCTCGTGGCGACGCTTTGCCAGCGGACTTTTCCAGCCGCTCGGTCTGCGGATTGTGCAGGGGAAGATGTATGTGCTGGGCCGGGACCAGATCACGCGCCTGAGCGATCTGAACAAGGATGGTGAAGCGGACCACTACGAAAACTTCAACAACGACACGATTCTCTCCACCAACCCCGCGGACTACAATCTCGATCTGCAAACCGACAGCACGGGGAACTTTTATTTTGGCAAGGCCACGCCATGGCTGCCGGACATCTCGACGCCACACCAAGGTGTGATTTTCAAACTGCCGCCCGATGGCTCAAAACTGGAAATAGTCGCCACCGGGCTGCGGGTCCCAAACGGAGTGGCCATCAGTCCGTCCGGAGAGATTGCCGTCAGCGAGAACCAAGGGCACTGGCAGCCGTCCAGCAAAGTGAACCTCATCCGCCCCGGAGGCTTTTACGGCATGATGCCCTCCGCGCAGCGCGAGATCGAAATGAAGTGGGGCGGCAAAACGATCAGCGTGAATCCCAGTGATCCCGCCGTGCGCAAGGAACTCGGATTTGTCGGCTACGGTCCGAAGAATCCGGTGCCCACGGCTCTCTACGATCGACCGCTGGCCTGGATACCCTGGGCGGTGGACAACTCCAGCGGCGCGCCTTTCTGGGCCGTCACCGACCAGTGGGGACCGCTGAACCATCAGCTTCTTTTCACCAGCTACGGGCGCTGTGCGTTGTTTGCCACACTGCGGCACAAGGTGGGCGATCTGGAACAGGCGGCGATGGTGCCGATGAACCTGCCTTTTGACACCGGTATCATGAGGGGCCGTGTGCACCCGCGCGACGGCCAGGTGTATGTGGCGGGCCTGCGCGGGTGGCTCACCACGGCGCGACGCGCAGGCGGACTCTACCGCGTGCGCTATACAGGCAAGCCCGCCGACCTGCCCGTGGATTTCACTGCGACAACGAACGGCGTCGCGCTGCGCTTCTCCGATCCGCTGGATCCACAGGCCGCGGCAGACCTCACGAACTTCACCGCTGAACGCTGGAATTACTTTTGGAGTGGTGCCTATGGCTCGCTCGATTACTCGGTCACGCATCCGAAGGAATCGAAGCGTGACGCCCTTGTCATCAAGGCAGCGAAGCTCTCGGCTGATTTTCGATCCCTCACGCTCGACATTTCCGACATGCGCAAGAGCCACCAGCTCCAGCTGAATCTCAAGCTGCGCAGCGCGGACGGCAGGCCGGTGGAACGTGTGCTGTACCTCACCGTCCCTGTGCTCGCGCAACCCTGATCTCCCAACCACCATGAAAACTGCACTCCTCCTCCTGGCCGCGATGACTCTCGCGGCTGCCGCTCAAACTCCAAAGAAAGGTGGCCGCCAGCGCCGGCCTTTGCCCGACACGGTCGAAATGAAACAGGTGTCGGTCTGGAGCGATGGCACACGCATGGCTGGAGATCTCTATCTGCCCAAGGAAATCAAAACCCGCGACAAGCTCCCTGCCATCGTCCTCTGCGCCGGCACCGGTGGCACCAAAGGGGGAACACAGGCACGGCTGGCACCGCTGTTTGCGGAGAAAGGCTACATCGTGCTCGCTTTTGACTATCGCGGCTGGGGGCAGAGCGAAAGCCAGCTCAAGGCGATTGAGCAACAGCCCGCGCCTGACGCAAACAACGACATGACGATCAAGGTCAAGGCGCTGCGCTGGCAGATGAACTACACCGATCAGACTGCGGACATCCGGGCCGCCATCAGCTTCATCGCGGGAGAGCCCCATGTGGATCCCAATCGCATCGGGCTTTGGGGCAGCAGCTACGGCGGCGGACTTGTCACCTGGGTGGCGGGGAATGATCCGCGAGTGAAATGCGTGGCCGCACAGGTGCCTGGAATGGCGGGAACACGCACCCCTGCCGCCATCAAGAACGCCTACGACCTGGCTAGCAAGCAAGCCCGTGGCGAAGTGGAACCTGTGCCTGTGGAAACAGGCAAGCTGACCGGCAAGATGGCCACCTATGCCAACATGCGCGTGAATCCGGTGAAAAACATCGGCTTCAGTGCCACTGAGGCAGCCACGAAAATCAATGTCCCTGCCCTCTTCGTCCTGGCGGAAAATGAAGAACTCAGCAGCAACGCCATCGTGGAAGCTGTCTTAAAAAGTCTCCAAGAGCGCCATGTGCCATCGAGCATCCACGTCATCAAAGGCATCACACACTACGGAGTCTATGGCGAAGGGTTCGATGAGGCCACCCGGGTGGAAATGGAGTGGTTCGCCCAATATTTACAAGGGACAGCCGCTGCAGTGCAGGAGGCACCGGCAGCGTCAGAGGCCAAATAGATTCCCGCTGCGGCGCTCCCATCGACCTACGATTGGCAAACGCCATCTCCGGCAGGGAGGCACTGATCATGCCATGCTCAGGGCCTCCACGGCTGTCTCCATGTGGGCGATGGCACCCCAGCAGCCCACAGTAAGCTTTGAAAACTTGCCGAGCAGGTGGCGCATCTTCCGCTTGAGGCGCCATGCGATGGAGCGGCGGATGGTGCGGTGGATGGCGAATTTTTTCACGTAGTGCTTCACCGTCCAGTGGGTGGTGAGTCCATCTGGAAAGAAAGCGGTGTCCCCAGCCCGGAGAACGTGGACTTTGCGGCCGGCATTTTGTTCCTCGATCACCACTTCCCCCTCCAAAATCTGCACGATCTCGTCCAGGCCGAAAATCCATTTGAAGCTTCCCGCGTGACACTCCCAGACAGCGCAGGAAAGCGTGTGGTCCGGGGCGATCGCGAGCGTGGTGGCATTGGCGACCGGGGTGCCTTCGAGAATCCAATCCGGATTGATGGGCGACGGATGGAGATCCTGCTGATGAACTGAGCCAGTCTGAATGTGCAGCGAGTGGTTGGCTGGTTGAACAACGGCGGAGGCGGCTGTGCAGTCCCCGAATCCAAATGACGGCTTTAATGTATTTTCCATATTTACTTATAATAGCCATTTTGCCTACCGTCCAATTTCAAGGCATCGCTCATTTCTTTGCGGATGGCTCAGCGATTGGCTTAGCCATCTAAAGGCAGGGGTCATTTCCCGGGGATTTCGTGGGTTGCGGCGAATTGATTCAACCACCCTGTGGGCGTGGCTGAAGCCTTTCTTGCATCCCACCAACCCACCGCTAAAGAAACCTGTGCGCATCATTTCCGGCAGTGCAGGAGGGCTCGCTCTCGAAGTCCCCAAAACCGTCACCCGTCCCACTCAGGACCGGGTGCGGCAGGCTGTGTTTTCGATGCTTGGAGAGCTCGTCCCGGGAGCGCATGTGCTGGATCTTTTTGCCGGCACGGGTGCGCTGGGACTGGAGTGCCTGAGCCGAGGCGCGGCCTCTGCCACGCTGGTGGATGAGAACAAGGGCGCGTGCGAAGTGATCCGCAAAAACATCGCCAAAACCCGGCTGACGGGAGCGACAGTGCGCCACAGCGATGTCTTCCGCCTGCTGCCGCTGCTGGCCAAAGACGGGAAGCAGTTTGACATCATCTTTGCGGACCCACCCTACACGCACAGCGACAAAGACACGGACTTCGTGGCCCAACTGCTCGCCGAGGAGTCGCTGCCAGCGCTGCTGCATGCGGAGAGCCACCTCATTCTGGAAAGTCATCACTTTAACCGCGAAACGAAAAGCTGGCCCGGCTGGGAGGTGCTGACGGATCGCAACTACGGCTCCACCCGCATTGTGTGGCTGCGCAAAATCCCGCATGGCATCGAAAGCGCTTAGCCTCACACTCTACAATCTGGCGCTTCCCCTGGGGCTGGTGCTGATGCTGCCCGGTGCCTTCATCAAGATGCGCCGCCGCAATGGCCGCTGGCAGGATCTCGCGCAGCGTATCGGCTTCTTCCCGCGCGAGACGCAGGCAGCCATCGATGCCCTGCCGCAGCGCGAGCGCTTCTGGGTGCATGCGGTGAGCGTGGGCGAGGTGGGCGTGGCGAAAAAGCTGATCGCGCGCCTGCTCAAAACACAGAGCGATCTCGGCATCGTGCTCAGCACGACGACACCCACTGGCTATGCGCTGGCGCAAGAACTGGCGGTGCAGCATGAGGGGCGTGTGGTGGCCATTTACAGTCCGATCGATCTGCCCGGCGTCGGGCGGCTGATGCTGGAGCGCATTCACCCGACACATCTGGTGCTGGTGGAGGCCGAGGTGTGGCCGAACCTGACCGCCTCCGCGTCGCGCCTGGGGATTCCTGTTTCACTGGTCAATGCGAGGCTCTCGCCGCGGAGTGAGCGGAGGTACCGGAAGTTTCGCAACTTCATCGGGCCGATCTTTCGCATGCTGAAGCAGGTGCTGGTGCAGGAGGCGGACGATGTGGCGCGCTGGCAGGGCTTTGGCGTGGATGCGGAGCGCATTCACTTCACGGGGAGCATCAAGTATGATCCGGAAGGGGCGGTCGTAGCCGCCGAGAAGATCGCCGCTCTGCGTGGCGTGCTCACACAAACGGGGATCGCGCCGACGCAGCCCACGCTGCTGGCGGCCAGCACGCACGCAGGAGAAGAGGTGGAGCTGGCCCGTGTGTTTCTGCGGCTGCGCGAACAGGTGCGTGATCTGGCGCTGCTCATCGTGCCGAGGCATGTGGAGCGGCGAGCGGAGATCAGCGCGGAGTTGCAGGGGCTGGGCATCTCCCCTGCCCTGCGGAGCGTGGCGGGTTCACGCGTGGAGGCGAAAGCGCCAGTGTTTGTGATCGATACGACGGGCGAACTGGCGGCGTGGCAGCACCTGGTGACGCTGGTGGTGGTGGGGAAAAGCTTCCTGGCCGAGGGCGGGCAAAATCCGGCGGAAGCTGCACTGGCGCAGAAGCCGGTGCTCTTCGGACCGCACATGGAAAATTTCGCGCCACTGGTGGATCTGTTGCTCAAAAAAGGCGGAGCACAGCAGGTGGCGGATTTTGCGGAGCTGGAGGCGGCGTGCGGAGTGCTGCTGAAAGATGAGGGCAAGGCAAAGCGAATGGCGCAGGCTGGGCATGATGCGCTGAAGATTCATGAAGGTGCGACGATGCGCAGTGTACAGCGGCTGATTCCCTCCAATTCACAGCTTTAACAATCCAGAAATAAGTATCATTGTTGTCTTAAAGTCATGAAGTGTGGCGGAGCATCAAAGACTGTTTTGCGGTGTGCCTCAATAGGTGCCACGGGCCTGTTTTTTGCCGCTGCTGTTTCTTTTTCAATCAGGACTCGCCATGATCGCGCGCAACAAGAATTGTCGCAATACTGCAGCGCGGAACGGATTGACATGGCGAAAGCAAAAATTGAGCAGACAAACGTGGAGAATTCCTTGTGCCAATCAGTCTTCGATTTTTCGATCGAAGACAACCACAGGCATTCGATACGCTTTTATATCGACTTTGTTGGCAACGTAGAGCCTCATCGATTGATAGAGCCTAAAATCTCTTCCTGAATCACCCTCAAATATAAAAAAGTCCATACGTGTGAGGCATGGATGCAGCCAATGCGACGATAAAAAGCGCGGAGCGGCTTCTGCGAAAGTAGTTGAGAGCTTCAGCTCGGATTAGAAGTCATGCGAACCTCCCAGAACGAGCTAAAGCTCAGGACTACTTTTTTCAGCCCCACAGCGACTGCGGGTACTCCCCGGCATCCACCAAGGCGCGGATGCTGGCGACGACTTCAGCTTTGTCTTCGGGATAGGTGACACCGAACCATTTGCCGGTGGTTTCGAGTACGCGGACGTCGGCTTTGCCAGCGGCGATGAGGGCATCCACCTGCGCGGGCACGTAACATTCGGATTTGAGCTCGGTGCCGCGCTCGGCGAGGAATTCGGCGAAGGCTTTTTTCAGGTGCGCAAAGATGTCTGGCGTGAAGCCGAAGAAGTTCATGGACACGACTTCATCGCCGGTGAGCGGGACATAGGCGCCTTCGACTTCACGGTTTTCGGCCGCGTCGCCATGCTTGAAGATCTTGGTCATTTCCAGCACGGTTTTCAGCATGCCGTTCGCATCGCGCGTGCACACACCGCGGGAGACGCTGCCGTGGTCAGAGAGGGTGTTTTTCAGGTAGAAGCCGACCATGGACCAGTGACTCTTACCGTCCTGCGGACGGGGCTGCGTCAGGTCAGCGGCGATCTTCGTGTAGGCGTCCTGGCCGTAGAAGTCGTCCGCATTGATCATGAGGAAGGGCTCGTTCACCACCTTATCCGCGGAGAGCAGGGCGTGGGCCGTGCCCCAGGGCTTGGTGCGGCCTTCGGGCACGGTAAATCCGGCGGGGAGATCGTTGATGTCCTGAAAGGCATACTCCACCTCGATGCGGCCCGCGTATTTGGAACCAATCTGTGTGCGGAAGAGCTCTTCGAAGTCGCGGCGGATGACGAAGACCACCTTGCCAAAACCGGCGCGGATGGCGTCAAAGACCGAGTAGTCGAGCACCACCTCGCCTGAAGGGCCCATGGCATCGAGTTGTTTCAGGCCGCCGTAACGGCTGCCCATGCCGGCAGCGAGGATGAGAAGGGTGGGTTTCATTCGAGGAGGAAAATGGAAAGCACGTACCTTTTCGCCGGGCGGTGAGGGCGTCAAGGTTGAAGAAGCTCTCGGTTTGCGGTTCCCTGCTCTCCGTTTGTCCCTCCCCGGGAACGCTGATTTAGCGCTGGGAAGCGAGAACGTAAAAACAGAGCACTTGTGCTTTTTCTCCGTTTCGGCTTACATCCCAAAAAACATGCTTCAAGACCTCACGAAACTCATCCAGCTTCAGGAACGGGACCAGCGTATCCGCGGGCTGCAAAAAGACCTCAAAGACATCCCAAATCAGCAGGCACGGGCCAAGATGCAGCTGGCGGGAGATCAGGCCGCGGTGGATGCGGCAAACCTGGCGGTGAAAGAAGTCGAGGTGAAGATCAAAAACATCCAGCTCGATGTGCAGACGCGCCAGACTTCCATCAAGCGGCTGCAGGACCAGCAGTTTGAGACGCGCAAGAACGATGAGTTCGCCGCACTGGGGCATGAGATCAAACGCTACCAGGCAGACGTGACGAAACTGGAGGACGGTGAACTGGAGCAGATGGAGGCACTGGAAGCCGCCAAGGCGAAGCTGAAGGAAGCGCAGGGCAAACTGGGCGGCACGCAGACCCGGGTGAATGAGGAACTCAAGAGTTTGGAAGAGCGCGGCGTGGGTGTAAAGAAGCGTCTCGACGACCTCAATGCAGAACGCGCCAAAATGGCGGAGCCAATCGATCCGGATGCACTGGATCTTTACACCCGTATTTTCAACAAGAAGGGCGATGCAGCGATCGTGCCGATGGAAAACATGATGTGCGGCGGCTGCCACATGAAGGTGGTCACGGGCGTCATCCAGTCACTGAGGCAGTCAGAGAAGATCACGCAATGCGAAGCCTGCGGGCGGATTTTGTATTTGGTGGAGTAGGCGCTGCTTCAGCCATCCAGAGTGAGGTGGTCAGTGAACTCTGGCTGCGGATTTGGAAACTCGGGGACGTGCGTGCCGCACACGGAGTGTGCGGACCACTTCACGCTGTGACCGTCATCACGCCAGCAGCTTGTGCAGGACCTTGCCGTGCACATCGGTCAGGCGGAAGTCGCGGCCTTGGAATTTGAAGGTGAGCTTCTCGTGCTCGAGGCCGAGGAGATGCAGGATGGTGGCGTGGATATCGTGTACGTGGGCAGGATCTTCGGCGACGCCGAAACCGAGTTCATCCGTCTTGCCGAAGGTCTGGCCGGCTTTGACACCGCCACCGGCGAACCACATGGTGAATGCGTCGATGTGGTGATTGCGGCCGGTTTTGTCGCGGTTTTCTCCCATAGGAGTTCGGCCGAATTCACCGCCCCAGATGACAAGCGTTTCTTCGAGAAGCCCGCGTGATTTGAGATCGCGAATCAAGGCGGCGCAAGCCTGATCGACGTCTTTGACGACTTTAGGAAAATCGTCTTCGAGGGTTTCGCCTTTGCCGCCGTGATTGTCCCAACTGGTGTGGTAGAGCTGCACGAAGCGGGTGCCGCGTTCGACGAGACGCCGTGCAAGAAGGCAATTCCGCGCGAATGAAGGCTGGGAGGGATCGACGCCGTAGAGATCGAGCGTGGCCTTGGATTCACCGCGCAGGTCGATGAGTTCCGGCGCGCTGCTTTGCATGCGCCAGGCCATCTCATAGGCATTGATGCGCGTTTGGATTTCATCGTCACCCGTTTCCACAAGGCGGGAGAGATTGAGCTCACGTGCGGTGTCGATGACACGGCGCTGGCTGGCCGCGCTGTAACTCGCGGGCGTGGAGAGATTCAGGATCGGCTCGCCGGTGCCACGCAGTGGGACGCCCTGATAGGTGGTGGGCAGGAAGCCGCTGCCCCACAGCACGGAGCCGCCGCGCGGGCCGCGGGGTCCGCTTTGCAAGACGACGAAGCCGGGTAGATCGCTGGACTCGCTGCCGATGCCGTAGGTGACCCAGGAACCCATGGAGGGGCGCCCGAACTGCCCGCTGCCGGTATTCATGAAGAGCTTGGCAGGAGCGTGATTGAAGAGTTCGGTTTTGCAGGTGGTGACGACGCTGATGTCATCCACAATACCCTGCGTGTACGGGAGCATATCGCTGACCCAGGTGCCGCTCTGGCCACGCTGCTTGAATTCGCGGCGGGTGCCGAGGAGTTTGAAGCCATTGCTGGTGCCCATAAAGGCAAAGCGCTTGCCCTCGATGTAGCTCTGCGGGATGGGCTGGCCGTTCAGCTCGACGAGCCTCGGCTTGTAATCATACAGCTCCAACTGCGAAGGGCCGCCGGCCATGAAGAGGTAGATCACGTTTTTTGCGCGCGGTGTGACGTCCGCTTTTTTCATCACTCCCGGCCCTGCGGCCGCAGCAGCACTGGCGGCATGCAGGCCGCGCTCCGCCATCAGAGAAGCCAGCGCCACGGAACCGATCCCCATGCCGCACTGGCTGAAAAAGTGGCGGCGGGTCTGGTCGCGGAGCATGGCTGAGTCTGGAATCATCTTTCGAGCTTACGATGGAGTCGGCGTGGATGTTTCAAAGGGGTGAGCGCGAGCGGGCGGCCCGAGCCCGAGACTTTGGCTGCATGAACTTGCAGGAGGTTCCTAGATTCTACGTATCATGACTGCATGAAACCAGCCATTCTGCTTTGCGCCCTCGCTTTCTCCACGCTCCTCAGCCATGCCGCGGATGAGGAGGGCTTTGTGCCCATGTTCAATGGGAAGGACCTCAGCGGATGGGTGAATGCGAACTGCGCGCCCGAAACGTGGAGCATCAAAGACGGGGTGGTGAGCTGCACCGGAATTCCCACCGGAGCCATGCGAACGGAGAAGCAGTACGAGAATTTCATTCTGGAGTGCGAGTGGCGGCACCTGACCAGTGGTGGCAACTCCGGCGTCTTCATCTGGGGCAGCCCCATCTCCGCGCCCGGCGTGCCCTTTCTGCGCGGAATCGAGGTGCAGGTGCTGGACCACGGATACATGAAGCATGCGGATCCGAAGAAGCCGCGCTGGTTCACCACGCATGGCGATGTGTTTCCCATCCACGGCGCCACGATGGAGCCGCACGGAGACCACAACGGCCAGCGCAGCTTTCCGAGCGAGGAACGCAGCAAGCCTTCGCCCGAGTGGAACCACTACCGCATCACCGGAAACAATGGCACTCTCACGCTCGCCGTGAATGGCAAGATCGTTAGCGGCGGGGACAAATGCTTCTGGCGCAAAGGCTACCTCGCTCTGGAATCCGAAGGCGCGCCGGTCGAGTTTCGCAATGTACGCATCAAGGAACTGCCCAGCACAGGTGCCACCGAGGCAGACTCTGCGCCGCTGGATCAAGGCTGGAAGCATCTCTACAACGGTCTCGATCTTCGCGGATGGAAAGTGCCTGAGGGAAGCGCGCCCCGCTGGAAGCCTTCGAACTGGAATCTCAAGCTGGAGGCCGGAGATGCCACGAACGCCACCCCGCTGTGGAGCGATGCTGAAATCGCCAATGGTGAATTCATCGCCGACTTTCAACTGCCAAAGGCTGCGGACCTGAACACAGTTTGCGCAGGCTTCTGCGTGCGTGGGGAAAAGAATCCAGCGGTGCTCATCGGCAGCGGTAAGGCGCCGATTGTCTTAGGTCCCGACAAGGTGAAGCCCGGCAAATGGTACCGCGTGCGCCTCAAGCTCGAAGGCAACAAGGCAACCGCCACTCTTACGGAACCGCAGGACGCAAATCCGCAGGTGGTGGAGGGAGTGCTTGAAGGCGCGAAGAAAGGCCCCGTGGGCGTGGCGGATTTGGGGACGGCGGTGACGTTCGCGAATTTCTTTGTGAGGGAGTAGCCCCCTCACATCCCCAGAGCCCGCACCAAAAAGGCCCACTCGTCTGCGGTCTTCTCAATCGTCTTGTTCAGCGCGGTGCCAGCGCCGTGCCCCGCGCTGGTCTCGATGCGGATCAGGGTAGGCGGGCCATCCTTGGCCTGGCATGCCTGCAGGCGTGCGCCGAATTTGAAGCTGTGCGCGGGCACCACGCGGTCATCGTGATCGCTGGTGAGGACGAGGGTGGCGGGGTAGCGGGTGCCGGGCTTGAGATTGTGATAGGGGGAGTAACTGCGCAGGGCATCGAACTCAGCGGGATTTTCCACGCTGCCGTAGTCGCTTCTCCAGCCCCAGCCGATGGTGAATTTCTCGAAGCGCAGCATGTCGAGAACGCCGACTGCTGGGAGTGCCGCGGCGTAGAGTTCGGGGCGCTGGGTCATGCACGCGCCGACGAGCAGGCCGCCATTGCTGCCACCCTGGATCGCGAGTTTCTCGCTGGTGGTGTATTTGTTTTTGATGAGCCATTCCGCAGCGGCGATGAAGTCATCAAAGACGTTCTGCTTGCCGAGCTTGATTCCCCCCTGATGCCAGGCGCGGCCATACTCGCCACCGCCGCGCAGATTGGGCATGGCAAACACGCCGCCCATCTCCAGCCACACCGCGCGTGAGACGGAGAAGCCGGGGACCATGTTGATGTTAAAACCGCCGTAGCCATACAGCAGCGTGGGATTGGAACCGTCCAGCTTGAGTCCTTTTTTGTGAACGATGAACATCGGCACCCGGGTGCCGTCCTTGCTGTGATAAAACACCTGCTGGGTTTCATACGCGGAACCGTCGAAATCCACCTGGGGCTTGCGCCACAGTTTGCTCTCACCGGTTTTCAAATTCATGCGGTAGATGGAGCCGGGAGAGGTGAAACCCGTGAAGGTGAAGAAGGTCTCGGTGTCATGACGGTGGCCGCCGAAACCTCCGGCGCTGCCGATGCCGGGCAACTGCACTTCGCGGATGAGTTTTCCTTCGAGATCAAAACACTTCACCTCGGTCTTCGCATCGCGCAAGTATTCGCAAAACATCTGCCCACCCACGGTGCTGACGCCTTCCAGGAGGACCTTTGGCACCTCGGGCACGACGACTTTCCAACTGCCACGCTGGGGCTTGCGAACATCGATGGCGATGACCTGATAGCACGGGGCATTGAGGTCGGTTCGGAAATAGAAGATCGGGCCTTCATTGTCGATGAACTCATAGCGTGCATCGTTTTCATGCAGCAGTTCCACCACAGGCGCGTCGGGGGCGATCTTTTTGTAGAAGACGCGGTTATTAGGCTCGGTTCCCAGCCAGACCTGAATGATGAGATACTTGCCGTCCTCTGTCACGCCGCCACCGAAGCCCCATTTGGGCTCGTCTTTGCGCTCATAAATCAGCTTGTCCTCGCTCTGTGGCTTGCCCAGCGGGTGGAAGTAGAGCTTGTGAAATTCGTTCTTGGCCGTGAGCGCAGCACCGGCCTTTGGCTCGTCGTAGCGTGAGTAAAAGAAGCCGCTGCCGTCCTTCATCCAGGAGACGCCGCTGAATTTCACCCACTTCACCACATCGTCCAGATCGCGACCGGTGGCGATGTCGCGCACGCGGATGGTGTTCCAGTCACTGCCCGCCTCCGACACCCCATAGGCGATGAGTTTGCCGTCCTCCGTCGGTGAATAGTCCGAGAGCGAAGTCGTGCCGTCCTTTGACATGGCGTTTGGATCCAGCAGCACCTTGGCTTCCCCGTCCAGAGCTTCCGCTGTCATCAGCACTGCCTGATTTTGCAGCCCAGAATTGTGTGTGAAAAACCAACGACCACCGCGCTCAAAGGGCTGGCCCACGCGTTCATAATTCCACAGCTTTTGCAGCCGCGTCCTGATCTCCTCACGCCTTGGCAGCTTTTCCAGGTAGGCAAACGTCACCTCATTCTGCGCCTTCACCCAGGCCTTGGTCTCATCTGAGTTGTCATCTTCCAGCCAGCGATAGGGATCAGCGATTTTCACGCCATGATGCGAATCCACCACATCCTCCCTCCGCGTCTGGGGGTAGGTCAACGATTCGGCGGAAAGGGAGGCGGTGGTCATAAGAAGCAGAAAAGCAATACGCATCCCCCACCCTGTCAGGCACCCCACGATTTGCAAACGCTCGCCTTTCGTCAAGAAGCGCTCAAATCAGCCAAAGTTTGCGAAGCTGCACCTGCTCCAGCTTGTTCATCTCCAAAACTCTGATGGTAGCCTTGCCAATATCGGTTCTGCCGGAAAGTCGCCCGCTCACCAGCCGAAAATGCCTGCTCCATTCATCATGTCTCGGATTAAACAAACGAACCAACTTTCCAGTCAGCGGATGCAACCCGCATAAGTTCACTCCTTTGTGACGGTTGCAGTGGAAGCAGGCAAATGCCAGATTGTCCAATGTCGTTGGCCCCTCATGCTTGAGCGGAACAATATGCTCCACTTCGAAAGAGGCCTGGGTCGCCATCTCAGGCAGCAGGCAGTATTCGCACCGACGCCCTGCACGTGCTCGCACCTTGGCTGCGAGGCTGGTCGGCACACGGCTCATGCGCGGGATGACGCACGTTTCTTCACGCCTTCATTTCCAAGCAATACCCGCGCACGCAGCACATCCATTGCCGCAGTGGCTTCCATCAGCCCGTCCAATTCCACGCTCTCCTGCTGGCTGATCGTCTCGCTCATGACCTTGTCATACAGCTTTTTCATGCGCTTCATGTCAGCGTCCGGCATGCGCAGATGATCTTGCAGCCAGGACACCACAACAGGAGGAGCAGGCTTGCGAATCCGTCGGCTCAGGACTTGGCTGAGTCTGGTTTGTTTTTTCGGAGTGCGTGCGACAGCGATCATGAGACTCCACTCTAGCCACCAATTTCCACTTTGCAATCCCACGCCCCGCCTCCACGCTGCCCCCATGCTCAGCCCTGCTCCACGTCCCGTCGCCATTCTCGGCACGGGTGTGGCAGTGCCGGAGAAAGTTCTCACGGCTCGCGAGTATGATGCCATGGCGCGCTTGGCGGCGGGAGAATCCGAGCGCGTGACAGGAATCCGCCAGCGGCATGTGACGGTGCATGAAAATTCGGCGCAACTCGCGGTGGCCGCCTGCAATGCAGCACTCGCGGATGCGCAGCTTAACTGGGACGACGTGGACTGCCTGGTCTGTGCCTCCGCGACGATGGACCAGGCGCTGCCTTACAACGCGGCGATGGTCCACGCGGAGAGCGGAAACTCCGGCAGCCGCATCACGACACTCGACATCGGCGCGAGCTGTCTTTCGTTTCTTCAAGCCTTGGATCTCACGAGCTTTGCCATCGCGGCCGGGCGCCATCAGACGGTGCTCATTGTGTCTGCGGACATTGCCAGTTTCACGGTTAATCCCGGCAACCTGCGGGAGAACGGCATCTTTGGCGACGGCGCCGCCGCTGCCGTGCTGCGACGCACGGCGGAGAGCCAGACTTCACGCATCCTCGCCAGTCACAGCGTGACACTGTCCGAGGGCGTCCAGTTCTGCCAGATTCGCTCAGGCGGCTCACGTTTTCACCGGCGTGGATTTCCAGAACACTCGGAGGCCCTGTTTGAAATGAGGGGGCGGCAGCTTTTTGCGCTCGTGGGCCGCCATCTGCCACGGTTTGTGGACGAACTTCTCGCTGAGGCGGGTGTGCGGAAGGAGGAGCTGGCACTGCTTATTCCACATCAGGCAAGCAGGCAGGCCCTCGATCACGTGGCGGCCATGCTGGGTTTCAGCGATGGCCGAATGGTCGATGTCTTTGGCGAGTTCGGCAATCAAGTCGGTGCCTCGCTGCCCACGGCGCTTCATTTTGCCATTCATCGCCACGGTTTGCAGCGGGGACAGAAGGCGCTGCTGCTGGGAACCGGCGCGGGAGTTTCCATGGGTGGCGTTGTATTTGAATTTTAACGTGTCATGCAGCCGCCCTTCTCCATCCGCGTCAAATTTGACCTGCTGAAAGTCGGCCACTGCCAGCATGCCGAATGCGCGGCACTGCGAGGCGGAAGCCGGCGCGCCATTGACTTCCCGGCACTCGTCGGACTCATCGAGCACCCACACCGAGGCCTCATGCTTTATGACACAGGTTACTCGCGGCATTTCTGGGATGCCACGCGCCGCGTGCCTGAATGCCTGTACCGGCTCATCACACCGGTGCAACTGCCGCCGGAGCAGGAACTGCTGGCACAACTCGAAGAGCGCAAGATCTCACCCGGCGACATCGACACCATCTTCATCTCCCACTTTCACGCCGACCACGTGGCGGGGTTGCGGGACTTTCCGCAGGCACGCTTCATCGCCACTCAAGCGGAGCGGCGTTTTGTGGAAAAGAAAGGCCGCCTGGGCAGGCTGCGCCGCGCATACCTGCGGGATCTCCTTCCAGCGGACCTCGATGCTCGCCTGACGGCAGCGGAAAACACCCCGCAGCTATCACTTCCGCAAAGCTTGCATCCGTTCACGAAATGCCATGATCTGCTGGGAGATACCAGCATGCTCGGCATCGATCTCCCCGGCCATGCCGCTTCGCAGCTCGGCCTCGCCTTCGCAGTAGAGAACGAAGCCGCCCCCATCTTTCTCGTCGGTGATGCCTGCTGGAAGATCGAAGGACTGCAGCAAAACCGCCCGCCTTCACGGCTGGCCTATGCGCTCTTTCATGACGGCAAAAGCTACGATGAGACTTTTGCTCATCTGCGCACCCTGCACCTCTCATCTCAGGCACCGACACTCATCCCTTCGCACTGCTCCACCACCTGGGCTCAGCGCGGTGGCACGCGTCACATCCACCGTGATTGAGTCCCTCCTCATCTTCTGGCACTTCATCTGCACACGCTGGCTGCCGCACCTGCCGGCGGAGTTCAAGCTCCGGCGCTTCCTTCGTCGCACGGTGCGGGAATGCCAGCATTACCGAGGCATCGAGCCCGAATTGAAAAAATTCCCGCTGATGGCCAAGCGGAATTTCCTGGCGCATTTCACCGATCTCAACCGCCACCACATCACACTCGAAGCAGCCACTGCGGCAGCGTTGCAGGCGGAGCGCGAGCGCGACTTCCTGCCGCAGCTTCCCGGGGGTGTCAGTGTCGGGCTTTCCTCGGGCACCTCAGGGGCGCGCCACGTCTTTCTGGTGGATCGCGCGGACCGCTGCCGCTGGGCAGGGCAGATGTTGGCCAGCATGCTCTCGACTCACTCCCTGCTGCATTTGATCAATCCACTGCGCCCGCCGTTGCGCATTGCCTTTTTTCTCCGCGCCAACAGCAACCTGTACACCACAGTGCGCAGCCGCCGCGTACAGTTTAGCTACTACGACCTCACCCAACCCTTCGCCAAGCTGCTGCGCGATCTCAAAGAGCAGCAGCCGCACATCCTCATCGCGCCAGCGACGGTTCTGGCCGAAATTGCCAACCATGCCGCTGATCACACTTGCGTGACTCAAGTCATCTCGGTCGCTGAAGTGCTCGACTCGCGGGATCGTGCGCACATTCAGAAGTCCTACCATCTGCCCGTCGCGCAGATTTATCAGGCTGCGGAAGGCTTTCTCGGTGCCACGTGCCGGCATGGGCGCATTCATCTCAATGAAGACAGCCTGTGGATTGAGCGCCGGTGGATCAATGAAAGCCGCGACCGCTTTCAGCCTATCATCACCGACTTTTCCCGCCACGCACAGTGGTTCGTGCGCCATCACCTCACCGACATTTTGCGGCCGTCCGCCACGCCCTGCCCCTGTGGCAGCCGCACGACGAGCCTTGAGAGTATCGAAGGCCGTGCCGAAGAAATCCTCTGGTGCCGCGATGCCGCAGGCGCGTTGCAACCTGTATTCCCGGATTCCCTGCGTCAGGCGCTCTACAGCATGCCGCAACCTCTGGATCTCTACCGCGTGGAACAGCATGGCGAAGAGTGGCACATCCACTTGCGCAATGCCACCCCAGCCACGGAGGCCGCGGTGAGTTCAGCCCTTGCCAAACTTCTCGACGGCCTGCAATTGAACCAGCCTGCCATGCGCTTCCTGCCTTGGAGCGATCAGGCACCGGATGAAAAGCAAAAACGTTTCCGCTGCATCAGCCCACCCTCATGACGAAAACCAAAATCCTCATCACCGGCGCCTCCGGCTTTGTCGGCGGCTCGTTCTGCCGCCAGTTTGGCACGCGTGAAGACCTGGACATTCGCGGCCTGGGCAGACGCCCCAGCGATCTCCCTGGCTACATCCGCGCTGACCTTACCCAACCTCTGCATCTGGAATGGCAGCCCGATGTCGTCATCCACGCTGCGGCGCGTTCATCACCATGGGGCAGCCTGCGGGAGTTCCGCCAGCAGAACGTGCTAGCCACGAAAAACGTCATCGATTTCTGTGCTGCGCAGAAGGTGCCGCGCCTCGTGTATGTTTCCTCCAGTTCCGTTTTTTATCGAGAGGCAGACCAGCTCGGCATGACGGAAAAAAGCCCGGTAGGCGCGGCCTTTGTCAATCATTACGCACAGACCAAATTTGAAGGAGAGCAGCTAGTGCGCAGCTTTTCCGGCACCTCGGTGATTCTGCGCCCCCGTGCCGTCTTTGGACCACACGACACCGTTCTCTTTCCACGCATCCTCCGCGCGGCTCAGCAGGGAAAAATGGCCTTCATCAGCCGACCCGGCGCACCTGCGGTAGGTGATCTCATCTTCATCGACTCCTTGTGCGAATACATCCGCCGTGCCGCACTGGACACCAGTATCACAGGTGAATTCAATCTCACTAACAACGAGCCTGTGGAGATCCAAAGCTTTCTACTGCTCATCTTTGCTGAGCTCGGGCTTCCCACGCCGTCGCGCACCATCCCAAGAGAACGCGCACTGGTAATCGCGACCGCGATCGAGTGGATTTACAAATGCCTCCTGCCGTGGAAAGAACCGCCTATCACGCGCTTTGGCATCGGTGTTCTCGGCTTCAGCAAGACGTTTGATGTGAGCAAAAGCCTGCGCGTGCTCGGCCAGCCTTCCGTGAGTCTTGAGGAAGGCTTGCAACGCTTCATCACGTGGCAGAAACAGCAGCTTCATTCATGATCACCGCGCTCTACATTCTGGCAGGCCTTTACATCGTGTCTCTCTTTGTGCGACGCGGCCTCACGCTTGCGTATGTCAGGACGCTGCCGCCCCTTCCGAAGGAGCCTTTGCCTCCGGGCACACTCACCATTGCGCAGGCGATCCTCAGCGGAGATCCGCTGCTGGAGTCGCGTCTGGCAGAAAACCTGAAGGCGTTGAAAGGGCAGACCTTCCGCTGGCTCATCGATGAGGACGACGCTGAGGCGCAACGCATCGCAGAAAAGCTGAAGTGCCCATCCCTGCACGTGAAGCTCTGCCCGTCCTGCCCCGATGCCACGAACCCAAAACTGTGGAAGCTGATGGCGGCCGCGCAGAAGGTGCAAACACCGTTTTTCGCGGTCTTGGACGATGACACCACTCTGTCTGAAGCAAGCGCCGCAGCACTAGTGGAGGCGGCCAAAACGCACACCGTCGCCACAGGGCTGCCGTGCTACTTGAGCCGCGGCTTCTCCTCCCACCTGCTGGCTCAGTTTGTAAACGACAACTCCATCTTCACCTACCTGGGCACCTCGCGGCTGTTGCCGCCTTTCACGCTGAATGGCATGGGCTATGTGATGCGCACGGAGGAGCTGGAACGCATCGGCTATTTCAAGCCTATTCTCAACGAACTCACCGACGACCTTGCCCTGGCCACGCTGGTGCTGAAGCTCGGAGGCACGATCCATCAGTCCGCCGCGCCAATGCAGGTGCAGACTGGCGTGCGGAATATCAGGCACTACTGGCAGATGATGCATCGCTGGTACGTGTTCACCATGCTGCTGCTGCAGAGGCAGCGCATCTCCAGCCAGGCGATGATTTTTCTGCTGCATGGCCTGCCTCCAATTCTGATGGTCAGCATGCTCGTTCTAGCCATCGCCACAGGCCAGGTCAGTGTCTGGCTGCCCGTGCTTCTTGTGTGCTTCTATCTCACCACGCGTCTCCACTTCCTCTTGGGGCAAATCATCGCTCTCCCTAGTGCGGTGGCCATGATGTTGATGGGGGACCAGCCCTTTTCATATCTCCTGCTGATCGTTTTGTTTTTGCGCGGTTCGCTTCTGTCCTCTGTTCAGCATCGATACTTTGGTAGTGACCTTCATCGCCCGCTGATCTCGCTGCTTTCAGAGCTTATCCAGCCGCTTCATCTCATTCACTCACTCTCCAGCCGCGCCATCCGCTGGCGTACTCGCTTGTACAAAGTGCGGGACACGAACGACTTCTCCGCTGCATGAACTCGCGGAGCTTCATCGCTGGCTTCATCACCGGACATAGCGTGCCCGGCTGCACTGGGCTTTCGCAAGAGCAGCAAGACTTCCAAAAGCGCAGCGGCATCGGTGCCGGGCAGTGGCTAGGCCACAATTTTCCCTGGAGCGAAACCTTCCCCTTTCCTGAGCGATTCTTGCTGCTCAAGGCCAGCTATCACAATGTCACACACTATCTGCGCTCGCGCCGCCCTGCGTTTGCGCTTGAACATCGGGATGCGGTGTCATCGATCCTGAACCGATACGAAACCATCTTGCTGCTTGCAGGCAGTTGCGGACTTGAACTTTTCAATAATCTCCAGCTTCCCGAAGCGCTGCGGCGACGCATCCATATCTTTGCTTATGGCCCCGTGTCAAGGCGGCTGCCGGAGGTGGCCTCGCATCTCTTCGTGCAGGGTGCGCACGACTGGCTCTCGCGCTTCTACCACCCGCAGGTTCAGCACCGCTATCCCTGCGCGCACATGGGATATCTGCAGGCGCCCGAGACACTGAGGCTGTTCAACGACTATCATCAAAAGGTAGTGAGCGCATGAGCCGCAAGAAAGTCTTCCTCATCGCTCCGCCATTCAGCGGGCATTTGCATCCGCTGCTCGGGCTTGCGGAAAAACTGCAGGAGACTGCGGATGTCACGGTTCTCAGCACACCGGGTGCCGCGAGACAATGCGCCGTGCCATTCAAACCCATCCTGGCTCAGCATGAGCATGCCGTGTGGGCCATCGCCGAACCCGGGCAGGATGTGAAGAGCAATCCCCTGCTCCTTTATCGTCAGCTTAAGGCCAACATCGCGCTCCTTGGCGATCTCAAGGCCGAGCTTGCTGCCCTTTTCGGCAGGGAGAAGCCCGATCTGGTCATCGCGGATTTCACCGTGCCCGTGGCAGGCATCATTGCGACTGAAATGGGCATTCCCTGGTGGACGGCGCTGGCTTCTCCATGCGTGTTTGAAACACCTGATGGACCGCCCGCTTACTGCGGCGGCCTCTTGCCTGCACGCAATCCCGTGCAGCGGATGCAGCATGCGCTGCTTCGCAAAACCACCCGGGTGTTCAAAAGAGCCATGCACCGTCTGTTTCGCCAAGAGCTTTGCAGCATCGGGTTGCCGTCGATTTACCGGGCAGATGGCTCTGAGGCTGTGTACTCGCCGCAGCGCATTCTGGCGCTCGGCGTTCCTGAAATCGAATTCCCGCGCACCTATCCACCGCATTTTCAATTCATCGGCGCAGTGCTTCACACACCAAAGGATGACACCCCTGCGCCTGATTTTCCGCAGGATGAAAGGCCCTGCGTGCTCATCACACTGGGCACCCATTTGCCACATGCCAAGGCGGCCTTGGCCGCCAGCATGCGTGCGATAGCCCAGAGGCATCCGAGCATTGTGTTTCACTTTACTCATGGTCGCGTCACCGACATCCCCTTTGCGAATACCGAAAATTTTCAAGAGCACTGCTTCATCTCTTATGCCCGCCATCTGCCACGCTACGCGCTCGTCGTCCATCACGCTGGCGCGGGCATTTTAAATCACTGCCTGTATCACGGCATCCCCTCCGTGGTCATGCCTCTGGACTACGATCAGTTCGACAATGCCGCCCGTCTCGTGTCCCATGGGCTGGCTGTGCGTGCCAAAAAGCATGTACACCTAGAAGACGCGATCCTGGGCGCTTTGCGGGATGCGGAACTCAAGGCGCGCTGCGTGGCCATGTCGGCCATCCACCGGAGGTATGACGCGGCGGGTGCTGTCGCGGCGATGGTGCAAGCCCTGTGAATCTTGTTTTTCTCAGTTGCATTACAAACGTCCTCTCCACGCTTTCTGCCTCCATCCAAATCACAGCCATGTCCATCTCCCCTGACCAATACGAAAAGCTCGGCACCTTTTACCTTGGACGCGAATACGACCTGGCTTCGAAGCAGGTCAAAGATGACCTCATCCTGTATGATTCCAAAGATCTCGTGACGCATGGCGTCGTGCTCGGCATGACGGGTTCCGGCAAGACGGGTCTCTGTCTCGCGCTGCTCGAAGAGGCCGCCATGGATGGGGTGCCTGTCATTGCCATCGATCCAAAAGGCGACATCGGAAATGCGCTGCTCACCTTTCCCAATCTTTCGCCGCAGGAGTTTCGTCCGTGGATCAATGAAGACGAAGCGCGCCGCAAAGGCCAGTTGCCGGATGATTACGCGGCAGCACAATCCGCCCTGTGGCAGAAGGGCCTTGGCGAATGGGGACAGAGCGCCGACCGTGTTAAAAAACTGCGCGAGACGGTGGAGATGTCCATCTACACGCCCGGCAGCAATGCTGGCCTGCCCGTCTCCATTCTCAGCTCGCTGAACTGCCCGCCCGCGGAGGTGATGGACGATGCCGAAGCGCTCGGAGATCGCATCGAGAGCACGGTCTCCTCCATGCTCGGACTGATCGGCGTGGATGCCGATCCTGTGCAATCTCCCGAGCACATCCTGCTCAGCAACATCGTCGCTTTTTGCTGGAAGAAGGGGCAGAACATCACGCTCGAAAATCTCGTGCGCCAGATTCAGCAGCCGCCGATCCGAAAAATCGGTGTCGTCGATCTCGACAGCTTCCTGCCGGAGGCCAAGCGCACGGCACTGGCGATGAAACTGAACAACCTGCTGGCCTCCCCCGGCTTCAGCACCTGGTTGGAAGGCGAGCCGCTGGACATCCAGCGCATGTATTACACACCTGAAGGCAAACCGCGCATCACCATCTTCTGCATCGCCCATCTCAGCGACACCGAACGCATGTTCTTCGTCTCGCTGCTGATGAACCAGCTTCTCGGCTGGATGCGCACCCAGCAGGGCACCACCTCTCTGCGCGCCATCTTCTACATGGATGAAATCTACGGCTACCTGCCACCAACGGCGATGCCGCCCTCGAAAAAGCCGCTCATGATTTTGCTCAAACAGGCGCGCGCTTTTGGCCTCGGCATTCTGCTGGCCACGCAGAATCCCGCCGATCTGGATTACAAGGCGCTGGCCAACATCGGCACCTGGTGGCTTGGCAGGTTGCAGACCGAGCGAGACAAGATGCGCGTGCTCGAAGGACTTGAAGGCGCTGCCAATACGGCTGGCGGCAAGTTTGACCGGCAGGAAATGGAGAAGACTCTCGCCGGGCTGGGCAATCGTGTCTTCCTCATGAACAACGTGCATGAAGATCATCCTGTGGTCTTCACGGTGCGCTGGCTCATGAGCTATCTCGGCGGCCCGCTCTCACGTCCGCAGATCAAGGCCTTGATGGACCCGCTGCGTCCGAAAGCAGGCGCCAAGGCCGCGGCAGCCGCCGCTGAAGATGATGGCTTCGCGCCGCCCGGCGCCAGCAGCACAGCGGCGACGGATCGCAACACGCTGCGTCCCAAGCTGCCTGACACTGCCACGGAACTCTTCCAGCCGAGTGAGGAAGATGGCGAGCGCATCACCTACATCCCCGCCATCCTGCGTAGTGCCACGGTGGTGTTTGATGATGCCAAGCGGAAGATCAGCGGCCGAAGCGTCGTGACTCTGGTCAATGAAATCGACATCGAGAAGCAGAAGGTGCTGTGGGACAAGTTTGTCGATGTGCCAAAGAATGATGACCTGAGCAAGTTTGACTCCGAACCCAAGGAGAATGCAGCCTACGCGGACCTGCCCGGCGCAGCGCAGAAAACAACGACCTACACAAGCATCAAAAAGGACTTCGCCGACTGGGTCTATGCCAATCACAGCCTGGAGGTATTCTTCTCGTCACTCCTGGAAGCGTATTCCAATCCCGGAGAGAAGCAGGATGAGTTCAAGGCCCGCATCACCCAAACCTCACGGGAGCAGCGCGACGCCGCCATCGAGGAACTGCGCACCAAAACGGCGAAGGCCATGAAGTCGCTGCAGGACAAGGCCGAAAAGGCGTCCGCAAAAATCGACGCCCAGCAGGCGCAGGCCAGCGGGGCCAAGCTGAACGCCGCCGTGCAGATCGGCAGCAGTTTGCTGGGCATGTTCATGGGGCGCAAGGGGAGCGTTGCCAAAGCGAGCACCATCACCAGCGCGTCCCGGGCTTGGAAAGAAGGCCAGGATGTCAAAGCCGCCGAGCATGAGTTGGAGTCCATTCAGGCTGACATCGCCGAGCTGGAAAAACAGATCGCGGACGACACGCAGAAGATCCGTGATCAGTATGATCCAACCACGCTGACGTTTGAGACATTCAAGCTCAACCCGGTGAAGAAAAACATCCAGGTGACCGCGACGGGGATTCTGTGGCTGGCGAAGTAGCATGACACCGGAGGTCCATCGCGCCATCGAAGGCCTTTACGCCGCCTTCGCTGGTGCCAGGCGTCCAGCCAGCATCGTGATGTCGCCGGTCAAGGACCCGGAGGAGTTCGCATCGTTGCTAACCACACCTTTGCGCGAGCTCACGACGGAGCAGCTCTGGCAGTATTCGTTCTCCGTATTCTACACCGTGGGAGATGCCACGGAGTTTGACTACTTTCTCCCCCGTATCCTCGAGCTGGCCTCCGAACCTTTTTCACCGCTGCAAATCGAAGTCGTGTTCCAAAAGCCTGCCATGTCGGGCTGGCCAAACGGATGGAGCCAGGAGCGCCGGAGGGCTTTTTCGGCCTATCTTGATGCGATGGTTGCGTCCTGGGCGGTGGCGGTTTGTGAGATCGACGGGTGGGTTTGTGCGCTGTCCTATTGCCTTGCTGACATCGACAAGCGTCTGGATGTGCTGATTTCGGGCACGGATGCCGCCAATGAAAACCTCCGCGCATTCCATGAGGCCAACCGGGAGTCGCTGTTGAAAGACAAGCTGAGCAATTCGTTTTGGAAGCGGGAGACGAATGCGCACCGGCGGATCGTTGCGTGGCTGAAACGAGCTGAGGTGGAGCAGAGGATTGTGATGTTGTGCGCAGCGGATTGGGTGAATCCAGCACGCTAAAAGCTGGCGCATAAAGCAGTCCGCATAGTCCTCTGTGCGGTTCACAGCGTGTGCGAAGGGCCAGCCCCCGCACAGAGGACTGTCCGGACCACTTTGCTGGCGCCCCCGCCGTGCCCATGATCATGCGACTGCTCAATACCTTCTAGTACACGTCGCGGCGGTAGCGTTTGGCTTCCTTCATCGCGTGCACATACGCGGTGGCTTCCTCGGGAGTTTTGCCGCCTTCCTGCTCCACGATGGTGTGCAGAGCTTTGTCCACATCGCTGGCCATGCGCGCGGCGTCGCCGCAGACGTAGAAGATGGCGCCTTGTTCGAGCCAGGCCCAGAATTCGGCGCTGTTTTCCAGCATCTTGTTTTGAACGTAGATTTTCTCAGCCTGATCTCGGCTCCAGGCGGTGCTGAACTTGGTGAGGGTGCCGTCGGCAAGATAGGCTTCGAATTCGTCTTTGTAGAAGAAGCAGGACTTGGAGCTGACTTCGCCGAAGAAGAGCCAGGCTTTGCCTTTGGCAGCGGTGGCTTTGCGCTCTTCGAGGAAGGCGCGGAAGGGGGCGATGCCGGTACCGGGGCCGCACATGATGATGGGCGTCTCCTCCTGCGGCTCGGGCAGGCGGAAGCCTTTGCCGTGATTCACGAAGCAGGGGATGAGCGTCTCGTTCGGAGTTACACGCTCGGCGAGGAAGGTGGAGCAAACGCCGCCGCGTGCGCGGTTGTGACTGGTATAGCGCACCGTGGCCACAGTGAGATGCACCTCATTTGGATGCGCCTTCTGGCTGCTGCTGATGGAGTAGAGGCGGATGTTCAGCTTCTTCTGTGTGAGCATGAATTCTTCCGGCGTGAATTTCGCCAGCGGATTCTCCAGCAGCAGATCGATCACAAAGCGGCCCCAGAGGTATTCCCGGAGCGCCTCCTTCTTTTCCGGAACGCTCAGTTCCGCCAGCAATGTGTCTCCCCCGGTCTTTTCTACGATGGCCTTGATAAGCTTGTTGTCGATCTCAGTGATGAGGGTTCCCTCAATCAAGGCCTGCCGGATCGGCACATCGGCACCTGTTTTTGGATGTTTCACGATTTCCGCTCCAGAGAATCCGAGGGCGGCGAGTGTATCATCCACCAGGGCAGGATCGTTGGTGGGCTGCACGGCCAGAGAGTCACCGGGCGTGTACTCCAAACCTGAGTCCGACAGATCGATCTCGTAATGCGCCGTGTGCTTCGGCGCGTCCGGCCCGGAAAGATTGTACATCCGCTTCACCTTTGCGATGCAGGGGTTCTTCACGTTGTAGACAGGCTTTCCGGCTTCAGGTGTGCTCATGACTCCAAGCGTAAAAGGCGGCCCGTCATTGTCAAACCAGGCCCTCCTCAGGCAGGGAGAATCAGCAGCGCCCTGGCGCCAGCGGTCCCCACGCGGTTTGCCAGCTCCACACTGCCGCCGTGAAGCTGCGCCACTTCTTTGACAAAACAGAGCCCGAGGCCCGTGCTCTTCTTGCCGCTGTCCGGCCTGGGCAGCGAGTAGAAGCGCTCAAACACACGCTCCAGCGCGTATTCCGGCATGCCGGGTCCAGAGTCTTCGACCTCGCAAACCGCGTGCGCATCGCAGTGAAAGCCCCGCACTGTGATGGCACTTCGCGGCGGCGCAAAGTCGAGCGCGTTTTGCAGCAGATTACCCACGGCCAGTTCCAGGAGCCAGGGATCCCCCTTCACCGCCAGACCGCTTTTTATGTCCCGCTCCAGCCGCACCTCCTTTGCCAGCGCGACCACTGCCAGGTGGTCCCAGGCCCGGTCCAGCACGGCACCAAGATCCACAACCTCGTTGGTCTCCAGTTTCTTCTGCTTTTCGAGGGCGGCGAGGTGCAGCAGGCGTTCCAGCAGATCGCGCAGCCGAGCGCCTTCGGCGCGAATGTTTTGCAGAAATCGTGCGCGTTTCGGCTCCGGCACATCGCCCTGGAGGATTTCACTCGCGCCGAGAATGGCGGCCACGGGGCTCTTCAGTTCATGGGTAAGGCTTTGCACGTAATGCTCCACATATTCGCGGCCGTCCAGCGCATCCCGCATGTCTTCAAGCGCTTTGGCCAGCGTCTTCATCTGGTGCCCGGGCATGCGCGGCGGAGTGGAGCGCTCGCCACGGCTTACCGCCAGCGCATGCTGGGTGAGCACCTCCAGCGGGCGCGTGGCCCAGCGCGCGGCCAGATAAATGCCAAGAAGCATGAGCAGCACCGTGGTGATGATGGACCACTTCAGCCAGCGCTCCGTCTCCCACACAAAGCCCAGCACTCCGCGCTGCGGTTTGGCCACGCTGACCATGCCGATGATTTTGTCCGCGCGCCGGATCGGCGCGCCCACATACATCACAATTGAGAGCGGGTCGCGCGGGCTTGCACGACTGGAGCGCGCGCCATACTCGCCCATCAGCGTGAGGTTCACATCGCGGTGATTCGAAACAGTCCCCAGCTTCTCAATTCCCGCCGAGTCAAACAACACCTCGCCACGAGCGTTTGTCACATACACCTGCATGTCCACCCGCATCTTGTCCAAGTTGTAGATCCGCGCGTTCAGCTCGCGCTGCTGCGCGGCACGCACCGCTTTCTCCACCCTCTGCGGGTTGATGCTGTCCCCCTCCGCATCCGCCGCGATCATCTCCGCCAGAATGTTCGCCACATCCACCATGGGTTCTTCCACGGCTTCGAAGTATTGCCGCTCCACGCGGTGAATGAGCTGGGTGAAGAGCAAAGACAGCCCCACCGTTGCCACCATGGCAAACCCCAGCAAAAAGCGTGCGGTAAGGCTCATGCGTCGGGCCAGGTTTCGAGCAAGGAGTACCCCATGCCTCGGTGCGTGACAATGGGGTCCAGCCCTTCGCGCACACCACGCATGCGGGCGCGGAGGGTTTTCACATGCGTGTCCACCGTGCGCTCCATGGAGGCGTCCGGCTCTTCGGAGGCATGGTCCATGAGCTGCTCCCGGCTGAAGACACGCCCCGGATGCGCCGCGAAGGCCTTCAGCATCCGAAACTCATAGCGCGACAGGTTCAGAGCCGTGCCGAAGTAGATGGCCTGACAGCGTGTGTCATCGATCACCAGCGGCACAGAAGCATCCGCGGCCGCCGCAGGCAGAGGCGCCGTGGAAACACGGCGCAAAATGGCGCGCACCCGCGCCACAAGCTCCCTCGGGCTGAAGGGCTTCACGACATAGTCGTCACCGCCGATCTCCAGCCCCACCACGCGGTCCACTTCGCTGGAGCGCGCGGTGAGAAAGAGAATGGGAATCGACTGCGTCTTCCGAATGACTTTGCAGACCTCAAAACCCGTCATGTCCGGCAGGCCGACATCAAGGATGATGAGACTGAAGTCCTGCGACTTCATCTGTTCCAGCGC
The DNA here is from genome assembly GCF_044226605.1 of Prosthecobacter sp. Classification (GTDB taxonomy): domain Bacteria; phylum Verrucomicrobiota; class Verrucomicrobiia; order Verrucomicrobiales; family Verrucomicrobiaceae; genus Prosthecobacter. The sequence continues at coordinate 40,170 of NZ_JBGAGS010000026.1, read as the reverse complement.
GGAGGTTCCAGTGGCAGCGATCGAGACGGCGAAGCCATCGGCCTCGAGCGCATACACGACGTTTTCACAGATGGAGGGCTCGTCTTCGACGACAAGAATGCGGGAGGCCATGACATGTATGGTTGATGATTTAACGTTCCGGGGCGGCAGACATCAAGCAAGTCTTGGAGAAACCGCTCCAAGTTTCTGGCTCCAGTCCACCTTGGCTGTCAGGGCCATCAAGACACCGAGCGTGACAATGCCACCCAAGGTGAGTGTCAGGCCGGTCAGTCCCTTGAAAAAGAAACTGTAGCTGAAAAGCACCATGTAAGCCGTCTGTGCCACCACCGCGACACGAAACAAAAAGCCTCCAGCGGCGGCGCGCAGATACCCGCACACCAGCAGCAACGAAACAGCAGCAGCAATCCCAAAGCTAAGGTGCACGGGCACCACGTCCAGCATGTAGGAAAACAGCAGCGGAAAGGCGAAAAAACCGGCAGCGAGAAAAAAATAATTCACCGGATGAAGCGCCACCCCACGCGAGATGGCCGTGATGATGATCACCATAAAGAACAGCAGCAGAGACAGCGGAGCATAAAACGAGATCTGCGCGGCCACCGGGCCAGCATTCAGCTCACGCGGCATTTCCATGCCAATGCCTGGCGCGGAAATAGCGTCCTCGTATTTCCAGACGAGTTCCATGCCTTTGTCAGCCGGTTTTCGATCCGTGGGAGAACTGATGGGGAAATTCACGTCGGAAAAGTCGGTGCTCATCGTGAGTGTGAAATCACGAATGCGGCTCGCATCTGCAAAAGCGTAGCTCCAGAAATCCATGCCCCGGCACTCGTAGCTGACGCTGACCGGGATGCTTTCACCAGGCGCCAGCTGCACTGTATCCGTGATCATTCCGTCCTGCGGAGCAGCCACCGAACGGCGCGCACCGCCACCCTCTCCGAGGCTGAAATGGATCTTGTCGAGCAGCGTATTGCCGGTGGGAAGATCGAAGTCAATGTTGAGGGTCTGCGTGATGGCTGTCGTATTGGTAAAGGTGTAGTCGCCGGAAAACTTCACGCCATAAGTGCGGTGCCAAAGGAGCCCCATTTTGACCGGCTGATAAGCGATCTGTACCTTCACATCGCTCTTTGCAGGCTGGAGCACCACACGGGAGCCATTGGAGGCAATGAAACGTGCCGTAGGATGCTTTTGCAACAATGAAGGACCCCAGCGGCCGCTGACACTGTCGCCCGTTTGGTAGGAGACCTGACTGGTGCGCTGGGTGATGATGCCGCCGAGCAGCCACCAGGCAACGGTGGTGCAGACGAAGATGACGGCAATGGAGAAAAGGTGGGTGAGTTTCATGGCGCTGGTGGATGGATGGAGATCAGTTGGTGGTGCGTTTGCGGTAAATGATGCGGGCTTGGGGTTGCTGGTCCCGGCAGAGAGACTTGCGCAGGTGCAGACCAGCCACGGCCGGCTTGTCTGTCATTGGATCGACGTTGCCGCTGAAGCTCAGGTCGTAGGTGCTGGGAAGCTGCACATTCCAGTCGATTTGCCGCGCGAAGAACGGCGTTTGAGGCAGTGCGAGTTCAAGTTCGCCCTCCGCCAGTTGCAAGGGGGCAAGCGTGCACGTGAAGGAGATTTTGACTTCCGATTCGCCACCGTCCGCGGCGGGATCATCAAGCGGGATCTCCATGCGACCGGCTTCCCCCACCGCTGGATGCACAGGTTCGCCATTCACATGGCACTGGAGCAGTTTGGCGGGCGCGGGAAGTTGCAGGAGCAGTCTGACCGGATGATCGTGACGCACGGTGATCAAGCCCTCGGTCAGTGCAGAGCCGTCGCGCACGACCTGGGTGATGTACGTGGCAGAGGACACGAGGGCGTCGTCCGTGAGACCAGCCAAGGGAGGCTGGGCGGCTTTTCGTGAATCCTCGAGGGCGAAAGTAACCTCCCCGCCCGCAGCAGGCAGCGCTGCAAGACCCGAACTGGTGAGTGTCTGCGTGGAACTGCCGTGCTCCAGACGCAGTACTCTGCCTTCTGGCAGGTCTTTGATTTCAAGGGATGCAAGAGGTGATGCTGCGAGATGCAGCGTGGTCCGCTGGCCTTCTTTGGCAAGCGCGTAGGTCAGCTTCACACTCTGAGTCCCCGCCTTGTCGGTGATGAGGCAGAGGTGGTCATGATCGACCACGAGGCGCGCGTCTTTTGGCTCTACCGCCATTGCTCCTGCGCCAGCGCCCGCGAGAGGGATCGCATGCCAGGTGCCGTCGAAATTCTCCACATGCATCTCTGCGGTGATCGAAGAAGCCTTGAGGTCCAGACAATAGCGGGCGGAAAGCAGAGCCGCCGGAACCTGAGGCTGCGGTTTGACCTCGGGTGGATGTTCCTTCGGCAACGTGGCAGCGACGAGACGTTTCAGCTCGCCGTAAGTAATCCGGACTTCGCTCTCATCGAGCGTGGCGGTAGTGACGGGTGGATCGGCTTGAGCCAGCAGCGCGCTGGCCCCCAGCAGGAGGAGGATCGATGGTTTCATCGACGACGAAGCTGAAAAGCGACGTGAAACCTTGATGAACCGGGGATGAAAAGATGGTGAAATATGCATTCCACAAATTTCTCACGCAAAACAAAGGAAGGGACGGGACTGCAGCGTTTGTTTCACTTCATCCGTCATGCCACGCTTCATCCTGCCTCTCCTCCTCTGCAGCAGCCTCTTAAACGCCGTCGAAATACCGCCGGCGCTGCGAGAACACCCGCTTCCTGAAGCTGCCAGATTGCAGGGGGAACAGGGCCGCGACAACGGTGTGCGTTTTGTCGATCTGAATGGCGATGGAAATGAAGACATCGTGCTTTCAAATGCGCGTGAGTACGGCGTGTTTCTCTTCGTTCCAAAAGAACGGGCCAAGAAGAACCTCCAATGGAACGAAGGCTGGTCCCAGGTGATGCGCGAGGGCAAAGCCGGTGATGCCAACAGCCTGCCGCTGATTGTTCGTGCCGATGGCAGCGACAATGGTGTGACCTTTCATGACAGCGCGATGTGGGTGGAGGCCACGCAGCAGCGCATTCCTTTTTCCGAACTGCTCAAAGTCCCAGGCCCCGCCCCCAAATCACCGCAGGAGTCGCTGAAGGCACTTCATGTGAAGCCAGGATTTGAAGCGATGCTGGTGGCCGCGGAACCCCTGGTGCAGGATCCGGTGTTCATCGACTGGGATGCGAAGGGCCGCATGTGGGTGGTGGAAATGGGCGACTACCCCTTCGCCCCAGGAGAAAAGACCAAAGATGGCAGCGTGGGGCAGGACAAGGTCTCTGAACTGCAGACGGGGCGGGTGAGAATTCTCGAAGACACCGACGGCAACGGTGTCTTCGACAAATCCACGCTGTTTCTCGAAGGCCTCAAACATCCCACGGGGCTGGCTCCTTGGAAAGACGGTGTGTTCATCGCCAACATCCCGGACATCTTCTACGCCGAAGATACGGATGGAGACGGCAAGTGCGACAAACGTGAGACGTGGTTCACCGGTTTCACTGCAGGCAATCCGCAGCATCTGGTGAACGGCTTCTGCTGGGGCCTTGATGGCTGGTTTTACGGTGCCAATGGCGACAGCGGCGGCGACATCACCTGCGTGAAGACGGGCAAAAAAATCGCGCTTGGCACAAATGATTTCCGCTTTGATCCACGCACGGGAGAATTCGCGCTCGAAGGCGGCCGCAGCCAGTATGGCAAGTGGCGCGATGATTTTGGCAACTGGTTTGGAAACAACAACAGCACCATCGGCTGGCACTACTGGCTGCCGTTTCGCTACCTGGAGCGCCACCCCAAGGTCGTGGTGAAATCCGTGCGCGGAGACATGAATGATGAAAAGCGCATCTACCCCGCCAGTCCTCCTGTGCGCCGATTCAACCAGGGCAGCGCGGTCAACACGCTGACCTCTGGCTGCTCGCCGATGCCTTTCCGAGACACTTCGTTCGGCGCGGATGGCGAAAAGGTGATGTTCATCTGCGAACCGGCGAACAATCTTGTCCACCGGGAGGTGTTAAACTACGACGGTGCTTTCATCACCAGCAGACGCCACCCTGGCGATGCGGAGAGCGAATTCATCGCCAGCGAGGACAACTGGTTCCGCCCCAGCATGGCGCGCACGGGGCCTGACGGCGCACTGTATGTCGTGGACATGTACCGGCTTGTTTTGGAACACCCCGAGTGGATTCCGGCGGAGATTGCACGCGGGCTGGATTTGCGCGGTGGAGAGGACAAGGGGAGGATTTATCGCATCAGCAAGACCGGCTTTTCGAAAGCTGGGACGGCAGTGAAAGATCCCGTCGCAGCGTTGGCTTCATCGAACGGATGGATGCGTGACACAGCGCAGCGCCTGCTGATTGAGAAGAATGACAAGGCGGCGGTGGCAGAGCTGAAAAAGCTGCTGAATGCCGCGCCTGCAGTGCGGGTGCAGGCGGCTTTTACCATGATGCAGCTTGGCGGCATGACTGCCGATGAGGTTGTCGCGTTGATCAAACCGCTCACGCCACAAATTCGAGCGGGTGCTTTGACGTCCACCGGCACACAATCGGACGAGGTGTTCGGGGATCTGGAGAAAGCGCTGCTGAAGCAAGCACCGCAAAAAGCGCCCGCCGCGGTGGCGATGCCTGCGATCACCAACAACAATCCGGACAGGCAGAAGGTCGTCGCAAAATATGCTGCAGATGCGTCCAGCCTCAGTGGAGATGTAAAGCGCGGTGCCGTGGTGTTTCAGAAGATCTGCATGGCATGCCACAAAGTGCGTGAACTGGGTGTCGAAGTAGGCCCCGATCTCACCACGGTGGCCACGAAGCCGCGTGAACAACTGATTGAAGCCATCTTCGATCCGAACCGCGCTGTGGAGCAGCGCAATGCCGCCACGCAAGTGACGAAAAAGGACCAGACGCAGCTTGTGGGTCAACTGACCGCCGAAACACCGGGCAGCGTCACCATCCGCCTGCCTGGTGGCGCAGACATCGTGGTGCTGCGCGCCGAGCTCCAAAATATGAAAACGCTGACCACTTCGATCATGCCCGAAGGCCTGGAAAGCGTGCTCAGCGCGCAGGACGTCGTCGATGTTCTGGCCTTCATCGGCAGCCCCATCGGCAAAGGAAAGTGATTTACTTCACATCACGCCACAGCCAGCGCAATGCCTCTGGCAGGTTTGGAGCCATGCCCTTGCTGCCGTGGAAGCACTTCGTCCAGTCGATCCGGAAGTCGTAGTCCTTGTATTTGAGCGCCGCTGCCATCTGCTTGTTGGCAATCGGCCAGTTGCCAAATTTGTTGTCCAGATCATTTTCGCCATCGAGGAGGTAGATGCGGATGGGTTTGCGTTCTCCGGCACGAATGAGCGAGGGATACACGTCTCCGCCTCTAAGATCGACGAAGGAGCCCACCCAAGAGAGCACCTTGCGGAATTTGTCAGGCTTCTCCCACGCCACGGTGAAGGAGCAGATGCCGCCGGATGAACCGCCCGCAATCGCCCAGGCCTCCGGCTGCGGGCGAAACTTGGTCTGATACCGCTTCCCAACCTCCGGCAGAATCTCCTCAAGCAGGAAGCGCGCATACGCATCTCCGAGCGAGTCATACTCAAAGCCGCGGTTGGCCGCTTTCTCCCCGGGCTTTTGCTTTTTCATGCGGCCTGGATCAATGAAGACGCCCACCGTGCGCGGCATCTCCTTTTTGTGAATGAGATTGTCAAACACCACCGAGACGCGCATGGAGCCATTCGGATCCACATGCCGCGAGCCATCCTGCCAGACCATGAGGCAGGTTTCCTCCCCAGCTTGGAATCCGGCTGGGAGATACACGGTGACGTCACGCACCGTGTCCGGAAAAACCTCGCTCGTGCTCCATTCAAACTTCTCCAGCCTGCCCTGCGGCACGTCCTTCTGCGGCTGGCTGTCCGCCGTGTACTCGAAATGTTCGACATGCACTGTGCCCGCCAGATGGGGCATGCCCTCGGATTCGACACGATAGCCGATTTCAGAAAAATTCGGCATTTCCGTCACCAGCACCTGCAGGCCGTCATCAGTCAGCGCCGTCATTTCGCCAATGAGCGTGCCGTCCTGTTGCACGACACGAGCAGGCTTGGGATCAATGATGGCCCAGGCCACGGTCGTGGTCTCGATCTTGGCTGCGGCGCGGCCCTGGGTCAGATTTTGACGCCCAAAGAGCTTCATCACCTGGTCGTGCAGTTCTTTTTGCGCTGCCGGCTGCGACGCCTTTCCCAGCGCGGCTGCGATCTGCCGGGGAGTGATATGCGTCTGCGCTCCCGGCTTTACCTGGGCAGAGCTGAAACCGGCGGCAACGAGGAACAACGAAAGAAGAACGAAACGCATGAGTGCGATTTCTAACGGCGGTTTGTGCCGTGGAATATCGCTGATTTACCGTCCCTTCCCTTTGTTTTACAGCGCTGCGGTGAACGGCGTCCTGCCAGCAGGCATCCCTGCAGTGCGCAAACGCGCCTCAATGCCTTCCATCATGGCGCGCACATGCCGCCACTTGGTGCGGTCCCGCATCAGTTCCATGCTTTTCTCATACGATCCCCAGTGGATGACTTCAATGTCCACATGGCGCACACCCCAGGCGTCCATCTGATTGCGGCTGGGTTTATACAGATCGATCGTGCCCGTGCCGACGAGAGCGCTGCCATAATCATCCACCACGTACGTCACTCCGGGTTGTCCCGCGATGCGGAACTGGGTGCCCACGGGAAAGCGCGACCAGTCTGCCGCGGCGCTGCGAATGCTGCCAAACTTCAAATTGGTGCCGATCGCGTTCTTAACCCCATAGACGATGTGATCGCTTTCATTGTGGGTGTAGGCGGTGGTGCGCACGCGCATCTGAGAATTGCGATGCAGATTTGACGCCATCATCAGCGGCGGTTTCGGCTCATTAAAGACGAATGTGTATCGTTTGATCGAACTGGGGCGGAAAGGAATGTTCGTCGCCAGCGCTTTACGCACCTCGTATTTGACGCCAGTTTGCAGAGGGGCAGCTTTCTGGTGCCGCATTTCCTTCAAGTAAGTCAGCAGGGGCTGTTTGGGCAAAGCACAGGCTGAAAGAGTGGCCATCAGGGCACCACACAGACCAGAGGTGATCAAACGTGAGTTGTACATGGCTGGTTATTTTTGTAATTACGAAAAAGATACTGTAAATTTCATATATGTTCAATATAAAAAGCATATTTTATATACTTTTAAAGTTCAGCATGCCTTAATTACCGTAATCACTAAACAAGACAGGCGGGCAGCTAGCGATCGACTCCAAGCCTTCTGGGCTTATTCCCCTTGTGCTTCCCAAAGCTTCCGCCAGTGATCGAGACGCTCTTTGATGCGAGCCTCCAAACCATTCGCCGTGGGATCATAGTATTGTCTGCCGCCCTCCAGGCAGCGCTGAGGCACGAAGCCGCCTTCGTAATTGTGTGGGTAGAGATAGCCCTCGCCGTGGCCAAATTCTTTGGCGGCTTTTTTGTGATGTGCGTCGCGCAGGTGCTTGGGCACTGGCAAGGTGCGGCCGTTTTTCACATCGTCCAAAGCCGCATCGATGGCGGTGTAAGAACGGTTGCTCTTGGGCGCGGTCGCGTTGTAAATCGTCGCATGCGCGAGGATGATTCGTGCTTCCGGCATGCCGATGAACTCGACAGCCTGCTGCGCAGCCACAGCCACGCGCAGCGCGTTGCTGTCCGCCATGCCGATGTCTTCGCTGGCGGCAATGACGATGCGCCGTGCGATGAAGCGTATGTCTTCGCCGGCATAGAGCATCTTCGCCAGCCAGTAGAGCGCCGCATCGGGATCAGAGGCGCGCATGCTCTTGATGAAGGCGCTGATGGTGTCGTAGTGCGCATCGCCATCCCCATCATAGACGACCGTCTTTTGCTGCACGGATTCTTCTGCGGCGGCCAGGGTGATCACGATCTCACCCGCCGCATCAGGCTGAGTGGAGAGCACGGCGAGTTCCAGCGCATTCAGGCAGCGGCGGGCATCGCCATCGGCCACGGTGGCAAGATGGAGCCTAGCATCCGGCTCGATGCGGGCGTGCATGGTGCCCAGACCGCGCTCGGTGTCGCTAAGCGCACGGTCCATGAGTGATTCAAGATCCGCGATGCCAAGAGGCTCCAGCGTGAAGACCTGAGAACGGCTGACGAGGGGGCTGTTGACGTAAAAGAAGGGATTGTGCGTCGTGGCGCCGATGAAGCGCAGGGTACCGCGCTCCAGGTGCGGGAGGAGCACGTCCTGCTGCGCTTTGTTGAAGCGGTGGATCTCATCCACAAACAGGATGGTCGTCTTGTTGTAGAGGCGCAGGTGGTGTCCGGCGTTCTCAGCCTCCTTGCGGATGTCCGCCACGCTGCTCTCCACGCCGCTGAGGGTGACGAAGCGCGACTTGGTCTCCTGGGAGATGATATGGGCGAGCGTGGTCTTTCCCACGCCGGGCGGCCCATAAAGGATGATGGAGGAAAAGCGGTCTGCCTGCACGGCGCGGCGCAGCAGCTTTCCCTCGGCCAAAATGTGCTGCTGGCCGGCATACTCCGCAAGGGTGCGCGGGCGCATGCGGGAGGCCAGCGGCGCGCCTGCATGGTGCACCGCCGCAGCCGCGCGCGGCGGCTCCGAGGGCGGGGCGGCAAAGAAGTCGTCAGCCATGCAGGTGAAGAGTGATAACGATGAATGAAGCGGAAAGGGCGCAACGGCAAATCGCAGTTTGCACCAGCGCTCATTTGGTGCTCGATACACCCCGCCCATGAAGATTTCCAAGAAAGCCGAATACGCCCTCCGCGCCCTGGTGGCGATGGGGCGTGAGCGCGAGGGCACAAACTTCTCCATCCAGGATCTCTCCAGCCAGGAGCACATCCCGCTGAAGTTTCTGGAGCAGATCCTGCTGGCCTTGAAAAACGGCGGACTGCTGCGCAGCAAGCGAGGCGTGGGCGGGGGCTACCAGCTTGTGGCGCAACCGGCGCGGATCTCCCTGGGAGAAGTGGTGGCACTGTTTGACGGACCGTTTGATCCCCTGCCCGGTGCGGAGAAGGATGCGCTGGGACAGGTCTTCAGCGGTCTCCGGGACCAGGTGGCGCAATGGTTTGCAGAGCACACCATTGCGCAGATCATCGAGAAGGAGCGGGCGCGGGAGACGGTGTCGTTTGATATTTGATCAGTTCCCAAACAGCCACATGGCCAGAATCAGCGTCCAGGCGATGTTGAAAATCTGGCCGCCAAGGAAAGCCAGCGCGGGCTTCCCGCCCCCCAGATTGAAGAGCTCACCCAGACGTGTCTCCAGGCCGATGCAGACAAAGGCCGCTGCAAACCACAGTTCGCGCAGTCCCTTGAGCGGCTTGCTGGAGGCCTCAACAACGGCTGTGGGCACAAAATAGGAAAACACCACCGAGGCGATGACGAATCCGATGACAAATTTCGGAAAGCGCTCCCAGATGACACCGATGGAGGGTTTCTCCTTCTTGGACGCACCGTCTTTGCCACCGCGCATGGTCCACCAGATGGACAAAACAAATGCAGCCACGCCGATGAGAACGTTCTGCGAGAGCTTCACAATGACCCCGATCTTGGTCGCGTCCTTGCCCACCTGCTCCGTCGCTGCCGCCACCGAGCCGCTGGTGTCCAGCGTTCCTCCGATCCATGCTCCGCCCACCGCTTCGGACAGGCCCATCGACTTGATGGCCCAAGGCATCAGGATCATCATCGGAACGGCGCAGAGCAGCACGATGGAAGTCACATAGGAGAGCTTTTTGCGGTCGCCCTGGATGGCTCCGCAAGCTGCGATGGCTGCAGACACCCCGCAGATGGAAACCGCAGTGGAGAGCATCACCCCAAATTCATCGTCCACCTTGAGCTTGCGGGAGATGAAATAGCACACATACCAAACCACCGGGATGACCAGTGCAGCCTGCGCCAGTCCCGGCAGACCCGCCTTCATCATCTCCTGCAGCAGGATTGTCGCACCGAGGAGGACGATGCCCACCTTGATGAAAAACTCAGTGCGCACCGCCTCACGCAGCCAGCCGGGCACCGGCAGCAAATGGCTCCACAGCAGCCCGAGCCCAAGCGCAAAGACCACGTATTCCAATCCCCAGGCCTTTACGCCCGCATAGCCCGCGATCCACTGGGAGAGCCAGCCCAAAACAAAGACCACCACGGCCCCGCAGAGAAAAGCACCTATTTTCTTTCCCAGCGAAGCCGCCAGAGCCAGAACCGAGATGCCAAGAAACACAGCCAGCAGCACACCGCTGACGGCAAAATTGTCGGCGGAAAAGGCCTTCGACCAGTCAGCCGCGCCACTCCAGGCCATCGCAGGCATCTTCGGATTCCAGCCCTTGGCGACTGCGATCAGAAGTGGCAGTGCGGCCAGAACTGCCAGCCAGTCTTCATTTTGCCACCAGCGCGCAGTGGAAGGTCCAGGAGAGGGGTAGGCAGAGTCGGCGGCGGCAGGGTTGGCGGGCATGATGAGTGAAAAAAAAATCGCGGCGGGTAAAGCCGCCGCGATGATTCAAACGCCCGCTCTGAGACACTTTTTACTGCCAGTTCCCGAACGCGTAAGGATTGTTGGGATTGACTGGAGGCTGAGGGCTGTAAGCGCCGCCGGGGTAGTAGCTGGACTGCTGGCCATAGCCATAACTTGGCTGCGGCCGGTACCCGTAGCCGGACTGCTGCGGATACCCCTGATTGTAGTAGGGCTGGCTGCAGCCCTGCTGCTGATAGCGCTGACCATTGTTCAACATGCTTCCGGCCAGAGCGCCCAGAACACCGCCGATGGCAGCACCCTCCAGACCGCGGTGGCGCTGATTGCCAATGATGCCGCCGGCACCCGCACCGAGGAGCGCTCCCGCGACGGTGCTGCCACTGTTCCCGCCGTACCCACCTCCTCCATACCCGTAGCCCCCGCCGTAACCATACCCCCCGCCGTAGGGGTAAGGCCCAACGCAGGAAGTGAGAGAAATTGCCAGCAGCAAGGCAGCGAAAGTAAACGTCCGAGCGAGAGATGTCTTCATGGGTGGTGGTGTAAATCTTTGTCCTGCACTCTGACGCTCCATTTCTGGAACTATTCGATTATATTTTTTAGACCGCTTCAGCAGGCGCTCCCCCAAGGCAGAAAACGCATTCTTCGATCTCGGCGCCCCGCGCGTTGGCGTAATCGCGGTTTCGCCCGGAAAGCACGAAGCCGCACTTGGTGAGGACACGGATGGAGGCGGTATTGTCCGCGGCCGCACGTGCGTAGATCGGGCGGGCGGGCTGGTGTTGGCGCAGGAATTCGGAGAGAGCACGTGTGGCAAGTCCGCGCCCCCAGTATTCCCTGCCCAGCCAATACGTGACCTCAAGGCTCCCCTCCATGGCATAGCTCATCACATGCCCGACGGTTTTGCCGTCTTCCTGCGCGATGGCGAGCACCATGATATCGGGATCCTCAAGCAGCCTTCTCCAATGCACCCTAAACGCCTCGTGGTCATCGGGGTTTTTCACAGTGAAAGCGGCCATGCACACCGCCTCCTTGTCTGACTGGTGCTCAAAGAAAAGGGGCAGATCCTCAGCTGAGACCTGGCGCAATAGTCCGCTCGCGGAACCCGCGGCTGGAGCAGGCTGTGTAGCGGGATGCGGAGGACTCGTCATGAAAACCACCTGAGCCGAGAGAAGAGTCTTGTCAATTTGGCTCAAGGGCTTTCCCGCAGTTGCAAAAAGCCCCCGCCTGCGCTGGGATGGGTGCAACAACCATGAAACTCCTCCCTGCCTTCCTGCTTTCCACCTTTGCCGCCCTCTCCTCGCTGGCGGCGGCCGATTCGTATGACATCGTCGTCTATGGCGGTTCCTCCGGGGGCATCACCGCGGCCATCCAGGCGGCGCGCATGGGAAAGACGGCGGTGCTGATTGAACCCACGAAGTTTTTGGGCGGCCTCACCACCGGCGGACTCGGCGCTACGGACATCGGCAATAAGAAGGCCATTGGCGGCATGTCGCGTGAGTTTTACGCCAATGTCTTCAAGTACTACAACGAGGCAGCCAAGTGGCAGCACCAGACGCGGGAGGAGTACTTTGCCAAAAAACAGCACGGCAACACCGGCACCGAAGACACGATGTGGACCTTTGAGCCGCATGTGGCCACGGAGATCTACGACGCCATGCTGGCCGCGGTAAAGGACAAGGTGACGGTGGTTTTCAGCGAGCGGCTGGATTTGAAAAAGGGTGTGGTGAAGGAGGGCGCACGCATCACGAAAATCGTCATGGAAAGCGGCCGGGGCTTTGAAGGAAAAATGTTCATCGACGCCACGTATGAGGGCGATTTGATGGCGAAGGCTGGCGTGAGCTACGCCGTGGGCCGCGAGGCAAACGCCATGTATGGCGAGACCATCAACGGCGTGCAAAAGGTCAAGACCATCCACCACCAGTTCATCAAGAATGTGGATCCCTACGTAAAACCCGGCGATCCCAAGAGCGGCGTGCTCCCCGGCATTGACCCCGGCGACATCGGCGAGGACGAAACCGGCGACCGCAAGCTCCAGGCCTACAACTTCCGCATGTGCACCACGGACGTGCCTGAAAACCGCCGCGACTGGGAGAAACCCGCCAGCTATGACGAAAAGTGGTTCGAACTCGCGCTGCGCAATGTCGAGGCCGGTGACGAGCGCATCTCATGGGCGCCCACCTGGATGCCAAACCGCAAGACCGACACCAACAACAACTTCGCCATCAGCAGCGACTTCATCGGCCAGAACTTTGATTATCCCGATGGCGACTACGCCACCCGTGAAAAAATCTGGAAGGCCCATGAAGACTGGCAGAAAGGCCTCATGTGGACCTATGCCCACCATCCCCGCGTGCCGGAAAAAATCCGCGCCGCCTACCAGAAGCTTGGTCTGGCCAAGGATGAATTCAAAGACAACGGCAACTGGCCGCGCCAGCTCTACGTCCGCGAAGCACGTCGTATGGTCGGCGGCTATGTGATGAGCGAGAAGAACTGCAAGCGCCGCGAGATCGTGGAAGACAGCGTCGGCATGGGCGCCTACAACATGGACTCGCACAATGTGCAGCGCTACATCACCAAGGAAGGTTTCGTGCGCAATGAAGGCGACATCCAGATCGGCACGCGCCCCTACCCCATCAGCTACCGCAGCATCACGCCGAAAGCGGAGGAATGCACCAACCTCCTGGTGCCCGTCTGCCTCAGCGCCACGCACATCGCCTATGGCAGCATCCGCATGGAACCTGTCTTCATGGTCATGGGCCAGAGCTCGGCGACAGCGGCTGTGATTGCCATCGACTCCGGAAGGACGCTGCAGCAGATCGATTACGCGAAGCTGAAGGAGAAAATGCTGGCCGACGGACAGGTGCTCGACTTCGAATCTCCCGCCGTGCCGGAGCACGTCTCCCTCACCAAGGAAAAGCTCGGCGGCATTGTCGTGGACGACAGCGAGGCTGACCTCAACGGCTTTACCAGCGAAGGACACACCACTCCCGGCTACGTCGGCGCAGGCTACCGCCACGATGGCGACACCGCCAAAGGTGAACAGAAGGCGCGCTTCATTCCTGATCTCCCGGCTGCTGGAAAATATCGCGTGGCCATCACCTACACTGCGCTGGCCAACCGCGCGGACAACGTGCCTGTGGTGATTCATTACGCAGGCGGTGAAAAAACGGTGATCGTAAATCAAAAGAAGAAAGCACCCGAAAAGGATGTCCTTCTGCCGCTGGGAACATTCTCGTTTGAGAAAGGAAAAGCCGGCTGGGTGGAGGTGCGCAATGAAGGCACTCATGGACACGTCATCATCGATGCGGCCCAGTGGCTGCCTGAGAAGTGAGAAAGTACCTGCGCCGACCAACGCATGAGCCGGACACACCTCCGGCCATGCTTTAGAAATTCATCGGAATCTGCGAGGCTTCCACTGCGAGCGCAGGAGGAATGACGCGGCGGAAATCATCCAGTGACACGGGCTTGGTAAGGAAGGCGTTCATGCCGCAGTCACGGCATTCTTCTTTAACCCCCGTGAGCGCATGTCCCGTCATGGCAATGATGGCGGGCTGGTGCTTGAGCTGGAAGTTTCCGCGGATGCGCCGGGTGGCCTCCACCCCGCCCATCACCGGCATCTGCAAATCCATGAAGATGATGTCATAGCCGCCCTGTGCGACCATGTTTACGGCCTCTTCACCATTGTTGGCAATGTCCATCCGCACATAACCTAGGCGCTGCAGCAGCATGCTTGCGATCTTCTGATTCAAGGGCTGGTCCTCCACCAGCAGAATGTGCGCCGGGTTCTGACTGGCAAAATTGTCAGCCTCCGCTTTGGCGGCCTTGGCGATGGCACGATTGGTGGCCTGGGAGACCTGAATGTCATGACCACCCGCTGCGGCACGTGCTCCCGCATGATTGGATATGGCCGGAGGCGGCGGCGTTTCCAAAACGGACGGCGACTCAAAAGTGGCTGCGTTGTGCTGCACCATCGGCATGCCTTGAGGCTGCGGCTGGTAGTAGGCAGGCTGTGGCGATGCCTGCGGCATCATCATTGGCTGCTGCACAGGCGGAGGCATCATCTGCGGAGAAACCATCTGCGGCATCATCACCGGCTGCTGCTGATTCACCGGCGTAGTGATCGGGCGGAGGTTTGGCGCAGGGGCCGCCATCTGGGTCGGCGCATTGGCGGACCAGGCCGGAGGCGCTGCCTGCGCGACGACGGGAGAAAGAATGACGCGGCGCGGCATGCGGTACAGCTCCGCCATGGTGCGCAAAAGCTCGCGGCGCTTGATCGGCTTGGACAGCCGCGTATGCCGGCTGCCGGCAGGCGGGCTGAAGCGTTCACGGTCCAGCTTGGCGCTGGTGATGGACATAATGGTGATGATCGCGGTGCCACGCATGGCGGCCGCATTCAAAAGAACGACAGCCTCCTCGTGCCGGATTCCCGTCACATCGATGATGAACAGGCCGGCTTCTTCAATCACGTCGTCGAGTTCGGAGAGAGAACGGTCTCTCAGCAGTCTCACCGTCATTCCCCACTGCATCAGCGACTGGTTCAGTACCTGCAGAGTGGTGGGATGCGCGCTGTAAACGGCAACCGGCCGCGCCTTGACCACATCGATCCAAGACAGCTCTTCATCGCGTGATTCATCGTCCGGAGCGACGACGAGAGGCAGTTCAAAGAAGAAGTCAGACCCCTTCCCTTCCTCGCTCACCACACTGATCTCCCCCTGCATCATTTTGATGAGTTTTTTGGAGATGGCGAGCCCCAGGCCCGTGCCGCCATATTTGCGCGTCGTGGAGGTGTCCGCCTGATTGAATGCCTGGAAGAGCTGGCCGATTTTTTCGGGCGGAATGCCGATGCCCGTGTCACGCACGGAGAAATGCAGCAGTGTTTTGTCCCCCTGCGGAGTTTGCCTTGAAACCTGGCGCACCAGGATCAGGATTTCGCCCTTCTCGGTGAATTTGATGGCGTTGCCAACCAGGTTCACCAGGATCTGTTTGATGCGCTGGAAATCTCCGAGCACCTTGCGCGGCAGCGCCGAGTCGATGTGCACGTTGAGCTCGATGTTTTTCTCCGCAGCCTTGTGGGAGAAGACATCCGTGGTCTCACTGAGCAGTTTCTCGATGTCCACCGGCAGCTTTTCCATGTCCATCTTGGCGGACTCGAGCTTGGAGAAGTCGAGGATGTCATTGATGACATGAAGGAGTGATTCACCGCTGGAGCGGATCATGCGGATCAGCTCCTCCTGCTCCGGATCGAGCCCCATTTCAATGAGCAGGCTGGTGGTGCCGATGATGCCGTTCATCGGTGTGCGGATCTCATGGCTCATGTTCGCCAGAAAGCTGCCCTTCGCGGCAGTGGCGGTTTCCGCCTGACGTTTGGCGGCTTCGTATTCCACCAGGAGGGTGTGCTTGCGCTGGTCCTCCTCCTGCACATGGGAGATCATGGTGTTGAACTCCTCCTGCACCAGGTCCAGGTCATCGCAGCCACGTGCAGGGACGCGGACATTCAGATTTCCGGAGCGCATGGCGCGGAAGGCGTCAATGAGGGCGTGGGTTTTTTTGGTGATGCGTCTGCCGATGATGTAAAAGCTGAACACGGCCAGGGCCAGTCCTGCACATGCGCCAAGAATGGGCACGGTAAGGCGCTGAGCATTAAAAAGATGCCTCAGCTGCACCAGAGGCTGGCGCACGATGAAAGCTCCCGCCACATGCCCGCTGCGTGAGTACAAGGGCGCTGCGCTGATAAGCCAGTGGTCTCCGCCATTGATCTCCAGATTCCGACTGTCGCTGGTGTCATCCATCACCAGGGTGCTGCCTGCCATGACGCGATAGATCAAGTTCTCCATGTGCGCCGGAGAAGGGTCATCAATGACGCAGTTCTGGCAGACGGGAATGATGGCGATCGGTGGAGACTTTGCCACGGGCGGAGAACCCATGCCGGCTGCCTGCTGACGCGGGGCCACCACCTCCACCTGCAGGCCGAGGTTCTGCAGAGCGGGCGGAATGTCCACAGTCTGCAGCCGCATACGCATGCGCGTTTCATTCTCCCAGTTGAGCGAAGCCACCCCGGTCAGCTCGCTCTCGCTCAGCGCCTGCCGGTTCAGTTCCATCTGGCCCGCCAGCGCGACAGCACCCAGATAAGAACTCTGCACAAACCGCAGCGTGATGAACTCCTGCCAGATAAACCCGGCCGCAGTCGCCCCTGCCCCCACCAAAACGGCAAACATGCCGAGCAGGGTAAAGCGGTTGGCGAT
Organism: Prosthecobacter sp.; assembly: GCF_044226605.1. GTDB lineage: Bacteria > Verrucomicrobiota > Verrucomicrobiia > Verrucomicrobiales > Verrucomicrobiaceae > Prosthecobacter. The sequence goes on along the minus strand of NZ_JBGAGS010000026.1, from coordinate 23,472 downwards.
CTGGAAGTTAAACCTCATGATGCGAAGCCATTTTTGAAGGTCATTTGACCCGGTTCAGTCGCATCTGATTCCTGAACCATCGCACGGCGTACCGCGAGACAGAGGCTTTCGAGGTTGAAGGGTTTGTGCAGCACATCCACGAAGCCTATGGCCTGGCAGAGATCCTTCACATCTTCCTGGAAATACCCGCTGCAGGCGATCACTGGCATTCGAGGATCACAGGCACGCAGCCATTCGAGCACCTCAAATCCCGAGGCCCCGCCCGGCATGGTCAGGTCCAGAATGGCTGCCGTGAAGCGCTGCCCCTCCTCCAGCCCCTTCCGCACAAGTTCGAGCGCCTCCTCGCCGCTGCGCGTGGCAATGGCCTCAAACCCGTGCGCCTCCAGCACGGCTTTGCCTACGGCGAGAACATGGGGTTCATCATCGACTAGCAGCACTCGTGCGATGGCACGGGAGGCAAAATCACGAGGCATTAGCTGGGTGGTTTCTGACATGGCGGAGAATCGTTGTGTGTTTAAATTTTCAGGCGGCTTACATGGCGGTGTAGCTCAGGCATTTGATCTCATCGAGCGAGGTGTGCCCCCCGATGACCTGCTGCAGGCCTTCCTGGTAAAGAGAGCGGAATCCATTTTTGAAGGCGGCAGCTCGCATCGCGCTGAGCGGCGCGCCTTCTTCGACCAGATCCCGAAGTTCGTTGTTCACCTCGCACAGCTCCATCAGGGCCACGCGACCGGCATATCCGGTGCCATGGCACTCGTCGCATCCGCGGGCGTTGTAGATCGGCGTGGTGATCGGCTGGGTGATGACGGCCTGCTTCGCCAGCAGGTCCTGCACATCCTGCGGCGCCTGCATGGGCTGTTTGCAGTAGCTGCACAGGCGGCGCGCCAGTCGCTGTGCCTGGCTCAGGGCCAGCGAGTCCGCGAGCAGGTATTTTTCCACCCCCATTGAAAGCAGTCGTGAAACCGCACGCAGCGAGTCATTGGCATGCAGCGTGGTGAGCACCAGATGGCCCGTGAGCGAGGCGTTCACTGCCGCCCCCGCTGTTTCCGCATCACGCGACTCACCGATCAGGATGATGTCCGGGTCGGCACGCAGCAGGGCGCGCAGCCCATTGGCGAAGTCCAGCCCGCGGGCGTTGTTTGTCTGCGTCTGGTTGATTCCCTCGATTTCATATTCGATGGGGTCTTCGATGGTCTGGATGTTGACGCTCTCGTCGTTCACGCTGTTCAGCAGCGCGTAGAGCGTGGTCGTTTTACCAGAACCCGTGGGACCGGTTACGAGCACCAGCCCCTGGTCGCGCTGCATCGTGCGGGTGAGAATGTCGATCTGCCGCTGGGAGAGATTGAAGTCCGAGAGCCGCTTCACGCCATCCTGCTTGTCCAGGAAACGCATGATGACCTTCTGGAACTCACGCCGGGTCGGCACGGCCGCAACACGGACGTCCACCCGCCGGCGACCGATGGAGAGCGCCATTCGCCCGTCCTGACACTCCTGCCGGTTCTGGCTCATGCCGGCGTAGTTTTTCAGCAGCGCCACATAGCGGTTCAGCTGGCTCTCCGGCGCCGTCATGATCGTCTTCATGGTGCCGTCCATGCGCGCGCGGAAGCGCGTGAAGCTGTAAAACTTCTCCAGGTGCAAGTCAGATGCCCGGCAGCGGATGGCGGTGAACAGCGCCCACTGCACCAGCTGCTCCGGATCCGTGTTCGGGTTCTGCGGATTGATCCGCGCCATGTCTTCGGGAGAAATCTCCACGACGCTGGCGTCATCAGCCACGGAGAGCGAGGCCCCCTCCACGGAAGCCACTGCGCTGGGGTCAAAGGTGGCGCCTGCGCGGTTGATCGCATCACGGATGCTTGCCAGATCCGCCAGCACGGGCACGATCTTCACCGAGGGATTGCCCATCGAGAGCCATTCGTCCTCGAAGGCGTAGCAGTCTGTGCTCTCGCTCAGCAGGAAGACCACCTGCTTGCCTATGTAGAGCGGATAAACGTTGTGCCGTTCCAGCAGCGGAATCGGGAAGAATGTCTGCCGCGGCGCCTCATTGGCGCTGTATACCAGCGTCCTGCATCCGCTGACGAGATGCTGGAGGGCGATGCCCATGTTGCGCTGCACCACATTAAAATTCGTGATGCCCAGCGTCTCGGACTTGCCCTTTTGTGCCTCGTAAAACCCTTTCAGCTTGGTGATTTCAGCCGGCTCATACGGGTAGTGCTCCAGCAGCCACTGGAAGGTGCCGTCCAGCCCAAGGTCGGAAAACACCGGCGGCTGGAGCTGCTCCATGGCATTGGACTGGGAGATTGGCATCTGGCCGAAGCGCTGCACCAGATCCTTGCGGGTGTTCTGGTACTGCTCCTGCGTCACCAGCACACGAATCGTGAGGAAGTGCGGCACTCCCCACAGATCTCCCGCCCTTGGGTTGTGGTGCGCCATCACCAGCAGCGGCCCGATGGTGCTCACGGGCAGCCATGGATCCGCCACATAAGGCACGCGGCCGAGTTTGCGGATCAGGCGCTCCGCATCAGGAGAGCAGCTCTCGCGCAGGAGCGTCACCGGCAGCATGCCATGCTGCAGCGCCAGGCCTTCGATGGATTGAATCGCCAGGATCGCTGTCTGCCGGGCCTCGACTATCGTGTTTGGCGGATTACTCGCAGCACCAAAGGATTTTGGTGCGGGAGAGTTCGTCGGGATCTGTAGGAGGGCAGACATGGGGTGGGGCGTGGCAGAATCAATGTCCGGCCGTTTGAAAGTTCGGCGGGAAGACAAATGCCGTGGTGAAGTCCGTACCTTCGAAATTCATGAGAATGCCCGATCCGCTTGTCCCTGGAGACAGCAGTTCAAACATCTTGCCCGTCCAGCGCAGGCGGTGCACCGAGGTATCGCTGGAGGAAATGGGGTTGTACCGCGGATCGACGTAGGGGGAGCCGATCTTCGCCCGGTTCACATTGGGATCCCGAAATTGCAGCGTACGCAGAATGACCAGTTCGTCCGCCAGAGAGCCGCTGTTTGCATCAAACTGCAGTTCATAATTATTCTGTGCGAAGCGATAAACCGCCTGGTTCAGCATTTCTTTTCGCTCCACTGCCAGCGCATCCTTGGAGCCGCCAATAAACTGGCTGAAAGACCCCACCGTGAGAGCTGCCATCACACCCATGATCGAAATCACGATCACCAGTTCAGTCACAGAATATCCGCCCTCCCTGCCAGACTTCTGGCAGGTGGTTTGCAGCAAGCGAAATCTCCTGTGAGTGGAGGTGTTCATGCCATGAGTGCGTCAGTAGTAAATGATTCCGGTGGGACTGGTCAGCGACACCTTCGTCATGGAGGTGATGGATGCGGCGAAACCCACCGAGTATCCGGAGGGCAGAAAGGCAGTCAGCGTCGCCTCGGAAAAACTCAGGTAGGGACGCAGCAGGAGGTATTTCGAGTCCGGAGTCGAGGCAGCGGCCCAGTCCAGGGCTGCCTGAGTCCGCCCGCGCACCTGGATGAAGCTCGCCTGCGCCAGGTTCAGCGCCTCCGCGCGTGCGATGGCGAGGTTGCGCTCACTGTCACCGCGCATGCGCGTGACCGAAGGGATCGCCATGAAGGCGATGATGCCGATGATCGATACGCAGGCCATCATCTCCACCAGCGAAAAAGCGCGGATGAGTGAGCGTCGGCGGGTCTGTGTGGCGTTCATGGCGGGGAAAATGTCTGCGCTTCCTTATTGGTTGGCCAGGTTGACACGTGGAAAATCTCCGCTCTGCCAGTCGGGCAGCGTGAGGTACTGCTGCGCATTGCTCAAAGCGGCGGTCAGGAGCTGGTTGGCGTTGGTCGTGTAATCCAGAAAGTGGTCGGCTGTCGTTTGATCGATGAATCCGGCGCGCAAAGTGGGGTCAGGCGAAGTGGGATTGGGAACCAGAAGGTTGAAACGTGCCAGGCTGCTGGGCAGCGAGTTGTAGGTGGAGCGAACACTTTCAAGGCTGCGAACCTGGGAGGTGCTTCCCACCCGGCCCTGGGCCATCACCCATGCCGTGAGAGCGCTCTGCACAGACACCTGCTGCTGCCGGGCCATGACGCGGTGCGCGTCACGCGAGGCATTGGAAATGGCGGCCACCACGAGAGATGACATGATGCCGATGATGGCAATCGTGAAGATCGCCTCGACAAAGCTGAATCCCTTCTGTCTCTGCTGTCCGACTGTCGTGTTCATAGTCAGCTCCACCCCTGCTACCTGTTGCAAAAAAACCGCCGGGGAGTCACCTCCCCGGCGGACGTGAATCGTCCGAAACTGAGTTTAATCCCCAGCGCCGGGCGCGTCAGCACCAGTATTAGTAGGTGCCTGGATCGTACTTCACCTGCTTGTTGGTGCCGTCCCAGGTCAGGTAGCTGGCGACCTTGGTTTCTTCAGTGTCGTTGATTGGGCCGGAGGTGAACAGCTTGCCGGAGAAGGCGCCCGTGGAAGGCGTCACGCCCGTCTGGGCCTTGGCAAGGAGGTTCGTGCTGTCCCAGCCAGTGGTGTCAACGCCAGCAGCGATGGCGGCGTTAAGCACGGAGGAGACGGTCTGGGCATTGCGCTTGGCGGCAGCGTCACGGGCGCTGTCGTTCAGGTTGCCGATGTTCGGGATCGCGATCGCGGCGATGATGCCGATGATGGCGATGACGACGAGCATTTCAACGAGGCTGAAGCCAGCCTTGCGGGAGGTGTTGAGCTTGATGTTTTTCATAGTGTGTTTGTGTGTTTTGGCTGTTGGTGTTGCTTCGAGTTGTTCAGCTCTTGGAGTCGTTCAATCTCGAATTATTGTATTTATACTCAGTGTTGAAGATTGATTCAAGATAAATTTCATAATTCTCACAAATTTCTCACAATCTCCATATTGGCAGCCTTCATTTCCCCCCCTATCCTCGATTCCTTTCCGGGTTCTTTTCACCGCGAAAGGGATGTTTGTTCGCTCTCGAATTAAGAGCATCCTTTTTCCTACCTCTCCCGCTTCATGAGATTTGGTCCCCTCTTCGTTCTGCTCTGCGCTTTCTCCCTCTGGGCCGCGGCAGAAAACCTGCCCCCTGCACCGATCATCCCCGCCGAAATTCACGAAATTGCCCCGGGAGATGTCCAACGCCAGCTGGTGGATCATCCCGAGACACTCATCGTTGATGTCAGGACCGAAGATGAGCGCCGCTCACGGGGCCACGTGCTGAATTCGCTGCATTTCGATTATTTTCACGGAAAGGAAACTCTCGACGCGATCTCCAAGCTGGACCACGCGAAACCCTGCATCGTCTATTGTGCGATCGGCGGGCGCGCCCAGTTGATCGCTGTCGAAATGCACAAGCAGGGCTTCAAAAACATCCTGCTTCTCAAAGGAGGCTTCAATGCCTGGACCGCCAGCGGCCAGGCCGTGGCCAGGTGATGCGCCAGCCAGGAGCCCTCCCTCCCCACTACTTCCTGATCTCTAGTTTTTCTCCGCAGCGCATCACTTGATATGGCTGCTGCAGCCGTTCGCAGGCGTTCACAAATTCGGCGGGAGATTCTGTGTTGAATTCAAACATGTCGTAGTGGCAGGGCACCACGAGCCGCGCATTTCCGGCCCTGGCCAGCGCGGCAGCCTCCGTGCCATTGAGGTTTCCGGCCACCCGGCGTTCAGGTTTGTTCCCGTTGATCGGCAGCAGCATCAGATCGCAGGGATGCTCACACACCATCTTGAGGATGTCCTCGTGCCAGAGCGTGTCTCCACTGTGGTAGAGGGTGAAGGGGCCGCACTTCACCAGAAAACCCGTGTAGTGGCAGTCGCCCTGCGCATCCCGCAGCACCTCGTTGTGCTTGGCGATCACGCCGCGCAGTTCCCAGCCATGCTCGACATAGACATCGTGGTCCCCGATTCCGCAGAAGGTCACCTCGGCATCTCCCAGACGTTTTTGGGCCTCATCCATGATGGGATGCGGCAGATAGAGCCGGAAACCGGGATTCGCCGCCGCCAGAGGTACCAGGGTGGCGCCATCCAGGTGGTCCGTGTGCACATGGCTCGCCGTCACCCGGCTGATGCCGGTGAGCTGCCGGGGATCAATGCAGCGCTCCGTCATGCGCACATGCGGCTTGTCGGTGGCGGCGTATTTTGTTGTCAGCGAGTCGGAAAGGTAGGGATCAAACAGCAGGCGCTCCCCTGCCCACTGCACCAGAAACCCGCTCTGCCCCAGCCACCAGACGTGCAGCACGTCTTTCTCATGGGAGGCTGCCGCCATGTCTGCCAGCAAGGCTTCGCCCTTTTGAAAAGCCGCGATCATGCTCCGAATTGGATGGCTGCAATTTTCTCCGCCATGTCATGGCTGGCACAAAAGACCAGTTCCGCCGCCGCAGCCCGGGACATGCGCGCATGCAGCGCCACCACCCGTCCTCGGCTGAGACCGTCCACGTATGCCTGCACCGGCCGGTGGAGAGGATCAATGTTGCGGATCTCCACCGTCGTGTCCGGAGAGAGCAGCGCACTGCGCCAGTGCGCCGGCTGCAGCACGTTGGAGCCCACCAGCAGCCATGCGGGTGTATCCGCCAGCAGCGGTGCCGCGCCCATGCTGCGGGCATAGGCCGTGGAGCCGGCGGCGGTGGCCACCAGAGCCCCATCGCACACCAGTTTGGGAATGCGGGGCACATTGTTCACCGTGATCTCCAGCCAGGCAGACTGGCTGGTGGCGCGCTCCAGCCACGCGTCATTGAAGCCATGCGCCGAGTGCCGCTGCCCGTCTTCGTCTTCAAACTCAAGGAACAGCATCGGCATCTGGCGGAAGATGACGTCACTGGGAGGAAAGGAATGCGCCTGCACCTGCTCGGGCGCATTCAGCAGGAAGCCGAGATGCCCGGCATTGATGCCAAAAAAGGGTAGTCTTGCGCGCCAGTGCTCGCGGATGCTTCGCAGCATGGCCCCGTCCCCCCCGATCACGCTGATGAACTCCGCGTCCTGCATGGCCACATGCTTGCCATCCACGGCGCTGCACAAGTCACGCACCTTTGGGATGGCGGTATCCGCCTGGAGAAAAAACTGCGCGCCCTCCAGCGTGCCCCGAGCCCAGTTTCCCGGCACCGGTGCTCGGTACAGACCGTAGCGAGCCATATAGGCCTGGGCTCGCGGCGGCACCAGATTCCCCACGGGCACTCCCCGGCTCAAGGCATCGCGGATTTCGGTGCTGGAGCCTTCCACCAGCAGCTCGATGATTTGCACGTGTGGCGGCAGATCGCCGTCATTCAGCTGGTAGCCCGGCCGTTTGAGCACGGCAAAATGGGCCTGCTGCCAGAGTTCCGCGCCGTGTTTCCACGTCCGCTGAATGAGAGACTCCCCCCGCGCCCCTCCCACGAGCAGGTCCGCACCCACCACATGCCAGACCTCTCCCAATGGCGCAAAGCGCGTCTGGAGTTCATAGTTCCGCGTGAAGGTATCCTGTTCGAAATCCGAGAGATCCACCGTCACGCCGGCAAGACCGCCAAACACGATGTCTGCCAGCGCCGCACGATACACCGCCGGAACACTGTCCGTCGTCGGCTTGTCCGGACGCGGCCCACAAGGGATCACCCGCACCTCGTCAAATTCCTGCGCCAGTCTTGCCGCGATGGCGGCATGGTGATTTCCTGGTGGATTGAAGCTGCCTCCAAAAATGGCGATCCGCTTTGGCATGCCGCACCGTGGCAGTGGTCCATACGAGTGCAAGCAGGCAGAAAATGTTCCTTTGGAGTCATTTGGAAACGACCGCAGTTTTTTGGCGGTCGCACCCGTTGTCACCGGGCCTTGCTGTCCCGCACATGCTTGAGGGCCGCCGCCTGCATGAACTTGCTGGCCGCAGGCGTGTTGGTGTGTCCGGCGAGCACGTCGTTGTGAATGGCCTTGGGAATGGTCAGAGCGTTGTAGGCCGCATAAACGCTGGTCGGCGGGCAGGTGGTGTCGATGAATCCCACCGTCACCACCGCGCCCTGGCATTTGGCACGGGCGGCAAAGTTGACGTTGTCAAAATAGCGGGAGGCCTGCAGCGCCGCAGGGTTCGGTTTGCCATCGGCGCCGTTGGGGACGATTTTGGGCCAGCCTGCAATCCGGTTGGCCTGGCTGCCGGTGTGATCACAGCCAGCAGGAACGCCGGCGCAAATGTAGGAAACGCGTGCGTCCAGACCCGCCGCTGCAAAGGCCTGAAACCCTCCCTGGCTGGAGCCATAGACGATGAGCGTCTTGCCATCCCACTCGGGCTGCGAGGTGAGGAAATCAATCGCCCGGATCAGTCGCAGGAACATGCCTTTGAAATAAACCTTCTCGCGATCCTGCACGCCTTCGATGCGGTAGTCCTTCAATTCGCCCGCCGCCAAAGCATCATAAAACTCCTTCGGCTTCCCATTGGGCAGGCCGTGTGCATTGATGTCCATGGAAAGCATGCCGCCTTCCTGGAGCGCCCATGAGACGCTGCCCAGATTGGAACTGCGCACGCCTGCTCCATGCACATGCAGGATCGCAGGGAGGGACTTTGCCTTGGCATTCACCGGCTTGCCAAAATAGCCGCTCACCGGCTTGCCCAAGCAGTCGATCTGCACGTCAAAGGCCTCCACTCCCTTGGGTGCGCCCGTGGTGACGGGGGTGAGAGTGGCTTTCGCAGGAACCTGCGCCAGTGCGGCTTTCTGCGCGTTCCAGAACGCCTCAAAATCATCCGGCACCGGCATGCTGGGCTTGAGCAGCAGCGGGTCGTAGCCCGCTCCAGCCATCGTCGTCGCCTTGTCGCTCGTGGCACGCAGCAGCAGGAAGCCGGGTTCGTCCAGCTTGCCGATGATCGTCGCCTTGCCGTCCTTGATGTTCAGAGTCTGCGGCGGCTGAGGCTGGAGGCCGTCCTTGGAAAGCACACAGACCACCTTCCCCTCCGGCAGCGGTTTGCCGTCCTGTTGCGCCTCGATGGTGAAGGTCGCGGTCTCACCGGTTTTATACAGGGCATCCGGATGATCTGTGCTGGCCTTGAGCGTGAGTGCCGGAGCAGGTGCGGGTGCAGGCGTCTGCGCGTGCAGGTTGAGGGCGGCCAGGAGGAAAAGAGAGGAAACCAAGGGCAATTTCATGCAACGATGATCGAACAAAGACCACTCTGAATCAATCTTCATTCAACGGAGTGACATCGCTCTTGATCGCGCCGGAGTTGTTCTCCATTCTGCCCCACCCCCATGCCTACAAAACGCGGATGCCTGAAACTGCTTCTGCTGCTCGTCCTTGCCGGCGCGCTGCTGGTGTGGCTTGGCGGTGAGATTTACTTCAACCTCAACAGCAACCTCGTGGCTGTCAGCGTGCGGGATTCCAAGCAGCCGCTGCAGATCCTGACCAAACGCGGCGAGTGGAAACCGGCCTCCGCTCTGACGGCTGGAGACATGGAGGCGGCGCTCATCGAACGCCACCGCGAGACGGGCATGCGCTGGGCCACGCTCAAGGTGCGGCGTGAGGGGGGCGCCCTCGCCAACATCGCGCAGCGTCTTTTCGGGGCGGAAGTCCAGGTCATCACCCTGTCCGCGGACCGCTTCGACTTCATGACGACTTTTCAACCAAAGTTTGCCCTGACCACCGCGCGCGAGCGCATGGCAGAGGGGAACCTGTGGTTTGCCATCACCGCCAATTTTCGCGACCCCAAAGGGCGGCCCATGGGCTGGGTCTATCATGAAGGCCGTCAGGTGAATCAACCCTTCGGCGACTGGAGCGGCTGCTTCTTCGTCAAAGACGGCCGCCCCTGGTGCGGGCCGAAGTCGCTGCTCAATGATGTCCCGGGCCTCATCACGGAAGGCTGCCAGGTCTATCCATCCGTGATGAAGAACCACACCACCTTTTCCTACGTGGAGAAGGATCCGGAGCTGTTTTTCGAAGGAAAACGGATCAGCTACCGCTCCCTGGCCGGCATGCGCCAGGATGGCACCATCGTCTTCGTCCTCTCGGGAGACGGCGGCGTCATGAACGTCAGTGAAGTCACCGAGATCGCCCGCAAGCTGGACGTCCAGCATGCCACCCTGCTCGATGGTGGGCGCGCCCTGCAATACTCCATCCGCACCGATGACGGCCCCTGGCACTTCCACGCCTTCAACACCGAACTCCCTCTCACGCACAAGTGGTTCGAGCGCCAGCGCTCTCCCGTTTACATCGGGGTACGTCGGAAGGCGCCGGTGATCGTGGAGAGCAAGTGAGCGAGGCTCACTTCTTGAGCTCTTTCTGCCAGTCTGGGTGCTGCTTTTTGTAGACCTGAAAGGCTTCGTGCTCCTCTTTGGAGATCTTGCCGTCTTTGTTGGTGTCTACATGGGGAAACAGCCATTCCCAGCCGGGCTTGGCTTCGCTCCAGGCTTCCTTGGACTCATACTCACCCGTCTCCACAGCACCGGCCTTGGGGCGCACATTGGGGCCGGTCCATTGCAAAATCTGGCCACGCTCCAGCAGGCGTGCGCGCAGTTTTGCCATGTCGATCTGCTGCACGGGTTTGTCCGCATGGATCGACTGCGCAGCGGCGACGCCGGAGGATTCTCCCATGACGCAAAACACCGGCTCCATACGGGCGGAGGCGTAGGCGATGTAGCTGGCTGAGAAGCACACCGGCACGAGGAGATTGGTGCAGGCGTCTGACTTTGGCGTGAGCGCCCGATACGGAATGGGATAAGGATGCCCGGTGCCGTGGGAACCACCGACGAACATGTTGCCCTCCGTTGCCACGCCCATCTGCCCGGTGCCAGGATCTGCCACGGCGTAACGGCGCACGGGATAGATGTCCACACCGTAGAGCGCCAGGCCCACGCTGTCTTCCACCTGCGTCTTGTTCCACACGTCATCCAAAGTCAGGATGTAGGGTCCCTGCATGCGGCGGGTGAGGCGCACGTAGAGCTGATTGGGCCAGCCTTCGGTGTCGGCATGCATGGTTTTGTCCAGCCCGAGCGATGCTGTTTCCTCGCGGAACTTTTCCGGCACGCGCGGGTCCGTGCTGAGGAAGTGGTGCAGGCCGCTCAGGTAATCCTTGTGCTGCCTCCAAACGCGCGATCTTGCCTCCCAGTTCCTGTCCTGGTAGTAACGGCTGACGCCGAGCGGAGCGATGGTGACGAGGGAGTCGCGCTTGTAGTTGTACTCACCGCTGTTCATCCAGCCGGGGAAGATGTCGCGCAGGCGCTTGAGCAGCTTTGCCTCTCCGCCTTCCGTCGTTCGCACCAGATGCTCCACGTAGCGTCCAACCACTTCAAACTGTTTGGCGTCGTAGCCTTCCGGTTTTTCAAAGGGGATTCTCTTCTCCGCATCGCGCGTGACGTAGAAGCGGTAGTTGTAGGCCTGGGTGTAGTCATCGGCCGCGCCCTTGGGCAAACCGTGATCTGCATCCACCAGCGGCAGCGTTCCGCTCTTTGCATCGCCTTGCACCACATAGGGGTCGATGGGGGTCCAGTTCGTCGTAGGGCCTACGCCTGCGAGTTCCTCATTGAAGACCTCCTTGGCTTCGCGACCGACGGCATAAGGCACCGCAGCGGCAGGAAGGAGATCGCCCTCATAGCTGGCGTCGATGAAGACCTTGGCTTCGATCACTGCGGCTTCGGCCTGAGACGCCTTCGGGGCGGGAACGCCGTTTTTGTCGGGCGGAGCCAGCTCCAGGATGAGTTTGGTGATCGTCGTTCCTGTTTTTTCCACTTTCTGCAAGCGGTGCTCGAAGACCACGGGGATCTTCTCTTCCGCCAGCCATTCTGCAAAGGCCTGGCGGATGACATCCGGTCTGTTTCCCAGTTTGAAAACCCGGCTCGTCGTGAGACCACCCACGGCCTGCGGTGCGGCACAGTCCTGCATGGGCTTGATGCCGGCTCCGAGGATGCCCCCGACCCAGCGACTGGGCTCCACCACGAGCACCGTGCAGCCTTCCTGATGAGCGGTGACTGCCGCGACGATGCCCGCCGGTGTGGCACCGTAGACGCAGACGTCCACTTTTTGGGAGGCCGCTACAGCTAACGCAGGCTTGAGCACCAACAGGAACGACAGGGCAAGGAGAGGACGAATCATGCGCCTATCTGAACCCGGCTAGGAAAACTGTCATCCTCCAAATGCGCTGGACGGCACGCCCTGAGCACCAGTTTGGCAGACGAAGAGGCGGCCGGCGAGGGGTTCGACGAAGCCGGGTTTTTTGCCCGTGGTGATGTAGAGATCGCGCAGTTCGGGGCCGCCGAAGGCACAGGCGGTCGTTTCGACGCAGGGGAAGTCGATCTGGGCCTCCACTTTCTTCGTGGAGGGATCGAAGCAGACGACTTTGGCGCCGTGGCAGAAGGCGATCCAGAGGCGGTCTTCGCTGTCGATGGTCATGCCGTCGGGGGAGGAGGGATCGGCGCTGGTGTCCCAGATGACGCGCTCGTTGGTGATGGCGCTGGTGGCGTTGTCGTAGTCGAAGGCGCGGACTTTTTTGCTGGGGGTGTCGATGTAGAACATCGTGTCTGCAGCGCGGTTCCAGATGATGCCGTTGGAGTTGGTAACGGGGCCGAACTTCTTTTCGACGCGGAGGTCGGTGTGGAGGCAGTAAAGGGAGGCATCAGGGCGCTTCTGGAGGCAAATGGTGCCGGCCCAGAGGCGGCCGGCGGGGTCGCACTTGCCGTCGTTGAAGCGGTTGTCGGGGAGGTTGGGTTCGGGGTCGGCGATGGGGGTGCTGATGCCGGTGGCTTCGTCGAGGAAGAAGAAGCCGTTGTCGCCGGCCCAGACGAGGCCGCCGCTGGCGCGGGGGACCACGGTGCCGACGCGCTGGCCGACGTCCCAGACTTTTTCTTCTCCGGTGGAGGGGGTCAGGGCGATGATCTTATAGGTTTCAATATCAACGTACAAGAGGCGGTCGTTGTGCCAGATGGGGCCTTCGCCCCACTCGGAGACGTGGTTGGAGATGAGTTCGGGGGTCATGGGGTGGAAAGGGGGCGTTTGGGGAGGGTGATGAAGGCCTCGGCGAGGTAGTGGGGGATGAGAGGCTGGGCGATGAGGGCGGCGAGTTCGTCGGGGGGGAGAGACTGGACGATTTTGGCGAGCTTAGCGGCGTCTGGTTTGGCGATTTGGACGGGCAAATTGAGCGGCGCTTTGGGGTCAGTTGTGTACCATATTCCGCAATCGGAGGCCTTTTTTTGGGCGATTTCGGCGGAGACGATTTCGAGGTCGGGGAGCAGTCTGCCGTTTTCGATGCTGGCGAGGTAGAAGCTCTGGCGGCGGGCATCGCCGATGATTTGGTAGGTGGCGGGGGTGTCGAGGTCCAGACCAGCTAAGGAGCACCAGGCGGCACACCAGATGTTGCGGGAGAGGGCGATCCCTTGGGCGGCGGCAATGGCGATGCGGACCCCGGTGTAGGAGCCGGGGCCGTTGCCAATGACGATGCCGGTGAGGTGATTGCCGGCTGCTGCAAGGGCTTCTTTCAGCGGGGCGAAGACCTGGGCATTGTGGGAGCGCTCGGACTGGAAGGAGGACTGATAGAGCACGTCATCTCCATGCACGACGGCGATGGAGCCGTGGGCGGTGGAGAGGTCGAGGGCGAGGAGCATGCGGGGGAATGACGAATGACAGAATGTCGAATGACGAAGGGACTAGAGTTTTTAGGACTTAGCGGATTCGGTGACGGTGCGCGAATTATCTTGTGTGGTCTCTATATGGAACCAGCGGGTGTGGGGAGGGAGGAGGTCGGGAAAGAGGTCGGCCCATTCGACGATGATGACGCCGGGTTCGGTGAGGAATTCGTCCCAGCCGATGCCGATGACTTCGGCGGCGGTGTCCATGCGGTAGAAGTCGAAGTGGAAGACGGGGAGTCGGCCGTCGAGGTATTCGTGGACGAGGGTGAAGGTGGGGCTGGTGACGGCGGCGTGGGAATTCATGCCGGCCACGATGCCGCGGGTGATCTGGGTTTTGCCGACGCCGAGAGTGCCGCAGAGAGCGATGACGTCACCGGCGGAGAGGGTGGGTGCGAGCTGTGCGCCCCAAGCGTGGGCGTCGTCGGCGGTGGCGAGGGTGATCATGAGAGGGCCTGGGGGGGAGTTTATTTGGGAACGGCTTGCAGGAAGAAAGCCTTCAGATTCCGGCTAAAGCCGGTACTACAATACGTGCGCTGGCTGGTTTCGAATTTTGGGCGATGCGGTGATTCCGGAGCGGGCTAAAGCCCGAACTACGTACTCAGAAGGGCTGCGGAGAGGAGGAAGGTAGAAAAATTAGGGGTAGAAAAATTTCAGAGCCGGACACTTGAGAGACTTTGAGGGTGTCTTGGATGAGGCGGAAAGCTCCAGAGGGCTGGAGCACTCCAGGACGCGAAGCGGCGGCGGAGTGGTGGGTGGCTCAGGCGTCGGCACTGAGGGCGAAGTGGTCCCAGCCGGTGCTTTCGAAGTCGGGGGGGCGGCCTTCGCCGGGGGGGACGAGTTTGCCGATGATGGTGAGGGGGAGCTTGGGGAAGGCGGCCTGCCATTTGGCCTTGAGAGACTTCACGCTGCGGGGATTGACGGCGAGGAGGAGTTCGTAGTCTTCACCATCGCCCCAGGCCTGATCGAAGGTGCAGCCGGGATTGCAGGGGAGAGAGGCGACATTGACCTGATAGTGGGTGCCACTGGCGAGGGCGAGGCGGGGGAGGTCTTTGGCGAGGCCGTCGCTGATGTCCATCATGGCATGGGGATGGGCGTTTTCAGAGAGCCAGCGGCCTTCCTCGAGGCGGGGCTGGAATTTGAGGTGTTTTCCAGTGATGGAGCCGCCGAGGCGGCCGGTGACGAGGATGACATCGCCGGCTTTGCCTTCGCTGCGGGAGAGCCAGCGCTTGGAGGGGACGGTGCCGCTCATGGAAATGGAGAGCATGAGGACAAGGCCACGGGAGGTCTCGCCACCGACGATGTTGATGCCGTACTCTTTGGCGATGGCGCGCATGCCGCGATAGACTTCGGAGAGGAACTCGACCTCCATGCTGGGCGGGGCGACGAGGGTGACCATGGCGTGGCGCGGGGTGCCTCCCATGGCGGCGAAGTCGCTGACGACACGGGCGATGGCCTTGCGGCCGATGAGCTTGGGCGGTGTCTCGAGGGTGAAGTGGACGTCCTGCACGAGGGCGTCGGTTTTGAGGAGGGTGTGCTCGTCTTTGGAGCCGCGGACGACGGCGCAGTCATCCCCTGCCCCGGCGATGACGTCGCTGTCGAGCTTCACACCGCGCATGAGTTTGCGGATGAGGTTGTCTTCTCCGATGTCGGCGAGGGTCGGCATCAGAGGGGAAGGATGAATGATGAATGATGAATGACGAATGGCAGAACGGAGGCGTTCATGGCGAACGGGCGCGAGTGGGTGGGAACTGACGCGAATGGCGATTGGGACATCCGGACTTCATTCGTCATTCTGCATTCGGGATTCGTCATTGTTTTACGATGACGTTGGTGCCGTCGAAGTGGAGGAGGCGGTTTTTGAGGCCGCGGAGGGCTTGTTTGTGGATGTAGATTTCGGTGCCGCCGATGGGATGACGGTGCTCGGTGGCGGCCTGGGCGCCGCTGATCCAGGTGAGCTGGCACCACTCCTGGCCGCTGAGATCGCCTTGGGAGCAGCGGACGTAGTCGAGGTGGATGACTTCGCCGGGATGGCCGATGGCCTCGCTGCTGTGCTTCGAAGCCAGATAGTCTGCGAAATCCTGAGAATAGATCAGGCCGTTGCGGAGGCGATGAAGGACTATGGACATCGAGAAAAGGATGAAGGAGGAATTATGAAGGATGAATGGCAGAGGGGAGCGGAAGGAGACGGTGGGATGGAGGGCGCTCTGGAGGGCAGAAGGGGTGGGTGGAGGAGGGAAGCCGGAACCGGATTCCGGCTGAAGCCGGTACTACAATACAGCGCTGGGTAGGTCGATGGCTTTGATTTTGAAAGGTGCTTTCACTCCCGAATTTGTTGATGGTGGGAGGCTGAAAGCGACAAAGCGCGGGACGGGCAGGCCGTTCCGCGCTTTGTGAGGAAGACGTGGCTTCAGGAAGCGGGAAATCAGCCGATGGCGGCGTTGTAGCGGTCTGCCACAGCGGTCCAGTTCACGGCGTTCCACCAAGCGGCGATGTAGTCGGGGCGCTTGTTTTGATATTTGAGGTAGTAGGCGTGCTCCCAGACGTCGCAGCCGAGAATGGGGGTGCCGGAGCCGTCCATGAGCGGGTTGTCCTGATTGGGAGTGGAGGTGATGGCGAGCTTGCCGTCCTTCACCACGAGCCAGGCCCAGCCGGAGCCAAAGCGGCCGACGCCTGCCTTGCCGAAGGCTTCCTTGAAGGCGTCAAAGCTGCCGAAGGTGGAGGTGATGGCGTCTCCGAGGGCACCGGTGGGGGCGCCGCCGGCGTTGGGGCCCATGATGTTCCAGAAGAGGGTGTGGTTGTAGTGACCGCCGCCGTTGTTGCGGATGGGGCCCTGGACGTCTGCGGGGACCTTGGAGATGTTTTTGCAAAGGTCTTCGATGGAGAGGGCTTCGAGGTCGGCCTTGCCGGCGAGGGCGTTGTTCAGATTGGTGACGTAGGCGTTGTGGTGCTTGCCGTGATGGATCTCCATCGTCTGCTTGTCGATGTGGGGCTCAAGGGCGTCGGTGGGATACGGCAGTGGGGGGAGTGTGTGGGCCATGGTGTTGGGGTGGGGTTGAGGTTCTCGGGGTAAGTAGAGGGAATACGGGCGCGGGCAAGAGGAAGGTTGTGGCGAGTTCTCTATGCGAGCTGCGAAGGAGGGTGACGGGAGGGGGGGACGAGATTTACGATTTATGATTTTAGAGGCCTAGGGTGAGAGGGATGGTGGTTTTTGTGGGTCTGGGGACGGGCGATGCCGCACAGAGGACTGTGAGGACCACTTCGGGGCGGGACAATTCGGGGAACGGCGAAAAAGGGGGTGCGGGTGGGACGTTCGTATGGCAGTGCCCATTCTTATTCATACATGAAACATGCTTTGATCTTCCGTGTCGTTCTTGGTCTGATTTTGAGCTCGTGCCTGTCTTCGTGCGGGATGGCGTTCCGGTCGGAGTGGAAGAAGGCGCCGGTGACGTCGGGGGTGGAGGGGAAGTGGAAGGGAACGTGGCTGAGCGATGCGAACGGGCACCATGGGGATCTGTCCTGCGTGGTAACCAAGGCTTATGCGGAGCCGTTTATCTGTGGCACATGCCTTTCGCCGACTGCTCGGACGGCTCTGCAGCGCGAATCGAAGCGTGAGTCGCTCCTTCCGCATCCCTTCAGCTTTTTCTACCGTGCCACATGGAAGACGATCCTGAGCGGCAGCTACAAGTCCACGCACACGGTGCAACTGCAGAAGGACGGGACTTACGTTTTCAAAGGGGAGCACAAGATGCCTGGATGGGCGGGCGGCCTATATCACTATGAGGGGACGATCAAGGGGGATGAGTTCAAGGCGAACTACCGGTGCGCGATGGACAACGGAACGTACACGATGAAACGCGTGCGGTGAGCAACCATGCGGGCGGGTGCTGTGTTTGTTCCGCGGCAGTTGGTGATTTTTTTCATGAAGTGGTTTCACAGTTTTCGGGCGAAGCTGATCCTCACGGTGTTTCCGGTGGTGGCGGGGATCACGATTGCGACGCTGGTGCTGGCGGAATGGAAGTTTGTGCAGTCGTACCGGAAGCTGTTTGAGGAACAGTTTGACTCGCAGATTGGCAGTTATTCCTCGGCGAAAAAGAAGCGGACGGAGGCCTTGTCGAAAATTCTGGACAAGCTGGCCCATGAGCCGGACCTGCTGGCTGATCTGACGAACAAGAATTTTGAGGCTGCGGGCCAGCGGGTACGGACGGAACTGGAGAACCTGACGAGTGACCGCATTTTGAGCGACATCCCCGGTGCGAACCTGATGAAAGGCCCAGGCGGCCCCGGCCTGGCGCTGCTCTCAGGGCCGATGGTGGCCGCGAGACCGGGCGGCAATGAAAAGGACAGGGACAAAGACAAGGATAAGGACAAAAGCCGGGAGCACCTGCTGGCGAAGCTGCCGATGTCGCAGCAGCCATCGATCGACCTCATTGACCCGGAGGGGAACTTCCTCGTGTCGTCCAGGAAGAACCTGTCCGGGGGACGTGGCAATCTGCCGCCGCTGAGGCTGAAGGAGAGGCCGACGAGCGCGGAGTTTCGGCGCAAATCTGGCAAGATGCAGTGGCTGGGAAATCGAAAGCTGGAGGACATTCTGAAGGAGCAGGAGGTGGGGTATCAGCGGGTGGAGTACGGAGAGGAAAACCGCTACGAGCAGGTGCGTGAGGTGTACATCACTCCGCTGCGGGATCCGAAATCCGGGGAGTTTCTGGGAGCGATCCTTTTCGGGCTGCCGCTGCAGGTGCTGGCGGAAAAGGTGCTGTATGAGCAGACGAAGCACTCGGACCTGGGGGAGATCATGAGCGGGGTGTGGGTGGAGGAGGGGCTGGTGAGCACGACGATCCCGAAAGAGGAGAGGGAGATCGTGGCGGACCACATCGCGGATTCGATCCACCATACGCACAAAACGCAGCGTGGGATGAGTGTGTGGATTCACGGGGAGAGGCACCAGATTTATTATCGCGTGCTGAATCCGGGGTCCCCTTTCCCACTGGCGGCGCAGGTGAATCTTTACCCACTCTCGGCGATGGACACGGAACTGTCCGAACTGCGGCGCGATGTGGGCGGGCTGGGGGTGGTGTCTCTACTGATCGCGCTGGTGGCGGTGATGTACATCTCGCGCGGGCTGTCGGGACCAATCCGCGAGATCGTGAACGGGACGCAGCAGATCGAGCAAGGGAACTTTGATGTGCGGGTGCCGGTGCGTGGCGAAAACGAGCTGGGGAAGCTGGCGGCCTCTTTCAACGAGATGGCGGCGGGGCTGGCGCTGCAGGAGAAGTACCGCAGCGTGCTGAATGCGGTGGCGGACCGCACCGTGGCAGAGCAGCTGATCACCCAGAGCGGGACACTGGGCGGGGAGCTGCGGCATGTGACGATGCTGTTCTGCGACATCCGCGGATTTACAGCACTGACGGAGAACATGCCGCCGGCGGATGTGATCGAGCTGCTGAATGAACACATGACGGCGCTGACCGAGGTGGCGTATCAGCACGGGGGGATCGTGGACAAGTTTGTGGGGGATCTGATCATGGTGCTGTTTGGCGCACCGCAGAGCACGGGGGAGGATGCAGTGAAGGCGGTGCAGTGCGCGCTGAGCATGCTGCAGGTGCGGCGGAGGCTGAACGAGGTGTCCAAGCATTCGCTGGAGGTGGGCATAGGCCTGGCGACGGGACCGGTGGTGGCGGGGTGCATGGGGTCTGACCAACGGCTGAGCTACACGGTGCTGGGGCATCGGGTGAACCTGGCGTCAAGGCTGTGCAGCATCGCGCAGGCGGGGGAGATCATCATGGACGGGGAGACGTATGAGGACTCGAAGAGTTTTATTCAAGCGGCGCCGATGCCACCGATGCAGCTGAAGGGGATTTCGGAGGCGGTGCATCCGTGGAGGGTCGTGGGGTAGATGCTGTCCATCCTTCGCACTTCGTGCTTCGGAGGACTCGCTTCGCTCGGATGCTGATGCTCTGGGAAGAGAACGGCATCTGTGCATGCACTGGTGCGGTCAAAGTCTGCTATTTTTTTGAAAGTTCGAACTCGTAACGCTTCCGCAACCACCACTCCTTAAATTTCAAAACTGCTTCGTCGATCGAGGGATCGTAATTGTCGTGCATGTAACCGAAGTTGTCGCCCACAGCGCTGAAGATGAATCTCAGCACATTGTGCCGGAATTGATGATTTGGAGCGTCGTCATGCAATGGTACGGAGGCGGCATCCAGAAGGGTATCCAAAATATCGATTCCGCGCTTGTCCCGAAAGTTCACAAGTGCCCGTCCAACGGCAGCTCGTTGGTTATAACTGTCAGTGGTATTATCCCGCTTAGTAGTGTGGTATATTTCAAGAAGCAGAGGAATAGCTTTGTCTGCGGGCAGCTTTTGAAGAATTTCGATTTCCATGGGGTGCCCATGAAGATGGTCTTTGAACTGGCTGGCCACCCATGCCGCCCCGCCCCAGTCCACCACCAAACGAACTATCCCAGCCGGGCATCGAGAACCTTCCGACTTCACCAGTTCCCATAAAATGGTCTGGACTTCGTTTTTCGTGTCAGCGGGCAGGTCCAAGGAGAAGTTCCTCAGACCCATTGCTGCGTATTCCCGATCATTGTTGTTTTTCCCACTCCTGACCACTTTGATCAATGCGTCCGCCGATTCAGCCGAGTATCCTGAAATCGCAAGGCCCCAGACAGCCATGAACCTTAGTTCCGGAGGCGATTCCGAAGATGCCGCCAAGCGTGCAACTTCCCGCTTGTTTTCATCCGTGATGTGAGGATGCCCATATTTATCCACTTCGAAAAGCCTTCTCTCGGGCAGTCTGGCGATGGACGGAAAAGGATCGTCAGCCCCAAAAGCCACCAAATACCAGCCGGCCAATAATACAGGCATCAGCAACGCTTTCGAAGTGCTCTTCATGGCTTCTGCATTCAATACCAATGGCACCCTTTTACAAGCATCTTCCCTCCAACATCTGGATGCTGTGTATCGCAAGATGGGGAGGCCTGAGGGCTGCGTCCAGACCGCCCATGGAATGTGCGGACCACGCCGGATGAACCGGGCCGAGATGGCTGCAGGGTAAGGGGAGGTGATGGAACAAGGCTGCCTGGAGGCGGTGAGAGGCGTATTGTGAATGGTCCTGATGGACTGAAGGGAATAGATGGACCATTCTTTGAGTCCGCCTCCTTTGTCTTTGATTTCCATATGCCTTCTCCTCGTGCCAAACCTGACCTGATTGTGAAGCTGCGGGATGTGCCGCATGTGCCGGGGGTGTATATTATGCGGGATCGGCTGAACAGTGTGATCTATGTGGGGAAGGCGCGGGATCTGAGGAAGAGGCTGGCGAATTATTTCACACCGGCGAGATCGCAGCTGGCGGACCGAAAGACGCGGGCGCTGATCGCGAGCATCTGGGATTTTGAGCTGCACCAGGTGCGCAACAACACGGAGGCGCTGGTGCTGGAAAGCAAGCTGATCAAAGAGTTCCGGCCGAGGTACAATGTGACCTTCCGGGATGACAAACGCTACTTCATGGTGCGGGTGCATTTTGGCGATGCGATCCCGCGGCTGTCCACGACGCGGCTGAAAAAGGATGATGGCGCGAAGTATTACGGCCCCTTTCCGCATGGGATGGCGCTGAGAACGACGCTGAACTGGCTGAACAAGAAATTTGGCCTGCGGGTGTGCCGGCCGCTGAAGCCGGGCGAGGCGGACTACAAGCACTGCAGCAATGACATCATCAAAAACTGCTCGGCGCCGTGCATCCTGCGCATCTCGCTGGAGGACTACAAGAAGCGGGTGGAGCAGGCGTGTGAGTTTTTGGAGGGGAAGTCGAAGGATCTGGTCACGGCGCTGGAGGAGGAGATGCAGCATGCGGCTGCGCGGATGGATTTTGAGAAGGCGGCGGAACTGCGGGACATGGTGGAGGATTTTAAAAAGACGCTGGTGCCGACGCGTACCTTTGAGCGCGGAGCGCGGGCGCGCGCGGTGCGCACGATCGATCCGATGGCGGATGTGAAGGAGCTGCAGGAGCTGCTGCACCTGGAGAAGATACCGCTGGTGATGGAGTGCTTTGACATCGCAAACATCGGCACGGCGCACTGCGTGGCGAGCATGGTGCGGTTTAAAAACGGGGTGCCAGATAACTCGAACTACCGGCGGTATCGGATCAAAGCGGTGAGCGGGCAGAATGATTTCATCAGCATGGCGGAAGTGATCCGGCGGAGGTTTTCACGCATCTTGCTGGAGGGGCGCAAGGTGGCTGGAGATGATGCGGAGTTTTCGCAGGAGGAGCCGATGGAGGCGATGCGGAGACTGGAAATGACGACTGACGAAGGTGAAATGCCGAATGATGGGAATGATGACGGGGCTGCGGGCGGCAAGGCTGTGAAATTTGTGAGGCTGCCGGATCTGGTGATCGTGGACGGTGGCAAGGGGCAGCTGGGGATGGCGGTGGCGGAGCTGCAGAAGCTGGGGCTGCATGGGCTGCCGATCATCGGCCTGGCGAAGGAGAACGAGGAGGTGTATCGGCCGGGAGAGAGTTATCCGGTGATCATTCCACATGAGCGCGGAGCGCTGAAGCTGCTGCAACGGATCCGTGATGAAGCGCACCGATGGGCGAATGGGTACCACCAACTGCTGCTGGGCAAGCGGGTGGCGGAGAGCATTCTGGATGACTGCCCGGGGGTCAGTGACGCGAGGAAGGCGGCGCTGCTAAAGGCGTTTGGCTCGGTGGCGCGGCTGCGAAAGGCGACGGTGGAGGAGATCGCGGAGGTGCCAGGGATCAGCAAGGTGCTGGCGGGTCAGGTGAAGGAGTTTCTGGAGAGCCGGTGAAGCGCCAGAATGGGGTTGGCCGAAAAATGGAAAAAATCGGAGGTCGGAAATTGGCCGCAAAGAGGCACAAGAATTGCAAAAAAATCAGATGGAATGGGAAAGAGTGATGTGGATCTGAGGGCGCGGACGAATAGGTCGGATAAGCCGGATAGGTCTTATGGGGCCTATTTGGGGTGAGGGCGGTGGAGATGTGCTTGACCGCCAGGGTGGTGATAAGGACTTAGGTGCTTGGGTAACTCGGTCGATTGGCACGGACTCGAAGCTGCAGGATCGAGGACGATTTCGAGTAGGAGGACGAGGACGAGTGAGCTGGTTACTCGTCTTCGATGGATTCGCCGGGGTCGTCGAGGGCGTGGGCTTTGAGGTCTTCGAGATCGACCCATTCGAGGGCGGATTCGTGGGTGGCGGAGAGAGCGACGGGTGGAGCGCAGCCGGCATCGAGGGCTTCTTTCCAACGGGACACGCAGAGGCACCAGCGGTCGCCGGGTTTGAGGCCGGGGAAGTCCCATTCGGGGGCGGGTGTGGAGAGGTCGTTGCCGCTGAGGTAGGAGAAATTGAGAAACTCTTCGGTGGCTTCGATGCAGACGGTGTGGAGGCCGACATCGCCGGGGCCGGTGCGGCAGTAGCCGTCGCGGTAAAAGCCGGTCATGGGTTTGCGGCAGCAGCAGGTGAGGGGCTTGCGGAGGACGTTTGTGCGCATGTGGGAAATGATTAATGCGGCATCATGGGAGAGCCAAATCATTCCCTTTCGAATGGGAGTGAATGTGTGTGATGAGGCGGTGAGAGGAGGACAACGCTGAGCGCTGAGCGGGGGCGTGAGGGATCAGGATGATCTCTCTCCTACCGGAGAGCGGGGGCGTCTCTTATGCGTTGTGTCCTTATTGAGCGGTGTGGGGGGAGCGGGGCGGCCCAGACCGCACACGGAGAGTGCGGGCCACGCCGCCAGGGGCGTGACGGCGCCAGGGGTTTAGTGTTGGCTTTGGAATCCGACGACGGCGGGCCGGGGACGCAGGCTGTGTGAAAACACTCTTTTTAGAGAGGCCTGCCCGGAATGCCGGTTAAATTCTGGCATTCTGCCAAGCGATTTTGCCTTCAGTGCTGTGCTGCTTTCCTGAGCGCTTGTAATGCGCTTATCAGAGGGAGGGTGCA
>NZ_JBGAGS010000025.1:0-110654 GCF_044226605.1 Prosthecobacter sp. | reverse complement strand
TATGGAGGAATCTGCGGCAGCCACGGTCGCCTCTACTATCCGAAGGATGGAGAGGATTTTTTACGCAACTATCCATTGGAATTTGCTAACAGCAGCTTCATCCGTGCAATTATTGTCGAGTGATATCATCTCATTTTAAATAATGAAAACCTGTCACCAGTGATCTTTTCTAAACAGCTCAGAAAATCACTTCGTGTAAAGAGGGCCAATGGCCGGGACCGAACTTGTGGACAACGGTCACTCCCTGCCCGCCGATACCGGCGTGGTGGAGAAACGCTTTTGGGTCCCCTTAGAACAACAGCCAATCTCCTCTCTCAATGATGCGCGACTGCACCGCATGCTCGACAATGAGGAGCCTCCCAGAAAGTCTCTGAAGGAACATCTGGAACCAGAAGTCATCGATGGCCTCTTTGCCCGCGCCAAGGCCTTGCTGGCCCGCGGCAGCTATGGCAACTTCACCGTTGATGAAATCAACGCCCATCTGCGACCAGATCAGCAGCGCTTACGCCCCGTTGCTTTTGACGATGTTAGCCAATAAATCACATACCACCCATGAAAGTTGAAGTTTACTGCTACAACCACGATCAAAAAGACCACCGATTGTGCGAAACATGGACTTTGGACGAAAAGGGCCATGCAATTTGCACCAACGATTTCGAACAGAAGTCCATGGAAATGCATGGGTTCAGTTTTGAAGGGCGCCGCTACTACCCCAAAGATGGGAAAGATTTTCTGCGACACCTCCCTTGGGACTACGCCTTTAGCACCTTTGTGCGTGCCACCCTTGTGGAGTAAAGAGACGATACTGTGGGGCACCGTATGCTCGACAACGAGGGAGCATTCAGAAACTCTTTCGGAGAGGACTTGGAATGCCAGACATTCGATGGCCTTTTGCATGAACCAGGACCTCGCTAACTAGTGGCCCGCATGGCAAGTTGAAGATGAAGCGGCCTAAGAGCAACGGCGACCACACAAACGTTGTTCCCAAGCGGTACACTACGGAGATTCCAGCCAATAGCCCCCTGATACTATGAAAGTCGAAATTCGCAGCTACCACCATGACCCCAACGGCACGCTCCTTCGCACCTGGACGTTGGACCGCAATGGCCGCGCCGTTTGTGATAACGCAAGCGTACAGGAGGAGGCAGAGCTTGACGGCATTGTTGGCCAAGGCCGCATGTACTATCCTAAAGATGGAGAAGCTTTTCTGCGTCACCTGCCCTGTGAATACGCCAATAGCAGCTTCGTACGTGCCATGATTGTGGAGTAGCGGTCGGCAAATGCGGGGGCGGCCCCAGAGAGATCCGCGCCTTCCCCTCACGACAGGGCACATATCAGTGGCGGCCTGCAGGCCAGTGAATTCACCGGCACTACCGCCGACTTTAAAGACCGCCTCATCAGCAGCGTCGGCAAGGCGCTGCCCTCCACGGTGGCGGGAATGGTCGCCGGGGGCGGCCCCCTGGGCGGCGCAGTCCTCGGCGCATTGGAGACAGCCGGTGGCCAGTATGCCGAGACGTACGCAAACAACGTCAACAACGGCATGAATCATGAGCAGGCCTTTGCCAGTTCCGCGCCGGCGGCGGCCTTCTCCGGCGTCATGTCCGGACTCATCAGCAAGGCCGTCCCAGGCGGAGCCGCGCCGCTGAAGGCCAGCACCGTGCGCAGTGCGCTCAGCAGCGGTGCCAACCGCACCGCCATGAACAGGAGCATCTCTGACGCCATCCGCGCCTACGCCGCCTCCACCGTCGAGGGCGCGCACGCCCTGGCCAGCGGCGCGCTCAAAGAGATCCCGCAGGAGGTGTTGGACGAGGCGGTCAGCCAGGTCTCCTCCGCCTACGCGGAGAAGCGGGACATCAAAGGCGCGCTGGTCGATTTCTACAAAGGCATGCCGATGCTCCTCAGCACCGCCGGCCTCCTCGGCGCAGGCGGCGAACACATCAGCCGCTCTCATGAAAAACAGCAGATGCGGGAGGCGGCAGCGCAGCAGTCGCAGTCCCAGCAGCAAGCGACGCCGCAGGCAGCAGACACGCCGCAGACGCAGTCTCAGCAGCAGCAGCCGCCGCCGTCATCTCCGCAACGGACGCCGCAGTCCCCGCAGCAGGGGCAGGCCGGAATACCACCCTCTGGCATACCAGATTCTACCACAGATCCGTCCAAGGTCGCCTCCGCCTCAGGCCAGCTGCCGTCTTCAGCTGCCGCAGGTGTTGCTGGCGCTGCGGGTGCTGCTGTTTCCGCCGCCGGGAAGGCCGGCAGTCCTTCGCAGCCCGCCGCCGCGCCCTCCACTCCGCCCAAGGACCTCACCACGTCCAAGAAGCTCATCGAAAACGTCACCGCCATCCAGGAGCACCGGCCGCTGAACCCGGTTGAGCAGGCAGATCTGGCGCAGGCGCAGAAGGTCGTGGCGCAGGACGCGGCCACCCCTTCCCCGCCCTCCGGCCCGCCGCCCAGCCTGCCAACGGCGCAGGCACGCATCCACAACATCATGGACCGCCCGCCCGCGGCGCGGCAGCACCCCACCACGCAGGCAGACCTCGACCAAGCCCGGCATGTCGTGCAGTACCACGTGCACCAGCTGGAAAACCAGCCCGGCCCGCCCAACCAGGCCCAGCAGCAGGCACTCGCCGATGCCAAGGCCGCACTCGACCGCCTGCAGCCCAAGGACAGCGCTGCATCCGCCGCCAACAACAAAGGAGACACCGCCGCGCCTGGTGCGCAAGTCGGCAAGAAACCGCAAGCCGCCCCCTCCGCTGCGAACACCACCACGGACACCGACAGCACCTCCGATACCGCAACCGATTCACCACGCAGTGATTCCAGCTCCGACGAGACATCGCCACGTACCGACAAGCAGGCAGACGCACGCACGGACACACAGGCGGATGCTCACTCGGACTCGCGATCTGATCCGACGGCGGATGCGAAGCTGGATACCCAGTCAGACCAAAACGCAGATGCGCAGACCGATGCTCATTCGGACTCTCGATCAGACCTGCAGGCGGAGCCTCAGGCACAGACGCGTTCGAAGCCGCAGTCGGATGCACGGGCAGATGCTCCATCAGATACACGGTCAAACGCAGAGTCGGACACCCGTTCAGGCACGCAGCCAAGCCTGCGCTCAGACGCGCAACCGGATACTGGTGCGGACACGCGGCCAGACGCCCAGTCAGAGAGAGCCGCAGCGCCCGGGGTAAGGGACCCGCAGGCATCAGCCGCGGGCAACATCCGACAAGGCCTCTCTTCAAGCGCGCAGACCAATGCTGGGACTTCCTCTTCAGCCCGCCCCACCGTCGCCCCCTCCACTCCGCCCAGGAGCGTGGAGCAGTCTCAGCGGCTGCTGCAGAATGTGGCAAAGATGCCCGCCGAGGCACAGCGACACCCGCAGGTGCAGGCGGATGTGGCTCAGGCGCGGAGGGTGGTGGCGGAAAGGGTCGCAGGACAAGATAGAGCAACGCCAGCCAGCAGGCAGGATTCTCCGGGAAGGAAGGTGTCATCACAGACTTCCCAACCAGAGTTTCCACAGCCTTCCTCGCTACTCCGCAACCAGCAGATGCGAGGTGCAAGTGGAGCAGCGGCAGCGGATGAGCACATGATCCCGTGGAGCAATAACCCGGATGGCAAGAAGCGAACCATTCCCGAGGCAGTCGAAATTTTTCGCCAAAACATGAGGGATTTTTTGGCAAAAAACCCTTCAATCGGTTTAGATCTCGATCTTGTGGAGCAAATCCATTTCTCCCCATCAGAGCAACCCCTCGCAAAAGAGGGCGACCCCATAAAATGGGCTCAATACGGCCCATATTACATGGGAAGTGGAATTAACAATGAAATCACTTGGAAAGACATGTTTGATGAAGGCAAAATCAGAGTAAAAGTCGATCCTCGCGTGCTTGCCAGTGACCAGGCGATTTTGGGAATTTTTGCTCACGAACTGTATGAAATCCAAAGCATCCGTGGCAAACTTCAAACAAACCCTAATAATTCCATGCCTGACAAGGATCTTCAGGTGGCCATTGATGACTTTCACATCGCCGCAATCAGGCTGCAAAATAAGGTCGTTAAATTTATGAAAGCCAAATCAACGCAAAACTCATCGCCATGAACTCAACTCCACATTCAATAACGTCCAAGCCAGCAGCCATGCGCCATTATACAGACACCCCCGAGTACTGGTTGAATGATTACCTCAGGGGTAACATTGGCAGCAAGGCGCTCTATGCCAAACTGATGGACTTCGTGGTCTCTACCAGGAACGTCCCTATGGTCCTACGTTCCCTGCCAGAAAACCGGCTGAAGGAATTCACGGAAACCATGGAATGGGTGGCGTCCAAGCAAAGAGAGGAGGATTTTGTGGTGATCGGAGACACTGTCCGCTGGGGTGTTGCAGACGCGCGGCAGATGGTGCAATGGCTGGTAGATCATCCACATCCGCAACTTGCCCCTCCCGATGGTAAGCCGGAGCCTGATCCCAACTGGGAGCCTCCCGTCACCGAATACCAACGCCGCCAAAGGGAAGAGCGCCGGTAAATGGAGTCAGGGTGCAAATATTTGACTAACTACTCGAAGTTGCTCCGCTTTGCAGAGATTCTGGTGCATCGGCCAAACTTCCATTTTATCAGTTATTTGCGCCCTGCCCCGTTTCCCCGCGAGGCATCACAGCGAGATTGGAATCGGTCAGCCCTTTTGTTATCTTTTCACCCTGACCACATTCGCCTCTTTCATGAGAACGCTTCCCTTGACCTGCAAAGACCCCGCTGCCTGGCTGCATGACTACCAGGCAAACGGCATGCCAGCTGCAGAGTTCTTCACCTGCCTGACAGCCTGCGCTGTCACTGCCGATCCCGCCGATGTTGCAAGAGCGGTTCCCGATGAACTGAAACATGAATATCGTGAGCTCATTCGAGGGTCTTCAGTGTTCAAAACTGAGGATGATCTTGTCTTTGTAGGCAGTCCGCGAACTTTTGGCCTGAGGGAGCTGCGCCTGATGCGGGAATGGTACTTAAATCATCCGGAAGCATGATTAAATCGGGCAAATGGGTTCAGGGTCCAAATAACGGGTATATGGGATCAGGGTGCAAATAATTGACAACCCACTCGAAGTTGCTCCGCTTTGCAGAGGCTCTGGATCACCAGGCAAACTTCCCTTTTGTCAGATATTTGCACCCTGGCCCCCGTTTCCCCTGACCCCGTTTCCCCCCGGGCGCACGGATGCCGCCACGTCTCGCCCAATGGCGTCGGGATCTGGAACAACATTTCCGCGAACGAACAGCCAACGACCAGCCCGAGGCGCATGAGGATGGATATTGGTTCCTGCGCGATCATTGGATTCATGACTACTCGGGCAAGATATCGAATACGGAACCCACTCCCCAACTTCTGGCCAACCCACCAGCCATTGAGCTGGCAACCACCTACATGGAAAAGTTTGCTATTGGTGGATTAGGCCCAGCTCGATGGTCAATCATCAAAGGCGCAGACTCGACATTTAACATCGTGATGAGTATCTTAGGAGACCAAAAATGAAATTTGAACTATTCAATAAGCAGGATGAAGTGGTCGTTTCCGCTGACATTCAAGGAGTCGGCGAAAGTTGGATTCACAGTGGCCCCGTCACTTACAAAGGGGACACCAGTCTGCTAGATTGGTGTAAGACCCCTGCTCCGGGAGAAATCTTGGCGAGTATTTTTAGCAAAGCAGCTCATAAGCATGGACTGCGTTACGAGTGTGACACGGTTCAATATTACAATTGAGCAGCCGTTCGATGGCACACGGCATCAGCAGCCACGCATGCCAGCCATTTTGTAAGCGGCACTACGAACCACTGTGTGTCAATGGGGCAGTTAGAATTCCCTCGAAATCAAAAGGCTTTGGAACGAGAATTTAAAAAAATAGGTTGGCTATGAATAACGATCCCCATTTTCTTGAACGCAGCATCTCCAACAAAGAGTTGGCGGCTAAACTGGAAGCAGATTTGGCACTCGTGGACCAAGTGGAAGCAGGCATCATTACACGAGAGGCGGCTTTGGAGGAACTGATTCGACGAGGGTCTCATCCTGATCTTGCGCGCAGATTTCTACGCAACACCTTAGACCAGGATAAATTGCGCGAAGCACGTGAGCGCAGGGGGATCATTGGTAATTGACGCAATTGAGCACTTCAAACCTGATTCGTTGTAATCAGTCATGCTGCAACCAATGCCCAAGCCGGCACGGAACTGGCTGAGCGCTTTGCGCACTGCAGCCGGCTGCCTGAGATGGGAGTGCTGGACTGCAGCAAGACAAGTGCCTCCTAGAGAAACAGGTAACCGATTCACCGCGCAGTGATTCAAGTTACGACGAGACATTACCACGTGCGACCGAACGAGCAGATCCACGCACGGACACACAGGCGGATGCTCACTCGGACTCGCGATCTGATCCGACGGCGGATGCGAAGCTGGATACCCAGTCAGACCAAAACGCAGATGCGCAGACCGATGCTCATTCGGACTCTCGATCAGACCTGCACGCGGAGCCTCAGGCACAGACGCGTTCGAAGCCGCAGTCGGATGCACGGGCAGATGCGCCATCAGATACACGGTCAAACGCAGAGTCGGACACCCGTTCAGGCACGCAGCCAAGCCTGCGCTCAGACGCGCAGCCGGATACTGGTGCGGACACGCGGCCAGACGCCCAGTCAGAGAGAGCCGCAGCGCCCGGGATAAGGAACCCGCAGGCATCAGCCGCGGACAACATCCGACAAGGCCCCTCCCCAAGCGCGCAGACCAATGCTGGGACTTCCTCTTCAGCCCGCCCCACCGTCGCCCCCTCCACTCCGCCCAAGAGCGTGGAGCAGTCTCAGCGGCTCATTGAGAATGTTTCACGCATGAGTCCCGAGCAGCAGCGGCACCCGCAGGTGCAGGCGGATCTGGCTCAGGCACGGAGGGTGGTAGCCGAAACGCAGTCAAAAAGCACACGACCCGCTCCGGAAGCATCCAAACACTCTGCAAGACTACCAAAAACTGTTGTTCAACTTAGCTCTGCAAATAACAAAAAAGTCCCTGGTGCGCGAAGTAAGTCGGAATGGGAACAAAAATTTCAATCATGGCAAAAGCCCAGCCCTGTGAAAGCTCAGGATGTTATGAACTGGAGACCCTCTTACCCCTCTAAGCCCGACCTGAAACAAAAAATGATGTCTGGAGCTCAGGGCTTCCTTGACATGCTTCCTCCTGATGTAGCAAAGTCGCTCGGCAAAGTGAACATTGATCTGGCCGCCTCATTGCGAAAAGGCGTGCCCGCGCAATATTTTCCTGACACGAATACGATTACGTTCTCACACATGCAAATGGGCGGACACAACGAACTCCAGGTTAGGAAGCTCATGTGGCATGAAATGGCTCACTGGCTTTTTGACAAAGCCGGGGATGCCAACGCTGATCCTCATCTCAAAGCTTGGCGGGCAAAGGTCGAACAGCATTGGCAGGACCGGACGAAGGGACAACAAACCAGAACACATCCCGTTGAACAATGGAAATACATTCGTGACAGTTGGCTTAGTGATTACGTCGGACGTCTCTACCCTGGCGAGACTACCGGCTTAGAGCTTCCCGCCATTTACATGGAAGAAGCCGCTGTCGGACCGCTTCGGTTAGTGTGGCTGGGACAATACGATTCCTGCGCACAGGAAACTTTTGACATCATTCTTTCAATTTTCCAAAAATAAAAACATGATCATGCAACTAATCAAAGACGGGATGCCAATTTTGACTGCCCGCAGCGCTCATACAAAAAACGATGCAGGAAGTGATCTGCCGATAACCTATGAAGGAGATACAAGCCTGCTTCATGATGAAATGGAATGCATAAGCGTAGACATGCTGGAGGGATTTCTATCACGGGTAGCCCATGAAAGAGAATGGGAGCTCACCGGAGACTACCACGAAATGATTCGAAAGGGTGAGGTTGTCCTCCCTCCACCGGGACACTCTTGGTGGAACCGTTAAAGACGGCACCAGACTAAGGTAAATGGGGTCAGTAAATGGGGTCAGGCTGCAAATAATTGACAAACTACTCGAAGTTTCTCCGCTTTGCAGAGACTCTGGTTCACTGGGCAAAATCTATTTTGTCATATATTTGCACCCTTCTCTGAAAAACCACGTCAAGGTCAAAAGTGTCGTTTTACTGGGAGAGATGTAGTCCGCGGAGCTTGCGCTGCCGCTCTGATAAAGCGGTGCCGAGACATGCAGCATCAACGACCGTCGGTGCGGCGAGGCACCGGGTGTTGCGGTTCATGCTCCATGTCAGCGGTGGCGATGCTGTGATCACACTTCTCTGCGGGGCGAGCGACTTGTTTTCAATGCGCTCCCTTCCATTGCGACGAATCAGATCCCCAGCCCTCCATCCTGACCCGAGGTGCGCAGCATGAGCCGAGGCTCAGCAGCCAACCAGTGTGCAATTGGAGCGGCTGGGGAAAGTCTGTTTCGGTCTGGCGGCCTTCTTTGGCTTCGCCACCTGCGCTGGAGGTATCTTCTGGTAGTCCCTGCCTTCAGTCAAGAGCTGCCAGGCGATGCGTGCCATGCGCCGTGCCACGCACAGGATGGCGGTGTTGGCCTTCTTGCCTGCGGCACGCTTCTTCTGGTAGAGGTCGCCGAAGTAGGAGTCGCAGCCCATCGCCACCCAGGCGGCCTCCACGAAGGCCCAGCGCAGCCACTTGTTGCAGTGCCTCATGAGCTTGCCGTTGTAGGTCTTGCCGCCGCTGCTGGTGGTGCTCGGGCACAGGCCGATGTAGCCGCAGAGCTTTTGTGCGCTCTTAAAGCGGCTGATGTCATCGATCTCGTTGACAACCACTGCCGCAAGGATCGGGCCCATGCCAGGGATGGTCTGAACATGCTGCTGCGCGTCGGTGGCGCTCATCATGGCCTCCAGCGCCTTCTCGTCCTCCTTGATGCGCTGCTGCAAGCCTTTGAGCATCTCCAGCTGCTGCTTGAGCAGCAGGCCGGCGGGAGCTGGAAGCGTCAGCTTCTCCAGGAAGCTCATGCCCTTCTTGCCGAAGAGATCGCTGCACTGTGGCAGCTTGAGATCATGCTGTGCGCCGATCAGTCGGTGGATGCGGTTGCGCAGCATGGTGCGCTGGCGCACAAAGAAGCAGCGCTGGCGCAGCACCTCTTTGCGCTCACGCGTGGCTTTGCATGGGATGTGGACGCTGCTGATGAGTCCGGCGCGCAGCAGCCGAGCGAGGATGCGTGCGTCGATCTTGTCGGTCTTCACCTGGGCTTCGGCGATGATGCGAGTCTTGAAGGGGTTGGCCAGCATGATGTGCTCCGCTGGCATGGCGCTCTCAAGCACCTCGTAGAGCCAGTGCCAGTTCATGCTGGCCTCGAACACGACGCGGACACTGGGCCAGCGTTTGACCAGTGTTTTGAAGTCATGCGGTGAGTGATGCTCGATGCGTCCTTTGTCGAGTCCGTTGCCTGCGGCGTCAACGGCATGCCAGACGCTGTATTTTTTGTGATAGTCGATGCCGATGAAGGCTGCGTCTTCGGTGATGATGGCCGGTGGGGTGTGTGATTGAGTGCTCATGGTGCACTCACTCTACCAAATCGCGTTCTCCTAGGGCGAGGTGCGGGAAAAAGAGGCTTTCTCCTTCGTATTCATGTCGCCTGACCCCGTTTCCCCCAATCGAGTTCGAGAGATGGACTGATGACGACAGCTACCCCACGCAAGAATTACTGCATGCACATTTTAAGAACGTCTGGAACATGTGCTTTCCTAATGAGTTAATCGATTGAAAAGTGGCCGTTTTATTCCGCTAAATATCAGCAGGGAAATGGGGTCAGGCGCAAATAATTGACAACGCACTCAAAGCTGCCCTGCAGCGCCTCTGGTTCACCGGGCAAACTTCCATTTGGTCAGAAATTTGCACCTTGCCCCCGTTTCTGCGCTGGAGAACGTACGCCTTGCAGACTTGAAATGGAACCCTGAGGATGATACTGTCACTCATGAACCTACCGGGCGCAGGCTATCCGAAGGAGATTTTAAACAAATCGTATCGGGACTGGACCCCGGAGGAAGCGGAATTGGTGCGACGACACTTTCTCGGGCCCTTGTTGCACGACAGACGCTACTTGGAAAGAATAAACAACTCTTATACTCGCAGCCCGGGGCATCAAAAAATAGTGGATTGGATGAAGGCAGCGCAGGCGGAGGCGGCAGCGGCCGCAAACTCGCCGGCCACTTCGGCAGCGACTCAACACAGCTAGCTGGCGCGACAGCGCAGACTCTGGACACGCTTAATCAACGTGTCCCCGGTCGCTTCGGTGATCCTAACCAATAACACCTAAAGATATGAAAGTCGAAATTCGTAACTACCACAACGCCCCCGAAGGAAGAATTGACTGCACGTGGACCTTGGCGCCCAACGGGCATGCGGTCTGTGATGATGCAGACCAGCAGGAAATGCTAGAATATGGAGGAATCTGCGGCAGCCACGGTCGCCTCTACTATCCGAAGGATGGAGAGGATTTTTTACGCAACTATCCATTGGAATTTGCTAACAGCAGCTTCATCCGTGCAATTATTGTCGAGTGATATCATCTCATTTTAAAAAATGAGAACCTGTCACCAGTGATCTTTTCTACGCAGTTCAGAAAATCACTTCGTGTAAAGAGGGCCAATGGCCGGGACCGCCCTTGTGGACAACGGTCACTCCCTGCCCGCCAATACCGGCGTTGTTGAGAAGCGCTTTTGGGGTCCTCTTGAGCAGCAGCCAATCTCCTCTCTCAACGAAACGCGACTGCACCGCATGCTCGACAATGAGGAGCCTCTCAGAAAGTCTCTGAAGGAACATCTGGAACCAGAAGCCATCGATGGCCTCTTTGCCCGTGCCAAGGCCTTGCTGGCCCGCGGCAGCTATGGCAACTTCACCGTTGATGAAATCAACGCCCACCTGCGACCAGATCAGCAGCGATCCCGCCCAGTTACTTTTGACGATATCAGCCAATAAACCATCGAGCTCCCATGAAAGTTGAAGTTTACTCCTATAACCACGATCAAAAGAAACACCACTTGTGTGAAACATGGACGTTGGACGAAAAAGGTCATGCGATCTGCACGAACGACTTCGAACAGAAGTCCATGGAAATGCACGGGTTCAGTTTTGACGGGCGCCGCTACTACCCCAAGGATGGGAAAGATTTTTTGCGACATCTGCCGTGGGATTTCGTAGGCAGCAGCTTCGTCCGTGCCGTCCTTGTGGAGTAAGGAGACGATGCTGTGGGTCTGCACCGTATCAGGGTGCAAATAATTGACAAACCATACGAAGTTGCTCCGCTTTGCTGTGCCTCTGGTTCACCGGGCAAACTTCCATTTTTTCAGAAATTTGCACCTCGGCCTCGTTTCCACTGGATGAAATCAACGCCCACCTGCCATCCGAGAAGCATCGCGTTGATCCAGTTCCCTTTCACGACATCGGCCAGTAATTAACTCTTGATATGAAAGTAGAAATTCGAAGTTACCTTAACAATCCCCAAGGGACACTTTGTTGCACATGGACTTTGGACCGCAACGGCCATGCTGTCTGCGACGACCCCACGACGCAGGAAATGGTGGAATACAGTGGTATCTGCGCAAACGGAAGCCTCTACTTTCCGAAGGACGGAGAGGAATTTTTGCGCAACTATCCGTTGGAATACGCCGGCAGCAGCTTCGTGCGCGCTGTCATTGTGGAGTAACGGCTAGTAAATGGGGTCAGGCGACATGAATACGAAGGAGAAAGTCGCTTTTTCCCGGGTAAATGGCGTGCGAATAAATTGACGTACCAATCGAAGTTACTCCGCTTTGCAGAGGCTCTGGTTCACCAGGCAAACTTCCATTTTGTCAGATATTTGCACCCGGCACCCGGTTTCCCGTGGTGGGAGTGCTGCGGTACGAATTTGAGGGCGGGACGTCAGGCGGCACAGAGTTCAACGGCATCACCGACGTTCAAACGGCCTGATTTGCTCTCCTGAATGAAGTTCACACCGAAGCATACGGCGC
Organism: Prosthecobacter sp.; assembly: GCF_044226605.1. Classification (GTDB taxonomy): domain Bacteria; phylum Verrucomicrobiota; class Verrucomicrobiia; order Verrucomicrobiales; family Verrucomicrobiaceae; genus Prosthecobacter. The sequence continues at coordinate 98,649 of NZ_JBGAGS010000025.1, read as the reverse complement.
TGCCGTCTGCGACCCGACGGAAGGTGGCGAGTGTGCGCAACGGCTCAACGCCACGGCGGCCGGAGTGCTGGTCGGTGGTGGTCATGATGCAGCGCTCACTCGGTCCGGCGGTGCGGAGACGCACGCCGCCGATGCTCAGCGCGGCCCATTCTTCCTCGGCAAAGGGTGTGTGGCTGCCTTCGATGACGAGATTGGGACGAAAGCGATCCATGGGCACGGGCTCACGATGGTTTGCGATGATGCGACGGTTCAGCTCTTCGAGCGATGAAATGCTGACAATGAGAAGAGGGGCCGCATCGGCGAAGGAGACGAGATCGCCCGCGTGCGCGGCTGCTTTGGTCACGGGGCGGCGAAATCGGCCGCCAATGCGCACGAGGCGGCAGCGCACGGCGAGCACTTGCGTGAGCCAGTCGGCGATTTCATCACCACAATCTTCGGCGAGCAGGCCGCTGGCACTCCAAACACTCACGGGAAGAAGCATGGCGTGTGGATCGCCAGCGCGCGATACCGAGACGCTGCCGCGACCCTCGGCGGAGAGGGTGAGCGATTTCTCCGTCAGTGCGGTGGAAACCGTCGCCATGGCAGGAATGGTGCGTTGCGTGAGGAAGCAGCCCTGCTCATCCACGACGAGAAAACGCCGGTCTCCGGCAAAACCCAGCGCGTCAACCTCCACGGATGTGACATCGCAACCGCGCAGTGATTTGACCGGATAAAGGTGCAGGCTGTGGATTCGCATGCGGGTGCCTACAAGACGGCACCTGAGTTTTCAAGCCCATCTCATCTCCCGCTTCCGAAGGGTGGAATCGGCAGTGGACGTCGAGAGCGGCGGAGTCAATCGAGCAGCGGGCCATGATCGTGGAAGATTTCATGAGATCTCTTGATGGAGAGCATGCGGTGAGCCATCCTGGCGAGAGGGCACGCATCATCCATCCTCCTGCGGTGTATGAAGCGCTGCTGCCCTGAGGCAGAGACTCCCCAAGAACCTGCCGCAGTCCCGGGATGCCGGCAAAAACTCACAGCGATGAACTTCTCAAGGCAGTTGAAAATGGCGTTATTAAACGGCTGCATCGGCCTGCTGGCGCTGCTGCATCTGAGCGGCTGCATCGGCTGCGTCCGTCCTGCGAGTTTTGATTCCGTCGATCTGATTTCTCCGCCCGAGGCTTTGGCTCCCTTGCAGCGGGGGGATCTGGCCGAGGCACGGCGCATTCTGGAATCCCGGCACGCCGCGAGGCCCTCCGATGCGGAGCTGAGCTATACTCTGGGCTGTGTGTGCCTGCTGCAGTCAGACACGGCTGCGGACCGCGGCAGCAGGCGCCACCTGCAAAGCCGCGGCTGGCAGCTTGTGGAGGCCGCCGCTGCTGGTCAATGCCTGTCGGCGGAGGCTCTGCTGGCGCATGCCTCCCTGCTAGGCCGCTGGGGCAAAGGGCGCAGCGCAGCCCGGCACGCCGAGCACGTGAGAAGGGTCATCGCCGTCAGCCAGGCGCTGCAGGTGCAGCCCGACATGGATGCACTGCGCCGACAGACCTGGGCCCGCCTGACGGACGAACAAATTCTCTACAATCAAGACGGCCGATTATTCCGGCAGGTGAAGCGACCCGGTGTGCCGTGAAAGCGCGTGATGCCGATGAGATGAAGTGCCGTATTCACCTGAAGCCGTTTCCCATCTGAAATTCACAGTCGTTATATGAGCTTATTTTATATTATCTTATGCACGCCGGCCTGTGATCATTCGATAAACGAGCAGCACCAGCACGGCACCGAGCACGGAGGCGAGGAAGCCCACGGGCTGCCCTTCGGTGTACCATCCGGCAGACCGACCGAGATAACCGGCCACGCTGGCGCCGACGATGCCCAGAAGAATGGTGACAAGGCAGCCACCGGGATCTTTTCCCGGGGTTACAGCCTTGGCTATGACTCCGACGATTAATCCGATGAGCAGGGTCCAAAGAAACGTCATAAGGCGAGTGTGATTGAAGTTCGAGACCTATTCGCAGCGACTTCGCGACGCGGCCTTGTCGCTCTTTTTAAATCACATGGGCAGCTTGGCAGCGGGCATGGCATGGCCAGGCAAGTGCGAGTTGGCAAGATGGGTGTGAACCCGTTTCACTGCCGCATCTCTAGAGGTCTGTGACTGGCGCTCCTGAGGGGCGGTAGGCAGACCAGCGGGGCGGGAGAAGGATGGCGGGGACGATTTTCTGAAGCTCTGCGGCTTTCTGCTGGGCGGCGGCGAGCTGGGTGGCAGTGAGATCTGCCGTGAGTTTTTCCAGGCTGTCCTTGGCCTGTCTGTGATACTGCACGGAGGCGAGGGTGAACCATGCGAAGGCCTCGGCCTTGTCCTGAGGCAGAATGACGCCCTCCTGCAGGGCAGTGGCGAGAAGATACTGCGCCTGATCCTGGCCCTGCATGGCGGCTCTCCGCAGCCAGGGGATGGCTGCGGCTTCGTCCTTGGGCATGCCGCGGCCTTCGCGGAGGGCGTTGCCTATGAGCATCTGGGCATCGGCGTCTCCCTGCACGGCAGCTTTGCGGATCCAGCGCATGGCCTCGGCCTCATCCTTGGGAACTCCCATGCCCATATCGTAGAAGATGGCCATGTGGAGCTGGGCCATCCAGTGACCTTTTTCGGCGCCCTTGCGCACCCAGCGCAGCGCCTCGGCTTCATCTTTGGGAACGCCGATACCGTTGGCATAGCAGGCGCCGAGCTTTGTGAGTGCGCCGGGGTGGCCCTGGTCTGTGGCTTTACGGAGCCAGCGCATTCCCTCGGCCTCGTCCTTGGATAGGATTTTGCCTTCGAGGCACATGATGGCCATCTCTGTCTGGGCTCCGGCATGGCCCTGGTCTGCGGCCAGGCGAAAGAGGCGGGCGGCCTGGTCGGCGTCAAAGGGGACGCCTGTCTCATCGATGCAGAAGCAGGCGAGGCGATACTGTGACTGCGCGTCTCCCTGCGCGACGGCTTTGCGGTGCCAGCTGACGGCTTCCTTCACATCTTTGGGCACACCGCTGCCGCTGAGGTAGCAGTCTCCCAGAAAGCTCTCGGCCTGCGCGTGGCCCTGAGCGGCGGCCTTGAGAAACCAGCGCGCGGCTTCGGCATCGTCCTGGGTGGCACCGATGCCGAGGTAGGTGTAGTAGCCCAGCTGAAACTGCCCCTCAGCGTTGCCTTGGTCCGCTGATTTGTGAAAGAGGCGCATCGCCTCGGCCTTGTCGTCTGGCACGCCGTAGCCGATGGCATAGCACTCGCCGAGACGTGCCTCGGCCTCGGCGCTGCCCTGCGCGATGGCTTTGCGATACCAGCGCACCGCCTCAGAATAGTCGCGCGCGGTGCCGCGGCCGTGCTGGCAGGCCAGGCCGAGGTACACCTGCGCTTGTGGATTGCCCTGCTCGGCGCTGGCACGCAGCTCTTCGAGCGGAGTGTCTGCCCTCACGTGGGCTGTTGTTGTGGGCGTTGTCGTTGCCGTCGTGGTGGTTGTCGTCTCTGCGCTTGCGGCTGTGGCGGTGCCTGCGTCGGCTGGGGCGCTGGTGCTCGTGCTGGCATCGGTGGCCGAATGATCACGCGAGGAGAAAATCGTGGTCAGCAGTACTGCCAGGCCCGCTGCACCTACGATGGCGACGATCCAGGCGACGATGGTCGCAGGCGCGGCCTTCTTTCGTGCGGGAGAACGTGGCCCGCGGGTCTGCGGTGCGCCCACGTCGGCGGGAAAACCTTCTTCAAATGCGTGAGTGCCCGCGGGAGCGTCGGTGGCGCTTTCCACCCAGAGAGAATCGTGGTCTGGCAGATCCTGGAGCAAGAGGTAGGCGGCTTCGATGTCAGCGGTCTTTGTTTGCGCCCTGGCGGCGAGCGCGGGATCTCCTTCAAAGCGGCTGGCTTTCCAAACGAAGAGCGCGTCCTGGCGTGCTGTGTCCACCTGATCTCTGGTGGTGGGTGCGGTGAGATCGAGAATGCGCAGGGCGTCTGGAATGGTCATGGCGGAAAGGTGGGTGAAGCTGAAGGTGGAAAGCCTCAAGTCAAAGCTTAGCGGCGGGTTTTACTTCGACGCATGCAGGCGCAACAATGAGGAGCGGTACAGCTGGCGTGACGACAGCCGGCACTTCAGCGCGGGCAGTGTATGCACCCGGCTCTGACTGCAAGAGAGCATCTGTGCAGGTGCAGGTGCAGGTGAAGAGGGTGCTGTGCCAGCATTGCACGCATCAAGCAGGCTCAGCAAAAAATTTTCATCTCCGTCATTGACTCTCAAAAAACGGGCCCAAGGCTTTTCACATGCCTGACCACCGCTTGATGAAGAGGATGAACCCGCGCAGCCGCTCACGGAAGGCGGGCGCCGGTCTCCGGGGACAATGCCAGCGCCTGAGACTGGGCTGACCTTTTCCGCCGCCGCCTCCTCCTTCTCCACCAGCCACCACGCTTTTTCGATACCATACCACACACAACCACATACTACCATGCCAGACGACACGATTGCCAGCCACGACTCCGCCGCAGACTTTGCGGCCCCATCCCCTGCCCTGGGCTCAGGCGCGGACGGCGACTCCTCCGCACCGACCACGCTGGAGCAGGTGCTGGAGAGCGCGGACATCACCAAGATGAGCGACGCGGAGGTGGCGGACTTTGAAAGCGGCGACCCGGATCGTGTGCACTCGGCGCTGGCAAAGCAGCTCACGCCCAACGCACGAAATGACGAAGGGCCTTCGCGCTTCTCCCTGAAGGCGCTGAAGCCCGAGGACCGCACGCGCACGGTGCAGGCGCTGGACCTCATCCGCGCCGGGCAGTCTCCGGCGGATGCATTTGCGCAGGTGTTTGGCATTTCGGCGCTGCCGCAGGCAATGGCGGCGGCGGTGTCTGAACCGGAAGCCGGGACGGCGGCGGCGGAGGAGGTGCCGGGCATCTACCCGCAGGTAGCGGAGCTGGAAAATCACCTGAGCTACCTGCAGCAGCAGTACCAGCAGGCGAAGGAGTCTTATGACCCTTCGGCCACGGACATTCTGGAGCAGATGCAGGATGTGAAGCTGGACCTGCGCGAGGCACGGCGCGAGGAGGCGGCCGCCACCCACGCATGGGAGGGCGGGCAGTCGGAAAGCCATGCGCGTGCGATGGAATCCTTCGGCGGATTGATCGCGGACGAGCGCTCCGGCTTTCTGCCTTTGTGCGATGATGAAATTTTGCTTGCAGAGGCAAAGAACGACCAAATTCTCAACCAACCTGACTGGCCCGAGAGGATCGGCCAGCGGGTGATGGACAAGTTTTTCAGCGGTGGCGCGGCGCACAGCCCGTATGCCGCAGGAGGCCTGTCCCGGGTGCCGCCTGTGCCGAGACATTCGGTGCGGCTTCCCGGCTCCCCCGTCGGCCCTGGCTTCTCCGCCGGCTCGCTGTCTCCCGAGACGGCGATGGCGGAGATCGACAAGCTGACTCCTGAGCAGCAGGACGCTTTCATTCAAAGTCTGGATCACCTGACCTCGCGGCATTCACGCCGGTAGCCAGGGCCCCATCCGTGCCACTGAATATTAGGTCCGGCTTTCTCATACCACGCTAGTTCACCTTCAAAACAAACGACAGTCATTTACAGAAAAACATCATGAGCGCATATCACGCAGAATCCATCGTATCCACACTCGCAGCCGCCGTCGCGGCTGATCCGTCCGTCGTCGCCAAGGTCTATTCCCAGCAGCTCCGCAAAGGCGCGCGTTCGGTGGATGACTTTGCGATGTTTGAGGGCGGCGAGGGCTCCGGCAAGCCCTTCATCGTACGCAAAGACCTGGCCAACGCCCATGCGGGCGACGAGGTCAAATTCACCGTCATGAGCCAGCCGCGCGGCCCCGGTGCGCGTGGCGAGCAACCCCTGCGCGGCAATGAGTCCAGCGTGGACTTCAAGACCTTTGGCTGCGTGGTGGACTTCTGGCGCGATGCCTTCAAGTTCACCAAGAAGCAGCTCAAGTTCATGGCCGGTGGCGGCGGGGTAAAGTCCGCGGTGCTGCTGGCCCTGCGCGAGAAGCTGGGCCGCCGCCGCATGAATGACATGAAGATGGCGCTCAAGCTCCAGGGCGTGGGCAACACCATCTTTCCGAACGGCCGCAAGACCCTCGCCTCCCTCAATGCGCTGGATACGCTGACGCCCTCGGGCATCACCAATGCCATCCCGCAGTGGCGCCGCCTCGGCGGCCGCAGCATTGTGGTGACGAGCAAGCACGGCAGCCCGGTTTACAAGCCGATGGTGTACATTCCTGATGCGGCGATCGCCAGCATCAAGAACTCATCGAGCTATGAGCAGGCGGCCATGCATGGCGGCGCGCGTGGCAATGAGGAAAACCCGCTCTTCTCCGGCAAGCTGCTGGACTGGAATGGCGTGGGCCTCTTTGAGCATGCGTCGGTCGATCCTGAGAACGACCAGTGCGCTGATCCGCTGGCCCCGCGTGCGATGCTCTCCGCCGGTTTCGGCGTGGACTCTGAAGCGGGCGACTGCGTGCTGAAAAGCCACGCAACCGACACCAAGACACCCTACATGGCGTGGCTGGGCGGCTACAAGTATGAGTGGTATGAAGGCCAGTCCGCAAGCAGTGCCACCACCGCCCCCGGCGGCGTGGCGTGGACGACCTTCTACAACAACATCACCAGCGCCGGCACCACCTACTATGCGTGGATCGTCAATCCGGATGGCTCGGTGGGTTTTGTGAGCTGGGCGGGCAGCACTTCCGGAACGCCGAACAACAACGGCAACCAGATCCTGCTGACGCACATCCTGAATCCCAACAACACCAACGACCAGTCCGGTCTCGGTGTGACCACGCTGGGGAACTTCGTGGCCACGGATGACACCTGGGGCCTGAACAGCGCTGGCACCAGCTACACCCGCGCCGCAGGTGGTGCTGGCAGCGCCTCGAACTGCTCTCCGGACTTTGTCTGGACCTCGCAGTTTGATGCCGGTGCCTACATCATTCCCTGCAATGCGAATGGTGCGGTAGACATGTGCAGCCTCATTCTCGGCCAGGACAGCGCCGTGCGCGCCTACGTGGGGGACGACCTCCTCGTGGGCGACAAGGACGACTACTCCTTCGTGGATGGCGGCGGATATGAGACCATCTTCGGCCAGGCCCCGTGCATTCGCACCGATGGCAAGACCAGCGGCTACTCGCTGCTGCGTCACGCTGGTCAGCACCCCGGCCTTGAGGTGCCGACGCTGAGCGCCTGATGAAACCCACGGCCCGCACGGCGCGGTGAAGTGCCGTGCGGGCCACTTAACTTTCTTTGCCGTCTTATTCTTGCTCGAATGCGAATTCGCTACCGGCACTTAGTTCAAAGTTTAAGGTTTCAAGTTTCAAGTCTCCGGCTCTTCGCTCGTAGTTCGGGCATTAGCCCGTCCGGCTCCGCTCTTCGTATTGTAGTACCGGCTTTAGCCGGTCCGGATTCCGGCCTTTCTCTCCACCACTTAACCCCATTTCTTTCCTTCCAAAGCCTTCCTTGCGGCGAGTCTTTTGTGATCCGCCCAGGAAGGAAACAAGAAGACTCCATTTCAAAACTTGAACCGCTCCAGGTTCAATAACGAAGCCAGAGCTGGCGCAGCAGGCGAAGCCAACTTCAAACTTTAAACCTTAAACTTGTAACTCTTTCCCCTTTCCATGAAACCACCCTCCACACTCCCCAACCGCGTTGATTCCTCCACGCTCGCCAAATTCATCGAAGGCGGCGAGCCTCTCGTCCTGGTAAAGCTCATCGGCGTGGGGAACACCGCGCCGTATGACTTCAGGGACAAAGGCACTCGCTCCTACATCTTCCGCTTTGATCCCGCGCTGGAGGGCCACGTGCTGCGTATCCCGCTGCACCTGTGGCAGGAAAACCGCGCGCGCCTGGCGCACGACATCATGGATCAGCGGCACATGGCGCACTCCATGGTCGTCACCCTGGAGCAGCCATCCACGCCCGCCCCGCCGGTTTCTCCAATACCACAATCTACCATTTCCGCCCAGACGGGCGCAACGGACACGCGCACAGACACCCGTATCGTGGTTGGGCCGGGTGCAGAGCCGACCGTTGCGCCCACCTCCCCTCCCGGGGAGAAGGCGGTGGATGAAACGTCCGCGACGGTTGTTGCCCCCTCCTCCGCCAAGGCTCTGGACGGCATGCCAGATGGTCTGCCGGAGCTGCAAACCGCGGATGGCAGGCCCTTGCACGAGGCTGCCTACGATCTCGCGGAGCCACCCAAGCGCCTCAAGGCCATGGCCGCTCTTCTTGGCGTGGCCGAGGCATCCGTGCGCGCCGCCATCGACCACCCGCGCTCGCGCGTTGAACTGGCCATGGCTGGCTGGGTCCGCCGCAAAAGCATCGCCCCCTCCGCACCAAAAATCGCTCCCGCGCCCACGAGTTCCCCTTAGCGCAACTCGTCCTCGATCCCACCGCTTCCTCTCCACTGAGCATTTCCGAATTCCCACCGCTGCCAACAGCACCCCATCCCGCCCATTTCACCCAATACCACAAACTACCACCCCTCCTCCGCCCCATGCACACTCCTGGAATCCACCCTCTCAGCAACCACCTCCTTCTCGATGTCACACCGCAGGAGCAGACCACCACCGCCGGCATCGTGCTGCCCACCGCAGTGCAGGGGGCGGTCACGCGCATGGAGGGCACCATCGTCTCCTGCGGGCCCACGGTTTCGCTCAATGATCTCAGCGCAGGCCAGCGCGTCCTGGTGAGCCGCTACACCAGTGGCGAAGTCCCGCGCGATGGCCGCATCTACAAGCTCGCGCAGCAGGCCGACGTCATCGCCATTCTCGACTGAGGCCGCCGCCTTCACCCCCGCCACACACTCACTGATTCAATTTCACCTTCCCACCTTTGCCATGACTCTCCGCCAAGCCATCAACGCCATGCTCCGCTACCTCCGCCCGGAGCAGCAGACCATCCCCTTCACCGGCACGCTCTACCCCGATCCCCTGCCCGATGCGCTCGATGCATGCAATGCCGCTCTGCAGCAGATCACCGCGCTCGCGCCCCTGTTTGCCGTGAAGCAGCAGCGCAGCGCCTACTTTCGTGCGCCGTCCACGCTCACCGTCAGCGGCCTCGAGCCCGGCGGCATGACCTGCACCGGACACTTCCAGCCGTGGTCCGCCGGCTGCTGGGTGCAGCTGCCCGGGGACAGCGCCATGAACCGCATCTTGTCTCTTAGCGGCAGCGGCGAAGCCACGATCGCCACGCTGCAGTTTCCGCACCTCTCCACGGACACCGAAGGCAGCGCCACCATCAATGTGGACACCGTGGAGCTCGCGCCGGACATCATCACCGTGCTCGATCCCGTGCGCTACCGTGGCAGCCTGCGCAAACTGCTTGCCGCAAACAGCCGCGAAGATCTCACCGCGCACGCGTGCAATGAACCGCGCTACTTCATCGAGTCCGCGCAAAACAACGGCCATGTGCGCCTGCGCATGATGCTCTCCGGCTACGTGCTGGCAGACACCGTCTTCGAGTTTCAGGCCCGAACCGCGCTGCGCCCGCTGACCATCGCCGACGTGAAAAACGAGGACGGCAGCGATCCCGGCACGCCCGTGCCCGTGCCCGCCGCCTTTGTGGAGTCCATCTTCCTCCCCGTGGCCACGGATCTCTTCTTCAGCAAGCCCAGCTTCACCAACTACGACACCCCCGGCCCCCACAACGCCGACGCCGTCCAGCTCGTCCGCGAGCAGGCAAAAACCGCCCTCGTCCTCCTGGAGCAAATGCGCCCGCAGGGCAGCAAGCCGGTGAGCCTCGTGCCAGGCTGGTGCCTGTCTGCGAAGGGGAGGATGGACTGGTGAGCCTTGGGTGGGGAATGAAGTTTCTGCCACCACGCATCTTGGCCCTTTTTGAATGCTGGCGCTGCATGCGCTTTGCGTTTTGGACTGCGCCGGTCCTCCGGCGCTTTCGAAAGTCTCGTGGTCCGCGCAAAGCTCCAGAGCACCGGAACTCAAGGCGGCTTGATTGCGGAACAGAGATTAACTCTCAGGTCTCACGCTGCAGGAAACCTGCTCACAGCGTGTGGCACGGGGGACGTGGCTCGGTATTCCGATACCGAGTCGGCACCGTCGCGGTATCGGAATACCGCGCTACATCCCCGCGCCTCCCCGCATTGAGTTACTCGGGAGGACTGGAGCACTCCAGGACGCTCCGCGTTCTTTCGCACTCACCTGCCAGCGACCATTCGTGGTGTTCAAACATGGCCGTGCAACACACCCGCCCCGTCCCGCTCAAACCGCCCGGCGCATTGGCTCCTGGAAGGAGCCGAGAAACTTAGCCAGTGGTGAAGCGAAACCGCGTAGCGGTGCAGCGGGAACCACCGGACCCCGTGCACAAACAATCCAACGCGCAAGGGCGCATGCCGAAGGTATGCGAGAGGCTCTCTTCCACACAGCGTTGACGAGTGGCCCCGGACCGTTCGCACCGTTCCGCCATCCTCGTAACTGATGTAACTGCGTCAACCGCCTGATCTCCATTGCAAGTTCCGAACAGGTAGATCGCATTGCGGCCAAGGATTCAAGAGATCCTGAATCAGAACAGTGTTGGAAGTGAATGAAAAACTCCTTAGATTTTAACGAATGAACCCCAAAGTGGAGGAATTTCTTGAAGCATCGTCTTGCCATTTTCGATCCGCCCCTGCCGAAGTGGACGCAGCCATCGAGCGACTGGGTGTGACGCCTCCCCGACCGTTCATCGAATTCTATCGCAGGTATCGAGGTGTCTTTGGCAGCCGCCATACGGCTTTCGAACTGGCAGAAATCGTAGGCCACGCCGAAGAACTGACCACCGTTGGTCGCACCGTTCACCATTTCCCGACCAGCATGATTGTGTTATCCGAAGAAGTGGCTGATGCGGTGCTGGTCTATGACACGAAAAAGGACGCCGTGTATGTTGTCGACTTCGAACGCAGTGATCAGGAGCTTAAAGAGGGCAAGCTAGAGCCATGCTGGCGGAGCTTTGAAGAATTTCTAGCCTTCTACTTCATAGGGGTAGGTGTTGATGAACCGATTCTGACAGTTGAGCAGGATATACCGGGCTATTTGGAAAATCCATGCGAGCCGTAGCTCAATGGTTTCGCTGCATTGACACCCAAGCCGCCGCTGCCTTATAAGCCCTTCATGCCACGCAGCCACATCACCCGGGCCTCATGAAAATCTTCTGGCTCTTCTTGTTTCTTCTGTCCCTCCCCCTTCCCGCCCAGGACCGCGCCCTCCTCCCGCTGCTCAACGGCCTCTCCCACCTGCCCAATGCTTCTCTGAAATACACCGTCCTCTACCATCAGAGCGACCTACCAGCACCTACCACGACCGATTATGCGTTCTGCCACTGCGGCGGCGCGTTTTACATCAAGCGCTACAAGCATTCCGCCAGCGTGCCGGCGTTCTCTCCGGAACTCCTCGTGGAGTGGCTTGCCTATGACGGCGAGGTCTTCCAGCTCTACCACCGCGATGCGAGGCTGATCTTGATGGGAAAAGATGCCTCGGCCCCCAGTCTGCGCCGGTTTGTGCCGTCGCTCCTGGCCTTTCATCCGTGGTTCTGCTCCAGCTGGCAGGCGTTTTATCTGGGCAGCACGGAGCTGTTTTGCCTGCCCGGCATTTCCACGGCGGAGAGTCTGCTCAAAGCCGCGCCGGATCTGGCACGCGAGACCGGCGGCACGGCGTTGCAACTGCAGCGCAGCGATTCCTACGGAAGCAAGATCCACATCACCCTGGACGCTGCGGCGCGACTGCCAGCGCGTGTTTTCACCGAAGTACTCGCGGAGAAAAAGCAGACGCTGCTGGAGGTCACGCATTGGAGCCAGCCCTGGCCGCTGAATCAGGCGCCAGCCTTCATCCATCCCCTGCACACGCGGCAGACGGTCACGCTGCTGGAGAGCGGTGTCACGAAACCCGTCTTCGAGATCCTCGTCGATCCCGCCCAGGCCACGCACGCCGACAACGTCCCTCCCGCTGAATTCACCATCCCGCAGACGCTCGCCAGACGCGTGGTCAATCTCGACACGCAAACGTCCATGGAACTCAAGTGAGAGCGCCCGTGCTGCGCCAGTCGCCATAGGCTCGCAACCTAGCGATTCTGCTTGATCCAATCTCACAAGCAGAAACTCTGAGCATGACACCGCGTTTCTTTGATGCTTCGCTGGAAGCCCTGTGCCATGAACTCTCCCAAAGACTCGCCGTTTCCTCCCTTTGACGCGACCTTCACCCAGGAGAACGCCATCGGAGCCGCGCTGCCGCCGGGACCGGCGCAGCCGCCGCCATACAAGCAGCAACGCGGCACCTGCCCGCCCTGCTACTTCCTACCATTCACTGGTGCCTCGTCCGCGCTCGTCACCGCCGCGCTGGCGCTCGGCCTCGGCGCGCCCGCAGCGGCGCTGGCGCAGGATCTGCAGCCGTCGCCGAATCCATTCCTCAAGCCGCCGCCGCCTTTCACGGGCAGCTTCGATGGCGCGCCCACGCCGCCCGCAGTGCCCGCCAGCATCGCTGCAAAGGCAGCAACCGCCCCGGCAGCAGCACCCGCCCCGGCTCCGGCCCCTGTCGCCACACCCGCAGCGCCGGCGCCCGCTGCCAAGGGCGCGCAAGGCCCCGTCACCGGGAGCTCGCCTCTCGCGCACATCCAGGCGCAGGCGAAGGCGGGGCATGCCGTGGCGCAGCGCCTCCTGGGCCAGCGCCTGCTCAGCGGAAACGGCATCGGCAAAGATCCCGCGCAGGCGGTGGAGTGGCTGCTCAAAGCGGCCGAGCAGCGCGACTCGCAGGCGCAGTTTGCCGTCGCGCTCGCCTACCTCGAAGGCACGGGCGTGACCAAAGATGCAAAGACCGCCGCCCTCTGGGCCAGCAGGGGCGATGCACAGCTGGAGGATGACCAGGCCGCCATCAGCCCCGAGGCCGTGCAGTGGCACCGCGCCGCCGCCGCGCAGGATGACCTCTCCTCCATGCGCACGCTCGCGCAGGCGTTTGCCACGGGCAAAGGCGTGCCAAAGGACGACGCCGAGGCCGCGAAGTGGCTGCGCAAAGCCGCCGAGCAGGGCGATGCCGCCTCCCAGGTGGAGCTGGCCCGCGCCTGCTTCACCGGCACCGGCCTGCCGCAGGACGACGCCGCCGGCATGAAGTGGCTGCAGTCCGCCCTCGATGAAGGCTACGCCCCCGCTTTGCATGAAATGGCACGTGCCCACCTCGAAGGCCACAGCGGCAAAAAAGACGCCGTGGAGGCCCTGAAATGGTGGCGCAAAGCCGCCGCGCAAAACGTCAAGGAAACGCAGGACAAGGCCGATGCCATCAAATGGTATCGCGCCGCCGCGGAGCAGGGCGATGCCGCCGCGCAGAAGGATCTCGGCGAGGCCTTTCTCAAAGGCCGCGGCGTGGGCAGGGACGCCGCCGAGGCTGCCGCATGGTTCCGCAAAGCCGCGGAGCAGGGCCATGCCGAGGCCCAGCTTTTTCTCGGCGGATGCTACCTCAAAGGCGAAGGCCTGGCCAAAGATGTGGGCGAAGCCCTGAAGTGGTACCACAAATCCGCCGCGCAGCATTACGCCGGCGCGCAGGGCGCTCTCGGCTGGCTCTACTTTGAGGGCGGGGAGGTGCCCCAGGACAAGGCCGAGGCCGCGCGCTGGATGCGCAAGGCCGCCGAGCAGGGCGATCCCGAAGCCCAGTGCCTCATGGGCAAGCATTTCTCCGCCACCCCGGCGGATGCCATCGCATGGTATGAAAAAGCAGCCGCTCAGGGCGATGGCGCCGGCGAGTACAGCCTCGGCGTCTGCTACTGGGAGGCGCGCGGCGTGGCCGAAGACCCCGCGCGCGCCGTGGACTACCTGCGCAAATCCGCGGACCACGGCTACTCCTGGGGAAAGCTCTGGCTCGGAGACGCCTGCCACGAAGGCTACGGCCTGCCGCAGAATGATCTCGAAGCCGTGCGCCTGTGGCGCTCCGCCGCGGAGGACGGCAACGCCGCTGCGCAGAACGCCATGGCCAGGGCCTGCCTGAACGGCATCGGCATGCAGCCGGACAAGGCCGAGGCGGAGTCCTGGGCGCGCAAAGCCGCCGCGCAGGGCCACGCCGCCGCTCATTTCACCCTCGGCAGCTATTTCATCACAGACCCCGCGCAGGCCGTGAAGGAGTGGCGCATCGCCGCGGAGAAAGGCCACGCCGCCGCCCAGTTCCGGCTTGGCCGCGCCTGCTACCAGGGCCAGGGCACCGCGCAAGATGCCGCCGAGGCCGGGAAGTGGCTGCGCAAATCCGCAGATCAGGGCAATGCCGACGCCTGCTTCTTCCTCGGCAGGCACCTCACCCCGGACAGAGCCGCCGCCTTGAAGCTCTTCAACCGCGCCGCTGACAAGGGCTTTGGCAGCGCGCAGTTTCGCAAGCTCCTGCTCCAGCCGCAGGCCCCTGGCGCTGACGCGATGGCCAAAACCTTCCGCCTCGCCGCGCAGTATGGAGACGTCTATGCGCTGCACGTTCAGGCCCTGCATTACTACCGCGGCGAAGGCGTGGAGCGGGATCTCGCCAAGGCCATCGAGCTCTTCCACGAGGCCGCCGAGCTGGGCGATGACGGCGCGCAGAACTGGCTCTCCAGCGCCTACTACAATGGCGAAGGTTTGCCCCAGGACAAAGACGCCGCCAAAAAGTGGACGCACAAAGCCGCCGCGCAGGGCAATGCCTACGCGCAGTATCAGATGGGCAAATCCTTCGCGCAGGATCCCGCCGAGGCCGTGCAGTGGTACCGCAAAGCCGCCGAGCAGGGCGAGCCCGACGCGCAGTTCTTTCTCGGCGTCTCGTACTACAAAGGCAGCGGCGTGAAGAAAGACTACACCACCGCCCTGCAGTGGTACCGCAAGTCCGCCGCGCAGGGAAACCGCCGCGCGAAGGACGCCCTCGGCATCTGCTACCAGAACGGCGAAGGCGTCAGCAGAAATGCCTACACCGCTTTCGACTATTTCTGGGAGGCCGCCCACCTGGGCTATGCCGGCTCCCAGTACAGCCTCGCCTGCTGCTACCTTTATGGCACCGGCACGGAGAAGAACGTCGCACTCTCAGCCGAATGGCTCCGCAAAGCCGCCGAGCAGGACCACCACGGCTCGCAGAACGCCCTCGGAGACGCCTATGCCAAAGGCCTCGGCGTGCCGCAGAGCGCCACCGAGGCCGTGAAGTGGTACCTCAAAGCCGCCGCACTGGGAGACGAAAACGCGCAGCTCTCCCTCGGCAAAGCCAGCCAGGCCGGCACCGGCATCGCCAAGGACCCCGTCGCCGCACTGCAGTGGTACATCCTCGCCGCCTCCGAAGGAAACGAAGACGCCGCCACCGCCGCCGAGTCCCTCTACCAAACCCTCACCCCAGAACAAACCGCCACCGCCCGCCGCCGCGCCAAAGAATTCCAGAAAGAGCACGATCTGTGACTGCGCCGAGGCTGGGCGAAGCCCTTTCAAACCGCACGCCCACAGATGCCCCGTCCCTTTTCCACCCCCACCTCTTCCCCAGCAATCTCCTCTAGACAAAAAATCCCTGCCACCGTCGCAAAGGCAAGCGGTGCGCTGCCCCCATTCCCCTCTTGCCACCGCCGGGCCCGCTTTGCCGGCACAGAAGGGAGGTACTTCTGCGCATTTAATTGGGTAGCCAATGGCATAGCAATCTAATCCTTACCCGTGACCTTTTTCCGTTGCACCCCCAAGTATTCTGATAAACCATCCTAAATACCCACCGTTTGTTAGAGACATCTCTCCCCACTACACCTCGATGAAAAAATCTCCGCGTTCATGGGTCTTGCTCTGCAGCCTGCTGCTGTGCGCCACAGGCTTTAAACACGCCGCAGCCTCCACCACCTACTTCAGTACGTTGGGTCAGACCGGCGACGGCTTTGCTTACATGGAGTATGGCGGTGTGGTAGATGTGAACGCCACGGACTTCCTCACCAGTGCCTCCGCCACCACCATTACCGGGGCCACCTTTTCCTTTTCCAACTGGGACGACATCGCCCATGTGATGACGCCCAAGATCTATACAGACAATGCCGGCCTGCCCGGCACCCTGGTCGGCACCTTCTCCACTTTCAACGTCGCCGCAGACCCCATCGGCCCTGGCAGCGGCACTTTCAGAAACTACAGCGTCAGTTCCGCAGGCATCAATCTGGCCGCCAACACCAAGTACTGGATGGCTGTGAGCGTGGATACAGCCACGGACCTGCCCTTTCCCGTCATGTGGAACACCACCGCCACCACCGCCATGGACGCCGGCAGCACCTTCTCCGAAGTCACCGCCACCCAGCTGAAGTACAGCACCGATGGCGGCAGCTCGTGGATCAATGTGGGCAATGCCAACTCGAATGGCATGTTCTCCCTCAGCGGGAACCTTGCCGCCGCACCGGAGCCCGCCCGCGCCCTCTTCCTGCTCGCAGGCGCGGGCACCCTCCTTCTGCGCCGCCGCAGGCGGGCATGAGGTGACCGTTTTTGGCCGGCCGATGCCGATGCGGGAGGTGGCTGCCCACCTCTCCCGCCAGCCATCCACCGCGCCTCCCCCGGCAGTAACTGCGGAGGAGGAGCAGAAATCGAAGAAACAGCAGAGAAACACACTGGCAGAGGACGCTGCGCACTCCCCCCATCAGCCCTTACTCTTATCAGCAGCCTTTTTGGCTGGGGTGGGCGTCTTCGCTGATGTCTTCCCCCCGCCGGCACTCTTGCGCGGGGCAGATGAGGCGGAGCTTTTGATCGTCCACTTCTGCGGCTCCTTGGCTTTGTCCTTGGCTCTTTCAGCACTTTTGCCAGATACTGTTGTCCAAGGCTTGGAGCTTGGTTTGGATGTGGGCGCTTCCTTTTTGGCCACAGGCCTCGGCGGATGCTTGGGTAACGAGGGCAGCCCGATGGGTTTCTTGGCCGGCTTGGTGCCCTGGCCCGGACGCGGCCTCGTATCGTAGGAGGGCATTAGGGTGACCTTGGGATTTCCTCGGCGACCATAAACCTCCAGCTCTTTTGCATTCAAACCTGCCATCTTGCTGAACTCTGTTTCAAAGCGCCCCTCTGGATCCAGTTTCCTCAGAACCTGCTTCCAATGCTCGAAGTCGCGCACGATGTCTCCCTTCACCTTGCCAGTCTTGATCATCTCCACCAGAGAGTTCCTCTTGGTAAATATCTGCCCCCAGTGAGGAATGGCCCCCGCATCAGAGGAGAGGGTCTCCACCTCGAGCTCAAACATGCGGTGCACCTGTTGCCGGCGTGCCGCCAGCGTCGTTACCTCCACAGAGACCGTCAGGTCCCACCTCTGCATGGAGATCAGGCCGGCGGCCTTGCGCATGAAACGGATTCCGACATATCCCAGCACAGGGTACTTTTCTTCAGCCAGCTTTCTCACGTCTTCGATGAAATCCAAAAAGTCGTCTTTGGAAGCATCAAAAAAATACTCCGCAGAGCGCGCCCCCATCAGTCCGTCCGTGTTGTAGTCATGGGTGTCCAGGATCTTGTTGGAGTCATCGCACCGCAGCGGATCGCCCACCTGAGAGGAGAAGATTTGCGCCGTCAGGACGTTGAACAAATCTCTCATGGTCTTCCCATTCTTGAGGGATTCAAACGCCTCCTTCGTGGACCACTGATTCCGGAACTCTTGCAGTTTTTTCAGCCAGTCTGTCCTATCGCTACCGGACTTTTCAGCCAGGTCTCCTTCCAGTTTGTCTCTTGTTTTGCCCAAGGCTTTCTCAGTGGCCTGGATGGCTTTTTCCAGCCAAGACCGCAATTCCGCAGGCAATTTTATTCTTTGGTCTATGAACATGCGGTGCATAACGTGCACTGCCAGCTCTCCGGCCCGTTCCTCCTCCGACTCGTAGATCTGCTCCGATTCGTAGGGCTGCTCCAAAACGTCGGGAAGCTCTTTGTTGATCATGCCGCACAGCCAGTTCGCCAGCTCGTAGTAGGGTTCAACCGCTTTTTCAATATCACCCGTGGGGATAATGTAGGACTCCTTTTCTGTAATTTCCTTCATATCAAAGGTGGAGCCTTTTGTCTGCAGCAGAACCAGCAGACGAATAACGATGTTTCGCACTGGCCCCCAAGCAATAATACCAAAACAATCTTTTTTGGTCTGCTCCTTGGCAATTTCTTGAGCCAGCTCGTGTTTCAACTCCCCGAGAAGATTCTTTGCGGGCACGGCGTGCTTCCGCAAGAATTTGGCCAAATCAGTGTCCTCGGCCTTAGGCTCCAGGTAGCTGGGAAATAGGTACCCGTCATCCTTCCACCGGCGCGTGATCCAGCACTGGTTTGGGTTGGCGAGGCTCAGCACAATGTTCAGATGGTGCAGCGGCAGACGCAGTTTCTCTTCGCCCTTCTCTTTATACGTGCACATACTCTGCACCAAGCCCTTCCAAGGCGGAGAGGCCCCCTGCTTGCCCCCGGCCTTCTCCCACTTCAGATTTCCCATGGCCTTCACCCCATCGCAACAGGACTTGTAATGGAGGTCCTGGGTGAAAATCGGCCGGGATAGCAAAGATTTGTCGTCGGGATTCTTTTTCAGCGCGGTTTTCAGTTCCCTCCAGGAGCAAGCCTCGTTGACCTCCACCAGCTGGTAGGCAGGCTCCACCTCCAGCACCACGGCATAGATGATCCCCAGCCGCCCCACGGAAGTCTGCAGCGCACGAAAAATGCCGTCATCTGACGTCGGCCAATCCTTGCCCTTGCGGGGCATGGGCACCTTGTTGCTCACCGGCACCACCCAGCTCTCCTCGCCGTTTGCCTTCACCAGATGAAAGGCCTTCACGTGGTCGCCCAAAACGCTCTCATTCAAATCCCCCCCG
Source organism: Prosthecobacter sp. (assembly GCF_044226605.1). GTDB lineage: Bacteria > Verrucomicrobiota > Verrucomicrobiia > Verrucomicrobiales > Verrucomicrobiaceae > Prosthecobacter. The sequence goes on along the minus strand of NZ_JBGAGS010000025.1, from coordinate 79,919 downwards.
TGTGTTGCGGTGGAGAGCGCGCCAGCCAGTGACTGCGCCCCTCCCGCGCCCATGGTGGGCAGTGCCAGCTTTTTCTTGTGCAGGTATTCCAGGAGGTGCCTGATCTTGATGCCCGCCTCCACATACAGCAGCGTTTTTCCCGGGCTCGCTCCCGGATAGTTGTCGTTCAGCACCTTGTTGAGGCCATCCGTGTTGATGATTGAGCCTTGATTTTTCGTCGCACCACCCACCACGAAGTTGGAGTTCAGCGAGTATTTCGTGCCCACCGCACGCACTGGCGCAGCGGTCTTGCTATTTTTCATGATCGCCACCAGCTCCTTCAAATTAGCTGGCTTGTACACCTCTGTCTTAAAGGAGGGAATGTTGTTCAGGAAGTTTTGAACCGTCTCGATTTCAGCTTGGGTAGGCATGACGGCGCACTTTTCCTGTTTTCTCCCTCGATATGCAATCCTATTTTTAGAAACATGCTCTCTCATCATAAGCCATAGACTGCTTTTTTAGCCAATTGCAAAGATTAGACAATCTAACTTTTTTTCTTAAATATAACCCATCCGCTTCGTTTCATTCCCATCGATTCGCCCCCCATACGCCGTTATGCGCGCCCTCATTCATCATTCCCAAGCCGCCAATCTCCTCTAGACAAAAAATCCCCGCTACCTACATACCGCGCATGCGCGCGTGCCTCCCCTCCCTGCTGGCTCTTTTCTTAATCTGCCTGCTTCCGGGCGCCTCTCATGCAGCTCCCGCTTCGTCTCGCTTCGCGCACGGATTTGTCATCTACAAAAAAGTCCCCAGCGACCAGCCCGTGCATTACGGCGGCATGCTTTTCATCTCCTCCACTCCCGGCCCCACCTACCTGGAGTACGATGTCGGCCAGGAAAAGCCCATCTTCCTCGCGCGCGATCTCTTCGTCAGCGAGATCAATTTTGGCGCGCTGTTTGAGGCCGACTTCACCACGGACAAGCACGTGGAGTTTTGCAAAGGCATCCAGGCCCAGCTCAATGCCGCCGCCAGGCAGTCCCCCGGCATGGCCGCCTCCGCCAAGGCCGCCGTCAATGCCATCCAGGCAGAGGTGGACCGCTATGAGAAAGGCTACGTCCGCATCAGAGGCGCCTGGGTGGACCGCGCTGCGCACGATGCCAACGCCAAGGCCATGGAGCAGGCCCGCATGGCCAAGGCCGCCGCCGACAAAGCCGAGGAGGATAAAATCCGCGCCAGCATGGCCCAGCTCGCCGCCGCCAACAAAGTCCGCCAGGACAACCTCGCCTTCAACTACGCCAGCACCGCCGCCCGCTACCTCGCCACCCAGGAAAACTTCGACGCCTTCGTCGGCGATGCCGTCAACGTCGCCAAGACCGGCGGCACCCTGCCCGTCCCCATCACCCCGGACCTCCCCGGCCTCATCGAGCTCCCCCAGTATCGCGATGCCACGCCCATGCTCTGGCAGATCGGCCAGAGCAGCAGCGAGACCTCCGGCGCCATGATCTGCGCCTTCAATGACCGCTCGCAGCTCACCGCCGTGGACATCGTCTTCTACGTCATCTCAGACCCCGCCAGGCACACCCTCCTCAACGAGCAGGAGATCGAGGGCCTCAAAAAACTCCTCGGCAAGTTCGACTGGCAGTTGCTCGACGGCCTGCCCGATGTCCTCGCAGCCACCCGCATCAAAGCCGTGCTCAAAGACAAGGTCGAGTCCACCAAGCTCACCGTCACACGCCTCACTCTGCCCAAATACACCGTGGACTACAATGTGGACTTCCCCGTGGAATACATCCCCACCGGCCAGGCCCAGGACCCTTCACAGCCCAGGCAGCAGCAGTTCGTCCTCCTGCAGATCCGCCCGGCACTCTAACGCACACGCCACCTTCACCTCCTGCCCCCCTGCCCTCAGAGCTCCGAACCAAGGGAGGAAAAGCAGAAGCCGCAGGAAGACAAGCCACCACCTCACGCCCCAGCCCCATGCCCACCGCCTTTCACCACGCCAGCCGAGCCCTCGCCTCCGCCATCCTTCTGGCCCTCGCGCTACTCATCCACCTCCAGCCGCCCGCCAGCGTGCACGCCCTGGAGTCCGCGCGGGTCCCGCGCAATCCCTACGCACCTCCCCCTTCCGCACGCACCCCCACCCTCCCCACAGCCGCCGCCACCACGCCCTCCACCCTGCTCGCCAGCACCCCCGGCGCCACGCCAGATCCCCTCGGCGAATGGTACGCCGTCGGCCACCGCATGGCCCAGGAGGCCATGCCCTACTACCGCACCTTCGCCGTCGCTGAAAAAGACATCGGCAAGCGCCTCACGGAAGTGCTCAGCGCCCTCGGCATCAAGGCGGACACCCAGCTCAAGAACACCGAACTCAAGCTCCTCCAGCAAGGCTGGGACGACGCCGCAGCCGGCCGCGCCCTCGCCCTCACCTACCCTCCGGATCAGGACCGCAGCATCGTCCCCCCGGCATTGCGGGGCTTCTTCCGCTTCGGAAAAAGCAGCCCCGGCGCCGGCGTGGAAACCCTGGCCGACAAAGCCGCCGAATGGAAAAAAGCCGTCGTCAAAGTCGCCACCGGCTCCGAAAAAGGCGTCGAAGGCCACGGCACCGGCTTCATCATCGGCCCCGGCCTCGTCCTCACCAACAACCACGTCGTCGATGGTTCCACCCACTTCGCCGTCCAGCTCGAAGCCGACAACACCATCTATGACGCCACCCTCATCGCCAAGCAGGCCGTGCCAGACGTGGCCCTTCTCCGGGTCCAGCTGCCGGAGGACCACGCCGTCCTCCCCATCGGCATCTCCGCCCAGTGCCGCGAGCTCGAGGAAGTCATCATGGTCGGTTACCCCCAGTTCATCGAGCTGAGCGCCACCTATGTGAAAGGCAGCATCAGCTCCACCAACCGGGTCTTCCACGACTGCGAAGTCCTCCAGCTCGACATCCGCGCCAATCCCGGCAACAGCGGCGGCCCCGTCATCAGCACCGAGGGCAACGTCGTGGGCATTCTCACCTTCGGCTTCGGCGCCGTGGACCCCAAGCTCGCCCAGTTCACCTTCGCCATCAAGACCGACACCGTCATCCCCTTCCTCGAACAGCACGCCCGCGGCCAGTACTCCCGGCAGGTGGAGTGAAGGAGGAAAGCATTCACAAGATGGAGCGCGCGGGATCCGCATGGCATGGCATGACATGACATGGCATCGCATCGCATCGCATCGTATTGCATGCCATGGACGGGCGAGCCGTCACCACATCCATCCTACATCCCTGCATGAAGCGCCATAGCGAGGCGTAGCCGAAGAGGAAGTACGACAGGCACTCCTGCCTGTCGATCAGCGCTCACTCAGGGTGCCTCGTCAGCGAATGATCCACCACCATCGCCAAGCCACAAGCTAAAGCAATGGCGCATGCTCAGTGTGTCTGCCACACGCTGATCGACAGACAGCAACTGTGTCAGTTGGCAAGCTGGAATGTTGGATCTGCGATCAAGCGGTTGAGGACGCAGAGCATTTTGCGCATGACTGCGGTGATGGCGACTTTGAAGGGTTTGCCGCGTTTGAGCAGGCCTTGGTAAAAGGTTTTGAGGATGGGGTTGATGCTCAGGCAGCGCACTGCGGCCATGTAGAGCACGCGGCGCACCTTTTTGCGTCCACCCTGGATGTGACGCTGGCCTCGCATGGGACCACTGTCGTAGGGGTGTGGGGCGAGCCCTGCAAGGGAGGCGATGCGTGAGTCGTCGAGGCTGCCGAGTTCGGGCAGTTCGGCCATCAGTGTGGCTGCGGCCACCTGGGCAATGCCGTTCATCTGCTGGAGGCGCGCGGCCTTCTCCCGTGCGTCCTGATGGTCCAGTGCGGTCTTGATGAGCTTGTCGAGCTGCGCGATCTGCCTGCTCAGAGCCTTAATCAGGACCTTGGCCTGTGTGATGAGCTGCGGGTGGCTCAGCTGCAAAAGCTGGGTCTTTTGGATGGCGCGTGCGGTGACCAGCTGCTCGCGGCGGCCGACCAGGCTGGAAAGTTCGAGTTCCCAGTCAGGAGGCAGGGTGTCGGGCTGCGGCTTGAGCGCGGCACCGAAGGCGGCGAGCACGGCGGCGTCGATGGCGTCGGTCTTCGCCAGCTTCATGCTGGCCTTGGCGAAGTGACGCACGCGGGCGGGGTTGAGTTTGCTCACGGTTTTGCCTGCGCGCAGCAGGGCCAGCCAGAGGGCCTGCTCGTAGCCGCCGGTGGCCTCAAGGATGACGTGTGCGCCGGGCGGCAGCATGGTGATGAGCTTGCGGTGGCCGGCGGTGGTGTTGGCCAGCCTGAAGGCCTTCTTTTTGTGTGGAATGCCGTGAATGTCGAGCCATTCGGCGCAGACATCGACGCCAACATAGACAACCTCAGCAGCAGAGGTAGAATGGGTGTTCATGGATAGGATGAGTTTGAGTGTTCGACTTCTTCCTTGTGATGCGAGCTTCCGCTGCAGGCATGGCCTGTGGCAGGCTCAGTCAACTGTTCGAGTTCGAGCTTGTCCTGGCGTGCGAGCGACTGGCTGCCTGACGATCTCAAAGGATCAAGAGTGCCCCCGGTCTGTCCCACACGCGCTCAGACTGGTTGGCCGTCACCACCCAGTCTGAGTTCCAAGCTTGAGTTCAATCTCAGCCCAGAATCAGGACAACTCCACTCATACAAAGAGTGTCTGTCGTACCCCCAAACCACCCGAATGCGAGGACGTTCGCAAGGTCCAGCCTCCGCCGTATCCTCACCTCTTCCACCTCCTCCACCTCTTCCAAAACACCCGCTCCCGCCACAGCCATTGACGCCGCCCGCCATTCGGCTAGCCATCCCCGCAGTGAACACCCTTCGCCGCCTCTCCCTGCTCGCCCTGCTTCTTCTCTCGGGCCATCTCCCCCTCACCTCACGCGCGGACGACACACCCGAGTCCGTCAACGCCAGGCTCAGGGCAGGCACCGAAGTCGCATGGATCATCGAAGACACCCTCAGCGCCGATGGCGACCTCGCCGTGCTCTTCACCTCACGCCTCAAAGGCACCCCGCCCGCCGCCTTTCCCTACCTCGTCACCACGGGTCACTTCAACCCCGCAGCAACGGACGCCCCCGCCAGCCATGAAGGCGCCCAGCACGCCGCGCTGGACCCCTGCACCACCCAGAACATCATCGTCTCCCTCAAAAGCAGACGCGTCCTCGGCCGCATCCCCCCCGGCGAGGAAGATGAAAGCGACGTCCACTTCCCCGGTTATAATCACCGCAGCCTTGAGGCCCTGTGGCTGCCAGCGCAGGCACAGGCATCCCACCGCCTCGTCCTCCTCCACTACGGTGGCCGATTCTCCACCCGCGACATGCTGCTCATCGAGCTCAGCGACCAACCCCTCCGCCAGACCAGCATCGCCTCCGTGCTCGACGCCACCGCCACCGACTATCTCAAGACCGCCCTCAAAGACCGCAAAGACTTCCCCGTGGAGCGTTTTGCCATCCATTACGAACTCAAGCACGTTCTGCCCCCCGATGCCGCGCACCGCCCCGGCGGCCCCGTGAAAGTCATCATCGAGTTCACCGCCGAAGTTCCCAAGAGCGACACCGCCCCCTCCTTCGACGCCGCCATGACCGTCCAGCTCCAGGCCACCGCCGAAAAACTCAGCGCCCAAGTTCTGAGCATCAAAGCCAGCCCTGCGCCCACCGGCCGCGGTTGAGGCCTCAAGATCACGCAGGCAAATCGTCTTGCAATGCCCGGCGCTACTGCCTAAAAATATCACCCAGCCGGCGCACTTCCGCGCAGGCTTCACTTCATCACACCCTCCACACCACCCACACACCATGGCGTCGAATTTGAAAACTCAGCTCGATCACTTCCTCATGGTCAGCCGCAAAGAAACCATCGATGCCGCCAAGGCCGTGGCCAGTGGCAGCGCCGATGCGCTGAAAAACGTGATCAACAAAGTCTCCAGCTCCAAAATTGCCGTCTCCATCGGCAATGCCATCCGCTCCTCGCCCGCCAAGGCGGCGGAGTTCAAGCAGCGCCTCACCTCCAGCGTGCCCCCGCGCTTCGGCACCATGATCGCGGAGATCATTGTCCTCGGCATGGGCATCGGCCTGCTGATTTCCGGCGGCGGTCTGCTCCTCACCGTCATCGCCATCGCAGTCATCCTCTGGGCGCTCTGCCACCTCCTCCCCACCATCATGGAAGCCGCGCTGGACCGGATCACCGGTCTGGTGAAGTCCGTCATCTGATCGAAACCAGAGGCTCAAAACAGCGCAAGCATTCCAAGCTCAAGAAATCGTGGTATGATCTAATACCATCCGCAGGTCACACAGCGTCCCCGGCCAAAAACGAAACGCCCCCGCTCCCGGAGGGAGCCATGTAGCAGCGCTCCTCGTCCCCATCCCCTCTCACTCGATCCCACACGCCCTCTCCGTAGCCGCCAGATTGGCAAGCAGACACTGCCGCCGCTGCTCCAGATCTTCCCCTGGGTAGAGCGGCTCCGGATTCTCCTTCGGGAACGGCTGATCCACCAGGCGGCGCGCCTGCGCGGCGAACTTCCGGGCCAGTGGCTCGTTGCCTGCGTCCAGGCTTTGAAAAATGTAGCCCGGCCGCACGGACAGGTCCTGCCTGCCCACAATCGTCTCCGCCACCAGCATGCGATCCCGCTGCGGCATCGCGGACTCGATCACGCAGGTCACCTCATGCACCTCCTCCAAAAACGGCGTCATCCCCCATCCCTTCACAATGTCGGTCATTCTGGAATGAACCGCCCACAGGCGCTGCCGGTCCAGCGTCCCGCTCCTCAGCTCCGCCAGCGTGCCTGAGACCGACTCCTCGGCCCACTGCCGCTGCAGGTCTCTGGAAACATTCAGCCCGCGGAACTCCTCATACCGCGCCGGATACTCCCGGCACATGTGAAACCCCGAGCAGCCCATCGCCTGAAAATACCGTTTCGCGTCCTCCAGCGTCGTGATGGGTGTGTCGTAAAGAGCCATGGTCAGTCAGCGTTCCAACAAGCCGCCCGCAAAGACTCCACGCAAGCGCGACTTTCCACCACGCAACCCGTCACCTATGGCTGCTCGCATAATACCGCAGACAGTTGAAAACGAGTCTGTTTTCAGTGAGGCTGCAAGGACAAAAGCCGCTGCGCAGACGCGGGCGCGCCAGCGTTCTGGAGTGCTCCAGTCCTCTGGAGCTTTGCGCAGACCACGAGACTTCCGAAAGCGCCGGAGGTCCGGCGCATGGCCTCCCTCTGCTCGCCCTTCGGGCAACCTTCGATTGTCCACCTCCGCTAAGCTCCGGTTCCAAAACGCTCCGCGCTCGCGGCTGCGCTGTTGCTTACGACGCCGTCCCAGCAGACCTGTTTTCAACGGATCGTGGCATAATAAACTGACGCCCTTGCCTTGAAGGCCAGCGGCCTTCCGAAACACAGCCCAGGGTTGCCGACCCTCGGCGAGGCTACCCTGGGAACGTGAACCTGCAGCCAGGAAAGCAAACCCATCGCCTTCTTCCCACACCGCGTTCACCAGCAGCGTCTTCACGCCACTCCGCAGCAGCCATGCGTTCCGCACGCTCCATGCCTCCCGCCTTCAAACGTCACAGGCATTCCATTCGCGTCAGTCGATGGCGCAATCATCCATAAAAAGCAGCGCCCCCATGTGCGGGGCGCAGCTCCTTGTGTGGTAGAAAATGGCCGCGCGCAGCACATCCCATCACACCACAGCACGGCCCCTCGCCCCATCAGCACACAGCGCCCTCACTTTCGCACAAACACCGTCTTCAGCACCCGCAGCAGGTCCGCGAAGTGCATGCTTTCCGAAAGGTCTCCCATCGGGCTGTGGTCAAAGTGCCCCACATTCATCGCCTTGCGCAGAATGGCCAGCAGCCCCACCACCATGTCGAGCTCCGCCGGGTAATCCGAGAGCAGCCTGTCCTCCTGGTACGCCTGCTCCAGCAGCGCCGCACGGTCATGCTGAATCTTGAGCGCGTCCATCACGCCGGAGGCCAGCACCGCGTAGCCCACGCCGCTGGGGTGCATTCCGTCCACGCTGAAGAAGCCGCCGCGCGCCAGCTTCTCCTTCGGCAGCGGCCAGCCAAACTGCAGGCTGCCGTCAAGATAGCGGTTGTCGATCGTCGCATCGCTGTCGATCCGGATCCGCCGCGACACCTGCCGGCTGTTTTTGTAGTCCGCATCCTCCAGCAGCTGGTACGCGTTCACGATCACCAGCCGCTGGTCGGTGCCCGCGGCCTTGGCCGCCTTGAAGAGCAGGTCCTTGATCATGCCGTTCACCTTCACCACCGCCTCGTCGATCGGGGCCAGCTGCGTGCCCAGCAGGCGCGGGTGCGTGGAAAACGTCGGCTCGTAGGCCGGCGCATAGCCGTTCTTTCGCTCGTCGGAGGCCGGCATCAGATTGCCCACCGCGCCCACCTTGCCCATCTGCACCACCACGATCTGCTTCACGTCCGCCGGCAGCCTGGCCAGGCGCTCCGCCACCTTCTGCCACTGCGTCCAGTACGGTTCAAAGTTCCCCCCTTTTTGCGTGATGGAATCCACCGGATCATTCGGATTTGAAATCGAGGCGCTGAACCCCACTTCAAACAAACCGTGGTTATGCCCGATCTGCACAAACAGATTCTCCGGCAGCCGCGCCTCCACCCAGTCCAGCATGGACTTGTCCGCATGCTCCGCCTTCTTCGCCGGATTCAGCACATAGCGCCCGTTCACCGAGATGTGCAGGTCGCCCAGCTTGGAAATCTGCAGCCCCTTCATCAGATCGCCCTGCAGCGTGTCCTCGATGAACTTGTGGCTCGAAGTGGCCGTGCGCTGGTAGAGGTCCCCCACCGCCGCACCCGCCAGGGCCAGGTTGTCAAAGCACTCCTCAGCCGCAGGGCCGTCCTGCTCCCACCCCTTGATGTTCTCCAGATAGCGCCCCACGAAGCCCCCCAGGTTGAAGTCGCTCGCTGCGGCGTTCACCGGATTCAGCCGGCGGATCTCACGCTCCAGATCAAACAGCACCGGCCGCGGATGCCGCGGCGTCTGAAACGCCCAGTTCTGCTGCGCCGCCACGCGGGCGGACCAGCTCTGGGAGCACAGCGTGGCATCGACGCTCAGCGAGCGGCAGCCTTGGGCGAGCGAATCGCCGATCACCATCAGTTTGGGATGTGGACTGGGAATGGACATGGCACACAAATAGGTTGGAAGTGGAGGAGCAGCCTTCGCCTCAGCCTTCTCAAAAAGGCCTCGGCCTGCCGCAGCCTTTACATCCACACCGCCACCGAGGCAAAAAAATAGAATGGATGCAGCAGCCAGATGCCTAAGCCGTTCATCCCCGATGCACTGGCAATCATGCCCTTGCAGCCACCCGCATTATTTTTCGGCTCTAGGAGTGCCTCCGTCCGCAGCTTCACTGCGCCTCTCATGCCACATCCGTATCCCCGACAGCACCGTCCCTTTCTTCAGCACCACCGCCTTCGACTCGCACTTCCCTGCATGAATGCTTTTCTCGAAAGAAGCATCCGTCTCCTCGATATTCAGCTGCACGGTCAAAGCAGCATCCTGCCCCAGCGCATCCAGCTTCGCGCTCAGCTGCCACCAGCCGTCGCTCAGATCAAACTCATAGGTCCGTTCACGTTCAGCACCGATCTCATCAAAAAACGGTCCGTTCCTTTTAAAGCTTCTTCCAGCGGCGTGTTGGATCGTCACCTTCTCCCCGTTCGCCAAAGTCAGCGTGAAGGCAAACTCCCGCCAGCCCCAGCTCGTGCCCGGCTCCCAGATCCGCACCTTGTCCGCCGTCGGATTCCGCACCACCACCGAAACGCCCGGCCACTGCGCGGCGTCCACACGCAGCTCCAGCGGCTCCTTCGTCACCCGCAGGGGAAATTCCTGCGCCAGCTTCTCATGCAGCCGCTGTTCATAAAAATCACGCACCGTGCCATCATCATAGCGCTTTAAAAAACGCTCCACCGCCTCCCGCGCCGCCCCCCGTTTCTCCACCGCCGTGAAGGCGCAAAACGTCGTGATGCGCGAGGTGAACTCAAGAAATCTCAGCTGCGCAGCCTGCTTGTCCGCCAGATCCTTCGGCAGCCGCGCCTCCGCCGCCTTCACCAGCGCCAGCAGCACCTCCGGCGAGGGTTCCCTGGCCAGCCGCTGCACAGCGGCCACCGAGTCGCGGATGCTCTTGTCCTCATGTCCTGCCAATGCCACCAGCGAAGGCACCATGGCAGCGTCCCCCATCGCCGTCGCCATCTCGATCAGTTTGCGGATCCAGTACACCTGCCCATCCACGGGCTGCGTGCCATCCGCCACCCTGGCCAGCACCATCCGCACATCCCCCCGCACCTCCGCCCGCGCCAAATCCCCCTCCCTCACCACCTCCAGCCGCACCAGCGCATCATGCACCTCCACGTTTTTCACCTGTTTAAACGTGTCCACCGGCGGCGTGTAGTCCTGCGCCCGCCCACATGCCAGCATCCCAAAAAACAGCGCGCAGAGAGATCGAATGTTCATCACTGAGAACCTACACTCACCAAGCTCCTTTCTTCTTGGGTTGGATGCACGCCCAGACTGCTCCCACCCTTCCAGCTAGACCAGTTCTCGAAAAGATTGTCATTTTGACCGGCGAGCGCAGCGGCCCCAGTGGCAAGGCGGGAGCGCCGCCTGCTATTTGAAAATAACAGGCAAGCGACCTCGGCCAGCGTGGTTCGCTCCACATCATCCATCACGCTCAGCACCGCAGCAGCCAGCGCTAGCAACGGTGCCTCCTTCTCCATTCAATATCCAATAATAGCCATTTAACACCCTTTCCCAACCCTCCACCGAACGCCAGCGCACCCCCTCCACCCTTCATCGTCACCCTTCATCCTTCCCAAATTCCCCCTCCCCTGAAACTCCAGGCTTGGCGGCGCGTTTCCTACATGCTTCGCTGCTGCTCCCTGGTTTTATGCACTTCCACCTAGCCTCGCTGGTTCCTTCTGCTGCGCACCACCATCGACGCAAAAATAGGGAAAAAGCCCATCCCGCCACCTCCTCGGCGGCCAGCCTCTCAAGCGCCATCAGCATCACGGCTCCGCAGCCCCGCAGTCAGCGCACAAAGACGGCGCTGCTGCTGCTTCTCCTCCTCGCCACCACCACGAGCACGGCCACGGCGCAGAGGGCAAATCCCTTTGTCCCGGACAACGGTCCCATCCCCAAGCCGCTGGAGCTGCCCAGCTCCCCGCTCACCGATCTCGTCCGGCCCGCTGTGGTCGCGCCGCCGGCGGCACCGGGCAGCAGCCTCTCTCCGCCCACCGAGGTCCGGCCCACCACCTCCGCCACCCCCGTCCCCACTCCAGCCGCCCCGGTCCCCCTTTCGGCGCAGCCGAGGCGGAGCCTGCTCCTCACGCCCCTGCCGCCGCCCCCGCTGCTCAGCAGCCTTCCCGGCACAGCGCCAGACACCGCCCCGCTGGCCGCCCTCCAGGCCCTCGCAGAGAAGGGAGACGCCACCGCCCAGCGCCAGCTCGCCCTGCGCTACCTCCAGGGAAAAGGCGGCGTGCCCCAGGACCCCGCCCAGGCCATCCCCTGGCTGCGCCGTGCCGCCAATCAAGACGACACTCTCGCACAGTACTCCCTCGCCCGCGCCTCCGCCCTTGGCGAAGGCACGCCCAAGGACAAAAAAGCCGCCATTTACTGGTTCCTCGAAGCCGCGGAAAAAGGCGTCGTCCCGGCCCAGATCGCCCTTGGTTACCTCTACTTCAGCGGCAAGGAAGACCGCCAGCAGAACAGCGGCGAGGCCCTGCGCTGGTTCCGCAAAGCCGGTGCCGCCGGGGCCACGCCCGCCGCCGAGTGCCTGCATGTGGAGGCGCAGAATGGCGCCGTCTTCGCCCAGCTCGAGCTCGCCCGCGCCTGCACCTCCGGCACCGGCGTCCCGCAGGATGCCGCCGCTGCCATCGGCTGGTATCGCAAAGCCGCCGAGCAGGGCAGCGCCACCGCGCAGTTCGCCCTCAGCCACGGCTATTTCACCGGCACCGGCCTGCCCCAGAGCACCTTCGATGCCCTCCACTGGTTCTTTGAAGCCGCCAAAAACTCCGACGAAGACGACACCCCCGCCGCCCCCGAGGCCAAAGCCGCCCTGCAGGACTTCCGCAATGCCGCCGAGCAGGGCGATCTCATGGCCCAGACCCAGCTCGGCCGCGCCTGCTACCAGGGCGCCGGCATGCCCCGGGACGAAGAGGAAGGCCTCAAGTGGTTTCTCAAAGCCGCCGAGACGGGAGACGACGTCGCCCAGCTAGCCCTTGGAAACATCTACGCCCTCGGCCTCGGCGTGGAGCAGGACTACCGCGCCTCCCTGCACTGGTACCAGAAGGCCGCCGCGCAGGGAGATCCCACCACCCAGTACACCTTTGCCGTCAGCCTCTCCCCCGGCGGCGGCCTGCCCACAGACACCGCCGAGGCCGCCCTCTGGTATCGCAAAGCCGCCGAGCAGGGCCACGTGGAGGCCCAGCTCGCCCTCGCCACCGCCCTCTTTCGCGGCACCGGCGTGGCCAAGGACGATGCCGAAGCCGCCCTCTGGTTTGAAAAAGCCGCCACCCAGGGAAACCCCATCGCCCAGCTCTCCCTCGGCAGCGCCTGCCTCCAGGGCGTCGGCCTCGCCAAAGATCCCGCCGCCGCGGCCCGGTGGTACCGCAAAGCCGCCCAGCAGGGCCTCCCCTACGCCCAGTACTGCCTCGGCCGCTGCTACTCCCGCGGCCAGGGCCTCCTGCAGGATGCCAGGGAAGCCCTCTACTGGTTTCACAAAGCCGCAGCCCTGGAGGAAGACCACGCCCGTTACGAGATCGGCCGCGCCTACCTCACCGGCACCGGCGTCCCGCAGGATGCCGCCACCGCCGTCCAGTGGCTGCGCACTGCCGCCGAGCAGGGCCACCCCGGCGCCCAGTTTGCCCTCGCCCGCGCCAGCTTTGAAGGCACCGGCATGACGCAGGACACCCCGCAGGCCATCGCCTGGTATCGCAAGGCCGCCGCCCACACCTCCGACTCCTCCCAGGGCGCCGACCCCACGCAGATGGCCGATCTCCGCCAGGACCAGGCAGACGCCGTCCAGTGGCTGCGCACCGCCGCAGACCTGGGCAGCCCACCCGCCCAGTGCGAGCTCGCCCACGCCTTCTTCGACGGCCGCGGCACCGCGAAAGACCTCCCCGCCGCCATCAAGTGGTACCAGAAAGCCGCAGACCAGGGCGATGCCACCGCCCAGGCCATGCTCGGCGTCTGCTACCTGCACGGCACCGGCGTGGAAAAAAACGCCGCCACCGCTGTGCAGTGGACCCGCAAAGCCGCCGAGCAGGGCCTCGCCTCCGCGCAGTCCGAGCTCGCCGGCGCCTACTTCCGCGGCATCGGCGTACCACAGGACAGCGCCGCCTCCGAAAAGTGGACCCTCAAGGCCGCCGCGCAGGGCCACGCCCCCGCGCAGGACGCCATGGGCCGCCATTTTGCCAGAGACGCCGCCGATGCCATATCCTGGTATCAAAAAGCAGGCGCGCAGGGCCATCCCCACTCCCTCCTCGCGCTTGGCCGCGCCTGCGTCGAAGGCACCCTCCTGCCCAAGGACAACCACGCCGCCTTCAAGTTCTTCTCCCGCGCCGCCCAGCAGGGCTACGCACCAGCCCAGCTCGAGCTCGGCCACGCCTACCTGCAGGGCATCGGCACCCGCAAGGACGATGCCGCCGCCGAGCGCTGGGTACGCCGCGCCGCCGGGCAGGACCTCCCCGCCGCCCAGTTTGCCATGGGCAAGTTCTTCGCCCCGGACGCCGCCACCGCGCAGGACTGGTATCGCAAAGCCGCCGCCCAGGGCGATGCCGATGCCAGATCCGAACTCGCCGCCGCCACGACCACCGCCGCCCCCTCCGCCACTGGCACCGGCTCCGGCTCTACCGCCCCCACCTCCCCCTCCGGCGCTCCCGCCATCTCCGCCGCCGCACTCACACCCGCCTCCTCCTCAGCAGGCCCCCTTCCCGATCCCGCCGCCGACCCCGCCGCCATCGCCACCGTCAAGAAGCTCCGCCCCGCCGCCGACAAAGGAGAAGCCAGGTCCCAGTACCGCCTCGGCCTCCACTACCTGCGCGGCATCGGCATCGAAAAAAACGCCCCCGCCGCCATCTTCTGGTTCACCAAAGCCGCCGCCCAGAAAGACCCCGAGGCCCAGTACCACCTCGCCCTCTGCTACCGGGACGGCACCGGCGTGGAGGCCGACCCCGCCGCCGCCGTCAAGTGGCTCCAGCTCGCCGCCGAACAGAAACACCCCAAAGCCCAGCTCCAGCTCGCCCAGGCCTGTGAAGCCGGCACCGGCACGGCGAAAGACGCCACCGCCGCCCTCCAGTGGTACCGCAAAGCCGCAGACCAGGGAGAACCCGCCGCCCAGCTCGCCCTCTCCCGCGCCTGCATCCTCGGCACCCTCACCCCCAGAGACCTCCCCCAGGGCATCCTCTGGTTCCGCAAAACCTACTATCAGGGCCAGGTCGATCAGCAGGACTCCGAAGACACCGCCCGCTGGCTCGCCGAAGCCGCAGACAAAGGCGACCCCGTCGCCCAGACCGAGCTCGGCCGCTTTTACCAGGACGGCATCGGCGTGGAAAAAGACCCCGCCGAAGCCGTCCGCCTCTTCACCACCGCAGCAGACCACGGCCACGCCCCCGCCCAGGTCCTCCTCGGCATCTGCTGCTACAACGGCACCGGCATCCCCCCGGACCACGACACCGCCCTCCGCTGGTGGCGCAAAGCCGCCACTCAGGGCGATTCCACCGGCCAGGTCTGGCTCGGCAGCGCTTTCACCTACGGCATCGGCACCGAGCCAGATCCCGCCGCCGCCCTCACCTGGTACCGCAAAGCCGCCGCGCAGGGAGACTCCGGCGCCGAGCTCTTCCTCGGCCACGCCTACTTCTACGGCGAAGGCGTTCAGCGGGACCCCGCCGCCGGCGTCCGCTGGTGGCGCCAGTCCGCCACCCACGGAAATGCCAAGGCCCAGATCGAGCTCTCCCGCGCCCTCTACAAAGGCAGCGGCGTCAAAAAAGACCCCGTCGAAGCCGTCAAATGGATGAGCAAAGCCGCCGGGCAGGACTCCGCCATCGCCCAGTACGAACTCGGCTACTACCACACCGAAGGAAACGGCCTTCCGAAAGACCCCGCCGAGGCCGTCCGCTGGTACCGCAAAGCCGCGGAGCAGGACTTCCCCGCCGCCCAGTACGCCCTCAGCCTCGCCTGCCGCAGCGGCAGCGGCATCGCCAAAAACGAAGCCGAAGCCGCCCGCTGGTGCCGCAAAGCCGCTGAAAACGAATACGCCCCCGCGCAGGACGCCCTCGGCCTCTGCTACCTCAACGGCCTCGGCGTCCTCAAGAGCCCCTCCACCGCCGCCACCTGGTTTCACAAAGCCGCCCTCAACCGCGACCCCGCCGGCCAGTATCACCTCAGCAAATGCTACTTCGAAGGCAGCGGCACCACACAGGACCCCGACACCGGCATGGACTGGCTCCAAAAAGCCGCCGCCAGCGGCCACCGCAAAGCCCAGCTCACCCTCGCCCAGTTCCTCCAAAACGGCAGCTACACCACCCGCGACCCCGTCGCCGCCTTCAAGTGGTACCTCATCCTCGCCAGCAACCCCACCGGCAAAGAAAAGGAAACCGCCAAAGACAAAGCCGCCCTCGCCAACGGCCTCCAGACCCTCAAAAAAGAACTCACCCCCGTCCAGATGGCCCTCGCCCAAAAACTCCTCAAAGACCACCAAAAAGCCCTCGCCAATCCCTCCCCCTCCAAATGATCCCTCCGCATTGGTAGTCTCCCCAAAATCATCCTCCTCTTCGTTCTCGTCCTCCTCTTCCTCCCTTTCCGGCTCCTCATCGCCACGCACCTTCCATCTCTCCGCACATCTCGTCCTCGTCCTCCTACTCGAACTCGTCCTCGATCACGGCGCACCCTTTCCAGCTCAAAGCACCAAGTCACGAGCCACTCCGCCACTGCGCCAGCCTCTTCGCAGTGTAGTACCGGCATTAGCCGGTTCCGGAAATCTCAGCGTGCCATCCCTCTTCCCCGCACAAGCCCGCCCAGAACAAGCCATCGCATGCGGTTCATCATCTCTCAAAAACGCAGCGGCTCCCGTTTTCATCTCACCGAGCCTGTCGTTGGGTCCATGGCACAGACCGATGTAAAAAAATAAAAAGTGAGAAGGCTGGCCATGGCTTAGGTTCGCACACCTAACTTGACCATCGGCATGGGTGTAGACCACGAGTTCCGCACCAAGTCCCTGAAATGCAGCACACCCCATCTTGGTCCAGAAAGCAGAAGCTTAAGAAAGCTTCTCCGCCCACCAGTTAACGAGACGAATTCTCACAACTCCAGGGTGTCCGAGCGCGAGGCTTTCACTCAAAGATCCAAAGCTTCCTGGACGTTAAAAGGTTCGTCAGCGTCGGAGCAATAGGTTCGAAACAATCTAACCAACCACCATGACCGGTCTTTCCATTCTATTCAGTGGAATTGCGGTTCTCACCGTGGCCATCTGCACATGGATAGACTCGACTTTCTTGTCCTTGTTACTTCCGGCGCTGGTGATTCTTGTCTATGTGGGTTGTGGTTGGAACTTATGCGCAGGCAGTGCGGAAAAATTTCATCTGCTCGCGGACCAGGTCTACTTCCTGGGCTACTTATGCACCATAACCGCCTTGGGCGGACTTCTCTGGCGCAGCGCCAGCGATCAGACGATCCTCGAAAAACCTGAGCATGTCCTTCACATGGGCGGGATCGCTTTGACCAACATCGTGCTCAGCTTGACCTGCATGATGGGCCTGAAATCTCATGCCCAGTCATTGGAGGTAAACGTCGCGCTCGACGCAAAGAAGCTTGAGGCCTTTTTTGAAAAACTGCGCAATGCGATGGAGAGTTCGAATTTTATCCCGGTTGCTGGAGCGCTTGCCATCACCCTCCAAAAAACGCTGGAAAACTTCACGCAGATTGCCGCAAGATCGCAGGAGACCACCAAGGCCGTTGACAGCCTGAACAGCAGCGTGGTGAACCTGGGCAAATCCGTCTCCACACTTCACACCAGCGTGTCCGCCACAGCTCCAAAAGCCGTGGAGTTCGCAAAGAGCGTTAAAGAAGTCGATCTGGTCCTGGTGCAGTTTGTTGAACTCGTCAAACGCCAGTTGGACAAGGAGCTCGCGCGGGAGGAAACGCCATGAGCAAAAGACGGTCCAGCTTCGCAATGCTCATTTCCTTCAATGAACTGGCCATGCTTTCAGTTTTCTCGGTCTTTCTTTTTTATTCGTTCGCATCCGAAAGATCAAAGCGTGAATCCACAAGCCTCTCAGACAAACTCAGCCAGTTGAAAAACGAACTCGCGGAGGCGCAAAACTCCAAGGCCGCCCTGGCAGAGGAGCTTCGCAAACAATCCGCGTTCCGCCACACCGAGGAGGCCATGAATGAAATGCGGGAGAAACTCAGGGCAGAAAAATCCGCTGCTGATGAGAGCCGGGCCGAGGCCCTGAAGTACAAAAATCTGGCTGAATCTCTTCAAAAACAGCTGAACACCCTGATCGCAACCTCGCAGCCTGCCAGAAATCCGACTCCGGTCAAAACGCCCGCCTTCCTGCCAGCCTCCGTGTCTCGGGAGACTAACATCCGAAAAGAACTCCTGGGACTAAAAGGAGATCTGAGAAATGTGGCCCTTGTCTTTGATCAATCAGGCAGCATGCGCGGCGAGCGCTGGAAATCTGCCTGCGAACTGGTGCAGACTTGGATCGATCATCTGGACATCAATGCCTGTGTCCTCATCACCTTCAACGATACCGTGACAAAGTATCCCGAAGGCGATGACCTGTTGCAGATGAAAGACTCGGCTGGCATCCCCGACCATGACAACCGGGCGAAGCTTCGCGACAGGCTGGACACGATCCAGCCCACAGGAAACACCAACACATTGAAAGCCCTTCAGGTCGCGTACGCCTGTCCGAATATCGACACCATCATCCTCTTCACCGATGGCAAACCTGATCTCGGCGCGCAAGCGCCAGCACCCACGCCACCACCACCTCCGCCAGTCACACCCAGGAGCCGCGGCTTTTTGTCAAAGCTTCTCAACCCTGGGAGGGCGCAGGAGAAACCGCCGGAGCCACCGCAGCCGGCAAAACGCGCCGAACCCTCCCTGACGCAGGACATCTATGACCTGTGCCAGCAGCAGATGCACACCCGCACCGTGCCCGTAAACACCGTGGGTCTCGGCAACTATTTCGATGGCAAGGAATACGCCACCTTTTTGCTGACCGTCGCCAAGATCACCGGAGGTACCTTCATTGGACGCTAACATCCATAGCGGCGCGCACGTAAAGGCCCGGCTGCACCAGGTCCTGCTCTGGGGCGTGGCCCTCGCTCACAGCAGCAGCCTGCTGCGTCTGGCCTTTCTCGACTCCAGGGTGATTATCAGGTTCTCCCGGGCAGAACATTCTCGTCGTAACTCGCGGCGTGCTCACAGTGGCCTGCAGACCATCCTCTCTCCCTTGCTGCAATGCACGCGGCTCTTTGGAGCCATACCGCCTGCAGCGGCCCTCCTCCAGATGGATCCAAAGCCCGATGCTGCAAAACTTCTGGCACAGACCTTCAAGGCAGTTTCCAGCGCCGCCATGCTGCCGAACCGCGTGCTCACCACCCCGCTGGGGAGGCGCTGCCAGGCATTGACTCTGCAGCGCTGCTTCCTCCGCTTCTTCAAAATCCACACCTCGTTTCCGGAGGCAGACTCCCTTGCGTACCAAAGCAGCACGGCCAGCATCATTCTCGGATGCATCCGAAGCTCCGGCTACCCATCACTCCTTCCTTCGCATGCAGACATGAGGGCCGCCATTCGTGCCCAGATTCGTCTCGCACCCTCCGCTGAAAGACGCGTCAGAGGCCGCGAACTCATCATGTCTTCATTGCTGGAACAGGTCCGGCTGTTCCGGACTCTGTGGCCTCGCATCAAGGCACGCATGCTGCGTTCCTATTGGGGGTGGATTGACATGACAGAACGCCGCTCCGAACGGAAAAACCTTCTGCTCACCAGAAACGCGCTGCTCCGGCATGTGTTGCACGCCTCAGAAGTGTCCGCGCGCCATCAGCAAGGCTCATTGCGCATGATGCTCGCGCTCGAAATCCACAACCAGGCCGTAAAGGCCATTTGCAAGCTGAACCACGACCTCGGCGGCCTTTCCGAGACCTCATTTAAAGACTCCGTTTATGCGCTGTTTGATAACTTCAGGCAGTGCACCAACCTCAACGCAAAACCGCCAACACCATGAAAAACGACGCCCCCCAATCCATTGTGCCCTTGAATTTAACGCCTGCTCTGACGATCACCAAAACCGGATTTGACGAGTTGCTCTCGCACGCCGTCACCCAGGCCACCGGAAGACTGGGCAGTAACAAACTCAGGCGGGAGACAGTCAGGCAGCAGCTTGAACTGCTCAAGCACGCTCTTGAGACGCTGGTGGCGACAGGCAAGATGGAGGTGGACTTCGCCGCTGCGGAAATCCAGGGGCAGATGAAGGTCACGCACGACATTCGGATGACGGAAATCCAAAGCATCTATCAGGACTGGCTCAGGCGCGAGGGTTTCGCGAAAAAAATCGCAAACGTCCGGGCACTCAACGAATTTCGCCTGCAGACCGCCGAGGTGAAAAAGGAGATTCACGCCAGCGGTGGCGACGCTTTCGAAAGAGGCGTGCTGGAGGATCTCACAGGCCAATTATGGAGAGACATGGTCATCAACTTGTTCGGAGAAACAGCCGAGATGATCATCCAGAGAGCAGAAGCTCGTGCCTCTGGCGGGGAGTAAGGCCCCCGCCTGTTCTTCACTGCCATCGGTCAGTTGCCGTCCGGGCCTGCGCATCTTCCAGGCAGCACAGGCCCGCATTGCACCACCCACCTCATTCATGAATTTCTTCTGGTTCACTTTGATGGCGGTTTTTGCCGCAATGCTCGTCGCCTTCGCCTCATCCGCAACGGCCCGGGACATCCTGACCCAGCCTGCCGCGTTCCTCCTCGAGTGGCTTTCAAACTTTGTCGAGGAGCTGTCGGCAGCCTTGACCTCCCTTCTCCTTCTGGCATTGACCGCCCTCTGCTTTTGGCTGGCCTTGAAGGGTGGGCCAGATCCCCCGTTCGTGCTGACCGGCAGGGTGGTCTCCGAAGAGCGCGTCGATTCAAAGCCCACCCCCGTCGTTGGAGCATCCGTGCGCCTCGAGCAGTACGAGGCACGCACCCAGGACGACGGCTCCTTCGTGCTTGTCATGAACGAAATGCCGGAAGAGAGCACTTATCAGACCCTCACGATCACCCACCCAGATTATGTGACATCGTGCTTCCGGCACGACGATCCTCATTTCTCAGCCAGATCCGCGGAAGCGATCGAGCTGTCTCCCAAAATGCGGATCATGGTTGCGGATTTCGACGGCGGCGGCGCTGCGGACTTTGAGGCCTGCCGGCGAAATATCGAAAGCCGCCTGACACTTCGCGACCAGATCGAATTGCTCGCCCAGAAGGAAAAGGAGGCGCTCCTTGAAGAACTAAGGATCAACCAGCTGCAGCGCGGCATTTACGACGAAAAGACCCTCGTCAAAATCGGCTTGCTACATGGGGCCACCCACGGAGTTCTAGGATCCATCAAAAAACATGACGAAGGCCTTTTGATCGAGTGCAAACTGATCAGCTTTCGCACCAGGGAGATCAACGCGACCGCGGAAGTATCGATCTCATCATCCGATGATGTTGCCCTGGCCAGCGCCTACGTGGCGGACCGGTTGCTCTCCCAGCTGTGCAGGATCAAGATCCTTTCCCCAAAGTCGCCCGCCCGGTCCGGATCGGTCATCGACCTGCGCGGGTATTCCACCTTCCGCCCCAAGGACTGGACGGTCTGGATCAGCGTCCTTCCGGCTGGTATTTCCCAGCACTTTCCACAGGAAAAAGTCACGCCGCTCTCCGATGGAAAGTGGAACGCCCCCAGCGTCCATCTGGGAGACTCACAGAGTCCCGCCCAAGCCGCAACGTTTGATGTTTACGCCGTGATCACCGACCCGGAGAAAACCAGGGAAATTGAGTCCTACCTCAAGAGCCGCTCCTCCGGCCTGGACCTCGTCAGCTGGGTGAAGACCCAGCAATGCCAGATCCTCGACAGCATCCGGGTGACCCGCTTTTAACACCACCCTCCAGTCATTCCATGCGCCTGATCCGCTTTTTCCAACGGCTGTTCTCCAGGCATGTGTTTATCAGTTATTCCTCACGCGATGCGGAGATGGCTGAGAAGCTTTGCAGGAGGCTCGTCTCCGATGGTTTTCGCGTCTGGGAGGATGTTAAAAATGTTCCCACGGGCGCTGTCTCTTCTGACAGTATTTATCGTGCCATCCGTCGGTCCAGTTGCGTTCTCATCCTCGCGTCGGAAAACTCAGTCGCCTCCGCCTGGGTTCAGGAAGAAGTTCGCTACGCCATCGCGCATCGCAAACGCATCCTCATCCACAGATTAGATCCGGTGATGCTGCCCGAATGGCTGAAGGTGCTTGATACTCTCCAGCGAAGTCACCACGTCGAACAGACCCTCACATACTTGCGTCGCACACGCAGGATCGAGCATGCGAAGATGGCTGCAGCAGTGGCCGCAGCACTCTTTTTATCCATGGTAGTTTGGAACCATGGCAAAACCGAACGCGAGGTGGAAATTGGGAGTGTCCGTGTCCCGGTCGAAATCCATGCGGACGGAGCACGTCTGGCTGCGCTGGACAGCAAGGTCAGCCACCAGACCTTTCGCTTGACCACGGGCCGGCACGTTTTCCTGGCAAAAAATGAAGAGTGGCTTGCCGAAAAGCAGGTCCACATTCCCGCTGGCAGCGACACCTACGTGGTGTGGTTTGACCTTGCGGATTTTCACCACTCCAAATAGCCCTGCCATGGCGGCTGATTCACCTCAACGTCTCGCCATGAAGTACGCGCTCACAAGGCCACCAGGCGCCAAAGGCACAGATTAGCCCGCCTCGAACAAGCCATCGTCCAGCCCCTGCATGACTAGCCGACCTCCCTTTTCCACTTACGCCCGCCTCATGCCCACCTCCACAAATACCCCCACGGCCAATTAAGTTTTGCTTTAAGACATATCCATGCCAAAGGCACCCGATACCACCCAAGCCAAACGCCTTAACCCATGATCAAAAGCACACTTATCGCCTGCGAAAAATCGGGAATGCCGCTCGAGCACGCACCCTGCTTTCAGGAAGTGGCCAATTTCACCCAATGCGTCATCGCCTGCCGCTCCGTGGGCAAGGCCGCCACCGGCCTCATCTTGGAAAACTACGCCTCCAAAGGGTTCCACGTCAAAGCCAAGTCCTGCAACTGGGGCCCCATGGCCGGCTTTGTCCTGAGCGATCCCCGTTTCACCAAACGCGCCGGCTCCAGGGAGGCCCGTGAAACCCAGCGCAAGGACGTGCACTCGGCACTCAACGGTGCCAACCCGGCCACAGAATTCCCCGTGTACATCACCGATGACCGCCGCCGGCACCTCGAGCACCACGGCTACATGGTGCGAAGCGGCGGCACCATCAATGAAATGATCTACAAAGCCAGCCCCAAAGGCGGCAAGGAAATGCAGTTCGTGCTGAAGCGAACCATGTCCGGCCCGGGAGCAGGCCCGCTCCAGCTGTGGGCGGTGTGTTATGGCCAGGCGGAGGTCGCGCTGCCCTCCAGTCCCACGGCACCCAACCGAGCCACCAGCAAGTCTGACCTTCTCCCTGTGATGGCGCTCGTCGATCCCCAATGCCCGGGCCATCTCCTCAACACCTATCGCTCAGCCATGACCGGAGACTACGACCTCTGGGCCGTCTTTCCAAAAAACGTCAATTATCAGCCCCATTACGTCGATCAGCGCGCCGTGCCCGGCTCCAACCGCTTCGTTCTCCCGATCCGCAACTTCACTGCGCACGAAGATCCGCACATGGGAAACATGACCCCGCGCGTTTCCCGTGTTAAAGACTACCTGAATCAGCGGCTCTATGTCGCAGGCTATCGCGGTGGGGACATGGTGCATCACAGCGATGAAGCCGGACGCCCGCTTGTCACCGACGTGGAGCTGGAGTTCATCGCCTTCATTCCCGGCGAGTCCCAGGCCCGCTTCATCGAAAACATCACCGACCTGAAGATGTTCTTCACTGAAGTCTTTCCACAGTACCACATCACCTTCAATCCCGGCTGGCAGCGCCAGCTCGGCTTCGCCACCACCCAGCAGGGAAACTGGGAGGCCTGAGAAGCCCCGCACCGCCTCCCCCTGCAGGTCGGCCGTGTTTGGCGTCGAGGTCACCCCATGCTCCAGCACCCCCTCCGCCATACCGCCCGACTTCGAGCACGCCCGTACGCCACGGCGCCCGCCTGGATCTGCCCGCAGCTTCCGTATTGATACGCAAATCACATCGCCGCCTTCTCGCACAACCATTTTCCGGTATAAAATACCACCCCGTATTCACCGCAGCTCGGAAGTATGCTCCTTCAGATACGCCACCAGCTTCACGTACATCAGCGGAAACGCCTCATCGATCCTGTCATTCACTTCCCTGAGCCGTTTTTCAAACTCCGGCGTGGCATCCTCAATGGCTGCCATCTGCACGTTGCGCGTGGCCCGGTCTGCCGGCACCTCCCCCTGCGGAAACCAGGCCGCAACATCCTTCAAAGCACCGCTGCATTCCCCCGCCCCCATCTCATCCAGCGCTCGCACCGCATGATAAAACAGGTCGCCTGACGAGTTGCTCAGGTATTGCCACACCGTGCCATTGAGCACCTCATCCCGCAGCCTCAGCGCCAGCACCAGCACCTGCTCAGCCCGTGAAAGCTGCTCAAACGTACGACCACGTTTGATGCGCGAATAGAGCTCACCGACCGCCCATCTGGCCTTGGGCTGCTCAAGAATCTTCGCCGGCGTCCGTCTCCACCACATCATTGGATCGTCAGGATACCTGGCCCCAATGATTGTCCACTCTTCATGTAACCCTCCGTCACAGTCTCCGGATGAAGAGTGGTGAAGGCGCATCCGCAAAGCCCCTTCCCAAAACTTTCAAACGGCAACGCAGCCCCCATGATCACCTCACCATCCCGGTCCGAAACACGCGAAATGCACGACACCACGGCTCGTTCGAGTCCTGGCACCAGGAGCGCCACGCGTCGCAGCTTCATCACTTCACTGGCCGGCAGCCTGCTCTGCCAGTGCGCCAGCAGGAAGCCCGATGTGTACCTGCCAGTCACACCCACGAAAGGTTTGCAAAAACTGCTCAGGCGCTCTGCCCTTTCCATCACACGCCCTTCCGGCTCGGGCGCTGCGTGGGTCCTTTCAGACAGCGAGGCACAGGTAGATTTTCAAATGGATTTCAGCCAGGTAGGGACCCCGCAGGATGCGATGGCGTGCCTGATGGCCACTCCCCTGGCCATGCTGGGTGTCATGGCCTACAATCGCACCTACAAGCAACCTTCCGAAGCGGAGCGTGATCAAGCCAGGGCCCTTTCCCAGGACCATCAAAATGCGGCGGACTGGATCAAACATTACCAGTCCGGGTTTAAGACCGCCGCCGTGCAGCACGGAGCCTCCTCCGTCCGCATCGTCCCGCCACGTCCGCCTCATCAGCCGGCCGCCAGTCTTTCGGATGTCGATACCTTTCCCGACCTCGCAGGCACCGGAGTGGATGCCGTGATCGACCTTCACCTCAGCTGCCGCTTTGAAGGCACCCGCACTTTGCGGCCCGCGCTTCACACCTATTGCAACGTCCGCCGCCCCGGGAACCGCAACACCTTGTGGGAAACCGCCTTCGACACCAAAGCCCAGGAAGCACACACCCTGCGCGAATGGATCAAAAATGACGGCGCACGTTTCCGCACCACCATTCAAAAACTCCCTCAACAGGCCGCACAACAGCTCGTGTCCGCTCTCTACGCGCAGTGAAAGCGTCATCATCGCCCTGCCGCCCACAGCCACGCCGCAGCAGCCCGCACCGCCCACACCACCGCCTCCGCACACAAAACTCTTCAGCCATCAAAGGTCCTCGCCCCCCGCACCAAAATCATTCATCGTAGTGATTGCCTTGGCCCCAGCCCCCCATCCAAAACCCGTACCAAAAACTTGTAACTGCCCCCTCTTCCTGCTTCGCTCTCCGTCACGGCAGCATGAACACCTCACCCGCTTCACAGGCACGAGCCCTCGCCCTCATCGCGTCCCTCCTTCACCTCCTCATCGGCCTGCCTGCATCGGCTCAGGTGCCCAAGCTCGAGGCCCCCGTTCCCAAGGCCCCCGACTCCGCTCCCACCCCCATCGCCGAGCTCCGCGAGCTCGCTGAGAAAGACGACCCCGCCGCGCAGTTCGCGCTCGCCCAGCGCATTCACGACGGCAAAGGCACCCGCAAGGATCCCGCCGATGCCATGCAGTGGTATCGCAAAGCCGCCAACCTTGGCCACATCCAGGCCCAGATCGCCGCCGCAGATGCCTACTTCAAAGGCGACGGCGTGAAGCAGAACCCCGCCGTCGGCATGCAGTGGCTGCGCAAAGCCGCCGAGCAGGGCGATGCCACCGCGCAGGGCCGGTTTGGCCTCGCCTTTTGCGATGGCCGCTACGCCACGCGAGATCCCGAAGAAGCCCTCAAGTGGTTCCAGCGCGCCGCGGACCAGGGCGACCCCCTCGGCCTCTACGGCATCGGCAATGCCTACGCCACCGGCGGAGGCGTGGAGAAAGACGTCGCCGAAGCCCTCAAATGGTATCGCAAAGCCGCCGAGAAAAACGAGCCCTGGGCACAGACCGCCCTCGGCCAGCATTACCGCGATGGCAACGGCGTCGCGCGCGATCCCGCCGCCGCCTTCCGCTGGTTCCAGCTTGCCGCGCAGCAGGGCCTCCCCACTGCGCAGTTTCGCCTCGGCATCTGCTACATGGACGGCATCGGCGTCGCCAAAAATCCCGCCACCGGCGTCGATTGGTTTCGCAAAGCCGCCGCGCAAGACGACGCCTACGCGCAGAACCGCCTCGGCCTCTGCTACATGGCCGCAGAAGGCGTTCCCTACGATGCAGAGCAGGCCGTGCAGTGGTTTCTCAAAGCCGCCAATCAAGGCTTCCCCTACTCCCAGTTCCGCCTCGGCCTCAGCTACTGGAAAGGCAGCGGCTCCCCCCTAGATCCCGCCACCGCCGTCACCTGGTTCACCCGTGCCGCCACACAGGGCCAGGCCTACGCCCAGTACTACCTCAGCGTCGCCTGCCTTCAGGGCCGCGGCACCGAGACAGACCACCCCGCCGCGCTCGACTGGCTGAAAAAATCCGCCGCCCAGGGCTACACCCATGCCATGTACCAGCTCGGCCTCTGCTACCAAAACGCCCAGGGCGTCCCCAGAAACATCGGCACCGCCATGGAGTGGTTTCAAAAAGCCGCCGAAAGCACCGGCACAGACGGCCTCGGCCGCGATGGCGCCCAGCTCCAGCTCGGCCTCCTTTATCAGCAGGGCACCCACGTCGAAAAAGACCTCGCAGCCGCAGCCGCCTGGTTTCGCCGCGCCGGAGACCGCGGCAATGCCACCGCCAGCTACCACCTCGGCCTCTGCTACCTCCAGGGCCAGGGCGTGGAAAAAGACCCCGCCGCCGCCGCCTTCTGGCTGCGCTTCGCCGCCGAATTCGCAGACGCCAATGCCCTCCACACCCTCAGCCAGCTCTACGCCCGCGGCCAGGGCCTCACGCAGGACGCCTCTGCTGCTAGGAAATACCAGCATCTGGCAGAAGAATTCGGCGCCGCAGACCCCCGCTGCCTCCAGAGCCCGCACTACACTCCCGATCCCGTCGCAGCGGAAAAATGGCTGCTCCAGGCCGCCGAAAAAGGCACCGCCCACGCCCAGTACCTCTACGCCCAGCACTGCTCCCTGGAGGATGTGGAGCACTACCAGTGGCAGCTCCGCGCCGCCGGGCAGGGCCACTCCCGCGCCCAGTTCTGCGTCGCCCAGTGCTACCTCAAAGGCCGCGGCACCCACAAAGACACCGCCACCGGCATCGACTGGCTGAAAAAAGCCGCCGCACAAAACCTAGCCGTCGCCCAATACGAGCTCGGCTCCCACTACCGCCTCGGCTCCGGCAGCACCCTCCCGAAAGACCCCGAAAAAGCCACCGAGTGGACCCGCAAGTCCGCCGATCAAGGCTACCCGCCCGCCGAATACAGCATGGCCCTCTTTCACAGCAAAGACAGCGCCGACTCCACCCGCTGGATGCTCAAAGCCGCCGAGCACGGCCACTTCACCGCCCAGTACCGCATCGGCTACGCCCACCACTCCGGCACCGACATGCCGCTCGATCACACCGCCGCCATCACCTGGCTCCGCAAATCCGCCCTGCAGGGCCACATCCCCGCCCAGCTCGCCCTAGCCGTGGACTACGCCACCGGCACCGGCGTCGAAAAAGACCCCGCCCAAGCCTGCGAATGGTACCGCAAAGCCGCCGAGAAGGGCGACCCCGAAGCGCAGTATCAGCTCGCCCTCTGCTATCACCTCGGCCAGGGCATCGCCAAGGACGAAGTCACCGCCCTCGAGTGGCTCGTCCGCGCCGCCTATCAGGACCACGTCATCGCGCAGGATGCCCTCGGAAGGGCCTACCTCGAAAGCCAGGACTCCAGCTGGACACGCAAACCTGGCACGACAGGCCTCACCCAAGATCCCAAGCAGGGCTTCACCTGGATCCACAAAGCCGCCGAGCACGGCCTCGCCCGCGCCCAGTATCGCCTCGCCGAATGCTACAAATACGGCGAAGGCGTCGAAAAAGACCCCGCCAAGTCCGTCCCCTGGTTTCGCAAAGCCGCCGAAAAAGGCCTCGCCGAAGCGCAGTTCGAGCTCGGCCACGCCCTCTACATCGGCCAGGCCGTCAAAGAAGATCCCCCGCAGGCCGTCGAGTGGTTCCGCAAAGCCGCCGCCCAAAGCCACCCCTGGGCCCAGCACCGCCTCGGCGACTGCACCATGGACGGCTTCGGCACCGCCAAGGACCCCGCCGCCGCCGTCGAATGGTATCGCAAAGCCGCCCACCAGCACAAAGCCCTCTCCCAAAACGCCCTCGGCGATGCCTACCGTGACGGCACCGGCGTCGAAAAAGACCCCGTCCAGGCCCTCTCCTGGTACCTCCTCGCCTCCGAGCAAAAAGAAGACAACCCCACCCAAAGCACCGCCCAAACCTCCGCCAAAGCCCTCCAAAAAACCCTCACCCCAAAACAGATCGAACAAGCCAGGCGCCTGGTGAAAGACTTTCACAAGGAACATCCGCAAGAGAAAGAAGAGTGAGCCCCCTATCCACCTCCCTCCCCACCCTCCGCTCACATCATCATCCTCCTCTTCCTCCCTTTTCCGGCTCCTCCTCGTCCTCCTACTCGAACTCGTCCTCGATCAAAGCCCCCCGCCACAAACTCACACCTCAAAGCCAAAACCCGCTTCGCCACTGCGCCAGCCTCTTCGCATTGTAGTACCGGCTTTAGCCGGTACTCCTCTTCCTCCTACTCCTCCTCTTCCTCCCTTTTCCGGCTCGTCCTCGTCCTCCTACTCGAACTCGTCCTCGATCAAAGCCCCCCGCCACAAACTCACACCTCAAAGCCACAACCCGCTCCTCTACTGCGCCAGCCTCTTGGCATTGTAGTACCGGCTTTAGCCGGTCCTGCTCTTCCTCCTACTCCTCCTCTTCCTCCCTTTTCCGGCTCCCATCGCCCCCCACATCTCGTCCTCGTCCACAACCTCAGCCCATGAACCTGCCCCAGCTTCTGATCTGCCTGCTCTGCGCCACCCATTTGGCAGCAGCCGATCCATCGCTCTACGAGCAAGCGCGCGAGCTTTACAAGCAAGGACCGAGCAAAGGCCCCGAGATCGTGCGCTTGCTGCAGGAGCACACCAAGGCCAATCCCAGGGACATCGATGCCTTCACCTTGTTGGGCATCACCCTTTTCGGAATCGAAAAGCCCGCAGAAGCCCTGCCCCCCATCGACCGCGCCATTGAGCTCGCGACCGAAGAAAAAAACATCCGCACAGGAGTCATCATGCTGCGCGCACGCACGCTGTATGAACTCGACCGCAAGTGGGAGTGCAGAAAGGTGCTCGAAGCCTATTGGGCCTTCTGGCAGGACAACCCCGAATTAAAGAAGCTCTACGACTGGTACTACCCCAAAGTCCAAGACGCCAAAAGCCCGGAAGAGAAAGCGGCGGCCAAAGCCTAACCCGCCCCCTCAGCTCCACTGCAAACAACAGGCCAGACATGAATGGCACTCGCTTACAACGCATAAAGCGTTGTTTGATCAGCCAGCCTCCGATACCACGCGCCAGCTTCCACCCGCGAAATCATGCAAAAAAGATTCATCACCACTTCAGCATTGGCGATTGGAGTCGCGCTGCTCGCGATCACCCTCACAAGACCACGCAGCCAGAGCAGTCACGTTTCTGAGTCACGCATGAAGGCGTTCCGTCTTCTCACGCAAGAGATGACCGAGACCATCCACAGACAGCACCGGTCTGAGTTTCTCGCCATGTACAACGCCTTCAAACCCCATGAGAGCCAGCGGGCCGAGTATGAGCAGACGCTGGTCTTCGCCGCCGTGGGCGTGTACGATCAGTTCTTCATCGACTTCGTCGTCGCATCAGGCGCAGACATCAATTGCCGCAACGAACGCGGGCAGACGTGCCTGGAGGCCGTGGCGCGGCGGAGCGACGAAATGGACGCTGCGGAGCAGCTTTATCATCTTGCCCAGTTAGGACTCAACGTGTCCCAGCCAGACAATCACGGCGAAACATTGGGTCATTATGCAGCACGGAACAACCGCGCGGGGCTGCTGTTGTGCCTGCCCGACAAATTCAAGAGCCTCATCGACGCTCAGAACAGTCTCGGCCAGACCCCGTTGATGATCTGTGCGGAATCAGGCATTGTGAATGCCGCAGCAGCTCTTCTGCATAAAGGCGCCTCAAGAACCCTCCGTGACCGCGAGGGACGCACTGCCCAGGATTACGCATCGAAACTTCAGATCAGAAATTCAGAATTCGAAATGGGAGTTTCTCCAGAGACAAAGAAAAAGTTTCTCGATCTGTTTTCCAACCCTCCCCCGATTGATGAAATCTTCAGAGACAAAACGACTGAAGACAAATCTGGCAAGGCTCCAGAACCCAACTTAAAACCATAGCAATAGCCAGACAAAATGGATGCAGCCTGCAGCTTGCATGGAACCTGTCGTATCCTCAACGCCATTTCCATCGCCCTCCAGCGCTGTCACCTGCACCAAATTTAAAACGCAGCCAAAAAAAAGATGCCACGACGCCGCGAACTCAAGTCGATTGCAAGCGGTCTTGCGTCACATTGTGTCAGCCGGAACAATGATATCGGTGGATACTGGGCATTGGGCGTCATTTGCAAGTCAGCCTTTGAAGCCGGAACCGATGAAGTTCGCTTAGCGATCATGTCCGACGATCCCGTTCCTGATCACCTGAAAGCATTCCGCAAATCATTTCGGGAACGCGTCTCCGACCAACACCCGTGGAGTCACCTCATTCAAGACATCGTGGTCGAATTCAGATTTGAACCGCATTCCATGCATCCAATTCGAGGACCATTGTCTCGGACCTTCTGCACAATCCACATGATCGACGATCTGAATGTTTCGAGAACCGCGACGGCATCAACCTTTTGTTACGCTCATGACCCCAGGTTCGAACACAAGTCCACACGTTGCTGACAAAACGCATGCACACCACGCCTTGCATCACATCTGTCATCTCGTCGACACCCGCACTTTCCGACAACCACCTTCCCTCTCACACCACTCCCATCCCATGAAAACCGCACTCTTTCTCACACTGGCCCTCTTCACCTTCACTGCTCACTCTCAGCAGCCCGATCGCTCCATGAAGATTGAGCTGCCGAAGTCCAATCCCGATTCGGTGTTCAGCCTTCGCGAGTCAGTCCAGTTCAACCTCGTCGTCATCACCAAGAGCGTTGAGGATCAGAACACGCTCGAGCCCTTGACCGTGGACGACTGGCGCTACGACGAGCCAAACTATTTTGCTGACGGCAGAGTGCCCAATGTCGTCCTCCATGTGGAACGCAAGGAGAAGGACGGACGCTGGGAGCGGGTGCCCTTCCGCGCATCATCACAAGGCGGTGGAGCGAATCTAGAACGTCTGCATGCCCACCTTGCCGTCGAAGTCTTTCCCGGTTCATCAAAAGTTCAGATGGCGCTGGCGATGTACCTGGCCAGGAAGGCCATGGCTGAAAAGAAAACCGATGAGTCGTTGAAGCAGGAAATGGCCGAAATTCAGAAGGCATTAAAAGCGGAAACACTGGGAGAGTTTCGCCTCACCGCCACCTACACTGGCGTATCGCGCAGCGGCGGACGCGTCATCGTGAAAGCCCCGTCGATCGAATTCAAGATTCAGGAAGCCCGATGAACCGGCAGCCCGGCCCGAACTAACGAACAGCGCCCGTCGCCATGCCATCCGCCGCCATCACCGAGCACATGCCCACCAGTGCGGCAGCCGTCTTTGACCTGTTGCACGACTACTCGCGGAGGCTCGAGTGGGACACCTTGCTGCGGGAGGCTCGCTTCACTCGCGGGCACACCTCCGCGGGAGTCGGAGCGACCACTCTGTGCGTCGGCAAGCCGCTTTTCGGCATCATCGGCATCGAAACCACCTATGTGACCTTCAACCGTGGCGTCATCGCCGCCGTCAGCATGATCAACCGCCCTCCGTTTTTCCAAACGTTTGCCGCCAGCATTCGGCATCAAAACACCGGCGAAGGCTCATCTCTCACCTACCGGTTCAGCTTCAGAGCACGCCCTTGCTTTCTGCGCTGGCTGCTTGAGCCCATCATGCTCGTCGTGCTCCGGCATGAAACGCGGCAGCGTCTGAGAGCACTGTCCCGATTCCTGGCATCCACACCGAGATGACCCAACGACAGCGCCAAAAAACAGGTGCGGCCAATGGCCTCGTCATGCCTTAGGAAGTCAAAAGTAAGTCGGCACCGCAGAGACTCTGCTGTACCGGGAGCGCCGGTTTTTAACCGGCTCCGGGTGCCGCTCCGCATGCATGCAGGCAGGCGTACACCGCACCTCTCACCCAGCCTCATTTCCCTGCCATGCTCCACGCACGCTCGACATAAGCCGGTTTATAAACCCGCGCTCCCAGCCATGAGCCTCTCCGGCGGCACCACAGATCGTGGTATCAGTTCCTGGACCCGTTCTCGAAATAAATGAGCGCAAAACCAAACCCGCTCGAATCAAGCCTTGATGCCTGCCCCGCTACTTCACCGGCACCCGAAACACCTTCCCTGAATACGGGCATTTCACCTCCATCCCTGGAGCGATGCCCGTCACGTCCACCAGATGGGTCTTGTCTGAGTAAGGGCTGTACACAAACCCCGGACGTCCCGGCACCGCCATGCCATAGGGCAGTTCCACGCCACGCGGAGCCACCGCCTTTGCCACCGGCGCCGCAGGCAGCATCTCGCTCACGGCTGCAGCCGAGGCCACAGGCGCAGGAGCCCGCTCAGGCACCTGGCGCAGCGGCTGCAGCCGCACCACCGGGCGCGACCGCGGAGCCGCATCCACAAAATCCAGCGGTATGTTGAACAGCTTTCCTGTAAACGGGCACACCACCAGCATGCCCGGCTGCATGCCGCGCACATCCACCAGCCGCGGCGGGTGCGTGTAGGGCGTGCGAATGTAGCCGCGCAGATACGTCACATTCAGCCCCGCCTCATGCCCCGGCGTCCTCTCCTGCACTTTCGGCCCCGCCACCTCCGTCAGACTCGTCTCCCCCTTCGGCACATCCGTCCAGAAGCTCTGCGGCTCCACCTGGCACCCCGCCAGCCCCAGCAGCAAAACACACGGACCCACGCAGCGGCGCAGCAGAGAAAAGATAGACCAAGTCATAGGCCTCGAAGCTACAAACGGACCCGCCATCCTGCAAGCCGCAGCCGGTGACACTTGAGCCATGGGCGGAACTCCGCCTCCGCCGTGCGCAAGCCGCCCTCTGCACGCCGCACGGACTTATCGCGGGCTGCGCCGCACTCTCGACACCCCCTTCACCACCAGTTCCATGATCTCATGAATATCCTGCGAGCAGCCCAGGCGCGCGTTCTCTTCCTGGGAAAGGCCGTTGCCTTTCGCCAGCCCCGCAAGGCCGAGCTGCGCAAAAGTTTGCACCATCCCTTCCGGGTCATACGCCCACGCCGGCTTCTCAGCTTGTTTCACGAAGCGCACATGCTGCCGCCGCACTTCCGCATCCGCCGCGGCGCCACAGTGGAGGCTGGCATGCACGAGTTCTTTGGCGCCTGCGGACTGCGCATCCATGATCGCCCCATACACCGCTCCGGCCGCGCCACCATACCCGCCGATCACATACAGCGGACGCTTTTGTTTCACCGACTCGCAAGCCTCTTCAGCGATGCCCGGGTACAGCCCCTGAAACGATGCCATCCCTCCCCCCAGCACAATGCGCGCATCACATTCCTTCGCAATCTCCCCGCGCATTTCCGTCAGCGCCAGAGCATAAAGAGCGCGCCCTTCCGCTGCAGCCGCAGGCGCCGCCTCGGCAGGCACCCATTCCACCGGGCATTCCTTCAGCGTCACCTCGGCAAACATCCGGCGCTCTGCTATCTCCTCCGGCTTCAGCCTCCTCTCCTCCGCCACGGTGTATGGCACATACATCGCCACATGGTCGTGCGAAGGGTGGGAGGGGTGCTGGTACGTGTGCACGATGTCCTGCAACTGACTGCCCAGTCCATTTGGTCGCAGGTCGCCACCCCAGACCACCTTGGCACCCAGCAGGATCAGCTGGAGCGCCAGCTCATAGGTGAAGTCATCCTGATGCTTCACGCTCAGCCCCATGTCCGCCCACCGGTCGGAGGCCGAAACGGAAATCCCAATGCTCTTTCCGTGCAGCGGATTCGGGTGCTTGTCCTTCTCCTCGTCGCACACCTCATTCAGAGCACTGGCCGCCCGCAGCGCCTGCCATTCGATCAGGCTTAGAAAGCGTTTGCCCGGTATCATCCGGTGCAGCACCTCCAGTTCGCCCGGCCTCAGCGGCGGGTCCGGGTAGACAAACATCTCCACCGCTCTGCCGCTCCGTTTCTTTTTCGTGGCAGATCCGTCCATGGCCTGCAGCTGATTGTCCAGCACGTCAGGCGGGTGCAGTCCGAAAGCAGGCAGCTCCGGCGCCTTGCCAGCCACCGAGTGAAAGATCGCCTCCAGGTGGCTGGTCCGCAGCAGCTCCAGCAGCATCGCGCTCACCACCACCGCTGCATTTTCATTCCAGCGCACCACCGGCGCATTCCCCAGGTAGGGAAACAGGCGCGCCGTCTGCTGGGTCAGCGCATCCAGCACCAGCATGGGCCGCTGCTGGCGCCGCGCCTCGATGATCTCAAACTGGCACCACGGACTCTCCAGCATGCGGTCCGTCCAGATCGCCAGCACCACCGAATTCTTGATCGACTTCTCGATCGCCCCCTTCACCGGATGCCCGTGCGGGATGTCATGCATGTCAAAAAAGCACGACAGCTGCGTCTCCTCATACAGGTATTTCCGCACCTCCTGCGCGATCCCCACCCCGTCCCTCTTCGCGTGGCAGAAAAACACACCCGGCAGCTCCACCTTCAGCACTCGCAGGATCGCCGTATAAACCGACTGATACAGCCGCTCGTCGTCTACCATCTCCTCCGGTTTGCTCACCACGATGTGATTCACATCTGCAAATGCCCGTGCCACCCGCGCTGCATCCGCCTGGATGGACACCGGAAGAACGATGGCCTTCCCGGCTTGTGCGCTTGCCACCAGTTCCTTCACGCAGCCGCTCCACTTCTCACGCTTTTCAAAAAAAAGCTGGTCCACCAGCACCACCGCCACATTTTTCTCCGCCATATCCAGCGGTATTCGCGCAGGCTGTCGGCGCTTCTTCTTCTCCCCATCCTGCCCGCTCCAGTGCCGCACCGGAATGCGCGCCGCACGCGTCCCTTGCGTACCGCTGGACAGCCGCTCATACAGCCTTTCCGCAAAGACCTCCGCCGGACTCTTGATGCGCTCAGCCTTGTCGCCCTTGGACTTCGGCACCCTCCAGGCTGCCTGCTCAAACACCACATGCACCGCCAGCGGCCACCGCCGCTTTTTCACTGCGCCGCCCGCTTCGCTGTGTGCTTTTTTTGCGCGTTTCATTTCGATCAGAGCATTTCCTTTGCCGTCAAATCCTCCACCCCGGCCATCTCCGCCAGCGCCCGGGTGTAAAGGCGCAGCTTCGGCATCATCTGCCCTAGTTCCTGGCGAAACTCCTGGCGTTTTGCGGCCTCCTGAAAAGCACCATCCATGAAGCACCTGTGCCACTTCGCGGTAAATGGACGGACAATCTGGTTGAGCAGAGGGATGACCAGCTTGGCAAACTTCATGCCGCCGGCACCGTGTTTCAGCAGCACCTCACGTGTAATGCCAAAGATGCTGAAGACGCACTCCAGCGCCACCTTTTCGTCCTTCATCAGCGCACTCGGCGGGCAAATGCGCGCAAGCATCTCAACGTACAGCTCCCACGCCACAGCCCGGTCAGCGTCGTCAGGGGAAAATTTCTTCCCCATGGAGACATCATTAAATGGCAGAGATTCGAGGCTGCATCGCTGCAAAAAATCTCCACGAGTCATGCCGCAAAGCTGCCCCATGCCACCAATTTACCAAGCGGATTTTAAAGCTTCTTCACGGCGGGGACCTTCCCCGTCTTTCCGCTCAGCGCCACGCCCTCACTTCCCAAAGTACGGCGCGTTCCGCGTCAGGTCCACCCAGCCCTCCGGCGTTTCTCTCACGCTCTCGGTGCTCAGGCTCTCCTTGCGGTCGTCCTTGCCGTCCTGGTCCGCGTCCAGCATCGGCGGCGTGCCGTTCTTCAGCGGATCGCACTCGCTCAGCGGCTTCGCATTCGGGCCGTAGGTGAACTTCAGGTGGATCATGTCCTCCAGCTCCGAGATCGGCAGTTGGAAGAGCTTGTACGGCTCAAAGGGCGTCTCACCCGCGGCCTCCGTCACACCAAACTGTTTGATCACCGGCGTCTGGTCCACCAGATACGCCACCGCAAAGAGCTTGCCGGAGGACGTCACCGCCACGGCCACCTTCCAGAACTTCATCGGCACCTGGATGCCCGGCAGGATGGGGAACACCGGATCCTTGTCTGAGAACACCGGCCCGGTGATGATCTGGGCGCGGAAGCCCTTCGCATCCTCCTCCACCGAGTTTTCCAGCACGTGTTTCTCCAGCCCCTGCCACCACTCCTGCGTCTCGTTAAACTTCGCGTGCTGCAGCGTGCAGTTTGTCCAGTGGCAGGTGTCCGCCGCGGACTGCATCGCATCCTTCATGGCCACACCGTACTCCATGTCCTCCTGCCGCGTCAGGTGCCCTTTGTCGAAAAGATTGTGCTCGTAGCCCTCCGGCCCCACCTGCGCATCGATGGGGATGCGCGGATCATACTTCCACACCCGCTTCGAGCTCAGCGCCCAGCGCCCCGCAAAGTCCACATTCGCCGCGCTGTAGATGGCAAAGCGCCGCTTCGCATGCATCACCAGGCTCATGCCCTGGTAGTTCAGCACCACCTCCTTCGTGCCCTCCGGCTCCAGCAGCTTCACCGCGGAGGCCGCCATGCCCGCCGTCATCTTCGGCAGGTTCACGCGATACTTGCTCTTGTCCTTGGCGGCCACCTTCACGCTCTTTTCCAGGCCCTTGCTCAGAAAGTCCACATCAAAGCCCGCCCTCTTGTCATAGTCATCGTCAAACGTGAACGCCACCCCCTTCGGCTTCGCCTTGGCCGCCACCTTCGGCTTTGCTTTTGCGGCCGCCGCCGCCTTCTCCGCCGCCGCCATGAAAGACTCCGTCGAGGCCCCGCCGCCCGCGCTGGGCGTCAGCACCGGATTTCCGGCAGCGTCAAAACTGAGCGTAAACTGGCGTCCAGCAAGAGCTGACGCGGCTGGAAAAGGCAGGGATGAGTTCATGGCAGGAGTGGCTGTGGGTTTGGCAGGGGTGGGAGATACGGTGGCAGGTAATGCAATGGCAGGAGATGAAGCACTGGAAGATGGTATGGCAAAAACGGGCGCTGAAGCCGCAATGGCCGCAGCCATGGTGAGAGGCACCGCAGGCGGCGGCGCCGCCACCGCGGAGATCCCCGCCGCATCCGCCACCGTTGTCGTGGTTGCCGGCTGGGACGTCAGCTCAGAGGGGTGGATGTTCAGCACCGACTCGATCAGCGGATGCGCCCCCAGGTCCCGCTGCAGCGTCTCCACGATGCGGGACACGCGGATGCCCTCGTTCGCCACCCACTTCACATCCTCCGGCCGGTTCACTCTCGGGTCATAGTCGCGCCCGTCCACCGTCTGCCAGCGCCCGTCCTTCGTCGCCGGCACCCCGCAGTGGTGCAGCGCCACCACCAGCCAGTCATTGTTAAACACCGGCGATCCCGAAGACCCCTCCTGCGTGTCCGTGGAGTACCACACCACGTCATCCCCGCGCTTCAGCAGCTGATTGTCCCGCACGCAGATCTGCTTCATCTCTCCGCGCGGGTGCTGGATGATCGTCAGCCACTCGCCCTCCACCGCCTTGCCCGTTCCCCCATACAGCGGCAGCCGGCCAAACTCCGCCAGCTCCCGCTCCGCATTCACCGCCCGCGCACCCACGCCCACCACCGTGAAGTCCAGCTCCTTGCTCGTGTAAAACAGCGCCCCCGGCTCCAGCGAAAACTTCACCCCCGCCAGCGGCTCCCCGTCCTCCCCGTGCTCGTACTCAAACTCCACCTCGGACCGCCGCGCCATCTCCGCGCTCAGCAGCACGTGGTTGTTCGTCAGCAGCACCCGCTCGCCGATGAGAAAGCCCGTGCCATAGCCCTCGATCGTCCCGTTCGGCTGCCGGATCCACACCCGCCCCACCGAGCGCGCCGCCCGGCTCCCGCGCGGCAGGTAGTTCACGTCCTGCAGTTCATTCCCCTGGATGATGCGCTCAAAGGCATCCTCCGCATCCGCCGTGCTCTCCGAAGTCTGCAGCAGAAAGCGCCGCCGGTCCTCCAGCGCCGCGTCCGTGGCCAGCTTCACCGGCGTGCGCGAGGCCTCCGCACGCCTGCGCAGCCCCTCCAGGTCCAGCGCACTGCTGCGCCGCACCGCCTTTTGAATGCTCTCAATGACGAGGCTCATGAAGGTTACAGTTCATCTCACCCCAGCGGCTGCAGCTTGTCCGCATAGCCCCGCGCTTCATCGCGCACACTTTTTGAAAACACCCGCTCATCGCTCGCAAACCGGTCGATCTGCCGGGCGATCGCGTAGAGGTCAAATCCCTTGCCACCCGTGATGCCGCGAATCGCGCGGATGTGTTCCCTCGCGCTGCCGCTCATCTCCAGTTTGCGCTGCCGGCTCGCGGCGTTTTTAACGTCGATCTTCTTGTTTTTGAAATGACCATGCAGCAGGCGCAGTTCCAGCAGATTGTCCCGCGCCCACAGCTGGTCCAGGCTCCCCTCCGCCTGCAGGTCTGCCAGAGAGGCGTTCAGTGCGGTGTCCCACAGCAGTTCCGGGCTGCGCTCGCTCGGCAGCGGCGCCTCCCTGCCGTCCAAATGCGGCTCCAGAATGCACTGCACATAGATGTGCTGCACCAGCGCCCACACCTTGGACCGGTCATAAAAGAAACTGTCCCAGTAGGCGTCCATCGACCGCACGAGCATCTGTTTGATGCGGTTTGAGTCCCGTTTGCCAGGCACCTTGTGCTTCTTGAGCACAAGCTCCGAGTGGCGCTTCTCCGCCGCGGAAATGAAGCCCGAGATCCGCGAATAATGGCGCCGTGCGCGCGCCCATTCTTCAAAGTCCCTCTTCGGCGGTGCCGGGCTCGCCGCCTCGTCGATCTCCGCCTTGGCGCACTGTGCCAGGTCTCTCAGCCGCCGCTTTGCCACCTCCACACGTTTCTCCCCTTCCTGCTCGTCCGCCGGGCTGATTTTCTTCTCCTCCCCAGGGGCATCCGTCTCCGTCGTGCCCTTCCTCCCTCGGCCTTGCGTGATCAGCCAGTCCACATGATTGAGCGCGGCTCTGACCTGCCAGTGGGCCTGGTCCACCTTGAAGCTTGCCAGCTGCCGCTCAAACCGGGCCGGCAATGCCGCGTAGAGCACCAGGCTGGCCCAGTCGTGCGTCTCCGGGATGGCGCCATGCAGCTGGCCGCGCAGGTCATGCATCAGCTCGCGCGGGTCATCTCCCTTCAGCAGGCCCCCGTAGAGCGTCTCCACCATCATCACAGATCCCCGGAACGACAGCGGGAACTGGCTCGCGATCACCACCGGTATGCCCTCCGCGTGCAGCGCATGCGCCACGCTCGCGCCCGCACCAGCAAAGCTCATCACCGAGCCCACCGTGCCCGCGTTGCAGCTCGCCAGCGTCACCACCAGCGGGTCTGCCGGGGCAAAGCTGCTTTCCCGGTCCGTGCGCAGCGTGCGGGCCAGCGTCTTCCCGTCCACGATGTTCCTCCCCGCGGGGTCCCGTGAATCATGCAGCGCCAGCCCGTAGCTGCGCTCCCCCGTGGTGGGATCGCTCTTCGCCAGGCCATGCGCCAGGATGTGCACGTGGGAAAAGCCTCCCGTCGCACACTGCTCGCGGATCTGCTCGATCGTCGCCTGCGGCAGCACCACCAGGTGCTCCGCTATCTTGTCCGAGGCCTTCGTCTCATCGTCAGGATGAAACACCCAGGGATCAATCGCCGCGCGCAGCGCCAGCAGGTGGGACTCCAGCGGCACCGCGTCCACCCCGGGCGGTGACGCCGCCACAAACAAAATGCGCGGCCGCCTCCCCTCGCGGTTCCACTCCGGGCTCACGCAGCTCGACTGCCGCACCTCTCGTGTGAGGCACACCGGCTGGTTCGTCTGCAGCACCAGCGCGCGCCCCTCCCCCGGAAAACCATTGTGGGAGATCATGAGCTCAAACGGCAGCTGCGCCAGCTCTGAGGCGGACACAATCATCCGCAGGTGCAGCAGCTTTCCGTTGCCCGCCGTGCAGCACTGCGAGATTTCAGCGATGAGGCTTGGTATCTTTGCCAGCAGCGCCCCCATCTCACGGCCCGTGTCCTCCAGCTGAAACACCCGGATCGCGTCCGGCAGTTCATAGGACAGCGCACGCAGCCGCTGCAAAAACTGCGCGTGCTCAAACGGCACCGTCACCGTCGTCGCCGCATGGCTCTCACAAAGGGCCAGGTAGGGTGTCAGCGGAGACAGCAGCTGGTTGTGCGGCGGTCCGTGCCGCAGGATCTCAAGAGTGATGGAGCGCATGGCTTGAAAGGATGGAGGTGAGTGTGAAATGGGAGCGGAAGGGGGTGGGCGTGCGGCTGCGCCCGCGCTCAGGCCGTGGTGTGCTCGCTGTTCGGCACCTGCTCCATGTTGAATGTCGCGCCTTTAAACTGCGCGCGCAACAGCTCGCCCCGCGTGCCGCCTGCCACCTTGCTGATCTTCACAAATGAGTTGTGCCGCATCACCAGTGAAGGCTCCGCCTCCAGTGCAGCCAGCGTGGCCTGTCCCATGCGTTCAAAGATCGGCTTAAACTTCTCCGCGTCTTCCATCACATCCTTGGTCAGCTGCATCAGCCCCACCCAGGTGCCCCCATTGTAGTAAAATCCGCCGTTGGTACGCGGGCGCGCACGCTCCAGGTGCGTGTGCCCCGTCACCACAAAGTCAAAGCCTGGCCCCACCCGCGCATCCACCCCCGTGAAGGTCGAGTCCGCATTCGTCAGCACAAAGCTCTCGTCCTTGATCAGTCCGTCCAGCGCGGCCCACACCACTTTGTACGGCGGATTCCCCTTCAGCAGGCTCAGCGTCGCACCGCCCAGGCCAAGATACTCCTGCTCGCGGTCTCTGCCGATCAGCTCCACCGGCCGCTTCTTTTGTTTAAAGGAGGCCTCCGCCTGCGCCAGCAGATCATCGCCAGACTTCACCTCCGCCATCTGCAGCTTTTCCCGCATTTTCAGCTCCGCCTCCGCGAAGGGATTGACCGGTGCGCTCTCCACCACCGCCGTCCTAGGCTCACCCAGCAGCCCGTCCTTCATCTTTTTCGCATCGCCGCTCGCCACAAACTTCAGCCCCGCGATGTCCCTCAGCTTCCCCACCAGGGACGAGTCCAGCGCCATCAGCACCATCGGCACCGCCTCCTGCTCCGGCTTCAGCAGATCCACAAACGGCCAGCGGTGTTTGATCTCATTCATCACCTCCACCACCATGCGGCTCCCCGCATTCGGCTTCCACACCTCCGTTCCTTTTCCCTGCAGCCGGTCCCTGCCCTGCTTGCGCAGCGTTTCAAAGGCCGTCACGTTCCACTCGTCCACCTCATTGCCGTGCATGCACAGCACCCGCGCCTTGCCCACAAAGGCCGCGTAGCCCGTCCCTTCAAACACCAGCTCCACCCGGCCCCGCGCCGCATCATCCGCCCCCGCCAGGATCTCCAGCAGCGCAGCACGCACCCACGGCAGCGAAAGCTCGATGTCATGATTGCCCAGATTGATCGCCAGGTAATGGTTCGGCTTCGCCACAAACTCACGCAGCCCGTCAAACACCGGCTTGAAAGCATCATCCCCCGCGATCCTCCGCAACATCCCCTCCGCCGTGTCCGGATTGAACGACTGAGCCCCCGGCTCCGCCAGAAAGTCCACCAGATCTCCGTTGATCACCAGGCACACCCGCAGCTCCGCCGGTCGCCCGGCCAGTTCCGCCAGCAGCGCCTTCGCCTCCTTGGTCGAAGTAAAAATCTGAAACCCCTTCGTCCCGCCCAGGTGCAGGTCAGACAACACATACAGCTCATCAAACGTCGGCAAATTCATCGTGTATAAGAGTAAGTCGTTATTAGGCACCTTCTGGCATAAGCCCTAAAACCTTCCACCCTTCTACAAGCTCGCCCCGCTCAAACGCAAGCACAAAAAAAGCATCCGCCAGCGCCCAAATATCCGGCCCTTGAAGAGCGCTATGTCCTTTCTGTCCTTTCGACTGAGCCCACCGCCTCCATTGGCCGCCTCATCCGCAAGCCCAGGCTCTTCTCTGACTTTCCGTTTGTTCCGCGTATTCCGCAGGCCATCATCACCGCTTGTAGAACAAGCCGCATGCTCTCCCGCCTCGCCTCCATGCTCAAACCTCCCGCCGAGGGAAACTGGCAGGCAGGTCACATCGGGCTTCACGGCATCTGGTACGAAGAGTGGCTCGGTGGAAAATGGCAGCGCCTCGAAATCGATGGCGAAATGCTCGTCGGCCAGCCCCACCACGTCATCTACTTCGGAGACGAGAATGCATGGAAACAAAAGCCAGCATGGGCGCAGCACCGTCGCGACGAAATCATCGATCGCATCAAGTCAAAATTCCGCATTCCAGACTACGAGTACGACGGCGAGGCCATCTTGTCTGAAGCAGACAAAGACATTCTGATCCGTGCCGCCGGAGGCCTTTCCGACACCCCCTGCCGCTGGGCCTCCTGCACCTCCCCCGCCCTGCACGGAAAGCAGTTTTGCGTCACTCACTGCCATCCCCAGTCCCTCTGGCGCCAGCCCACCTGTCCGGCCTGATACCACCGACCATTGAAAACCAGTCTGGATGGAATCACGCTCAGAGAGGCTTTCTCACCGGATACAGAACACTGCCCGAGCAGCTCAAGCATGGACGTAGGACGGGCGTGGCGACAGCCCGCCCGTCTGCGAGCACGCCGCAAACACTTAAACTTACGACCGCCCTCGAAGCCGGGCGCCTTGGAAGTACGACAGACACTCCTGTCTGTCGATCAGCGCGTGGCAAACACACTTGAACCCACGCCCTTCCCTCAGCCTCTGGCTTAGCGGCCGTAGCAGATCATTCGCTGACGAAACACCTCTCCTCCGTCCCGCCCGAGCACACCTTCTTGACGCCACGCAGCCCCTTGCCCACTCTTTCTCATCCATGCCCACCTCAAACGCCTTTCTATTTCCCGCCATCGTCTGCTTGTGCCTCAGCAGTTGTGCCGGCGATCCCAATGATCCCGTCGTCAAATCGGGCCATCACAGCAAGCTCCAGCTCATCAGTTCACAA
This sequence comes from Prosthecobacter sp., assembly GCF_044226605.1. GTDB lineage: Bacteria > Verrucomicrobiota > Verrucomicrobiia > Verrucomicrobiales > Verrucomicrobiaceae > Prosthecobacter. The sequence continues at coordinate 36,916 of NZ_JBGAGS010000025.1, read as the reverse complement.
GAAGCCTCCAAAATCTCCGCCTTCCTCTGGAGCACCCCCTTCGAGCCACCAGCCGCCAGCCCCATCACCCCCGCCGCCATCGTTCAGGCCTTCAACGCACAGCTCACCAAAGAAGGCAAGCCCCTGCGCGTCCGCCTCGAGTTCACCTCCGGCACCCAAGACCGCTGCCGCCACCAGCTCGCCCAGCCCATCCTCACCTGGCAGGGCGCTGCGCTCGATCCCGACCAGCTCCGCACCCTGCTCGCCACCTCCAGCATGCAGGACGTCCTCACCGCCCTCGCCCAGCACCTCGGCCTCAGCACCGTCTGGTACAGCGGCACCGTCCTCCTCTCCAATCACATCCCGAATGCACAACCCGCCGCCGAGCAGCCCCAGCCCATTCCGGAGATCATCAATCAAAAATCGTAAATCCTCGTCACTCCTGCCGGCACAGATCACCGTTGCTAAACAGAACCGCCCTGCCCTCCGGTCCTTTAAAAATCACCGCATGCTCTGAGCGCAGTTCCTCCAGCGCCGCCAGCACCACCGCCGCAGACTCCAGAGTCACCGGCGCAGCAGCCCGCACACGCAGCGTACGCGCCGGATCCGCCCCGCGCTTCGCGGTGAAGTCCGCCTCATCCTCGCCGCTGCCATCGCTGAAACTCCCCAGTCTCGACAGCACCTCTTCCAGCGCACGATAGAAGCGCTCAAAGTTTTTCACCTCCTCCTCCTCAGTCAGGCGACGGTCCATCTTCTCAGAATGCTCTGCAAACTCCTGCAGCAGCGCCTCCAGCTCCTCCTCAGACAGGAAGAATTCAGAAACCACCGCCTCGTGGCTCACGCGCTCGGCGGCAGCCTTTTCAGCGCGGCACGCCTCATCCACAAACACAGCCCCCGACACATGGCCAGGGAGAGGAAACATCACAGCATTCACATTCATAAAGCACAAAGACCCACCACCAATCGCGCCACCAAAACACTCTCAGCAGCTCCACATTGGACGCAGGCACCCATAAAATAATCACCCCATTCGCAAAAAGACAAGCTCTCCCTCCTCCCTACACACAGGTCATTTGCCTACTGAAAGCGAACCTCATCGCGCAGCTCGTCCATTCCCCCTCATGCTGAACTCATCCGCCAGACCTCTCCCTTCCTCCAGCAAATCATAAATCATAAATCAAAAATCCCCTCCCCTCCCCAGCACCCCCTTCACATACCGGTGCTCATACCGCCCATGCTCCGTCCCCCGTGGCAGCGGGCGTTCGTTGTCCTGATGCTGCCGGTCCATTTCCTGCGGGCCTTGCTGCCGCCAAAACTCCCGCGCCGTTCTTTTCTCCTTCGGCAGCCCCTTCATCCGCGTCGCCGCACGCTCCGCGTTCACGATGCGTGACACCCGCATCGCCTCGTTTTCCTTGTAGTCATCCCCGCGGTCCTTCCCGCACTTCACCGGCACCACCCGGTCCAGCGCATCGCGTCCGGCCTTGATCGCACGCTCAATGTCCTTCGCCTCCGCCTTCCTCCCGCTCTTCTCCACCGCCTGGATCACCTCATGAAACGCCGCCTGCTGGATCGCATGCGCCAGCTCGTGCGACATCGTGGCCCCGGTCCGGGCAAACGGATTATAATAGATCGTGGTATGCCCCGCCCGGTCCGTCAGCGTCTCCGCCAGCCCTTTCCTCTTCAGCTGGATCGAGACATTCAGCCGCGCCGCCGCCCTCTGCAGCGCCGCTGCCACCGGCGACTCCGCAGCCTCTTCCACCAGCGCCGCACGCGCAGCCGCTGCAAATCGCCCGTCGCTCCCTTCAATCCTCAGCCCGCACTCCCCTTTTCCGTTCAAATCCAGGCCCGCATTCAAACCACGCACCTCCTTCGGCTCGTGCCCCTCATGCAGCCCCCTCCCACCACGCTTCGTCAGGCCCGCTTCCCCTGAGATCGAGGCCAGAGTCCCCTCACCGCACCGCCTCCTCTCGCACACCACCGCACGTGCATTCTCACTCGCCCGCTGCTGCGCAAAACCGCCCGGCATTGGTCGCGGGCGCAGAAGCCTCGGCACCGGAGGCGCCGCATCATCCGTCAGCCCCGGCAGCTTCTGCGTCAGCGGCCCCGTCGCAGCCCCTAAAGGAGACAACGCCGACCTCGTCCCATCACGATTCATCGTCCCCACCCGGATCGCCGTCCTCCCCGTGCCCGGCCCCGTCCCCGGCGCATACAGATTGTTCTTCGGCCTCGTATCCAGCCGCTTCGGCTCTCCATCCACACCACCGCCGGCACTATTCACGCTGCCATTGGCATTCGTGCCCTGCGCCTGCAAATCCGCCCGCGTCACCGGTCCCGTCGCCCCCGCCGTAAGCCCCGGCAGCCTCTGCGCCAGCGGCCCCGTTGCAGCCCCAAGCGGTGAAAGCGCCGACTTCGTCCCATCACGATTCATCGTTCCCACCCGGATCGCCGTCCTCCCCGTGCCCGGGCCGGTCCCCGGCGCATACAGATTGTTCTTCGGCCTCATATCCAGCCGCGCAGGCTCGTCATTCAAGCCACCCGCGCCATTGTTGCCATTGCCATTCGCAGGACCACCCTGCGGCTGCAAATCGGCCCGCTTCACCGGCCCCGTCGCCCCCGCCGTCAGTCCCGGCAGCCTCTGCGCCAGCGGCCCCGTCGCCGCCCCCAGTGGAGACAGCGCCGACTTCGTCCCATCGCGATTCATCGTCCCCACCCGGATCGCCGTCCTACCCGTGCCCGGCCCAGTACCCGGCGCATACAGATTGTTCTTCGGTCTCGCATCGATCCGCGGCCGCGGCGGCTCCAGGCCCTGATTCAGATCTTCCTCTTCATCGTTCCCATCATCCGGTGTGTTCATAAAAGCATCCATGCCACACCCCTTGGGCCGTCATTCCCAACCGCAAGAACTTTCATACCACAATCATGGTATCTTCCGGTATAAAAAATGCCCCCAGTTCTCGGCTCCCTGTTCTTCGGTTCTCAGTTCATCATTCCCTTCGCATAGCGATGCCCGCCCCCAAAACCATCGCCCCAGCCACAAACCGCGAACAGAAAACAGAGAAAAACTTGCATTCCCCCGCCACGCCCCAAGCCTCCCTCTCAACCAGCCAGACGCAGTGAAGAACTCGGAAGGTGCCACCGCCGCCCAGCGGCCACGCCACCACCATGCCATCCGCTCACCGCCCTCGTACCGCGCCTTTCTCCCCCGCTTCTCACGCTCGCCCCCAGCCACCGCCGCAGCTCGGAAGCCCCCACAAAAAACACTCGCGTCGCCAGGACCGCACCCTTCGAGACATCCACCGCGCTCTCCACGGCAGCCCACCCGCACACGACCCGCGCACCCATCTCCACCTCGCCCAGCAGGCGCTCATCAATGCACTCGCACCCCCGTCCCCACCCACTCTCGCCCTCACTCCCGGCTCGCCATCATCCGCCCGGCTGCAGGAGCCTCACCTTCTCCACTGGGCGCACACAAACCACCTCCATCTCTCGCACGAGCACCTCCCCGCCGCCTTCCGGCCGCCCTCTCACCTCGAAGACGACTTCATGGAGCACCACGTCTGGCCCCACCCCGACGGCCGCCGCATCCTCAAGCTCACCCGCATCGGACACTTCGGCATGTGGCCATCCTCCCACGGCCTCCGTTGGCACCTGCATACCCGCCACGCCACCCCCCTCCGCTATCTCTCACGCCTCCTCTCCGCCAATACCCACCTCGCAGATGACATCGTCCTCCACGCCATCATCTCCGACTCCCACGGCCGCATCCAGATCCTTACCAGCCAGCCCCACTACCCCGGCCTCACCCCCGGCGACATCATCGACGCCGCCCCTGAACACGACCAGCCTCGCCTCCGCCAGCAGCAGCTCGCCCTCATCCGCCACGCCCTCACCACCCACGGCTTCCACCCCACCGCCCACTCCCCCAGCACCTTCTACCGCCCCACCGACAACCTCGCCCTCTTCGACGCCCACTTTCACAACCTCCTCTGGCAGCAGACATCCCACGGCCCCCGCCTCATCCCCTTCGACGTCATCCTCATGCACCCCGCCCCCCAACTCCGCCAAAACCTTCTCCGACCACCCGTTCCGACTCCTTCACTCGTAATACCATAAAGTGCTATCATATGACTTTACGTTTGCCTTCCGCTTTTCCGCGTGTTCCGCAGGCCAATAAAAACCTTGCCCCCATCCGCGGCCAAACCGCACGTCCAAATCATCCCGCCAGTGGACCCGTGCCCGCCACAGTTGAATTCCCCGCCGCACTCCGTTAGAAGGCGTGCACACAGCCACGACTCTCCCGATGGATTCACACATTCCCCCAGCCCACATCATCCTGGCCGAGGACATGAAAAAGCTCCTTCATGCGATCGCCCGCTACGATGCCTTGTATCGCTGGGGCCCCGCCCCCACCGAGGAACACTGGAGCATCCCCCTGATCAAGCAACTGATCGCAGCCCTGGAAGGTCAGACCATCCAAGGAGCCACCCTCCCGTTTTTACTCGGCCACTTTGAATCCACCATGATGGGGTATGTGGACAGCGTAACCCCGCTGGAAGAAAAAGACCTCCTGCCCCAAGGCTTTTCAGCCCACCTCATACGCACCGTCCGCGCCATCCGCGAAGATCTCCACCCAAAATAGTTCCTTTCTGCCAGCCCCACGCTTCATCATTCCTGCTCCGCATCCCATAATACCACTTCATACCACTAAGCACCGCATCCTAAACCAAACGCATCCGCAAAATCATCCCTCCTGTCATTCCCAACCGCCCGGTAGCAAAAAATCATAAATCATAAATCATAAATCCTCCGCCCCCCATCACCCTCGCACTCGCTGATAATCCCCCGGCCTTCTCCTCCGCCTCACCGTCGGCTTGTACAGCGTCGCACTCCCCTTGCACCGGTGCGCCATCGCCAGCCCCATCACATCATCATCGTGGCAGCCGGCCCGCGCCGTCTCCTTGCCGTTCTTGTCGATCACAAAAGTCTTGCACTCGCCCAGGATGTGCGGGCACCACACCTCCAGCGTCTCATTGTGAAACGCCAGCGCCAGACTGTCGATCACATCGCGCCGCTGATCCCTGTCCTTCAGCTTCCAGCCCAGCATGAAGTTCTGCCGCTCGCGGTCATACGGGTCCACCACCTGCCTCTTGTACAGCGGCACCCCCGCATCCTTCAGACGCTCCAGCACATGCAGGCCCATGTTCACCTCCAGCACCACCAGCGCACCTCCATAATACTCCGAAAGCAGCGCGATGCTGTCCGCCGTCAGCTGCGTCGTCCCGGTAAAAGGCGGCCGCACCCTCGCCACCACCGCATCCTTGTAGCACGCCCCGCCCGCCTGATGATACTCCGTGCGCAGCACCCCGATCGAGTGCCGGTCCGGGTCCCCGCTCTCCGCCTGGTCCTCCCCCGTCATCGGATCGCACCACACAATGTAGCTGCACCCCACCTGCGGCCTCTCCCAGATTTGAAAGCTGCCAAAACCCGTCGCATCCCGCTGAAACTCCACCGCATCTCCCACCTCCACCAGAGATCCCACCTCCGGCGCATGCAGCTGCGCCGCGCGCTCCAGCCGCCGCACCACCGCCACATTAAATCTCGGCCGCCCCGAAGAAAGAAAGCAGCTCACATCATCCTCCGGGTAAAACTCATCAAACACATCCTCGGAGCCCGAGCACTCCTGCGCCATGATCGCCCGCCGCCACGCGATCTGCTCATGCGTCCAGTCATACCTGCGTCGGCCGTTCGCCTCCCGCGCCGTCAGCGTCGTGTCGATCTTCGCCCGCATCGCCTCCGTCACCGGTTTCACATTCTCCTCAAACTCAAACCAAGCCGCAAACACCTTCACCCACCCGTTTCCCGGCGCCGCCTCCCCCGCCCGCAGCCCCGCCAGATAGTCCTCCAGCCCCAGCGCCCCCTGCCATGTTTCATAATGCCAGCCACTGGCACCGTCTGGTGTGCTCTCCGCGATCGCGATCCCCGCGTCATTCAGCGACGGCAAAATCGACGCCATGATCTTCCGGTCATCCTTCACCCCGCCGCGCGGATACTTCGCGCTCTCGCTAAACAGCACCGCCTGCCGCGGCTTCGAGATCCCCGGGTTCATCGACTCCGCGCTCGTGATCGTCGCCGTGCTCCCGTTCGCCCACCGCATGCGCGTCTCCCGCGGCTCCAGCGCATTCCTCCACGGGAAGCGGTCATGCGCGCTGAAAGTCCGCAGCCGGTCCAGAATGCCCTGGCTGTTCGCAGTGATGTTCGCCAAAATCAGCGCGTCCGTGTTGCGCTGCTGGCACAGGTGATAGATCACCTCCACGCTAAAAGTTGTCCCCCCGCACTGCCGCACCTTCGTCACGATGATGCGCACCGCCTCCACCCCCACCGCCGTCAGCACCTCCACCGCCTCTGCCATCCGCCGCTGCAGCACATTCGCCCGCGGCCTCTCCAGCCTCTTCGTCGTCGCATTCTGCACCTTCGTGCACGTCTCAAAGTGAACCAGCGGCGAAACCGCTGCCAGGTGAAAATCAGCCTCATTCATGGTTAGTGGAAAAAGCCTTGGGTCCAGATTTCAAACCACAAGCGCTTTTTTCACCCCCCCAAGTCACAAAATACCACATCATAGCACTCGAACCCTCATCAAACAATCCCTGCCCCCGCTCTTCCTCTTCCTCTTCCTCTTCCTCTAACCCAGAACAGAGAACCCATCAGCCTCTTCGTATTGTCGCACCGGCATTAGCTGGTCCCGCTCCCCGCACCACCTCATCATCTTCACCCACCTACCATTTCACCACCCCGCAGCCCCAAAAAACCTTTTCTCCACGCGATTGCCAGCCCCGCAAATCCCCTCTAGCTTTCCGCATAGCGCATCCTTCCTCCACACACTCTCTCCCGAGCCTGTTACTTCACATGAAACACCTCCTCACCAGCCTCCTGCTTTCCTCCCTCGTCGTCTCTTGCGCCACCAAGCCCCGCGATCTCGACCGCCCCGCGCCCGGCACGCCGGCCATCCGCGTCTCCCAGGCGGTGGACTGCACCTATCCGGACGGCAAGTTCACCCTCCCGGCCGGCATCTATCAGCCCGAGGCCCGCTCATCCAAAGGCATCTACTACGTCGCCCCGGAGCGCCTCAAGACCACCGGCATCATCCGCGATGGCCACGAGCGCGGCGGACTTTTCATCGCCAATGAAGGCTGGCAGTGGGCCTGGACTGGCCACCCCGGCCGCGAAGCCGCCGACAGCGAATACACCATCCTCGGCAAGCGCGGCATCATCATGCCCACCCACTACAAATTTGAGCCCTACGTCAAATACACCAAGGTCAAAACCAAGAGCCGCTAAACCCCTCCGCGCCCGCTGAAATTCTGCATCTTCAATTTTCAGTTCCCAGTTTTCAATTCTCAGTTTTCAGTTCGACGCGCGACCTCGGCCCATCGCCCCTCCGTTTCCCGCAAGTGCCCGCCACTCCATGCTCCATCGTGCCCGTCTAGGCCAGCTCTCCCACTCGAAGCCCCGCTCTCTCTCCATCGGCGGACATTCATCCCTCGCGCCAAGACCGCACCTCAGCAGCCTATCCAGCCGTAAGTAGTACTCCCCACCATGCCCCGCGTCATCATGCACATGGACATGGACGCCTTCTTCGCCTCCGTGGAGCAGCGGGACAACCCCGCCTACCGGGGCAGGCCCCTCATCGTCGGCTCGCCCCCTGATCAGCGCGGCGTCGTCTGCGCCGCCAGCTATGAGGCCCGCAAGTTCAAAGTCCGCTCCGCCATGCCCTCCCGCACCGCCGCCAGGCTCTGCCCCGAGGGCATCTTCGTCCGCCCGCGCATGGACGTTTACCGCGCCGAGTCCGCACGCATTATGGCCATTCTCCAGGAGTTCACCCCGCTCATCGAGCGCGTCTCCGTGGACGAAGCCTACCTCGATGTCAGCGCCCATTTCACCGAGATCCCCGCCGCCGACCTCGACGCCGCCATTGAAGCCGCCCGCCCCATGGCCGCCGAAATCAAGCGCCGCATCCGTAGCGAGATCCAGCTCACCGCCAGCGTCGGCATCAGCTCCAACAAATTCCTCGCCAAGCTCGCCAGCGACCTCGAAAAGCCCGACGGCCTCACCGCCATCAAAGACAGCGAAAAAATCGCCTTTCTTCGTCCCCTCCCCGTCAGCGCCATCCACGGCGTCGGCCCCGTCACCGCCCAGGGCCTGCAAGCCCTCGGCCTCATGACCATCGGCGATCTCCAGGACACCCCCGGCGCCCAATCCCTCGAAAGCGTCGCCGGCTCCTTCGCCACCCGCCTGCGCGAACGCGCCTTCGGCAATGACGACCGTCCCGTGGACGTCAGCGACGAACGCAAAAGCATCAGCGCCGAAAACACCTTTCTCACCGACACCGACTCCCGTCCCATCCTCCGCACCGCGCTCAAAGAGATGGCGCTCGATGTCTCCCAGACCCTCGCCAAGCACGGCCTCGGCGCCCTCACCGTGCAGGTCAAGGTCCGCTACAGCGACTTCACCACCCTCACCCGCCAGCTTCGCGTCGAAGAGCCCGTCACCACGGAGCGGGACATCTACCGCCTCGCCTGCTTCCTCCTCGCCCGCCACCGCCTCGTCACCTCCCCCCTCCGCCTCATCGGCATCGGCCTCTCCACCCTCGTCGATCCCCTCCAAAAACAGCTCAGACTCCCCATCTGACCCCGCTGTCCTCTCCCGTCATTTCCTACCATTTCATGCTATCCGAGCCACTTGGACACAGCAGCCCTGATCAGGAAAACGCCCCAAACGCGCCGTCCATCCAGCATCCCGTAGCATATTAAATAATAGTGTGGTCGACCCAAGGAGGGGAAACATCCACGGAGTTCACGAAAGAGGCGCCAGCAAAGTGGTCCGCTCAGTCCTCTGAGCGGATATCGCCGTCACAAAACGCTTGTATCACCACACCGGAGGCTGTGCGGCCCAATAGCTGTACCAGCCCCGGCTTGGCAGCTCGCACAGTTTCAACAAGCTATGAAATAATTTAAAATGCTCTAAACCTCAGACGCAGCTCACACCCAGGACTGGTAGGGATGCGCTGCGCGCGTCCCTGAAATCCCTCGTCCCAGAATTGCCTGCCACCCAAGCATGCTCCCCCATTTCCAAAACTCCCGCCACCCAACGCATCCGCATCCGCATCCGCATCCGCATCCGCATCCGCATCCGCATCCGCGATCCAGCATCCAGCATCCAGCATCCAGCATCCAGCCCGGCCTCACGGCGCCGCCCGCTGAATCCGCGTCGGCATGTCGCTGATGTTATACCCCGCCTCGCGCAGCGAGTCGTACACCTTCACCAGCACGCCCAGCGCCGCCGTCGTGTCCGCCTGCATCTCCAGTTTCAGGCCGGGATTCTCCAGCTTCATCTTCCCCACCGCCGCCCCCAGCTTCTCCAGCTCCACCGGCTTGCCATCCAGAAAGATGTTCTGCTTCTCGTCGATGCTGATCGCCACCCGGCTCTCCGACACCGCCGCCTCGCCGCCCAGAGACTTCGACTCCGGCAGCTTGATCTTCATCTGCGTCTTGTCCTTTTTAAACGTCGTCGTCGCCACAAAGAAGATCAGCAAAATCACCATGATGTCGATCAGAGACACGATGGGGATCATCGGCACCGGTCGGCGTTTCGGGCGCAGGTTCATGGCCATGGCGTGTGGTAGGGGGAAAGGGGGTTCGTTGTCGCTTCACACACACTCACGCCGCCGGACGCTGCACTTCAAAGTGCTGGTAAAAATGCTGGATCGTCTCCTGCATGATGGACTCCACCCGCACCGCCAGAGCATCCAGCCGGCGCGTGAAATACGTGTGCGCCAGCACCGACGGCACCGCCACAAACAAGCCGGCGATCGTACACCGCAGCGCCACGCCGATCTCCATGGCCACCTTTGCCGTGTCCGGCCCGCCCTCACCCGTGCCAAATTCCGAGAACATCCCCACCAGGCCCACCGTCGTGCCCAGCAGCCCCAGCAGCGGCGCCACCGAGATCATCACCTCCAGCAGCGGTATACCGCTCTCCAGCCGGTGGATCTCCTCCCGAGCCTTGATCGCGCACGCATCATGGCACTCCTGCTTGCTCGTAAACGCACCGCTGATCGCCATGCTGCCCAGGCGCGAAAGCATCGAGCCGTCCGTGTTTAAAAAATCCTGCAGCGGCCGGATGTCCCCCCGCAGCGCATAGTTCGGGATGGACCTCAGCTGGCTGATCACCGCATTCGGCATGATCACATGCGCCCGCAGGTTCAGCCACGCCATGATCGCTGCACCGATCGCCGCCATCGAGCACAGCACGATCAGCCCCATCGTAAACCCGCCCGTGGAGAGGAAGTTATACAGCAGCTGGCCCGCCGAAGGCGCAGTCTTGGCGGCAGCGGCTGGAGCAGCAGCCGCAGCTTCGGCAAACATAGGCGAGGCAGCGGCGGCAGAGGCGAGGAGTTCAGTAAATGAGGACATTGGATTCGATTTTCAGGCGCTCCTGATCTTCTTTCAGAAGCAAAGGGATCACATCAGCAGACATCGGCGGTATCTCAGCATCGCGCATCGCCTGCAAGGTAAATTCTGGCCGCACCATGCAGGCATTCGGGTCATAGCCCCCCTTGTGCACGGCATCTCCGGCGCGGGCCACCGTCATCCCAGCCTGCGCACCTCCCGCCAGCCCGAGCGTCAGGACCAGCACCAGCGTCAGAGCCAGGCTCCGCAGCACTCCCGCCAATGCATGCCGAAAAAAGGAACGCACCGCCATGTCAGTAAATGAGGACATTGTATTCCACCTTCAGCCGCTCCTGATCATTCATCGGCAGTGAGGGGATCACCTCCTGCGGCATCGGCGGGATCTCCGCATCCTTGATCGCCTGCAGGGTGAAAGCCGTCAGCACGGGGTTCGAGTCCTTGTCATTGATCACCCGCAGGCTCTCTACCTTGCCCTTTTTGTTCACGAAAAAGACGATCTGCAGGCTGCCGTACGTCACCCCGTCTCCGCGCAGCGTGCGGTAGATGTGCCACTTCTTTTCCACCTGGCCCGTCACCTGGCGGATGTAGCGCCCCTTCGGCGTCTCCTCCGCATCCACAGACGCCTCCGTGCCCCGGTTCGAAATCGAGCCCTTCGTCTGCGTCGTCCGCGTGAAGGGCGTGAATGCACTCGGGTCCGGGTTCCGCGTCGTTTTGGTGATCGGTTCGTCATCCATCACCGGCAGCGCCTTGGGCACCGGCTGCTCCGGCTTGGCCTCAGGCGGCGTGGCCACGGCCATCTCCGGCTTTGGAGTCGCGTTCTCCGGTGTCGGCTCTTTCGGCAGAGTCTTCGGCGGCGCTTCCGCTTCATTCTTCACCTTCTCCGGCTTCTTCACTTCCAGCGGCAGTCGGTTTTTGTCCACCTTGGCCAGCTCCTTGTCAGCCTCCTCCATCATCTTCGTCAGCGGCGTGCTCTCAGCCACCGCCTTGGCCACATTTTGCGGCGGCACCACCGGCGTGGGTGGCGGCGCATTCGGCGTCGGCGGCAGCATCGAGGGCGGAGCCGGCGGCACCGGCGGCTGCGGCTGCATCATCGCCAGATCCTTCGGCGGCGTCTTCGGCCTCGCATCATCCTTCAGCTCCCCATTGCGGTAGTCACGCTCCGCCAGCTCCTGCGTGGAAATTTTGAGGCCGTCCATCGTCGGCAGCGGTTCCGTCGCATCCGGAGAAGGCGCCTTCACCGTCGCCGCGTTCGTGTTCCGGTCCGAGATGAACATCGGGTTCTTCGGCGCATTGTTCGCCGCCTCATTCTGCGCCGTGCGGATGTACACCTCCCGCTTCGGCGGAGGAGGCGGCAGCGGCTTTGGCGGCGGCATGATCTGGTCCGGAAAGATCAGCGTCACCTCCTTTTCCGGCGGCGGCTTGTGCGCTTCATCCCACAGCTTCCGCGCCGCATCCACCATGGAAAGCCACACCAGCAGCACCAGCAGCAGCGCATGCACCACCACCGTGCCGGTGATGGCAATGCCCAGGTTGTTGTTGCTTTGCGGTTGCGCAGTCACGTGCGGAATAGGGTACCTACCCATATTGCTTCCAACCCCCTGAGAATCAAATGCTCATTAGCCCCCCTCCGTAGGCAGCCCACCCAACCAAAACCACCCCCTCTCTCCGCCCCGCCTCATCATCCACTCCTCCTACTCTTCCTCCCTTTCTTCGTCCTCTTCGTCCTCTTCGTCCTCCTCGTCCTCCTCGTCCTCCTACTCGAACTCGTCCTCGATCCCACCGCCCCCGCCTCACCCCACATCCCCACATCCCCACATCCCCACATCCCCAAGTCCCCCCAGCCTCCCCACCCATTCATCCAATCTTCCTCTTCGTCCTACTCCTCCACCCTTTCGTCCTCGTCCTCCTACTCGAACTCCGCTCGCCCGTCGTCGCCTTCGCGAAGAATGGGCCCAGCACCACCCCACCACTCTATCCCCCACTGTCCCCACCTTCCTCCTCTCTCAGCCCTCCAACATCCCTCCAAAAACGCCAAAAGGGCCCCCGTCTCCGGAAGCCCTTTCAACTTGAAACTTGAAACCTTAAACTTTTTACAACCTCCCACCCCTCACTTCACCACCGCTTTAAACACGATCGGGATGATCAGGATCGCCAGGATGTTCACCACCTTGATCATCGGGTTCACTGCTGGGCCCGCCGTGTCCTTATAAGGATCACCCACGGTATCGCCCGTCACCGCCGCCTGATGGCCAAAGCTGCCCTTGCCGCCGTGGTTGCCTTCTTCGATGAACTTCTTCGCATTGTCCCACGCACCGCCCGCGCTCGTCATCGAAATGCCCACAAACAGCCCCGTCACGATCGTGCCGATCAGCACCCCGCCCAGCGCCTCCATGCCCAGATACGACACGCCGATCACAAAGATCAGCGGCAGCAGCGCCGGCACGATCATCTGGCCCAGCGCCGCCTTCGTCACGATGTCCACGCACTGCGCATAATCAGGCGTCTCAGAGCCGTTCAGAATGCCAGGCTTCAGGCCGATCTGGCGGCGCACTTCCAGCACCACCGCACCCGCCGCATTGCCCACCGCGCTCATGCAGAAAGACGTGAACAGGAACGGCAGCAGACCGCCGATGAACATGCCGATCACCACCTTCGGGTCCATCAGGTCAAAGCTCACCTTGTGCCCCACGAAGGCCTGCAGATCCTCCACATAAGAGCCAAACAGCACCATCGCCGCCAGCCCCGCGCTCGCGATCGCATAGCCCTTCGTCACCGCCTTCATCGTGTTGCCCACGGCATCCAGCTCGTCCGTGATCTTGCGCACGCTCTCCGGCAGTCCGGACATCACAGCAATGCCGCCCGCGTTGTCCGTGATCGGGCCAAACGCATCCAAAGAAATCACAATGCCCGAGAGTGAAAGCATGGACACCACCGCGATCGCGATGCCATACAGCCCCGCCAGATCATAGCAGCACCAGATCGAGGCCGCGATCGCCAGCACCGGCAGCAGCGTCGCCTGGTTCCCGATGCTGATGCCCGCGATGATGTTCGTCGCGTGCCCCGTTTCCGAAGCCTTCGCGATCTTGCGCACCGGCTTGTGGTGCGTGCTCGTGTAGTAGTTCGTGATCCATACCACCAGCAGCGTCATCACCAGGCCCACCACCGCGCAGTAGAAGAGGTTGGCATGCGGCAGCGCCTGCTCGCCAATCTTCAGCCCCGCAGGGAAGATCTCGCCCGTGGCCCACCAGAACAAACCAGCAGCCACCAGACCGGACACCGCCACACCGCACACCAGGGACGTCGTCGCCTCCTGCTTCACAAAATTCACCCAGCCAATGCCGATCAAAGACGCAATGATCGCCAGCCCGCACAGCACAAACGGATAGATCACCGCCGCGTCCGTGCCCACCGTCAGGTGGCCCACCAGCACGCCGCCGATCAGGCTCACCGCGTAGGTTTCAAACACGTCCGCCGCCATCCCCGCGCAGTCACCCACGTTGTCGCCCACATTGTCAGCGATCGTCGCCGGATTCCGCGGATCATCCTCGTTCAGGTTCTGCTCATTCTTGCCCACCAGGTCCGCGCCCACGTCCGCCGCCTTCGTATAAATACCGCCGCCCAGACGCGCAAACACACTGATCAGTGAACTGCCCAGCGCCAGCCCAACCAGTGAATCAATCGCATGCTTCGCGTGATCCACCGCGCCGCGCACGATCAAATAGAAAACACCCACCGAGAGCAGCCCCAGCGCCACCACCAGCAGCCCCGTCACCGCACCACCATTGAAGGCCACCTTCAGCGCCGGGTGGTTCCCCACCGAAGCCGCCTGCGCCGTGCGCACATTGGCCCGCACCGCGATCATCATGCCGATATAGCCCGCCGCCATCGAGCACACCGCGCCGACCACAAAGCCCGCCGCCGTGAGTCCCCCGCGCAGCCACCACACCGCCGCCAGCATCACCACCGCGATCAGGCTCACCGCCATGATCTGCCGGTTCAGGTAAGCCTTCGCCCCCTGCTGGATCGCGCCCGCGATTTGAGCCATCTTCTCATTCCCCGCATCCGATCCCACCACCTGGCGGATCAAGATGAAAGCAAACACAAGTCCAACGACGGCCAGGGCGATCGAAAGAGTGATTCCGTTTTGCAGTAAAAAAGAGGCGAGCATGATTCTGTTCTAGGGGTGTCGGGTGGTTGGTCCGGGGCGCGTAAAGCCGCGAAGTTTAGCAAGACGCAAATTGTAGGCAACAACTTGCTCACAGATTCTACAAACCTCATTTCTCTCCGCCTAATCCCCTCCTCATCCGCCTCCCTAGACGAAAAACCCCACAATTGCCTCGCCTCACCATCCCGCGCATCCACCGCCCACGGCCCGTCAAACCCGCACCCCATTGCCAAAACACCCGCCACCGGCTACCTCCTCACCATGTCACTCCTGCCCACCCCGCGCTCACTTCCGAAGTTCGCGAACCCCAGCCGCTCCGGAGGCAGGCCATGAAGCAAGGTCTCCCCACGAAAAAAATCGTCTGCAGTCTCATCGCTCTCCTGGTCGGCTGCATTTGCTATTTCTGGCTGCCCTTCATCATCCTCGAATCCCCCGAAAACGCCCCGCCCCCCGAAGGCTTCCGCGGCCTCCGTCTCAACCTCGCATTGCTCTCCATCGTGACAGCCGGCATCGCTTTCGAGATCTCCCAGTACCTTCTCGGGCCGCCATCCAAAAAATGAACCTTCGCCAAAGCCTGCCTGCCATCCCCCGGGAAGCGCTCACCAATCACCCCTCACCCACTCACCACCTCCGCTCCGACGCAAAGACTTCCCCACCAGCTCAAAACCCACCTCCTGACCTCGCCCCCTGCTTCCAAATCATAAATCATAAATCATAAATCCCTCCTCCCCCTCCCAAAATCCCCGCGCAAATTTCCACCCGGCGACGCTTGAATCCCCGCCCCCGCACACGTTCTCTCCTCCTGCACCCCGCCACGCCTATGAAAACCCTTCGTCTGGCCCTGCTCACCCTCCTCTGCCTCTCCTCCGCCGCCCTGGCACGCATCGGCGAAACCCAGGACGAATGCATCCGCCGTTATGGCGAGCCCGTGCAGCGGGACGCAGACAAAACCCTCTCCTTCCGCAAATCCGGCATCGCCGTCACCTGCACCTTTCTTGAAGGCCGCTGCGTGCACATCCGCTACCAGAAGCTCGACCCCGACGCCCGCCTCAATGGCCGCGAAGTGGACATCCTCCGCGCCGCCAACGGCACCCACTGGAAGCTCCAGGGCGGCAACACCTCTTCCTACAGCACCATGCGCAATGAAACCTGCGAATGCCGCTGGGACTACAGCACCGGCGTCCTCGAGTTCGAAACCCTCACCGAAGTAAACCGCAAAAAGCAGGACACAATCACCGCCGAAAAAAAGCTCCTCGAAGGCTTCTGATCCAGCGCCGCATCCATCAGAGCACAGTACCCATCTCGCTTCGCTAAGAGAACAGAAATGGGCACGAACAAGCTACGCTGTCGGGATGTTATTGAAAGCCCTGCACCCGCTTTTGTTTTGAGAACTTGTCAGCAGCTTTTTCGGCCTCAATACTGAAATCAGAGTAAGCTTTAGCAAAAAGCTCATTCTTCATGGCGGCTTTGATTTCCTCGCCTCCTCGCACAGCAACGGTTACTTTGGCAGACTGTTCTTCGTAATTAATTTCTACTTCAAAGCGGGCTGTTAATAAACCATGTGACACAGAAGATTCGAGCACGTGAGATTTATTTGGCTCGAGATCCTTCGCATCCTCAAGGTCAGACTCTAAGAATCCATAAGAATCCTTTAACAACCGTAAGTAAAAATTAAATTCCCGGTTCATCAGTTCGTTCCCTTCATCTTTTGATCGGTATTTGATGATCTTGGAGCAAACCACTTCCATGACGGAGCGGTCATGGTAAAAATAAACCTTCGCGGTTCGATTCGCAAAATCGAAGATCCGAAATCCAAAGTCACCCTTATCATGCTTGAAGATGGGTTTACCGTAGCTGGACGTACACTCGTCCATGGTTTCTCCAACTCGCGCCCAACTTGTGGCGGACAAAGCCATCGCGGCGACTATAAATTTTGCGAGTAGGCGAACTAACATGACATCGGATGATGAGGAAATGGATTTGCTGGAACAAGTTTAATGGATAAATCTTGTTGAGGCAATGAATGGAACGCACAGCCTCGGATGCCCCTCCGCATTCGTCATTCGCTCCTACTCCCTCATCAGCTCCCACAAAATCAGATTCGGAAACTGCCTGCTCGGTGTGATCGCTTAGAAGCTCCCCTTGATCTGTGGAAACAGTTGCCGCTCCACCAGCATCTTGCCCTCCATCTTTTTGTCCGATTTTTTTATCGCCCACCCCTCTCGTTTCTGGTTTGCTGCCTCAGCTAGCTGTTCCGATGAATCGATTCCTGTCATTTCTGCTGCGTCTTTTCCGCGCTCCGCCCAAACCACAGCTCATGCCCAGAGAAAAAATGATGGCTCGTTGGTCAGAGCTCACAGCATGGCTTCATGACGAGGAAGTCCCTCTCACGAAGGAGGACAAAGACATCGAGGCCCTCCTGCAAACTGAGCATTACAGCGCCGACATGCTTCCGCGTTTGCAGGACCACGAGCAGCGGCTGCTTCACGAATTGGAGCAAGTGGGAGGCAACGCCGCCTACTATGTCCTGTGCTGCCTCGGCATCGTGGGAGCTCTTCAGGAGCATTGCAAAGCGGAGCCGCCCAAAGCTGACGCGGCCTAGGCATCAAAATCAGAGCCCCCACTCACCCGCCTTTCCGCCCCTTCCCACTCATCAGCTCCCGCAAAATCAAATTCGGAAACCGCCGGCTCGGCGTGATCGCATAGAAGCTCTCCTTGATCTGCGGAAACCGGTGCCGCTCCACCAGCACCCCGCTCTCCAGTTCATCCTTCACCACCACCGGCGGCACCAGCGTCACCCCCTGCGTCTCACGCGCCACCAGTCGCAGCATCGCCATGTCATCCACCTCCGCCGCGATGATCGGCCGGATCCCGCTCTGATCCATCAGCACATCAAACGCCGCGCGGATGCTGCTCCCCTGGCTCGGCAGCACGATCGGCACCTTGCGCAGATCCTCCGGAAAACGGAAGCGCTTCATCCCCCGTTTCTTGTGCCCCACCAGGCTCACCGCCTGCTCATCCAGCAGGTGGCTGTGGCAGGTCATCTCCGCATCGCGCCGCACAGGCGTGTTGGACAGCACCACGTCCAGCGTATGCGCCTGCAGCTGCCCCAGCAGCTCCCGCAGCGTGCCGGAGTGGATGATCAGCTCCACATCATCCCGCGGGATCAGCGGCCGCAGAAAGCTCAGCTGGAAATTCCGCGAAAGGTTCGATGCCGCCCCCACCCGCACCAGCCCCCGGCTCCGCCCCGCGCGATTGCGCATCACGTCCGCCAGCTCCTCACCGCTGCGAAAAATCGCATGCGCATACTCCAGCGCTATCCTCCCCGCCTCCGTCAGCACCAGCGCCTTGTGCTTCCTCTCAAACAGCACCTGCCCCAGGCTCTCCTCCAGGCTCCGCAGCTGCACACTCAGCGCCGACTGCGAAATCTTTAAATGCCTCGCCGCCCTCGTCAGACTTCCCTCCGTCGCGATGGCACGAAAGTAGCGCAGATGATGATAATTCAAAAAAGCCATGCCCTCACATTTACCAAACAGAACGATGTCTGCCAATTCTTGAATTGGAACGAATCACCACCCCATCCCATAAACTCCCAAACATCCCGCCATACGTCCGCGACCCAGCATCCAGCATGACTCCCCCCCTCCTAAAACGCGTCTCCATCATCTGTGACCCCGAAGTCGAAGAGCACGTCGCCGCGCTCCTCGAAGAAATCGGTGCCGAAGGCCACATGACCGTTCCCGTGCGTGGCATCGACTCCCAGACCGCCGCAGCCGAGGACTCCACCGCTCCCGCCGAAGTCGCCAAGGTGCAGATCGAAATCACCCTCGATGCCGACCGCGCCGAAACACTCCTCCAGCGCCTCCAGAGCGATCTCCTCACCTCCGCGCCCACCATCGCCGCCTATGAGAGCGATGTCCCTGAGGAAGAGCAAGCCGTCAGCCACGTCACCACCGCCGAAGAGCAGGCCCGCCTCACCCCCGACGAAGTCCTCCAGCAGTTCAAAGACGGCAACCGCCGCTTCCGCAGTGGCCAGACCACCCGGCGCAATCACCCCGAGCAGGTCCGCAAATCCGCCGTCGGCCAGTATCCCAAAGCCGTCGTCCTCAGCTGCCTCGACAGCCGCGTCCCCGTGGAAGACGTCTTCGACCAGGGCATCGGCGATGTCTTCGTCGCCCGCGTCGCCGGAAACCTCGTCAATGAAGACATCCTCGGCAGCATGGAGTTCGCCTGCAAAGTCGCCGGCGCCAAGATGATCCTCGTCATGGGCCACCAGCACTGCGGCGCCATCCGCGGCGCCATCGATGACGTGAAGCTCGGAAACCTCACCACCCTCCTCGCCAAGATCAAGCCCGCCGTCGCCCTCAGCAGCAGCTTCCCCGGAGAGCAAAACTCCGCCAATCCCCTCTACGTCCGCCACGTCGCCCGCAACAACGTCCGCCACGCCCTCTCCCAGATCCGCACCCTCAGCCCCATCCTCAAAGAGATGGAAGACAAACGCGAAATCAAAATCGTCGGCGCCTTCTACCGCCTCACCGACGGCACCCTCGAATTCATCGAGTAAGCCCCCCATCCCGCATTCGCGACAACGCTCTCGCAAGCGCACCACAATTACCGCAATCGCAACAGCGCCTCCGCAATCACGCCAGCGCTCCCGCAAGCGCGCCAGCGTCCTGGACTGCTCCAGCCCTCTGGAGCTTTCCGTGCACCCTCGGCTCGCGAAAACGCATGAGGTGCGGTGCGCTTCAAAACTCTCCCTCTTCCCTAGGCGCAACTTTAGGCCGTGTTTGAAGACCCGCTGGACGAATGCTGCGCATGCGGTCCGAGGAGCGCGGACTTCAGTCCGCAGAAGGTCGCAGACACCCGCGCGGCGGTGGATGGCTCCCTGCTGGTCGCAAGCACGAGCGCGCTGAGGAGCGTCAGTGGCGCTGCAAGTGAGAGACTGAAAGCGGATGGCCGAACGGCTCAGCGATTCAATAAATTCCGCACTCCAAAAGCGCTTTCGCCCACGTTCGCACTGCAGGCTTCCAAACACACCTTTGCGTGTGACCTCGCCCCTGCCTTACCCACCGCCCTACGCCGGCGTCTGCGTCAGCACGCTCATCCAGCTAAGCATGGGATCGCCCTTGCCGGCCTCGCTCCCCGCCTGCTCCTCAATCCTCGAAACAATTCGTCGCGGAAACACCGCAGCCAGCGAATCTCCTTTGTAAAGGCACACGAGTGCGCCGTCTAGGTTGCACCGGTCCGCGTCTTTGAAGGCCGAACCGCCTCTCGTAAAATGGATTTTGTATCGATGCATAATCTCATTCTAGGGTTTTATAATGATTACGCTCCAACCCGTTTTCCGTCCATTTCCATTCACCGCCTGACTGATCCATCAGGCTAATCCCTTACGCCGCACTTCGTGCGGCTCTCACCCCGCCTCTTCCTCTCCGCGCCGGCACTCCCATCACTTCCGAATGGTGCAGATGCGCGGCATCCTTCCACAGACGCACCGCTCCATGAATCACATCCTGGTTGCAGCTCCTCCGGCACCCCTCCGGCAGCGGATCCAGATGCTTCGCATTCCCGCCGCCGATCACCGTGTCGCCCGGCCAGAACACATCCTTCAGCAGCGCCACCGCGCGGTGCACGTGCTTCTGCCAGCGCTCATGCCCATTGCGGCGCCGCGCCTCCTTCGTCAGCAGCTTCATGAACGTGCGCCGTCCGCGCAGCGGGATCAGCCCCAGCTCCACCGGCATGATCACCCCGTCCACCACCATCGCCGCGCCCACGCTCGTGCCAAAGCCCACGAACAGCATCCGCCCTCCTTGGTAGTGAGCCAGCGCCTGCATCGCCGCATCATTGATGATCTTCACCGGCTTCCCAAACGCCTTCGCAAAATCAAAGTTCAGCCACCCACCGGAAAGATTCAGCGGCTCACGCACCAGCCTCCCCTTCTCCACCAGCCCCGGAAAGCCCATCGAGATCGCGTCATACTTCCAGTCTGAAGTCATCACCTTCACCCCCTTCACCATGTCCGCCGCCGTCAGCCCCCGCCCAGACGGAAACTTCCGCATCTCACCTCCGCCGCTGATCATCATCTTCACATTGCTCCCACCGATATCGATCATGAGGATGTTCATAATAAAAAATCAAATTCAAGGGTTCACGCTCAAGCCGGCGCGGCAGTACACCTCCCACCTCCGCCATTCTCAGCTTCTACACCCTCACCATCGGCCCACGCCCCATCCACGCGTGTAACCATCTGCCCCCCCCTCGTAGGATAGCCGTCCCGGCTGTCCATGTCAGACAGGCTTCCAGCCTGTCCTCCCCACCCACCACTCCACACCCATCTTCCGGCCAACAACCGCAAACCACCGCCAACAACAGCAAACCACCGCCAACTCGGCTCGCCTACTTCGCCGTATACCCCCCATCCACCGGCAAATTCACCCCCGTAATATACCGCGACGCATCACTCAGCAGAAAGATCACCGCGCCACCCAGGTCCGTCTCATCCGCCATGCGCCCCAGCATGGTATGCTCACAATAGCGCTTCAAAAACGCCTCCGGCTGGTGATTGAAAAATCCCCCCGGCGCCAGGTTGTTCACCCGCACCCCCTTCGGCCCATACAGCGCCGCATAGAAGCGCGTCAGGTTTTCCATCCCGCCTTTGTGGAAGAAATAATCCGGCGGCATGTCCCCGATGTTCGTGCCCTCATACAGTTCATAGCTCGGCCCGATCATCCCCTGGATGCTCCCAATGTTCACGATGCTCCCGCGACCCGCTTCCGCCATCGTCTTGCCAAAATGCCGGTGCATCAGCATCAGCCCCGTCGCATTCACACGCATCGACTCCGCAAACTGCTCGGTCGCACCATTCGCCCCCTTCATCGGCCGCAGCACCGCATTGTTCACCAGCCCATGCAGCGCTCCATGCTGCGCCATCACACGCTCATGCAGCGCCACCACCGAAGCCTCATCCCCCTGATCCAGCGCCTCCGCAAACACCTTGTGCCCCTTCGCCCTCTCCTCCTCCGCCACGATCTGCAGCTTCGCCACATCCCGCGAAGCCATCACCAGCGTCGCCCCCGCCTCCGCCAGCATCGCCGCCAGCCCCCTCCCATACAGCCCCGCGCCTCCAGTCAGCAGAATGGTTTTATCGTGAAGGGAAAAGAGAGATGTGTTCATAAGTGAATAGTGGGATCAGTTTCCAAGATTTGCCTTTTCCAGACAAAGATGGTCATAACGTGACGAGTCAGGTCCGAGCAATTGGGCACGAACAGTGGTTTCAAATTCATGGACGAAATCCGCAATTCGAAAATCCTTTAACTTATACCGCTTCAAGATAGCAGGCACTTCGGAGACCAAAGCCATTGCCGCCATGTGTCTTCTTTCTGCATGGGTGCCATTTACGAAGCTGGGGAGGGGCAGCATGACGTCTAGATAGAGGTCGTGTGTTTTACGATCCATTCGAATTCGCTGTTTGAATTGGAGTTCGGGATCACGGCACATCATGACGATGCACAAGCCTGAAAGCGAAGACCCAAAATCCAATCCTTCAAAATGCTCCCGAAGAGACAGCACCTTTAATGCATGATCGAGCTTGGCTTCCCAATTTGAATCTGAGGTCACAAAGACTTTCATGCCGGAGATTTGAATCGCTTCGTCTATTTCGATGACTTGTAAACCGAGTCACTGCCACCCGCCGCCTTCACCCCACCAAAATCCCCCACCATCCGGCGAAACGCGTTCCCCAGCTCGATCACATCCGCCCCCAGCGTAAACACCCGCACCCCTTCGTCATTCTCCAGCATCTCCCTCTGGCCAAACAGCGACGCCACCGCCGGATACTTCCCATGCTTCACCGCCGCCGCGTGCACACGCTTGCGCGCCGCCACCACCTCCGCACACGTCGCCTGTCCCAGCTTGCCGATGCGATGGCTGTAATCCCCCGCGCCGAACAGCAGCATGTCATACCCTGGCACCGCCGCGATCTCGTCCACCACCTCCAGCGCCTCCGGACTTTCGATCTGCAAAATCACAAACTTCTCCGTGTTGCAGTGCAGCGCATACTCCGCCAGCGGCACCTGGCAGTACAGCCCGTCCATGTTTCCCGCATCCAGCGCCTTGCTCCCCAGCGGCCGGCACCGTACCATGTCCACCACATTCCGCGCCTCCTCCGCGCTCGTCACATGCGGCACCATGATCCCTGTCGCATCGCATTCAAACGGCTTCACATACTCGCTGTACCCGCCCTTGTTCACCCGCACGATCGTGTCCATGTCATAGAGCTTCGCCGCGCGGATCTGATGCTCCAGATTCAGCCAGTCATTCGGCACATGCTCATTGCACAGCCACACCGCCGAAGCCCCCGCCAGCCCCGCCAGCTCCACAATCCGCGGATCCCCCATGTTCAGTTTGATCACCGTGGAGTTCTGGCCGTTGCGCAGTTCGCGCAAAATTCGTGAGGGTCGTAGTTTCATAGATAAAAAATAAGTAAGTAGGTAAATAAGTAAAAGCTAGGTCCATCCATCACACCGCGACCCATCAGCCAGTCGCGGCGCTCAAAAAATCCAAAATCAGTCTCTGCGTTTCTCCATTCACTGCGGTGTAAAATCATAAAGCCTTCAGTGCAGCGTGATCGCATAAACACACGCCTTCTGCAGTTGCAGCCTCACGTGATACTTCCCCGCAGGCAGATCCGCCAGCTTCTTGTCCTTCCATTCAATCTTCTGCCGCAGGCCATCCCCCTTCACCGCCTTGCAGTTCGCCTTGTCAAAGCCCGGCACCCGATACCCATCCGCATCCAGCAGCTCCGCCAGCACCGCACCACCCTTCGCGTTCGCATTCACATAGATCTCCGTCCTTCCGCCAAGACCCAGCGGCTTCAGCGTGATCTGCCCCACATCCGCCGGCTTCTTCACCTTCGCCGTCGGCGCAGCCGGGTGGCTCCGAATCCCCGCAAACCGGTCCAGCGGCAGCGTCACCAGCCCCACCCCGCTCTTCTGCTGATCCCCCGTGATGTCCGTGCCACCACCGATCGCACCGCTGCTGTACGCCCCGTAATAAAACCGCATCTCATCCCCATGGACGATCATGTTCGTGTTCGTCAGAATCGTCCCGCTGTCAAACTGCTGCCCAGGGCTGCGTGGCAGAAACAGCGTCTTCCGAAACGGCCTCTCCCACTCAAACCCATCACGGCTCACCATAAGCTCAATGTCCATCATCCCGTGCTCCGCGCGATTCAGGATCTGGTTCACACTGAAGTACCGCTCCCGATGAAAGAACACCGGCGACGTGTGAAACTCCAGTTCCCCGTCCTCATCATCCGGCACGCAGACAAACTGCGGCTTGCTCCAGTGCAGAAAATCCTTGCTCTCACTGCGGCCCATTCCGTGCTTCCACGCATGCCCGCCGTCCGGCCCGCACAGCCACATCTTGCCAAAGATCACATACGCCTCGTGCTTCGGATCATAGATCACATCCGCCGCATCAGACAGCGTCAGCGGCATCAGCGACTGCCTCCGCACCCTTCCATCCGGCAGCTTCGTTTCTGAATACGGATTCACTCCCGCAAACGGCTCCTGCTGCCCCTTCCCGCCAAAGCTGTTCTTAAAAAACGGCGCGCCCTTCGCCTTCGTCCAGTGAATGCCATCCGGCGAATACGCCACATGCAGCCCCGCCGAAGCCTCCCCATTCTCATCGTACGTCCAGTCATTGAAGGCCATCTTGTACCGCTTCGCCTCATCCTTCTCCCGCACATCATGCAGCACCGAGTTGCAGTAACGATCCCCATACCCACCGCTGCCGATGAGCACGATGTTCGTATCCTTCTCCCCGTTAAAATCAAACAGCCCCAGATTCGGCTTCGAGAAGGAAATACCATCGTCCGACTCCGCATAGCACACCACGCACTCATGCGTCTTCACCTTTGCCCGCGTGCCCGCATACGCCTGATACCATAGCTGATACTTCCCCGTCTTCTCATCCCGCCTCACACTCGTCCACCCAATCGCCATCTCCCACGCCTTGTCCTCCGTGATCAGCGGATTCCTCACATGCCTCACCGGCTGCTCCATCACCCTCCTTGTCCCAGCCCGATACAGCACCTCATGATCATCCACAAACAGCAGCGTCCTCTCCTCCGCCCCACACGAAATTCCGCAGGCAATAAACAGCAGGCATTTAATTAAGGTCGGTTTCATAAAGTGTAGATCATTTCAAATCACAACGAGTTCAATAACCTCAGGTCCGGCAAAAAGAGTTCTCCCTCTCCCCGCCCCCGACACACAACAAAATCTAGTGCTACTCTTCGGGGAGAGGGCCGGGGTGAGGGGCCTACACTTCCGCCACGCTCCGCAGCCTTCCTCACACAATACCATAAAATAATATAAATTCATCACCTCTCCTCCTCCCCTCCACTCACACAATCACTAAACCCATACTTCCCCACCAGCGCCTGCACATGCTCCCGCTTCTCCGCCGGCGTCTTATCGGTCCGTCTCAAAAACATGTGCGCCTCATGCTCAAACGCCCGGTTCTTCACCGCCGCCCCGGTCAGTCTCGTCAGACAATCAAACGGCACACGGATCACCCCATTCCCATCCGCATGCACCACATCCCCCTTCGAAAACGTCACCCCGCTGATCTCCACCGGCCGGTTGATATGCCGAAACCTCAGCGCCTCATGATGCACCGCCCGCCCGCGACCATACACTGCAAACGGCGTTGAAATCAGCCCCGCAATATCTCGCACCCGGCTGTCCGTCACCATCCCCGTGCAGCCCACGGAATACAGCGTCTTCGCCATCCCATCGCCGATCAGGCACTCATGCTCCGGTCGCGATCCCACCGCCTTCGCCACCAGCACGCACGGCAGCTCGCAGTGCCGCATCATCTCCAGCAGCTCCCAGTACAGCGCCGTGTCACCCGCCTCACCCGGCGTGCTGCTGTCGATCTCCGCCGTGAAGACCACGCCCACCGTCGGCCCCAGCGGCGGCGTCACACTCTGAATGTCCCCGCCGCAGTAGTACTCATGCGGCGCCGCCTTGCTCACATAGCCAATTGTGTTCGCCAGCAGCGGCGTGTCAAAATCGCGCAACTCCTCCAGCAATGCTTTCGTGATGGTGCTGTTTTCTACCATAAATCAGTGCGGAAAGGCGAGGCCGGCAGACCTTCGCCATTGAAAAGATTGAACTCCGGATCCGCCGCCCACGCATACCTCACCGCCACCGGGCTGCGCACCTGCGGCGCAGAAACAATCACCACATCTCCCTCGATGCGCGCCACCGCCGGCTTCCACGCCCGATTCTCCCCTGCAATCACAAATCCCTTCAGAGCACCACCGCCCTGCGCCACCAACCCGCCGTTCGCATGCTCAAAGCACAGCGCGATCTCGCCACCGCGAATCTCCTGCTTCACCAGCAGCGGTCCCGAAGTCGCGGGCACGTCCTGGCCATACACCTTCCCCAGCGCCCACAGCGCCAGCCTGTGCCCCACCACCTGCTTGTTCTTCGGGTGCACATCCTTGGACTCCCCCACATCCAGCGTGATCGCCATGCCCGTCTTCGGCAGATCCAGGCACCGCCGCTGCGCCTCACGAATCTCCGGCCACGCCGCCTTCTTGTTCAGATTGGGAAGCTGCACCCATGCAAACGGCAGCTCCGCGCCCCAGCACGCGCGCCAGTCCTTCACCAGCAGCCGCATCTGCGTTTCATAAAACGGCGCCCGCTCCGCCGTCGCGTTGCTCTCCCCCTGATACCACAGCATACCACGCACCGCATATGGCGCCAGCGGCGCGATCTTCCCGTTGTGCAGCCCACCCACATTCATCACCCCCAGAAAGCTCGCATACGGATCACTCGGCCTCTTCGGCTCCGCCTTTCCTGTCCCATGCGCCGCATCCACCGCCGCCTTCCATTTGATCAACGCCGCCTCATGCGCCTTCGCCGCCTTCTCTCGGTCAAACTCCGCCATCAGCCGCTCACGCTGCACAAAATACGGCTTCAGCTCCCCATACTTCTCCTGCACCTCACGATCCAGCCAGGACTCGATCAGCGTCCCTCCCGCCGACGAATTAATCACTCCCACCGCCCCTCCCAGCCGCTGCTGAATCTTCCGCGCAAAGTAAAAACCCACCGCTGAAAATTCACCCACCGTCTCCGGCCCGCACACCACCCATGCCCCCTCACAATCCTCCTGCGCCTGCTCAGCCCTTCCCGACTTCACCGTAAACATGCGGATCTGCGGCAACGTCGCTGCCGCCTTCTCCTTCTCATAGTCCTTCGACTCCGCCACCGTCATCACCATGTTGGACTGCCCCGCGCACAGCCACGTCTCCCCCACCAGCACATCCTGAATGCGGATCATATTCGTCCCCGTAATCGTCATTTCCAGCGCCTGCTCCTTCTCCGTGCGGCTCAGCGGTTTCAAATCCACGCGCCACTTCCCATCGCCACCCGCCGTCGCCGTTTGCGTCTGTCCGCCCAGCGCCACCGTCACCTTCTCCCCCTTGTCCGCCCATCCCCACACCGGCACCGTCACACCCTGCTGCAACACCGCATGATCAGAAAACACCGCAGGCATCCGCACCGCCGCCCGGCCCTGCCCGGCGGCGCATGCACACATCAAAATCAGCAGCGCCCATTTCATCGCCGAAGTTCCTCCAGCAAAAACGCCTCCGGCTTCGGCACCTCAGTGCCCGCCTTTTCCTCAATGCGCAGAATGCACTTCACCCCCGCCGCATCCGCCTTCTCCTTCAGCTTCGCCCCCAGCTCCGCGTGATGGATCGCACTCCCCGCGCTCGTCGCCGGCAGCGGATCCACGCGCGGGTTTGAAATCAGCACCGGCGGATCATCGCGCGACACATGCGTGATCGGCGAAAACTCATGCAGCACCTTCACCCACTCCGCCTTCGGCTTCTTCATGTCCTCCACCTTCTTCGCCCCCACCGCGCGTGCCATCATCGGGTGCAGCAGCACCTGCTCCCCCACCCATCCCGTGATCACCGCAGGCTCGATGGACGTCTGTGGCGACAGCGCCACCGCCGCACACAGCTTGGTCGAAAGCCTCGCCACCGCATCACTGCTCTTCGCATCCGCCAGATCATCGTGATACGCCAGCCACAGCGAAGTCGTCGCCCCAGCCGAAATGCCATACGCCGCGAAGCGCTCCGCATTCAGCTTCCACTCGCCCGCCTTGCTGCGCAGAAACTGCACCGCCCTTGCCGCATCATGCACCGGCGCTGGCAGCACCGCCTGCGTCGAATACCGGTAGTTGATCGATGCCACCGATACCCCCTGCGCCAGCATGTAATTCAGCAGCTTCACCGGCACATCCGCCTTGCTCCCGCCTGCCCAGCCTCCTCCGTGAATAAAAATCAGCAGTGGCCGCGCCCCCTCACCCTTCGCCTGCCACACATCCAGCTTGTTCCGCTCATGCGGCCCATAGCTCACATCTTTAAACGTCGGCTCGCTCGCCACCTCGGCACCCGTCAGCGCCGCCGCCATCATCATCAGCAAAGTCAGGATCAAAGATGTTTTCATAAGTCGTGAAGAGTCAGCGCAAAAGCTTCCGCATTGTCGAGATGAATCCGAATGATGACCTTCCCCTCCGGCGGCATCGGCAGCCTGCTCAGGTCCGCCTTCTTCCATTTCACCTCATGCCGCAGCCCATCCCCCGCTATCGGCACGGCATCCGTCCTGGTAAATCCTGGTAGCTTATACCCGCGCTCATCCAGCAGCTCCACCCGCACCCCGCCGCCGCCCGCATCCGCATTCAGCGTCAGCTTCTGGATCCCGCTCAGCGTGCGAGGCTTCAGCGTTATCTGCCCCAGCTTCTCCAGCGGCTTCACTCCCGCAAACCGGTCCAGCGGCAGCGTCGCCAGCCCGACACCCGTCTTCGGCATCCGCTTTTTCGATCCCCATTCATTCGCCCGCTTGCCAAACTGCCACGGATTCTCCGCCCCCGCATAATAGAACCTCATCTCCTCCTCCAGCACCACCGGCGTCGCATTGCTAAAAATCCGCGACGCATCAAAGCCGTTCCCATTCTCCACCGCCCCCATGAACGGCGTGCTGCGGAACGGCCTCTGCCACGCGATCCCGTCCCGGCTGATCGCCAGTTCGATCGGCTGCAGCCCATGCGTCTCAAAATCCGCCACCTGCACCAGCGCAAAGTACACCCCATGGTGCAAAAACGCCGGCGCCCCGTGCAACTGCACCCCGCGCCTCGTCCCCGGATAATCCGCCGGCCTCACCCCGTCAAACTCATCCGGTGCCATCACCAGTTGCGGCGCGGACCACTTCACAAAGTCATCGCTCTCCGTCAGCACGATCGCCCGCTTCCAGTACGTCATGCCATCCGGCGCATCGATCCACGCCTTCGCATACACCACATATTTCTTCCGCTGCGCATCATACATCGCATCCAGCACATCGCTCACCGAGCTGTGCACGCCGAAGTCATGATCCTCCCCCACCTTCGGCGGCTCGCTCATCCGCCCATACGCACCCCGCAGCACCGGCCCCGGCTGCTTGTTCCAGTGAATCCCGTCTGCCGAAAACGCCACAAACATGCCCCCATTCTTCCCACGCGGATCCTTCCCCGCCTCCACCTCCGGCACCGCATGCGGGATGGACCAGTACACCATCTTGTACCGCCGCTCTGGATCGCCCCCCGGCGCATCCACCACCACAGACGCCCCATACTGCTCCACGCTGTCCAGCACCACATTCCGGTCCGTGATCCCCACGTGCGGCACCACATCCAGCTCCGGCTTCTTCCACACAATCCCGTCCTCCGACTCCGCATAACACACCGCCGTATCCCTTCCTGACATTTGATACCACATCTGCCAGCGCCCCGTCTCCGGATCGCGATGCACGCTGTTGTATGACACCTGATTCTTCACCGTCGGCCCCACCACCAGCGGATTCCCCGCATGCCTCTTCGGCACATGCATCTGCCGCCGTGTCCCAGACCGGTACAAAATCTCATGATCATCCACAAACAGCAGCGTCTCCCCGGCCACGCAGTTCAGGGTCAGCAGCAAAGAGATGAGCCAGATCGTTTTCATGGTTGCACCCTCCAATACGCTTCTTTCAGCACCGCCTTGTGCGAATCTTTCGGCGCCTCGTACCACACCGTCAGCAGCCCGCCGTCCGCCAGCTCCACGCTGCTCGGATATCCCAGGTCCCATCCCGCCGCATCCTTCGTCAGCACAAATTCCTCCGACCACGTCCTGCCATGGTCACCGCTCATCTTCCCACGAATCCCAAACGGTTCCTGCCGCCACGAATACATCATGAGCAGCCTCCCGTCCCGCAACCGCAGCAGATGCGAGGGAAACCCATCCGCCACCTTCTGCTTCTCGCTCCACGTCTTGCCACCATCCGTCGAAATGATCTGCGCCGTGTTTTGCACCGTGCCCTTGCCACCCGCGATCTTGTCGCGCACCTGCACCACGATCGTCCCATCCGCCGCCTCCACCGCATGCAGCTCTCCCGCCCGCACTGGCATTTCAGAGAGCATCTTCCACGTCACCCCATCATCATCCGAGACATGCGCCACCGCCTTCTTCCCGTTTGCGGTCGCGTAAAAAAGCCGCCCATCCTTCAAATTCACCGGCCCATGCGGACTAAACCCCGGCACCCGATACCGCGGCGACCAGTTCACGCCGCCATCCGTGGACCGCATCATCCAGTAACCCGTCTCCTCCTCCTTCTGTGCCTGCGTCGTCGCCCCGTCCATCACATGCCACCGCTTCAGCATCACCTCCGTCTCAGCGCCAAACACACTCTGCAGCAGCCGCTCCGGCGCATTCATGTGAATCTGGTACGCAAATGAGTTGAACATCGTTGCGATGAGCGTGCCCTTGCTCGTCTCCACCACTCCCGAGTCCCGGTCATCGATCGCACTGTCCGCCAGCACCCGCGGCATCGTCCACGTCTTCCCATCATCACGCGAGGTGATCATCTCCTGCCGCCCATACGGGCAGATGTGAAACTCCCGTCCTCCCGAATACACCACCACCAGCGTCCCGTTCGCACACCGAGTCATCGTCGGCCACCCATGATAAAACTGCGGCAGTTGCGAGATCGTCCTCACCTCACTCACCTTGACCTTCACCACCACAGCCGCCTCCGCATGCAGCCCCGTCGGCAGCATCATCATGACGGAAAAAAGAATGCGCATGGCCCGGTTCATTTCATCTGTAGTTTGGCAGGATTGAATTCTGAAATCTTTTTCCATCCATCTTTTACCAGCATTCCGGATTCAGCGGCTGCGCGTTCAGAAGCTCGATGGTGAAGTTGGCTCGGGATTATGGTTTCGTTCAAAAGTTCAGTCCCCAAATCGCAGCGCATACAGGTCCGCATCCTTCAGCTTCACGCGCAGCCTCACCGTCTGTCCCTTCATCGCCGCCACATCCAGCGCCTTCGCCTCCAGTTCATCCCCATACAGCTCCGGCATCGTCGCCAGCACCTTCCCCGCCTCACCCTGCACCTCGACCTGAATCGACCCCGCCGCCGAAGTCGCATAGTTCAGAATGAGCTTCCCTCCCTCAAACCGCAGCGGCTTCGTCACAAACTCCCCGCCCTTCGCATCCGCATGCATCGAGGCAAATCCCTGCTTCCTCACCGCCAGCCTCCGCATGCGATTGTCCGCATACCGATAATGCTCGCTGATGTACAGCGACCACTCCCCATCCCCCATGTCAATGATCCCGTTCGCCGTCATGTTGTTCCGGTCCGTCCAGTTTTTCGGGTCCGGCCCCGGCCGCACCCACGCCTCCAGAAACGGCCGGTCCCAGTTTACCCCGTCCCGGCTGCTCATGAACACCGCATCCGAGACCCCCTTGTACTTATGCTCGGGTATTTTCTGCCGTGTCGTCACATAGCGCTTCGGAAAGCACACCAGCAGATGCGGCGCCGTCGGGCACGGCACCGTCGCAGAGGTATAAAAATGCTCCATCGGCACACCCTCCGCATACTTGTGCGGCACCGGCTCCGTCCACGTCAGAAAATCCGCCGAGCCATTGCTCTGCACGGCACGGATTTTGTCCACAAAGATCCGGCTGAAGCACGCATACCGGCTCCGTGCACTGTCCCAAAACGCCAGGTTCTGCGAATCAAACGCCCCCTTCGTCATCACCGCCTCCGGCTTCATCTTCTGCCAGTGAATCCCGTCCGCTGAGGCAAACGCATACAGCCCGCCCGGCGTCGCGCCCGTCATCCAGTTCTTGCCCGGTGCCTTCACGCCTCCCAGCGCCTTGTACCGCTGCTCCGGCTTGGCCTGCGGATTCTCATCCAGAAACGGCGAAAAATTATGCGCCTCCACCCCGCGCCAGATCACATTGTTCTCCTTCGTCCCGCCCGCCTCGATCAGCCCCAGCTTCGGCCGCGTGAAGTGAATTCCATCCTCACTCTCCGCCACGCACGTCACCTGGTCGTCACTGTGATCCGACCCGCCCGCCGATCCCCGGTAATACATCCGCACCTTCGTCCCATCCTGGATCACCGTGAAATACGCACACGTCGGCCCCTCCCACGGCTGATCCGTCGTCAGCACGATCTCCTTCTTCACCGGCTCATGCAGCTTCAGCGCCGCCCCGTTTTTCTCAGCCACCAGATACTCATCCACAAACAGCTCCCACCGCGAGCCAATGTCCCGCACCTCCGCCGCCAGTGCCATCGCCGGAAACAGGAATAATAGAAAATAACAGGCCTTCATAGTTCAGCTAAAATGTCTTGGATGTGAATGATCTTCCCGCCCTGCTCCCGGCTGCGGATTCCACCGATGATCACCGCCATCAGTTCCACCGTCTCCACAAACGGCAGCGGCGCCCTGCCCGTCTGCAGCATCTCAACGAACGCCACCAGTTGCCCGCGAAACGCGTTGTAAGTATCCGCCAGCTTCAGCGGGATGTCCCCCTTCGTGCCATACAGATGCACCGCGCCAAAGCTCCCATACGCATCATGCAGCGCCCCCAGCGTCACCTTCACGCCACTGCCATGCGTCACATGCATCACATCGCCGCCTGCATCGCTGTGCGCCTGCACCGTTAGAAATCCCGGCCCCAGCAGCGGCTCCACCGCCTCCAGCGCATGGATGCCATAGCGCTCCCACGTCTTGCACGTAAAGCTCGTGATCCACCGCAGCTCTCCCAGCCGCTCCCGCTGCTCCTCACTCAGCCGCATCTCCGGCGCATAGCGCATCCCGCTCGTGGAAAGCAGGATCTTCCCGTCCAGCTCCCATTGCACAAACTGCCGCAGCTCCTCCATCGTCGTCGCCATCGGCTTGTCGACAAACACCGGCAGCCCAGCCTCCACAAACGGCCGCGCTCTCCGCACATGATCTGTCCCGTCATCCGTGGCAATGACCACCGCATCCACCTGCCCGATCACATCCTCCGGTTTCGCCACCACATGTTCGATCAGGCTCGCCGCCGCCACCTTCGGCGCATCCGCCGCATCATCCGTCCACACATGCGTCACCCTCGCCCCCGGTATGCGGATCGACTCCAGCGCCTGCTTCCCCATATACGCGATGATCCCCGCATACGGACACTTCGCCATCTCCTCCGGGTTGTAGCCATTGATGATCCCGCTCCAGGAATACGGATGCCCGTTTCCCTCGATCATCCCCAGCATCGCCAGTTTCAGCTCCTTGCTCATGAGATCTCCACGGCTTGGCCGCTCGCCGCAGATCGCAGCGCCGCCTGGTTAAACTTCAGCGTCTGCACCGCTTCCTCAAACGTCGCCAGCGGCGTCGCCATTCCCTCCATGCCATCCATGAAAGCGCTCGCCTGCGCGGTGAAAAGTTCATCCCGCTCCAGCGGCGGCGTCACATGCCACGTCCACCCCGCCTCGCCATGATGGATAAAACCCCAGCGACGCTCGTGAATTTCGACCTTCACGCTGCCTCGCTCACAATGGATGACCAGCGTGTTTTCATTCGGCGCTTGGAACTGCGTCAGCGCATAGCTCACCAGCGCATCGCCATGCCGCGCGCTCACGTTCACCGTGTCCTCCACCGTCACCCCTTCCAGCGCCTGATGCGCCGCATCGCAGTATACCCGCGTGCACGGCCCGATCAGCCACTCCACCGCATTTACAATGTGCGTCAGCGCATCCTGAATCGCCCCTCCGCCCAGCTCATGCTTCGCATAGTAGATGTCTTTGTACGCAGGCCGATACGTCGGAAAATGCTGCCCCGAAGTGCTGCTCACATGCAGCACCTTCCCCAGCCCCCCCTTCAGCAAATACTCCCGCGCACCCGCCATCCACGGCATCAGGTGGTACACATACGCCACCGCCACATACCCCTTCGCCTGCGCCATGGCCTCCCGCACTTCCGGCACCAGCGCCACATCGATCGCCAACGGCTTCTCAATGAACACATGCAGCCCCAGCGGCAGCAGCTTCAGCGCTATCGGCAGATGCAGGTGCGCCGGTGTGCAGATCACCACCGCGTCAAACCTCCCCTTCGCCAGCGCCTCATCCAGCGAGCTGAAAACCGGCACCCCATACCTCGTCACCATCGCCTCCAGCAGCATTGGATTCGTGTCACACCCCGCCACCGTGCAGCGTCCTGTGTTATTGAAGCAGCGCAGGTGCCGCTCCCCGATGCTGCCGCAGCCGATGATGAGTATGGAATGCATGAATGATAAGCACCCCATAAACGCACCCCGCCGCCGCGAGTGTACCGCCAATCTCTGGTCCGTTTTCCGAACCAGATTCCCGCCTAAATGGCCGTAGTCAGCCCATCGCTGCAGCTCACTTCCCCTTCACCGCCAGCCCCGCATTGTCCATGGCCCAGTCATCCGTCCGGAACGGTGCCGCTGGCAGCCCGCTGCCGTTCACCAGATTCACCTCCGGATTGTTCGCCCACGCGTACCTCACCGCCACCGGCTTCGCCACCGCAGCGCTGGAGACCACCACCTTCCCGCCCTCGATCCGCGCCTCCGCCCACTGCCACTGCTTCGTCTCGTCCGCGATGGCAAATCCCTTCACGGCAGCCCCTCCGTCCACCGTCTTCAGCCCGCCCGCATGCTTGAACTCCACCACCACCTCGCTGCCCTTGATCTCATGGCTGCCATACACCGGCCCGCTGTATTCCACCTTCTCCCCATACACCTTCGCGCGTGCCCATAGCGCAAGCCGGCGGCCGATCTCCTGCTTGTTCTTCGGGTGAATGTTTCCCGCATCCCCGATGTCCAGGTTCACCGTCATTCCGGTGTTCGGCACCTTCAGCGTCGCCGTCTGTGCCTCGCGCAGCCGCGCCCAAGGCGCCGCAGCCGCAGGCTCCGCATCCCGCTTCTGGAAATTGGGCAGCTGCACCCACGCAAACGGCAGCTCCGCCCCCCAGCGGGCGCGCCAGTCCTGGATCAGCAGCGGCATCTGCACCGCATACAGCGGCCCGTTTCCCGCATTCGACTCACCCTGATACCAGATGATGCCACGCAGCGCAAACGGCGCCAGCGGCGCGATCTTCCCGTTGTAAAGATTCCCCGGCCTCCCCGCGTGCAGCGGATCGCTCCCCGCATACACCGGCGCGGCCGGCGGGGTCTGCTTCCCTTGCAGCGCCGCCTTCGCAGCCTCCTGCCACAGCTTCTTCGCCGCGTCATTCTTCGCCCGGTTCTCCGGCTGTTCAAACACCGCCACATCCTTCTCCCAGCGCTTCAGCAGCGGCTGCAGGTGCGGCTCCTTCTGCATCGCCTCCAGGCTCGTCCACGACTCGATCGGCGTTCCTCCCACGGAAGAGTTGATCAGTCCCACCGGCACCTTCAGATCCTGCTGCAGCTCGCGTCCGAAGAAATACGCCGTCGCAGAAAAATTCGCCACCGTCCGCGGCGTGCAGATCTGCCACACTCCGGCGCACTGCTCCTGCGGCGTCGCCGCTGTGAAGTTCTGCACGAAAAACATGCGGATATTTGGGAAATTCGCCGCGGCCGCCTCCTTCTCCGCGTTGTCCACCCCTTTGACTGCCATCGCCATGTTCGACTGCCCGGAGCACAGCCACACCTCTCCCACCAGCACATCCTTCACCACCTCCGTGCTCTGCCCGGACACCCGCAGGATTCCCGGATCATTGCTCGCCGGCATCGGGTCCAGCACCACCTTCCATTTGCCGTCCTTGTCCGCCTTCGTCACCTTCGTCTGCTCGCCAAACTTCACATTGATCTCCTGGCCCGGCTCCGCCCAGCCCCACACAGGCACCGGCTTGTCCCGCTGCAGCACCATGTGGTCTTTAAAGAGCGCGGAGAGCGTCACCGTCGCCCGCGCGCTGCACACCATTGCGCAGCACATCAGCAGCATCAGCAGCCATGGTTTCATGGCTGCATGCTTTTGCCAGGCGTTCATTCGGCGCTCGCAGGAGAGTTTCATAAGATGTCAGTGGGAACAGTCAGGTTTCGTTCTTCTCTCGGCAGGAGCGTACGTGCACCCCGTCAGTCTTCGATCTTCGGATTGTCGATTCCCAGGGCTTCCGCCAGATCCATCAGATGCTCCTGCTCCTGCGCGATGATCTTCCGCAGCACCTCGCTCAGTGCGAATTCTCCCATCGCCTCCGCCTGGCGGATGCGCTCACGGTAGTTGCGGATTGTTTGTTTCTCGTTCTCCAGGTCAAAGCTCAGCATGTCTTTCGGCTTGTCAGACACCTTCACCTCCTTCGGCACAGTCGTTGGCGTGCCATTGAAATAGTCGATCTGCTTGGCGATCGCCAGCGCATGGCTCAGCTCCTCGCCCGCGTGCAGCGCCAGTTCATCGGCAATGTCCATGTACTCCGCTCCTTTCAGCGTCTGGCTGTACACCACATAAGCAATGATCGCCTGGTACTCACGGGCCAGATCCTCGTTCAAAAGATCGATCATTTCCTGGCGGGTGGGTTTCTTGGGAGCGGTTGGAGAGGACTCGTTCATGATGTTGATAGGGTTGTTTGCCTCCAGACATCGCATCCACCCGGTCCCTCGGATGTAGGAAACCCGCCCGATTCCTTTCTCATGCACTCCTCTTCCACGCAGGCAAAAAAAGTGGGCGTGAAGTCTTGTCAGCTTCACGCCCTTGGTCACCGGTTCTCTTTCCACACTCAGCAGAAGTTCGAATCACTGACCACTAACTTATCGCGGCCGCCCACGCCCGCGGATGTACTTCCCCAAATAAATTTAACTCACATTCCCAACACTTAGAGCATATTAAAAAATACTATAGCCACAAGAGGCAAACCAACCCATGGCGTTTTTGGCCGTGATTTTTGAGAACGCCATGGTGATGGCTTCATCAAGCTGCGCGGGCGTGCGTGCCTCCGCGCTGCGCAACAGCCC
>NZ_JBGAGS010000041.1:0-12050 GCF_044226605.1 Prosthecobacter sp. | reverse complement strand
TCCAGGCATGGCGGCAGCATCTGCAGTTCGCTGCGATCAGTTCCTCGAAGGTGGCTCATGCCCATCTTGTTGCGCATGAACGCCCCCGGTCAAACCGGTGAAATAGTTTTCACACAGCCTGTGTCCCCAGCCCGCCGCCGAGCGTCCCTTCAGCGCACTTTCCTCACATCACCTCCGCGCACCATGCGCATGGCCCACAATCTGCATACCCCATGCAGCCATGCCCCTCGTCCGCTACCTCCAAAATCTCTCCACCGGCCGCACCATCCTCTGGTGCTACTTCATCTGGTGGGCGCTGAGCATCGTCCATCATTTCGATCCCTCCCCGCGCATCTGGCTCACCTCCCTTGGCCTCAGCGCCATCATCGGCGCCGCCCTCATCCTCAGCACACGCCCGTCCTCCGGCACCCTCGTCACCCAGACCGATCCCTGGGTTCTCTTCCGCCTCTTCCTCATGCCCTTCTGCGTTTCCAGCTTCGCCGCCCTCGTGAAAGACGCCGGCTACATCCTGGTATTCCCTCCCTCTCTCAGAGAAAACGCCATCGGCATCGTGTTGATCGTCGCATTCCTTCTCACCGTGCGGCGCCTCCAAAGGCTCACACCGCCGGCAGCCTCACCATAAACACGCTCCCCTTCCCCACCTCGCTTCGCACGCTCACGCTTCCCCCGTGTGCCTCCACCAGCGCCTTCACGATCGACAAGCCCAGCCCGCTGCCGCCATGCGCCCGTGAGCGCGCCTTGTCCACACGATAAAACCTCTCAAACAAATGCGGCAGATGCTCCGCCGCGATCCCTCCACCGGTGTCGATCACCTCGACCTCAATCCACGGCGGCAGCTTGGACACACGCACCGTCACACTCTCGCCCCCCGGCGTGTAGCGCAGCGCGTTTTCGATCAGGTTCACCATCACCCGCTCCAGCGCCATCCGGTCGCCTTTCACACTCAGCGGCCCCTCGTTGCCATCGTCATGCGCCAGCGCGATGCGCCGCTCCGCCGCCAGCGCCTGCAGCTTCGCAGTCACCCCCGCGCACAGCTCGCTCACATTCACCAGCTCCCGCTGCGCCAGCGCCTCCCCCACATCCACATGCGCCAGCGCCAGCATGTTTTCGGTGAGCCTTGAGAGCCGCTCGATCTCCTCTTTGTTGCTCACCAAGACCTCGCGGTACTCCTCCGCGCTGCGCGGCTTGCGCAGCGCCACCTCGATCTCCCCGCGCAGCACCGTCAGCGGCGTGCGCAGTTCGTGCGACGCGTCCGCCGTGAACCGCTGCTGCGCTGCATGCGCCCCCTCCAGCCGGTCCAGCAGCTGATTGAACGAACCCGCCAGCGCAGCCAGCTCTGCATCATCCGCCGGCACAAACAAGCGCCGCAGCCCCAGCTCCGCGCGGCTCAGCCCGCGCGCCGCCTCCTCCAGGTTGGAAACCGAGCGCAGCCACTGCCGGCTCAGGTGCCACGCCGCCAGTGCTCCCGCCGCTAGCATGCCCATGCCACATCCTACCAGCCACGCCAGCAGCCGCCGCTCCCGCGCGTGCACCGCATCCAGCGGCATCAGCGCCTGCGCATACAGCGTCACCGGATCTCCCCACACCTCCCGCCGCGGATGTGTGGCCGCACGATAGGCACGCCCGTCCATGTACAGAGTCTCGATCACCGCATTCCCCGCCGGATGCTCCGAACGCCGCGCTTCATCACTCAGCGGGATCGCCGCCGCCAGATTGCTCGACTTGCCGGCAAAGCCGCCTTCCGCGTCAAACACCTGCAGCATGAAATGCCGCTCCTGCACCTGCATCTCCTGCTCCATCCACGGCTCGATGCGCAGCCGGTTTGCGGTCACCAGCCGCCCCAGCAGCGTCGCCTTCGCCCGCAGAAAATCATCCACGTCATTCGCCATCGCTTCCCGCGCCACCAGCCAACCGATCACGCCAAACATCAGCAGCGCCGCCGCCAGCAGCGCTGTGAAGCTGATTAAAAGTCGTGAGCGCAGCGAGGTCATGGCGTTTGCAGCAGGTATCCCGCGCCGCGCACCGTTTGGATCAGCGCCGGGTTGAATCCACGGTCCAGTTTCTCACGCAGGTGGTAAACCGTCACCTCGATCACATTGCTCGGCGTGTTCGGCAGATCCGCCCACACCTGCTCCGCCAGTTCCGCCCTCGTCACCACCTGCCCCGTCCGCCTCAGCAGATGCGCAAGCACGCCAAATTCCTTGGCCGAGAGCGGCACAATCTGCCCGCCACGCGTCACCCGTCGTGCACGCACGTCCACCTGCACATCCGCCGCATGCAGCAGCGCCGGCTCTTCCGCCACCCCCCTCCGCAGCAGCGCACGCACCCGCGCCAGCAGTTCTGCAAACGCAAACGGCTTCACCAGATAATCATCCGCTCCCAGATCCAGCCCCTGCACCCGGTCACCCACGCCATCCCTCGCCGTCAGCATCAGCACCCGCACCGGCAGGCCGCTCGTCCGCAGCTCCCTCAGCACGGAGAAACCATCCTTCAGCGGCAGCATCACATCCAGGATGATGAGATCAAAGGCCCCCTCCCGCGCCTTTGCCAGCCCCGCATCTCCATCCCCCGCCGTTTCCACCACAAATCCCTCCTCGCGCAGCCCGCGCTCTATAAAGCGGGCCACCTTGGTTTCATCTTCAATGACGAGCAGGCGCATGGGGAGACAAGAAACGCGGCTGTGCCGTTCGCGAAACTGGTTACTTCTTCTCCAGCACCATCAAAAACTGCCCGGCCTGCGGGTTCGTCTGCAGCTTGGTGGGCCGGCTGGAGTTCGGGTTGTCGTTCGCCGAGCACCATTTCAGCGTGTTGCTGTCGAGATCAAAAATGCCCTCATACTTTTTCCCCGCAAACTGCCCCTCCGTGCCGGTCGCGTCGATCTTCTTCCCCGAGATCTTGTAAGTGCCCGCACCCATCTCGCGGTTCCCCTGCGGATTGGAGGCAGTGATTTTGTCCTCAGTGATCACCAGCCGGATGTCCCCGTGCCGCGATCCATCGCTGTCTGCCATGTACCCATCCCACGTGCCGATGAGCCTTTGCCTCACCTCATCCTTGCCCGCTTCTTTCTCCCCGGCCTTGCCCGCAGCGGGTTTCGCGGTCGCGCCTGTCCCCTGCTCTTTGACAAACGTCTGATCTGCCTCGCTCAGCCGCGCCAGCGGCAGCTGCACCGTACCTCCGTTCGCAGCGCGCACCATCACCGTACTGCCCTGCAAACTCACGAAATCACCTTCCAAGGTCCTCCCCGTCTGTGCCTCCGTCCACGTGCGTGAATGAAGACTCGAAAATGCGCAAAAAAGGAGGCAGAGGTGAAGCGGCAGCGATTTCATGGCGATGCGGCGAAGGTTCCCCGCCACCGCACGCCGCGATAATTAAAATCACTTCATCTTCCCGCCTTCGTCATGCAGCCATCGGCACCCCGTACGGCAGTCCGTCAGGGATCGGCGCAAACTCGCGGATCTTCTTCCACAGGGAGGAGTAGTCCTTGTTCACATCGCCAGACAGGCAGTCGGTGATCTCATCGCCGGCATCCGGGTACTTCATCACCACGTCCTTGAATGAGAAGTTCGGATCGTAGAAGGCATAGACAAGCTTGCGCATGTTGTCGATGCCCTGGCGCATCAGCTCGGAGTACTCGCTGAACCGTTGTGGCGAGAGGTCTCGTGCCTCCAGCGCCGCATGCACCGCATCTCCCGCCAGCACGCCGCTCTTCAGCGCCAGCATCACGCCGCTGCTGAAGACGGGGTCCAGGAAGGCAAACGCATCTCCCACCAGCAGCAGGCCCGGCGCTGCACCATACTTGGAATGGCGCGAATACTCGCTCGTGATCCAGTATTCCCCCGTGCTGCTCCCGGCGGAGAGGTGTTCCTTGATCCACTGGTTCTCGCCGATCTCACGCTCAAACATCGCCTTCGGATCGCGCACGCCGTCGCGGCTCAGGTATTTGCCCTCGGCCACCACGCCCACGCTCACCATGTCATTGTGCATGGGAATGTGCCAGAACCAGCCCTTGTCCGGCACAAAGGCGATCGTCGTTGCGCCTTCGTCGATCCCCTCTTCACGCTTCGATCCTTTGTAGTACGTCCACACCGCCACCTTGTTCAGGTAGGGATCGCCCACGCGCCAGCCTTCGCGCACCGAGGCAAAAGCTTCCTTCCCGGAGGCGTCGATCACCAGTTTGGCCAGCAG
Organism: Prosthecobacter sp.; assembly: GCF_044226605.1. Taxonomy (GTDB): domain Bacteria; phylum Verrucomicrobiota; class Verrucomicrobiia; order Verrucomicrobiales; family Verrucomicrobiaceae; genus Prosthecobacter. The sequence continues at coordinate 7,865 of NZ_JBGAGS010000041.1, read as the reverse complement.
GTGTTGCGTGCTGCCGTCCTTGTTTTTCACCTCGACTCCGATCACCCTGCCACTGTCGTCCTTCAGCAGCTTCGTCACCGTCGTCTCCTCGCGGACCTCGGCGCCACGGCCGCGCGCGTGCTCCATCAGCATGTGGTCAAACTCCGACCGCATCACCTGCCAGGTCTGCGCCACGGTGTCGCGGTCATAGCGGTTGTAGAAATAGAAGGGCTGGGAGCGCCGCCCGTCCGGCTGCACAAAGCTCACGCTGAACTTCTTCATGAAGTGGGACTTCTTCATCGTCGGGATCAGCCCCAGCCGCTGCAGCGGGCCAAAGGTGAAGGGGATCAGCGACTCGCCCACATGGTAGCGCGGAAACTTCTCTCGTTCGATCACGAGAACCTTGTGGCCATACTCTGCCAGGATGGCCGCAGTGCTGGTGCCGGCCGGGCCGCCGCCGATGATGAGGACTTCGTATTCGGTGTTCATGAGGTGCAGGAAATCTTGGTTGAGTTGGCAAAAAGTCACCTCCAAACGCCAGCCCGAACGGCTGGTTTTCAGAGGTTTTCTGTCCAGTACTACGCCTCCCCCTTTCATGCGGTGCATACTCCTTTGGCATCATTTTGATGCCGTTTGGCAATAGACTTCTGCCCAGCTTAAACAAAGGCTTTCCACCCCCGGCCGAGTTTGGTACAAACCAGCCATGAACACGCTCCTTTCCCCCGTCGGCCTGAACCGCCGCGATTTCCTCTCCCGCAGCGCCCAGGCCGCCACCGCAGGCATCCTCGGCTCCGCCTTTGGTGCCAGCTCTCCCGCCACCTCTGAAACTCTCGTCCAGCAGCTCTACGGCAGCATGGACGAAGCCCAGCGCAAAACCCTCTGCTTCGCCTGGAGCGATCCCCGCCGCCTCAAGGTGGACAACAACTGGCACATCACCCCGCAAAAAATCCGCGACGTCCTCAAGCCCGACCAGCAGGACCTCGTGCGCCAGATCTTCGACAAGCTCCACAGCGACGAATACAAATCCGAAGTCTGGCGCCAGTTTGACCAGGACAACAAGGGAGACGGCGGGTTTGGCAGCGCCTCCATTGCCATCTTCGGTCAGCCCGGCACCAATCAGTTCGAGTTCGTCCTCACCGGTCGCCACTGCACCCGCCGCTGCGATGGCGACAGCGAAAAGGGCGCAGCCTTCGGCGGCCCTATTTTCTACGGCCACGCCGCCCAGGGCTTCAATGAAAAGCCCGACCACCCCGGCAACGCCTACTGGTACCAGGCCAAACGCGCCAACGAAGTCTTCCAGGCCCTCGACGGCAAGCAGCGCGAACTCGCCCTCCTCGGCGAATCCCGTGACGAAGACGGCAGCGACACCGTCAAGCTCACCGGCAAAACCCAGGGCCTCGAAGGCATCTCCGTCAGCGATCTCAGCGCCGACCAGAAAGACCTCGTCAAAAAAGTCATCGCCGACCTCCTCAAACCCTTCCGCCAGTCCGAGCGCGAAGAGTCCATGAAGTACATCGAAGCCGGCGGCTTCGACAACCTGCACATGGCCTTCTACAAAAACCAGGACGTCGGCAAAGACGGCGTGTGGGACGTCTGGCAGATCGAAGGCCCCCACATGGTCTGGTTCTTCCGCGGCGACCCCCACGTCCACTGCTGGGCGCATATCCGGGAGCCTCAAAAAGCCTGATTTACATCCTGCGCCATGATCGCCAGAACCGCTTTCGTTCTGGCCTGCGTGCTGTGTGTTCCGCTCATCACGCAGGCTCATTCAGACCCCGAAGGAGACATCCATCCAGATGTGGTCGTCGAGGATGGCAAATTTGCGATCTACTTCAGTGCCCGGCGTGACGCATACGATCACGATCAATGGCGTATGGTCTTCACAGCCGATGGCAAGATCGAGCAGCGACGACATCTGATCCTCACTCAGCGTGCAGAGAGCCCGCAGAACCTTGAGCATGCTGGTGTGGATGCTCGTGCGACTTCGGGCTCGAGTACAATGTCTTTTGTACTGCAGCGCACCCACAACGGGAAAATGACAGATGTCCCTCTGCCTCTGGATCCGGTGAAATTTCCTCTCGTCAGAAGCGCGACCATGGCCGGGGACTGGGTCGGTTTCACATGGGCAGCCAACAGCCAGGCTTTGGACGGCCCACGCGAGGAAATGCCCGCGCCGATCCAATTGATGTTTTCAATGGCTGACGTGAAAAATTTCACACCCGGAAAAACGGTTCTGATCGGCGAACCCGCAACGATCTACGATTTCCCCAGTGCATCCAATCCAGTCTGGGCTGCGCGCCGCTGGTGGGTCGCTTGGGTGCGGCGGGCGCAGGGCGAAGCCGGACGTAAAGATCCCACGCGCAAATGGGAGACTGTGCTGACGAGCATCGATCCGCTGACCAGCAAACTGGAACACAAGCTCCTGCCGGGCCTCAGCAATTGGAACACCTCTCTATCCATGAAGACGACCGGTGGATGGCTGTGCATCGCATGGCATGCTTCGATGGATGGCAGCTACCCTGGCAAGGCAAGCATCATCACCGCATTTGAGAAACTCCCGCAATAACCTGCTCCAGAGGTCATGGTGAAGGTTGCCCCTCGCTCTCTGCTACTTGCGACGGCGTACGGTCCATCGAATCTCTGGCATCAAGACTTGCCCCTTTTTTGAGCAACATTGCGGTGATTTCCACGAGGCCGCGCCGTGCCGATTCGTGCAACGCTGTGCCGCCCTCTCCATCCCTGGCCTCCAGCGCTGCGCCATGCGTGAGCATGAGCCTGACCATCTCCATGCTGCCAGTGGCCACTGCACTCGCTAGAGCCGGCCTCGCTGCTGCATCACGACCTGCGGGCCTCGCCCCCTTTTGCAGCAGGTATTTGACGACCTCGTGGTGAGCATGTTCCGCAGCAAGGCAGACCGGCTTGAACAAAAGTTTGGGGTCATCATGCCTTCTGACCATGACATCATTCATCCCGTGATATTCAGACGTTCCAGCATTCACATCCGCTCCCGCCGCTTCCACCAGTAGCTTCACTATCGGCAAATCGCCGGAACTTGCGGCAAGATGCAGTGCCGCATTGATGTTGGCCTGCCAGCCTGCGCGCTCACTGGAAATCTTCTCCAGTAAAAATTTTAACATTTCCGCATTTTGATTTTTAACGGCGCACTGCAGAAGATTCCGCGCAGCCCTCATGGTGCCGGCAAAGGGATCTCCCGAACTCTCGCCTGCTGGATTCAGCTTTGCGCCAACGCTAACCAAACGGCGCACAATGACCAGATCATCGCAGCACACCGCGACTCCTAAAGCCTCAGCTCCATCTGCCTGATCGACAGGCTTCCACCCCGCATCAAGCGCCAGGGTCAGGGCAAGAATGAAAGATCTGGGTTTGCCTCCAAGGGCATCTTCCATCCATAACCGGCGGCACTCCTGCAGGAGATCCTTGAGGTCAAAAACATCGGTCTGCTTCATCAACCAGCGCGCCATGTCAGACTGATCCGCCATGACAGCCACTTCCAGGCAGGACTGCTGAAAAGCGGTCTTGGCGGTGAGTTTGCCGCCGTTATTTTTCAGCCACTCCACCATGGACAGTTGGCCAAGCGCCACAGCCAAGTGCAGAGGCTGCATGCCACCCCGCATCTGGCTCAAGACAGCAGAGCTTTGCGAGGTCAAACGCCTCACATCTTCCATCCGATTTGCGGCAACAGCATTAAAGATGTCGTCCTTCTGCAAAGATAATTCGGGCGCAGGAGAGCCATCGCTTAGGCCTGCGTCGAGACTGCTGTTTCTTTTCGAAGCATAAGGAATGAGTTGGTCAGCCGTGAGGCCCTGAGTGTTTCGACGTCGCAGGTCGGCGCCCGCCGCGATCAGCCGTTCCTTCATCGCGGTATTGCCCGTCAGCACTGACAGCATCAAAGGAGTGTTTCCTTCGACATCAGTCGCATTGATATCCACCCCCGCTTTGAAAAGCTGCTGCGCTATGGCATGATTATTGATCATCACCGGCCATGAACACAACGGCAGACCGTCCACACGGAGCTTGTTAGGTTCTTGGATCAGAGGCAGGAGCTGTGCTGTGAGGCCCGCCAGATGCCAGTGAGGAGTGTTATGATCAAGGGTGGCGCGTGCCATCACCGTGAGCATGCCGGCAGGATCGTCAGTTCTGACACCTCCCGCGAGAAGGAGGGAGGCTTCTGCCCATGCTTCGGCAGAAATGGCCAATTCTAGGACGGATCGCCCTTCGCGGTCTTTGACTTTCAGGTCCGCTCCCGCCTTCAGCAGCAGTTTCATCATTTCGATCCAGTCTGATTCGTCACCCGCTGCTTGCAGCAAAACAGTCATCCCTTCGTGATCCCGCAAATTGATGTCAGCCTTTTTTTCGACAAGCCAGCCCATCATTTTCAATGTGCGGGACTCAAACACCGGGCTGCGGCCCTTTCGGTCACGGGCATTCACGGAGATTCCCAGCTCCAGCAGTCGGTTCCACAGTGCCGTTTGCTTCCCCGGTGCATCATGCGAATCAGTCGCCGTCCAATCCGCAGCTTCGTGCAGCAGGGTGCGACCATCCTTGTCAACCGCCGTAGGATCCACACCTGCCTTGACCAAATGCTCGACAACATCAAGCCGACAACTTCTGACTGCGATGACCAAAGCGCTGCGCGTGGGCTTTCCCCCGGCTTTTTCAAGTTGCCGAAGAATCGTGAGTCCGGTTCCAGCCGCCGCCGCAGTAGCCTCTTCGTCATTGGCATGCACATCCGCTCCCAAAGACAGCAGCAGGTCGATCATCCCCTGGGTCGCTGACTCCGAGTAGGGCCACAGCAGACCACTCGCAGCCACTGCCAGCGCCAGATCATCCGGGTCATTCAATGGCGCGCCCTTTTCCACCAGCAGCTTCACCAGCCCCTGATGCCCTCTTGAAATGGCTGTGTGCAAGGGTGCCTCTCGAACGTACTCTGGCATCGGTTTTGCACTGGCTCCCTCAGCGAGCAGCTTTTTTGCCTTCTCCAGATTGCCCTCATAGCATGCCTGGTACAGCTCACCTTGGAGCCATTGCTGTTTGCCTTCTCCCCTTGCTTCCAGGCTGCACAATCCGAGCATCAGAACTGCTTGGAATAATCGCGAAAAGCTCATGCCCGAATAATAGAGCAAAAACAACTCTCGGCGTGAAGCACAAACTGCCTCTTCAAGATCGCCATCACTCTCCCTTTTTCACCTCACCCAGCAGCCGCAGCGCCACCTCCACCAGCTTCTCGCCGCTGCCCACTTCATTGCGCGCACTTACCACCTCATAGTTCCCCTGCGGATACGCATCGCGGTTCGGGATGTAGCCAATGCTTCCATTCGCCAGCTCCGCGATCAGCGTGGTCTTGAAAGGCGAGGCCTTCTTCAGCGCCAGCCCCAGCTCCACAAAAATCTCTCCCGGCAGCGCCACAATCGCGACCTCATCACTCAGTGCGATCACCTGCACCTCCGCCAGCAGCGGGATGTTTTTCTCCTTCTTCTCCTCCGTCTCCAAAATGCACACCGTCTCCGCCATCGGCACAGTACCAAAGTTCTTCGTGAACATGTTTGCCGCCATGTCTTTCGCCTTGGCAATCTGCTCGGGCGTGTAGCTGCGGCGCTGCAGCGTCACCTGCTCGGAGCGCACGCGGGGTGCGTAGGCGGTGGTGGGCTCCAGTTTTGCCCATGCAGCATCAGCGGCATCCGCCAGCGCGGTGCCCAGTTCAAGCGTGCTGCGGTGTTTGCCAGTGATGTAGTCGTGGTGATTGATGTTGCCACAGCAGCCGTTGGCAAACACGGAGATCATGCCCAGGCCGTGGCGCTCGGTGATGAGCCGCGTGAATACGCCAGGGTAGTCCGCCGAGATCTTCGTTCCCCCGCCCACGGAGGTGGGATGCATGGCAAAGTTCAGAAACGAAGCCAGCGGCGCGGCATCCGCACCTGCACCGTGGAAGGCCACCACGCCCACATCGGGATCAATCGGCCCCGCCGGCTTGTCCGTGGCAGGGTTCAGCTTCTTCGGTTGCCAGATCGCCTCCTTCACCCCGTCCCGCAGCACACGACGGTTGAAGCTGATGCCCTCCGCTTTTCCCACCGCCACCGAGGCCTTCGCAGGCGTGAGCTTCGCCTTCGCCTCCTTCACCGACTGCGCCACGAGGCCCGGCAGAGCGCTGATGTAGGACACTCCGGCAGGCGAGTTCACCTTCGTGATGTCATCCATCAGCGAGCCACGCGGCTGCTGCGGCCCTGAATGTGTGTGCGTGCCGGAAATCATGACATGATCTCCTTCGATGCCGCACTGCTCCTGGATGGCCTTGCGCATCTCAGCCACCAGCGGCCGCACGGTGCCCGAGAGATCCAGCACCACAATGGCCGCATGCACGCCGTCTTTTTCAAACACCAGCGTCTTCGCATGCAGCGGATCCAGCACCCCCTCAGACCCCCGAAACTTGTAGTACCCTCCCAGCGGCGTCCCATCCTTCGGCGTGATGTCCACCTGCGCCGCTCCCACGCGGAAATCCCCCGCATGAATGTGAGAAACAACCAGGAAACAGCAGGCAATAAGACGTGGGATCATGAGTGAAAATACGCGTCCCCGGCCTCACTTCTTAGCCCAATCCGGCGTACCAAACCACGCATCCATCTCCTTTGCGAATGGCGCGATGACTTCCGGCGCTTCGGGAACCCCGCCTAGATCGCCGGTCTCCACCATCCACGTCTCCAGTGCCGCTCGCAGCCGCATCAACGCTTCCCGATGCCCGGCCTCCTTCGATGCACTCAGATCGTGAATCTCATGCGGGTCGGACCGGGTGTCATAGAGCTCCTCACACGGCCCGCTGCGCTGCATCAGCTCCAGCGGCGGCCCCTTCAGCTCGCCCTTCGCCTGCATCTCACGCATCAGCGGCAGAATCGGAAAACACTTCTCCTTATAGCGGTTCAGCGAAGCAAACGTCGCTCCCTTCGTGAAAGTGCGGATGTAGTGAAACCTCTCATCATGCACCGACCGGATGCGCTGCACGGTTTCATCGATGCGGTCCCGCGCCGAAAACGCATAAGTACGTGGTGCCTCCGCATGCGGCCCCAGGATCACCCGCCCCTGCATCAGCGGCGGCTTCGCGATCCCCGCGAAATCCAGCGTCGTCGCCGTCACATCTATGAGGCTCACGATCTGCTCATTCACACTCCCCGCTTCGCAACCCTGCGGCGCCGGAAAGTTTTTCGGCCACTTGATGATCAAAGGCACCCGCAATCCGCTGTCATAGCACCAGTGAATGCCACGCGGCTCCAGCCGCCCGTTGTCAGCAAAGAAGACAATGAGGGTGTCATCCTCCAGCCCGTCCTTGCGCAGTTGCTCCAGCACCCAGCCGATGCGCACATCCATGCCGGAAACAGAGTTCAAATACCGCGCCCATTCCTCCCGCACCAGCGGCACATCCGGGTAGTACGGTGGCGGCGTCACGTTCTCCGGCGTCGCATGCTTCACATGCTCGCGCTCGCCCACCCATTCCACCCGCTCCTTGTTCTTGCTCTGCCGGTCATAGATGTCGTACTCGACCTCATGCGAATTGATCTGCGCAAAAAACGGCTGCTTTGCCTTCAGCGCGCTCCAGTCATCCGTCTGATAAATCGACCCCTCATTCACAAAGTTCAGGTCCAGCTTTCCCGTCCCCACCGCCTTCCCGCCCACAGTTTTGAGATTCGCCGTCGTGTAGCCCGCATCCTGCAGCCGCTGCGTCATCGGCCTCACCCCTGCCGGCAGTTTGAAATCATCCTCGCGATGCGAGCGCATGTGCTGCGTGCCCGTCGTCGTCTGCTACATCCCCAGCCTGAAGGCGCTGCGGCTCGGAGCACACGCCGGATTCGTCGATAACACATTCGTGAACCGCACCC
>NZ_JBGAGS010000024.1:0-116873 GCF_044226605.1 Prosthecobacter sp. | reverse complement strand
CGGGTGGTGGCGATGGTGAGCCAGGTGCCGGGTTCTTCGACCACTTCGACTTTGAAATGGTACATGATGGCGTTCTGGGGCTTCATGACGACCTCTTCATCGCTGAGGGCGGTGAGGGAGGAGGGGCACCAGTTGACCATGCGCTTGCCACGGTAGATGAGGCCTTTCTTGTAGAGATCGACGAACACGCGCATGACGCAGGCGTTGTAGTCGTCGTCAAAGGTGAAGCGTTCGCGGGACCAGTCGCAGGAGGCGCCGAGTTTTTTGAGCTGCTCGATGATGATGCCGCCGTGCTTTTCCTTCCACTCCCAGATTTTGGCGACGAGGGCTTCGCGACCGAGGTCGTTGCGGTGCTTGATGACGCCCTGCTTTTTGAGGGTTTTCTCAACGACGTTTTGCGTGGCGATGCCGGCGTGATCGGTGCCGGGGAGCCAGAGGACTTCCTTCCCAAGCATGCGGGCGCGACGGGCGAGGATGTCCTGGATGGTGTTGTTCAGGACGTGGCCGAGGGTGAGGATGCCCGTGACGTTGGGCGGGGGGATGACGATGGAGTAGGCCGGGCGGGTCTCGCTCACACGAGCGGGGTCGGCTTCAAAGCATTTGTCATCCAGCCAGCGCTGATACCAGCGGGCTTCGACTTCCGCAGGCGTGTAGGTCTTGTCGAGTTCGGGCATAAAGGGCGGCCAAGATGGGGGAAAGCGGCCGCTTTGCAAACGCCGAGGCGTCTCAGAATCGAAGAACAGGGGCGGGCATCATGGCAGAAGCCGGGTCACTACTGTCGTGAAAACATCACGCTGGGCGCGGCGGCTGGAGGACAAGCCTCCCTGCCTGCGCTGGGCATGCGGGGTTTTTTGGCCAAACGTATCCTGCGCGGTCAGCGCATGGGCATGGAGAGCGGGCCGGTGGGCGGCATTTCTGGGCGGGGATCGCGGAGGTTGTCGGGCACGGTATGGGTGCGGCGGGCCTCGTCCTCCATTTCACGCTCGGTTTTGGGCGGAGACTTTTCCGTGATGGCGCTACAGGCGGGCAGCAAAGCCGCTGCGAGGAGGAGGATCTGGGCGGTGAGTGCTGATTTCATGGGAGTGAACTTGGATGGTTTGGTGATGAGAGAGTGAGATCACTTTGGCATGCGGGCGTTCAAATCGTCCACGTACTTGCGGTCTTCTGCGCTGAGGCGCTCGAGGGGTACTTCGACGGGTTTTTGATTGACCAGGAGGCGGATTTTGCCGTCGCGGATGAGGGTGGGCTTTTCGGGCATTTTGGGGGGCGGGGCCTTGGCAACGGCGTCGCGGGCTGCGGCCGGGTTCGCCGCATCGATTTCGATGACGGCATCCTCGAAAATGATGATGGTTCCGAGGAGGGATTTGCCATCCGTGCTTTTCCACTGGCGTGGATCACCAACTGTGAAGTGGGAGGTGAGCCGGGCTTTGGTGGAGGGCGGGGGCTGGGAGGTGTTGTTGATGCTGACGCCAGCATTTCCGCCGCTGCCATTGATGGTGCGAGTGTCGAACTTCTTGCCGGTGGCTGGCAGGATGACCTGCGCACAGAGCGGCGTCGCCATCGCCAGGAGGATGAGCAAGGCTTTCATGCTGAGAGGCTAGCATGGCCCGGAGGTGGGGCGCAATGGGGATTATGGGGCGGGTGGAGAGCCCTACGGAGGACCGGATTTAACAACGCAAGAGTTTAGAAGGCCGCAGAGATGAGGTCTTCAAAGCGATCCTTTTGAGCTTTCCAAGCTACGGTGGACTGGCTCAAAACGAAGCTCATGCACCCAAGGCGGTGTAGTCGATGGCCTTGAGGCGGGGCTGTTTGGGGCCCATGCGGGGGACGCAGTCGAGGAGGGCCTTGGTGTAGGGGTGCTGGGGATTGCGGAGTATTTCATCGACGGGACCCGTTTCGACAATTTCGCCGCGGAACATGACGGCGACGCGATCGACGACGCTGCGGATGATGCCGAGATTGTGGGTGATGAGGATGATGCTCATGTCGAGATCGCGGCGGAGCTGGGCGAGCAGGTCCATGATCTGCTTCTGGATGGTGACATCGAGCGCGGTGGTGGGCTCGTCGGCAATGAGGAGCTTGGGCTGGGTGCAGAGGGCCATGGCGATCATGACGCGCTGCTGCATGCCGCCGCTGAGTTCGTGAGGGTAGGCGCGAAGGCGTTTGCGGGAGTCAACGATGCCGACCTTGTCGAGCCACTTGACGATTTCTTCATCGCGACCGGATTTGGGGACATCCGGGCGATGGAGAGCGAGGGCTTCGCCGATCTGGGTGCGGATGGTGAGGACGGGATTGAGAGAGGTGGTGGGCTCCTGGAAGATGTAGGCGATGTCCTTGCCGCGGATGGCGCGCAATTCGCGCTCGTTCATTTCGAGGATTTCGTGGCCGTCCAGGGTCATCTGGCGGGCGGTGATGGTGGCGGGAGGCTCGGGGAGGAGGCGGGCGAAGGAGAGGGCGGTGGCGCTCTTGCCGCTGCCGCTTTCTCCGACGAGGGCGATGGATTCGCCGCGCTTGAGCTCGAGGCTGATGCCTTTGACGGCTTTGACAGGCGAGGCGTCATGACGGCTGAACTCGATCTGCAGATCGCGGATGCAGAGCAGCGGGGCGTCTTGGGGGGAGGAGGCTTCAGCGGACATGAGGCTCAGGAGAGAGTCGAGGGTGTACGATGCGACTGACTTGGATCAAACACAAGGCGGCAAGAGCAATGCCGCCACCGGACTGGAGGAGGGCGGCAGGATCCGCGAGTGTCTGAGACGCCTCCTGAACGGAGGCGATGGCGAGGGGGCGGTAAAGTCCGGCAAGCGGTGCGGCGAGTTTTTCCACCAGACGGGGCTGCAAGGCACAGGCAGCTGCGACGCCCAGAAGGGTCTGTGCGGCAACGCAGCAGACCCAGGCGCCAACCATGCGGAGCAGCACGGGAGTGATGTGCTGGCGCCAGATTTCCTCCCTGGAGGCACCAAATGAACGGGCGGCGTCCAAGGGAAGCCGGGCCTGCACACTGCGCCATGCGTGAAACCAGGCGGCACTGCTGGAAAGGAGCGCTGCCAGCCCGAGTGCAGGGAGCCAAAGCAGAGGCGACCCTGAGAGAAGGGGCAGCAAACCGAGGGACCAGAACAGCCAGGGCTGCCACGCCAGCGCGGGCACAGCACCGGAGGCGGGCTTGAGATGACCTGGCAGCAGGCAAGCGCAGGCGCACAGGAGGGACATCATGCCCGCGCCGCTGGCGAAGCCGAGCGCGAGGGCTTTTGCGTCTGCTGCATGCATGCTCTGGGCCATCCAGCCGCCCCAGCCCAAGAAATGCAGTGCGTCCTCAATGATGATGAGATAGACCGGCGCGACGAGGCAGAGCGACTGCAGGCGAACGCGAAGAAGCGGCAGCAACTGACGAAGATGGTGATGCCAAAGGCGAGAAGAGGCGGGAACTCCGCGCGAGCGCAGGGAGAATTCGAGATCGCGAGTGGCAGTTCCATCCACAATGACGGCGTGAACCATCTCACCGCACAGGGGCAGCGCCAGAATGAGGGCCGGAGCAAAATGCAGCCACAGCGCCTGCGCAAACCAAACGCGCCCGGAGGCCTGGGTGTCAGGGAAAGGCGCGGGCATGAGCGATTCGACGGGCCAGCCGAGGGAGCCGATCCAGCCGCTGACGAAGGCCCAGGCGACGACCACGACGGGAAGGCAGGCCAGAGCACGCCCGAGGAAGGCGAGAGATCTCTCCGCATGCGCGCCCCACTGGCGGGCATGAAGACCGACGATGAGGCCGACGCAAAGAGCCAGCAGCAAGCCGATGACGAGAACGATCAGGCTGGAGCCGCAGAGGCTCCAGAGGGAGGGGGTGGCGGAGGCCGCTGAATGATGCGGGAAAAGAAGCGCCAGTGCCGCGGCAGCGATGCCGCCAGCCAGCAGGTGCAGCGGAAGCCAGCGCGGGGATGGTGAGAAAGGCTGCTGGGAAATCATTCCGGCAGGCGAAATTGAGGTTTGATGATGGGAGCCGAGGGCGCTGCCGGCCGCTGGCCGGCCTTCTCTTCATCACGGGGACGCATCTGGAGCTTGATGGCAGGTGAAGCGGGCGTGCGCTTCGGAGGTCTGGTGAGTGTCTGCAAGGTCCAGTCTGAAACCGGGCCGGTGGTGGAACCGGGCTCACGCAAGGTCGGCATGGCGGCGGCCTCATCATGCGTGGTGAAGAGGGCAAGCATGGGGTGCATGGGCAGGAGCCTCTCCTCCAGCTCGCGCACCCGTTTTGGCACTTGATCGGGATCGAACTCCGCGGCGAGAGCGTCGAGCTTGAGATCGATCTGGGGATCGGCGATGCCGCAGAAGTTGCTGCCACCCGGCTTTGCGAGGGATGAGTGCCACCAGGGACGCTGATCCCAGGAAACTTCGAAACGCTGATCGAGCAGCACGGCATCAAAACGATGCTCGTGGAGGCGCTGGGAGAGAGTCTGAGCGTCGGGGGCGAATTCGATGCGCACCCTGGCGCCGAGCCTGCGCCACTGCGCCACGAGGAGATCCGCGGCGCGGGTGTGCAGGTCATCTCCGCCGGGCACGAGGAGGGTGAACTGGAGCGACTGCTGAGCACTGCGGGCGATGCCCTCGACATCGCGCGGCCAGCCGGCATCCGCGAGGACCTGGCGGGCCTGCTCGAGCTGAAACGGCCGGCTTTTCGCCTGGGTGCTGAACCACAAACCGGGCGCAAAGAGGCTGGCGTCCGCATGGCCGAGATGGCCGGGCAAGGAGCGAATGAGTTCGTCGGCATCCGTGGCCAGTGCGAGAGCCTCGCGGCAGAAGGGGTGCTGCAGCACTTCATGACGAGTGTTCCAGAGGACGACGAGGCGCTGCCGGGGCGGGGTGAGGCGCAGCTGCTCCTGGCGGGTGCGATCCGCGGCAGGCCAGACGAGATCCACCGTGCGGGTGCGAACGCCGATCTGCGTCATCAATGGCGAGGCGAGGAAATTGAACAGGAAACGCGGCAGATTTTTTTCCTGCTGCATGGGTGCCAGCACCACGGATCGGGAGTCCCGAACGGCGATGCGATGGGTGCCGGCCCCGGGCGGCGCATGGGCGACGAAATCCGAGTCCTGGGGAGCCGGGTGCTGGCGCAACCACGCGGCGGGCAGGATGGGAAGATTCACCAGCACGCAAAGCGCGGTGCCCTGGCGCCGGCGGAAGGAAACGTGGAGGCGGGAGCCATTCTCCTGCGCCTCGATGGTCTGGATATTGCCGAGCGCCTCGCGGTTTGGCAGAGGCCATTCATTACCACGGAGGAAGTCGATTGTGGCCCGGGCGTCCTCGGCGGTGACGGGGGTGCCGTCATGCCAGTGCTGGCCGGGGCGGATGTCGAGATCGAGCACGGGCTCGCTCAGAGCGCCGACTTCGGCGAGCGGATTGATGGCAGCGGGCTCGCCCATGCCGGAGTCCAGGAAACGATGCAGGTCCTCGAGCAGACGCTGAGACTCCCCAGCAACGACGATTTCGCAGGCATTGGCGCCATCAAACCAGACACGCTGAACATGCCGTGCCTGGGGCGACTCGGCCATGAAACGGTCCCAGGACTTGCGCAGGGGCGAAGCGCGCTCAATGCGCCAGAAGACGACTGGCTTGAGATCCTGGGTGGCAATGATTTCAAAAGCCTGCCGGACGCCTGCGGAATTGGGTTCGGAAAAGCTCAGCAGGAGGCGGTTTTCCAGCACACGGACGGAACTGAGGCGCCACTCGGCCCAGCGGTTTTTTTCATCGATCTGAGCCTGGAGAAGCTCCTGGGCTTTTTTGGCGGCAGCCACATCCGCAAACCAGCAGGTGACGTCCTGCGTCCAGCGCCAGTACTCGGCGAGGCCGGGCTGGAGCGTGCCGTCGGAGGCGAGCCGAATCAGAGGCTCATGAACGAGCTCTGCAATCTCCCTCTCGACCTCATTGGCGGGAAGGAAGGGATGCAGCACGGGCACCTCCTGCGGCAGCATGACGACCACACCTGCGGTGCGGTCCGCATGGCTGCGGCGGGACTCCTGCACCGACCACCAAGACACCGCAGCGAAGAGCAGCGGGAAGCCAATAATGAGGATGCGGGGCAAAATCATGCGCAGGGCAATGCTAGAGCGTGCGCCGCGTGGCGGCAAGACATCCCTAGATGCCACTCATGATGCCGTCGTCCGTGACCTGGATGCGCTCGGCTGCGGGGACCTTGGGCAGGGCGGGCATGCGCATCATGGTGCCGGTGAGGGCGACGAGGAAGCCGGCGCCGTTGGCGATCTCGAAGTCGCGCACGGTGATGGTGAAGCCGCGCGGGCGGCCGCGTTTCTTGGCATCGTCGGAGAGAGAGTCCTGCGTCTTGGCCATGCAGAGCGGGAGTTTGTCAAAACCGCTGCGGGCAAAGAGTGCGAGCCGGCTTTTCGCCTCCTCAGTAAGCACCACGCCATCGGCCCCGTAGATTTTGGTGGCGATGGCGGTGAGCTTGGCTTCGACGCTGTCTTCGGGCTGATAGAGGAAGGGGAGCGGCTGGGACTCCGCAGGAATGGCGGCGAGGACTTTTTCGGCGAGTTCGACCGCACCATCTCCGCCTTCGCCAAAGACATTGGCGGTGGCGCTGGGGACACCACGGGAACGACAGAACTCGTGCACGAGTGCAAGCTCGTCCGGGTGGTCGTTGGTGAACTGATTGATGGCGACGATGACGGGGCGCTGGAACTGCGCGGCGCTGTCCAGATGAGCGGCGAGGTTTTCCAGACCGCGGCTGAGAGCGGCGGTGTCCGTCTGCGTGAGCTGATCAAGCGCAACGCCGCCATGCATCTTGAGAGCGCGCACGGTGGCCACGATGACGATGGCCGAGGGAGCGAGGCCGCTCTGGCGGCACTTGATGTGCATGAATTTTTCACCGCCGAGGTCAAAGGCGAAGCCGGCCTCGGTGACGGCATAGTCGGCATGGGCGAGGGCCATGCGGGTGGCCAGCACGGAGTTGCAACCGTGGGCGATGTTGGCAAAGGGGCCGCCGTGCAGGAAGGCGGGCACGCCTTCGAGGCTCTGCACCAGATTGGGCGGCAGGGCCTCGCGCAGGAGGGCCAGCAGAGCGCCGGTGACGCGGAATTCTTTGGCGTAGACGGGCTCTCCTTCCGCGGTGAAACCGACAACGATGCGCTCCAGGCGACGGCGCAGATCAGGCAGCGATTCGGCGAGGCACATGATGGCCATGATTTCAGAAGCTGCGGTGATGTCGAAGCCGGTGGCGCGCTCGGTGGGCTTGCCGACGGAGGTGCGGACACTGCGCAAGGCGCGGTCATTCATGTCCATGACGCGCTTCCACAGCACGCGATCCGGAGAGAGGCGCGCATCGCCGAGAAAGAGATGATTGTCGATGACGGCGGAGAGGAGATTGTGCGCACAGGTGATGGCGTGGAAGTCTCCGGTGAAGTGAAGATTGATGGACTGCGCGGGGCGGACGGAGCTTTTGCCACCGCCAGTGGCGCCGCCTTTGCGACCAAAAACAGGACCCATGGAAGGCTGGCGCAGCGCGAGAGCCACTTTCTGCCCGATCTTTTTCAACCCCTGGGCGAGACCGATGGAGACCGTCGTTTTCCCCTCCCCCGCAGGAGTGGGAGTGATGGCGGAGACGAGGATCAATTTCCCGTGCTGCGGCTTTTCATGCATGGCCTTGAGGCTGACCTTGGCCATGTGGCGTCCGTGCAGAATGAGGTGCTCGGGATCGATACCGAGGTCAGCGGCGATAGGGGAGATGTCCGGGTGCATGCGGGATGGAAGCGCGCAGGATGGCAAGGCCTGCGGTGAAGCAAATGGAATTTACAGGGACAATACCTACCAGCTACTCCTCAAAGATTGCGATGTGGATGGCGCCGTCGGCTTTGATCCAGGCGTGAAACATGCCGGGGGTGTTGAACGGGGTGGCGATGTTTCCGGCGGCATCGAGGGCGATGAGGCCGCCTTTGCCTTCGTGTTTGGGAAGGACTTCGTGGATGATGCGGCGGGAGGCGGTGGCGACATCGCTTCGGGCGTACTTCATGTGCGCCGCGACATCGTAGGCGACGACGGAGCGGATGAAGGATTCGCCGTGACCGGTGCAGGAGACGGCGCAGACGCCGTCCTCGGCGTAAGTGCCAGCGCCGATGATGGGAGAGTCGCCGATGCGGCCCAGACGCTTGTTCATGGTACCACCGGTGGAGGTGCCTGCGGCGAGGTGGCCGCTCTTGTCCAGCGCCACGGCGCCCACGGTGCCCATGCGCAGGGTGAGATCAGAAAGAGGTGTGGCGGAGGCCTGGGCTTTTTTGGCTTTGCGAAGGCGCTCCTGCTGCTCCGGGGTGATGAAGTATTCGGCCGGTTCGAACTGGAGCTGGTGCTCCCTGGCGAACGCTTCAGCCCCCTGCCCCGCCAGCAAAACATGTGGAGTGCGCTCCATGATGAGGCGGGCGAGGAGGATGGGATTGCGCACACTGGTCACGCCAGCGGCGGCACCTGCGGCATGCTTCTGGCCGTCCATGATGGAGGCGTCCATCTCCACGGTGCCGGCGGAGGTGAGGGCGGAACCGCGACCGGCATTGAAGAGCGGCGAGTCTTCCAGAAGGATGATGGCCGCCTGGACGGCATCGAGACTGGTACCGCCGTCATGCAGGATTTTGTGGCCGCTTTGCAGCGCTTCTTCGAGGACCTTGCGGCAGGCGGCTTCTTTCTCAGGAGACAAGTCCGCGCGGGTGACGCCCGCGCCGCCGTGGATAACGAGGGTGACGGGCGCCTCGGCGGCGTGCAACCAAACGGCGGAGAGCAGGAAGAGAAGAATTTTCATGGTGTGTTATTTCTTGTCCGGGACGAGGCGCTCGCGCAGCGCACGGGCGACGGCGGCGGCGCGGCTGTGAACGTTGAGCTTGGTGAACAGATTGCGGGTGTGCGTGCCGGTGGTGTGGATGCTGACGCCCATGCGATCGGCAATTTCCTTGGCGGTGAGACCTTCCACCATGTGGGCGAGCAGCACGCTCTCGCGCGGGGAAAGGGCGACGGGCGAAGCAACGGGCTGCGTGAGCCTGGCGAGCATTTTGATGACGCTGCGGGCCACCTTGGGAGACATGGGAGAGCCGCCTTCACAGGCTTCAATGATGGCCTCCGCGACTTCATCGGCATCGGCGGTTTTCAAGAGATAGCCGCATGCGCCAGCGCTGACGGCCTGACTTATCTTGGCCTCGTCCTCAAACACAGTGAGGATGATGATGTGGCAGCCTGGCGCGAGGCGGTGCACATCTTTGAGAATATCCAAACCACTGCGGCCGGGCAGGCCGACATCGAGCAGCATGACCTGGGGAAGTTCATCGCGCGCGACGCTGCGCAGGGCGGAGAGCATGGTCTCGGCATCGGCAAAGTCGCAGGCCGGGGCCATGCCACGCTCCGCGCTGCAAAGGCGCTGCAATGAACGACGGAAGACCGCGTGGTCTTCGATGATCCAGACACGAATGAGAGAGGTGCTCATGGTTCAGCGGGCAGGCCAGCGGTGGGTGCGCGGCACATCGAGAGAGATGCGCGTGCCGCCACCGGGTGACGAGTTGATTTGAAGTGTGGCATTCATGGCGCGTGCGCGCTCGCACAAATTGTTCAGACCGTGGCCACCGCCGCTGCGCCGGGCCATGTCGAAGCCGGTGCCGTCGTCGCTGATTTCGATGCGCAGTCCGCCGGCGGATTCGCTGAGATGAAAGCGCACGTTTTTCGCGTGGGCATGGCGGGCGATGTTGTGAAGGGCTTCTTTGCAGAGGAGATAGAGTTCGCGGCGTGTCTCGAGATCGGGCTCACGGGTGGTGGACAATGAGCAGTCCAGCGTGTGGCCGCGCAGGAGGCGCTCGGCGAGATCGTGCAGAACGTCGAGCCAGTCATGGCCTTCCCTGCTGCGCTGCGGGATCATGAGGCGCACCATGTCGCGCATGGAGTCGGCGCTTTCCGCGGCAACGCGCTCGATATCGCCAAGGTCACCGCGGAGGGTTTCGAGCGTCATGCCGGACTGGCGGGCGAAGGAGCAGATGAGGCGGATGCTGCCGAGATTGGACCCGATCTCATCGTGCAGATCGCGCGCGAGTTTTTCCTGCAGGCGCCGGGCATCGCGCAAGCGATGGCGGTGCTGCCGCCAGACGATGATGCAGGCCAGCAGGCTGATGCAGAGGACACTGCCGGCGCTGCCGTAAACGAGGGTGCGCTGCGCACGTGCGATCCACAGACTGCGAGTGGCGAGAAGGCCCGCGCGCTCCTGCTCCAGACTGCGGCGCTGGTCGAGCTGAGAAAGCCATGCAGGCAGAGAGATGAGGCGGCCGCCTTCGGTGAGGCCGTCGGTCAAGGCGGCAGGACTCCAGGCAGCGCCCTCGGCGCCAGCGAGCATGTCGCTGGCCTGAGCGGAGGCTTTGAGGGCGATGTTTTCGCCACCGGAAAAGGCCTGCACCTCGGCAAGGGCGAAGACGAAGTCTTCATTGCGCTCCCAGAGCTGCGTGGCGGTGACGCGCAGGTAGCGTGCGGGTGTGCGGCTGGCATTGAAGCGCACGAGATTCATGCCATAGACGGGCGGGCGGCGCGGGAGGATTTCGTGGAGCAGGGAGGCATCGCTGAAATCAGCCTGAGTGGCAGCCTCGATTTTGCAGCGCATGGGGAAGCCATACTCAAACCACAGCGGGGCCTCGCGCCGCCGGACGGGGACGAGGCAGACTTCATCCAGCGGAACGGTTTCCGGAAAGGTGAGCGTGACTGATTTGACCTCATCGGCATGCTTTGCGACAGCACTGTGAAATCCGAGACGGCCCGTGCCGGGAGAAACAGGCAGACCGAGAGGAGTGATCATGTCCACGAGATTGACGCGAGACCATGAGCCGGGGTACTCGTGCGTGCTGCTGCTGGAGACGGCGGCTCCCGCGGCGACATTGCGATCTCCCGAAAGCACCATCAGCTCTGCAAGAGCGAGCACGTGGGAGCCATCGCGCTGCCAGGAGTCGGTGGCGGTGAAGCGCACGCGCCGGACGGGCTGCGGGGGGAATTTTGCGAGCACGGGATAACCGCCGGTATTGGGGTAGTCCTGCGAGGTGGCATCCATCACCGGATGAACAGCGCCGCGGTCATCAAAGGTTTCGATTTTGAAACGAGTGGGAAAGCCGTAGCCGGAGATCATGCCGCTGGGGCCTTTGGCCAAAGGAGGCACGAGCACGATGGTGTCCGCCTGCTCGGTGTGCGGAAGCGAGACCTCCACCCAGAGCTCCTCTTCATCCATGGTGTAAGCGGTCTTGAACCCGGCGGTGCCGCCGCTGTTGATCTGATTGAATTCAGGCAGGGTGCGCAGGGTTTCATCAATGGATGTGATGCGCTCGTCGGTGCGGCGGAGATCCGCATGGATCCAAAAGGCCAGGCGCTCGGCCCACTGCGCATCGCCGCTCTGGGCGAGCAGGGCGATGGCAAAAAATGGAGGGGCGAACTTCATCGTCGGCGCGGAGTGTAGTCAGGAACCACGCGGCGTCGTTTCACTAATTTTAGTGAAAGGACAAGCGGCAAGGGCTGGCCCAGAGTCCGCGCCATGAAAGCCTACCAACTCCTGCTGCTGCTTCTCTTTGCCATGCTGACCACGCCCACTGCACAGGGTGCGGGAATGAAGGCGGGCGCGGGCAGGTTTGATTTCACCCATGCCAGCAAAACGCTGCCGGTGTGGTATTATGTACCAGCCAATGCGAAGCCGGACACAGCGGTGCTGTTTGTGATGCATGGAGTGAAGCGCGATGCGGAACGCTACCGCGACGAATGGCTGCCACATGCGAAGGAGCGCGGCTTCATCCTCGTCACGCCCGAGTTTTCCGAGAAGGATTTTCCCGGGAGCGACGGCTACAACACCGGCAACATGACGGATGCGAAGGACAAGCCGCTGCCACGGACGGAATGGTCCTTCAGCTTTCTTGAACCCATCTTTGACGCGGTGAAAGCGGCCACGGGCAACCGCAGCGAGCGTTACTCGATCTATGGACATTCGGCGGGCGCGCAGTTTGTGCACCGCTACATGTATTTCATGCCCGAGGCCCGGGTGAGCCAGGCGATCGCGGCGAATGCAGGGTGGTGGACGCTGCCCGACCTGAAGGTGAAATTTCCGTATGGACTGCGCGGCAGTGTCGCGGATGAAGCGGCGCTCAAAGCCCTGCTGCAGCGGCCTCTGGTGGTGCTGCTGGGGACCGCAGACACGGACCCCCATCATGCGAACCTGCGACGCACGCCCGAAGCGATGGAGCAGGGCGAGCACCGGTATGCGCGGGGTCAGACCTTTTTTGCGACCGGACAGAAGCAGGCCAAGGCCCTGGGTGTGCCTCTTGGATGGAAACTCGCAACGGCCCCCGGTGTGGGCCACGTGGACAAAGACATGGCCCCTTTTGCGGTGGAGATTCTGTTTAGTGCCAGGCCGCTGAGCAAACCCGCCCCCAGTCAGAAGCCAGCGGCGGAACGCGCGCCTCTGCGGGAGACGCTCATCGGACGCGATCCTGCGCACCTGCGTGTGCTCTTTGGCGGCGACACGAACCACGGCGAGAGCTACCAGGATGAATATGGCCGGACCAGCGAGGGAAACATTTTGGAGAAGAAAGGCTACGAGCATGGCCTCGGCCAGCTTAGCAAGCTGCTGAAGGCGGTGGACTATCGCATCCTCAACCTGGAGACGCCGCTGACGGCGAAGCATGAGAGTCCGCTGGCGGGAAAGGACTACCTTCACTACAGCGATCCGGTGAAATCGCCCGCGGCATTTCAGAAGTATGGCCCGATCGCCTATTCACTGGCGAACAATCATACCCTGGATCAGGGTGCAGAGGGACTGGCGGACACGAGCGCGGCACTGAAGGCCGCGGGCGCACAGTCATTTGGCGCAGGGGCTTCGCTCGCGGAAGCCGCCACGCCGTTGATTCAAAAATGCCGCGTGGGTGAGCATGCCTTCACGCTGGCGGTATTTGGCGCCTTTGAGTATCGCAAGAATTACGACGAAGACTTTCACTTCTACGCGGGTGGCGGCAGGCCGGGCGTGGCGCCGGTGGATGTGGCTGCGGCGAAGACCATGATCGCCGAACTCAAGCGCAATGCACCGGACGCGTTCGTGGTGTACTTCGTGCACTGGGGGGACAACTATGCCTGGAAAAGCAAGGAGCAGACCGAGACGGCGCAGGCCCTGCGCGCGGCAGGCGTGGACCTTCTCATCGGACATGGGGCGCACACCATGCAGGAGATCGAGCGTGACGAGAAGGGATGGATTTTTTACAGCCTGGGAAATTTCCTCTTCAATGCGCGGGGACGCTACAAGGCGCACCAGGCTCCGCCCTACAGCCTGCCGCTGGTGCTTGATTTTTCGATGAAGGACGGTCGCCTGAAAACCACTCTGCGCGTGTATCCGATCCTGAGCGACAACCAGGTCACGGGCTATCAGCCACGCTTTGTCACAGAGCAGGAGCTGGGGGAGATCAGCACGCTGCTGGGCGAGAAAAGCGGCTGGGGTGCGGCGGCGCGTGCGGCAGTGAAACAAGGCAGCGACGCCATTGGCTCGTATCTGGAATTTTCGGAATAGGCGTGCCTATTGCGAAGCGATGATATAAAAGAGCACTTCTCACGTCTTCATCGCACCATGAAACCAAGCATCCGCATACTGACCGTCATCACCCTATGCCTGGGAGCGACGTGGCTGTTCGCCCAGACGGCCGCCACGAAGAAGGGGGGCATCGAAGCCAAGCTTGCGATGGCGCTGAAGCTCTACCCCGATGCTGATGCGGACAAGAACGGAACGCTCTCGGTGGATGAAGCGCTGAAGTATGTGGAAGCGCACCCGGAACTGAAGGCGCTGCTGGCCTCCAAAACCAAGACGAACGGGCCAAACACGAGCAAGCCTGGAGAGTTTACCACGCCCTCCTCCACCGGGCTGCCGCCGGGGCCGCGTGTGTTTGTATGCGCGCACAGCTTCATGATTTTCACCGCCTCCATGCTCCCCAAAATGACCGAGGCGGCGGGCATCGGCTATCAGGACGCAGGGCGGCAGATGATCGGCGGCTCGCGCACGCAGCAGCACTGGGACGTGCCGGATGAGAAGAACCTGGCCAAGCGGGTGCTGAACGAGAGCAGCGTGGATGTGCTCACGCTTTCCCCCCACATGCTGCTGCCGGACGAGGGGATCGACAACTTCACCAAGCTGGGGCTGGAGAAGAACCCGAAGCTGCGCGTGCTGGTGCAGGCCTCATGGCCGGCGCGGGATGGGAACATGTCGGGTGATTTCCACAATGCCATGCGCAATGACGCCACAGTGGAAAGCCTGCGCAAACTGCATGGGATGCAGCGTGAGCAGTGGACGCAAAAGCTGGAGGCGCAGGTGACCGCGCTGAATGCCGCCGCAGGCAAGGAGGCCGTGCACATTGTGCCGGTGGGAGATGCGGTGCTGGCGCTGCGTGAATGCATCATTGAAGGCAAGGCGCCCGGCCTCACGAAACAGACAGATCTTTTCCGGGACGACCTCGGACATCCGCAGGCGCCGCTGTCCGTGCTGGTGACGTACTGCCACTTCGTCGCCATCCATCAGCGCAACCCGGCAGGACTTCCGGTGCCCGAGGCCCTGAAAGATGTGCCGCAGGCGAAAGAGCTCAACGCACTGCTGCAGCAGATCGCCTGGGAAGCGGTGACGAGATATCCGATGAGCGGCGTGAAGATCTGAGATGAGCGCCCGCACGTCATGAGAAGCATCATCGGCGCCTTTTTGCTGGCTGCGTCTGTGCAAGCAGCGGAGGAGCACACGGTGTTTTTGCTTGAGGCGGACGGTGACAAGGCTGCGATGGTGGATCGCACCGGACGCTTTGCTCCCGAGGTGCGTGGTGGCGTGGTGGTGAAGGACGAGCGTTTCGGAGCGTGCTTGAAGTTTGACGGCGGAGGCGACGGCGGCATCACGCTCAAAGACGATGGCAGGATACGGTTTGACGGGGGAATGACATTGGATGCGTGGGTGCGCTTTGATGAAACACCGCCGGACAAAGGAGCTGTCTTTGCCCTCAAGGTGGGGTCGTTCGACTGGGAGCTGGTGAAGGGCAAGCTGAACACCGCATGGATGGTGTTTCCCACCGAGGAGGTTTTCACCACTGCTCCGCAGCAATTTAAATACTTCCCGGTGGGGGGAGACACGATCAACGGGCTCATGGAGGTGCCTGCGGGCCAGTGGACGCGGCTGACCGCGAGCTATGATGAAGCGCTGGGGGTGGTCACGACTTTGATCGACGGCCTGGTGGATCGCAGGCGGTACCGCTATCGTGGACCACAGCCGCTGCTGTGCGACGGAAAGAGCGCGCTCACGCTGCTCAAGGGATTCAAGAACTGCCGCGTGGCCTCCATCAAACTTACCGAGGGAACGCCGGATGTCACCGTGCCAACGATGGAAGCGTATCTCAATGCGCTGCCATATCGTGGCAAGATGATGATCACGCTGGACCACATCGACACACGGCTGGCGCTGCCGATCGATGTCACCCTGGTTTCCGAGAAAGCCAGCGGCGCCGCAACGACGCTGAAAAAGATCACGCTGGACACACATGCGCGTCAGGATCTGGAGTTTGAAGCGCCGACCTGGATGAACAGCCTGCATACCTGCACAGTGCTGGCGGCTTCAGGAGGACGGCAGTTTTTTGCGCGCACACTGAGACTGGGCAATGTGAAGCCGGCAGGACGGACGATGATTCACGAGGACCACACGCTGTCGCATGGCGGGAGGAAGTTTTTTCCGCTGCTGATTTATCATGCGATGCCGGAGGATTTTCCGCTGATGGCGGAGCTGGGGTTCAATGTGGTGCTCAACGATTTCAATCTGAACCGTGCGCATGCTGGTGACCGTGAAGGGTATGCGCGCAAGCTTTCAGAGTGCCTGGACGCCGCCGCGAAGAGCAAGCTGTTCATGATTGCGAGCGCAAACGAGGCCTTCGGCAAGCTTTTCACCATTCCGGTGGCGAAGGACCACCCTGCCCTGCTGCTGTGGTATGGCGACGATGAACCGTGGGGCGACATCACGCGCCTGCATGAAAGCTACAACACGATCAAGATGCTGGCGCCGGACCAGCCGGTGCTGATCGTGCAGAACAACTATTCGCGGCTGCAGGACACCGCGCCTGCGGCGGACATCCTGGCGACGGACCCGTATCCCGTGCCGAATGTCTCCCTGCGCGCGGTCGCGGATGCCACGCAGTCGAGCATCCGCGCAGTGGCGGGACGCAAGCCGGTATGGACGGTGCTGCCGCAGTATGGGGCGAAAATTCCGACGCGGGAGGAGCTGCGCTGCATGGTGTGGCTGGCGCTCTCCAGTGGTGCGAACGGGCTTGGTCTTTTCGCCTGGGATGAACGGAGCAAGGATGCTAAAACAGGCGAGCTCAAAGGCTGGTTTACCAAGGAGCATCCGGAACAGATCGAAGACCTGCGGGCGGTGCTGAAGGAGGTGCATGCGATGGAGCCAATGCTGCTGACACCGGACGCTGTGCAGCAGCCCGCGCCGCGCAATCCGGCGATTCACGCGCTGCTCAAGGAAGGCGGCGGCAAACGCTGGCTGATCGTGGCCAATGATTCGCGCCGTGCCGAGGATGCGATTCTGAACGTGGAAGGCGCTGCAAATGCCGAGGCGCATGAACTGACGGATGGGCATGCCAGCGTGCGTTTCAACCAGGATGAACTCAGGCTCAAGCTGCCTCCGCTCGGCGTGGCGGTGTATGAGCTGAAACCCTGACGCAGCCGCATTTCATGAATCCTCCCCTCCTCATCTTCGCGCTTCTGGCTCTTCTCCCGGGCGCCGTCATGGCAGAATTCTTTGCCAATGATTCGCGCAGCTTTTCCCAAAGTGCGAAGTCGGTGGTGCACACGGACCTGTCCAAGGCAGAGCCTGCGGCGGCCATGATCACGGGAAAACGGCAGAAGGGGAAATGGAAGATGATCCCCTTTGCCACCGCGGAGATGACGGGCACGGCGCTGTCGATCTACAGCGGCACCAATCCGCCGGTGGTCAAACTGCCGCTGGCGGAGCGTGGCTGGCATGCGGTGTATGTGGGACTGGCGACGACCTCGGGCGGTTTCAACATCGGCGGCAACGGCATCAAGGCGAAGCTGAGCGATGAGCCGGTCTTCAAACGCATGGCGAACAATCTGGCGCTGCTGCCCAACCGACGCGCGGTGATTCAAGAATGCTTTCTCTCTGTGGCGAATCTGAACGGGCAGGCAGTCGAGATTTCGCCGATGCCGGGACTGCCGGCGACGGTTTGCTATGTGAAAGCAGTCCCACTGACCGAAGCGGAGGTGAAGGCGAGCCGGGCGGTGTCCACGCAGCGAACGTCGATCGCGACGTTTGACGGGCACAGCTGGATCTGGCCCTTCAAACCGACGACAGCGGAGGAACTGGCGGAAGAGTTTCGGGGCTTTGAAACGACCGACATCGGCAAGTGGTGGTTTCAGGTGACGGGAGCGGATCTCGTGTGCTATCCGAGCAAGATCGGAACGTATGCCGGTGAGGGCACGGTGGATTTTCCCAGCGGGACTTATGCCAGCTACACCAAGTCTTTGGAAACGCTGTTCAAGAAAGGGGTGAATCCGCTGAAAGTGGCGCGGGATGCGGCGAAAGCGCAGGGCGCGGAGTTTCATGTGATGCTGCGGCCTGCAGGCTGGGTGGGATCGATGCCGTATGAGGAGACGTTCAACAGCAAGTTTTTCCATGAACATCCGGAGTGGCGCTGCTTTGACCGCGACGGAACGCCGACGTTTTTCATGAGCTATGCCAATCCCGAGGTGCGGAAGCATTTGATCGAGGTGTTTCGTGAGACGCTGGAGCTGCAGCCGGAGGGTGTAGGCTTTCTGTTCAACCGCGGCATGCCTCTGATGCTGTGGGAGGATGCATTTTGCGCTCGCTTCAAGGCGATGCACAACGCCGATGCCAGATCGGTGGAGGATGATGATCCGCGCATCCATGCGACGCGTGCGGCGATCATGACGGATTTCATGACGGAGGTGCGGGCGCTGCTGGATGAGACTGCGGCCAAGCAGGGACGAAAGGAACGCTACAAGATTTCGCTCGGCACCTTTGCGAAAGAGGAAGACAACCAGCGATGGGGACTGGACCTGCCAAACTGGATACAACGCGGGCTGGTGGATGATCTGGCGACGACGTGGTTTGCCTACCATACTTCGTTTGAGAAGACGCCGGGGAAGATCGACATGGAGTACTATCGCCGCATTACCAAAGGAACGAAGACGAAGGCGTATCCGATGGTGATCGCGTGGAAAACCGGCAAGCCGAAAGAACTGTGCAAGCAGGCTGCAGGCTACCTTGCCGCGGGAGATCCCGGTGTGGCCATCTGGGACCCGCAGGTGATGAAGGGGTGGCCAGAGAATTCGCCAGGAAACGTGTTTGATGTGCTGGGCAGGCTCGGGCATCGCGATGAGCTGCTGCGCTGGGCCAAGAACGGCGTGCCACAACCGCTGACAATCCCGCTGACGCGGCTGGATGAAAACTACTTCAGCCGCTGGTTTCCGAACACGGGATTCTGAGTTTGTTTGCACCCACCAACCCAACCATGAAAAAGAGCCTTCTCCTCGGCATGCTGCTGGCATGCTCCGCCACCGCCGCCGACTTCGTGCCAGGCAAGAGCGTCTTCGGCGAGCAAAAGTACATCGAGTACATTCCTGGTGATCTGCCGCTGGTAGTGTGCTCTCCGCATGGAGGACGCGAGACGCCGGAGAGCATTCCCGACCGCAAGGAGGGCGTGGTGCAGCCGGACGCCAACACGCAGGAACTCGCGCGTGCCTTTGCCGAAGCAGTGCATGCGCGCACGGGGCGCCACATGCACCTGATCATTTCGAATCTGCACCGCAAGGAGCTGGATCCCAATCGTGAGATCGTGGAGGCCGCACAGGGAAGCCCCATCGCCGAGAAGGCATGGAACGAGTATCATGGATTCGTCGCGCAAGCCTGTGCCGCCACGGTGAAGCAGCATGGCGTGGCCTTTTTCATCGACCTTCATGGACAGAGCCATCCGGACGTACGCATCGAGCTGGGGTATCAGCATTCGGCCAAGGACCTGGCCGTCAGCGATGCACAGCTCAACGGCCCATCCTACCACGCCAGGAGCAGCATCCAGCTCATTGCCATGCAATCCAATGAACCCTATTCACAGATCGTGCGCGGACCGGCGAGCTTTGGCGCACTGCTGGAGAAGAAGGGATACCTTGCCGCACCGAGCCCGCGAATGCCCTCGCCGCAGGAGCCTTTTTTCACCGGCGGCTACACCGTACGGCGCTACTGCGTGGCGAAGGACCATGTGACCGGCCTGCAGATCGAGACTTACAAACCCAAACTGCGGGACACCAAAGAAAGCCGCCAACAATTTGCAGCCGCCCTGGTGGATGTGCTGGCTGAATACCTGCCTGCGAGGCTGGGACTGCAACTGGACGGCACGAAGATCACTTCAAAGACGAAATAATCATGAGCATGAAACCTGTTCTTTTGCTGTTCTTCGGGGCCACCATGGCCGGCGCTGAACCTTTGGTGCAAAACCTGTGGCCAGCCGCTCCTCCCGGGCCGGCGTCCCAGCCGCAGGGTGAAGAACGCGATCTCACCAAGCCGGAGGACAAGCTCATTGCAGGACGACGCATCATCAAGCTGGGGCATGTGAGCACGCCGCAGATGCATGTGTATCTGCCTCCGAAGGACAAAGCGAATGGCGGCGCAGTGCTGGTGTGCCCGGGCGGAGGCTTTACCATTCTGGCATGGGACCTGGAGGGCACGGAGATCGCGGAATGGCTGAACACCCTGGGATTTGCGGCGGTGGTGGTGAAGTACCGTGTGCCGACCGGAATGCTGGGAGATGCACTGGATGAATCTGGCGTTTCACCGCTGCGCTCACTCGGGCCGCTGATGGATGCACAGCGGGCGGTGAGCCTGACGCGCGCGCATGCGAAGGATTGGGGACTTGATCCCGCCCGCATCGGCATCATGGGCTTTTCAGCGGGAGGAGCGACCGCTGGCCTGTGCACGGTGCATGGCGAGAAGCGGGCCTATGCAAAAACGGATGCAAGCGATGAGCAGTCCTGCGCACCAAACTTTGCCCTGCTGATCTATCCCGCAGGATTTGTGGACAAAGAGACGGGGGCCCTGAGGACGCACCTCAAGGTCAGCAAAGACATGCCACCGGTCTTTTTTGTGATGGCGGAGGACGATCACGTGGACTGTGACAACTGCACGGTGCTGTTCACCGCGCTGAAGCACGCGAAGGTGCCTGCGGAGTTGCACATCTACACCCATGGCGGGCATGGCTACGGCCTTCGCCCCACCGAACTGCCAGTCACGCGCTGGCCCGCCCGTGCGGCGGAGTGGCTGCAGGACATGGGATTGAACAAGAAGGCCGCGCCGTAAGGCTGTTGCGATTTTAACCGGCCTCATTCACCCTCCCTTATGAAAACCTCACGCCGCTCCTTTCTCCGCTGCGCCAGCCTGGCGCCGTTCAGTCTCTGGATTCCGAAGTCCTTCGCCGAAGAGACTTCCTTGCACCTTGCTCGCAGCACTCCGGAGGCGCAGGGCGTGTCCGCAGCGGGAATATTGGATTTCCTGGACGCGGTGGAACGCGAGAAATTTGAGCTGCACAGCCTCATGATGCTGCGGCATGGCAAGGTGATCGCCGAAGGCTGGTGGAAACCGTACGGCCCGGAGCTGGTGCACACGATGTACTCGATGAGCAAGAGCTTCACCTCCACGGCCGTGGGTTTTGCGGTGGCTGAAGGGAAGCTGAGCGTGGAGGACAAGGTGGTGTCGTTTTTTCCCGACGATCTGCCGGCACAGGTCAGTGAAAATCTGGCGGCGATGCGGGTGAAGGACCTGCTGACGATGAGCACGGGCAATGAGAAAGAGCCGACGGGAGTGGTGGTCAAAGAAGATAACTGGGCGCGGGCGTTTCTGGCGCAGAACATCGCGCACAAGCCCGGGACGCAGTTCATGTACAACAGCGCGGCCACCTACATGTGCTCCGCCATTGTGCAGAGGCTCACGCACCAGACGGTGCTGGACTACCTGACGCCGCGGCTGTTTGCACCGCTGGGCATCAAGGACATGAAGTGGGAGACCTGCCCGCATGGCATCAACACCGGTGGCTGGGGTCTCAGCATTCAGACGGAGGGGCTGGCAAAGTTTGGCCAGTTCCTGCTGCAAAAAGGAAAGTGGAACGGCGAGCAACTCTTGCCCGCTGCCTGGGTGGATGAGGCCACGCGCTTTCACATCCAGCAGCCGGGCGGCGACAAACCGGACAGGCCCAAGGCGAAGAACGACTGGATGCAGGGCTACGGCTATCAGTTCTGGCGCTGCCAGGGCACGGCCTTCCGCGGCGATGGCGCGTTTGGTCAGTTCACGATCGTGCTGCCGGAGCAGGACGCAGTAATCGTGATGACGAGCGAGAACAAGAACATGCAGGGGCAGCTCGATCTGGTGTGGAAGCATCTGCTGCCGGCGATCGATGCCAAGGACACAAAGGCGGGGGACCTCGGCAGGCTCAAGACGCTGGCGCTTGAACCGCCGAAGGGCAGCAAGACTTCGCCCACTGCCGCCCGGATCAGCGGGAAAACGTTCACGCTGGAGAAGAATGATCTCGACCAGCCTTTCGTGAAGTTTGTTTTCAAAGATGACGACTGCACGTTTTTGAGCGGCGTGCACATCATCCGCTGCGGTCTCACGTCATGGGCCCTGGGCGAAGCCGTTTTTCCCGGTACGCCGCCGCGTCTCATCTCCGGCGGCAAGCCCAAGCAGGCCGGACCCTCCAAGATCGCCGCGAGTGCGACGTGGAAAGATGACAACACGCTGGTGATGACATGGCGCTACTATGAGACGCCGCACAGCGACACGATGACGTGTGTTTTTGACGGCGACCATGTGACGATCACCTTCCTTAACAGCATCACCGCGATGAATCCCAAGGCGAAGGATTCGCGCGCGCCGCTGAAAGGGCAGATGAGTGCCTGAGGACATGTCTATGGCGGGCATGCACAAGTCCGGACTGCAGCGCGGGTTGAAGCATGACAGGCTATGACCGGCCGGTGAGCACCTCGTGCAAAGCGGTGAGAATGGTCTGGGCCGTGAAGGGCTTTGGAAGGAAGTGCTTCACCCCCATTGCCGTGGCGCGGGCGGAGCTACCATCATTGGCGAGACCGCTGGCGGCGATGATTTTGACGTCAGGATTGAGACGCTGAAGCACCTGGATGGTGGCCTGACCGCCCATGACGGGCATCATCATGTCCGTCACCACGGCGGCAACATCCAGGCGATGGATGGAATAGAGAGCCACGGCCTCCGTGCCATCTGCCGCGACGAGCACCCGGTAGCCATAGCTTTCCAGAGTCTGCTCCGTGATGGCACGCACGGCAGCCTCATCATCCACAATGAGGATCAGTTCACCGTTGCCACGCGGGTGGGTGTCCTGCTGCATCCTGGCAGCCACGCCTTCCGGGGCTTCCATGGCGGGGAAGCAGACGCTGAAGGTGGTGCCATTGCCGGGCTCGCTGTAGACATTGAGGAAGCCGCCATGACTTCTGACAATGGAGAGCACCGTGGAAAGTCCGAGGCCCGTGCCTTTTCCCTGCTCTTTGGTGGTGAAAAAGGGATCGAAGATCTTGTCCACCACTTCAGGGGGTATGCCGGTGCCGCTGTCCGTGACCTTGATCATGAGGTAGCGTCCGGGTGTGGAGCCGGGAGTCATGCCGGCGTAGTTGTCATCCACATGGAGGCTGGTGGCTGAGACGCTCAGGGTGCCGCCGTGGGGCATGGCATCGCGGGCATTGACGCACAGGTTCAGCAGTACCTGATGCAGCTGGGTGTGGTCTCCGGAGAACAAGGGCAGCTCCTTGTCCAGTTCCGAGCGGAAGACGATCTCCTTGGGGAAGGTGTCCTGCACGAGGTGCTGCATGTCCTGAATGACATGCCGGACATCGATGACCATCCGCTCCCCTTCGACGCCACGGGCAAAGGAGAGGATCTGCTTCACCATGTCCGCGCCGCGCTTGGCACTGGTCTCGATGGTGGAAAGAACGGTCAAGGCACGCTGGTCACGGCTGGTCAGCCGCAGGAGCTCGATGGACATCAGGATCGGTGCGAGCACATTGTTGAGATCATGAGCGATGCCGCCTGCCAGGGTGCCAATGCTTTCCATGCGCTGCGCGCGGAGAAACTGCTGCTCCAGCTTCTTTTTCTCGGTGATGTCACTGTTGATGGCGAGCACGGCCTGCGGACGGCCCGTGTCATCACGCACCAAGGTCCAGCGGGCCTCGACCAAAACAGGGGCGCCGGACTTGGTGATCTGCTGAATTTCACCCCTCCATTCCCCCTTGCTGAGGACTGCTTCGATGGCGCTTTTGTACCCGACCGTGTCACGGTAGAGAAAATCGCCGGTGTGACGGCCTTTGGCCTCTTCGAAGCTCCATCCGTAGAGCAGCTCGGCGCTTTTGTTCCAGTAGGTGATTCCGTGCTCAAGATGCCGGACGAGGATGGCGTCCCGGGCCTTGTCCAGCAGCGAGGCCTGCTCAAGCAGCCGGTCTCTGGAGCCTTTGTGCTCGGTGATGTCCTGCGCGACACCGGCCACGCGGTAGACCTCTCCCGCCGCATTGTGCACTGGGAAGGCGCGGTCGTGTATCCACCGCACTGATCCGTCCGGACGGATGACGCGGTACTCCTCGTCGTAGGTGCCATTGACCTGCCGGGTGGTCGCGGCAAGAAGCACCCTCTCCCGGTCCTCCGGGTGGATGGCCTCCAGCCAGTTCTGCGGATTGACCCGCAGGCTCTCACAAGTACGGCCCCAGATGCGCTCATACGCCTGGCTGACGTAAAGGATGTGGTGCTTGGAAGTATCGGTGATCCAGAAAACTTCCTGAATCGTCTCTGCGATCTGGCGGAAGCGCTCCTCGCTCTCCCGCAGCGCCTCCTCGGCCAGCTTGCGTTCGGTGATGTTTTCATGAGCCACGACCGCACGCAGGGGGCCATCGCTGCAGAAACGGGTGACGCGCACGACGAAATAGCGGGGGCCATGCGGACCATGGCAGGGATATTCCAGATGAAATTCTGGCTGGCTGCCCGCCATGACCGAACGTATGCCCTGAGCCACCACCGCCGCCTCTTCGGAGAACCTGCCGGTCGCGCGGTCGCAGAGGGTGAGATAGTTTTCACCCACGCCGTAGCCGGCGCTTTTGAAGCCGTTTTCAATGGCAAAGCGGTTCCAGGCACTGTTGACTTCGACGATGGTGCCGTGCTCATCCAGGATGGCGATATGAGTGGTCAGGGCATCAAGGGTGGACTGCAAAAAGCGCTTGGACTCCAGCAGGGCGAGGGCGGCCTTTTTGCGCTCGGTAATGTCACGGAACGCCCAGATTCTGCCGTAGTACTGACCGTCACTGCCCACCACAGGCGAGGAGTAGCGGTCCAGCACGGTGCCGTCTTTGAGCTCCATCTCATCACGTCCCACTTCATCGCGATGAGCATAGAGATGCCTGACCCGGTCGAGAAAGGACTCGGGGTTGACCACCCTGGAGGTGATCCACTCAAGCTGGCAGCGGGCGTCCCCATCATCTGAAATGTGCTGAGGGATCTGGAAGATTTCGATCATGCGCTGGTTTTGCAGAATCTTCCTCCGGCGCTCGTTCACCACCATGATGCCGTCGATGGAGGCAGCGACCTGGGCCTCAAGAAACGCGGTCTTCCAGCGCAGCTCTTTTTCACTCCGCTTCAGATCTTCGGAAGCCTTGGCCGTGTCTCTGCGCAGCTGCCCCTGGGCCATGGCCTGCCTGATGGAGATACCAAGCCTGACCAGGCGGTCTTTAAGAAGGTAGTCGGTGGCTCCGAGCCGCATCATTTCCACCGCCACATCCTCCCCGATGGTGCCGGAGATGATGATGAAGGGAATGTCATAGCCGCTCTGCTGCAGCAGCTTCAATGCATGCGGCCCGCTGAACGTGGGCATCTCGTAGTCCGAAAGAATGATGTCGAGATCGGGGGTGAGCTCGTCCAGGTAATCCTCCTCCGTCTCCACTTGATGCAAGTCAGGGTCAAAGCCAGCCTGACGCAGGGCGCGCAGCACAAGCTCAGCATCATTGGGATTGTCCTCCGCCAAAAGAACTCGCAATGGCTGGCTCATGTTATTTCTCCATCTTTGGGGGTTGATTGATCAGAAGCCAGTACATGCCGAGCTCCTGCACAGCGGCGGTGAAGCCTTCGAAGTTCACCGGCTTGACGATGTAGCTGTTGACTCCGAGCTGATAGCTTTTGACCACATCCGTCTGCTCCTTGGAGGAGGTGAGCATGACGACCGGGATTTGCCTGGTGCGCGGATCGCCTTTGATGCGCTCGAGGACCTCGAGGCCGTCCACTTTGGGGAGTTTGAGATCAAGCAGGATCAGCTTGGGTATGTCCTCAATCCTCCGACCCGCATGCGGGCCTTCGCAAAAGATGAAGTCCAGTGCCTCCGCACCGTCCCGGGCAATCTGGATGTGGTTGCCAAGGTTCGAGTTGCGCAGGGCGCGCAGGGTCAGCTCCAAGTCTTCCAGGCTGTCTTCGACGAGCAGTATTTCGATGATGTTGTTATCGTTCATGACGCAATGTCTCCTTCAAGGGTGAAATAAAAAGTGGCGCCCTGGTCGGGAGCGGCCTCCGCCCAGACCCGGCCGCCGTGGCGGTGAATGATGCGCTGGACGATGGCGAGGCCGACGCCTGTGCCGTCGTAGTCCTCGGCGCGATGCAGACGCTGGAAGACGCCAAAGAGCTTGTGGGCGTAGCGCATGTCAAAGCCGGTGCCGTTGTCCTTCACAAAATAGGTGTGGGGCTTTTGCTCCGTTTTGCAGCCGATTTCGATTTCGGTGGAAGGACGCTTCTGCGTGTACTTGAAGGCGTTGGACAGAAGGTTGATCCACACCTGCTTCAGCAGGGCGGGATCCCCTTCGCAAGGGGGAAGATCGCCTACATGGACGTGCACGTCACGGCCGTCCCGCTGGCTGCTCAGTTCTTCGAGCGTGTCCTGCACAAGGCGGCGGACATCGACCGTGCGTCTGGACATGGCAGCGCGGCTTAACCGCGAAAAGCTCAACAGGTCATCGATCAGACTGCCCATGCGCTGCGCACTGGTGCGAATGACCTGCAGATAGCGCTGGCCATCCGCCGGGAGCTGAGGCCCGTAATCCTCCAGCACGGCGCGTGAAAAGCCATCCATGGCGCGCAGGGGCGCGCGAAGATCGTGGGACACGGAATAGGAGAACGACTCCAGCTCTTTGTTGGCGGCTTCAAGCTGCAGGTTTGCCGCCTGGATCTTTTGTGAACTGTGGAAAATCTCCGCCTCCATCTGCTCCATGCGGATTCTCCGTTCTTCATCCCTTTCGGTGACCTGTGATTTCCTGAGCACGAACTCGGTCACATCCTCCGCCCGGTGGATGATGTACTTCACCTGCTGAGCGGCATCCAGCAGGGGGGAGTTGACGGGACTCCAGTAACGCTCCTCAAACACGCCGTCAGGCCTGCGGATGTCGTATTTCTGGATGGCCATGGTGTGAGCCTTGCGCCGCTCCAGAACGCTGACCAGTGAAGCGCGGAGATTTGTTTCTCCCGTTGCGCCAGGCTCGTCCGGATTGTCCGGGAAGACTTCGAAGAGTCCCCGTCCGATGATGTTTTGTCGTTCGGTCATGGTGGCCTGAAGATAAGCGTCACTCACCCCCACGATTTTGAATTCAGGCGTGAGCACCAGGTAAAGGCCTGGCAACGAATCAAAGAGGCTCTGGAGTTCGGCGCGGCTCTGGCTGAGTTCTGCGATGGCCGCAGCGAGCTGCGTGGTGCGCTCGGTCACGCGCTGCTCCAGTTCCGTGTTCAACTGCCTGACCGCCTCCTCCGCCAGCTTGCGCTCATGCACATCGAGCAGGAAGGCCGCCAGACCGTCCCCGGTGGGGAAGAGCCGGATGTCCAGCCAGCGCTCCGCGATGGGAGAAAAGGCTTCGAAGGACATGGGCACGCGCTCCGACATGACGCGCCGGTAATGCTTCTCCATGGGCGTGCCCAGGAGCTTGTCAAACACCTCCCAGATGGTGTGGCCGAGCATCTGCTCCCGGCGATGCCGGAGCAGTGTTTCACTGCGATCATTCACAAAAACAAAGTTCCACCCGCCATCCAGAACGAAGCAGGCCTCGGTCATGCCATGAACCATTTCCGCCAGGCGCCGGTCTGCGGCATGCAGAAGCGCATCTTTTTCCCGCAGGGCTTTTTCCACCTGCTGGCGCCGCTCCATCTGCTCGGTGCGGTCCAGCACCACGGCCAGGTGACTCGCCAAAGCGGAGAAGAACTCCCGCTCCGCCGGCCCGAGCGTACGCACGCCTTCATCGCCAAAAGTGCCTGCGCCAATGACGCCCAGTTTTCGACCGGACATCGACACCGGCATGTTCACGATGGTACGGCTGCCGAGCCTTGCCACGGTTTCTTTGTTTGTCCGCGGATCCAGCCGGGCGTCCTCCACCACCACGATGTGTTCGGCGGCGGCGAGTTCTTCGAGCATGGCATCGCCCGCGATGAGGAGTTCTTCATCACTGTTTTCTCTCCGAGAAGGCTCAGCGTGGCCGTTCGCCAGCACCAGCCGCATGGAACGACGGTCGTCCGAGAAGAGATAGAACCAGGCGTGTTTGAAGCCAAGGGTGGCCCGAAGTTCCGACCCTGCTGCCTGCAGAATATCAGCCAAACTTTCCACCTGTTCGAGCTGGCGCGCCAGGCGCAGGAGCGACTGGGAATGCTCCTGCTTTGTTTTCAGCTCGTTCTGCGCACGCTGACGCTCTGTGATATCGCGTGCGATTTTGGAGGCTCCGACAACCACGCCCTGTGCATTCCGAATCGGTGAGACGGTGACAGAGACCGCGATCTGCGCCCCCGATTTGGTGAGGCGCATGGTCTCAAAATGCTCCATGCGCTCGCCCCGCTTGATCCGGGACAGGATCAGGTCTTCCTCATCTTGTCGATCCGGAGGGATGAGAAGCGTGATGGGGCGCCCGACGATTTCACTGGCCGGATAGCCGAACATGCTTTCCGCACCCGCATTCCAGCTGGTGACGATGCTGTTTAAATCTTTGCCGACAATGGCATCCGCCGATGATTCGACGATGGCTGCCAGCAAAGCCGAGGTTTTCTCCACTTTCTGGCGGTCGCTGATGTCACGCAAAACGACGGTGATCAGGGACTGGCCCGCCACTTCGACCTGGGAGATGGATGCTTCGACGGGGAACTCCCCGCCATCTGCGCGCATGCCGCTCAAAATTTTCACTTCGTGCGGAAAAGCCAAGGCAGGGCTGTGCTGGACGCCATCGTCAGTCTGCTGACCGGCCGCGTGAGGAACGCCCTGCGGAATGAAACGTTGAACCGGCTGCCCCAAGGCCTCTGCGGCCGGACAGCGAAACATTTCCTCTGCTGCGGCATTGAAGAGCACGATGGCATGACTGCCGTCCACACTGATGATGGAGTCCAGGGCGGAGTCCAAGATGCCTGTGAGGCGCGCATTGCCGAGACGGATGGATTCACGGCTAAGCGAAAGCTCCTGCGTGCGTGCAGAAACATTGGACTCAAGCTGCTCATTCGCGGTGCGGAGAGCAGCCAGTGCCTTGGACACCTGCAGGCTCCTCTGGATCAGCCGCTGATGGACCTGCGCCATCAGCGCGCCCATGCCCACAAAGAGCACCACCGAGAGCAGCGAATGCACATCCTGGGTGGCGAACGAGAACCGGTGAGGGATGAAAAAGAACCACACAAGCAGGGCGGAAAGAACCGTCGCCCATAGACCGCCACGCAGTCCGCCGATCCACGAGCTGAAAAACACCGCCGGGTAGAACATGAACCACACAAGCGGCTGCAGCCAGGACCAGGCAAGCCACTGAACTCCGAGTGCCGCCAGAGGAAGCAGCAAAGCAGAACGCGGCGGGAGAAAGCGCTGAATCATCACGTCAGCATTTTCTCATTTGATTTCCCTGCTCCCCGTACTGCAAATCACAGCGCAAACCCATTCGATTTCAGGGCCCTGTACGCCCCTTAGAATCGTTGGTTGGAGAGATAACAGCATGACAGAGAGATTACTATTGCCCCATGATCGGCCTATTTAATCTTACGCAGCCGTCAGAAGACGCAATGCTCAAGTGTAAGCACTTCTTGCCTAAATGGATACAAGACGGGCGCGCTATAAATTATTATTTAGACGTGGCCGCACTTTTGCCGGGGAGATCGTGACATCGCCATCCGTCAATTTCCTATCGAGCCGGCTCTGATGGCTCCATTTCTTCCTCGGCGTTCGGGCGAAGGTCAGATCATCCAAAACGCTGGGCAAAAGGAGCGTTCACCGCCTTGACGGTGATCTGCATGCTTTCGAGCGTGAAGCTGCCGAACATCGTCGCCAGCGCCACATCGGCTGCATCGCGCCCATAGGCGACGACGATGCGATTGCCGCGGGTCTGTTGCTCCATGGCATCAAAGGTGAACCAGCGGCCGCCGATGAAGGCCTCAAACCAGGCATGCAGGTCCATCGGGTTGAGATCATGCAAAAAGCCCACCACCATGCGGGCCGGGACATTGATGGCACGACAGAGTGCGATGCCGAGGTGGGCAAAGTCACGGCACACACCGCGCCGGGTGTGCAGTGTCTCCTGCGCGGTGGTGCTGCTGTTGCTGGTGCCGGATTCGTAGCGGACATTTTGGTGAATCCAGGTGCGGATTTGTTCGACCTGCTGATACGTGGGCTGCACGCCGCCAACAACCGAAGCTGCAAGGCCGGCCATCTCATCTGACTGGCAGTAGCGGCTGGGCAGCAAAAAGTGCAGCACTTCCGGCGGCAGATTTTGCACCAGACTCAAGGGCGCGTCGGGATCTGAATCCACATGGTCAGGCACCTGGACACGAAACTGCACGGAGAGATGAAAATGGCCGGCCGGCATGACGGTGCGCTGGCAGAGGTTTCCATAAACGTCCGTGAACTCGAGCACCGGCACCTGCGGATAGAGGTGAAACTGCTCCCGCATGATCCACTGCGCCCAGCCACTGCGTGGGCGCAGCATGAAGATCGCGGGCACATCCTCCGTGGTCTGGTAGTCCAGGTTGCATGAGGCATCGAGAATCATGCTGTCAAATCGCAGGTGACGGCGAATGAGCAACCTGATTTCGAAGCCCGGGAGCAACGATTACGTCGCCAAAGCCTTTGCAGGCAGGCGAGAAAAGTCGCGGGAGGAACTTGCGCAAGTGCAGGGAGATTGCTTCCTGTGACCGCATGCTGAGAACTCGTCATCTGGTTGGCTTTTGCGGGCACCGCTCCCGTTTTTCAGAGGCGGCGGTCCGCCCTGCGCTGACGACGGCCTTGAAGGAGCTTCAGCAGCGCTCCGCAGAAGCAGGAGGCGGGATCGAGCTGTATGTGAGCGCCGCGGAAGGGACGGACGTGGTCTGCATAGAGGCAGCGCGGGAGCTGGGCATCCCGGTGCATGTGCTGCTGCCCCTGGCGGAGGGGGAATTTGAGAAGGATTTTTCCTCGCCGGCCACCTGGGCGCGCTCCAAAGCGCAGATGGACCGCGCGGCGGCTGTGCCGGGCCCGGATTCCCTGCGCACGGTGGAAGGAGAGTCCACCCGGCCGGAGTGTTATTTCAATCAGGGCATCGCCATGCTGGAGGCGGTGGATGTCCTCATCGCCGTGTGGGACGGCCAGCCGCCGCGAGGCTCTGGCGGCACGGCGCAGATGATCGCACAGGCGCGGGCCATGGGCCTGCCGGTGCTGCACATTCAGCCTGCAGACGGCATGGCGGTCAAAGATGCTGGCTTTGATGAGGCCATCGGGCGGGATGCCATTCTGGACGAGCTGAACGGCATAGCGAATGCTGCCGGTGGCGGAGGCATGCAGGAAGCGGGAACACCGGATGATCTGCAGCAACGCCTGGACGAGATCGCGATGAATGAAGCGGAGAAGCTGCGCCCGTCGCTGGTGCGCATCATCCTCATCCATGGTGTGGCGGCCGTTCTCGCAGCGCTGGTGACCTTCAAGATGATGGACAAGCAGGCGCTGTGGGAGAAATACAAGTGGGTGGTCTCCCTGACCGAGCTGGCGCTGGTCTGCGTGGCGCTGTGGATGAACTTTCTTCTGCGCCACCGGCAGGTTCGAGACCGCTGGCTGCGCTGCCGCTTTGCCTGCGAACTGGTGCGCGGACTGCGTGCGAGCGTGCCGATCATGGATCCGCTGCATCCGGCGATCTCCTGGCTGGATGGAGAGTGGCACCGCTTCGCGCTGAGCGCCGGGCTGCTGGTGCAGTCCCGTCATACGCACCCAAGTGTGGTGGCGCAGCGGGACCACTACCTCTCCACGCGCCTGAGCGATGAACATCCGGACGGGCAGATCCGCCACTACACGGCGATGAACCCCGCCACGGTCCGGTGGTGGAGTTTCACTGGCTGGCTGGGCGACTGGTGCACCCGGCTGGCCCCGCCTTTCGTGCTGGCTTCCGTGCTGAACAAGCTGAGCAAGATCTGGCGTGCGCCCGACGGCTGGGGTCTGGAAAATGGATTCTCCACCTGGCTCGCGGTGGGATTTCTACCCATCGCGCTGCCATTGATGGCGGGCGTTTTCACCAGCCTGCGCCATGCGCTGGACGCGGGCCGGCGCAAGGAACGCTACCCGCAGATGGTGCAGTCCCTGCGCGAGCTCCGCGCCTCCCTGCAAGGGCTCGAAACGGAATCCACGATCCGCCACACCGTGGCACGCTGCGAGAGCATCCTGCTGGACGAACTGCGTGAATGGCGGGCGGCCGCCAGCTCCAGCAAGCGCTGAAAAGCAACGTGTCGAAACATTCTTCTCAAATCATTCATGGCTGACCCAGCTCCTTCCTCCAGCACTGACACCGGACGACTTAAACGCGAGTACTGGTGCTTCATCAGCTACCGCCACGCGGACAATAAGGAGCCAGGCCGCCAGTGGGCCACCTGGCTGCATCAAACGCTGGAGACCTACGAAGTGCCGGCGGACCTGGTGGGAACGAAGAACCAGCGCGGCGACATCATCCCCGAGCGCATCTTTCCGGTGTTTCGGGACGAGGAGGAACTTCCGGCAGATGCGAGCCTTTCCACGCCCATTGAGGCAGCGCTGCAGAACTCACGCTTTCTGGTGGTGCTGTGCTCGCCGAACGCGGTGCGCAGCTCCTTTGTGGCGGATGAAATCCTGCGCTTCAAGCAGCTTGGCAAACAGGACCGCATCCTCGCCGCCATCTTGTATGGGGAGCCCACCATGGCCACCAACATGGAGCGCGAGTGCTTTCCGAAGCCGCTGCGGCATGCGATCGGAGAGGACGGTCAGCTCATTGAGAAGCTGGCGGAGCCGATCGCGGCGGACTTCCGCCTGCATGATGGCGGTCAGGGCTGGACCTCGCCTGCGGCGTATCGCGATGTGCTGAAGGCCGCGGGCATGCCGGACAAGGCGGCGAATGAGCAGGTGAATGTGTACATGCGGCAGCAGAACCTGATGCTGCTCAAAATTGTGGCTGGGGTGCTGGGAGTGCCTCTGGGTGTCCTCACTGCGCGTGACAAGGCGTACCAGATCGAAAAACAAAAGCAGCGTGCCAAGGTGCTGCGCCGGTGGCTGACGGCGGTGAGCGGTCTGGCGGTGGTGGCGCTGATCGCAGGCGTGCTGGCGGTGCGCAATGCGAACGAAGCCAAGGCGCAGCGCGACCAGGTCACCCAGAAATCCCATGAGCTGTCTGACACGCTTGGCATCGCCTACTTTCGTGAGGGAAGCACACGCCTGAAGGACCGGCGCACCGCGCTGGAGGGCCTGGCCTATCTTTCTCGTGCGGTGCGCGAGCACGCGCATGCCACCTCCGCACGCCGGCTGCTGACCTTTATGCAGCAGCGGGATGTGTGGGTGCTGGAAGACGCCGGCGCTGCACCCGCCGCTCCTCCCGCCAAGGAAGAAGCAAAACCTGAGGTGCCCGCCTTTGTGAAGCCGGCTGTCATTCCCGACAACCAAGAACCGGGGAAATTTGACATGGTGGTGAAAGGCCCAAACGGCCTCGTGGCCGTGTCCTGGTGCGAGGATGTGGATTCAGACAAAGGCTCCAACCATGCCGGAGCGGGGCTGCATCACTTCCGGGTGTACGACGCGGAGGGGAAACCGCTCTGCGAATGGCTGAAGGCCGATGCTGATGCGGACTTCTGGGTGGGCAACATCAACCGCATGATCTTCTCTCCTGACGGCACCTGGCTGGCCGTGGGTGTGGAGCGCTGGCGGCAGCCGGAGTATCTGCAAATCTGGGACTTCAGGCGCGGGGTGAAGGTGGGGGAAACCATACAGGCGAGCGGCAGTCATCCCAACTATCAAGGCGCGGTGTTTACCACGGTATCTTTCACGCCCGAGAGGAAGGATGCAGAAGGGCAGCACTGCACTCTGCTGGCCGGCTCGTCACGTGGAGATGCCTACTGGCTGAACATCACGCAGCCGCAAAATCCAGAGGAAACGTACGTGAACGAAGAAGCCGTGGTGCCACACCACTCCGCCATCCGCGCAGCGCTGCTCTTGCCGGGCGCCCAGCCAACGCTGGTGACAGCCTCGGACGATGCGGAGGTGTGGTTCACGCCTGCGTCCAGCACTCAGCACGAAGCAAACGTGCCGGTGCTGAAGCTTGAGCAGCCGGTGGATGCCATTCGAGCGGACACCGAAGGCGGTGTGCTCCTCCAAGTCGGAAGCAGGATGCACCGCGCCATCAAGATTTCCGCGCTGTCTCTCGCGGGCCAGCCCGAATCCCGCCCGAGCCTGCGCATAGACACGGAGGATGAAGACCGAAGCGTGAGGGTAACGCGGAAGGTGGGCGAGAAAGAAGAAACAATCTTCCAGGCGAGCGTGGATGAAAAACTCGTGGCAGCCCATGCGCAGGTGTCGCCCGAAGGAATGAGCCTGGAAGGCGCCGGTGGGGCGGTGACCGCCTTCCTGCTGGAGAATGGCAAGGCACGCATGGTGGCGGACGGCCGTGGAAGCGAGATCGTGATCGATCCTGAACACGGCGCCCACAAACAGACGCTGCGGGGTCTGGTGGCCGACATGCGGCCTGCGGGAAAAGGAGACGCGCTGGTGACCCTTACGCGTCAGTTTGAATATCAGGTTTTTGACCTCGCCTCAGGCGCACCTTTGTCCAAGCCACTGGATGAAGCAGTCTTCTTCACCGACCTCAACGCGGCAGACAAGCTGGAAGCAGCGATGCTCTCGCCCGATCGATCCGTGCTGCTGACACGCAGCGCGCATTGGGAGCCGCCGAATGCCTCGCTGACCTGGACCATGCTGTGGGACTGCGCCTCCGGCGAGCCGCTGTGCGACCGCATCTTCCACTGGGAGAGCATTGCCGGAGAGCCGGAGACGGCGCGGGAGCCTTATCTCAATGATGATACCGCCCATGTGGAAGGCATGCTGCTGCATCGCGCCAAACCCGCGCTTTATCCGGTGCTCGCCGAACTGGGGGAAACCCTCGCCGGACTTCAGCTCAGTGCCGTGGGAGAACTGCACGCCGTAAAGCAGTCCTCTGCGAGGGTGAAGGAACTGATGCAAAAGCTGACGGAGACAGCACGGTGACTTGAGGAGTCCTCAGAGGATGTGCTCAAGCTTCACCTGCTCGCCGAATTTCTGACCTTCTTCGGTGAGGAAGCGGATCATGCGCAGATTGTCCAGGCTGAAGCCGCCGCCGTGGGCTTTTTCGGCGGCAAGCACTTCAGCGAGGCTGAATTCACGGTTGAAGCGCGCGTAGGTGAACTGGTCCAGGCCGCGGATCTCCGTGGCCTCGCTGTCGATCGGGATGCCGTACAGGGTGCGGCCGAGCGTGCGGCAAAGCATGTCCTGCTCGCGTGAGATGGAGTCCATGAGCCCCGAGGGGACGGTGGCGGCAAAGCTCAGATTTCCCAGGATGCGGCGCAGGAACGCGTTCAGGCGTGAGCGGAGCTGCCCCGTACCGAGGGAGACCAGGTGCAGGCGATCGGCGCCAGTGGGCCAGCCCACCCGGTAGCAGGGCTGCGTGGCCATGAGGTAGG
The DNA here is from genome assembly GCF_044226605.1 of Prosthecobacter sp. GTDB lineage: Bacteria > Verrucomicrobiota > Verrucomicrobiia > Verrucomicrobiales > Verrucomicrobiaceae > Prosthecobacter. The sequence continues at coordinate 81,823 of NZ_JBGAGS010000024.1, read as the reverse complement.
CAATGACTGCGGGATTGTTGTAGGCCGTGATGCCTCCGTCGAGGAACTCAAAGTGCTGCTTGCCGAGCTGAATCTTCTCCGGCGGAAAGTAAACTGGCGCGGCCGTGCTGGCACGCACGAGCTGCCAGAGCGGCAGGTTAAGATTGCACTCTTCATTCGGACTGCCGTCCGCATTGGTGCGCTGGTTGTACAGGGCGTTGGGATTGTTCGAAAGCGGCCAGGCGGAGCTGGTGGTGGCGTTCCGCATCACGATCAAGAGGAGGGTCCGCAGGCGGGAGGTGCCGAGCAGCGCCGGCGTGCCGTCCTCCTCGACAAAAATGCTGCGCAGCATGCTGGCGATGTTGGCATCGCTGAACTTGCCGCGATGAAACTGCCACCACGGGGCGCGGGTGAACATGCGCTGCGCCTGCTCGGAGTAAAGCTGCCGGATCGCATTCACCGGCATGCCCCAGGAGAGAAAGGTGGCAATGATGGCCCCTGTGCTGGTGCCGGAAATCAGGTCAAAGTGATCCGCGAGCACCAGATCCTTGTTTCCGGTGTGCTCCCGCAACAGCGTCTCCATGCGCCCCAGAACTTCGATGGTGAAAACGCCACGAATGCCGCCCCCATCAAGAGCGAGGATACGACGGCGCGGTTTGTCCTGGGTGAGATGCTCGGAAGTCACGCGCGGACTTTTACGAAAGGGTGAGCGGAAAACAAACAGGAGATGTCGGGCACACAAAAAACAAAACGCGGCCGGCCTTCCGACCGTCCGCGCTTTGGGGTTTTGGGGTGGGGTAAGTGTTGCTGCGCCAGCTGCGGCGCAACTGGGCTGCTTTAGTAGCGGTAGTGATCCGTCTTGTAGGGGCCTTCGACGGGCACGCCGATGTAGTCGGCCTGCTCCTGGGTGAGCTTGGTCAGCTTCACGCCGATCTTCGCCAGGTGGAGGCGGGCCACTTCTTCGTCGAGCTTCTTGGGCAGCACGGTCACACCGACAGGGCGGGTGTCCTTGGTTTCCCAAAGGTCGATCTGGGCCAGGCACTGGTTGGTGAAGCTGTTGCTCATGACGAAGCTCGGGTGGCCGGTGGCGCAGCCGAGATTCACGAGACGGCCTTCTGCCAGCATGAAGATGCTGTTGCCAGCCGGGAAGGTGTACTTGTCCACCTGGGGCTTGATGTTGAGGCGCTTGACGTCCGTGCGGGCGTTGAGCTTGTCCACCTGGATCTCGTTGTCGAAGTGGCCGATGTTGCAGACAATGGCCTGGTCCTTCATCTTCTCCATGTGCTCAAGGCGGATGATGTCCTTGTTGCCGGTGGTGGTGACGTAGATGTCTCCGGTGCCGAGGGTGTCCTCGATGGGCATGACGCGGTAGCCTTCCATGGCGGCCTGCAGGGCGCAGACGGGGTCGATTTCGGTCACGATGACCTGGGCGCCCATGCCGCGAAGAGCAGCGGCGCAGCCCTTGCCCACGTCGCCATAACCGCAGACGACGCCGACCTTGCCGGCGATCATGACGTCCGTGGCGCGCTTGATGCCGTCCAGAAGGGACTCGCGGCAGCCGTAGAGGTTGTCGAACTTGGACTTGGTGACGCTGTCGTTCACGTTGATGGCTGGGAAGAGCAGCTTGCCAGCCTTGGCCATTTCATAGAGGCGATGCACGCCGGTGGTGGTCTCTTCGGAGACGCCCTTGAGGTCCTTGACGATCTTGTGGAAGATGCCGGGCTGGTTCTTGGCGATGTCCTTGAGGAGGTCCTTGATGACCTTCACTTCGTGGTTGTCGGAAGGGGTTTCGACCCACTTGTCGCCGTTTTCCATTTCATAACCCTTGTGGATGAGGAGGGTGACGTCGCCACCGTCGTCAACGATGAGCTGGGGGCCGTTGTCGCCGGGGAAGATGATGGCCTTCCAGGTGCACCACCAGTATTCTTCCAGGGTCTCGCCCTTCCAGGCGAAGACGGGGGTGCCGGAGGCGGCGATGGCGGAAGCAGCGTGGTCCTGGGTGGAGAAAATATTGCAGGAAGCCCAGCGCACGTCAGCGCCCAGTTCCTTCAGGGTCTCGATGAGGACGCCGGTCTGGATGGTCATGTGCAGGGAGCCAGTGATGCGCACGCCAGCGAGGGGCTTCTTAGGGCCGTACTTCTCGCGGGTGGCCATGAGGCCGGGCATTTCGCTCTCGGCGATGTCGAGTTCTTTGCGGCCGAAGTCAGCGAGGGCGATGTCTTTTACTTTGTAGTCGGACATGAGGTGTGGGTCGTGGGTTCAGGTTTGGTTGAAATGGAACAAATCAACGTATCAAGATACGATGATATGTTCCAAATAGATGCCCAGATGTCAAACGGGGATTTATCCTGCGGGGAATGAGCGTTTGAACTGACCGCCATGAAATTTGCCTCCGTTCTTGCCTGCCTTTGCCTTGCTGCCTTCACCCACGCCGAAGACCTGCACCCCGCTGCGGATGCCTCCGGGTTCACCCCACTTTTCAACGGCAAGGACCTCACCGGCTGGAAAACCACCGGAAACTGGGTGGTGGAGGCGGACGGCAGCCTCACCCTGCACCCACGGGAGGGTGAAAAGGGCTGGCAGCGCTACGATGCCTACATCGCCACCGAAAAGCTCTACGGCGACTTCGTGCTGGACCTCGAATTCAAGATCAACGCCAAGGGCAACAGCGGCGTCTTTATGCGTGTAGCGGACATGAAGGAGCCGGTGAAGACCGGATTTGAGGTGCAGATTCTGGACACCTACGGCCTCGAAAAGCCGGGTCACCATGACTGCGGCGGCATCGTGCACGGGATCGGCCCTTCCAAAAACATGGTCAAACCCGCCGGGGAGTGGAACCGCTACACCATCACCGTCAAGGGCCGCAGCGTGAAGGTGGTCTTTAATGGCGAGCAGGTCATCGACACGACACTCGAAGCCATGAAGATGGCAGACCGTCCGAACGCGGGGCAGATCGCCTTTCAGGATGAGGCCTTGCCGGTGTGGTACCGAAATGTGAGGATCAAGGAGCTTAAGTAGGCCGATAGGCAGGGTTCCCAACTGCGTTTAGCGGTGCATGCGCCTCCTACTTGCCCTTGCCTGCACACTGGCATCCGCTTTTGCGACCCCTCCCAACGTCCTCTTCATCGCCAGCGATGACATGCGGCCGCAGCTCGGCTGCTACGGAGACACCACGGTGAAGTCACCGAACATCGATGCGCTGGCGAAGCGCGGCATGGTGTTTCAGCGCAGCTACGTGCAGCAGGCGCTGTGCTCCCCTTCCCGCATCTCCATGCTCAGCGGACGCTACCCGGCCACCACGGGCATCTTTGAGATCGGCCGCACACTGCGCACCACCCTGCCGGACATCACCACGCTGCCGCAGCATTTTAAAAACAACGGCTACCACACGCGCAGCCTGGGCAAGATCTACCATGAGGGCATTGATGACGAGGCCTCCTGGACCGTGCGCGCCTGGCGCAGCAAAAAACCGCGCACCAGCGCCGCCACGCAGGAGGGGGTAAAAAAATACATTCAAGACGCGAAGGCCAGAGGCGTCGTCATTCCAGACAAAGGCAAAGGGTCCCGGATGTCGGCGGTGCCCGCCTTTGAAGCGGTCGAGTGTGCTGACGACGACCTCCTGGACGGTGACTGTGCCTCCAACGCCATCGCACAACTGCGCGAGCACGCAAAGACTCCCGCGCAGCCCTTCTTCCTCGCCGTCGGTTTCTCCAATCCGCATGTGCCATGGATCTCCCCAAAAAGGTACTGGGACCTCTATGACCGCTCCAAGCTGCCGCTGGCCACCAACACCTTTCTGCCCAAAGGCGCGCCCCAGTTTGCAGCCACCTCAGGCAATGATTTCCGCTGGTATGCCGGCGTGCCCGAAGGGGAACTGCCGGAGCCTTATGCACGCGAGTGCCTGCACGGATACCTGGCCGCCATCAGCTACGTGGATGCCCAGGTGGGCCGTCTGATGGCAGCGCTGGATGAAACAGGCCTGGCGAAGAACACCATCATCGTCTTCTGGAGCGACCATGGCTACTACATGGGCGAGCACACCTGGTGGGGCAGCAAGCACAACAACTACGAAGGCGCCACCCGCAACTGCCTCGTCATCTCCACGCCAGACATGAAGCATGCCGGTGAAAAAACGGAGGCACTCGTGCAGTCGGTGGACCTGGCACCGACTCTCACCGAGCTCTGCGGGCTGCCTGCCAGCACCGGGTTTCAGGGACGCAGTCTGAAGCCCGTGCTGGATGATCCCGCCGCCGCCGTCAACGACGCGGCCTACAGTTGGTACCCCAAAGCCGGCTACCTCGGCCTCACCATGCGCACCGACAAATGGCGCTACGTGGAATGGACCAAGCCCGGCGCTAAAACCGAGTACGAACTTTACAACATGGTCCACGACCCGCAGAACAACGTGAACGTGGCCGACAAGCCCGAGCACACAAAGATCATCGAGGCTCTGGGCAAGCGGCTGCGCGAGAAGTTTCCGGTGCAGGAGTTCAAGAACCCGCAGCCAAAATGAACCTTGGGACGACCGCTATTTGGCGGACTTGGGCGAAGGACGCCAGTCAAGGATCACGGTGGGAACTTCGTCTGGATCCAGGGAAGGCTGATTGTCCGTGGGTTCAGCGGTCTGCGGCTTCGGGGTGGTAGCGGCGGCATTCATAACGGGGGAGCGACTTGAGGTGGTAAAAGTCAGAAGACGGCTTGCTGAGTGTGCGGGCACTACTCTTCACCCAGATCTTCTTCGTGGTCTTCCAGGTCTTCAGCGGAGGTCGCGGCACCGTCCTGGGCGTCGTCGATGCCTTCATCACCGGCTGCCTTGTCGACGCTTTGCTGGGTGTCCGAGGCCTTTCGGTCCCGTATCACTGCGGGAACCTTCTCTGGTTCCAACGGAGGCGGTGTGACGGGCGGCTCCACTTTTTCGGGTGTGACAGAAGTATTCATGATACGAGCATAAAACACCGCTCTCTCCCGACAACCCGAGCGCTCCCTGTCCCGATCCTCAGGGGAAGCCTGAGGGGCAAAAGAACGCCGCACATGGACGAAGGATCTCCATCCGCCGGTTCGTTCAGCGACTCACAGCATTCACCTGCCATGCGCCTCCCAGCCCTCCTGATTTCGTCGGTCCTCACGCTTTCGTCGGCATTCGCCGCAGACACGCGCCCCAACGTTCTGCTGATGATGGCGGACGATCTGGCGGCCACGCTGCAGTGCTTTGATTATTCCCAGGCGAAGACTCCGAATCTGGATGCGCTGGCCAAACGCAGCGTGCTTTTCACACGCGCGTACTGCCAGTTCCCGCACTGCAATCCTTCGCGCTCGTCCATGATGAGCGGCCTGCGGCCCAACACGACGCGCGTGACCAACAACGAGGATAACCTGTACAAAAACATCCCCGATGTGCTGACGCTGCCTCACCATTTCCGCAACAACGGCTATGCCACAGCGCGCTGCGGAAAGATCTTCCACCTCGGCGTCCCCACCGGACTCGAAAGCATGGACGACCCGCAGGCATGGGACTTTGGCACGCCCTTCAAAAGCGAGCTGCCCTACCCGCCCAAACGCGAGAGCGCGGTCAAGGTGAACACTGGCAAGAAGCAGGGCCTTGGCTGGCAGGAAATTCCCGGCGATGACGACCAGCTGGTGGACGGCAATTTTGCCAAAACCGCGATCGAATGGCTTGGCAAGCGCGACAAGACCAAGCCGTTCTTCCTCGCCGTCGGCTTCCATCGCCCGCACCTGCCGCTGGTGGCGCCCGCGAAGTATTTTGATCTGTATCCTTTGGAAAACATCACACTGCCTGAAGCCCCCGCGGATGATAAAGCGGACATCCCCGCACCCGCGCGCAACGGGGCCGTGCCCGGTTACGCGCTGACCTGCACGCCGGAGCAGCGGCGTGCCGCCATCCGCGCCTACCTGGCCTGCGTGAGCTACGTGGATGCGCAGGCCGGGCGCCTGCTGGAGGCGATCAAGCAGATGGGGCTGGATGACAACACGATCATCATTTTCACCAGCGACCATGGCTGGCACCTCGGCGAGCACAGCCTGTGGCACAAACGCAGCCTGTTTGAGGAATGCGCCCGCGTGCCTTTCATCATGCACACGCCCGCCATGAAGACCGGCGGTCAGCGCAGCCAGAGCCTCGTGGAGCTGCTGGACGTGTATCCCACCCTTTGCGAGCTTTGCGGTGTACCCGCCCCCAAGCACTTGCAGGGCCTCAGCCTGTCCCCCGCTCTGCGCGATCCTTCGGCGGCCATCCAGGACGCTGCCTTCACCCAGGCACGTCGTGGGCCAGACGCTGAATTCTGGGGCCGCACCATCCGCACGGCGCGCTGGCGCTGCACCGAATGGGACGAAGGTAAAAACGGCATCGAGCTGTACGATCACGACAAAGATCCGCAGGAATACACCAACCTGGCAAATGATCCGCAGCACGCAGCCACTCTAAAGGAACTGCGCGCCCGGCTCGCGGAAAAACTGCCGCCCATCGCGAGGTGATCAATGCTGCCGCAGGCGCAGCACCGCTTCGCGTGCACGCACCAGAAAGTCCACCTTGGACTCCCCTTCCTCCAGGCGGATCGGCTCGCCAAAAGTGACGCTGCCGAGCACGGGCACTGGGAGAATTTCGCCCTTGGGTAGAATGCGGTTGAGGTTCTCCATCCACACGGGCACCAGCTGCACGTCCGGTCGCTTTTTGGCTATGTGATAGAGTCCGGGCTTGAAGGGCTGCGGCTCGGGGCTGGTCTGGCGGCCACCTTCAGGGAAAAGAATCAGCGAGTGGCGCTCTCCCATGGCATCGACCATTTCGACCAGAGGATTGGCCTCGGGCGTGGGCTTCTTGCGCTCGATGAGCACCGCATTGAAAACATGGCAGGCCAGAAACGGGCGCACGCGTCCAACGGACCAGTAGTCCCTGGCGCCCACCATGCGCGTGAGGGCGCGCACCTGCGGCGGCAGGGAGGCCCAGAGCACCGGGCCGTCGAGGTTGCTCGTGTGGTTGGCGAAGTACACGCGCTGGACAGGTTCTGGAGCGCAGCCCTGCCAGCGCGCGATGGAGCCGGAGAACACACGCAGTGATCCGGCGATGAGACTGCGAATCATGTGCAAATCATGTACGCGGAAGATCGGGTTGTCACGCGTCTTGCTCATTCGTATGGATTAGCTTCCCGCTTATGCCGAACTCCACCCCCACCTCCACCGATTCATCCCACTGGATGGATGCGCTGGCGAATTTCCTGATGGATGAACCGGCGGTGGAATCCATCCGGCTGAATCCGGACTCCAAAAGGGTGGAAATGGCCACTCTGGGCCAGGTGGATGGCGAGCTGCTGCAGGCGAAGCTCTCTGAAGTGCTGCGGGCGGTGGATGCCCGGTGGCTGAAACAAAACGGCCAGGTGCCGCCAAGCAGCGGCATGCTGGGTGTGCAGCAGAAGAATGGCGCGCTTGTGCTGGAAAAGCCCTCCTGCCCGACCGCGCCAAAGTTCTGGAAGTGGCGTGATTTTGCCTGGCCGGAGCCGGACGAACTGGAACAGGAAAGCGATGACGAGTGGCGCCTCCTGGCACTGCAGGCGGGGATCTGCGCGGTCACATTGGTGGCAGGCTATGTGACGGAGCGTTTCTTTGCCGCGCCGGCCTGGCTTCCCAAGAGCCTGCTCTCCATCTCTCTGATCGCCGGCGGCTGGGATGCTGCCAAGGACACCTGGGAAAACCTGCGCGAGCGGCGCCTGGATGTGCATTTCCTGATGCTCGCTGTGGCTGTTGGGGCTGTTTCGATCGGTGCATGGGAGGAAGGCGCGCTGCTGCTGTTCCTGTTTTCCACGTCCGGGGCGCTGGAGCATTTTGTGATGTTTCGCACGCACCGGGAAATCAATGCGCTGACCAAGGCGGCGCCCAAATTTGCCCATGTGCTGCAGCCGGACGGAACCACCGAGGACCGCGGCGTGCAGACGCTGCAGGTGGGAGATGTGATCGTGGTCAAGCCGGACGAACTCTTCGCCGTGGACGGCACGGTGATCGAAGGCACAACGGCCGCAGATGAGTCTACTCTCACCGGCGAGGCGGTGCCCATAGCGAAGGAACCGGGTGCGGCCATCTACGGCGGCACCTTGAACCAGTGGGGTCTGGTCCATGTGCGTGTGGACCGGCCAGCCACACAGAGCGCCCTGGCGAAAATCATTTCCCTGATCCAGACCGCGCAGCACCTGCGCGCGCCCAGCCAGCGTTTTACCGACCGCTTTGGCACGCCCTACACCCTTTTCACTCTGGGCGTGGTGGCGCTGATGTTTTTTGTGTGGTGGCTGGCCTTTGGCATTCCGCCGCTGGAAAACACCGCGGCCTCGAAGTCGTCCTTCTACCGTGCCATGACGCTGCTGGTGGTGATGAGCCCGTGCGCGCTGGTGCTTTCCATCCCTTCAGCCATCCTGGCCGCAATCGCCTGGGGGGCACGCCGCGGCGTGCTGTTCCGGGGTGGAGCCGCGATCGAAAAGCTGGCTGAGGTGAACGTCATTGCCATGGACAAAACGGGGACGCTCACGGAAGGCGAGCTGAAGGTGACGAAGATCGAGAGCTTCCCCGCCGGCCGGGAGCAGGATGTGCTGCGCATCGCGGCAAGCCTGGAGGCGAATTCGAACCACCCCATTGCCCGCGCGATCACGCATTTTGCCAAATCCCAGGGCATCGTGGTGGACAAGCTGGCAGAATTTCAGTCGATCACAGGCCAAGGCCTGCGCGGGCGCACGGCTGGCGGACTGAGCTACGTGGGGAGGCGCGAACTTGTGAAAGACAGCGCCCTCGGAGCGGTGCTGGCCGGGGTGCCGGACGCCCCCCTGGGGTTCAGCGAGGTCTGGGTGCTGCACGAGCAGATCGTCGGGCGCGTCCTTCTGAAGGACGAGATCCGCGCCGGAAGCCGGGTCGTGCTGGAAAAACTGGCCGCCGAGGGCGTGCGCACCATCATGCTGACCGGCGACCGCCGCGCCGCTGCGACCGAGGTGGGAGAGAAGCTTGGCATCTCCGAAGTGCGTGCCGGATTGCACCCGGAGGACAAAGTGGCCGCCATCCGGGAGCTGACGCAGACCGGCCACAAGGTGGCGATGATCGGCGATGGCGTGAACGACGCGCCGAGCCTGGCGGCGGCGTATGTCTCCGTGGCCATGGGGGCGCGGGGCAGCGATGCCGCTCTGGAGCAGAGCGACGTGGTGCTGATGCAGGACAAAATCGAAAAACTGCTCTCCGCGCGGCGCATCAGCCAGCGTGCGCGCGGGATCATCCAGCAGAACCTGATCATCTCTCTGGGCAGCGTGATCATCATGGCGGTGGCCTCCCTGTTCGGCTGGGTGCCGCTGACCCTGGGCGTGCTGACGCATGAGGGCAGCACGGTGGTGGTGTGCCTGAACAGCCTGCGCCTGCTGTTTGAGAAGGAGTAATCCAGCCCCGCATTTTCCATCTGCGCAACTCCGTGCTGGACGATTCACACCTTTTATTCATAAAGTAGGCAAAATCTCGGCATGCGCATTCTCTCCAAAGTCCTCTGGACCATCGCTTTCCTCGTCGCCACCTTCTTCTGGATGGTGCTCTTTGAGCACGGATTCAGCATGAAGGGTCTGACCGAAGGAACAGGCGCCGAATTGCATGGCATCGCCGCCTGGTTCGGCGGCGGAAAGAAGTAGCCGCCGCATTTTTTATTTAACCAAGACAGGACCCCCCAAGCACTATGACCGTTCAGGAAGCCGACCTCGACCCCAAATACCAAGCCCTTTGGAAAAAAGCCCTTATTTCCGCCGAGCGGAAAAACTGGGAGTACGTCATTGACCAGGTGCTGCCCATTGTGACGGCCAACGTCGGATTTTTGGATGGCCGCAAACTGCTGCGCAGCGCTGAAGGTGAAGTCGTCGGAAGCGGCGGCAAGAAATTCGGCTTCAGCCTCGGCGGCTTCAAGCCCACCGCCAAGAAAGACCCCGCTGAAACGATCGCCGACATGGAGGAAAACGTGTTCCGCAAGGACCCCTTCAACCTCGGTGCAAACGAGCAGCTGTATGATCTGGCCATGAAGATGAACTACCCGGAGCTGGCGTCCTTTGCGCTGGAGACCATCCGCGGCGGTCATCCGGAGAACACCAAGAACATGCACAAGCTGGCGCAGCATTACATGGAGCAGAAGCAGCCAGATCTGGCTGCCAACACCTACAGCGCCATCGTCAAGATCAACCCGCGCGACATGGAGGCCAAGCAGGGCGAAAAAAACGCCGCCGCTCAAAGCTCCATTCAGAAGGGCGGCTGGAACTCCGGCAACTTCAACGAGACCAAGAAGAACTCGGCCGAGGCCCAGGAGATCGAACTTTTCAACCGCCAGGGCATGACCCAGGAGCAGATGGAGCAGCTGCTGGCCAAGACCATCGAGCAGTACAATGCCGACCAGACCAACATCCTCGTGGTCAAGCGCATGTCCGAGCTCTACGAGCGCCTCAACCAGCTCGAGACCTCCCTCATGTTCTTTGACTACGCCCTGACCCTGAACCCCGGGGACGTGGCGCTCCAGCGCAAGGTGGAAATCCTTCGCGACAAGGTGCAGGATCAGCAAATCGCGGACTACGAGCGCGAAATCGAGGCAGATCCGGACGCGCCTGACATCGAAGACAAACGCGCACAGCTTGCCGAAATCCGCCGCCAGCGCGCCAGCGTGGTCATCAACGACGCCAAGACCCGTGTGGACCGCAACCCCACCGACAAGGCGCTGCGTTACGAACTGGGCCAGGCTTATTTCAACGCCGGCATGTATGGAGAAGCCCTTCCCGAGCTGCAGCAGGCCAAGGCGAGCCCGAACCTGCGCATCAAGGCGATCCTGATGCTGGGCCGCTGCTTCGAGCGCAAGAACATGAACGACCTGGCCAAAACCTCGCTGATGGAGGCGTCCAAGGAGCTCCTCGTCATGGATGCCACCAAGAAGGAAGTGCTCTACGAACTGGCCAACGTGATGGAAAAGATGGGCGACAAGGCTGGCAGCCTGGAAGCGCTCAAGGAAATCTACAACGCCGACTACGGCTACAAGGACGTGGCACGGCGCGTGGAATCCTCCTACACGTAATCGCTCTTACGACTGTTTCCGCCTAAACACCCCGTTTTCGCATTCCGAAAACGGGGTGTTTTTCTTTCGCCTGAATTGGTACTGGAAAGCCCTCTCTCCGTCCGCCATCTTGCAGGCTGATGATACATGAATTTCTCGCCGCCGCTGACATCTGGCACACCGTAAAAGAGGGCATCCCCGTGGTGCTGGCTCTGATTTTGATCGAAGGCCTGCTCTCAGTGGACAATGCGCTGGCGATCGCCGCAATGGCCTCGCATTTGAACGAAGAGCAGCGCAAGAAGGCGATGAACATCGGTTACATCGGGGCTTACGGCTTCCGCATTGTCGCCCTGCTGACCGCCAGCCTCATCATGGGCAACCATTGGCTGATGCTGCTGGGCTCCCTCTATCTTGTGTGGCTCATGTGCGACCACTTTGCCGCCCAGGATGACGATGATGAGACGGATGGAAGCAAGGCAAAGAAGGTGCCTCAAAGCTTTGCCTCCACGATCGCGATGATCGCCTTGCTGGATCTGAGCCTGAGTTTTGACAACGTGGTGGCCGCCGTGGCCTTCGCCCGGGACAGCAAGGTGCTGGTGTACATCGGCGTGACGCTGGGCATCATCACGCTGCGGCTGGTGGCGGGCTACTGCATCAAGCTTTTGGAACGGCAGCCCTGGCTGGAGCACACCGCGTTTTTGCTGGTCGGTTTCGTGGGCATGCTGCTCGGCCTGGAGCTTTACTGGGACCAGTACGTCAAGCATGTGGTGGAACCCGGCGGATTCAGCCTCATCAGCGAGGGAGGCGGGCACTACCACATCGCCAAGTCGGTGAAATTTGCCGGCATCATCAGCATCCTTCTGCTGCATCTGGCCTACGAGAAAAATGCCGCCGTCAAAGGCGTGCTGCGCCCGCTGATGCGCCTGTTCCGCCTGCCAGTGAAAATCGTGGCCAAGATCGCAGGTGCTGTCTTTGGTGTGATCGCCTGGCCCTTTAACGCCATCTGGAACGCCGTGAGCCGCAAGGCCGCGAGCCCGAAATAAAAATCCCCCGGCGGTGATGCCGGGGGATGGATGAATCAAGCGATGGCAGATGCTCTGTGTGCCGCTTAGGGCTTGGGCTTGGTGATCATCTCGAAGTCGTCGCTGCGGAAGGGCGTGACCGGCAGTGCCTCTGCGCTGTAGAGATTGCACACGGGATTGTCCGCCCAGGCGTAACGAACGGCCACGGGATTGGCGACGTCTTTGGCGGTGACCACGACCGTGTCCTTGCCGGTGATTTTTGCCTCGGCCCAGGCCCACTTTTTGTCTTCACCGCAGACCATGAAGCCCTTCACCTCGCCGACATCAATGGTGCGCAAGGAGCTGCCGAAGGTGTCGAGCGTGACAGTGGCTTTGTTTCCTTCAAACTTCGCGGCTTTGAATTCGGGGCTGCGGTAAGGCAGCTTCATGCCGTAGTCCTTCACCAGCGCCCAGCGGGCCAGACGCTCGGCCACATCGCGCTTGTTTTTTGGGTGGATGTCGTTTGCCTCACCGAGGTCGATGATGACGGCCTGGCCGCCGTTTTTGATGGCGTTCTGCGTCTTCGTCTGGCTCTCGCGCAGCTCAGCCCACGCGCTCATCACGGCCTGGCTGGCGTCGGTCTTTTCGGCCATGAAGTCGGCCAGCTGCACCCAGTAGAATGGGAAATCTCCCTGCTTCCATTCATTGCGCCAGTTCTGGATCATGAAGGGGAAGAGGCTGGCGTATTCATAGGCACGGCCGGCGTTGGTTTCGCCCTGATACCAGATGGCGCCCTTGATGCCGTAGCCGATGGTGGGCAGCAAGGCGCCGTTGTAGATGTTCGCGGGGCGCGCGTTTCCGTTCAGCCAGGCGGTGGGCGGTGCGGGAGCGCGGGTGTTGAAGGGCTTGCCCTCTTTCTTGGCTGCCTCAGCCAGCTTGGTCCAGGCGGCGAGATCGGCGTCATACTTGGCCTTGGCCGCCGGGGAATTCAGGGTGGCCTCGTTCTTCTTGGTGTTTTCCATCAGCAGCTTGAAGCGCGGGTCTTTTTCCAGTTCACCGCGGTTCACCCAGGCCTCGCAGGCGCTGCCGCCCCAGGCGTTATTGATCAGGCCCACCGGCACATCCAGCATCTTGTGCAGCACGCGGCCGTAGAAGAAACCGACGGCGCTAAAGCCGCCCACCGTGGCCGGAGAGCACTCTTTCCACTCACCCTTGAAGTCTTTCTGCGGCTCCTGCGTGCCCACGTTTGGCACCGTGATCAGGCGAATGTTCGGGAACTTCGCCGAGGCGATTTCCAGATCGGAGTCCCAGCTGGAGCTGACGCTCCACTGCATGTTGGACTGCCCGGAGCAGATCCACACCTCGCCGACGAGGACGTTTTTGATTTCCTTCGCGCTGCTGCCTTTGATGGAAAGCGTCGCAGGCTTGTCGCTCGCAGGCACGGGGTCCAGCTTCACCGTCCACTTGCCATCGGCACCAGCCTTCGCGGTTTTGGTTTGATCGCCAAACTTCACCGTCACCTCCGTGCCGGGAGCGTCCCAGCCCCACAGCGGATTCGTCTGCTTCTGCTGCAGCACCATGTTGTCGCCGATGATGGCGGGGAGTTTGAGTTCAGCGCGGGCATTGAGCGCCAGCGCTGCGAGGAGGGTGGTAAGAGAGAGAAGTCTCATGGTTAAAATAGAGGGGCAAAGAAACGCAGCGGGACGGGCGGTTTTCAAAGTCTTTTCATCGGCAAAGTCAGCGCTTGAAACCGGGGTGCTTCCCTCCCATTTGCAGACCGCCCCCGGATGATTCAAAACAACCCGCCAGCATCAGACAACTTCCTGCCGAAGATTGTCAGCCAGCCTGTGAAGGCCGGCCATGGCATGAAGATCGGCATCTTCGCCGGCATTCATGGCGATGAAGAAGCCGGCACCCTGGCCACTCACGAGCTCATTGCCTGGGCTTCTGGAAAACCAGAAGAGCTTCATGACTACGAGCTGCATTTCTTTCCGGTGTGCAATCCCACCGGCTGCCACCTCGGCACCCGGCACAGCCACAGCGGGCTGGATCTGAACCGCGAATTCTGGTGCGGCTCCGTCGAGCCCGAAGTGATCTTCCTCGAAGCCGAGCTGCGCCGTGAAAGCTACGACGGCATCATTTCACTGCACTCCGACGACACCTCGGACGGCTGCTACGGCTTCGTCAGCGGAGCGCTTCTCAGCGAGCACCTGCTGGAGCCCGCGCTGCAGGCCTCAAGCCAGTTTCTGCCACGCAACGAACAAGACATCATCGACGGCTTCCGCGCCTCCCGCGGCATCATCAAAGAAGGCTACCTCGGCATCCTCCGCGCCCCACCCGACCAGCGCCCCCATGCTCTGGAGATCGTCTTTGAAACACCCGCGCTGGCTCCGATGGACGCGCAGGTGAAAGCGACCGTTGCGGCGGTGAAGCGGATCCTGGCGGAATATCGGGAGCTGCAGGCGTATGCGGCGAATTTGTGAGAAAATGGAGCCTCAATGACCCGCTCGCATGCGCGGCCGGCTGCGTGAGGATTCAGTTCAGCTCCTACAACAGCATGCACACCACCTGCTGCCCGAGGCGCAGGTAGAGCCGGTTGCCGACGATCGCAGGATGGCTCAGCACATGGATGTTGCTCTCGCACACATGCAGGTGGCCCAGTTTTTTAGCCTTGGGTCCGTTCACATCATGGAGCATCAGGCAGCCTTTGTCAGAAAGCGTCAGGGTGCGGCCGAGGCCATCGCTGATGATGGAGGCGTAAGTGCCAAAGTCGCGATCCTCAAGATTCCACAATGGTTTTAGAGTTTGCGCATCCAGGCATTGCAACTGCTGACTGCAACCGACGATACGTGCTCCCACTCGCACAGGTGAATGGGCATCCGGGGCGAGGTCTTCGTAATGGGCAACGGGTGTGTCGATCAGCCTGCCTGCTGCATCAAATTCAAAGAGGCGCGTGCCGTTGTTTTCGCTGAACACGCACAGCCGCTGTCCGATCATGAACGGCGTGGGCACATTGAAATCACCTTTTTGCTCCGGCTTATGCTCCCACAGGCGTTTGCCCGTCGCCGCATCCCATCCGCCAAGGGTCTCCTCGTCGTAACCGACGAGCTGGGCTTTTCCGTGCACGATGGCGGCAATGAAACCGGCATAACTGGCTCGACGGCCCGGAGATTCCCACAGCACATCTCCGGTCTTCGGATCCAGTGCGATGAGCGAGGCCTCACGTCCGCCGGGTTGCACGATCAGCCGGCCTTCATGAAGCAGCGGCGAGCCGGTGCAGCCCCACTTGGGCAGCGCCGCCTCGAATTCCGGGGGCAGATGACGGGTCCACACCAGCTCTCCGCTGGCGAGATCGACACAGTTCAAATGTCCGAAAGCTCCCAACAAAAAAACACGCCCCTCGGAGATGAGGGGCGTGGCCCGGGGAGAGTTGCCATAATCGAGCGGCTCCCGCGCTGTCGCAGGATATTCAAATCGCCATCGTTCCAAGCCGCTGGCGGCTTCGAGGCAAAAAAAAACATCTGCGCCGTCCAGGGAGTCACGTGCTCCGAGTATGACCTCACGCTCCGTCGCGGCGATACCGCCAACGCCATCCGCAGGCACTTCCACTTGCCAAGCTGGAACCATTTTCTCAGGCAATGCGGCAGGCAGCCAGGGCGCGACGCCATCGCGGTTTGGACCACGAAACTGGTGCCAGCCCACCGGTTTCGGCACCACCTTGCCATCCGGCTCTGTCATGTCGATGAAACCAAGCACACTTTCCATGACCTTGAGCAGTTCAGGATCGCCTCCAGTGTCGAGCAATGCCTCGGTGATAGCTTTGATCTGCTCCTTGCTCAATCCACTGCTCGCAAAAGCGGTGATGAACGGCACGTCTTTCGTCGTTGCCACGATGCGCAGATCGCCCTGCTTGATGGTGCCGCAGCCCGAGAGCAAAGGCTCCGCATAACTCGAGATCACCGCCGCGGCATTTTCGCCTGCGGGAAGTTTCATGAGCGCCTCAGCCGCGGTGCTGCATGAAGGAGACGTTTCCAGTTTCTCAGGCACTGCCACACCTGCCTCCTTGAGCAAGGCGATGGCTGCGGCTGATTTTTCCTCGCAATCCTCCGGCCCGAAGAGGATGCGGGCGCCTTTGAGATCCGCGAGAGTTTTGACGGGTGAGTCACGACGCACCACGATGAGCCCCTGCTGGCTGGCGCTGCCGTCCTTCCCTGTCAGCCGGGCCACTGGCGTGAACTCCAGTTTGTTTTTTGCCGCCTCGCTCAGCACGACGGATTTTTTGCCGATGATGATGCCCGGCGCGCCTTTCATCTCTTTTAATGCCGTCGCTATTTTTTCCGCATGGGTCACGGTGATTTCAATCCCGGTCTTCTGCTGCAAATGTGCGGCCAGCGCGCGGTAGTTGCGCTGCGCATAGCCTTTCACGCAGTCGCATGCGAGATCTTTGGACAAAGGGTCCATCACCAGCATGGAGATTGTTTCGGCCTGCGCAGCACTGGCTGCCAGCAGGCATGCTGCGAGGGCGAGTTGAGTCAGACGTAGTTTCATAACCATTAGTTCTGGCGTTTGAAGATCTTGGTTTCGCGCGTGAGCTTCATTTCGATCTCATCGTCACTTTTCATGGTGACCTGCGTGGAGAAATCGACATATCCGTCACCTCGCTCGATTTCGAACTGGATGTGCCCGTCCTCCACACCACTCGTGTACCAGCGGCGGAACCCCTTGTCCGCGCTGGAACGAGCGCCCGAATCCACGTTCAGCGTGAGGCTATGGTCAGGCTTGAAGGTGAATGATTCGAACGGCGGCTCCGGCACATATTCATAAGGATCAAAATCATTGCTAGAGCGCCTTGGGGCGCTGCCGGTGTTCACCGCCTTCCACGTGCCCACCAGTTTCAACGCGGCTTCTTCGGCAGCCTTCATCTTCTTGTCCAGCTCTGCCACAAGAGGCGCCGCCTCGGCGTTCGGCAGCATGATGCAGATGTGGTTCATGTCCTGATATTGCACGTAATAGCGATTACGTTTCTCATCCAGGCCCAGCGCCACATGCTTGCAGCCGCCGCCGATGCGCGCGCGTCCGATCACAGCCTGCAGCTCGCCCTTTTCGTTGTAGCGCTTGATATGACCGATGCTCGACTCCGCGGTGAGAATGTCGCCATTGCCGCAGCAGAGCACATTCATCGGATTGCAGCAGCTGCCGAAGCCGTTGTTCTCGTCTTTGAAGCGCTCGCCGAAAGCGGAGATGTTTTTACCCTCAAGGTCATAGATGCCCACACGAAATTTCGTGTTTTCCGCCGTCAAAATACGATCCCCGGCCACCGTCATGTCCATCTGGCCGCAGCAGCCACGCATGTCGCCAATCACTTTGCGTGGGTTGTCAAACTTCGGTCCGGTGCGCCAGATTTCATAGCCTCGGTTGCGCGACAAAGTCACCAGGATGTCATCGCCTGCAGCGCTGATGGATGGAGTGCGCATGCGGTATTGCATCAGCTGTGCAATGCGTGATTCGGTCAGATTGTCCGCCTCGCTGAGGCTCTTCATCATCATTTTGAGGGATTGCAGCCGCGACTTGTCACGCGAGGTCACTTCCGCCTCGGCCTTCTCCTCCAGGCGCGTGATCTGGTCCTTGATGCTTTTAATCTGTGAATTGCGGCTGCTCGCGTAGGTTTCCTGATCTTTCTTGTACTGCTCGATCACTTCCTCCCTGAGCTTCCTCTCGTCAATATTGAGCAGCGTGAGCAAGTCCGTCTGCGCCACGATTTTTCCTTCCAGCGTGCATTTGCAAAGCTGACCTCCGCCCGCGACGAGGTAATGACCGTCCTTTGTCAACGCGAGAGCATCAGGGGCGAACGGAAGTTCAATCTCCCCCTTCAACTGCTTGTCCGGGCTGTAGACCTGAATCCAGCCTCCCGGTGTTCCTGGCGCGGGCTTGGACACGCCATTCCGCGTATAAACCGGTCTGGGCGAGATCGCGGTCACGATGTCTCCTGCCTGATTCAGCAGGAACGTGTTCATCGTGACCGACGTGGGCCCGTGGGCTGGTTTTAAAACATCCACCTGCCTATGGGTGGGTTCGTAACTTTGGGTGGAGGATGCGGCAAATGCCACACCTGCAGCGAGGACGACGACGGACGAGAACAACAAGGTTTGCATAAGCGTCAGGGCAAAGTTTGCCGGTATTCCAGCGGTTAGCCCCCTGCACGTCAATGCTAAAAACTTATCTTATCTCCCCGCCTTCAATCTGAGCAACTTAGCACCCGCCGCATTCAGCGTCTCCAACTGCTTCGCATAATGAAAGCGGATGAAGCGGTGCTCGGGCTCTCGGAAAAAGCTGGAGCCAGGCACGCCGGCCACCCCCACTTCTTTGACGAACCATTCCGCTGCCTCAGTGTCCGTGGGGAAACCGAGCGATGAAATGTCCATGAGCACATAGTAGGCCCCGTGCGGCTCGGTAAATGGCAGGCCGGTGGCGCGGAGGTGATTGAGGAAGACATCTCGCTTCGCGGTGTAGAGATCGCGCAGGCCGTGGTAGTAGCTGTCCGGCAGTTCCAGTCCGGCGACAGCGGCTTCCTGAAGCGGCGCGGCGGCACCAACCGTGAGGAAATCATGCACCTTGCGCGCCTGCGCGATAATGTGCGGCGCGGCCTGCACGTAGCCCAAGCGCCAGCCCGTGATCGAGTAGGTCTTCGAGAGTGAATTACACACGATCACACGCTCCGCCGCAGCGGGCAGCGAGTGCATGTACACATGCTCATGCGGCCCATAGACGATGTGCTCATAGGGCTCGTCCATGATGACAAAGGCGTCGTGCTTTTCCGCGAGATCGAGGATCATCTGCAGTTCCTCACGCGTGAAAACTTTGCCGGTGGGGTTGGAGGGATTGCAGACGATGATGGCCTTCGCCCCCTGCGCAAAGGCGCGCGCGAGTTCATCGGGATCAAACCCAAACTGCGGCGGGCGCAGCGGCACATAGATCGGCTCAGCACCGGACAGGATGGCGTCCGCGGCGTAGTTCTCATAGAAAGGCGAGAACACGATCACTTTATCCCCCAGCTCGCAGCAGGTCATCATGGCACACATCATGGCCTCGGTGCTGCCGCAGGTGACGACGAGGTTTTGATCTGGATCCACCGGTGTGCCGGAGAAATGCGTAATCTTTTTGGCCAATGCCTGGCGGAAGCGCGGCGCTCCCCACGTGACCGCATACTGGTGGAAGTTGCCGCGCGTGGCACGCTCCAGCGCGGCGAGGATTTCCTCCGGCGGATTGAAGTCGGGAAAGCCTTGGGAAAGATTGACCGCGCCATGTTGGTTGGAAAGGCGCGTCATCGCGCGGATGACGGATTCGGTGAAGGCGTGGAGGCGGCGGGAGGTTGCAGGCATCCTTGCGATTTGGGCGAGATGCCGCCACCATGCAACCAACCAATCTGACCCACATGCTGCGCCGCCTTCTCCTGCTCGCCCTGCTTCTCCCTCTTTCCTGCCGCGCCGCCGAGGAATGGCAGACCCTCTTCAATGGCAAAGACCTCACCGGCTGGCATGCCAACGTCATGCCCGAATCCTTCACCGTCGTGGACGGCGCCATCCGCGCCCATGCCACCAAGCCCAGCGCCCACCTGTTTTTTGCGGGCGATGCCAAGGAAGGTTTCGTGAAGTTCAAAAACTTCGTCTTTGAAGCGACATGCCGCAGCGAGCCAAACTCAAACTCCGGCATCTTCATTCACACAGACATGAGCACGCGAGACAGCGCGCTTCATCTCGCCAAAGGCTACGAAATCCAGCTCAACAGCACCGCCAAAGAAAAGCGCAAAACAGGCAGCCTCTATGCCGTCGTGGATCTCGCCCAGTCGCCCGTGGACGAAAGCCAGTGGTTCAAAGTCCGCATCACCGTGAATGGCAAGCACATCCAAATCCATCTCAATGACAAGCCGGTGGTGGACTACACGGAGCCTGACAACGTCACTCGTCCGCCCGAGCGCGCCGGACGCCTGATCAATGCCCAGGGCGGCGGCATCGCGCTGCAGGCGCATGATCCGGGCAGCGTGTTTTACTTCAAAGACATCCGCATCCAGCGCCTGCCGTGATCGGCAGGACTTGCACCGCCAAAACAACACGCTCAGCTTCATTCTCGCATGCCTCTCCCACGCCTTTGCACCCAGTTTCTCGGCCTCGCGCTGCTGCTTCACGCCACCGCGTGGGGCCAGAAGGCCGAGGTGAAACCGCAGCCGCCTGCCGCGGCCAAGCCGCAGACCATCAAGATCGTGATGCGCGACGGCCTGCGTTTCGACCCGCCACGCTTTGAAGGCAAGCCCGGCGCGGATGTGGTCATCAGCCTGGAGAATCTCGATTCCACGGATCAGATGCACAATTTCGTGCTGGTGAAGCCCGGCAGGCGCGATGCCATCGTGAATGCCTCTCTGCAACTGGCAGACAAAGGCCCTGCCCTGCAGTTCGTGCCGCCAGGCACCGATGTGCTTGCCGCCTCCAAACTTCTGGCTCCGGAGAAAAAAGATTCCCTGCGCCTCTCGCTGCCGAAGGAGCCGGGCATCTATCCCTTTGTATGCACCTTTCCCGGCCATGGTCTGGTGATGTATGGCGCGGCCTATGTGGGCGTGAGAATGCCGCCGCTGAAGCAGGATAAAAACATTCCCGCCACCGCGGCGCAGACCTTCATCGCCGGCGGAGGCAGGCGTCCGTTTGCACAGCGCATCTTTATGCCAAACAGCGGCCCTGCGGCCATTGCGATCGCGCTGCCGGGAGACTTGAACGCCTGCTGGGATGCAGGAGTCTGCCGCATGCGCTACGTCTGGAAAGGCGAGTTCATCGATGCGACAAAAAACTGGGCGGGCAATGGCAGAGACCTTCCCAAGCTCGGCGACAAACCTTTCTGGACCGCCGCGCCTGATGAAGTAGCGATCCGCTTTGGCAGCGCCAACGCCGCAGCACCGCAGGCCAAATTTCTCGGCTACACGCTCGATCAAGGCTTCCCCACCTTCCGCTACACGCTCGATGGCATCGAGGTGAAGGAACGGGTTGCCGTCAGCAAAGCGGGCGAGGTGGTGCGCGAATTCAAAATCCCCAAGGCCACCGGCGACGTGTTTGTCAACGTGGGCGACAATCCCAATGGCGAAGGCTTCGCGGCCTGGCGTTCCCATTCTGGCAAGCGCGATGGCGGCACGCTGCATCTCACCAAGGAAGAAGCGACGGCCTTCACGCTCACTCTGCAAACCATCAAACAATAACCCTCATGCACCGACTCCTCTCCATCTCTCTGGGCTGCGTGCTCCTTGGCACCGCGAGCCTGTCTGCGCAGAAGGCCAAGCCAGAACCTGCGGACAGCTTTTACACCATCGGCAAACTGATGATGCCCAATGGCGTTGCGCCGGAGATCGGCGGACTCGGCGTCATGCCGGACGGCCGCATCGCAGCATGTTTCCATCATGGCCAGGTCGCGCTCTACCAGCCGAAGGACAAGACATGGAAAACCTTTGCCGAAGGCCTGCATGAGCCGCTGGGCCTTCTTGTGGAAGATGAGCACAGCATGCTCGTCATGCAGCGCCCTGAGCTGACACGCCTGCGCGATACCGACGGCGATGGCGTCTGCGACAGCTACGAAACACTGTGGGACGGCTTTGGCATGAGCGGAAACTACCATGAGTTTGCCTTCGGCCCGGTGCGCGCGCCAGACGGCAGTGTAGTGGTGTCCCTCAATCTCGCGTCCCAGGGCGACACCATTTTCAAAGAAGTGCGCGGACAGTTCAGCGACATCGGCGTGCCACGCGCTGAGTTCTATGACAACTGGAAGAAAGTGGGCAAAGACGTGGGTCGCATGTACTCGCGCGTGCCTTATCGCGGCTGGGTGGTGAAGATCGATCCCGCCACCGGCGCTGCCGTGCCATGGGCCTGCGGCTTTCGCTCCCCCGATGGCATCGGCTTTGATGCTGCCGGCAATCTGCTGGTGGACGACAACCAGGGCGACTGGCGCGGAACGAGCGAACTCTTCGTGGTAAAGAAGGACGGCTTCTACGGTCATCCGGCCAGCCTCGTGTGGCGAAAGAACTGGGACGGCCGCGTGCCGCTGCAAGTCCCCGTGGCCGATCTGGAAAAGCTGCGCACGCCCGCCGCCGTGTGGTTCCCACATGGTCATTTTGCCAATTCGCCCACGCAGATCGTGCAGATCCCGTCCTCCAAAGCATGGGGTCCCTTTGCAGGCCAGACCATCGTGGGAGAAATGAACTCGCCCAAAATCCTGCGCGTGCTGCTGGAGGAAGTCGGCGGCGTGTGGCAGGGCGCGACTCTGAACTGGCTCCAGAGCGAAACGCTGAAGCGCGGCGTGCACCGCTTCGCATTCGCCAATGATGTCCTGTATGTCGGCCGCACGCATCTTTCCTGGGCAGGCAGCGAGGGCATCGGCACCATCACACCCACGGGCAAGGTGCCGTTTGATGTGCTGGACATGAAGATCACGCCGAAGGGCTTCCGATTCACGTTCACTGAGCCGCTGGATGAAACCTCCGGCGGCGCAGAGCTCTGGGCTGGCGAACACTACACCTACAACTACCACAAGGAATACGGCTCGCCGCAGATTGCGAAGGACGAGATCGAAGTGGCCAAGGTCACCCTGAGCGCGGACCGCAAAACCGCTGAGATCGAAATGCCGGAATGGACGCTGAACCACGTCTATGAGTTTCGTCTGGACAATCTCAAGGCGGACTCCGGCCGGCTGCTGCTGAATCCACGCATCGCCTACACCGTGCGCAAGCTGGCGCAGTGAAATGGCGGCCGCGAAATACCTCCTGCCCATGCCTCCCGAACCCGATCCCCCGCCGCAGCTCAAAGAATGGTTTGATGCAGCCCGCTACCGCGCCATCGCCAAAGAGCTTGCCAGCATCGCACCGAAGTTTGACACCGCGGCCTTCCTCAAGTCCGCACTCGATGGCCTCGAAGCACGCACGCTCATGCAGCGAGTGCATCAATGCGCAGTCGCCGTGAATGCCGCGCTGCCTGGAACCTACCAGCAGAAAGTTCGCGCCCTGCAAAAGCTCGCGCCACGCATCGGTCATGAATTCGTCACCATCTTCCTCGGCGATTTCGTCGCGACCTTCGGTCTGCACGATTTCGACTTCTCAATGGAGGCCCTGCGTTTCTTCACCGTCTTCGGCTCGGCGGAGTTTGCCGTGCGGCCCTTCATCGTGGCAGATCAAACGCGTGCGCTGAAAACGATGCATGCTTGGACTTCCGACCCCGATGAAAAAGTACGCCGACTCGCCAGCGAAGGCTCGCGCCCACGCCTGCCCTGGGGCATGCGCTTGACCGCACTCGTGCGCGATCCCGCCCCCACCGCTGTCATTCTCGAGGCGCTCAAGGATGACGACTCGCTCTTCGTGCGCCGCTCCGTGGCCAATCATCTCAATGACATCACCAAGGACCATCACGACTACGTTTTGCAGCGCCTCGAAGGCTGGGATCTGGAGCGCGAGCATCTGCGCTGGATCGCCAAGCACGCCTGCCGCACGCTGATCAAGCGCGGGCACCCGCGCGCGCTGAAACTCTTCGGCTTCGGCAAAAAAGCGGAGGTCACCGCCAAGCTGACCGCCTCTCCCGCGCGCCTCAAACTCGGAGAACGCCTCACGCTCGCAGCCGCGCTCACTTCCACCTCCAGCAAGACACAGCGCCTCGCCATCGACTACGTGGTGCACTACGTCAAAGCCAGCGGTGGCAGCGCGGAAAAGGTCTTCAAATGGACCGAGCTGGACCTGCCGGCGCGCGCCGAAATCGAACTCGTCAAATCCCAGATCGTCAAAGACTTCACCACCCGCAAGCACTACTCCGGAAGGCATCGCGTCGAGCTGCAGATCAACGGCCAGCGCGTGGCGGAGTCGGAGTTTGATCTGCGCTAAAAAACTAAAACGCCATCGGCCCGAAGACCGATGGCGTGGAAAAAACGAGCACTGTCAGGCGAACTTACTTCTTGGCCGCCTTCGCCTGCGCCTGGCTCTCAGCCGAGAGCTTGCTCAGAGGCAGGATGTGCGTGACACCGGTGGAGGGAATCTTCAGCAGCACATTGTCGCCTTCCAGGCCCATGAACTCGGCCTCGATAGTTTTGCCTTCGGCGTTGGTCCATTTTTGTACACCACCTGCGGCGGCAGGAGCGGCTGCGGCCGGAGCAGGAGCAGCACCACCGCCGGTGAGGCTGGCACCTTCATCGATCCAGGCCTTCAGCGTGGCCAGTTCCGCATCGGTGAGGCGGTTCTTGCCTTCTGGAGGCATCACATCACCATCGTCGTTCGGCAGCGTACAATTCACGTACATCGTGCTCTTCGCTCCTTGGCCCGGAATGATGTTCTTGCCCGGCCCAATCTGGTCGGTGATCTTGTCGTCATCCAGCGCCAGCTTGCCTTTCACCTTCTTGGTGACGCTGTGGCAGGCATAGCACTTGGTTCGAAAAATGATGGCCACCTGGGACTTGTAATCGACCGCGGATGCAGCGGTGGTGGTCAGGGCAAGGGCGAGGAGAAGGCTGAATTTCATGGTTGCTGGTGACATGGAACGCTCAAACGTGGTATTTGCCTAGCTTATTTTGCGGATTCCTTGGGGTCATCGCGCCGCGGGGTCCAGCTCCCGCAGTTGCTGCAGGGTGGCCAGAATGGCATTGCGCTGGACCTGCAGGCGGCTGATGCCCAGCACCGCGCGGCTGCCCGAAAGCGAGTTGAGCAGCGGGCTGGCTTCTGGCTGGGAGGAATTCCACTCCACGCCTCGCAGGGCAGCAGAGTTTTTGGCGGCTAGTTCATGGTACTCCGCATTCAGCAGCTGCCTCTGCGTGGCAAGCTGGGTGCGCAATGCCTCCACCGGACTGCGCGCCGGGGAGGCGGGCAGCGGGGCGGGGACAGGAACTGGAGCTGCTTTCACCGGCTCCGGGGAAGGCCTGGCTGGTGTCTCCCGGCTTTTGGCCATCGTCTTTTCCCGCGCCTTCTCGCTGGCCTCCTGCGGGTCGTAGCAGGCCTCCATCCTCAAATCAGGCGAGCTCTTCGCCAGCGCGACTTTGGCGATGCCATCGGCATGCCGGATGGAAAGCTCGTCCGCACTCACCGCCGTGATCTCCGCCTGGTGCAGCACTTTGCCATCATCCAGATTAAGCTGGGCATACCTCTTCCCCACCATCGCCGTGCGGTGCTGGGTACGGAAATGGTCAAACCGTGATTTCAGCGCCGTAAATTCATCCTGCGACACCTTGAAATCCTGCTGCGTCTTTTGCAGCTGGGCCTGTACCGTCAAATATTGCCGCATCTGTACCTGCAGCGCGGAGAAATCCGCTTGTGATTGCACCAGGGCGTGGTTGGTCTCATCCACACGTGTTTGCAGCGTCTGATTTTCGACCTGCAGCGCATCATACTCGCTTTTTTTGACACAGCCGCACAGCAGCGAAAGCAGCGCGGCGGCTGTCGCTCCGGGAATGCGTGTGGGGTGCCTGCTCATCTCCAAAGAAAACTGTAACCCCTTTGTTCCCCCTTTGTCACGCACCCTCACATCGATTTTCAAAAACACGCCCCAGGCTCAAGCACTTGCAATCAAGCCATCTTGGCCGACACTCCCAGCCCCCCAGATCCTACCCTTATGAGCAAAGCCTCCGTTGAAGACCTCAAACTCGCCTCAGACGGCCTCCGCGGCCAGCTGGCCGAGCAGTTCGCTGACACCAGCACCCCGAACATTCCGGACGACTCCAACATCCTGCTCAAGCACCACGGCTCCTACCAGCAGGATGATCGCGACGTCCGTGCCGAGCGCACCAAGGCCAAGCTGGAAAAAGCCTGGAGCTTCATGATCCGCAGCAAGATGCCCGGCGGCCGCATCACCGCCAAGCAGTGGCTCATCCATGACGACCTTTGCTCCAAGGCCTTCGGCAACATGCGCCTGACCAACCGCCAGGGCATCCAGCTCCACGGCGTGCTCAAAGGCGGCCTGAAAGAAGTGATCCACAATGTCTGCCACAGCGGCCTCAGCACCATGGGTGCCTGCGGCGACGTCGTGCGCAACACCATGGGCCCCGCCGCCCCCATCAAGGATGCCGTTCACGCTGATACTCAGAAGCTTACAGAGGAAATCAGCCAGCGCTTCCTGTGGCGCTCCAGCGCCTATGCAGACATCTGGCTGGACGGCGAAAAGCTCGAGCCGGACTGGATCAAAGACCCCGAGGTGAACCCCGCCGTCCGTGAGGCCACCAAGGCCCCCGAAGGCGACGACCCCATCTACGGCAAAGTCTATCTGCCCCGCAAATTCAAGATCGGCGTGGCCATCCAGCCCTGCAATGACGCGGACATCTACTCCCAGGACGTCGGCCTCGTGCCCCACGTGGTGGACGGCCAGGTCGAAGGCTACACCATCACCGTCGGCGGCGGCTTTGGCATGAGCCACGGCCAGCTCACCACCCGCCCCTTCCTCGGCCAGCCCCTCCTCTACGCCAAGCGCGCCAACGTCGTCGATGCCATCGAGGCCGTCGTGACCACCCAGCGTGACCACGGCAACCGCACCGAGCGCAAAAACGCCCGCCTCAAGTACACCGTGCAGACCATGGGCCTCGACGGCTTCCGCGCCGAAGTCGTCCGCCGCCTCCCCGGCATCGAGACCTTCCCGCCCAAAGAACTCCAGTTCGACAGCGTCGAGGACAAGCTCGGCTGGCACGAGCAGGGCGACGGCAAGCTCTACTGCGCCGTCCACGTCAGCATGGGCCGCATTGTGGACCGCGAAAACGGCCCCCACTACCGCAGCGCCTTCGTCGATCTGTGCAAAGAACTCGACCTCCCCCTGATCGTGACGCCCAACACGAACATGATCATCGCCGACGTCGCGCCTGAGCAAAAGGCCGCCGTCGATGCCATCCTCACCAAGCACGGCGTCATCCACGCCGACGGCATGACCCGCGCCCGCAAGGTCGCCCACGCCTGCGTCGCCTTGCCCACCTGCGGCCTCGCCCTCAGCGAATCCGAGCGCGTCCTGCCCGGCTTCATGGACAAGATCGACGAATCCCTGCGCGAACTCGGCCTCGAAGACGAGCCGATCCTCTTCCGCATGACAGGCTGCCCGAACGGCTGCGGCCGCCCCTACAACGCCGACTTCGGCTTCGTGGGCCGCTCGCCCAACAAGTACGCCATGTTCGTCGGCGGCAGCATCCGCGGCAACCGCCTCGCCGGCCTCGAATTCAAGACCGTCCTCGGTGAAGAAGTCCCCGGCAAGGTCCGCGCCTTCCTGGAAGCCTTCAAGGCCGAGCGCAAAGACGGCGAAATCTTCGCCGACTGGTTCGCCCGCACCCGCACCACCGGTGAAGCCCCCACCCCCGAGCAGTTCCACATCGAACTGGCCGAACGCGCCGCCAAACTCGCCGGCGCCAAAGCATCGGAAGAAGGCTGATCCTCCAAAAAGCACCCTTATTCCAAGGCGGTCCGCACCCAGCGGACCGCCTTTTTTTGCGCTCGCTCGCCCCGAAAGTAACAGGGCCATTCCTGGCCCCTCTGGCCTCTGTTTTCCGTGCCTTCCGTGTGTTCCGTAGGCCAACTCAAGCACCCTCAATTCATCCAAAGATGCCGCCCAATCCTCCAAAAACATTGCCAAACCTCCAATAACCCGCTTTCATCCTCCACATGAGCCTATCGGTGACCTTGTTCGGCGACTCCCTCCGGGATGCAGCAAAACCTTGGCTGGAGGAACTCGGAAAGTCCGACCGCGACCGCCTGCAGAAGCTCCTAAATCTGGCCCTCACCGACAAAATCCGCCTCTCCGAGGTGCTCGCCAGACTCTTCCCCGGCGAAGACACCCAGACCGCCCTCGCCAACCTCACCCGCCTCCGCAACCGCCTCAATGAAGTCGGCGCCTCCCTAGGCCTGAGCTTCAAGGTGGACACCAAAAAGAAAAGCCCGCCCGAAGAACGTACCGTGTGGTTCACCGGACCGGACGAGGCCGTCCTCCGCGCCACCCGCTTTTCCCAAGATGCCACGGCAGACATCGTCGGCAGGCCCTTCATTCCTTCCAAGGGCATCGCCACCACCCGCACCGCGCTGGAGGAGAAGAAAATCTTCGTCCGCTTCTTTGTCTCCTATGCCCGGGCCAACAAGGACTTGGCAGACAGCCTCGTGAATGAACTGAAAGACCAGTTCGGCTGCTCCAAGCGCTACGAAGTCGAGCTGTGGATGGATCAGGACACGACCGTCGGAGATCGCTGGCACGAGCGCATTCAGGAGGCCATCAAAGCCTCCGACTTTGGTCTGCTCCTCATCGGTCCCAAGTTCCTGACTCGAGACTACATCCGGGACCATGAGCTGCCGCACTTCATGCAGGACAAAAAGCCCATCCTCCCGGTGGGCCTGATCAAGGTGGACTTCCAGCATCAAGATCTGCTCGGCCTGGAGGAGCACCAAGTTTTTCGCCTGCCCGGGAAGAACGATGCCGTGCGCTTCTACGAGGAAATGTCCGGCACGGCCAAAAAGCGCGAGTTTGTCCATCAACTCTTTGTCGCCATCCAGAAACGCCTCGATGCACGCTCCCAAAGTGATGCGGGCACTCCTGCCCGCAACGAGGACGAGGAAACCTGCGAGTTGCCGGCAAAAGCACCCGCGCCACCTCCCGACCCCGATCTCCAGCGCTTCATGCCGCCCCCGGAGGAGACGCGCCATTTCCAGCGCCCGCGCGGCTACATGCACCACCTGGCGCAGCGCGAAGCCATCGATCCCACACGCTCCAATCTCGGCGATGCACGCGATGCCTTGAATGAACTGGAAGCCTGGGCGGTGCGTAAAGATGGCGCACCGTTCTTTGCCCTGCTCGGAGAAGTCGGCATCGGCAAAACCACCACGCTCAAACAGTTCACCCGGCACCTGATTCAAAAACGTGCCCTGGAGCCAGGCCGCTACCCGCTGCCCATCTACATCGATCTGCGCGATTACGTGGGCGACAAGCCCGACACCCTGCCCACGATTGAGGAACTGCTGACCAGCGTGATCCAGCGCTCCTGGCGCATCACCGACCGCAAGGTCACAGCGGCAGATCTGCTGCGCCTCGTGCGCGAGGAGGGGGCGCTCATCATCTTCGATGGCC
Source organism: Prosthecobacter sp. (assembly GCF_044226605.1). Classification (GTDB taxonomy): domain Bacteria; phylum Verrucomicrobiota; class Verrucomicrobiia; order Verrucomicrobiales; family Verrucomicrobiaceae; genus Prosthecobacter. Next base: position 52,709 of record NZ_JBGAGS010000024.1, on the reverse strand, counting down.
TCGATGAAAAAATCGTCCACCTCACCCAGAACCGGGCACGCGATTTCATCCGCACCCTCTGGTCCGTGCTGCCACAGGCCATGCTGAAAAACAGCGCAGCCTCATCCGGCAAGCTGCTCCTCTCCTGCCGCAGCCACTACTTCCGCGATGTCTGGAGCCAGAACGCCATGCTCACCGGCGAAGACCGCGAAGGCATCGACCGCAGCCAATACCCCTCCTTCTGCCTGCTGCCCTTCGATGAAGCGCAGATTCGCGGCTACCTCACTTCTTTCCTCGGCGATGAAAAACGCGGTGGCGAAGCCTTCGACCTCATCGCCTCCATCCACAACCTGCGCGACCTCGCCGAGCGCCCCTACCTCCTCACCCTCATCAGCGGCCGCCTCGGCGAACTCGAGGCCCTGCAAATGCGCGGCGAGACCGTCAATGCCGCGCGCCTTTACGATCTCGTCGTCCGCTCCTGGCTTGGCCGCGATGACGGCAAGCACCACCTCGACCCCATGCACAAGCGCCGCCTCATGGAGGCCCTCGCCGCCGCCCTCTGGCGCAGCGGCGAAAAGCAGTGGGACGCGGACCGCCTGGAGGAATGGTTCGACGAATTCCTCCACCAAAACCCCGCCATCGCCTCCGCCTACGCCAGCAAAGACCGCTCCCTCCTCAAAGAAGACCTCCGCACCGCCACCTTCGTACTCCGCCCCGACACCGAAGAAAAACACTTCCGCTTCGCCCACACCTCCCTCCAGGAATACTTCCTCGCCAGCCACCTCGCCCGCGCCCTCGCAGACCAGGCCGATGCCCAATGGGACATGCCCATGGCCTCCTTGGAAACCCTCGATTTTCTCGGTCAAATCCTCGCGACGAACAAATCCAGCACAGCCATCGTCTCCCTGGAACGCATCCTCAGCGGCAACTGCCTGCAAGCAGCCGTCCTAGCCTTCAAATACTGGCTTGAGGCCATCAAACACGGTCATCCCGAGCCACAGCCGCAGCAGGTGATTCTCGCCGGTGCGGATCTGGACGAATGGCATCTCAAGGGACGCAGCAAGGAGCAACCACTGAATCTGCGAGGAGCCAATCTGCGAGGTGCGTGGCTCAATCGCGCACGCGTGGAGTTTGTCGATTTCTCAGATGCGGACCTTAGCGGCCTAGAAGCGCGGCAGGCTTTGTTCCTGCGGGTGAATGCTGCGCGGGTGAAGTTGAGTGGGGCCGATCTAGCAGGATTGCTGTGGCGAGGCGGATCGCTGTTGGGAGCAACTTTGGAAGTAGAAGCAATGGACGTGACGGAACTTTTACAGGTCGAGACTTTGGGCCTGGGGCTTTACCAGCATCCTCGCGCGTTGCGGGCGCATTCATCGTCTAGAGTTTATATAGAGAGTTGCATAACAGCGACCGCTTGCGCTTGGAATCCGAGTGGCACTGCCTGGATTTCAGGTTTTGAGGACGGCCGCATCAAACTTTGGGATGCTGCCTCAGGAAGAGAACTCCTCTCACTCTCTGGGCATGCAAGTGCCGTAAACTGCTGCGCTTGGAGTCCCGATGGTTCACGTTTGCTCTCTGGATCCGATGACACGACTCTCAAACTTTGGGATGCCGCTACTGGCAAAGAACTTTTCTCGTTCAAGACACATACCAGCAATCTGAGGTGCTGTGCCTGGAGTCCAGACAGCTCACGCTTGCTCTCAGGCTCTGACGACAACACCCTTAAGGTCTGGGATGCCAACTCTGGAAGAGAAATATTCTCCCTGCGGGCGCATTCCAGTTACATCAATTGCTGCACATGGAGTCCCGACGGCTCACGCCTGCTTTCGGGTTCTTATGACAACACTCTCAAGCTCTGGGATGCGAACTCTGGAAAAGAACTCCTATGCCTCATTGGACATGCCCTTTCGGTCAGGTGCTGCGCGTGGAGTCCCGACGGCTTAAGACTGCTATCAGGATCTGATGACAACACCCTCAAACTCTGGGATGCTTGCACCGGCAAAGAACTTCTTTCCATCAAAGGGCATGCTGGTTCTATCAAGTGCTGCGCGTGGAGTTCTGATGGCTCACGACTGCTATCAGGTTCTTATGACCACGTACTCAAGCTCTGGAATGCCAGCACTGGGCAGGAGCTTCTTTCTTTCCGTGGGCACTCAGACCGAGTCATATGCTGTGCTTGGAACTCCGACGCCTCGAGATTGCTATCAGGTTCCGATGACAACACCCTCAAACTCTGGGATGCCACTACTGGAAAAGAAATTTTTTCTCTTCAAGGTTTTTCACATTCGATCAACTGCTGTGCTTGGAGTCCTGATGGCTCTCAAATACTTTCCGGCTCCTCTATAAACACCCTCAAGCTGTGGGATTCCATCACAGGCAAGCAGCTCCTATCTCTTCAGGGACACAAAGGTGCAGTCAACTGCTGTGCATGGAGTCCGGATGGTTCACGCCTTCTCTCAGCTTCGTCTGACAAAACTCTCAAGCTCTGGAATGCCTGCACTGGCCAGGAAACTCTCTCCATCCGTGGGCATGTCAATTCGGTCAATTGTTGTGCTTGGAGTCGCGACGGTTCACGACTGCTCTCAGGAGCATCCGACAACACCCTCAAACTCTGGGATTCCAGCTCGGGAAAATCACTCAGCTCTATCTCGATGTTTGCTTCTGCAATTTTTTGCTGTGCTTGGAGTCCCGACAGCGCACAGCTGCTATCTGGGTCGGCATATAAGCCCATGTTTGATCAAGAACCTCTTGAGATAAGGGATGCCAATTCCTGCAAACGCCTTCTCTCCTTCTCGGGACACACTCGTTCCGTCATTTGTTGCGCCTGGAGTCCCGACGGCTCACGCGTGCTCTCAGGCTCCCATGACAATTTCCTCAAAGTCTGGAATGCCGCCACGGGCAAAGAACTCATTTCCTTCAACGGACATGACAGCTCCATTCTGTGCTGTGCCTGGAGTCCCGATGGCTCCCGCATCCTCTCCGGCTCCGTTAACAAAAGCCTCAAGCTTTGGGATGCCACTACGGGAAGAGAACTCCTGAACCTGAGGGGTCATGCCGGCGGTGTCAGGTGTTGCGCCTGGAGTCCCGATGGCTCCCGCATCCTCTCCGGCTCCTCCGACAACACCCTCAAGCTCTGGGACGCCACCACCGGCCAATGCATCTGGACCGCCCACAACCTCCCCGAAAACCAATCCGCCGTCATCAACGGCTCCGGCACCGAAATCCTCCACGCCACCCCCGAGGCCTGGCGCTGGCTTGGCTGGGAGGAACGGGATGCTCGAGGCCGCTTCATTCGCCGCCTGCCCGCGGAGGCCTTTGGCCCGATCTCGGGGATGGAGGATTGAAAAGTAGCCTTGTTCCTGTGGAACAAGGATGGGCACCGCAAAACACCCAGAATGTGGGTCCGCCGTGCCTACCGGGATGCTGCGGAGCGCCCCCTTGTTGCGCAGCAACAAGGCTACTTTGAACATCCCGGCACTTGTGCGCAGCGTGGGTCTGGGCCACAGACTGGGCATGTCTCTCCCCGTTTACCACTTCCTGCATCTCATCGGCCTCATCCTCGTCTTCATCGGCATCGGCGGCCTGCTTTCCAGCGAAGGAGCCAAGAAGGCCATGATGTGGCACGGCATCGGCCTCGTCATCAGCCTTGTCTCCGGCTTTGGACTGCTCGCGAAGTACAACAAGCTGCTTCCCGAAGGCGCGCCTTCGTATTACACCTACCACTGGGTGTGGGCCAAGTTCGCCCTCTGGCTCGTCCTCGGCTTCCTCCCCGTGCTGGCCAAGCGCCGCGTCATCGCCGCCCCGCTCGTCGTCCTCATCGCCGCCATCTGCGGAGCCGGCCTCGCCGCCCTCGGCTACTTCAAGCCGCAGTTCTGACGCAGTACAGTGGCCATCTCGCTCCGTCGAGATGAGCCGGGCGTGACCTCTCTCGCGGCGCGCCCTCAAGCCATCACCACGCAGCAGCCTGCGGCAGCGCTGCGTACCTCTCGCGGAGCGAGAGGAGTACTGTTCCTCACGCCCCCAGCGCTTTGCTCTTTTCCGTCGCCGCACGCACGGCCTGGATCATCGCATTCCGCAGCCCGTGCTGCTCCAGCTTTTCCAGACCGGCGATCGTCGTCCCACCGGGACTCGTGACCTCATCCCGCAATGGCGCGGGGTGTTTGCCCGTGCTGAGCACCATCTCCGCCGCACCCGCCACGGTTTGCGCGGCCAGACGCAGCGCCGCCGCACGCGGCAGGCCCATGAGCACGCCGCCATCGGCCAGTGCCTCGATCACCGTATAAACATACGCCGGTCCGCTGCCGGAGAGGCCGGTCACCGCATCGAGCAGCTTTTCCGCCACCTCATCCGCCGTGCCCACGGCTCCGAGAATCTTCGCTGCCAGCGTCGCGTCCTTCGCAGTCGCCGTGCTCCCGCGTGAAAAAGCTGCCGCCCCCTTGCCCACCAGCGCGGGAGTGTTCGGCATGCTGCGGATCACCCGCTGCTTCCCACCGAGCCAGGTTTCCAAATTCGCCAGCGAAATCCCGGCCGCGATGCTCAGGTAAAGCCGCGCGCCTTTCACCTGCGCGAGCGTCTCGCACAGCGCCTTCATGTCCGCCGGCTTCACCGCGAGGATGATCACGTCTGAAGCCGCCGCCACTTCCGCCGGGGTGCCGGTGGTGGATTTACAGCTCAGGCATTTGCGCAGCGAGTTCACCGCCTCGGGCATCACATCGCTCAGCGCCACGTTCAGGCTGGCCTTGCCCAGTGCCTGCTCCACGCCGCGCAGCAGCGCGCCGCCCATTTTCCCACAGCCGATCAGTCCGAGTTTCATCATGCCGCGACTGTGGGGCAGATGCGGCATCCTGCAAGTGCGCCAATCTTCTCTTGCCTTCCACCCCTCATTTTTGCCATGCTCGTACAAATCTTCGCTAAAAATGCATCCCGACGACCCCTTTCAGCCGGAAAAGATCATCGCAGCCGGGCCTTCGGCCAAAGTGTATCGCGGAGTGGAAACGATGACCGGCCGCAAGGTGCTCATCAAAGCCCTGCTTCCGGATCACGAGACCGCCCACCCGCTGGACCGCGAGCGTCTTCAGCAGCTGGCCCCCGCGCTCATGCAGATGCGGCATCCGCAGATCGCCGGACTCATCGCCCTCCTGCCCGAGGAGGAGGAGTTTGCCATCGTGTCTGAATTCATGCCGGGCATAAGCGCCCGCACCTTTGCCGCCGAGCGCCAGCCCACGCCCCACGACCTCCGCGCTCTGGCCATGCAGCTCATGCACGCCCTGATGGTGGGCGAGCACCTGCGCCAGCCGCATGGAGATCCCAAGCCGAGCAATCTCATCATTGCCGACCACCCCGGCGGCGGCCTGTTTCTCCAGGTGCAGGACTGGGGCCTCTCTCTCGCCCGGCAGGTCCACCCCCAGGAGACGCTGTGGTTTCGCGCTCCGGAACTCCATGCCGGGCATCCGCCCACGACGCAGAGCGATCTTTTCACCGCCGCAGGCAGCCTCTTTTGCCTGGCCACCAACAGCTCTCCCACCCAGGCCACCGAGGTGGAGGAAATCCTGCGCGACTGGCACACCTTCAATGCTGGCATGATGCTCCACCACCTGCGGCCGGACATCGATCCACCGCTGCGCGACTGGCTGGGCTGGCTGCTCAATCCCATGCCGCACATGCGTCCGCAGGCCGTGGCCCAGGCGCTGGACATGCTGATGCTCAGCATGCACGCCGGCTACGCCTACATGCCGCAGCATGCGCCAGTGATGGCACCGGGATCACAAACCACTCCGCTGGTGGCTGCCATGCCACCGGGTGCCTACACCGCACCCCTCGTAGCTGCCATGGCACCTCCCGTCGTGCAGGCCACACCTGTCATGGCTGTCCCCGCACCCGGAGTGCACACAGCCCCCCTCGTGGCCGCCGTGGTCCCGGGCCCTCAGACTCCCGCGCGGCCGGCCGCTCCGCAGTCCACCGCACGTTTGGGCAGACCTGCAGTGGCGAATGCGGTGCCGGCGGTTCCTGTCGCGGCCGTTGCCGCAGTGCCTGTCGCCGTAGCTGTGGCCGTCTCGTCCACGGCCACCCCGGTGGCCAAAGCCATTCCGGCTCAGGCCCCGAAAAAACCTTTCAACAGCCGCGTGGCCGTAGCCATCGCACTCAATCTGGTCGCCGTCGTCGTCATCGGCTTTTTTGCCTGGTATTCCCTGAGGCCCCCTGTCTCTGAGCAACCCGCAGCGGCTGCCACTGCTAGCGCTACCAAAACGACCAGCCCCGCCAAACCCATCGCCGCTGCCGATCAGGCACCCGCCAAAGAGCCCGCTCCCGCCACCACAGCCCCCGCTGCACCCGCCGCCGCTCCTGTGACCGCGACTGCTGGCAGCAGTCAATAGCCTCTCTCCCGGTTTGCGGCTGACAGCATTCTCCATGCACTGGGCGCTGATTTCGCATGCGCCCGCAGCGTACTCCTGACCTAGTGAAACGCTCTCCTGCCCTTCTCCTGCTCCTCCTCGCCACACCTGCTGCCGCAGCGGTCGATTTCGTCCAGGACATCCAGCCCATCTTCAGCAGCCACTGCTACAAGTGCCACGGCCCGCACAAGCAGGAGGCCGCCTTCCGCCTGGACCACAAACCCAGCGCCCTCAAAGGCGGCGACTTCGGCATCGCCATCGTCCCTGGCAAAGCAGATGACAGCCGCCTCATGCACGCCGTGCTCGGCACCAATCCCAAAATGCGCATGCCGCGCAAAGGTGATCCGCTCAGCACCGATGAAATCGCCAGACTGAAAGAATGGATCAATGCCGGTGCCGTCTGGCCAGACAGCGCCAGTGCAAACATCGAGAAGAAAACCGACCACTGGGCCTTCAAGTCCCCTGTTCGTCCTCCAGTTCCCACCACCGCGAAGCATCCCATCGACGCCTTCATCCGCGAGCGCCTGGCCAAAGATGGCCTGCAGCCCTCGGCACCCGCATCTCCTGAAACTCTTCTGCGCCGCCTCCACCTCGACCTCACCGGCCTGCCTCCACGTCCGGAGGAAATCGCCCCCTTCATCATCGAGTACAAGCGCGATCCCGCATCAAGCATCCAGCATCTGACCGCAAATCTGCTCGCCAGCCAGCACTACGGCGAGCGCTGGGCACGCCACTGGCTGGATGCCGCGCATTACGCCGACAGCAACGGCTACGAGAAAGACCCCATGCGCTTCATCTGGTTCTACCGCGACTGGGTCATCAGCGCCTACAATCGCGACCTGCCTTACGATCAGTTCATCATCCAGCAGCTCGCGGGAGATCAACTGCCCAAGGCCACGCAGGATCAGATCGTCGCCACCGGATTTCTGCGCAACACCATGATCAATGAAGAAGGCGGTGTCGATCCCGAGCAGTTCCGCATGGAGGCCATGTTCGACCACATGGAGACCATCGGCAAAAGCATCCTCGGTCTCACCATCGGCTGCACGCAGTGCCACAATCACAAGTACGACCCCATTTCCCAGGAAGAGTACTACCGCATGTTCGCCTTCCTGAACAACGACAACGAACCCTGGCGCGTCGTTTACACCGCTCCCGAGCAGATGCAGCGCACGCAAATCCTTGCCCGCAGCGCCGAGCTCGAAGCCAAGCTGAAGCACGACAACCCCGACTGGCAGAAGCGCATGCAGGCCTGGGTGGCTTCCGTCAAAGCCGCGCAGCCGCAGTGGCACACCCTCCATTTTGAGGACGATCCCTCCGGCGGTGAAAAAGCCCTTCGCCAGCCCGATGGCAGCATCCTCGCCCAAGGCTACGCCCCGACCAAGAGCGATGTGAAGTTCGAGGTGAAAGGTTTTCACGATGCCGCAGCCGTCGCACCCCGCACCATCTCCGCCTTCCGCCTGGAACTCATGAACGACCCCAACCTCCCCGCCTACGGCCCCGGCCGTTCGCAGAAAGGCACGGCGGCGCTCACGGAGTTCAGCGCCGAAATGAACATCGACGGCAAGCCCACCAAGCTCAAATTCGTCAAAGCCACCGCCGATTTTGGCGAGGCGGAGGACACACCGCTCGCCGCCTACGCACGCGACAAGGAAGTGGACAAGGACAAGCGCGTCACCGGCCCCATCGCCTATGCCATCGATGGCAAGGCCACCACCGCCTGGGGCATCAATGCCGGACCCGGACGTCGCAATGTGCCGCGCAATGCCGTCTTCGTTTTGGAAAAACCCGTCGAGCTCAAAGCCGACAGCACACTCACCGTGACCCTCAGCATGAAGCACGGCGGCTGGAACAGCGACGACCTGCAGACCATGAACCTCGGCCGCTACCGCATCAGCGTCACCGACGCTCCGAATGCCGAGGCCGATCCGCTCTACGGCAGAAAGCCCGAGTTCTCCGCCTTCCGCACCACCGTTGCGGATTGGAAGCTCATCAATGACGAGATCGAGTCTGCCTGGAAGCAGCACCCCGAAGGCACCACCACGCTCGTGCTCGACAGCCGCGCCGAGCCGCGCATGACCTCCGTGCTCAAGCGCGGCGATTTCCTCAAGCCCGACAATCAGGTGACCGCCGGCGTGCCCGCCTTCCTGAACAATCCGCTGCCCAAGGATGCCGATGGCTCTCGCCTCACCTTCGCCAAATGGCTGGCGGACAAAAAATCTCCCACCACCGCGCGTGCTTATGTGAACCGCGTCTGGCAGGCCATGTTTGGCACCGGTTTGGTCGAGACGGCCGAGGACTTCGGCACGCAGGGCGCCCTGCCCAGCCACCCCGCACTGCTCGACTGGCTCGCCGTGGACTTCATGGAGCACGGCTGGAGCACCAAATACCTGCTGCGCCTCATCACCAGCAGCGAGACCTATCAGCAGTCCAGCAAGGTCACGCCTCAGCTGCTGGAAAAGGATCCCTACAATCGCCTGCTCGCACGCGGTCCGCGTTTCCGTGTGGAGGGAGAAGTCGTGCGGGACATCCAGCTCGCTGCCAGCGGCCTGCTCAATCCCACCATCGGCGGCCGCCCTGTCATGCCGCCCGCGCCTGCCTACCTGTTTGAAAAGCCCGCCAGCTACGCGCCCTTCCCCTGGAAGGTCGATGAAGATGCCAACCAGTACCGCCGCAGCGTTTACGTCTTCCGCCGCCGCAGCACACCTTATCCGTTTTTGACCACATTTGATGTCCCCAATGGCGAAAGCTCCTGCATCCGCCGCTCCAAGAGCAACACCCCGCTGCAGGCTCTCATGACGCTGAATGAGACCCTCAGCATGGCCGCCGCCAAAGCCCTCGGTGAGCGCATGTGGAAGGAAGGTGGCGCCGATGATGCCTCCCGCATCGCCCACGGCTTCGAACTCTGCACCGGTCGCCATCCCACCGCCAAAGAAACCGCCGTGCTCGTGGACATGCTCAAGCGCCACCAGCCCAAGCCCGGAGACATCGACTCCCACACCCTCGTCGCCCGCGTACTGCTGAATCTGGATGAGACGATCACGAAAGAGTGAACTTCAAGGCGCCCACTGCATGCGCCACAGCCAGTCCTTGTCCGTTGCTCCACCATCATCTTTCGCATCCGGTCCTGCAGACCATAGAAGATAGCCAGCAGGTTCAAGCCGATACTCCAGCGGCATCCCCGTGCGTGCCGGATCAGTGATCGTGTAGAGTTTCAGATCCTCCTTCACGGCCTCGAGCGACGTGGGAAAGCCGCCATTCTTCAGGCGATGTTTTTCCAAAGCACAGGCGATGATCAAACAGCGGCGGCGGAAGAGGTTCTTCGCTGCTGTTTCTGAAATGTTCCCCACATTCGGAATGGCGATGGCACCGAGCAGGCGCCGGGGATTGGGCCACGAGTTTGCCGCTCGGCTGCGCATGAGCACCGCTTCACATCGGGGCCCGGCCGTCAGCCAGGCCTCAGACCCCGCCGGACCGAGCTGCTCAAGCATGCAGTCAGCGTAGAACGCCACATTGGCATCGTGCCAGCCGACCGGCCCTTGAACCATGCCACCATTGAAGAAGTTCTCCACCAGCCGGTCCCACACCCAGGGCTGTGTGGAGCGGGAGGTAAAAAGCGCTGCCATTTCGGCACGGTGACTGCGCCAGTAAGCGAGCTGGAAAAACATGCCGAGAATCTCCTGCCCATGAGCCGACTGGTACTGCTGCAGATCATCAAACTGGCCCAGCCGCACCTGCAGACGGCCCAGCGACTCCGGCGTCCACGCCGGATGACTCAGCGCCTCATGCAAAGCATCAAAGCTGATCTCATGCAGTGCCAGCGGCACCAGGCAGCCGATCATGCCGCCGCGAGCCGTGCCTTCGCTGATGCGCAGCATGATCAGCGCCGTACTCGCCGTCTTCGCCGTGTCTCCGGCCAGCGCGGCGCTGCGCAGGTGCAGGCCCAGCTGGCGCTGAAAATCGTTCAGGCCATGGAAGTTGGGGATCACCGCATTCCATGGATTGTCGCCTGCTGCTTCCAGCGCCTCGCGTGGGCCTGGCTTGATGACCGAGAGAGGTTTGTTCAGACCTTCGGCCAGCTTTGGCAGCAGCCCGTTGCCATCTCCCAGTTCACGGGCCAGCACCGTCGCAGCGGGTTCGCTCCCCTGCCCTCCACGTTTCTTCATCCACGCATCCAGATCGAGCCTTTCGATCTCCCCGTCTGCGGAATCGAGAATCTCAGGCTGAATGAAGCCTGGAGGCAGCAGCGCGTTTGAAGGAGGCGTGTATTTCATCTGTCCCCTTTCCGGCTGTGTCACACGCAGCCAGGCTTCGAACACAGGATTGGCAAAATAATTGTCCTCATCAGCCACCTTGGGCAGCATCAGAGTCAGTGGATCATCCGTGCCCAGCCGCTCCACCATGCGCTGACGCACCACCGCCAGTTCACGCGCGCTCCGCCAGTTCTCCCACTGATAGTAAAGGGTGATGAGCGAGACCAGACAGACCATTATCCACGCGGTGCGCCGGTTCCAAACCAGCGACCAAATCCAGCGTGCAAATCGAATGGAATACCAGGAGTTCATGGGAGTTCAGGATTGAATTTCATGCGCCACACAAAGTCTTGCTCGGCCTGCCCGCCATCATCCCGCCCATCAGGTCCGGGAGACCAAAGCACGTAGCCCTCCTTCTCAAGGCGGTAGCTCGGCAGCTGTTTCGGACGAGCAGGATCATTCACAGCAAAGGGCCGGAGTTCGTCCTTCATCCCATCGAGCGAAGAAGGAAACGCCCCATGCTTCATCCGGTGCTTCTCCAGTTCGCAGGCGATGATGAGACAGCGCCGACGAAAGAGAACCTCGGCAGCAGCATCAAACAAGTTGCCAACATTCGGCAGCGAAATCGCCCCGATCTTGCGCCGCATGTTCCAGTCGAGGTGGCGGTATTCCTCATCGCGCCGTTTTTTAAGCGCCACGCCGCGCGCCCTGCCATCCAGCCATGCCAGCTCGCTCTTTGGCCCGAGCATGTCGAGGTAGGTCTCCGCAAAGAAGGCTGTGTTTGCGTCATGCCAGCCGGTGGGACCATAAAGGTAGCAGCAGCGCGTCCCGATGCCGAACACAGACTTGAGCCAGGTGTCATCATCACTGGTGAAGCGCATTTCTTCCGTGGCAGCCCATCCTTTGCGGCAGGTTTCGCGCAGATAAAGGCCGAAGCTGAAGCCGGTCAGCACCTCGATGCTCATGCCGCGCTCCATCACCTCCAGATCATTGATCTTGCCAAGCTGAAGTTGCAGCGCGCGCAGGCCCCCTTCGTCCCACGATGGATGCCCCAGGGCATCCTGCAATGCCTCAAAGGCGATCCCATGCACCGCCGTGCTGACCAGTGAACCCACCAGCCAGGAATGCGAGGTGGCAGACTCCGGAAACAGCCGCAGCAAAATGAGCGCCGTGCTGCGTGTCTTCTCAACATCGCCCGCAGCTGCGGCTGCACGCAGATGCAGGCCCAGATCGTCCACGGCCTTGTTTATATTGCTCACATGCGGCTGTGCTGCCACATAGGGATTCGCTCCCGCTTCGCTGTAGGTCTCCCGTTGCGCCGGCTTCCATGCCGAGAAGGATCGCGAAAGCCCTGCGGCAAGCTGCGTCAGCAGGCCGTTTCCATCGCCAAGCTCGCGGTTCATGACCACAGCAGGTTTCTCTCCCTTCAAATCTCGTCCTGCAGCCCACCCGGCGAAATCCACACGTGAGCTCTTGCCCACTTCGTTTTCGATCACTTTGGGCTTCACAAAACCAGGCGGCAAAAACACCCCCTGCGGGATGACGTAGCGCACGCGCTCCTTGTCACGATGCAGCCACTGCTCCACGACCGGCAGCGCGAAGAGATTTTGCTCATCCGGCACTCCTGGCGCGGCAAAGGCCACCCAGTTGTCGGTGCCAATTCGCTCCACCATTCGCGCATGGGCCGCTTTCAGCTCAAGCGCGCTGCGTCTGTTCTCCCATTGGTAATACAAAGTGAGCAGCGAGACGAGGCAGACCAACGTCCAGCCCACACGCCGGTTCCACACCAGCCGCGCCACCCATCGAAAGATGCGGACACTAGAGAGGCGGGATGGCTCCATGGTGCTGGGGGTGGAGGAGTTCATCGGCAAGCTTTTCGATTTGTTTGAGATTTGCCAGAAGCTGCGCGGGCGTCAGCGGCGGCAGCTTCGCGTAACTGTCCAGCGTGGATTGCGGAATCGCCTCAGGCGTCGTCGCCCGAAAGAAGAACGCCAGCATCCAGCATGCCGCCAGCGGCAGCCGCAGCGGGCGCGGGATGAAAGTGAACAGGGCCAGCACACGCGGTGTCTTCTTATGCGCGACAGCGTCCTGGAACCGGAGCGTAGCGAAGATAGACAACCGAAGGTTGCCCGAAGGGCGAGCAGAGCGAGTCAATGCTCCAGCCCTCTGGAGCTTTCGACCGTCCCCAGGCTCTCGCAAAGCCCCGGACCGCTGCCGCGACTCCTCTAGCGCCGTATGCAAAACGCTCTCCAGAAACTCCGGCGGCGGATCGCGCCAGCTCTGGGCGCGGAGGGTGGCTTCGATGTCTTTTTTCATACCAGGGTGTGTTTTTGCGCACGCAGTTTTTCCAATCCATAGCGGTAACGGCTCGCCACCGTCTGGGTTGGCAGGCCCAGCAGTTCACCGATCTCCCGAAAGCCCAGCTCCTCCCACACATGCAGGTGAATCACGCTGCGCTGTTCCTCAGGCAAAGCCGCCAGCGCCGCGGTGATCTGAGTTCGAGTTTCCTCCGCCTCGGCATCCGCAGACGGCACGAACCAGCCGGGCAGTTCATCGGCAAAGCGCTGCATCGTATCCTCCCGCGAGGAACGCCGCCGCAGGGCATCCAGCGCCAGATTTCGCGCGAGCGTAAAAATCACCGCTCGCTCTGACTGCGCCGCCGAGATAACTCCCGCATCCCGCGCCAGCTTGAGAAACAGCTCCTGCACCACCTCCTGCGCCAGGCACTCGTCCTTCGTCACCGACCACGCAAAGCGATACACGCTGACCGCGTGGTCAGCATGGAGGCGGGTGAGAGTTTCTTCAGAAGGCGGCATCCGTGGTCAGTCTGGCAAACGACGCACGGGCTTGGCGATTTTATTTATTTACTTCAAATCGCCAGAGCATTCTCCGCATCGCCGAAATGCCCCACGTGCAGTCCCATGCGATCCATCAGGGCGATGTGCAGGCGGCACATCTTCCGGTTCGGATCAGCGCTCAAATCATGGAAGCGACCGCCCTGGATGGTGCCGCCACCGTTGCCGGCGAGGACGACGGGGAGCTGGCGCGAGTCATGCGCATTGCCGTCAAACAGGCTGCTAGTCAGCATGATCATGCTGTTTTCCAGCAGGGTGCGCTCGCCTTCATTGGTGGCCTGCATCTTGGTGAGGAACTCGCCCCAGAGCTTCACCTGGTGCTGGTTCACGCGCTGGTACATGTCTAGGCGATGTTCGTCATTGGCGTGGTGGGACAGCTCATGGATGCCGCCGCTGATGCCTTCCAGGCTGGGGAAGCGCATGTTGGAGAGGTCGTTGTTCATCATGAACGTGGCCACGCGGGTGCGGTCCATCTGGAAGGCCAGAAGCATGATGTCGAACATGAGGCGCAGGTGGTCCTCGCTGCTGGTGGGAATGCCCGCCCCGGGACGCGCGAGGGTGGGCACCTTCACCGTGGGCTGCCAGCCAGCGCCATTGGTTTCCGCCTTGCTGATCTTTTCCGCCAGCTCCACGCGCTGCTCGATCTCGCGCACAGAGGTCAGGTATTCATCCAGCTTCTGCTTGTCGCGCTGGCTGAGCTTGGGCTTCAGCGCACCGGCGTCTTCCATCACCAGGTCGAGGATGCTCTTGTCGCGCTTGCGCTTGCTGCCGTCGTCAAAGAGCTGGTCAAAGGCCTGCTGCGGGAAGATCTCTTTTGGTGCAGGAGTCGTCGGCGTGCTCCAGGAGATATACGCAGAGTAGATGGAGGTGAAACCGGAGTCCGTGCTGTAGCTCGGCCGTTCCGTGCCAAGCACCACGCAGGGCATAGGAGTGAACTTGCCCGTCTGCGCAGCCACAAGCTGATCCATCGTGGTGCCCACCTCGACATCCGTCGTGGTCTTCTTAACCTTGAGGCCGCAGAGCACGTTCATCTTCGGGTAGTGCCCGCCCTCGCCTTCCACCGTGGTGGGATTCCACAGCCCCTTGAACACGCTCACGTGCTTCTTCAGCGGCTCCAGTGGCGACAGCGTCTTCATGAACTCCATGCCCGCAGCGCCCTGTGTCGCACCCCAGTGGTGCGGATTGACGCCATTGCCCGTAAAGCACACCGCGAGCCGCCGCGGCGCAGTGTTGTTTTTCACCGACTCAGCGCCAAAAGAGCTGATCGATTCAAACCACGGCAGGCCAAGGGCAATGCCGGTGCCACGGAGAAATTTACGACGGGAAAGATTCATAGAGGTTATAGCAGAAGGTTACTGATTGGAGGCCATCACCGCCTCACTGCGGCGATTCAAAAACTGGCGGCTGTTCACGACTTCGAGCACAGCGGCGGAAAACTTGCCGGCGTTCTGCCTCAGCGTGGCCTGCATCTTGGCCAGCAGGGCCTTGTCGCTCGGCATCGTCTGGCGGCCCAGCGCGTAGCCGAGGAGCTTGCGGCAGAACTGGGCGTTGAAATTGGCTTCGTTCTTTTTCAGGTAGTCGCGCAAACCGGCAAGCCCCTGGAATTTGGTGCCGTCTTTCAGCTCCCCGGTGTCGTCGATCTTGCCACCGGTTTCGTCCGCGGTGCGGAAGCGGCCGATGGGGTCGAAACTTTCGAGCGCGAAACCCAGCGGATCGATTCGCTCATGGCAGACCGCGCAGGCGGCATCCGTGCGGTGGACCATGAGAGCTTCGCGCAGCGAGGCGGGCTTCACGGCGCTGTCCGGCAGCTTGGGAACGTTCGGCGGCGGAGGTGGCGAGCTGAACCCCAGCACCACCTGGTAGAGATAGTCACCACGAACCACCGGGCTGGTGCGGTTCGGGCGCGAGGTCTTCGTCAAGACTGCCCCCATGCCGAGCAGACCGCCGCGGTTTTGCTGCGCCACTTTCACCTCGCGGAAGTCACCGCCGGTCACGCCGGGAACGCCATAAAACTTGGCAAGACGCTCGTTCAGGTAGGAATAATCACCCCCAATGATGTCACCCACATTGCGGTCATCACGCACCAGGTGGGTGAAAAACTCCGTCGTCTCACGCTGCATGTCGTTGCGGATCTCGGTGGTGAACTCTGGATACTTCTTTTCATCCACCGTGCTCTTCTCATCAAAGCCGGCGAACTTGAGCCACTGCCCGGCGAATTCTTTGGCAAGCGCGCCGGCCTTGGGATCGGCCAGCATGCGCCTGGTGTGCGCCGCGAGCACTTCAGGCTTGAGGAGGCTGCCGTCTTCAGCCGCTTTGCGCAGCTCACCGTCCGGCTGGGAGGCCCAGATGAAATAGCTGAGGCGTGAGGCAAGCTCAAAGGCATTGAGCTTCACGTCCCCTGCAGGTGCCGCGTTCGCCAGAGGCAGCGTCTCGGCCTTGAAAAGAAAATAAGGCGAGACAAGCACGCGTACAACGACCTCGCGCGCCGCAGACTCACGATCGAGCTCCTTCTTCCGGCCTTCATAGTAAAGCGCATCAAGCTTCTGGCCCTCTTCCGGCGTGATCGGACGACGCCAGGCACGGCCGGCAAAGTATCGCAGATGACCGATCATGGCGGCGTCGAACTCTTTCTGCTGCTGCGGATTGAGATTTGGATTGGCGGTGTAGCCAAAGTCCTTCTTCATCGCCGCGAGGTAGTCGCGGTCCTTGGGTCCGAGGAGCTGCCCCAGCTGCTCGTCGCTGAAGTAGTAAACTGTGATGCCCGGATTCCGGCGATAGAGATTGCTGGCCACCTCCTCCAGCCGGCGTTCATACATGTCCGGGAAGGCCTGCTTCATGACGCTGAAATCCCGCATGGTGTTGCGTGCGGCATCCGTCTGCGTTTTCCAGACGGTGAGGAAGCCGGGCATGATCTTGCTGACATCCGGCGGCTGGCCTGCGGTGAGCTTCCACTGGATGGTCCCGTCATTGATGTCCGGATTCTGCAAATCCAGCCGCGCCTCGGCATGGATGGAGGTGACCGTTTCCGGAAGCGGCAGCGTGAATACGAGCGGCGCCGCGATCGCCAGCACACCCGGTTCGATCTGCCGGCCCTGCGGGTGTTTGCCGAAGGCGCTTTTCACTTTCTCCAGTTCGGCAATGCGCTGCTTCAGTGGTTCCGCATTGGCGGGTGGCGGCGTGGCACCGAGAGCTTTCTGATCTTCACCGATCTGCTTGTTCAGCCAGTCCATGTAAAGGAGGTGCTGCCCCTTGGTCGTCTTGATGTCGAGCTTCGTGATGAGGGCGATGTCTCCCTTGTTGCCGTCGCCGTCATCGCCGATGCAAAGATGCACCTTCTTCTGCCCCTTCACATCGAGCATCATGTGGTAGGCGCGGATGCCGTCCGCATCCTGCTGCTGGCGCTGCACACCGCTGCCGGGTTTCTTGGGATTGTTCCAGGAAAGGAGCTGGGCCTGGATGGCCTTGGCACCCTCGGTCACCGACTGCGGCACCTGCCCGGGCTTTGCGGCATCGGGTCCCGCCAGTTCACGCCAGGCCACACGGGTCAGATCCAGGAAACGTGACTTGGGTTCCGTGGCGTTCACCAGCTTGTTCCAGTTCTGCAGGAAAGGCAGCTGCAAGCCCCCCTCCTTGGCGAGCTGTTCCAGCGGAGTCTTGAAGTGCTTGTGCTTCCAGCAGGCCACCATGTAGTCCGCCTCGCGCATGTCGTCGAAATCCTTCGGCAGATGCGGCCCGGACTTCTGCTGGTACCACACATACAGCGCCTGCTGCGCCTGCGCCTTCACCTGCTCCGGCCCGCGCAGGCCGATGCGCTGCGTGTTAAACACAATGCCCGTGCCCGGCATGATGGTGGCATGCTCGGCCACCTTGCGCGCAGCACCGAAATATTTGTCCAGCGCCGCGGGGCTCATGAAGAGCACATCGCCAGTATTGCTGAAGCCCTCGCCACCGCCGCCATCGGTCTGGAATTCTTTGGCAAAGCCGTAGTCGTGTCCGGTCAGATCGCGCACTGTGTAGTCATATTCGGCATTGGTCAGCCGCCGCATGGTCACAGGGCCGGGATCTCCCGACTGCGCGGCGGCCAGAGCATCGAGCTCCCCATTCACCCAGCCCAGCAGGGCCTGGTGCTCCGTGTCGCTCATCTGGTGCGCCTTCGGCGGCGGCATGTCGCCGTTTTCGATGGTATCCTTCACCTTCAGCCACACTTCGAAATGCTTGCCGATCTGCGGATCCGCCGCGAACTGCTGCAAATCCACCTCCCCTTTCGCCTTTTTCGGGTTGTGGCACTCGTAGCATTTGGACTTCAGGACGACTTCAGCGTCCTTCCACGCCGGAGCGGCGGAAAGCGGAAACGCGCCGACGACAAAGCCGGCCAAAGCAAGATGGCGTGAATTCAAAAACATGAGGGGGTACCAGTGATACGGGGCTCCGCCTCCTTTTAATCAGCAGCTTTCGCTCCTTTTTTGCGCTTTCTTGTGCTATGGATTCTCCCCCAAGATTCACGCGAAAACATCCCCCTGCGGAGACGTATCCTTTTTAACCCCATGAGTTCTACTTTTTCACATCATGCCCCCAATCTGGAGCATGCGTTTCTGACGCGCCGCGAACTGCTGCAACGTGTCGGCATGGGTTTTGGCACGATGGCCGCGGGCTCTTTGTTCCATGGCCAGCAGGCCTCCGCGGCAACGATGGATCCCATGGCCTTGAAGCGCCCGCATTTTGAGCCAAAGGCCAAGCGTGTGGTGCATTTCTTCATGAACGGCGGCCCGTCCCACGTGGACACCTTTGATCCGAAGCCCATGCTGGACAAATTCGACGGCAAGCCGCTGCCGAACGTGCTCAAAACCGAGCGCCCCACCGGCGCGGGCTTCAAGTCCCCCTTCAAATTCACCAAGCGCGGCCAGTGCGGCCTGGAGGTGAGCGAGATCTTCGAAAAAACCGGCGCCTTTGCGGACGACATGTGTGTCATCCGCTCCATGCACGCCGACGTGCCAAACCATGAGCCCTCCCTCGGCCTCATGAACAGCGGAGAAGGCCGCCTGAACCGCCCCACCATGGGTTCCTGGGTCACCTACGGCCTCGGCAGTGAAAATCAGAACCTGCCCGGCTACATCGCCATGTGCCCTGGCGGCATGCCCACCCGCCGCACCAAGAACTGGCAGTCCGCCTTTCTCCCCAGCGCCTACCAGGGCGCCTACATCAATACCGAGGATACGCGGGTCGAAAAACTCGTGGAGTTCATCAAGAATGGCTCGCTCGACCTCAAGCAGCAGCGCCGCCAGCTCGACCTCCTGCAGGAGCTAAACCAGCGCAATCTGGTGGCCCAGGACCGCGACCAGCTTCTGGAGGCCCGTGTGCAGAGCTACGAACTGGCCTACCGCATGCAGATGGAGGCCACAGACGCCTTCGACATCATGAAGGAGCCGGAATCCCTGCGAAAAATGTACGGCGACCACGCTTTTGGCCGCCAGTGCCTCATCGCCCGTCGGCTCCTGGAGCGCGGCGTGCGCTTCATCCAGCTCTGGACCGGCGCAGGCCAGCCCTGGGACAACCACGACGAAATCCTCGAACACCGGAAACTAGGCAGCCAGACCGACGGTGCCATGGCCGCTTTCATGAGCGACCTGAAGCAGCGCGGACTCTGGGACGAGACGCTCATGATGTGGGGCGGCGAATTTGGCCGCACCCCGGCCGTGGAGCTTCCCACTCCCGGTGCCAATGCCGGCAAGCAGCACGGCCGCGACCACAACCATTACGGCTTCACCATGTGGCTGGCTGGCGGCGGCGTCCGCGGCGGCTACACCCACGGCAGCACGGACGAATTCGGCTTCGCCGCGCAGGAGGACCCGGTGCATGTGCACGATCTGCACGCCACCATCCTGCACATCCTGGGCTTCAATCACGAAAAGTTCACCTACCGCTACGCTGGACTCGATTTCCGCCTCACCGGCGTGAACGAATGCAAAGTGGTGCGGGAATTGCTGGCCTGACCGGTTCGGGAAAGCCAGCCACCGGCCCCTTGCAAGGCTGGCGCATACGTTTACAATCGCCGCCTCATGCACCGAAAAATCCTCTTCGCCCTGGCCGCGCTGGTGGCGCTCATCTTCACGATGAACCTCAGCCAAGCCCAGGCCCAGCAGCCCTCCCCTGCCGCCCGTGGTGCCACCGTTACCACCCCTGCTCCCGCCTCGGACGAAGACAACCCCTACGCTGATGTGCTGACCTTCCAGGGCTTCGTCAAACGCACCGGCGTCATGGCCTACCCGCTGATCATCCTTTCCATGATCGCCTTCTTCATGATCGTCCTCTTCGGCTTCACCGTCCGCCAGGGCACCGTCGTCAGCGATGCCTTCATGAACTCCGCCGACGCCCTCATCCGCAAACAGGACTATCTGGGCCTGCTGGCTGTGTGCAACCGCCGCAACGAGTGCATCGCCCGCATCACTTCCAAGACCCTCGACTTCGCCACACGCAACCCCACCGCCAGCTTCGAAGAGGTCAAGGAAGTGACCGAAGCCGAGGGCAATCGCCAGTCCAGCCTGCTGCTCGCCCGCATCGCCTACCTCGGCGATGTCGGCGCCATCGCCCCCATGCTTGGCCTGCTCGGCACCACGCTGGGCATGATCACCACCTTCCATGAAATCTCCGGCAAAGGCGTCGGCGGCTCCAACCAGCTCGGCCTGGCCCAGGGCGTGTCCGAGGCCCTTCTCTGCACGGCCTCCGGTCTCGTCATCGGCATTCCCTCCCTCATGTTCTACGCCATCTTCCGTGGCAAAACGAACCGCCTCATCTCCGAGATGGAAGCCGCCACCACGCACCTCATGGCCCTCCTGGCCGTGCAGTACAAGCGCGCCGCGCGTGCCGTCGGGAGCAACTAAAAGGCACGATCTCCACCCGCGATGAACTTCCGCAAACAGCACTCCATCGAACCCTCGCCCATGCAGCTCGCGCCGCTCGTGGACGTGCTGTTCCTGCTCGTCATTTTCTTTGCCGTGACCTTCCAGTATGCCAAGGAGGAGCAGGTCATGGACGTCAGCGTGCCCGCCGCGGAGGAGGGGGAGGAAAAGAAGGACCGCAACGTCGGCGAGATCATCATCAACATCAAAAAAGACGGCGAGATCCTCGTCAACGGCCAGAAGTTCAACACCGACGAGCTGCTGGTGAAGCTGAAGAACATCGTCTCCCTCTACAAGGACCAGGCCGTGATCCTGCGCGGCGATGAAGTTGTCAATTATCAGCACGTCATCCGCGTGCTGGACACCTGCCAGAAGGCCGGCATCTGGAACATCGCCTTCGCCACGCGCAAACCTGACGCTGCCGACCAACCTGCTGCCACGCCCAAGTGAGATGACCGCCGCGATGTTCCCAACCACCACGCGCAGTCATGCGCCCCGCCTGCTGCCAGCCTTTTTCTGCCTGGTCACCCTCTCCTCCCTCGCGCAGCAGCCTGCTCCGCCGCGCGCACTCCCGGTGCCGGATGACGCGCCAGTGCCAAAGGCCATCCCCGTGGCACCGCCCCCGAAGGCCCAGCCTGTCCCCGACGGTGCGGCGGCGCCCAAGGCGCTTCCCCCCAAAACCAAGGGACCGGACGATGACATGTACGATTTTGCCACCCTCGCCTATGATCGCGGGGAGTGGGGCATGGCCGCGCAGTCCTATGCCAAATACCTGCAGCAATACCCCGGCGGCAGGCAGGTCGCGGATGCCCTCTTCCGCATCGGCGAGTGCTACAAAAATCAAAACCAGCTCAAGCAGGCCGGCGGTTATTATGAGGAGGTCGTAAACCGCTACCCTTCCAGCGAAGGCGCGCCCTCCGCCGCCTACCGCCTCGGAGCCATGCTCTTCAATGACTCCAAGTTTGCAGACTCCGCCAAGTACTTCGCTTTTTGCGAGTCCAAGACCAAGAGCACTCCTGTACGCGTCGCTTCCGCCTACCACAAAAGCCGCGCCTATGGCATGCTCGGAGACAAGACCAAGCAGGCCGCCGCTCTGACCACCGTCATCGCGGTGAAGTCGGACGCCCAGTGGGAGAACCAGTTCCGCGAGACCGCCCTGCTCACGCTCGGCAGCATCTACCTCGGCCAGGACAAGCGCGCCGAAGCCCTGCCCATCTTTGATGAACTCGTCAAGTCCAGCACTGACCGGGCCATTATCGCCGAGGCCAGCATCCGCGCCGCCGTGCTTTATGCCGAACTGAAGAAGCCTGACGAATCCATCGCCATGTTTGAAAAGGCCCTGCGCATGCCGGAAACGAGCGAGCAAAACCGCGGCATCTCCCTCGTCGGCATCATCCAGGCCCTCTATGCCAAAGGCGACTACGATGGCGTCATCGACTACTACAACAAGAACTCCGAGATCCTGCCGCAGGGCGAATCGCGCGCCAAGATGCTCCTCCTCGTCGGCCATGCCTACCGCATGCGCAAAAGCTACGCCCGCGCTGTCGAAGTTTACCTTCTCATCGAGCAGTACCATCCCGATTCCGAGGAGGCATTTGATGCCGGTTACTGGAAGCTTTACTGCTTCTATCTGCTCAATGACAAGGACCTCGGCGAGTTCTCCACCGCCTTCATAACCCGTCACTCCCAGAAGCACGCCGACCACGAGTACCTCGCGCTGGCGCGCCTCATCCGCGCAGACTTCTACTTCAACAAAGGCGACTACAAGCAGGCCGCGCTCAGCTACAATGACGTCAACCTCGAAAAGCTGCCCGAAAAACTGCGCCCCGGCACCCTCTTCAACATGGGCTGGGCTCAGGGAGAGGCCGGGCGCCATCAGGAAGCCGTCGGTACCTTCACCCGCTTCATCAACGAAAATCCCACCCACGAGCTTGCCCCCAAAGCCTACGCTCGCCGCGGCCTCGCCAATCGGGACGCCCGGGACCTGCCCAAGGCGAAGGCAGACTTCGAACACGTCACCAAGGAGTTCCCCAAATCAGACGCATGCGAGCTCTCCTGGCTTCAGCTTGGCTTCATCGCCATGGAGCAGAAGGACCCCAAGGAGACCATCACCGCCTTCGAAACACTGCTGAAAAAATTCCCCAACACCACCGCCGCCGCCCAGGCCTACTACGGCATCGGTCGAGGCAATTTCGACCAGAAGATCTACGACAAAGCCGTTCCCGCCCTGCGCCGCTCCATCGAGCTCGACAGCAAAGGCTACCTCGAAAAATCCAGCCAGCTCATCATCCTCTGCGACTACGCCCGCCAGAACGCCGACAACCTTGCAAAGACCATCGACAGCTATCTGCTCTCCAAACCCGACGGCCAGGTGCCCCCGAACATTTTGAAATGGCTCGGCCTCAAGCTTTACAGCAGTGACGACTTCAAGCGCGCCGCCCGCTTCCTCGAGCTCGCCGTCACTCCGCAGACCCCCGAAAACACCGAGCCGATTATTTGGAACTACCTCGGCATGGCGCAGTTCCACAATCAAAAGTACGACGCCAGCATCCAGGCCACGGACAATTTCCTCAAGTCCAACCCCGACAGCGCCGCCCGCGCCCGCGCCCTTCTCACCAAAGGCCGCGCACAGCTTGGCAAAGGCCTCTTTGATGAAGCCGATCAGGCTGCCCAGGATGCCCTCCAGGTTGTCAAAGACGGCAAGCTCCAGGCCGAGCTCCTCACCCTTGAAGGCGACATCTATGCCGCTCAGGGAGACAAACTCGCCGCAGAAGGCCAGAAGGATGCTGCCGTGGGCAAATGGAAGAGCGCCGCCGCCAAGTATGCCGTCCCCAGCCAGGTCTTCGAGGATCCGGACGTCACTCCAGAGGCTCTCTACAAAGCCGCCCAGGTTCTCGAAAAAGCCGGAGACGCCGCCAAGGCCAAACAAATGATGGATCAGCTCAAGCAGCGCTATCCGAAGTATCAGCCGAAGCGCTAGGAGTTCATCAAAACAAAGCAGTTTCGGAGATCACAGAGAATGAATTTCAAATCTCATCTCTGTGTTCTTCTCATTTGCCTTCGGCTGCTTCCGCTTTGCTCCAGAGCTGCGTTGTAAATCAGTCCTCACCGAAACGCCGCCGGCTCCAGCCCCACCGCGCTCCCATCCTCCGCCTTCGCCAGCGGATTGCCTTCCGCCGGGATAAAGTCTTTAAAACCCAGCGGCGCAAACTCGCTCCCATTCCGGCCCAGCTCCGCCTTCGCCCACTCGCTCGGAATCGCCTTCGGCGGCATCAACTCGCCCACAGCCGCGATGCCAGGGTTCCCGAACCGCGTTCCCTTCTCCTGCCCCACCAGTTTCTGCACCTCGGCCAGCACCAGGTTCTCTCCGCGATAGGTCGCCGGGTCTTGATGCCCCACACGCTTGCCGCCGATGTCTGCCGTCTCCACAATCCGCCGCTGATCTCCGGCGATCCGCGTGAAGAAGACATTGTGGTCAGATCTCAGGCAGTCCAGATGCGAGAGACGCAGCAGCGCATTGTTCACTTTCTGCGGAATGCTGTCGCACACCAGATTGTGCGAGAAATGCACCAGATACGACGGCTCATACTGCCAGGCGGAAAGCGCCCGGATGAAGTTGTTGTAAAACACACAGTGCCTCACCGTCACCCCCGGGCAGCGCGAAACCGAGACACCTTCGTTCATACCGTTGATCATCACCGTGTTCTCGACCAGCAGCCCCTCGCACTCAGACGCCGCCACCAGCGTGCCGACATAACCGTCCAGCTCCCGCCCGTCATGAAAACAGCGCCGGACGACATGCCCAGAGCCACCTTCAATGTCGATGATCGGCTTCGCGCCAGATCCAAAGCGAAAATGGCGGAAGCGCAGCCCGTCAAGATGGATGCAGTGCTTGTTCTCCAGGCGGAAGGCCGTCCCGCGGAAACGAGTGCTCCCGTCCATCCACACCACTTCCCCCGGCGCTGCGCAAAAGGTGATGGGAGCCTCCGCGCTGCCTGAGCTGCGCACATTCACCGTCTCCTCATACGTCCCTCCATGGATCAGCACCGTGTCCCCGGCTCGCACTTGGTCGGCAGCATGCGCCACACTCCGCCACGCACGCTGCGCGGAAAGGCCGCCGTTCGAATCATCACCCGTCACCGCCACGTGAAGCGTGCGTGGCGCCTCCCGCTTTGGCAGCGTCGTGAATGATTGCGGCGCAGAAGCCAGCTCAGCTCCCGCCATCTTGCGATCCACCATGTGCGGAGCAAACAGCATCTCGTCATCCAGTCCGCGTGGCACAGCACGGAAAAAATACGCGGTGCCCGGCTTCAGGCCGGAAAGACTCACCGAATGAAAGGTCCCGCGTCGTGGCTGCATTTGGCTGCTGCACCTGGCATCTGGCCCCCATTCAAAAGTCGTCTGCGCCGCCTGCGTGGGCGTCCACCATTCCACGGTGGCCGTCGTGTCTCCCACCTCATGTACCACCACGTTTTCAATCGGCAGCGGTCGCTTCACCGTGAACCGTTGAAAGGGCCCGATCACGCTCGCCAGAGGACCACGGCCAATCAACGGCGATCCCGGCTTCAAAACCTCATCCGCGCCAATCCCAAGATCCACCTGATCGGCAAAGTGGTTCGCATTTGCCCAAAGCCCGTCGCGGGAGATCTCATCCACCACAACTCCCTCCTTCTTTTCCAGCACGTTGGCCGCCACCGTGGCCTGCGGCGACTTCACTAGGCTCAGCCCATTTTCACGCACCAGATTGTGCTCAAAACTCAGCCCGCTCACCCCTTCAAACTTCGCACCGGCCATGAGGCAGTTCTTGATGCGCAGCCCCGCTCCATCGGCTGCGTGCACACCCTCCCTCACCTCCAATCCTTCGATCTCAATGTACGCCCCTCGGATCTCCACGCCTCTCACCACCACGCGATCGAGCCCATGCCGCACAAAACGCACCGGCTTGTCCGCCGTTCCGCTGCGCCCAATCTCCAGCGGCTCCGCATAATCGCCAGCAAGGATGTAAATCGTCCTGCCAGGCTCCGCAGCTCCGGCCGCATGCTTGAGCGTGCGCCACGCCTGCTTGATGGATGTCCCCGCAGCCGCATCATCGCCTGAAGGCGAAACAAAAAACACACCGGCTTCAGCTCCCTGACGCCGAAAATCATGATTCAGCGCATCCGCAAAAAGCTCGCGCTCCTTCACACCGGGAGTGCTTGGCAGTTCCAGGTTCGTGCTGTCCGGCTTGCGATAAAACTTATGCCCCGTGGCCACATTGCCACGCTGGATGGCATCCTCAAAACCGCCTTTGATCATCACCCCCGCATGTATGGCGGCATTGTCCTCCATCACACAGCCGTTGCCGCCGCTGTAGAAGGTGATGTCATGCTTGCTCGTTCCAGACTCAGGCATGAATCCCTCCACGCGATTCCTTCGGAACGTGGTCCCGCTCACACCCCAGCCGTTGATGTTGTTGCCAATGTCCACATGACGCGACCAGTTCGCAAACGCCTGGCAGTCCTCCACCACGCAGCCCTGACCACCGCCCAGAAAATGAATGCCGCCGCTGTTCAGATAAGCCGCACACCGGCGCACCGTCACGTGCTCCGCGTTCTTGAACATCAGCCCCCACCGCGTCCGCGACCCATGCTGAATGTCATAGTCCAGATGGCTGAAACCCGTGAACACCAGCCCCTCGACAACGATATGCCGAATGCCCATCGCTCCATCAAACACCATCCCGCACGCATTGGTCACAGAGGCGCACAGCGCATGCGCCTCCGGCGGCTGTGAGTCGGTCGTATGCACATACAGCAGCCCGTTTTTTCCATCCTGGTAGTAGCTGCCCAGCGTCATCTCCAGTTCGCTGGTGCTCAGCTTCGGCTCCAGCATGCGCAGCGTGCTCCGCTCCGCCACGCTCTCCACGCGCTGCTTGCACGCAGTCACAAACACATGCCCCAGCCCCGGCGCAGGCTTGAAGCCAGCAAGCTCCACATCGCCACGCATCACCGCCGTACCCGCCCGCCACGCCCGGATCGTGATCGGAGCTTCCGCCGTTCCGCTGACCGTCGTCTGGATCGCTTCACAATACTCGCCCGGCATGATCGTCAGCGTATCGCCCGGCTTCAGCGCCGCCATGCCTTCACCCACGGTCTTGAAATCCGGCGCCTGTCCCTTGGGATCCACCCGCAGTTCAGCGGCATTCAGCGTGGCACAACACGCGAGCAGAAGCAGGAGCAATGGCTTTTTCATGATGGCACAGGCACAGAGCCATTCTATAAGCTCCGGCAGCCAGGGATCTTCGATGAATTTGCCGCTCAGTCGCGCAGCATGAATGGTGGACGTTAACTCCTCTTGGAGCGGTCCCACCCGTCACGCTGATCGCGCTTGCCACCACCACCTCCTCCTCCGCCACCGCCACCGCCGAAGCTTCTCGCGGGGCGATCCTCCTTGGGCCGCGCCTCCACCACTCGCAATGGGCGCCCTCCGACATCCTTCGCATTCAGCGCATTGATCGCCGTCAGCGCTTCCGCTTCCACGGGCATTTCCACAAAGCCGAAGCCGCGCGAACGACCGCTCTCGCGATCCTTCACCACTCGGGCGTTGGAAACATGGCCATAGGTGGCAAACGTGCCCTGCAGTTCCTCATCCGTCATGGTGTAAGGAAGATTGCTCACATAAAGGTTCATCATATCGGCAGTTGAGGGACGGGCCATGTCGCACGTGTCAGAGAACAGGTCATGGCGTGAACCCGGTTTTCCTTTTTTGCTCTCCATCGCGGAGAGCAAACTTCAATCAAGCTAGGCTTGCCGCCTATTAGTGTCAAATAAGCGCTTTATTCTTGTGCACGAGCGCCTCTCCTTTTCCCCAAGATAAAGTTTCTGTTGCGCAAAATCCGTGAATTCGTATCCGAGTATCCCCTTCCTACCTTTCCGCCCCATGAAATACCTCCTCACCCTCATCGCTGCTCTCAGCCTGCTGACCGGCTTTGCCTCCGCTGCCGAGCCCCTGAACACCGTCTGCCCCATCTCCGGCAAGCCCGCCAATCCCTCCATCACCAGCACCTACTCCAAGACCGTCGCCGTTTGCTGCGACCGCTGCAAAGCCCAGTTCACCGCCGCCCCTAAAGGCTACTTGAACAACATCCTCAACGCAGTCGCTGGCCAGTGCCCCCTCAGCAAAAAGAAATCCGACGCCTCCAAGACCGTGACCTACTCTCGCCAGGTCGCCTTCGCCGATGCCGCCAGCAAAGCCACCTTCGACGCCGCCCCTGACAAGCACATCAAGGAAGTCCGTCAGTAATCATCATTCCCCCCTTTCCAAAGCGGAGCTGCACCCTGCGGCTCCGCTTTTTTCATGCTCGCGCCCCACGAAGGCGCGCTACTCTCCCACCGTGAAAGCCGATGCCGCCGCCACCTCCGCCATCGAAGCCCTGCGCGATCTCTTCGACGTCCTCCCCGACGTGCAGGCCTGGATCAAAGACGCCAAACGCCGCTACCTCTGGGTCAACCGCACCTTCCTCCTCAACTACGGCATGCACCAGCTCAGCGAAGTGCTGGGCAAGACCGATGACGACCTCTCTCCTCCTCACCTCGCTGCCCATTTCCGCGCAGGCGATGAAGCCGTCCTCGCCGGACAAACCGTGCAGGGCCGCCTCGAACTCGTCGGCCGCTTTGACCACACCGCCTCCTGGTGCTTCACCACCAAGCGCCCCGTCTGCACTCCCCGCGGCCGCATCATCGGCACCGCCGGCATCACTCGTGTGCTCGATGCCACCCAGATCGACCAGCGCAGCGACATCCGCCTCGGCGTCGTCATCGCCCTCATGACCCGCCGTCTCGGCGAATCCGTCACCAATACCGACATGGCCCGCGCCGTCGGCATGTCCCCCCGCGCCTTCGAGCGCAGCTTCCTCCGCGAATACAGCCTGCCCCCGCAGCAATACCTCAAACGCCTCCGCATCCAAACCGCCTGCCGCCTCCTCGTGGACACCCGCGAATCCATCGCCGCCATCAGCCTCCGCTGCGGCTTCGCCGACCAAAGCCACCTCACCCGCGCCTTCCGCCGCGTCACCGGGCTCACGCCGGGAGCTTATCGCGAAAAATACGCTGCCGCGAATATTCCACGCCCTGCCGTTTCTGTTCTATCCAGGCACAAAGCGAAGCGATAGCATCCGCGCACCATGAAGCTCCAACCAGGCACCACCGTCGTCAAAAACGGCCAGCTCATCGACGGCACCGGCAAACCCGCCATCCCCAATGCCGCCCTCATCATCACCGACGGCCTCATCACCTACGCCGGGCCCGCCGCAGATGCGCCTCCGGCTCCCGATGCCCGCATCATCGACGCCAAGGGCGGCACCATCATGCCGGGGCTCATCGAGGCGCACATCCACCTCACCTACTTCAATGTCTCCGAGCTGCAGGATCTCGACATCAAGTTCCCCGTCGAATACGTAACCCTGCAATCCGCCGTGAATGCCAAGACCGCGCTCGAATGCGGCTACACCGCCGCACGCAGCGGCGGCTGCCTGCACAACATCGACGTGTGGATGAAGAAGGCCATCGAGGAAGACATGATCCCCGGCCCGCGCCTCAGCGCCAGTGGCCGCGAGATCTGCGGCGCCGGTGGTCTCATGGACTGGAACCCCGACTACCGCCGCATCGGCATGGAGGGCATCGTCTTTATCGTGAACGGACCCGAGCAGGCCCGCACCGCCGTGCGCAAGCTCGTCAAAGACGGCATCGAATGGGTGAAAACCTACCCCACCGGCGATGCCGCCTCTCCCGACATCAACGACCACCACACGCTCTGCATGACCTTCGAGGAAATGCACGCCGTCGTCGCCACTTCGCACAATCACGGCCTCAAAGTCACCGGCCACTGCCGCGCCACCGAAGGCATCCGCAACGCGCTCAAAGCCGGTTACGACGCCATCGAGCACGGCACCTTCATGGACGACGAATGCCTCGACCTCCTGCTCAAACGCAATGTCCCCATGTGTCCCGGCCTCGGCTTCGAACTGTTCAGCGTGCAGCGCGGCAAAGAATTCGGCCTTTCCCAGCGCGTGCTCGACGGCCACCAGGAGACCCTCGAGGCCGGTGCTGAAAGCTGCCGCAAAGTCCTCAAAGCCGGCGGCACCATGGGCCTCGGCGGCGACTACGGCTTCGCCTGGACGCCCCACGGCACCTACGCACAGGAACTCACCTTCTTCGTCAACTACGTCGGCTTCTCCCCGCTCGACACCATCAAGTGCGCCACTCTCGGCGGCGCGAAGATGATGGGCCGCGAAAAGGAGATCGGCACCCTCGAACCCGGCAAACTCGCCGACGTCCTCGTCGTCGCTGGCGATGTTCTCCAGGACATCTCCATCCTCGAAAACCGCGACAACCTCCTCGCCGTCATGCAGGGCGGCGTGGTGAAAGCCGGAACCCTCGTAAAGCCTGCGAGTTTGTGACGCCCCGGCTCGTTCCATCGTCATGAAGCCAACCCTTCTCCTCGCCGCCCTCCTCGCCGCCCCCGCTTTCGCCGCCGATATTCAGGTGGAAAAGCAGGGCTCCGTCCTGCACTTCACCACTGGTGGCAAAGCCATCTGTGATTACCAAATGGAAGCCGGCGATGTCCCCGAAGGCGTGGCCCCCGTTTTCAAACACGGCGCGCATCTTCATCCCGTTTATTCCCCCAGCGGCAAGCTCGTCACCGGGAATCACCCCGAAGACCACCGCTGGCACCGCGGCATCTGGCTCGCCTGGACCAAAACCGAATTCGGCGATTCCCACCCCGACTTCTGGAACCAGGGCAAAGGCGAAGGCAAAAACAAAAGCGGCGATCAAATCCTCGCCGAAGTGCGCTTCGATAAACTCGACAAAAGCTGGGGAGGCCCCGACGTCGGTGGCTTCATCAGCCAGCACCTCTTCCTCGATCACAGCCATGCCCCAGATCAAAAGGTCCTCAATGAAACCTGGAATGTCGAAGTCTCGCAAAAAGATCTCGACGGCAAACCCGCCAACATCATCGACCTCACCAGCACGCAGACATGCGCCACCGACAAGGCGCTGAAACTCCCCACCTACCACTACGGCGGCCTCGGCGTGCGCGGCAATCTCGCCTGGAATCCCGTCGAAGCCGTGACCATGCTCACCAGCGAAGGCCACGACCGCGCCAAAGGCGACTCCACCAAGGGCAAATGGGTCCACATCGGCGGTCAGGTCGATGGCGCACCCACCGGCATGGTCATCCTCATTCATCCCTCGAACTTCCGCTTCCCCCAGCCCCTCCGCCTCAACCCCAAAAACCCCCAGCTCTGCATCGCCCCCTCCCAGAACGGCGACTGGTCCATCGAGTCCGGCAAACCCTACGTTTCCAAATATCGCATCCTCGTCTTCGACGGCGCCCCCGATGCCAAATGGATCGATGCCCAGTGGCAGAACTACGCCAAGTAGCCGCTCATGAAGCCCATCCAATCCATCCTGCCGCTGTTGGCCCTCTCCTCCCTCCACGCGGACATGGTGGATACCGGCGCGGATTTAAAAGCACTGCCATCTGTCCCCTCCGGCTACGAAGTCTCTCTCTTCGCGCAGGAGCCGCTCGTCCGCCAGACCTGCTCCATGGCCTTCGATGCCAAAGGCCGCCTCTGCATCGGCATGGGTCCGCAGTATCGCAATCCCAAGCCCGACACCCCCGGCGACAGCGTCGTCATCGTCACCGATGAAAACGGCGACGGCAAAGCCGACAAAACTCACACCTTCGCCACCGGCTTCAATGCCATCCAGGGCCTCGCCTGGCATGGCCGCGATCTGTGGATCGCCAATTCACCCGACCTCACCGTCGTGCGCGACATCGATGGCGATGACGTGGCCGATGAATACATCAAAGTCTTCACCGACCTCGGCAATCTCGAGCACGGTCTCCACGGCCTCGTCTGGGCACCCGATGGCCGCCTCTACATGAGCAAGGGCAACTCTAAAGGACTCAACGATCCCAAGAACCCAGACCGCATCGCGCCACCCCCCTTCCGCGAACTCTTCGGCCAGCCCACGCAAACGCCCGCAACCAAGCCGCAGACCTTCACCGCCGCCACATATAAACACACCTACCACGATCCCAAAGACGACTGGGGCCTCATGGGCGGCGTGCTCCGCTGCGATGACATGGGCGCCAATCTCGAAATCGTCTCCCGCGGCTTCCGCAATCCCTGGGACATCGGCATGGACGACGCCTTCAACTGGATCGGCACCGACAACGATCAAAACGAAGGCGACCGCGTCTTCATGCCCTTCCACGGCGCACACTTCGGCTGGAATCATCCCTGGAGCAGCTCATGGACCGGCGAAGACCACCTGCCCACCGTCCCCCTCAGTCACGATGTGTTTCACGGCAGCGGCACCGGCGTCACCTTCGGCGATCTCGGCTCGCATCACGGCGTCTTCTTCATCAACGACTGGCTGCGCAAAACCACCTTAATTTTCAAACCGAAATGGAACGGCGCACTCATGCAATGCGAAGGCGGCGAATGGGAACCCTTCATCTCCGGCGGCAAATCCCTCTTCCGTCCCACCGACATCTCCTTCGGCCCTGACGGCGCACTCTACTGCATGAGCTGGAGCCGCGGCTACGGCGCAGAGTACGATTCCTCCGGAAACATGACCAGCGAAGGCCGCGTCTATCGCATCACCGCAAAAAATGCAGCGAAGAACACTCTCCCCACCAAGCCCCTCAAAGATCAGTCCATCACCGAATTGATCTCCACCCTGGCCAGCCCTGTTCCCGCGCAAACCGTCGATGCTCAGGAGGAAATCATCCGCCGTGGCAACAGCGCCAAACAGGAACTCATCGCAGCCCTTCAAAGCGACAAGCTCACCACCCGCCAGCAAACCTGGGCCGCATGGGCCTTGGGCCGTTTGGGCGAAACCGCCTTCTTCGAGTCCGCCCTGCAAACACCCGGCAATCTTCGCATCCAATCCCTCCGCATCCTCGCCCGCGCCCCGCTCTCTCCCGCCGCCATCGCTCTGACCAAAGCCAACGACGCCCGCACCCGATTCGAAGCCGTTCAGGCTCTCTGGCAATCCCATCGCGCTGAAAACGTCCCCGCCTTGATCGAAGTCGCCGCAAACGAAACCGACCGCCTTACCTTCTACAGCGCCTGGCGCGCGCTGCGCGATCTCGCCGGCACCGCTAAGCTGAAGCAGCTTCTCACCGACTCACGCGGCGGCGTTCGTCGCGCAGCCCTCCTTGCCCTTCTCGAAGACGGCGCTCTCACCGAAGAAGGCGTGAAACCCCTTCTCTCAGACGCCGACAAAGAAACCCGCCATCTCGCCGAGCACTGGATCAAGATGAACACCGGCGCAGGCCAGAAGATCGAGCTCCGGGGCCTTGGCGTGAACACCGCCAACATCGCCCCCATCACCGGCACACCACCCGCACGCGAACCCATCACCACCCCCACCACGCTGGAGGCCGCCATGGCCGCGCTGCCCACCGCCGATGTCGAGCGCGGCCGTCTTCTCGCGTTGCATCAGGCAGGAGCGGGCTGCATTTTGTGTCATCACATCTCTGGACGCGGCAACCAGTTTGGCCCCGACCTCACCGGCATCGGCGACCGTGCAGATGCCAAGCACCTGCTGCAGTCCATCCTCGACCCCAGCGCCGTCATCACCGAAGGCTTCAATTCCCACGTCGTCACCACCGCCGCTGGCACACAAACCGGCGTGCTGCTCGACGAAAGCGGCCTCGCCGTCACCCTCGGCCTCATCACCGGCCAGCGCGCTCGCATCATGCGCGCAGACATCATCAAGCACGAGACCCTGCCCATCTCCGCCATGCCTCCCTTCAGCGCCGTGCTCAGCGCCCAAAACAGCGCCGACATCGCCGCATGGCTCCTCACCCAAAAAGCAGGCGCGAAGCAGCAGTCCAAAAAGTCCGATAAAAAGCCGGACAACAAAACCGCCGAAAAAAGCCCTCATAAAAAAGACGGCTCCGAAGTCACCCCCGTCCCCGACTCCAATCCCCTCCGCTTCCATGGCGATGCCGTGAAAGGTTTCTGCATCGAAGAACACGAAACCAAACTCCGCGTGCTCTACAACAGCAAGCCCGTCGCCGAATACGTCACTCGCCATCCCGATGTGAAGCGCCCCTTCTGGATGAACCTGCGCAACCGCGCCGGCGTGCAGCTCACCCGCAGCTTCCCACCTCAAAAAGAGGAACCCCAGGATCACCCCGACATGCACCCTGGCCTCTGGCTCGCCTTCGGCGGCATCAATGGCACCGACTTCTGGCGCAATGAAGGCCGCGTCGTGCAAGCCGAGATCAAAGACATCACCGATCACAGCTTCTCCGTCACCAACCGCTGGCTCAGCGCCAAAGGCGATGAAATCTGCCGCGACACCACCACCTACTCCTTCTCTCTCCAGGACAAAACCGTCGCCCTCCACTGGGACACCAAGCTCGGCAGCACCGACCACGACATCACCATCGCCGCCCAGGAAGAAGCGGGCATCGGCATCCGTTTGCCCGGCGCACTCTGCGTCAAAACCGGCACCGGCCACATCACCAACAGCAACGGCCAGCGTGATGAAAAACAATGCTGGGGCCAGCCCGCACAATGGTGGCGCTACGGCACCGACACCGCCGCCATCCGCATCACTCCCTCCGCCAGTGAATCCTCCCGCCCAAGCTGGAGCCACGCCCGCGACTACGGCGCCCTCGTCATCAATCCCACCGGCACCCCCGACGCCAAAAAGAAACCTACCCCATTCACCATCCCCAAAGGCGAAACGCTCCGGCTGGTGTATGACGTCACGCTCGAAAACTGATCTTCCGATCCATTCATGAAACAACGCCTGCTGCTTCTGCTGACCCTTTCTGTGTATTCCGTGTGTTCTGTGGTGAGATCCGCCGACCTCTTCGAAAAATCCAACCTCGCCGCCTGGTGCATCGTCCCCTTCGACAAAGCCAAACGCGGCCCCGAAGAACGCGCCGCCATGCTCGAAAAAATGGGCGTCAAAAAATTCGTCTATGACTACCGCAAGGAACACATCCCGCAGTGGGACGAAGAACTGAACGCCCTCAAAAAACACCACATCGAGCTCATGGGCTGGTGGTTCCCCACCACGCTCAATGACGAGGCAAAACAAACCCTCGAACTCTTCAAGCGCCACAACGTCCACCCTCAGCTCTGGGTGAATGGCAACGGCGGCGCCATCCAAGTCAAAGACGCGGCCGATCAGCAGACACGCATCGACAAGGAAGTCGCTCGTCTGCAGCCCATCTGCGAAGCCGCCGCCCCCCTCGGCTGCCCGGTCGCTCTCTACAATCACGGCGCTTGGTACGGTGAACCCGAAAACGCCATCGCCATCGTGGAGGCCCTGAAAGCCAAGGGCATCAAAAACATCGGCATGGTGTACAACCTCCACCACGGTCACGGCCATCTCGACCGCCTCGCCAAAATCCTGCCGCGCATGCTTCCGCATCTGCTCTGCTTCAACCTCAACGGCATGGACATCGACGGCGAAGCCAAAGGCCGCAAGATCCTCCCGCTCGGTGTCGGCACGGAAGATGTAAAGGTCCTGCGCATCGTCCGCGCCAGCGGCTACAGCGGCCCCATCGGCATCCTCAATCACACCAACGAAGACGCCGAAGGCCGACTCCTCGACAACCTCGACGGCCTCGCCTGGCTCATCCCGCAGCTCGACGACAATCCCCCCGGCCCCAAGCCCAAATACCGCACCTGGACCGACAAACCCGCCGCTCCCGCCGTCACCACCAAACTCACCGTCGTTGGCGAAAGCGTGCCCTCTCTCAGCAAGGAATTCGGCAATGCCCTCAAAGGCAGCTATTTCCAAAAGGACAACGAATCCTTCCGCTCGCTGCCCCTCACCATCGAGTGCCGCGCCAAGCTCACCGGCAAAGATCATTACAACATCCTCATCGCCTCAGACGCCAAATCCTCCGCCACCCACTGGGAACTCTACACCCACGCCAAGCGCGGCACCCTCGCCCTCTACATGCCCGGCCGCGGCGGCGACTTCGACTCCCAGGTCAACATCTGCGATGGCGAATGGCACGACCTTCACGCCAGCATCAGCGAAACCAACCTCATCCTCTGGATCGATGGCAAGCAGGTGCTGGAAAAGCCCATCAAACCCCTCACCGGCAACTCCACAGCAGGCGGCATCGCCTTCGGCAGCCTCGTCGATCACAGCATCGGCTGCGATGGCATCATCGATGACGTGCGCCTCTCACGCGGTGCCATGAAGCCGCGCAAGGGCGTCGGCGGCCCACGCCTGCGCATGGACAACACCCTCGGCCTCTGGGACTTCGACAACCTCGCAGCCCTCCTCCCGCCGCCCGCGCCGAAGCCCGCCGAATTCAAGCCCGACCTCAAACCCCTCCACCCCGAAGACAACGTTCACTGGCAGGAATTCGTAAACCGCGAGCGCGTCTTCGACTTCTACGGCAAGCAGGCTTTGCAGTTCATGAAGCAGAAGCCCCTGCCCGAACTCATCCCCCAGTTCCCCGGCCTCGATGGCGGCCAGCAAGGCCACTGGGGCAATCAAAACGACCAGGTCACCTGGAAAGACAACCGCTTCGCCACCAGCGATCACGGCTCGGTCTTTAGCGGCGTCTTCAAAGGTGCGGGGGTTACGATTCCGAAAGCAGTGTGCGTGCGTTATGATGATCAAGCCGCTGTCTTCGACCCTGATACTTTTACATTCCCGATCGTGTGGTCAGGGGGCTTTATCAAACTCAACGATGCACGCCACGGATTTATGGGCGGGGCTGCGATGGATGGAAAAGTCGTCAAAAAAATAGTCAGCGAAGGAACCGATGGCCCAGGTGTTTATCACGGCTTCTACCGGCACGGCAAAGAAGTCATTTTTTCGTATTCAATCGAGGGCCGCCCCTTCCTTTCCACCGCTAGAAACGAACACCAGGATCCTGAGAAGTTTGCCAAACTCATCCAAGGCGGCCCCGCCCAATGGCCCAAGTGGATCGAAACCAAAGGCAAGCTCGGCACCCAGCAGCCCTTCGCCACCGACACCATCGAGCTCCCTTTCGAGAACCCCTACGGCACCCTCTTCTTCATCACCGCCCACGACTTCTTCAGCGACGGCACCGCCGCCATCGCCACCATGACCGGCGAAGTCTGGCTGGTAAAAGGCATCGACGAGAAGCTCGAAAAGATCCGCTGGAAGCGCTTCGCTACCGGACTCCACCAGCCCCTCGGCATGAAGATCGTGAAGGACAAACTTTACGTCCTCGGCCGCGATCAAATCACCTGCCTGCATGATCTCAATGGCGACGACGAAGCCGACTTCTACGAGTGCATCACCGACGCCATGCAGACCTCCCCTGGCGGCCACGACTTCATCGTCGGCCTCGAAACCGACAAGGAAGGCCGCTGGTACTTCGCCTCTGGAAACCAGGGCGTTTGCCGCATCACCATTACCAATGGCTACCGCCCCGACGACAAGCTGGAAGTCCTCGGCACCGGCTTCCGCAATCCCGATGGCCTCGGCATTTCTCCAGACGGCCGCTTCCTCACTACCAGCGGTCAAGAAGGCGACTGGACTCCCGCCTCCTCCATCTTCCAGATCGAGCTCGACCACAATCTCGGCGCTCACTTCGGCGCAGGCGGCCCCAAAAACGGCCAGCCCCCCGAACCCGTGCTCCTCTATCTGCCACGCGGCGAGGACAACAGCGCCAGCAGCCAGGCCTTCATCTCCGGCGACAAATGGTCCTCGCTCAAAGGCGATGACAATTTCATCCACCTCTCCTCCGGTGGCGGCGGCGCCTGGCTCGCCATGCGGCAGAACGTCAAAGGCCGCTGGCAGGCCGCCGCGTTCAAGATCAGCGGCAACTTCGACTCCGGCCCGCAGTGCGCCCGCTTCAATCCCAATGACGGCCACCTCTACGTCAATGGCATGCAGGGCTGGGGCAGCTACACACCCAAGGACGGCTGCTTCCAGCGCGTCCGCTTCACCGGCGGCGAGAAACCCGTCCCCATCGCCTTCGAAGCCCGCGACAACGGCGTTGTCCTCCGCTTCAACCAGCCTGTCAAAGAAGCCGACACCGCCACCTGCTTCGCCCAATGCTGGAACTACCGCTACGGTGCCCAATACGGCTCCCCCGAATACTCCGTGAAATACGCCGACACCCCCGGTCACGACCCTCTCGAAGTCCACAGCGTGCAAAAGCTCGACGGTGGCAAAACCCTCTTCCTCGAAATCCCGCAGATCGTCACCGCCAGCCAGATCCATCTGCACCTGACCACCGGCCACGACATCTTCCTCACCGCTCACGCCCTGGCAGAACCCTTCACCGAATTCCCCGGCTACACCAAAATCGCCAAGACCAACCACGCCGCACAGATCGGCATGGAAGCGCCAAAATCCGCCAAGCCCAACCCCTGGGCCAAAGGCGAAGGCGGCCGCGAAGTGATCATCGAAGCCGCCCTCGGCCTCCAATACGTGCAGAAGAAGCTCACCGCCAAGCCCGGCGAAAAACTCACCATCGTCTTCAAAAACCCCGACGTCGTCCCGCACAACTGGATGCTCGCCAAGCCCGGCACCTTGCAAAAAATCGGCAACCTCGCTAACCTCATGATCACCGATCCCCAGGGCCTCGCCAAACACTACGTCCCCGACTCCCCCGACGTCCTCGCCTACACCGACATGACGAATCCCCAGTCCACCTTCACCATCCACATCACCGCCCCCAAAGAGAAAGGCGACTACCCCTACCTCTGCACCTTCCCCGGCCACTGGATGGTGATGAACGGCGTGCTGAAAGTAGAATAAAGTAGTCGAGAACTTTAGTTCACTCTGGCAAGCCTCTCAAAACCTCCAGCCGCAGCAAAAAGCGGAGCCGATTTGTTGCTCCCACACTGAACTTTCAGGCGTTTTTTCCGTCTGAAAAGGAACATGCTTCGTCTTCTGTCCCTCATCCTCCTCATGAGCCTCACGCTCAGGGCGGAGCAATGCCTTGTCATCGGCGACAGCCTCACCAAGGAATACGAAGCCGAATTCCCCGCCCTCTATCCCAACAATCCCGCCTCCTGGCAGGCACGAAACTGGATCGAGACCCTCCACCAGCACCGCACCGCCTGGTTCGATACCGGCACCTGGAGCACCTATTCCGACCCCCGCCTCACCGGCCACCGTTTCAACTGGGCCTTCCCCGGCGCCACCACCACAGACATCCGCAACCAGCTCAGCAGCATCTATAATTTCTGGTGGACCAACACGCTCAAGAGCCAGCTCCGCACCGATGTGCAGCGCGTGGTCATCTTCGCCGGCGGCAACGACGCCGACAGCTACTACGCCAACCTCTACAATGGCACCGTGGACGTCTCCGTCACCAATACCACCCTTGGAAACATCCAGTGGATCCTCAATTTCGTCCGCACTCAAAACGCCACCGTCCCCATTGTCCTCGTCAGCGTTCCCCACGTCGGCTGCACGCCGAAAATTCAAGCAGGCTACCCCACAGACCCCATTAAGACAGCCCGCGTCACCGCCGCCATGGACGCACTGAATGCCAACCTCGCCGCCTACGCCCAGTCACAAAACATCGGCTTCGTCCCCGACGTTTACGACTTCACCAAGGCGATCATCACCCAGCCCTTCCGCATCAAAGGCATCGAGTTTTATCGCATGGCAGATGCCGATGCTCGCACCCGCTACACCTTCTCCGGAGACGGCTTCCATCCCAACACCTGCGCCCACACCAAGATCGCGCAGATGGTCGTCGATGCCTTCAACGCCAAATATCCCTCCACCGCCATCACTCCGCTCACCGACGATTACATCATCTCCACCGTCCTCGGCCTCGATCCCAACATCCCC
Organism: Prosthecobacter sp.; assembly: GCF_044226605.1. Lineage (GTDB taxonomy): Bacteria > Verrucomicrobiota > Verrucomicrobiia > Verrucomicrobiales > Verrucomicrobiaceae > Prosthecobacter. The sequence continues at coordinate 13,513 of NZ_JBGAGS010000024.1, read as the reverse complement.
TTCACCGAGTGGCAGGCATCCTCAGGTCAAACCGGCAGCTTCACCGCCGACTCAAATAACAACGGCATCCCCAACGGCATCGAATTCGCCCTCGATCAGCCCGCCATGCCACAGCCCCAGTTTCAATCCGGTGCCCTCACCATGACCTATCGCCCCCGCACCGTTTTCACCGAATGGGGGACCATCCAGCCCCAGTCCTCCCCCGATCTCATCAACTGGACCAACATCCCTCCCGCACAAACCACCACCAACTACGACGGCACCATCACCGTCACCCCAGGCCTCGTCAGCAAAGGTTTCATCCGCCTCAAAGTAACCCCCGGAGGATAGGCCTCCGGCCTGTCATCACCTCGAGAGTTTCCGCCACCCTCTTTCCACACAGGCCTGATATCATGCCCCTTTGAAAACGCGTCTGCATTCTCGTCGCAGCCAACCGTTTCTCGAACATGCGTATTCATGCCGCACAAGGTGCTGTGACACCGGAGGCCGAGCGCACGATGCATTGCTGGGAGCGCTGGCATCTTGCCGGCTCCGGACGCGCGTCCATTGCTATGGCCATCTCTCTACCCGCACTTCTGTCCAGACTCGTTTTCAACCGTGTATGCGATAGAACCTCTCGCCACTATCAGTCAAAAATGCCCGTCCTGAATGACATCGGACAAGAATGGTTTCGTTGAGCTGCCCGCTACTCAGAAGCACCAAAGGTGCGGCCTATCGCAGCCCAGGGCCAGCGAGCCTCAGCGAGCGCCGCCCTGGGTAATTCATGCAATGCTGGGAAGCAAAGCCAGCGCTCCGCTACACAATACGGTCACCAGCAGCGTAGTCAAAACGCCTCGCCACACGCCTGCGCACACCGGTACCAACAACATCACCGCGCCCGGTTAACAATCGTTAACCGAGCGCCATAGATGCCGCCCTCCGCTACGCCGCCACCGCCGTCTGCCCCTGCTCTCCGAGTCCTTCGACTCCGAGCTCAATCACATCCCCCGGCTTCATAAACAGCGGCTCCGGCTTGAACCCCAGCCCCACTCCCGGAGGCGTCCCCGTCGTGATGATATCCCCCGGCAGCAGGCTCATGAACTGGCTCAGATAGCTCACCAGCGTCTTCACACCAAAGATCATCTGCGCCGTGCTGCTGTTCTGAATCGTCTTGCCGTTCAGCTTCAGCCACAGCTTCAAATTCTGCGGATCAGGAATCTCATCGCTCGTCGCCAGAAACGGCCCGATCGGCGCAAAGGTGTCGCAGCTCTTGCCCTTCACCCACTGGCCACCACGCTCAAGCTGCCACTCACGCTCGCTGTAGTCATTGTGCACGCAATACCCCGCCACATGGCTCATCGCGTCTGCTTCAGACACATAGCTCGCCTTCTTGCCAATCACAAAAGCCAGCTCCACTTCCCAATCCGTCTTCTTCGAATTGCGCGGAATCACCACATTGTCATTCGGCCCCACGATCGCGCTCGTCGCCTTGAAAAACACAATCGGCTCCGCCGGGATCGGCATCCCGCTCTCCTTCGCATGGTCGCTGTAGTTCAGCCCGATGCAGATGATCTTGCTTGGCCGCGCAATGCACGGGCCCAGCCGCGTGTCAGCGCTCACCGTCGGCGCAGAAGCCGCATTGGCCTTCGCCCACGCCGCCAGACGCTCCAGCCCATCGCCACCAAAAAACTTCTCATCATAGTCCCCACCAAAAGCAGACGCATCAATGCGGCGTCCATCCTCAAGCTGCAGGCCGGGTTTCTCTTCTCCAGGATTTCCAAAGCGGATCAGTTTCATGTTCGGTTGTTCAGTTCGTGTTTCTCAAATTCAATTTATCATTCGTCATTTCTTCTCGTGATCTTGCTGCTTCAGCGGATCACCTTCATGATTCGTGTAGCGGCCAATCAGCGGATACTGCTCCAGCTCCGCCACCGTTCCGGTGACAGGAAAGCTCTCGCGCCCCACCCAGTAAACGGCCGCTGCGGCAATGTCTTCCGGCATCAGCAGTCGTCCCATCGGCACCGCATACGCAGGCAGACGCTCCGGCCAGCCTTCACCGAGTCCGTCACCCAGCTTCACCTGATATTCGTTTTCCGTCAGCGTCCAGCCAACATTGAGCTGGTTCACCCGCACGCGATCCGTTCCCAGCGCATCCGCCAGATTCCGCGTCATCGTCATCAGCGCGCCCTTGGACATCGAATACGCCAGCAGGTTCGCCTGACCGCAATGCGCCAGCACCGAGCCAATGTTCAGCACCACGCCCTGGTTCTTCTTCAGCTCTGGCAGCAGCGCACGGATGAGCAGCATCGGCGCACGCGCATTCACAGAAATAATCCGGTCAAACATCGCCGCATCCGTCTCGCCAATGCGCGCGCGATTCGTCAACGCCGCATTGTTGACCAGTGCATCCACCTTGCCAAAAGCCGCGATCGCATCCTTCGCCAATTTTTCTGGATAGGCCGCATCCGCCAGATCTCCCTGGCAAAACGCCGCCTTGTCCGTGCCAAGTTCCTTGCACAGAGCCTCGCCTCGCGCCAAATCACGGCCATGCAGGATGACTTTGCCGCCTTCCGCGACAAAGCGCCGCGCCATGAATTCGCCGATGCCGGTCGTGCTGCCGGTGATGAGGATGACCTGGTCTTGAAGTCTCATGTTTTGTCAGGGTGTTTGGGTGAGTCGTCTTCTATGGCGAGCGCGCGCCGATGCTCAAGGCTGCACCTCCATCGCCTCAAAGAAAATGCGTCAGCGTTTCGCCAGCACATCTTCAATGCTCTTCATAATGTACGCGTTGTTTTTGGGCGACCTCTGATTCTCCTCCGACCACCGCTCATACCCCAGCTCCCGAAACGCCACATCATCCGCCCTGTCCAGCGCCTGCAGCACTTCGCGGATAAACTCCCAGCCCGTCAGTTTAAGATCTTTCAGCACCGGTGTCCCATCGGTATAGCGCATCTCTTTCACCCGCGCGAGCGCCGGCACTTCAGGTATCACACCTTCGTCATCAGCTTTTGCGGCGAGCGGATTCCAGAACTGGTCCGCCGCCTCATACGCCATCCCATACACCGCCGCCTCTTGCTCTTCCGGCAACGGCCACGCGCTCAAAATCTTCGCCGGTCCCAGCCCGCCAATCCCCAGCGCCTTCTCAGACCACCGTGCCGTCCCTTCGCTGTACCACTTGTTTTTAAAATACGTCACGCTGTTCTGGATCAGGTGAAAAAACTCATGCGCAGGGGTCAGATTCGTCGCCGCCTTCACCGACGTCGCCACCGTAAAGCTGATGCTCAGCGTCCCTTTCGGATCTCCGGCTCTGTTATACCGCTGCAGTTCATCATACGCCACGCCATTGGACTTCAGCACATCCTTGTGCCGAAAACTCACATCAATAAAACTCGCCGTGCGAAACCTCTCCGTCAGCAGCGGATCAGGAAAGCCCAGCACCTCCACAAACATCGTCCTCGCCGCCACGATCTGTGTCAGCAGATCCTCCACCTGGTCCGGCACCCCGCTCTTGTTCGCATCCGTGGCATCCACCGCATGCTGCCCCTCCAGTTGATAAAACACCCGGATCTTCCCCTCCTGATGCACATGCTTCACCGGCTCCTGCGCACGCAGCACAGACGCATGCCACAACACCATCACGATCATCATCCATTCAATGTTCTTCATGCCAAAATCCCCTTCACCACATTCCCATGCACATCCGTCAGCCGATAATCCCGCCCTTGAAAGCGATACGTCAGCAGCTTGTGGTCAATCCCCAGCTGATGCAGCAGCGTCGCGTTCAAATCATGCACATGCACCGGATCTCGCGCGATGTTAAAACAAAAATCATCCGTCTCCCCATACTGCACCCCTGGTTTGATGCCTCCGCCCGCCATCCACATCGTGAAGCAGCGCCCGTGATGATCACGCCCATGATTCGTTGCCTCCAGTTTGCCCTGTGAGTACGTCGTCCGGCCAAACTCCCCGCCCCAGATCACCAGCGTCTCATCCAGCATCCCACGCTGTTTCAGATCCCGCACCAAAGCCGCCGCAGGCTGGTCCACATCGCCGCACTGCAGCCGCAGATCGCTCGGCAGATTGTAGTGCTGGTCCCAGCCGCGATGATAAAGCTGGATGAACCTCACACCGCGCTCCGCCATCCGCCGCGCCAGCAGGCAGTTCGCCGCAAAGGTCCCCGGCTGCCTCGACTGCGGCCCATAATCATCCAGCGTGGCCGCACTCTCCCCGCTCATGCCCGTCAGTTCTGGCATGCTGCTCTGCATCCGAAAAGCCATCTCATACTGTGCGATCCGCGTCGCAATCTCCGGATCATGCTGCTGCGCCAGCTGCTTCCGGTTCAGCGCCGCAATCACATCCAGCTCATCCCTCCGCGTCACCGCATCAATGCTTGCCGGATTCGAAAGATACAAAACAGGATCGCCACTGCTCCGCAGCGCCACCCCCTGATGATTCGACGGCAGAAACCCCGAACCCCACAGCCTCGCATACAGCGGATCCGCCGGCCTCGCCGCACTACCACGAGATACCATCACAATAAAGGCTGGCAGATCGCTGCTCTCACATCCCAGCCCATAGCTCAACCACGCCCCAAAGCTCGGCCTCCCTGGCTGCTGATGCCCCGTCTGCAAAAACGTCACCGCCGGATCATGATTGATCGCCTCCGTGTTCATCGAGCGCACCACACAGATCTCATCCATGATCTTCCCCGTATGCGGCAGCAGCTCGCTCACCCACGCACCGCTCTGCCCCTGCTGCGTAAAGTTAAACATCGACGCCGTGATCGGCAGCGACTTCTGCCCGCTCGTCATTCCCGTCAGCCGCTGCTCCCCGCGCACCGAAGCCGGCAGCTCCTGCCCATGCAGCTTCTTCAGCCCGGGCTTGTGATCCAGCAGATCCAGCTGCGAGGGCCCGCCATGCATGAAAAGATAAATCACCCGCTTCGCCTTCGGCGCAAAGTGCGCCGCCGCTCCCGCATCTCCACGCATCAGTCCAGCCAGCGCCATGCCACCCAGGCTCAAACCCGAGTTGCAGATGAATTGCCGCCGCTGGAGAAAATCGTTCATCGCTTCGTGATCACCTCATCAAGATTCAAAATCGCATGCGCCACCACCGTCCACGAGCCACGCCGCTGCAGCAGCCGCTCCAGCAGCCGCCGCTCCTCCGCATCCGGCTCACGGCGCATCGCCGTCTTAAACATCCACACGAGGCGATCCCCCTGCCCTTCAGACCTCTTCGCCAAAGCCTCGGCCGCCTTGAGAAAAGTCTCATCATTCAGCAGCATCAGCGCCTGCAGCGGCGTGTTCGTGCTGGAGCGCCGCACCAGGCACTTCTCACGCGTCGGCCCGTCAAACGTCAGCAGCATCGGGTGAGGCGACTGCCGCTTCACATACGTGTACAAACTCCGCCTCCACAGCCCATCTCCCGTGTCCGGCACATAGGTCTCTTCCCCGTTATAAGACACCGCCTCCCACAATCCCGGTGGCTGAAATGGCTTCACACTCGGCCCTCCGATCTTCGGCACCAGCAGACCCGACAGTACCAGCGCCTGATCCCGCAGCATCTCGGCCGAAAGCCGCCCGCTTGGCCCACGCGCGAGCAACCTGTTCTGCGGATCATTCGCATCCCGCATCACTGAGCTCTGCCGATACGTCTTCGACATCACGATCATCTTCAGCATCGCCTTCACATCCCAGCCGCTCTCACGAAATTTCGCCGCCAGAAAATCCAGCAGCTCCGGATGCGTCGGCGCTTCGCCTTGAGATCCAAAATCATTCGGCGTCCGCACCAGCCCTTCGCCAAAGCACTGCTGCCACAGCCGGTTCACCGCCACTCGCGGCGTCAGCGGATTCTGCGCCGACACCAGCCATCGCGCAAAGCCTAGCCTGTTTCGCGGCGCATCCGCAGGCCACTCCGCCACAGCTACCGGCACACCCGCCTCCACCGCCTCCAGCGGCTTGTCATACTGTCCGCGCTCCAGCACATGCGCAGTGCGCGGCTTCTCCATCTCCTGCATCACCAGCACAGTTGGCACAGCCTCACGCACTTCTTTCTCTTTTTGCTGCGCAGCCTTCATGCGGCCTCGCACCGTTTGCTCAGACGCGTCCGCAAAATGATCAATGTAGTAGTCCAGCAGGATCTCACGCTCCGCAGTCACTCGCTTGGCAGCGTCCATTTCCACAATGCCCCGAATCCTCTCCGCCCAGAACCACTCGCCCGCCGCCTTGCCATCCAGCGCTCGCGGCACGATGCGCAGTTCATCGATCTTCCCATAAAATCCCAGCCCCGAATCCCGCCTTCCGATGCGCAGCGGCTCATCATTCGCGATGCTCCCGTTCAGCGTGTCGCGTCGCACCTCCAGCGTCGTTGGCTCTCCATCAAAAAACACCCGCAGTCCCGCCGCCTTCTGCGTCCCGTCATAGCTCACCACCACCTGGTGCCACGCCTTCTGGCTCAGCGCTTCCACCGTTGATACCTCGATCGCGCTCGCGCCCCAGCGATGCACCAAGTTCACCTGCACCCGCCCCTTCTGCCAGATCAGCTCCAGCCCCCGGCGATTCCCCTCGGGCTCGATCAACGAAAGCGGACAGCTCAGCGATCCCTCCGCATTCACCCACAACCCGATGCTCCACGCCCGGTCCGCATCAAACCCATTCACACGCCCCTCCACATGCTGCGTCGCATCAAACTTCGCCGCCTCATCACGGATGCCACGCTCAAACACCACCGTGGTTCCTTCCGCCTTCATCCCGGCACTCATCTGTCCGTTGAAATCCACATGCAGCACCGCAGGCGACGGCAGCTTCGGCACGGTCTCATCCGCATGCTTCTCCCACTCCGCAATCTTCGGCTTCAGCATCGCCTGCACCGGATCAAACGCCTTCGCCGCCTCTTTCGCTTTAGCGCCCAGCTCCACCAACTCCCTCTGCTGCTCCGTAGACGGCACCTCCATCAAAGGCGGCGGATTCTCCTGCTTGATCACCCCCTGCTCAGGCACGTTGTTAAAAAACGCAAACAGCTGATAAAACTCACGCTGTGAGATTGGATCAAATTTGTGGTCATGACACTGCGCGCAGCCCGCCGTCAGGCCCAGCCACGTCGTCATTGTCGTATCCACCCGGTCCACCACATACTCCGTGCGAAACTCCTCATCAATGCTCCCGCTCTCATTGTTCGCCATGTGGTTACGGTTAAATCCCGTCGCAATTCGCTGCGCCACCGTCGCATTCGGCAGCAGATCACCCGCCAGTTGCTCCACCGTAAATTGATCAAACGGCATGTTCGCGTTGAACGCATTGATCACCCAGTCACGCCACAGCCACATCTGCCGCGGCTTGTCGCCAAAGTAACCATTCGTGTCCGCATACCGCGCCGCATCCATCCAGCCTACCGCCAGGTGCTCACCAAAATGCGGTGACGCCAGCAGCTCGTCCACCGCCTCCTCATAGCTCGCAAACTTCTTCTCCGGCGGCAGCCCTGTCAGATCCAGCGCCACGCGCCGCACCAGCACCTCCGCATTCGCCTCCGGCGCCAAATTCATCCCCCGTTCCTTCAGCCCCTTCTCCACAATCTCATCGATCGAACTCCCCACCCCCTCCAAGCTCAGCGGTTCAAACGCCCAGTGCTTCTGATACTTCGCCCCCTCCGCCATCCACCGCTTCAGCTTCTCGATCTGCACACCCGTTAGCGGCTTGTTCGTCTCCGGCGGTGGCATCACCTCATCCGCATCATGCGAAGTGATCCGCTCCACCACCTCCTTCAGTTCACCTCCGGGAAGATCCAGCCTCAGCTTCGCCTTCCGCGCCTTCACATCCGGCCCATGACACGTAAAGCAATGATCCGAAAGGATCGGCCGAATGTCCCGATTGAACTGCACCCCCCCCGCCACCAGCAAAGAAGGCTGGAGCATGCCCACGGCAGCGATGGAGCACAGAAGTCTCATTTCATTTCTCCAATGCCCACGCGATGCCATTCAGCAAAAATCGCCTGAAAGCCGGCAGCTTAAAATCATCCCAATGCCCCATCGAGGTGTAAAACACCCGCGCCTTCTTCTCTCCGTACAAATGCGTCCACGCCACCGGCTCCGTCTCCGCGCCTGGCAGCGTTCCTTTCAGCAACGGTGTCGTCCCCTCTTGCAGCGGCGTGTTTTTATACAGCCCCCCATGTCCAATCAGTTCACTCACGGTGACTTCCTTCAAAATCGGATGCGTCTCTGCACCCGGCACCAGCGTGATCTTCGCCGGGTCTTTGCCGTAATGCCCCGTGTAGTTCCCACCCAGCACCTCGTGGTCAAACTCCTGCCAGATTGCCAGTCCCGCCTTCGGCTCCGGCTCCTTCGGACGCAGCGCAAAGCAATGGCTCGCCGTGCGAATCCCCACCAGCGGCTTCCCCGCCGCCAGATGCGCCCTCACCGCATTCACCACCTCAGTTGTCGGCGTGCGCCTTCTCACACTAATGAGCAGCAGATCCGCATCCTTCATCGCCTCCAAAAATCCCGGAAACTGGTTCTTATCCGTCGCATCCGCCTGCACCACCGTCACACGATAAGGCACCTCCTTCAAATCCTTGGCCGCAAACTCCGGCAGCGTCTCCCAGGTATGATATTCATCCTCACCAATTATGATGACGACATGCGCAGACTCCGCCGCTTGAAGCTGCCACCCCAAAACAACCGCAACAAAGATCAAGGCTCGAAAAACAAAGGATAGGTTCATAGGATTAAAAATCAGTTCAAGGTTTCGTCGCCGCTTGCAGTGCCGCCTTCGCCGCCGCCCACTCCGCGTTCGGCAGCGCCTCCCACACCCGCAGATGTCGGAAGCTCGCCTCCGTGCTCGCTCCCAGCATTAGGCTGTGCTTCGCCACACCGATCAGCGGATTGCTCAAAGTCGTGCTCTTCCCATCCAGCGTTCCCACCACCTCATCCCCCTTGATCTCCAGCACCACCGTGTGCCATTCGTTCAGCTTCACCTGCGCCTGCACTCGGCTCGCCGTGCCCTTCTCCCGCTGCTTCGTCGCAGGATTGATGCGCTCCGCATCATACGGAATCAAAAACAGCCCTCCCGGCCCGATGCTCAACGCGATCACATAGTCCTTCACATCCGTCGCCTTCACAAGCAGCGACCGATACTTGCGCCCCTCATCCGGCACATCGTTCAGCCTCACTTCGCACTGGATGATGGCATCCGTGAATTGAAACCCAAACGACGCCGTCGCCGGATGATTCGCCGTCGGACTTTCCATGCCCGTAAAGCACCCATCCGCCAGCTCCCAGTGCCCCGACTTCCCACCTGCTGGCCCCGCATTGTATCGCCAGCCGGTAAACCCGCTCGCAAATCCCACCGGCTTGCCCGTGACCGGCGCCAGCGGCGGCGTGAAGTCTTCGTTCACCAGCAGCTTGCCCCGCGTCGTCATGATCGTCTTCGGCAGCTCTTCAGCGGCCACCACAACACAGGTCCACGCGATCAATAAAAGAATGAGAGATGCTTTCATGAAAATATCTATCGGCTGAGGCTGCTCAAAACTTCCAGCGCCTTCGTTTCAAAAATCTTCTGCCACTCCGGCGCCACCAGCGTGTCGCAGTCCTCCTGCGCATAGCCCGTATTCAACCGCTGCTCCACCGTCGGCGTGTACCAAATATACCCATTCGTATATCCGGATACAAAAGCCCCCGCATCCTTCGCCGCCTTCTTGATGTTCAGCCCCACCTGCACCGTCACCTCGCCGGGAAACGTCACCAGCTTGAAATCCCCCACACGCAACCCGCACACTTCAGCATCCAGCGTCGCTTTTCCCGCTTCCTGCGTCTGCTTCAGGTGCATCTTCAGCAGCGCCATGTTGGCATTCAGCCGCGTCAGCCGCTCCATGATCTCAATGTTCGCCAGATAATTCTCCACGAGCACCCGGTTGTCCGCATCCAGCTGCGTGATCCCCTTCCGCCCCTGCGCCTCATCATGCAGATAGCTTTGCGAATAATGCGAAGGCGTCTCTGGCCACAGCTTGTGCTGCATCAGCAACGGCAGAAAGCTCTTAAAATTAATGTTCGTCGGCTTCAGCGCTGCCGTCAGCTTCTTCTGCTCCACTTCAATGCGTGCAATCCTCGCCTCATAATCCGCCGCACGCGGCACGCTGACCGTCTCATTGCTTACTCGCAGCACACCATCGCCCTTCATTTCAATCTTCCGCGTCGCAGCCAGCACCGTCGCACCCAGCATCGTTCCCAGCGGCTCCGCATCCGCCGCACGTGTCACCTCCTTGTACCGCACCGGATTGATGTCCCCGCCACAGCCCTGCACAAAAAACGCCATCGCTCCCGTCGCATCTTCAATCACCTTCGACGCAAAACCCGGATAATCCGCCGAGCACCCCTTGCTCGGCGGGTTCATGATCGGGTGGCAGGCAAACTGATACAGCACGGCCAGCGGCTCGCCATCATCACCATCCAGCCGCAGCACTCCAACCTGCGGATCGATCGGCCCCACACTCGCCACGGCTTCATCCAGCGGCATCGAGTACGCACGCCTCATGTCCACCATGCTGCCGTCTTTCATGTTCAGCCGCCGGTTTTCACTGATGCGCGTCTCCAAACCCACGCCACATCCGGCTTTCACCGGCACCAGATTCTTCACCGCTTCCTTCACTGCCTGAATAATGAGCGGCTCCAGATCACCACGCACAATCCCATGACAGTGGCTCGCATTCACCACCACATTCCCCGGCGCAATCCCCAGTTCCTCCAGCCCGCGCCGCACCGTCGCCATAAATCCATTCCCAATGCGCCCGATACCACCCACCGCCACCGCATCCAGCGTTATCAGCACCGCCGTTGTCTCTCCGCTTTTTAAAACAAGCGCCTTGGCAAAACACGGATCATTCACCGGTCCCGTGCGGTCCGTGATATCGACCTTCGCCACACCCGCGAGCATTTGAGCCCGGGCCGTGACCACACATGCGCACAAAAGGAGACAGATGATTTTCATGAATGTTTATTTCTGCAAAGTCCATGCCACCGCATTCAGCAGCAGCCGCCGCACATCCGCACTGCGCATGTCTTCCGGCGCACCTAGACTCGTATAAAACACCCGTGCCTTGCCCGGCCCATACGAGCGCGTCCACGCCACCGGCTGCGGCGGCGTACTGGCACCTTCCTGCGCCGCGCCGATCAAAATCGGCGTCGCATCCACAGCCAGCGGCAGCACCTTGTACATCGACTGATACCCTCGGATCTCCGCCACATTCACGCCCTCCAGCAGCGGCGTCTTGATCCCAGCCGGCACACTCACGCTGTACGGCAGCCCCTTCGTTTCATACCCGGTGTTCTCTCCACCCAGAACCTCATGGGTAAACTCCGGCCACGGCGCCAGACTCGCATCCACCACCTCGTTCGGCTTCGGCAAAAACGCATGATTCGCCGTGCGAATGCCCAGCAGCGGCTTGCCTGCCGCCAAGTGCGCCTTGATGGCCGCCATCTCCTCCTTCGGCGGAAAGCGCCTGCGTGAAAACAACACCAGCAAATCCGCCTCTTTCAGCGCCTCAATCAGCCCCGCAAAGTGATGCATCTGTGGCTTGTCCCCCTCCACAATCGTCACCTTATGCCCCAGCGGCCTCAGCTCCTTCTCCGCAAACTCCCTCATCGTCCTCGGCGCCTCATAGTTGTTCGGATCCTCAACCGTTATGATGACAATGTTCGCCGCGGAAGCAGCGCAAGTGAGCAAGGCTAGGCAAAACAATATCAGTTTCATCGCAGTGTATCCTATTTCAGTTTTTCAAACAGCTCCTCCAGCCCCGCCACGATCTTCGTCGAAGCGTCCACTTCCAGACACGCCGACCTCGCACGCCACGTCTCATACCCACCGAGCTTATGTTGCTCCGGCGTCGGCAGATAGCCATGGTAAGCATTCGCCAGCGACACCGTAAAAGTCTTGGGATGCCTCAGCTTCAAATCAAGGCCGATCTCCACAAACACTTCCGCAGGAATCGCCGACACTCGCAGCTCGCCAATCTTCATCACTTGCAACGGTGCGGACACCTCCTTCGGAAAATCCGCCAGCAGCACCGTCTCCCGTGCATACACCTGCTCCATCGTCTCCATGCGCGGAAACAGCTTCGACTGCTTCGTCACCGCTCGCGCCTTTTCCACTTCCGCATCTGTCGGGATGCGCAGCCCCAGCTTCATCTCCTTCTGCGCCACACCCAGCTCCACCCAGTCACGATACGTCAGCGTCTTGCACGCGCCCGCCACCGCCTGCGCCACATCATTCGCCACGATCTTGATCCTTCCATACGGCCCCTCCTTCGCCTGCCCTCCACGGAAGTCGATGTTGTTGATATCACCGCTCGTCCCGTTCGACATGATCCCCACAAACGGCGGATCCTGCCTGTCCGCTCCAAGAAGTTTGCCAAGTCGGTTCGCAAACGCCCCGTAGTAATCCGCCGAAATGTGCCCCGGCCCCACACCGCCCACATAGTGCAGCGAGTAGTTCGCATACAGTGCAATGGGTTTCCCTTCCACCGACTGCACGCTGATAAAGCTCACCTGCGGATCCGTCGGTCCCGCGGGCTCCACCAAGTTTGGATTGTTCACGCCCGGGTTCGTCTTCACCTGATCCGTCGTCACACCATGCGGTGTGGGTGGGATGCTCCCCGGCTTCATCTTCCACCGCCGGTTATACACATGCTGCGGCACATCCACCGTCCCCCACGCAATCTTCGCTGGCGCCAGGTTGTCCAGCGCACAGCGCATGCCGTCCGCCATCCGCCTCGCCAGAAACCGCTGATACATCGGGTTCGGTTCGCTCTGTCCCACCGCCTGCGCCGTGCCGCATGAATGCGAGTGCGTGGCGGACATCATCATGTTCTCCATCGGCACACCCGTCGCCTCATTCACCATCTTCTTCGCCTCATCAAAGATCCCCCGCCCGATCACACAACTGTCCGCCACCACCAGCACCAGCTTCGTCTTCCCATCATCCAGCGCCACGCACCGCGCATTCAGCTCATCATGGATGAACACCGCATTCCCATCCTGAAAGCCCCCGTTGATCGAGCTCCCCAGTTCAGGCGTGATGTTGCTCGTCGCCGCTCCCGCTCGGAACTCGGCGGCGTGCAGTGCGGAAACTACGGATACGACACAGCAAATGGTCAAAAATTTCATCCCAGTCGTACGGCTCCAAACGCCCGAACTTCATCAAATCAGTTCGCGGATCGGTTGTGCGCCGTTTTCCACGAGGTAATGCGGCCGCCCCTTCGTGTCGGTGATGGTCGTCGTGTTCACGTCGATGCCCAGATTCCGATAGAGCGTGGCAAAGACCTCCGGAAACGTCACGGGCCGGCTGTCTGCCTCACCACCCAGTCGGTCCGTTGACCCGATGACCTGGCCGTTCGGCATCCCGCCTCCAGCGAGCAGCGCCATCGCCACACGCGGCCAGTGATCACGCCCCGTCTGTTTGCTGATGATCGGCGTGCGTCCAAACTCACCCCACACCAGCACCGTGACGTCCTTGTCCAGCCCGCGTTGATGCAGATCCTCCACCAGCGC
>NZ_JBGAGS010000002.1:0-570920 GCF_044226605.1 Prosthecobacter sp. | reverse complement strand
GCACCCTCCCTCTGATAAGCGCATTACAAGCGCTCAGGAAAGCAGCACAGCACTGAAGGCAAAATCGCTTGGCAGAATGCCAGAATTTAACCGGCATTCCGGGCAGGCCTCTCTAAAAAGAGTGTTTTCACACAGCCTGTAAAGCCGGCACTACTATACGGCGCTGGCTGGGCTTCGATTTTTGGACGATGCGAGGGGACCCAGAACGGGCTGACGCCCGAACTACGTACTCAGAACAGCTGCGGCGTTGATTTATTCTGCGCTTCCTTACCGCCGCTTCTTCTTTTTCCGGCCGGTGAGGATGGCGCGGGCGCGGTCTTCGTCGTCGAGTGCGGTGGTGTACTTGTAGTTGAAGCCTTCGAGCTTACGGCGCTCGATTTTCTGACTGATCAGGCGCTCGATGGAAGCCACATTCATGAGTTCGTCCGCGGCAAAGAGAGTGAAGGCATCTCCCTCTTTCTGCGCACGACCGGTGCGGCCGATGCGGTGCACGTAGTCTTCCGAATGCTCGGGGACCATGTAGTTGATGACATGGGTGACGCCGCTGACGTCCAGGCCGCGGGCGGCGAGGTCGGTGGCGACGATGATTTCGAACTCACCATTGCGGAAGCCCTGCAGGGCGCGCTCGCGATCACGCTGGCCGATGTCCGAGTGCATGACGGCGACCTTGTATTCGTTGAGCTGCTTGAGCTCGGAGTAGATCTGGTCTGCCTGCACCTTGGTGCGGGTGAAGATCATGACGCTTTCGAAATGGGTCTGCTTCAGGATGGCGAGCAGCAGCTCCATGCGCTGATCGCTGGCGACCGGATACATGTAGTGGCTGACGGTCTCGGCGGCGGAGAAGCGGATGCCGACTTCCACGCTTTCGGGATCTTTGAGCGCGAAGTCCGCGAGGCTCTTGATCTGCGGCGGCATGGTGGCCGAGAAGAAGAGGGTCTGGCGCGTGGTCGGAGTTTTTTCCACGATGCGGCGGACGTCGGGGAGGAAGCCCATGTCGAGCATGCGATCCACTTCATCGAGAATCAGCACTTCAACGCCGCGCAGATCGGCCACACCTTCCTGCATGAAGTCAAGGAGACGACCGGGGGTGGCGACTACGATGTCCACGCCTTCCTGCAAACCTTTGCGCTGCTTTTCATAACCGACGCCGCCATGGACGAGGAGGACGCGCAGGCCGGTATGCTTGCCGTATTTTTCAAACTGATCGACCACCTGGGCGGCGAGTTCGCGGACGGGTTCGAGAACAAGGACGCGGAATTTTCCGGGAGCGCCCATGCGGGTGAGGGTGGGGAGGGCGAAGGCGGCGGTCTTGCCGGTTCCGGTCTGGGAGGCGCCAACGACATCCTTGCCGGTGAGGATGATGGGAATGGATTTCTCCTGAATGGTGGTGGGCGTGGTATAGCCGGACTCGCGAATGGCTGCGAGGACCGCAGGGGAAAGGCCGAGGACTTCAAAAGCCTCCGGGTAAGGACCTTCCGGCACGGGGGGCGGAGGAGGAGGAGGCACCGGAGCGTGATTCTGGCGCTCGGGCTTGTCCTCACGCGGGCCACGGGGTGGGCGGCCATCGCGCTCGCGACCGCGGGGAGGACCGCGGCGGCCATCGCGCTCGGGACGCTCACCGCGTTCCCGGGGAGGGCGGCCACCTTCACGCGGAGGACGCGGAGCGTGCTCACGGGCCTTGTCATCATGCGGCCGCTTGTGGGCGTGGATGGTGGCCGGGTGATGATCTTTGGAATGTTCTTTCGAATGCTCCTTGGAGTGTTCTTTGGCAGGCGCATGAGCGGCCGGCTTCTTTTTACCTCTGCCGATGACGCGTTTCAGCCCGTCTTTCAAGCGGCTGAAAAGGGAGGGTTTCTTGGGGGCGTGTTCGGGTCTGCGTGGGGTGGTCACAAGCGTTTTCTAGTAAAGAGACGGGGTCTATCGGCCAGATTGAGGGACAATGCAAACCCGCAGACATCCGACTGGCGAGGTCAGAGCCTCATGGCGTAGTGGACCTGGCGGGCAACCTCCTCGAAACCACAGCTGGGGTAGAGGTGCTGGCCGATGGCATTGGAGGCCATGGTTTCGATCTGTGCGAGCTTCATCCCCTCCTCCCGCATGTAGTCGAGAACGTGCTGGATGAGGCGGCGGCCGAGGCCCAGGCCCCGGGCGCTCTCCACGACGGCGAGGTTGGGAATCCGGCCACGTTGGTTCACCCGGTCCAGGCGGGTGGTGATGTAGCCGAGGATTTCGGTGCCACGCTCAGCGACGAAGCAGCCTTCCGGGCACTGGGCCACGTCGTCGTCGATGTGACTGGCCTTGCGGACCTTCCAGTCCCGCTCGTTCCAGAGGCCATATTTTTGCTCCAGCATCTGCTCAAGGGCGACGCTGCCAAAGGATTCCACCGTAATCCTGCGCAGCTGAGGCAGGTCGTCGTCTCGATACGGGCGGATGTGAAGGGGTGGCTCGTCCATGTTTGCGGGGGTTGAAAGTTGAATAAAAGGGTGATACGTAACGTCTCAAGACAAGCATCAATCGTTCAAATGGCACGGGTCTTGCGAAACACATGTGCAGTTGGCACCGTTGATAACAGTAATAATTCGGAGTTGCGAACATCTTAGCTTATATCATTCTTCTGGCCCATGCCGCTTTTTAGCCGGACTTCTAAAATTTGCCGATTCACTGAAAGCCTGTTTAAGGCGCTCGGAGTCGTGGTGCTGGCGGGAGTCCTCAGCCAATGCTCCGGCACTCCTCCTAAAGGAGACGTGGTGGTGAGCGTAAAGGATCAGAAGCTCGGCATCTACAGCGAGGGCAGGCTGACCAAACAGTACGTCATTTCCACCTCGAAGTTTGGGCTGGGGGACCAGCAGGGCAGCAACCGGACGCCTTTGGGCGCCCATGAAGTCATTGCCAAAATCGGCCAGGGCCTGCCCGCAGGGGCAGTTTTGAAAAGCCGCCGCTGGAATGGCGAGGTGCTGAAACCCAACGCTCCCGGTCGCGACCCGATCGTCTCCCGCATCCTGTGGCTGCGCGGCATGGAGACATCGAACAAGAACGCGTTCAACCGTTACATTTACATCCACGGCACCCCGGAAGAAAACCGGCTGGGCAAGCCCGCCAGCTATGGCTGTGTGCGCATGGGAATGACCGACGTGGTGGATCTGTTCAACAATGTGAACATCGGCGCCAAGGTGGTGATCACCAAAGGCGGACTCCCCGCCGGCCAGAAAGAGAAGGAAAAACCGGCGGCTGCCACGGATGATGTCGATGGCTCACCTGCTCTGAATTCGCCAGCCACGCTGGCCGCCCAGCCGATCGAACTTGCGCGGGTGACGGCCTCGGAAGGTGAAAAGAAGCGCGCGGAAGAAAATGAGGCCAAAGCCAAGGCAAAATCTGCCCCGGAGCGTGAGAAGCCCGCCATCAAATCTAAGACTTCCAAGTCCAAGTCCTTCACCAAGGTGGCAGGCCAGGCCTCACATAAGTCGAAAGCCAAGGCCTGACTCCTGACCGGGGTCGTCGCGGACCAGCTCGAAAGCGGGCATGTTTTTCAGCAGGGAGGGATTGGTCTCCAGCGGCATCCGGCGCATGACCTGCAGATGCTTGCGATCGATCATGAGGCGCTGCTTGTGAATACCCTCCTCAATGAGGCTGCTCTCCTGCCAGCGGGGAGCATCGCGAAATGACATCTGCGAAGGCCAGTAGACGGCGGTGCGGCCCACATTGACATCGATGAGTTCGACCTCGGTTTTGCCGGTGAGGTGGCAGACGCCCACGGCGCAGCCCAGTTCCACAGCACGAGCAGAGGCACAGCGCCCCACCCGCTCGACCCCTAGCACGGTTTCCGTGGCGCTGGGGACAAGCAGCACGTCCACCGCTGATCCGCGAAGGCGCGTGCTGATTTCAGGGATCTCGATGTCGAGGCAAATGACCACCGCGAAGCGCAGCCCGGCGAACTCCCAGAGGTGCAGCTCGGTGCCCGGGGAGAAATCGGATTCCCAAGGGGTGAGGTGCAGCTTGTCCTGATGCAGGACGCGATCTTCCAGAAGGATGGGCGCGCGGTTGCGCAGTTCCTGGCGCTCGGCATCCCAAAAGGGCACGGTGCCGAGCACGACGGCTTTGCCAGGGCGCGTGAGGAGGGATTTCAGCGCCGGGAGGACTTCATTCCAGAAGACTTCGGCAGCACGCTGGAGGGTGCGGGGCTCGACGAGCGGCACGAGGCCGACCCAGGCAAACTCAGGCAGCAGCACGAGGTCCGCGCCGTTGTTCCAGGAGGCTTCCACGCAGTCCACCACGACAGCGGCATAGGCTGCGGGAGATTTGACATCCGTCTTGGTATCAAAGGTGCAAAGATCGATCGCTATCATGGGAGGGGCGCACTCTGCGCCTCATTTCCCACAGCCGCAACTGCCGCCGCAGCCGGGCTTCTTGCGACGTCTGGCGGAGCGGACGATGAACAGCGTGATCGTGACGAGCACGACGGCGAGAGCTGCGATGGACTGCCAGTCTTGGTTCATGGAAAGGAGGGGGTCAGTAGCCGAGGGCGCTGCCGATCTGGAAGACCAGCAGACTCAGTACATACGCCGTGCCGGTCATGTACCCGAGCTGAAAAAGCGCCCATTTCCAGCTGCCGGTCTCGCGTTTCACAATGGCGATGGTGCTGACGCACTGCATGGCGAAGACATAAAAGACCAGGAGGCTGATGCAGACGAGCGGGGTGTAAACAAGGCGGCCGTCCGGTTTGCGCTCGGCGGCGAGTTTGTCGCGCAGCAGGTCGACATCGTCTTCAGCCCCTTCGACGGCATAAACGACACCCATGGTGGAGTTGAACACCTCGCGGGCGGCAAAACTGCCGATGAGGCCGATGCCGATTTTCCAGTCATAGCCGAGGGGGGCGATGGCCGGCTCGATAAACCTGCCGGCACGCCCCGCGAAGCTGTTTTCCAAATTCTGGGACTTGATGGCGTTGAGCTTTTCTTTTTGAGCGTCGAGCTCGGTTTTGGAGGCATCGTCCTTGGCGTCGCCGATTTCCTCGATGCGGTGCTCCAAGGAACGCTGCTCCCTGGCCTGTTCAGCACTGCGGGGGAAAGTGGATGCAGCCCAGATCAAAATGGAAATGCCGAGAATGATGGTGCCAGCGCGGACGAGGAACATGCGCGCACGCTGCCATACGTGCATGAGGATGGATTTGAGCGCCGGCATCTTGTAGGAGGGCATCTCCAGGATCATGGGGCTGGCCGAGCCTTTCATGACGAATTTGTTGAACACCCAGGCGAAGACGAAGGCACCGAAGGTCCCCAAGGCGTAAAGCCCGAGCATGATGCCCGCCTGCGTCAGCGCGCCGACTTCCTTCACGGGGAACAACACGCCAATAAGCAGGGAGTAAACCGGCAGCCGTGCCGAACACGAAGCCAGCGGCGCGATGAGGATGGTGATGAGCCGGTCCTTGGGATTGTCGATGGTGCGCGCGGCCATGACGCCGGGGATGGCGCAGGCGTAGGAGCTGAGGAAGGGCAGGAAAGACTTTCCATTCAGTCCCACCTTGCTCATGGCCCAGTCCATGATGAAGGCGAGCCGCGACATGTAGCCAGTGTCCTCCATGATGCCGATGAAGAAGAACAGGATGAGAATCTGCGGCAGGAAGATGACCACGCCGCTGACGCCTGGAATGACGCCATTGACCACGAGATCGCGCAGATCTCCGGCAGCCATGAGGCCGTCCACCCAAGATCCCAGTTGGCCGAAGCCAGCCTCGATCCAGTCCATGGGGCCTTCGGCCACCTTGAAAATGAGGAAGAAGAGCAGCCCGAGCACCAGCAGCAGGTTCACAAAGCCCAGTACCGGGTGCAGCAGAATGCGGTCGATTTTGGTGGTGATGGTTTCCACCTCCTGGTCGGGCCGTTTCAAGACCTGCTCGCAAAGTTTCTCGATGCTGCGGTAGCGCTCGGCCACGAGTTCGTCCTCCCAGCCGGGAAAGCTTTTTTCCATCTGGCCACGCAGCTCCTGAATGCGGCCGATTTGGGCGTCGCCGATGCCGTAGTGCGTGGGGTCGTGATCGGACAACAGGTAAAGTGGCTCCAGCAGCGAGGCACGGCTGTGGATGGCGCCGGTCTGACAAAGGGGGCCGCGGCTCTGCTCCAGAGCAGCACGCACGCCCTCTGGCAGCTTTGCGCTCTGCCACTTCGGCGGGGTGAGATCTTCGCGGCTGAGGGCTAGCTTAAGCTCGATGAGTCCCTGACCAGTGATGGCCTGAGTCTGAACGACGACGACACCGAGCAGCTCGGACAGTTTGGCCGCATCAATGCGCCACTCGCGCTGCACGGCCACGTCGATCATGTTCAGGACGAGAATCGTCGGCAGGCCGAGTTCGAGCACCTGGCTGACCATGTAGAGATTGCGCTCCAGATTGGCGGAATCCACCACGCAAACTACGCGATCCGGGCGCGGGGTGTCGGCCCTGCGTCCTAGGAGGACATCGCGCAGGACGGCTTCATCCGGCGAGCGCGCGTTCAGGCTGTAAGCGCCGGGAAGATCGATAAGGCGCAGTTTTTTGCCGTGCTGGCTGTAGCACTCGCCGATCTTTTTTTCGACGGTGACACCAGGGTAGTTGGCCACCTTTTGCTTCAGGCCCGTAAGCAGATTGAAGAGCGTGGTCTTCCCGGAATTCGGGTTTCCCACGATGGCGATGAGTGGCGGTTCAGTCGCGGCCTGGCTCATGCGACGGCGGGGGAGATGGCGATGAAAGCCGCCTCATGGTTGCGCATGGAAAGATGGGAGCCGCGCACACAGATTTCAATGGGTTCACCCAGGGGTGCACGACGCGTCACACGCACGCGGGTGCCGGGAACGATGCCCATTTCACGCAGCCGGGTGAGGCCAGAACGCCCGGTAGGCATGGCCTGAACGATGGCATCGGTGCCAACAGGAAGATCAGCAAGGGTGGCGGCGGACATGATAGGAAAACGGTCCTGCAACTGAGACTCTGTCGCAGAACATGAGATGAAATTAACAGGATCTGCGATTCTGGCAAATGCGGACTTTGAGCGGATTTTGCGCTGAACCGGCCGTCAGACTGCTTTTGGATGACCCTGCCGTGGTGGTTGCGCCGGTTCTGAAAGCCGCTAGTCTGCGCGCCCTCGAAAATTTATGTGGAAAGGACGTTTTGCTCAGGAAACCAGCGCTCTGGTGCAGCGCTATGGAGAATCCGTGTCGTTTGACTGGAGGCTCTACCCTCATGATATCGCCGGATCGATCGCCCATTCCAAGGGGCTGCTGAAGGCGGGCATCCTGACCGCCGAGGAGCAGCAGCAGATTGAAACGGGGCTGCTGGCCATCCGGAAAGAGATCGAGGCAGGGAATTTCGAGTTTAAAGAGGCTCTGGAAGATGTGCACATGAACATCGAGTCGGAGCTGACCAAGCGCATTGGTCCTGCTGGCGCGAAACTGCACACGGCGCGGAGCCGGAATGACCAGGTGGCCACGGATGTGCGTCTGTACTGCCGGGCCGAAACCGCGCGGATCACGGATCTTATCCGGGCCATGCAGGCGGCACTGATTGAGTGCGCCGAGCGCGGCGGAGAGACCGTGATGCCGGGCTACACACACCTGCAACGCGGGCAGCCGGTGCTGTTTGCCCACCATCTGCTGGCCTATGTGGAAATGCTGGAACGTGACGCGGCTCGCCTCGCGGACTGCCGCAAGCGCATCAATGTGATGCCGCTGGGTTCGGGCGCGCTGGCCGGCAGCACGATCATTCTGGACCGCGAATATGTGGCGCAGCAGCTGCAGTTTGACGGAGTGACGCAGAACTCGATGGATGCGGTGAGCGACCGTGACTTTGTGGCTGAGCTGCTGTTTGCGATTTCTTTGCTTGGGGTGCATCTCTCGCGCCTGAGCGAAGACGTCATTTTGTGGGCGAGCGCGGAGTTTGGCTTTGTGACGCTGAGCGATGCGCACACGACGGGCTCGTCCCTGATGCCGCAGAAGAAGAATCCGGATGTGGCGGAACTAACGCGTGGCAAGTCGGCGCGGCTGATTGGCAATCTCATGAGCATTCTGACGCTGCTGAAGGGCCTGCCGATGACTTACAACCGCGATCTGCAGGAGGACAAGGAGCCGCTGTTTGACTCGATCGACACGATCGACGTGGCGCTGCAGGTCTTCACGGAAATGATCACGGGCATGGATGTGAACCGTGCCAAGACGACCGCGGCGGCGAGCGACCCGATGCTGCTGGCGACGGATCTGGCGGACTACCTGGTGAACCATGGCGTGCCGTTCCGGCAGGCGCACGAAGTCATTGGCAAGCTGGTGGCCTACTCGATCGAGCAGCAGCGTGCGTTTGGAGACATGAAGCTGGAGGAATTTCAGCGTTTCTCGACAGCCTTTGAGGCGGATGTCACGGCCTGTTTGAATCTGGAAACGGCCATGGTGGCACGCAAGGGCATTGGTGCTCCGTCGCCGCAGAATGTGAAGGCGCAGCTGGCCCGCTGGCGCAAAGCTCTGACCCCAGCGTGACAGGCATGCAGATCCCGGATTTTGAACTTTACCAACCTGGAGCCGAAGACGGCTGGGAGAAAACTCGCAGCGAGGTGCAGTTTGCGAACCCGCATGTGGGCGTGGAAAAGGCCTACTTCACGACTCCGAGCCGCAAGAAGGAAGTGCCGTGGATGGTGGTGAAGCGCAAGGCCGCAGTAGCGATCGCCCCGGTGCTGGAGGACGGACGATTTGTGATGGTCCACCAGGAGCGCCTGCCGGTGATGCAGACGCTATGGGAATTTCCCGCCGGGCAGATCGACACCGAGGTGACGCGGGAGTCCCTGATTTACACCATTCAAAATGAACTGCGTGAGGAGTGCGGCTGCGCGCTGCATCCTGATCTGGGAACGCTGCAATCCCTCGGCTGGTTTTTTCCTTCGCAAGGTTTTACCGACGAGATCGTTTATCTCTTTACGGCGAAGCCCGTGTGTGTCGTCAGCCGTCCGGAACCGGATGGAAGCGAACACATCAGCGACGTGCGGTATGTGAGCGCGGGAGAACTGCGGGGGATGATTGCTGCCAATGCGATCACCAACGCCCTGACGCTGGCACTATTCGCACGGATCGCGGCCCAAGGACTGCCGTAGTCCTACGCAACCGCAATCCCCCTACCCCCTCCCCTTCCCATGTGGTCCGGCATACTTCAAAAAGTCTTTAAAGTTCGCGAAAAAGTCGCCTTGAATCTTGGCGGCAATGGCGACGAGGAAAAACCGTTCCTCGATCACCTGGAAGACCTGCGCAAAATGATTGTGCGCATGGTGGTGACACTGCTGGTGTCCTCAATCATCACCTTCACCTTTTACGACAAGCTGTTTGCGATCATCAAACTGCCGCTGTGGTGGACCGGGGTGGTCAAATCGGAGCAAGATCTCAAGAACATGCTGCAGATCCTGACGCCGCAGGAGGGCTTCATGATGGTGATGAACCTGGCGCTGATCGCCGGGGTCATGCTTTCATTTCCGCTGCTGCTGTTTTTCCTCCTGCAGTTCGTCCTGCCGGGGCTGAAGCCGGCGGAGAAAAAGGCCATCTTCCCGGCCATCGGCCTCGGAGCGGGCTTGTTTTTGATCGGCTCGTGCTTTGCCTTTTATGTCGTGCTGCCAAAGGCGCTGGAGTTTTTCTACACCTTCAACAACGACCTGGGGCTGCTGAATGGATGGCGGCTGGCGGACTATGTGAAATTTGCCACGCGCTTCATCCTGCTCTTCGGAGTGGCGTTTGAGCTGCCGGTGATTGTGATGGTGCTGGTGAAGCTGGATTTCCTGAACTTCAAGCTGATGAACTCGACGCGCTCGTATGCGATCGTGGCCATCGCCATTTTCTCCGCCATTGTGACGCCAACGCCTGATCCGTTCACGATGCTGGTGCTGGCCGCCCCCCTTTACATCCTCTATGAGACATGCATCTGGCTGGCCTACTTCATGGAGAAGAAGGACCGCGCCGCGTTCCCTGAATATTACGCGGACATCGACAAGGATGCGAAGGAACTCGAAGAGCAGGGCCCGGACGAATGGGACAACGAAAACTACAATCCGTGGTCTTCCGGCGACGATGATGACGATGACCGGGACGACGACTACAAGGCGCCTGCCGCCAAGCCGTCTGCGCCGCCGCCGGAGGTGGAGCATGCCGAGGACGAAAATCTGGGAGAGGACCAGAGCTCAAAGATGCCAGAAGATGAACCAGCAGACTCGCCACCACGCGAGATGACGCTGGAGGAAATGGCCCGCGAGGATGAGAAACGCTCCAACGAGCCGCCGCAGAAATCATAACTGCAGGAAAGTTTGAAGACCTAGGGGAGACACAGGTGAACAGCCTGTGTCTCTTCAGCGTTCGGTGGCGCCTTCACAGTCGATCACCAGCAGGCAAGGTGCATCTGCCTTGATGTCGAGCCTGCGCACCAGGAGGCGGGCGAGGTAAGCCCTGCCCCATTCGGTTTCACGATCCAGGAAGCGCCCCAGCGGCGAGTCGCGCTCGACGCAGGCGACGAAGTGGGGAACGCCCCCGGCAGAAACCTGCACGTCAAAGGTGATGTATTTGGAGCGCAGCTCGGCGGCGATATCCAGACCATGAGTAGGGCGCAAACCCATATGAAACCAGGCTGCATCCGCAGCAGGGAGCTTGAGGTAGGTCGCAAGAGCGGCAGAATGAGTCTCGATCAACAGCGGCCAGCTGATCCGGCGCCTGCCGTCGGCACCTGTTTCCAGCCGGAGCAAGGCCCCCGTGGCGCAGGAGGAAGTGACCAGTTTGAACAGCGGCGTGGGCTGGGAACCGGGCAGCGTCAATGGCGCGCCCGCAATGGGTGCGAGCAGCCGGGACTCAATTTTCGGCACGGCAGACGGCCCAAACAACGCCTCAATTTCAGCGCCGTACTTTCCAGCTTCATGAATGCACGCCGCGCGGCGTTCGGGCGTGTCTACGGCAAACAACTCCGTGACCAGAGCTTTCGCGTCCGCAGAGAAGGCTGCCACGTCAGGCTCAGGAATCACGGCACGAGCGATCTGCGGCTGGGGAGAAACCTGCGTTTTCTGAGCGGCCATCGTGGGAGCAGGAGGAGTGGCGCCGGGGGCCGGGCTGGCGGCGGGTCCACCGACGCTGTCCCACCAAAGCCAGAGCGCACCGCAGCACACCACGGCGAAGGCCAGAATGATGAAAGCATTGCGCCATGGAGAAGTCCTCAGGTGAGGAGGAGTGAGAGAAGCTTCGGGCTGCGGAGGCGGTGCGCCGGTGGGCATGAGCGCCGAGGAAAAGTGCAGGGCGGGCCGTGCGATGGAATGGGCGGGCGGCTGCGCCGGAGGGGTCTGCATGCCCGGCCAGGCTGCGGGTGGAGCGTATGCCTGAGGCGCGTGTGGCGGAGGCTGAACAGGAGGAGGCTGCATGCTCTGCATCGGCTGTGTCTGCGAAACACGCCGGCGCACCTGCGCCACGCCGGCCACCTGGGCCTGCGTGCCAAAATAGCCGCGCGGCGCATTGTGCGCGCAATGCGGACACTGCGTCATGCCCTCCATGCTCTGCTGCATGGAGAGAAATGCCTGGCCGCATGCCGGGCAGATCAGACTGGCGGTGGTCGCGGAATTCATCGTGCGCAAAAAACTTAACGCATCTTCTGCCTTTTTGCGCGAGTTGATTGCTGCAATCAGCCACATCAGCGGTACGAACACAGAACTTTCTGGCGAAGAGTGCGCCATGCGGTAGATTTTCCCTTCGCATGAGTCGCCCGAACGATGATTTGAAGCCCATACCACGCCATATCGCCATGATCATGGACGGCAACGGACGCTGGGCAAAAGAACGCGGACTGCCCCGTACGGAGGGCCACCGGGCCGGAGCGGAAACCGTGCGGCGCGTGGTGGAGTGCGGGAGCGAGATCGGGGTGGAATTCCTCACGCTGTACGCCTTTTCCGCGGAAAACTGGAAACGGCCGAAGCGCGAAGTGGAGGCGCTGATGAAGCTGCTGG
This sequence comes from Prosthecobacter sp., assembly GCF_044226605.1. Classification (GTDB taxonomy): domain Bacteria; phylum Verrucomicrobiota; class Verrucomicrobiia; order Verrucomicrobiales; family Verrucomicrobiaceae; genus Prosthecobacter. Next base: position 558,951 of record NZ_JBGAGS010000002.1, on the reverse strand, counting down.
AAATTTTTCTGCGCGGAGAACTCCCGCTGATGATGAAGCAAAATGTGCGGCTGCAGGCCATCGGCCGTCTGCATGACCTGCCGCAATCCTGCCAGAACGAGCTGCACCGCTGCATCGAAACCACCGCGCAGAACACCGGTCTGACGCTGATCCTGGCGCTGAGCTACGGCGGGCGCGAGGAGATCATCGACGGGGTTAAAAGCCTGCTGCAGAGCGTGGAAAGCGGTCACCTCGACAAGGCGATGATCGACGTGGAGATGTTCGGCAAGCACCTCTACACGCGTTACTATCCAGATCCTGACCTGCTGATCCGCACTTCGGGAGAAATGCGGCTGTCAAACTTTCTGCTCTGGCAGGTCAGCTACACGGAGTTTTACATCACCGAAAAGCTCTGGCCGGACTTCTCCAAAGAGGACCTTAAGGCTGCCATCCGTGCCTTCCACCAGCGCCACCGCCGTTTCGGCGGCGTATGACAATTGTTGACCTTGCCCTCCATTGCGGCGATAACGCCATCCCAACCCAAGAAAACGCGCTAATGCCAGACAACCCGGACACCCACCTGATCATCGTGGATCCAGATGCCGACTTCCTCGCATGGGCAGCCGCCCATCTGAAAGCACCAGGCGTTTCCATCAGTACTTTCGAGCGGGGTGAAGATGCCCTGGCCTCCTACGTCAAAAAGCGGGCCGACCTGCTGCTTTCTGAAGTCCGCCTGAACGGCACCACGGGCATCGAGCTTCTGAAGCGTCTGCGCCAGATTGATCCGCAGTCCATGGTGATCCTGTTCAGCGGCACGGCCACCACCAGCCACGTCATCGAGGCGATGCGCCTCGGAGCCTATGACGTGCTGGGCAAGGAACGGCTGCCGTACGAACTGCGCACCGTCGTTGAAAGCGCGCTCACCTCCATTGAGGCACGCAAGGTCACTCGCGCGCAAGCCGCTGAAGTGCCCACCGAATCGATCCAGGAGACCATCATCGGCCGCTCTGCGCCCATGCAGGAAGTTTTCAAGCTTATCGGCCGGGTCTCGCGTTCCGACGCCCCTGTCATGATCACGGGAGAAAGCGGCTGCGGCAAGGAGCTCGTGGCGGGCGCCATCCACAAGTTCAGTCCGCGCACGCAGAAGGAGTTTGTGGCCATCAACGTGACCGCCATTCCGGACAACCTGCTGGAGAGCGAGATCTTCGGCCACGAAAAAGGCTCCTTCACCGGTGCGGTGAACCAGCGCGTGGGCCGCTTTGAGCAGTGCGACGGCGGCACCCTTTTCCTGGATGAAATCGGCGACATGCCGCTCGCAGTGCAGAGCAAGCTGCTACGCGTGCTGCAGGAAGGCCAGTACTCGCGGGTGGGCAGCAATCAGACGCTGAAAACCGACGTGCGCGTGCTCGCCGCCACCAACAAGAACCTGGAGGAAGAGGTCGCGAAGGGAAATTTCCGCGAGGACTTGTTCTACCGACTGAATGTCGTGCGCATTCACATTCCGCCGCTGCGTGAACGGCGCGAGGACGTGCGCCTGCTGGCCGAGTTTTTCCTGCACCGCCTTTCCACCCGCCGCCGCGGACCGCAGATGCGCTTCACGGATGACGCGCTGGACATGCTGGACGCCTACGACTGGCCCGGCAACGTGCGCGAGCTGGAAAACACGATCCAGCGCGCCTGCGCCCTGTGCAATTCTGACGTGCTGCTGCCTTCCGACATTCCGCTGGGCAGCAAAGGCGCGCGCCACATGGACCCCTCCAGCACCGTCACCCGCATGCGCGATGCGCTGAGCATGCTCGTGAGCGTGGCGGAAAAAACGCCGGACATCGAACTGCTGCCCTGGGTGGAGCGCGAACTGTCCCGCCTGGCCTTCCGCCACTTCAGCGAGGATGCGGACCGCACGGCCAAATTCCTCGGCGTAAACATCGACGCGCTGCAGAGCAATCTCAGCGCTCCTGCGGTGAAAAAAGCCGCCGCAGAGATCCCGCTTACCGCCGCTCCCGCCCCAAAAAAAGCTAGGAAGGCTGGCTAAACAGCCTCGAACAACATGGCACCCCACACCCGTGAGGGACGTCATTTCATTCGTTAGACCCTTGTATTTTATCACGTAATCCCGCTCTCTCCCTATGCTCAAACAACTCACACTCACCGCCCTTGCGGCGCTCGCATTCTCCTCTGCTCAGGCCGAAGACGGCTGGACGTCCTTGTTCAACGGCAAAGACCTCTCCGGCTGGAAATCCAACGAGGAAGTCCCCGGCGTGTTCACCGTGGAAAACGGTGAACTCAAAGTCAGCGGCGGACGCGCCCACCTTTTCTACATGGGCGAAAAAGGCGACGCCAGCTTCAAAAACTTCGAGCTCAAGCTGAAGGTCAAGACCACTCCCGGCTCCAACAGCGGCGTTTACATTCACACGAAGTATCAGGACAAGGGCTGGCCGGACGCGGGATACGAGTGCCAGGTAAACAGCACGCACACCGATCCGAAGAAGACCGGCAGCTTGTACGGCGTGATCAACATCCTGGCCCTGCTGGAAGGTCAGAAGGAACCCGAAGGCGGCAAGCACATCAAGGTGCCGCTGGCTCCCAGCACGGACAACGAATGGTTTGACTACGACATCAAGGTCGAAGGCAAGAAGATCACCATCGCCGTCAATGGCAAGGTCACCGTGGAATTCACAGAGCCCGAGGGCTGGGACCCCGCCAAGGAGCTGAAAAACATGCCCGGCCGCAAGCTCAGTGCCGGCACGATCGCGATTCAGGGCCACGACCCCAAAAGCACCACGTACTACAAGGACATTGCCATCAAGGTGCTGCCTTGATCTGAAACTGGCTGATCTGAATTCCGAAGCGGGCGTCCTGAACGGGCCGCCCGCTTTTTTTGTGGGGTCGGACAAAAAAGAAGGGCAAATGCCGCGGTGGCTGACGACGATCTTGCAAGCACCCGCCTGTTTATGCAGACAACCCTCGATGAAGTCCAGCACAGCCAGTTCCTCCGCCTGTATGCGGCGAACGAGGCGGCGCTGCATGCGTTTGTCCGCTCTGTGCTGCCTTCACTGCAGGAAGCCGCGGATGTGATGCAGGAGGTGGCGGTGGTCCTGTGGCAGAAGTTTGCCGAGGCGGATGAATTCCGCCCCTGGGCCTTCGGCGTCGCCCGCAACATGGTGCTGCGACATCTGCGCAGCCGGGCGCGTGACCGCCATGTCTTTGATGACGAACTGGTGAACCAGCTCTTGGACGAGGCGGCGGCCATGGAGCAGAGGCACCTGACCCAGCGCGAGGCTTTGACCACATGCCTGCAAAAACTGCCCGAGGTGCAGCGCAAACTGGCGCTCACGGCCTACACCAAAGGCACGCGCATGGATGAGCTGGCCGTGCAGCGCGGACAGACGCCAATGGCACTCTACAAACTGCTGCAACGCATCCGGCAGGTGCTGCTGGAATGCGTGCGGCGCACCCTGACCCAGGAAGAACCCACATGAAAACGGACATGCATGAACTCATCCAGCGCCACCTCGCCGGACACACCACGGCCGAGGAATCCGAAGCGCTGCAGACGGCGCTCAAGGCCGACGCCAAGCTGCGTGCCCTGCTGCTGGACTACGCCAATCTCGATGTGGCGCTGGGCGGGCTGGCGGAAACCGAAAGGGCCGAACCAAAGGGGACGGTGCGCTGGCAAGTCTGGCGTCCGCTTGCCGCGGCTGCGGCGTGTGTGTTCGCTCTGCTGATTTTTTCACGCAAGCCCGTCCATCCTCAGCACGACCTGGCGGCGGTGTTTGCCACCACGGAAAAAACCATCGCCCACATGCCGGCGCCGTCGCTGGATCCGCTGCCGGAGTGGATGTCTCCCACGGCCTCCATGCTGCCTCCCTCAGATTTCTCACTCTTCACATTCTAACCCCCACACACCATGAAACACATCGTTCTCACGATTCTTCTGCTCTCCGTCTGCGCAATCTTTGCGGCCGACAATGCTGCTCCGAAAAACGACCCGTTTGGAGGCGCTTTTTTTCCGCCCGAAGTGATCATGCAGCTGCACTCGCAGCTGGGGCTGAGCCCGCAGCAGCTGGAGACATTTCAAGCGAGAGCCATGAAAACCCAACCTCAGTCCGAGGAGCTGCGGAAGAAGCTGGAGGCCGAGAGCGCGGCGCTGGCTGCTCTAGCCAAAAAGGATCATGTGGAGGAGGCGGCCATCATCGCCCAGCTCGACAAAGTGCTCGATGCTGAGCGCGAGCTGAAGCATCTCCATATTGGCCTGATGGTGGCGGCCAAAAACCTGCTGACAGCCGAGCAGCAGACCAAGCTGCGCGAAATGACCAAGGATGGTGGCGCACGGATTGCCGAGGCCGCGCGTGCACGGCTGACGGAAAAGATCGAGCGCGTCAAGGCGGGTGCTCAGGCATGGGCAGCTGGTGGCCGTGACCCCTCCGAGGTGCTGCGGGCTATGGAGCAGACCTTCAAACCTCTGATCGAGTCCGGCAAGATCATGGAGGCGGAAGCCGAACTGGACCGCGTGCTGGAACAGCTCAAACCGGACGCGAAGTAAGAGCATCCGTACGCGCCTTTTCAGACCATGAAAACCGGCACCATCATCACTCTAACCACAGGTCTGTTGCTGGCGACCGCGGGATTCATCCGATCTCAGGACAAAGAAGCGCGGGAGCATCTGCTGCACGAATTTGGCGGCTCGTATTTTGTCTCCCGTGAGAAGGTGCAGAATGAGTTGAAGCTTTCCGACTCACAGCGGCAGAAGCTGCAGGAGAAGCTCTCTGCCGACGTGCTTCAGGCCGGAGATCTCTCCAAGAAGATCAAAGGTCTCAGAGGCGGGGAGAAGGACAAGCTGATGCAGCCTTCCTATGAAGCGCTGGAGGCTTATTTGCAGGCGAATCTGACGGCTGACCAGTTCAGCAGATTCCGACAGCTCCAATTGCAGTATGAAATTCCGGGCATCATGCTCCAGCCCAGGATCGTCTCGGAGCTTCACATCACAGACGAGCAGCGGCAGAATTTCATGACGGCGATTCAGGAGATGCAGAAAACAATCTCCCCGCTGATTCAGCAGGCAAGATCCGGCGGCAACGCCCAGGGAATTCTAATCCAGGTGACAAACCTCCGTCTGGACTGCCAGAAGCAGATTGTCGCATTGCTTAACGAAACGCAGAAAAGGAAATGGGAGGAGATGACCGGCCAGTCCTTCATCATCTGGTAGCCGCTTCTCCTCCGGTCAAGAGCCCAGGCATTTGCCCCTTCACACCACAGACCATGAAAACAGCCATTTTTGCAGCCTTCGCACTCGGCATTGCATTCTCCAGCCAGCCGAGCGCTTGGGCGGCCGAAACCCAATACCTATCTTTTCAGCTTCAGACCGGACTACCTGGATATGCCAGCCAGTTTCACCCTGAGCCCGGGCATTTCTCCCTGAACAAGGCACAGCTGGGCGAGTTCGTTCAGTCCGTGATCAAGGCGATCGGTCTCACGGGTGATGCCCGGCACAAGCTCGCCTTCGCCGTGGGACCACTGTGTTTTGACATGCCTGATGAAGAGACACGCCAGTTCATCCGCGATGCCTTTGCGGTGGCGCGTGAAAACGATGTGGCCGTGGCATTGCACATCGACGACTCGATGGGCTGGGGACAGCGCAAAGATCTCATCTCGAACCCTGACAACATCGAAACGATGGACTGGCAGCAGACGCCGAACACGGGGCGACGCATGGACTGGGGGCGGACGCCCACGAAGTTTGCGCCGCAGATGTGTTTCAACAGCCCTGCGATTGTGGCTGCGGTCCAAGAGCGTGCCGCGCTCATTGGAACGGAGGTGAAGAAGGAGACGGAGGCGCTCAAGGCCGCGGGAAAAGAACATCTCTTTGCGGGTCTCATGGCGGGATGGGAAACGATGATCGGCCGCGATTTCGACACAGACAAAGCGCTCGGGTTTCGCGCACTGAAGAATCGCGGATTCAGCGAAGCGAACCCGCCCAAGGATGCGAACGGTCAGCGCGTCCAGGTGGTGCATGAGTTCATCGAGCTTTGGGCCGCCTCTCTGCGTGCGACGGGCATTGCCCGGGAGAAAATTTTCTGCCACATCGCCTTCACACCCCAGGGGCTGGATCACAAGGAGAAGGCCAACACCACCTCCCATTTCTCGCCGCCCGAGGTGGCATTTGGGACCTCCTATCGCCCTGGCTTCTCCACTTATCCCGAAGGAGGCACGTTCAATGAAATCCAAAATGCGCTGGCTGCCCATGGCTCTCCACGTTGGATTTCTGCCGAGGGCACCAATGTCTCGCCAACCGGCATGCCGAGCGGCATTACCATGGAGACCTACCTTGGGCGAATGTTCAACCGTGGTGCGGTGATGGTGAATGTGTTTGCCTGGGGCGTGGGTGGCGAGACGATGCGCGGTCATTTCTTCCGACGTGCGGCGGAAGATCCGGAGCCACTGGCGGCCTATGCGAAATTTCTGCGTGGGGAGCCCCTGGTGGAATCTGCTGCGACAGGCTTCTCCCCTGAAATCCTGCAGGCCAAGATGCAGCGCATTCAGAAGGAGCTGCCCGCCTGGGTGCAGGCGACGAAACAGCAGGCGCTGGTGATGCCCAAGATGGGCAAAATCCAGGAACTGGTGAAAAGCAAGCAATGGCAGGAGGTGAACAGGATGGCAGACGAAGTTCTGGCGCTGATTTCCGCTCCGAAGGCGGAATGAGCCAGAGACGCGCCCGCCAACTTGGGTGATGATTCATTTGACGGCGGGCGTGGTTCTGAGCACTGAGCAGCATGCTCCTCAACCACGGCATCCATCTCGGCTACTGCACCAACATCCACCGCGGCGAAACGTGGGAGGAAACTTGGAACGGTCTCAAAAACTACACGCTGCGCGTGAAGGACCGAGTGAGCGGCGGGAGGCCCTACGGCATCGGCCTGCGCCTGAGCCAGCAGGCTGCGGTGGAACTGAGCGCACCCGGCAAGATCGATGAATTCAAGGCATGGCTGGATGCGAACGGATGCTATGTTTTCACCATCAATGGCTTCCCGTATGGCTCTTTCCACGGCACACGGGTGAAGGAGCATGTCTTCAAACCGGACTGGAGCACGCAGGAGCGCCTGGAGTACACCAATCTGCTCTTTGACATCCTCGCACAACTGCTGCCTCCGGGCGTGAGCGGCAGCGTGAGCACGCTGCCGGGATCCCACAAGACTTTCAATGTCGGCGCGGATGAACTGCAGGCGATTTTCAACAATCTGAGGTCCTGTCGCGAGCATATTGAAAAGGTCGCTTTGAAGAGCGGGCATGACCTGCACCTTGGCCTGGAGCCGGAGCCGCTGGGCTTGTTTGAGACGAGCGGCGAGACGCTGAAGTTTTTCGGCCTCTATCTGGATCGCAATCCCAAGGACCGCGACTTTTTCAAATTTGTGGGCTTGAACTACGACACCTGCCATCTGGCCATAGAGTTTGAAGATGCGAAGAAGGCGCTGGAGCGCATCACCGGGGCGGGCATCCGGCTGAGCAAGCTGCATTTTAGTTCCGCGCTGAAACTGAAGCCCACTCCTGAGAATGTGGAGAAGCTGCGGGCCTTCGATGAGCCGGTGTACTTTCATCAGGTCATCTCCAGCTATGGCAAGGATGAGCCGCTGCGCCGGTTTAAAGACCTGCCGGATGCGCTGCAGTTTGCACAGACCAGCCCCGCGAGCCTGGGTGAAGAATGGCGGGTGCATTTCCATATTCCGATCCACGCCCAGCCGGGTGACGGCTTTGACAGCACGCGGGATCATTTGCTCGGTGCGATGGACTGGCTGGCGGCGAATCCTCAAAAATGCCAGCACATCGAGATGGAAACCTACACCTGGGAGGTCCTGCCGCAGGAGATGCGCAGCGGGGATGTGGTGGATCAGCTGGTGAAAGAGTATGAGTGGACGCTGGGAGAGATGAGCAGCCGAAATCTGGCGATCAAGGCCCCCTGACCAATCCCGTGGGTGGATGGGCGGCAATCCTATGATGCCCTGCGAGGTGACGTCTTGGCCCCTTGACATCCCCTCTTCCAGCCCCCAAGTCTGGACTCCCCTTTTCCCAACATGCAATCTCTCTGGAACGACCAAGAAGCCGCCACTTTCGGCACCGATCTCCTCGGCCAACGTGTCTATACCTCCCGCCTGCTCGGCCGGAATCCCGCCCTCGTGCTGCACGGCGGTGGCAATACCTCGGTCAAGGTGACGGAGAAGGACTACTTCGGCGATCCGGTGGACCTTTGCTACGTCAAGGGCAGCGGCTGGGACCTGGCGACGATCGAGCGCGCCGGCTTCTCCCCCGTGCGCATGGAGGCGCTGATCAAGATGTCCAAGCTCGCCACGATGAGCGATGAGGACATGGTGCTGCAGCAGCGCGCGGCGATGACGAATCCGAACGCGCCCGCCGCGAGCATCGAGGCGATCCTGCATGCGATCCTGCCGTTTAAGTATGTCGATCACAGCCATGCGAACGCCATTTCCGCCCTGACCTGCAGTGCAGAGGGCGAGGCGCGCGTGAAGGAGATCTACGGCAGCCGCGTCATCATCGTGCCTTATGTGATGCCGGGCTTTATTCTGGCCAAAACGATCGCCGAACTTATCGCAGGCCGCGATCTGCGCAAAGAGGGCATCCAGGGCATGGTATTGCTGAAGCACGGCCTCTTCACCTTCGATGACGATGCGCGCAAGAGCTACGAGCTGCACATCGAGATGGTGACGATGGCGGAAGACTATCTCGCCAAAAAAGGCGCCGCAGCGGCCACTGCTGCCGCCACGGAAGACTTGATGGCTTTGGCGAAGCTGCGCCAGGCGGTTTCCAAGCGCCGTGGGTTCGCACAAATCGCCCGGCTCAATGCTTCTCCCGAAGCGGTGGGCTACGCGAATCTTGGCAGCGTGGCTGAGTTCGGCACCCGCGGCCCGCTCACGCCTGACCACAGCATCCGCACCAAGCGGGCACCGGCTTTCATCGGACAAGATCTCGACGCCAGCGTGCAGACGTATGCCGGCGAATATGCCGCCTACTTCCAGCGGCATGCGAATGGCCAGACGATGCTGGATGCGGCCCCGCGTTTTGCGATCTGGCCGAACCACGGTGTCGTGAGTTTTGGCGATACTTTGAAGGACGCCAAGATCGTGGCTGACATCGCGGAGTCGACCGCTGCCACGGTGCAGCTTGGAGAGTCTGTCGGTGGCTGGGAGCCGCTGCCGGAGAAAGACATCTTCGAGATCGAATACTGGGATCTGGAGCAGGCCAAGCTGCGCAAAGGTCCGGCGCGCAAGGTGCATCAGGGCAAGGTCGCGCTGGTGACCGGCTGTGCCGCAGGCATTGGCTTTGCCATCGCTGAATCACTGGCCGAACAGGGCGCGCAGGTGGTGGGACTCGACATCGACAAGGAGATCCCTGAGATCATGAAGAAGATCGGCGCGGTCGGCATCGTGGTTAATCTCACGGAAGACCAGCCGGTGCAGGACGCGATTGATTTCACCGTGCGCGAGTACGGCGGCATCGACATCGTCGTCAGCAATGCGGGCATCTTCCCGAAGAACGATCATCTGGATGCGATGGCGCAGAGCGACTGGGACCGCACGATCATGATCAACCTCACCAGCCATCAGAAGCTGATGAACAAGGTCATCCCGTATGTGAAGCAGGGCATCGATGCCAGCATCATCTTCGTGGGCAGCCGCAACTTCAAGGCACCCGGACCAGGAGCCAGCGCCTATTCCTGCTCCAAGGCCGCGCTCACGCAGCTCTGCCGCGTGGCCGCGCTGGAGCTGGCGCCGCACAAGATCCGCGTGAACATCGTCCATCCGGACGCCGTGTTTGACACCAAGCTCTGGACCCCCGAAGCCCTGCAAAAGAGCGCCACCCGCTACGGCATGACCGTGGAGGAATACAAGACCAAGAACCTGATGAAGGTGGAGATCAAATCCAAGGACATCGGCAACATGGTCAGCGCCATGGCGAGCCCGCTGTTTGCGAAGGTGACCGGAGCGCAGATCCCGGTGGATGGTGGGAATGACCGGGTGATTTGAGCCGTGTCGCTCTCATTCCAAAAGCTCGACTTCATAACCAGTGACCTGCCATCGGCCGTTTATTTTGCTCAGATAATACCTTCCGTAGTCAGACACCACCTCGGCCCGAGTCTCCGTCAGCCACAAGATATCTCCAATCAAGATTTCCATGGTTTTGCCGGGGGAGTCTGATTCGTGCTGGCCGGGATCTTTCGGACTTCGGCTTGATTTCACCACCGGCTTTTCACCCGCGAATCGAAACCAAAACTCCGCCGGTGGTTCGACCTGTTTCGCAGGAGGCGGTTCAGGCGGGGGTGGCGGTGGCGGTGGATTTTTTGGCGGAGGCTTCCACGAAGCACCAAACGGCTTGTCTGAAACAACCAGTTCGTACATGGAAACATGCAAGGCCGAAACAGAGCTATTCGCCACTTTCCGAATCTCTCCAATCCGGTAGCGGATCACCGCCTCTCGGACATTCCATGCTTCGGCATCCTGGTTCTTGAATGAAAACCTGGGACCGCGAAGCTGAACCCAGACAACTCCATCAGGATGGTCTTTGGCCGGCACCTTCTTCTGGCGACGCCCGCAAGATGCTGCGACCAGGCAGGCAGCCCCTAGAACCCACAGGCATTTCCGACGCCAGAACGAGATGATCACACCTGAAGCATGCGGCGCATCATGAGGATTTCGCGGCCCTATTGGCGACGATTCCGTCAGATACATACCGCTTCCAAACCTCGGACCCTCAGGCTTTGCGTGATTTAACCACTCTTTGTGGCCGGGCTATGCTGCGAGTTGTCTCCAAACCGAGACGGCAGATGCGCTGATCATCAGGCAGGAATTCGACGAAGGTATTAGCTGCACAACGGCTACCACCCTGCCCCGTGTTATTCAAGCCACCTGTCGGCTTGCCGAATGATGGCTGTGCGGCGATCTGACGCCATGTCTCTGCCTGATCTTCCCCTTTCCACTCCTTCCCTGCTGTTTCCGGCGATCTCGCTGCTGATGCTGGCTTTCACGAACCGCTTTCTCGGGCTGGCGGCGGTGGTGCGGGGGCTGCATGCGAACTGGCAGGCGACGCGGGAGCCGATGCTGCTGGCGCAGATTCAGAGTCTGAGGAGGCGCATCCAGATCATCAAGCACATGCAGACGCTGGGCGTGCTGAGCCTGATGTTTTGCGTCGCCAGCATGACGCTGCTGTTTTTTGGCCGTCAGGCAGGAGGCCAGGCCACGTTTGGCGTGAGCCTGGTCCTGATGCTGGCTTCATTAACTCTGACCCTGGTGGAGATCCAGATGTCCGGGACGGCGCTGGACCTGCAACTGCGGGATGTGAAATGCCGGGAGCAATGAGTCGCGCTCAGCCCGAGATGCTGGGATCCTTGATGATGCGGCGCAGCAGCGGGAAGAGGGCGTCCTCGCATTCCTTGCGCTTGAAGCGCAGCTGGCGCTTCACGAGCGGATTGCCAAACATGCGGTGGCTGTCTGTGACGCGGCCTTCGAGAATGTCCAGCCAGGTGGCGTTGGAGGCATCCAGCGCGGCGGCGAGGCTTTGATCCAGGACCGGCATGCGCAGCACCAGATCCTGCGGCCGGACGATCTCATCCAGGAGTTCGGCGGAGACGGGGCCGTCCTTCAGGCTGACGATGACGATAGAGGGAGCGTCTCCGAAGATGGCGGAGCGCCACTGCTTGATGGCAGGCCAGGTGGCGGCCTTGGCGGTGACGGGATGGATGGGCAGCCAGTGCAGTCCGTCGTCTTCGCGCAGGCTTTGAATGATTTCGGGATTCAAATCACGGCCCAGGATGTCCTGGCAGCTCGCGGGAAGATCTGCGAGGACCAGCTTGCCCTCCATGGCGGTCTCCACCATGCGGCGCATGGAGTCGACATTGTCGATGGGCATGGCCTCGATCTTGTCCGGGGAGATTTTTTGGAAGTCCCGGTTTCCCAAGGCATCGCAGTCAAACATGGCCACATCGTCGCGGGACTCAAAATTGGCGAGTTCGTAGATGAGACGGGCAATGGTGCTTTTGCCAGTGCCTCCGCTGCCAGCGGTGATAAGGATCATCTTCATAGGGTGTTGCGGTAGCTTATCGGGTGAATGGTTGAAAGGAAAAATAGAGGATGAATTTGTGGGAGCATCCACCTCCGGAGCACGAGCGGCCCGAGGCGGGGACACAGCGGCAGCGGAAGCCGCCTTCGGAGCCACATCACGGGCCACGGGCTGGGAGTCCTTGACGCGACCGAGACGCTGGAAGGTGGTGCCAAGATAACAAAAGAACTGCCCGGGCAGCTCGCGGTTTTCAATGGATTCGATGTTGTAGCCGGAGAGGCTGTAGGTGCCGTCCTGCAGCGTCTGCCAGAGCCGGCTGAGCTGTTCATCCACATCGCCACGGAGATCTGAAAAGGGTTTTCCAGGTTCGACAGCTTCGCGTATGACCACGGGAGAACGTCCCAGCGAAAGGCTGTCGCTGGCAGAAATCAGGGCGACGGTAAATTCCGGCAGGCTGTCCAGCCGGATGTCCAGCATCTTTGAATCATTGGCGCTTTCTCGAAGGCCGGGCAGGCGCAGGAGGATGTGCTCTGGATCTAGAGCCAGTCCGAGCACGGGCACGACGGTGGCCTGCTCCCGCAGACGGTTGTGCAGCATGAGGACCTCGACTTCCGTCAGGCGGTGGCGATGCGCCAGCAGCCGCGAAAGCCGGACGGAAATGACCGGCATGCGCGAGCCTTCGGCGCGGCCGTAGATGCGTGGTGCCGAACGAGGCGCCGGGAGCAGCGGATGCCAGCGCTCGTTGGCGTAAAGCTGGGCCATCATGTTCGAGCCACGCAGTCCGCGCGTGACAGCGGCAGTGGACATCAGCATGATTCCCTTGATCTGCCCCAAGGTGAGCTGCGTGCTTCCGAGGGACTGCAACTCACGCAGGTGCGTCAGCAGAGTGGAGGGCACCTTGGCTGCCACCGCAGGGCTGATGGGATCAGCCGGATGTCCTTTGATCAGCATGGCGCAGTTTTGAAGCACCCGTGAGGCGATCTCTGCACGTGATAAAGGCCGCGTCTCAAAGCGATCAATGAACAGCTGCAAAAAATCCTGCTGCCAAAGCCCGACCTTGCAGTTCAGAGGATCGACAAAACCCACCGCTTCTGGCAAAAAAGATTCCAGTGCCTCCAGTTCCACCGCAAGCCGCCATACAAGCACACAGGCAATGCCAATGGGCAGCGGCCCCACCCGGCTGCAATACTGCCTGACCGCCTCACCAGGCGCCGTTCCAAACATGACATTTGTCTGCGTGCCTTCATTGAGTATGTCCAGCACGCGCGGAAGCGAGGGGAAATAAGCACCCAGCATGGAGGAGAGCCATACAGTCTCGGCCCGGAGAAACGACTGCCTCAGCAGCCACGGCCCTCCCTGCGGGCTGAACTCTTCATGCCCCTGCCCGGTATTTTGGGATGATAAAGTGGGAGATTTGACCGGAAGGATGGTTTTCACGATCAAAGACCGGAGCTTGGACATTGAGGAATCAGCGGGAATGAATTTGGGCGAAAGAGCGAAGCACACGTCGTTCCATTGCACGAAGCAGATTAAACGAAAATGCTAGTTCTAGAGCGAATTCTCCGCAAAAAACCAAGCAACAGCAATCATCTTTTCAAGGTTCCAACACCTTGAATTTCACTCATCTACACCTGTTCAGATCATGCCCTAAGCTCGGTGATGCGACGCATGACTTCGTCTGCAAGTTCCTGATAAAGCTCCCTGCCGGTTTGGGCATAGGTTTTTAAATCAGGCTGCCATAGGTCGCCCACGACGAGGGTGATCTTGGCGGGATGAAGAAACTTGGCGCCGCGGGGATAGGCCTCGTAGGCGCCGTAAAGGCGAACCGGCAGCACCGGTGCATTGCCTTTGGCAATGAAGAGCCCGATCCCAGCTTCGGCAGGCTGCAGCGCGCCATCATGACTGCGGGTGCCTTCGGGAAACATGAGCACTTTTTTCCCGCTGCGCAGGAGACGAATGGTGGACTTCAATGCGGTGGTGTCGTGCTTGTCACGGTCCACGGCCAGCACGTTCCAGTTACGCAAAATGAGACCTGCAAGCGGATGATCAAAGAGCGACTTGCGGGCGAATGAATAAACCACCTCGTCAAAAGAAGAACCGATGAAGGGAGGATCCAAAAAGCTGACGTGATTGCTGGCTATGATGGCAGGACCTTCGAAGCGGAGCTTTTCCGCACCGACCACGCGGAAATCAAACAATCCACGGGCGAGCTCACGGAAGAAGCGCTGACTGAGCCAGTAGAAGAGTTCCATTTTTGTTCGCTGTTAGGTCAGTTGAAGCGCCGCAATCACCTGATCGACCGCCTGGTCGAGGGTGATGTGGGAGTTGTCGATGACGATGGCGCCCTTTGGAATGATCAGTGGACTGTTTTTGCGCTGCTTGTCAATGCGGTCACGCTCGGCGATTTGATCGCTCAGCCCCTGAGCGCCGCGGCGGCTGGCCCGCACCTCCTCGCTGGCATCAATGTAGATTTTGTGCGGACTGTCGGGAAAAACCACGGAGCCAATGTCACGCCCCTCCATGACCAGCGGGCCGATGGCTGCTAGAGCACGCTGATCCGCCACGAGCCGGTCGCGCACTTCCGCGATGCTTGCGACCAATGAGACCGCGCGATTGACGGGATCGCTGTTGAGTTCGGCATCCGTCGGTGTGTGGCCGGAAATTCGCACCTGGGTTTTTCCGTCAAAAACGGGTGACTCGATGACAATATCCGCAGCAGCGGCACGGACGGCGGCCGCATCCTGCGGATCAGCGCCGGACTGCAGCACAGCCCAGGTCATGGCGCGGTACATGTTGCCGGTGTTGACGTAAGTGCGGCCCAGACGCTGCGCGACGAGGCGTGCGATGCTGCTTTTTCCCGAGGCAGCAGGGCCGTCAATCGTGATCACCGAATGGGCAGCGCTCATGACTTGGCACGATTCATTTTATCCACGAGCGGCTGCGGCACGGTGGACATGACGGGAATCGGACGTGCGCCAGCGTCTCCATTCAAGAAGAGATCAAGATGACGCTCGAAGCCTGGATAGGAGGTGGAGATGCACTCGGTGCCTTCCAGGGTGGTGGTGCCCTCGGCGAACAGGCCGGCGACAAGGAAGGCCATGGCGATGCGGTGGTCTCCGTAGCATGGCAGCGTGGCCCCCTGCAGTCTGGCTCCGCCTTCGATCTCCATGCCGTCCGGATGTTCGGTGACGGTGACGCCCATGAGGCGCAGATTGGAAGCGACGGCGGCGATGCGGTCCGTCTCCTTCACGCGCAGCTCGGAGGCGTCACGAATAAGAGTTTTGCCACGTGCCAGCGCAGCGGCGACGGCGAGGATCGGCAGTTCATCAATGACATTCGGAATTTCCGCCCCGCCGATGACGGTGGCGTTCAGATCACCACCCCGAACGGTGATGTTGCCGCGGGGTTCACCGTCGGAATGCGTTTCAGAATTCGTTACAAGAGCGCCCATGCGCAAAAGGACGGTGATGATCCCCGTGCGGGTGGGGTTGAGGCCGACATTGTTGATGGTGATCTGCGAACCCGGGGAGGCGGCGGCGGCCACCATCCAGAATGCGGCGCTGGAGATGTCTCCGGGGACCATGATGTCCTTCGCCTGAGGCTCCTGGCCACCATAGACGCTGACGCAGTCGTCCTCACGCAGCCACTTGATGCCAAAGTGGGTGAAGAGGCGCTCGGTGTGGTTGCGGGTGGCCACAGGCTCCACAACGGTGGTTTTGCCAGAGGCGAACAGGCCAGCCAGCAGGATGGCGCTTTTCACCTGGGCGCTGGCCACGGGAAGCTTGTAATAAATGGATTTCAAGGGGGCGCCTTGAATGGTAAGCGGAGCACAGATTTTCTCCCCCTGCCCCGTGATCATGGCTCCCATCTGGCCCAAAGGATCGGCGACACGCTTCATGGGGCGTTTCGAAAGGGACGCGTCTCCGAACAGCTCTGTTTTGAAATTCTGGCCGGCAAGAATGCCGGAGAGAAGGCGAATGGTGGTGCCGGAGTTGCCGCAGTCCACAGGCTTTTCCGGAGCTTTCAGCTGCATGCCGTTGCCGGTGATGGCGAGCTTGGTGAGGCCCACGCCTTCGGTTTCCTCAAGCGGCTCCATGGTGGCGCCGAGGGCCTGCATGGCATGCACGGTGCAGAGGCAGTCCTCGCTGGGAAGGAAGCCATCAATGATGGTGGTGCCCTTCGCGAGTCCGGCAAACATCGCGGAACGGTGGGAAATGCTTTTGTCACCGGGGACGGTGATTTCGGCGGGAATGCTTTTGAGTTTCTTCGACTTGAGGCTGGCCATGATCTTCAGACCGCCGGAAGGAGGTCGCGCAGGGCTTTGGCCTGCGCGAGAAAACGGCGGAGGGCTTCTTCGTCCATGGTCTGGAGCATTTCAAGAAGCTCTGTCAGGACAGTGGAGGCATCTTGCAGGGCCGCGATGACCTCGATGCGGTTTTGCATGAGGATGCCGGCCCACATGCCGGGGTCTCCACTGGCCACGCGCGTGGTGTCCCGAAAGCCGCCGGCGGAGCTGTCCAGCACCCGGGTGTCCTGCCTGAGGGCGGCCAGCGTGGTCAGCACCGCCATGGAGTGCGGCAGGTGGGAAATGCGGGCCACGCAGTGATCATGCTGCGGCGGCGTCATTTCCTGGATGCGGCAGCCGAGCTTGCTCCAAAAAGAGCGCAGCCGGGCCAGATGCTCCGGCTTGGTGTGGGATGTCGGCGTCAAAATGCAGGCGGCCTGATGAAACAGGTCTCCCCGCGAGTGGACGAGGCCGGTGTGCTGGGAACCTGCCATGGGGTGGCTGCCGAGAAAGGCGGCCTTGGTAGGCATGAAGAGGGCCTCCAGTTCATCCACCACCGAGTTCTTCACGCTGCCGACGTCTGTGACGATCAGGTCCTCCGACAGTTCGCAGGCGGCGATCTGCTGGGAAATCTCTCCCATGAACTGAATGGGCATGCACAGCACTGCGAGGGACACCCCCTGAATGACGGTGGCGACGTCCGTGCTGGCGAGAACACCGGGAAGCACCCTCAGGACTTCATCCACGGCCTCGCTGCGCCTGGCCCAAACACGCACCCCCACGCCAGGCATGCGCTGCTGGATCGTTTTCACCAGTGATCCGCCGAGAAGGCCGGGACTGAAGATGGCGATGGAACGTTCGACGGACACGAAGAGAGTTGGGACAGTGCAGCTCCGCAGGAGCATCAGCGGCTGCCACGGAGAATGCAGACCGTCTGCCACTCCACCCTCTGCCGCGGCAGGGGGCGAAGCAGGCAGATCAATGGCTCACGGCACACGGAAAATCTTGCCGGTGTAAGGGCAGCGCGCCTTCTGACCCGACTGGAAGTCACGCACATCAATGGCCTGTCCATTGGGATCAAACGGGCTCTTCACAAAGCCTGGCTTGCCGGAGATGCGGGTGGCGTAAGGAATGTCAGCCGCAGGCGGAGGAGCAGGCGGCGTGGCGGGGTTTGACGGCACCGGCGTGCTGCCCGGAGGGGTGACGCTGACCGGCGGCGGCGCCGTCGGGTTGTCAGTCGTCGTGGGCGGCGGGGTGACGTTCTCGCCAGTCACCGGAGCATTAGGATCAGGCGTCTGAACGGCCGCCGGATTGGAGTTTTCCAAATTAACGCCGTTCAAGTACTGGGTCTGCTCCTGAGAGACGCCATAACGGGGAGGGACATCCAATGAGCGTCCACGTCCTCCGCGAGGGGGAGGCGGCGGATTGGGGCTGTAGCATGCGGTGAAGCTGGTGGCGGTCGCAATCAGCAAGGATGCCTGCAGGAGTCGTTTCATGGCGTGTGTGAGGGAGAAATGGAAAGCGGGATCAGGCGTTCACACGCATGGGCATCAGCACATAGAGGAAGTTGGTGCCGCTGCGCAGCACGCCAGGGCTGATTTCATCGATGAGATGCAGATGGACTTCATCGGCGCTCAGATTGCGCAGAGGAGCCATGGCAAATTCAGGATTGAACGCGATGGTGATGGACGCGCCCTTGTAGTTGATGGCCACCGTTTCACGAGCTTCGCCGACGTCCGGAGAGGTGGCGACGATTTCCACGCTGCCTGGCGTGAAGATGAATTTGATGGAGTTCGACTTCTCGGTGACGAGGAGGGAAACGCGGGAGATGGCGCGGAGGAAAGCCTCGCGCTCCAGCGGGATGCGCTCCTTGGACTCGCCTGGAATGACCTGACGGTAGTTGGGGTAGTTGCCGTCGATGAGCTTGCTGACGAGAAGGCTGTCCCCAAGATCAAACCCAACCTGGGAACCGGTGACGCGGAGGGCCACTTCGCCCGAATCTCCCAGCAGACGGGAAAGCTCGTTCACGGCCTTGGTTGGCACGATGATGTCAATCTCCTGGCTCTGCGGGAACTCAAGCTCCTGCTCCACCATGGCGAGGCGGCGGCCGTCCGTGGCCACCATGGTCATGGCGTTGTCCTTAAAGGAGAAGAGAATGCCATTGAGGACGTAGCGGGTCTCGTCGGTGGAGATGGCGTAGCTCGTCTTACGCAGGCAGTCGCGCAGAACCTGCTGTTCAATGCGGAACTCGCGCGCATCATCAAAACGGGGAAGCGCGGGGAACTCCTCGCTGGTGAGACCGAGCACTTTGAAAAAGCTGGGGCCGCTGCGAATGGAGGCGACGTTTTTCTCATCCACCTTGACCTCGATCTCCTGCGCAGGGAGCTCGCGCACGATGGTGGCGAGGCGGCGGGCGGGGAGCGTGGTGGCGCCGGGTTCATCGACCTCGGCCGGGACGGAACACGTCACGCCGACGTCGAGGTCGGTGGTGGTGAGTTCAAGCCTGCCATCCTTCGCCTTGAGCAGCACATTGGAGAGAATGGCGAGCGTGGTGCGCGAACTGACCACGTGCTGGACCTGATTGATGGCGTCCAGGAAGGATTCTTTGCTAATGGTGAACTTCATATAAAATGCCTGCTACGGGTCGGTTTGTTAACAAACCCAGATGAAACGGCAAGGATATTGAGCGGAAAAATACGGGTGTCTAACTGCAATCTAACTTCCTTCACTTTCTCGGCAGCCGCAGGTTTTGAGGGAAAGACACGGCCGAACCGGCACTGAATCAGCCATCTGTGGCGGGAGGAGTGTCCGAGGGACTGAGCATTGCGGTGTCGCAACATCCCAAGATGGCACGGGGTTTGGTGGAGCATAGCGGGTTCGAACCGCTGACCTCCTGCATGCCATGCAGGCGCTCTACCAACTGAGCTAATGCCCCGGAGTTTAAAAAAAACCGGCTCCCCTGATTTGGGGAGCCGGAGACTAGCAAAGAGCGCTACTTTGACAAGTGCTATTTATTTCTTCTTCGGTGCAGCACCTTTGGGGGCCTCGTTCACCGGGGCGGCAGTCGCAGGAGCAGCGCCAGCGGAGGGCTTCGGAAGTTTTTCGAACACCTTCTTGGCTTCGGCCTTCTCGGCGTCGCTCATCTTGCCTTCGAGCTGCTGAAGCACGCTGGTGGTGACGTCGATGTCAGCCTTGTTGCCGCTCTTCTGGGCGACTTCATCAGCCTGCTTGGCGAAAGCCCATGCACGGGTGTACTCGGGCTTGCCGGGTTCCACACCGACGGCGTAGAGGTTGGCGGCGCGAAGCATGGCCAGAGCCACGCCCTGCTGGGCAGCATCGGAATAGAGGTTGGAGGCAACCAGACGGCTCTGACGCACGCCTGCACCCTGTTCATAGAGGATGCCAAGAGCGATCTGCGCAGGAGCGAAGCCCATGTCAGCAGCGCGCTGATACCAGCCGGCGGCGGCCACGACGTCCTGGGTGACTCCGGTGCCGTTGGCATAGAGACCAGCGAGGCGGTTCATCGCCTGGGCGATGTTGGCGGTGGCGGCTTTCATCAGGAAGGCGAATGCCTTGGCAGGGTCTTTGTCCACCACGGTGCCGGTTTCATAGTACACGCCGACGTTGTAGAAGGCTTCGGCCAGATTGTTCTGAGCGGCGAGGCGGTAGAGGTCAAGAGCGCTCTTGGGATTGGGTTGGATCAGCACGTTGTCCTTGTCGTCACGAGCCTTCTTGGGGTCTTTGATGATGCCGGTTTCGAACGCATTGCCGAGGCGGAAAAGAGCCTGGGGGTCGTTGCCATTGGCTGCCAGGGTGTAGTAGTCGAAAGCCTTCTTCACGTCCTGCTTCACATCAGCGCCATCGACGCCGACACCGTTTTCATAGATCTGACCGAGGATGCGATTGGCAGCGGCAAGGCCTTTGGCTGCGGCGTCTTCAAACATCTTCAGAGCTTTTGCCACGTCTTTCTTCACCAGCTTGGGGCTGCCAGCGGTGTCGGGATCGCCGTTCAGAAGGCGGGCACCATAGGTGCTGAGGGCCACTGCGCTGCCCTGCTCACCTGCCTGGATGAGATACTTGAGGGCCTGTGCATGGTCCTGCTGAGTGCCATCGACGCCAGCGCTGTAAAGCTGGAAGAGGCCCAGAGTGGCTTCGCCGTCACCAGCAGCGCTGCCTTTTTCAAGCAGTGCCTTGGCTTTCGCGGCGCTCTTCTCGACCACCACGGTGCCTTTTTCACCTTCGGTCACACCCTGCAGGTGCAGCTGGGCCAGCATTCGGCGGGCGACCTTGTTGTCTTTTGCTTCAGCCTGCTGGATCAGCTTGATGGCTTCCTTCACGGCTTCCGGATTCTGCGCGCCAGCCTGCATGAGGACCTGGGCGAGTTCGGACATGGCGAGCACCTGGCCTTTGTCCGCAGCCTTGCGGAACAGGGCGGCGACTTCATTGATGTTGGCACCGCTGAGCACTCCCCAATGGGCGAGGGCATAGATGGCGTCCTTGTCTTCCTTCTGCGCCAGCTCGCGGATTTTTGCGACGGCGTCGTTGAAGGACTTGTTCACGTCCACGTTGGAGTTGCCAGGAGTAGCCTGGACCTTGTCCGTGTCGGCCTTGAGGTCAGTGAGAATCTTGGTGAACTCTGGGGATGCTCCAGGCATTTCGGCGGTGTCGATGCCGGCGACGGCGACGAGAGCAGCGAGTTTAAGTTTGAGTGCTGTAAGTAACATATGTGGTTGTTATTTGGAGGGGCGTTTGACCCGGTTGTTCCGGACCCGTTCACTTTTTCAGGTTAATTCCCTCTCATCAAGCTTTTGATAAAAGTATAATTTCGGTGCCCACAAAAACTCACACACAAAAATCTGGAGGGGTGTCGTTGACGCGAAAATCTCAAACTGACCCAAAAAGGGCGAATTTGGGCCCAAATGATCAAGGAGTGCGGGATTGACGTCATCCACCATCCGGGCATGCTGAAATTCCCCATGGCCGAAATTTCCACTCCAGAAGCACCCGCAGAAGCACCCAAAAATGGTGGAGCCGCGCCTGCAAAAGGGCGGGACAATTTCAAGAAAAAAAACGACATCCCTTCCGCGGAGGAACTGCTGGCCTCCTTCAACCGCGCCCTACCCTTCAGTGATGAGGCGGAAAAGGGCGTGCTGTCCTGTTTGCTGCAGGATCCCAACGAACGTCTCAGTGACTGCCGCGTGAACCTGCCTGCGCTGGCTTTTTACCACGAGGCCAACCGCACCATCTACGAGAAGCTTCTGGAGTTTTATGACAAAAACTTTCCGGTCGATCCCGTCACTCTCACGCATGCGCTGCGAGATCAAAACCTGCTCGACAAAGTCGGTGGCGCGGCTGCGATCTCGGAGCTGTTCGCCTTCGTGCCGATCCCCTCGCACTTTCCGTATTACAAGAAGATCGTGCTCGACAAGCACATCCTGCGCGAGCTGATCCACGCGAGCTCGCTGAACATCCATCACTCTTACGAGCACGGCAAAGAGCAGATGGATGAGAACATCGACACGCTCATGGACCGCGCGGAGCAGCGCATCCTCGCCGTGCGTGAATCAGTGGGCGCGAAGGAAGGCATCAAGTCCCTCTCCACGCACGTGATGGACGCCATCGACAGCATTCAGTACATGCTGGAGCATCCAGGGCAGCTGCGCGGACTCTCCACCGGCTACAGCAAGCTCGACCAGATGAGCTCCGGCCTGCAAGGTGGTGAAATGTTCGTCATCGCCGCGCGTCCTTCGATGGGAAAGACCTCCTTCGCGATGAACGTCGTCGAGCACATTGCGGTGGACTGCAACACACCCTGCGCGGTGTTCAGCCTGGAAATGAGCGCGACGATGCTGGTGCGACGTCTTCTCGTCTCGCGCGCACGCCTGAGCATGCAGGATCTCTCACGTGGCCTGCTTTCCCGCGCGCAACAGGATGCACTGGCGAAGGCCACGCGCGATCTGCAGAAGGCGCAGATCTTCATCGATGAAACGCCCGGCCTGGACATCATGGAGATGCGCGCGAAATCGCGCCGTTTGAAAAAGCAGCACGGCATTCAGATGATCATGATCGACTACCTTCAGCTCGTCACCTCGCAGAGCCGGCGAGCGAAGGACAACCGTCAGATCGAAATCGCGGAAATTTCCGCCGGCATCAAGGGGCTGGCGAAGGAGCTGAACGTGCCGGTGATCGTCCTCGCCCAGCTTAATCGTGCGGTGGAATCCCGCAAAGGCCAGCGCCCGGTGCTTTCAGACTTGCGTGAGTCGGGCTCCATCGAGCAGGATGCGGACATGGTGGGCCTGCTCACCCGCTCTGACTACGCCGGTGCGAAGATGGAAGTGGAAGACGAGGAGGCCGAGGAGAAAAAGAAGGGCGAGGCCATGCTGATTCTTGCCAAAAACCGAAACGGCCCCACCGACGACGTGCTGCTGCGCTTCATCGACCACGCCATGCGCTTCGTGGAGCGCTTTGAAGAGCCTGAGTCCCCTTAAGCTTTGCTTTTCAGCAGGTCACGGATCTCCGTGAGCAGAGCAATGTCCGCCGGAACGGCGGCGGGTGTTTCAGGGGGCACACCTGCGGCTTCATCGCGCTTGATGCGGGCCAGCAGCGCATTCGTGGGCTTGACGATGACGAAGAAGATCACCGCCGCAGTGATGAGGAAGCCGATGATCGCATTGATGATCATGCCGATGTCCAGCATGTTGGGAACCTTCTCCCCTTTGTCATTGACGAACTCGCCGATTTTGATGCCGAGGGAGACGTTGGGATTGCCACCAATGGCTTTCAGGAGCGGCTCGATGATGCCCTTGGTAAATGCAGTGACAATGGTGCCAAAAGCTGCGCCGATGATGACACCGGTGGAGAGATCGACGACGTTGCCTTTAAGGATGAACGCTTTGAATTCTTTGAGCATGGCGGTGGGATGATGGAGATGAATGTGGCCGGTTTGGAAACCGGCCACGTTGTAACTCCAACAGCATTCGTCATGCCACACAAAAATGCGCTTATACTTCCTGCGCCACCCGCCAGCTTTCGGCATCATTGTCTTCCTTGAGATGGCGGAAGCTGGTGGCGATGCGCTCCCGCGTCATCCTGCCAAAGAAACGCACCAGCCGCACCAAACGGTCGATGTCTGTCTGAGGCATGGATGAGTCGCTCACCTTGCTCTGGGCATGTGCGAGCGCACAGCCCCAAACGAAGAGCTCGGCGCCCACGTCCACAAAGTGGCCCAGAAGCACCTGGCGTTTTTCGAGTTTGGGGCCGTTCATGGCCATGGCCAGGAACAGGCGGCGCGCGAGCATGCGGCTCAGCCTTGCGACGGCATCCAGATCAAACTGCAGGGAGGGATGCAGCATCTCAGCGGCCTTTCCAGCGCCCAGTGGCAGCCATTTTTTCGGATACCAGGTGGCATAGAAGCGTGCGGCGCGCATGGCAGCTTTGGCGCGGACTTTCCAGGGCAATGTGGTGTTCACTGCCTCCGCACCCAGATTGAGATGCGGCTCCAGCGCTTCACGAGCGATGAAAAGGCGCATGATTTCGCTGCTGCCTTCGAAGATGGTGTTGATGCGGGCGTCGCGGAACAGGCGTTCGACGGGTTCGGCCGCATCTCCGCGTGCTTTGAGCGAGGCGGCGGTTTCAAAGCCGCGACCGCCGCGCATCTGCATGGTGTCATCCATGATGCGCCAGGATTTTTCGCTGCCCCAGAGCTTGCCGATGGCGGCCTCAAGGCGGACGTCGGCGTGCTTGTCACGGTCCACCAAGGCGGACACATAACGCACGATGCTTTCCATGGCGAATGTGTCTGCGGCCATACGGCTGAGCTTGTCAGCGATAGCAGCATGGCGGCCAATCGGCTGGCCCCACTGCTCGCGTGAACGCGCCCAGCGTTTGCTGATGTCCAGGCAGCGCTGCGAAAGCCCCGTGCAGGCAGCAGGCAGCGTGATGCGGCCCGTGTTCAGGGTGGTCAGTGCGACCTTGAGGCCGCGGCCGACTCCGCCGAGCACATTCGCCACGGGCACGCGCACATGGTCAAAATGGATGACGCCATTGTAAAGCGCCTTGAGGCCCATGAAACGGCAGCGGTGCACGATTTCAACACCAGGCCAGCTCGTTTCCACGATGAAGGCGGTGGTGGCATGCGGCTTTTCTGCGGTGGGAGTTTTTGCCATCACCACGATCATTCCCGCCTTGGTGCCGTTCGTGCACCACAGCTTCTCACCGGTAAGGATGTAGTGCTCGCCATCGACATCCAGCTTTGCTTCTGTCTTCATCCGCGCGGGGTCGGACCCCACTTCGTTCTCAGTCAGAGCGAAGGCGCTGATCTCGCCTTTGGCGCAGCGTGGCAAATATTTGGCTTTCTGCTCTTCGGTGCCGAAGAGAATGAGCGGCTGCGGCGCACCGATGGATTGATGCGCTGAGAGGAGTGCGGCGAGATTCCCGCAGCGGCTGCCGAGCAGCATGGCCGCACGCGAGTAGTTGGTCTGCGACAATCCCAGGCCGCCGTAGCGGACGGGGATCTTGATGCCGAAGGCGCCGATGCGTGCGAGCTCGCCCAGCAGTTTGTCGGAGATCTCGCCGGTGGCGTCGATTTCATCCGGGTCGGCGAATTGGTCGAGCACGTGTTCAAGACGGTGCAGAAAGGCGTCTCCCTGGTCGTGGTCTTCCACGCTCTGCCTTGGAAAAGGCAGCAGCAGATTGAAGTTGGGTTCGCCAAAAAAGATGCCGGCGGCGATTCCGGTGTTGCGGCGTTCGTCGCGTGCGGCTTCCGCCATTTCGAGTGCAGCACGCTGGCCCGCGTTCATGCGGGAAGTGTCGATGAGGGTTTTCCCTTCGTTTTTGTTTTCTTCAAGAGTCGTTTTCATGGCCTGAATGCTCCTGCTGAGTGTGTGTGTTTGTTTAATAATCGATGATGCCCGTATCCCGGGCGAAAGTGATGGGGCCGCCGCGGAAGGGCGGGTAGCCGGTGCCGAGCACCATGGCGAGATCGATGTCATCCGCGTTGCGGGCGATGCCTTCCTTGAGGCAGCGCATGGCCTCCTGGCTGATCAGGAGCGCGAGGTTGGTCTGGATGCTTTCATGCCGTGGCAGGTCGGCGTGAGATGTGTCTGCGACCTCATGGCCTTTCTCGTACCGATAAAAGCCCTGGCCGGTTTTTTTGCCGAGATGGCCGGCACTCACGAGCTTGTCGAGAGCATCGGTGTGGGGAAAACGATCCGGGAAAGCGTCCGCGAGGGTTTTGGCCACATGAGCCGCCACATCAAGGCCGATTTCGTCGAGCAGGCGCATCGGCCCCATGGGCATGCCGAATTCGAGCATGGCCTCGTCGATGTCCTTCACGGGGATGCCGGATTCATGCAGGCGCACGGCCTCCATGAGATAGGGCACCAGGATGCGGTTCACCAGAAATCCGGGGCTGTCTTTGACGACGACGGGGGTCTTCCCCAGCTTCTGCACAAAGCTGACCGCCGTGGCGAGAACGTCTGCCGAGGTTTCAGGCAGAGTGATGATCTCCACCAGCGGCATGCGGTGCACAGGATTGAAGAAATGCAGGCCGATGACACGCTCCGGATGGGGCACGGTTTTGGCCAGCTCCGCCACGGAAAGCGCGCTGGTGTTGGTGGCCAGGATGGTGTCCTCCGAAACACGCGCGGCGAGGTCGGCGAAGATTTTTTTCTTCAGATCCATGCTCTCGGTGGCCGCCTCGATGACGAGATGCTGGCGGTTCATCGGCACCGGGACATGCGTGGTGCTGATGCGGTCCAGCGTGTCGCGGGCCTGCACCTTGGTCACCAGCCTGCGGCGCGTGGCGTCTGAAACGAGGCCATGAATCCGTTCCAGTCCACGCGCGAGGCTGTCGTTGGAGACGTCCGTCATAAGAACGCGGACGCCACGCGAAGCGAGTGTGTGCGCGATGCCTGCGCCCATCACGCCCGCACCGATGACGGTGGCATCGTGGATGGGCAGGGCCGTCCCGCTGGCAGCAGGACGCTTGCTGGCTTCTTCGCGCTTGAAAAATAGATCGATCAACCGGGCCGAATCGTGGCTCTTGATCAGTTCGGCCACGGCATTGCGTTCCAGCAGCAGTCCGTTCTCGATGTCGCCATGCACGGCATCCGTGACGACTTCGACGGCCTTGGTGACGGAAGGGTAAAGTCCGCGCGTCTTTTCGCGCACTTTGCGTTCCGCCATGAAACCAATGACCGGCGAAAGAAGGTTTTCAAAACGATAACGGAAAACGGGTTTCCTGCCCCGCACGAGGCGGCGGGCAAGCGTGTCCAGGCGCTCCGGCGGCACCACATGGCTGACGAGGCCTTTGCGCTTTGCCTCGCTGGCATTCAGCAGCTTGCCGCTGGTGATGAGATCGAGCGCCTTGCGCACACCGATGAGGCGTGGCAGGCGCGTGGAGCCGCCCCATGCCGGCAGAATTCCAAGCTGGGTTTCTGGAAGGCCGATCTTGGTGCTGTCACTGTCGCTGGCAATGCGCCAGTCACAGGCGAGGGTCACTTCAAAACCGCCGCCCATGCAGGCCCCGTGGATGGCGGCGACCTTCGGCACCTTCAGCCGGGCGAGGCGGTCAAACACGGCCTGGCCAAGCCAGATGAGTTCATTCACCCGCACATTCTGCATGTTGCGGATGGCCTTGATGTCGGCCCCTGCAACGAAGATGCGATCCTTCGCGCTCCGCAGCACGAGCGCCCTCACACGCGTGTCATGCTCAATGGTCTCCAGCAGGTGATTGAACTCGCGCAGCGTCTCCTCGTTCCAGACGTTCACCGAAGACTTCGGTGAATCGAACGTGATCCACGCGATTCCATCGTGGTCTATTTCGAGCCGGAAATGTTTCGGCGGTATCGGGTGGCCCTGATGGATGATATCCGCCAGGACATGGGGTGGATCGTGAATGATCGCGGGGCAGCTGGTGAAGAAAGTTTTCATGGCTTTAAGTTGGATGCAGAGGTTGTGCTTTAAATTCATAGGGCCTCCAGGCACGCGGCCATGCCCTGGCCGCCGCCAACGCAGAGGCTGACCACCGCGCGTTTTCCATCGTTGGCGTGCAGTTGATTGAGCGCGGTCTGCACCAGGCGAGCGCCGGTGGCTCCCACGGGATGGCCAAGCGCGATGGCTCCACCGCAGGCATTCACCTTGGCGGGGTCGAGCTCGCCCAGCGGCGCCTCCAGTCCGGCGCGGCGGGCGCTGTTGGGATCGGAGAGGCATTTCATGACGGCGAGCACCTGGGCGGCGAAGGCCTCATTGATTTCAAAGACGTCCGCGTCGTCCAGCTTCCAGCCGCTGCGATGCAGAGCGGCATCCAGCGCGCGCACAGGGCCGAGCCCCATGCGTGCGGGATCACAGCCGGTGGCGGCATAACTGACCAGACGGCCCAGCGGCTTCCAATTGTGAGCGGCGGCGGCTTCTTCCGTGGCAACGAGAAGGGCCACTGCGCCATCGGTGATCTGGCTGGAGTTGCCTGCGGTCACACTGCCGGTAACGGTGTCGAAAAGCGGTTTGAGTTTGCCCAATTTTTCCAGGCTGGAATCCGAGCGGATGCCGTTGTCCGCAGACACCACGTGCTTGCCCAGCACGGGTGCGGTCTCCTGATTGAGCAGGTGATTGGCCTGCGTGGCGCGCAGATGGCTGCGCATGGCAAAGACGTCCTGCATTTCCCGGGTGATGCCAAACTCACGCGCGAGCACCTCCGCCGTCTGGCCCATGTTCAAACTGGAGACGGGGTCGGTAAGACCAAGCTTGATCCCAATGACTGGAGCAAAGTCCGAGGGACGAAAATGCAGCGCGGCCTTGGCACGGCCGCCGAAGTCGCGCGCACGGTTCATGGCAGTAAATTTTTCAACGGCAGGCCGTGAGAAATAGAACGGCATGTTGCTCATGCTTTCCGTGCCGCCGACCACAAAGACCTCCCCCTGCCCCGCGCACATTTTGGCATGCGCGAGCGTCAGGGCTTCAAGACCGGAGGCGCAGTTGCGGTGCACAGTCATGGCAGGCTTGGACTCCGGAAGTCCCGCACGCAACGCGATGACACGGGCGATGTTCATAGCTTCCGGCGGTTGGCCCACGCAGCCGAGAATGGTTTCGTCGACCAGCATGGGATCAATACCCGTGCGAGTGAGCAAGGCGGAGACGGCGTGGCGTCCAAGGTCAACGGCATCGAGCTGAGCGAGATCCGAGCCAGCGCGCGAGAACGGCGTGCGGGCTGCGGCAACAATGACAAGAGAAGGCGTTTTCATGGCTTTAAGAGCTGAGTGCCACATGGGATGCGGCGGGTTGATGTTTCGGGCGATGATCGACGAGCTTTTCCTCTTTCAGGAGGCGGCCGATGCCGAGCTGCTCACGAAGTTCCGCGAGCGGGTGGAAGTGCAGTCCGTTTGGAGTGATCTCCGTGGCTTCGTGGAAGCGGCGGGAAACGGCGAGCTGGAGTTCGGACTCGCGCACACCGGGCTCGGCGGTGAGATGCAGATGCACTTCGTCGGTGTCGAGCGGGTCGTCATGGCGCTTGCGCAATTCGATCTGCCAGGCGGCGATGCCTTTTTGATCATCGAGCAGATGTTCGAGCAGGTTGAAGTTCACCAGGGTGCCCTTCAGCTTGTCCACATGCAGCTCGCGCACCTCGCTGACGCGCGAGATGGGTCCAAGCAGGCGTGGGCAGGAGCGGCCGCAGTTGGGGCATTTCTCCCAGGTCATGCCACCTTCGGCAATGTCGCCGGTACGGTAGCGCAGCACGACCGTGCCGCGGGCGTTGAGAGGCGTGAAAACGATTTCACCCGCCTGACCATCAGGCACGAGTTCACCCGTTTTAGGATCGATCAATTCCACCATGCCGAGGTCCGGGCTGAGGTGATAACCGCTGGCCTCATGCGAGTGACCAACGCACTCTGGAAAGGCCAGTTTCGCCTCGGTGAAGCCGTAAGTGGCCATCACGTGGGCATCAGGACTGCCGAGCAGACTGGCGAGTTCGAGCAGACGGGCGCGAAGACCATCGGCGACTTTTTCACCACCGAGGACGATGCGCTTCAGATTGGGCCACTGCCTGCCGGTTTCATAGGCCTCACGCAGCACATGGTACATGAAGGTGGGCATGCCGATGAGAATGTCCGGCTGGATCTTGTCGATGAGCTTGATGTTGCCTTCCGTTCCGAGGGTTTTGCCACCGCCGGTGCTGAGCATGAAGGTGCCAAAGCCAAGCCCTGCATGATGCGCCAGCCAGAAGGCCAGATGCGGCGCATAGGGGAAGAGATTGATGTGCTTGAAGTCTTTCTGCGAGCGGCCGGCCAGCATCAGGCGGCTGCCGCTGATGTCCAGATTGTGCAGATCGTGCTTGGTGTAGAGAAAAGGCACGGGATCCGATGAGCGGCCCGTGGTGCTGGTGAGGAGGATGGGGCGAAACTCCGCCTCCGCCTTTTCCTTGGCGGCGGCACGCCCGTGCAGCAGCGCGGTGCCGATCATGCCAGGTTCATGGCGCAGCAGCGTCTCCTCGGGCACGAGCACGAAGTCACGCGGATTGACCAGATCCTTCTTCGAAGTGAAGGGCACGCGGCTCCAGTCATCAAACGATCGGATGTCCTGCGGCTCAATGCCGTGCTCTGCGAAGAAACGACGGTAGTGCGAACTGAAGGGAATGACGCGATGCTGCAGATAATGGCGCAGCTGCTTGAGCTGCCACTCACGCCATGCCTCATGCGGCGTGTCGTTCCAGTCGGGCATGTAATGGAGAAATTTCATGGCTGATTGTCTCCTGGTTGAGGTTGGTTTCGGTCTGAAGCAGTGCGCGGATGGCAGGGAGAGCGGCGAGCGCCGCCTCACGACCTGCCTGCAGGTACTGCTCAAAGTGTTCGTAGTCATGCCACGTGGAGGCGGCAAAACGCGGATGGATGACCACATCCGCCGCGGCTTCCTCCTTGGCGATGAGATGCAGCTGCGCCGCCATCAAAGCGCGGCGGAACGTGTCCAGCACATTGCCATCGGCGAGCAGGTTCACCTTCTGCCAGAAGGAACGGAAAATGCGCGAAAAGGCGCGGGCAGCAGGCTTGTCTCCCTGGATGAAGGCCTGATCACCACCAGCTTCCACATCCGCCGGTGTGGGCATGACGTTCACGGCGATGACGGCGTCGAGTTTGAAGCGTTTTTTGAGCAGCGTGACAGGCAGCGGCTCCGACACGCCGCCATCGGTGTAGCGACGGTTGTTGAGCCTCACGGGAGCGCACACTGCCGGTATGGCTGAACTGGCATGCACTGCGTGCGACACGATGCCTGAATCAAACACAAAAGGCGTAAGGCGGTCCAGATCCGTGGCGACCACCAGCAGAGGTTTTTCAAGATCGGCGAAGGTCTTGTCTCCCAGATCCCGCTCCAGATGCTTGCGAAGCTTCTCTCCGCGGATCAGCCCCTCGGAGGGCGGAATGTTAAAGTCCATGAGGGCCTTGAGGGTGGGCCGGTCTTTGATCTCCCGGGCGCGCTCCTCCAAATCCGCACCACTGAGACCTGCCGCCCACAGGCTGCCCACATAAGCCCCCATGCTGCAACCCGCGATGGCCGTAATGGGAACACCCGCCTCCTCCAAAACGCGGATCACGCCCACATGCGCCAGGCCGCGCGCTCCACCACTGGAAAGAACCAACCCGATTCGGGGTGTTTTGCCACCCCCGGAGCCGTACTTGGAGCTTTCTTCGGCACGACTCCATCCCCGGAAGGGAAGCTGGAGCTGGGTGTTCATGGCCTGCTGGGTTGTTGGTGTTTTAGACCGCGTCAGTGAGAAAATGATTCAAATATTGCGAATCTTTGTGCATAGATCGTGTGCCATGAACAATTCGGATCTAAGCCGTATGCTCAAACATGCCGCCACCGCCCCTCCGGCGGCGCTGCCGGGTGCGCTGCAGGAGACGATCATGGCCCGCGTCCGGGCGGATGACGGGCGCGCGCGCCGCTGGCGTTCATTCGTCCAGTGGCTGCTGATCCTGGCCGCCGTGTCCGGCATCGCGACAGCTTGCTTGATCGGCTGGCTCCTCGCGTCACGTGACACCACGCACACCACGCCGCCCACCATGGAGCTTTTCCGCACGGGAGGACCGCAATGACCTCGCGCGTGAAATGGGTGCTGATTTCCGTGTTTTTCTCCGTCACCCTGGCAGGCGGCACGGCCTGGCTGGTCACAGACTGGACGCTGCACCGCCATGGCGAAAGCCATGCACATGATCACGCACCAACAGATCTGCATGCGTGGATGCATGAGCACCTGGACATCACGCCTGAGCAGCATGAAAAACTCGCGCCGCTGGAGGATGAATTTGAAAAACAGCGCGTGAAGCTGAAGGAGGAAATCCGACTGGCCGACGTGGCGCTGGCACAGACCATCCGTGAATCCAATGTGAATGAAGCCGCGATGAACTCAGCCCTGGAGCGGCTAAACAAAGCACAAGGGGCGCTGCAACGTGCCACGCTGGAGCATTTTTTTGTGATGAAACGCTACCTGCGGCCCGCGCAGGCGGCCAAACTTCTGGAATGGACCCATGACAGCCTCACCCGCGATTGACGCCATGCTGGCGCCGCAGGCCGCAGCCGCCGCTGATGAGTCAGCGGAGGCGCTGCACGTCCGTGCCGCGCAGGCGGGCGACATGGCGGCGTTTGAGTGGATCGTACGGCAGCATGAGGAAAAGCTCTTCGGCTTCTGCTGCCGCTGGCTGCGCTGCGTGGAGGATGCGCGTGAAGTCTGCCAGGATGTTTTTGTGCGCGCGTGGCAGGCGCTGCCGGAGTTTGAGGGCCGTGCAAGGCTTTCCACATGGCTTTATCAGATCGCCCTGAACCTCTGCCGTGACCGCGCCAAATCGCGCAGCGCACGCCAGCGTGAAAGCACCACCACGATCGAACACCTCGAAGAAGCGCCGGCCTGCCCGCAGAACGCACCCGATGCGAATGCGGAATGGCGCAGCGAGATGCAGAAGCTCGAGCGCGGCCTGGCGCTGCTGCCGGAAAAACTGCGCTCGGCGCTGATGCTCTCCGCCATGGAAGGTCTCAGCCACGAAGAATGCGCGCAGGTGCTGAACTGCTCCGTACGCGGCACGGAAGGCCGCATCTACCGCGCAAGGCAGATGCTGCTGCGCTGGTGGAATGAGGAAGGTCAGTGAGCCGCGCCGGTGGCGAGGCCCAGGGCTTTGGCGATGACCTCCGCCGCATCCTCGCGCCAGCCGATGATCACGCTGGGAAACAGGCCGCCGAAGATGAGGAACACCACGCAGGCGGTGAGCGGCCAGCGCTCGCGCGGCAGGGCATCGGGGATGTCGATCACGTGCTTGGGCAGCACACCCAGAAAAAGGATGTTGAAGAGGCGGATGAGATTGATGGCATTGAAAACGGTGGCCACCAGAAGGGTGATGCCCACGGCCATGTGATTGGCCAGCATGCCGTGAAACATGAGCTCTTCGCCGCAGTAGCCAAGCGTGCCAGGCAGGCCCACGAGGGCGAGTCCACAGACCAGAAAGAACGTGGCCAGCCGTGGAGCCTTCGCCGCCAGGCCCAGATGCATCATGGGATCTTCGGCGCTGCTAACGCGCACCTCCAGCACACGCACGATGCAGATCAGCCCGGTGGACGCCACCGCGACGACGAGCCAGTGCACCAGCGCGCCGGTGATGCCCGCAGCATTGGCCGTGGTGATGCCCGCGAGCATGAAACTGGCCTGGCTGATGCACACGAACGCCAGCAGCCGCCGCGGCTTCTTTTCTGCAAACGCCCGCAAACTGGCCAGGAAAATCGTGGCCACCGCTGCAATGCCGAGCACGTCAAACGCCTGCCGGGCGATGTGCGGCAGCCCGGCGGATTCTGCACGTGCCACGAGCAGCACGCCGAGGTGTCCGTTGAAGAGCAGCGCCTTCGGCAGCAGCGGTCCTTTTTCAAATGACTGCACCACACCGGCATGGAAGGGAAACAGGCCTTTGCGCAGCACCACTCCGGCAATGATCAGCCCAAACGCCAGCCTGCCGCCAGTGGAGAGATCCTCAAAGGTCGCGGTGCGCAGCATGATGGCAGCGGCTCCGAGCGCTGCACAGCTTGCCAGTAGAATGCCGTTGGCGAGCTTGGTTTCACGCCTGCCACCCACCATACCAAGGGCAAAAGGCACGCATGAAAGGCACCAGCCTGCGACCAGTACGAACAGATTTGCGGAGGCATAAGCCACCTGCGTCGCGAGGGAGACGAGCAGCATTCCCGCCACGACGCGGCCTTCCGCATCGCGTTTGGGAGCCAGCACCACGACGAAGAGAGTCAGCGCCGCATAGAAGGCCATTGGCACCGCATTGAGACCATCCGCCGCAAAAAATGGCAGCAGCGGATCAAGCAGCCGGGCGTGCCCCGCCGCCAGCGCTTCCCTGGCAGCACCTCCAAAACACAGGAGCGTGATCAGCGCCGCCATGATAGCAGGCTTGCGCGATCCTCTGGGAAGCCAGCAGCCCACCACACCGCCCAGCAGAGAGGTCAGTCCGGCGGTGCAGAAGGGCAGAGATAGATGTTCCATGGCTTCTGTGGGAGTCAGGACACGGTCGTCTCCACCGTCTTGGTTGCGTGCGGAGCTTCAGTCGTCCGCTGTGGGAATCTCGGTTCAAAGACAGCCAGCATGCGTGCCAGCGCATGAATGGGGGCCACCACCCAGCGGTCCATCAGAGAGTCGTAGAAGCCGCGGCCAAGCGCCCAGCGGTAGAGCCAGAGCTGCACGGCGGCTGGCAGCAGGGATTCGTAGTGGCTCCCAGTCGGGCTGAGTTTTCCGCCGGCTGCGGCATGGATGCGGTGGTAGTCCCGCAGCATGGAGGGCGTGCGGAGGAACTGCAGCGTGCGCAGCATGGCGTGGCTGACCAGATGGATGAGAGCAAGAGTCGTCCAGCCCAGGCCGATCTCCGCAAAGATGAGGCCGATCTGTGTCTGCGCCGCATAGGCAAGAGAGGTCTTGGCATCGGCGCTGGTGCGGTGGATGAGCGTGCCGAGGAATGCTGTGCTGAGGCCGATGAAGATGACCAGCGCGGTGGCGGCCGCTGACTGACGGATCAGCGGCTCAATGCGCAGCAGCAGGTAGGCCCCGGCATGCACCGAGATGGCGCCGTAAAATACCGCGCTGGAGGGCGTGGGCCCCTCCATGGCACGCGCCAGCCAGCCGCAGAACGGCCCCTGCGAAGATTTGCCACCCGCAGCGATGACCAGCAGCACCGCGATGAAGCTCGCACCCGAGTTCTCAATACCCAAAAGGCCCGGCCATGTGGCGGTGCCAAACCAATGATGCGCGAGAAAGATGGCCACCAGCATGAAGAGATCTGCCGCGCGGTAGGTGGCAAACACCCGCAGCGCATTGCCCACCGGCTCCGGGCGATACTGGAAGAAGGCCACCAGCAGCACCGAGGTGATGCCCACGATCTCCCAGCCGCAGATCAGCAGGTCCAGCGAGGCCGCGGTGAAGACAAGCAGCGCACCAAAGGTGAAGAGATAGAGCAGCAGAAAGAAGCGGAAAAAACCGGGATCCCGATGCAGGTAGCGCACCGAGAACGAACCCACGATGCCCGCCAGCACCACTGTGATGCCCACCAGCGCGAGCGAGAGCCGGTCGATCAGCAGAGACAGTGGAAAATGGTAACTCTCCACGGCAAACCAGTCTCCCAGCTCCACATGCACGGCGTTCAGGCCGCCTGCACGCATCTGCCAGCCGATCATGGCCGCCACCACGACCAGAAAGGCATACACCGCCTTGGTGATGCGGGACAGCACACGTTCCGGCACATGGCCGCCGAGCAGCCAGACCACGCTCAGCAGCAGAAACACTCCCGCCGGAGTGGCGATCAGGAGCGGGAGCAGTGTTTGCAGAGACATGGTCGGTATAAAAATGAAAGGAGTCAGCCGCGCCGCTCATGCAGCCTTTGGATCGATGCGGGCCAGACCGAGGTGCTCCCTTTTGCCGCGATACCAGGCCATGGAAGTACGCGCCACAGGCAGCGGCTCTTCATCTCCTACGAGCTTCTCAAACACGCCGTCCCGGTACACCTCCACATGACCGTCATCGGGGTCCATGGTGGCCAGACGGATCCATTGGTTGCCCACGAACTGAGTCAGCTCCGCGCTGGCGTTGATCACGTGCATGAGCCGCTTCGGCGTGGTCTCCACCACGAAGAGAATGCGCACCGGCTCGTGGATTTCCACCGTCTGCACCGGCAGCCCCGTGCGCAGGTCCCCCTGGTAGCCGTTCATCACACCGATGAGGCCGGTGACGTTGTGGGGGAGCTTGGTGCCGCTGCCATAGGCCTCCACATCCACGGCGGAGAAATAGTATTCAAGATTGATGCCCCCGCACACGGGCACCACGGCGCCGAGCACCTGCGCCAGCGCCTCGTTAGCAGGATCTTTGGCGGCGTCATACGAGACGAGGAAAGCGCGGCGGTCCATAAACAGGCCTTTGGTGATTTCACGCCGCCCCACAAAGGTGACGGCATTGGTGCAGTGGCCGTATTCAGGCCGCGGCTCGCCGATGTGCTCCGCACGTTCCTGCACGTGCCGCAGGCCGCGCTCCGGTGAGATGCGCGCGCCCGCTGCCTCAAAGCGCCGCGTGCGCTCGTGCGCGCTGAGCATGCGTGCTTTGCCAAGTGAGCGCTGCACGCGCATGAAGTCGCCATGGTGGGTCTCAGGCAGCAGATCCACGTCAAAGTAGTCAATGTCGTCGCTGCAGGTGTCGTGATAACCGCCGATGAACCAGGTGTCTTCGGGGATGATGACGCCTTTGGCGCGCAGGGCCTCCCTCACGGCGGGACGATTGGCGATGAGGGCAAACAGCCGCGCATTCGGCGCACCGCTGCGCCCGCCGCAGGCACCGCAGCAGTAGGCGGACTCATACGGATTGTTCAAACTGGTGGAGCCATGCCCCAGGATGACCACCAGACGCGCATGCCCCTTGTGCAGACCCGCCGGCCCGAGCACGGCATAGACGCAGTCCGCCTGCTCCTGGGTGGTAAAGCCGCGCATGAGCCCGGTGGTGGCATCGCGGGAGGATTCATCATCCCGCATGTAGGCAAACTCGGTCTTCGGCTCCGGAAGGAACGCGCGATTGAGGCGCTTGATGAAGCGGCCGTAAGACAGCGGGGTGAGGACACGCAGCGCCAGGGGGAACAGGCTGAGGAAGCCCAGGCAGGCGGTGCTGAGCCAGCCACGCACCAGCGTGCGCGAGGAGATGAAGCCGTTGCGCGCCATCCGCGCCCAGACACGGCGCAGTCCAGCACGCTGCTCATGCCGCTGCGCGTGCTCCTCCACCGGCACTTCACGCACCGCATGCCCG
Source organism: Prosthecobacter sp. (assembly GCF_044226605.1). Classification (GTDB taxonomy): domain Bacteria; phylum Verrucomicrobiota; class Verrucomicrobiia; order Verrucomicrobiales; family Verrucomicrobiaceae; genus Prosthecobacter. The sequence continues at coordinate 522,319 of NZ_JBGAGS010000002.1, read as the reverse complement.
GGTGTGACCACGATGGGGCAGAGGGAGACTCCGCCTGCGTCGTCGATGCCCGCGTAGTTGATGGCCACACCGAAGAAGCCGGCGACACCGACGGTCTCGATGCTGGGGTCCACCTCTTCGAGCGCACGGCGGATGGACTCCTCACGCTCGTCGATGCAGAAGACCACTTGCGCTACCAGCCTGTCGCTCTGCGGAACCACCCGCGGCAGGACGCGGTGTTTTGCCAGCGGGATGAGAATGCTGCGCTCATGCCGGCGCTCGTAGGCCAGATGGAGCAGCCGCCGGCGCTCCGTCTCGTGGCAGGCGAGGATCTCATGATCCAGAACCGCGATCTCTTCATCCGTCAGCGCGAGCAAGGCACTGCTGCTGAGCCCCACGAGCTGCGCGACATCAAACACGCGCGCAATGTGGCTGAGAGGGTCTGTCCTCTGCGAAGGCAGTTTGGCGCTGCGCCATGCGGAGGTGTCTCCCGAGATGTCCTGCAGCGCGGCCACGGTGTAGGTGAGACGCAGCGCCAGAAACTCCATGACCGAGCAGCGCACGCGGTCGTGCGGCGCGAGGGCTGCATCCTTTTCCAGCATGTGGATCATGCCGGCCCAGCCACGCAGGGCCAGCAGCTCCGCGGCGAGGTATTCCTCCCACTGCTCCGCGGGCACCGCGAGCTGAGCAAGCGCCTCCAGCACCACGGCCTCGGCGCTCATGCCGGCGGACGCCTGCCTCTGGAATGCAGTGCGCACCCCTTTGAGATGCGCGGGAAACATCGCCAGGCCCTGCGACATGATTTTGCGCACGGCCTTGAGCAGCCCCTCCTCCCGCAGCGGCATGGGCCAGTAGGCGATGCCCTGGTCAAGATAAGCCCCCGTGAGCCGGATGAGCGGCGGATGAATGAGCAGATCCAGGTCGATACCACGTTGTGCCAGCACGGCATCTCGCGGGCGCTGGGTCATGGCGGGCGCGGGCGCGGGCGAGGGCTTCACGCGGGCCAGACAGGCGTCCCACAGGGCCTGGGGGCGGTCCTTGCCACGCAGGCGTCGGGCGGCCTCCGGCACGTCCCGGCGGAAGGCCTGCAGCCAGTCCCCTTCCTCGATCTGCCAGGAAATGTTCACGCCATTCACGCGCCGCACACCGGGCGTCAGCATCACGCGCCGCAGCTGGCGGCGGGTCAGCCTCCCGGGCAGGATCTCCGCATCGAGCTCACGGTCCAAAATGGCGTCGATGTCTTCGTCCAAAATCCGCCCGCTGCTGCGTGCCTGCTGGTAGGCTTCTTCGGCGAGAAACGGCTCCCCCCCAAACAAATGCCCGCCCTCGACGACGGCTTCTTCAAATTTCTTGTGCTGCAGGGAGTGCAAGGTGTTGTGGTGCACGAACACGCCTATGGGGCCCTGGGCGGGCAGGAGAAGCGACGCATTCGCCACCGCCTCCCGGAGATGCTCCATGCGCTCCCCTGCCGGCAGCGTGTCCTTTTCAGGCACGTGACAGCCACAAGTGCCGGAATGGGTGTGAATGTGCATCGAAGATGGGTAGGCAAAGCTATAACCGAGACGGAGAAAGCGCCGCCATCCCCTGATCAAGGGGTATTCCGTTACGGGCGGAGGGAGGCGCTTTTTCCGCGCTTTCGCCCCGTCACCCGGCAGGGGCTGCCGCAGCCTCCGGCGCGGGGCTTACACCGCCGGCTCCTCCGGCGGGAGCTGCAGCGGTATGACCACCTCGATGCGCAGGCCCTGCGGGTCCAGGCTGGTGGCCGTCAGCTCGCCGCCAGACTGGCGCGCTCGCGCACGCATGCCCACCATGCCCAGGCTCGGGCTGTGAATGATGTCCCCGCTGTGATTGGGCAATCCTTTGCCATTGTCCTCAATCGTGAGGCAGATGCTCTGGCCCCGCCGAGCCAGGGTGATCTTCACTTCGGAGGCCTCGGAGTGCCGCGCGATGTTGGTAAAGGCCTCCTGGGCGATGCGGAACAGATGCGTCTCCGTTTCATCCGCCAGACGGCCGGTGAAGTCAGACACATAGTCCACCTTCAGCCGCGTGCGCTGGCCAAATTTCTCCGCCAGCCAGCGCAGGCCGGCATCGAGGCCGAAGTCGTCCAGAATCACGGGCCGCAGCAGCTGCGAAAGCTCGCGCACATTGGCGATGGATTCATCCACCAGGTGCAGGCAGTCGGCGCGCAGGGAGTCCAGATCATTCGTGGAGCCCTTGGTCAGGTTCGACCGCACGGCGGCGAGCGACTGGCCCAGTTCATCGTGCAGCTCATGGGAGAAGCGCCGGGCGGCCTGCTCCTGCGTCTGCAGCATGTGCCAGGAAACGCGGCTCAGCTCCTCGGACTGCCAGCGGATGCGCTGGATGCTCTTGCGGGCAAAGGAAATGGTGAGCACGGCGGAGATGGCGGCCAGGATGAAGCTGGAACCTAGCAGCAGGGTGGATTCATCGCTGAACTCCTGGGACTGCAGTTCCAGCTCGTGCTCGGTTTTGGTAAGGTGCTCGGAGCTGCTGACGATCAGCTTGTTCACCAGCTCCACCACACGGCCATGGTGGGTGAAGAGCGTCTCCAGTTTTTCCCGCTGCACCGGCTCGCGGCTTTCCAGCAGGCGATGGCATTCCAGGGTGAAGGCTTTCACGCCACGGTCCAGATCCGCCCACAGATCCGCACCCGCCAGGGAGCGAACTTCGACTCCCAGCCGGGAGATCTGGCGGTCGCTCTCATCCAGCTCCTGCAACAGCCTGACGAGATCCGCGCGCTTCAGCTCGATCTGCGCAAACTGATGCAGCACCGCCGTCATGGTGTTTTCCTCCGACTGCACATCCTGCCGCAGACGGGCGATGAGGAACTGGTCCCGCGCCATCTGCTCCACCCCCCGACGGATGCCCTGGCTCTGTCGCACGGCGATGAGGCCCGCCGTGCCCAGCAGCACCATCACCAGCAGGAATCCCAGCGCAAGCACACGCAGCACATAGCGCTCGGTGATGCGAAGGAAAGTGAAGGACATGGTGGCAGGTAGAAGGCTCAAACTGCCTCAACCTCCAAAATGGAATGCGGCAGGCAGCAGGAACCGGGAGTCTGAATGAACGATGCCATGCCGGTTTGAATATCATACAATGCGCCCACAATCCATCCCCTTTCCCGGCTGCACCCAGCCCGCGGGCGCGCTGCTGCGCTCCATGATCATGTGCATGGGGCCACCTCAATCAATCAGCCCATTCCGAATGGAGAACCGCACGAGCTCGCCGATGGAATGCAGGTTGAGCTTCTCCATAATGCGGCCGCGATGCGCTTCCACGGTGTACACGCTGAGGTTCAGCACGGAGGCGATCTCCTTGTTCGTCTTGCTCTCCGAAATCATCTGCAGCACCTCGCGTTCACGCGGGGAGAGCAGGTCGATGGGGTTGGTGACGTGCTTGCGGTAGTCGTCCAGCACGGCATCGCTGACTTCCGGGCTGAGGAACCCTTTGCCATTGGCGACGGCGCGGACGGCGGCGAGGAGGTCGCTCTCATTGCTGTCCTTGAGCAGGTAGCCATTGGCTCCCGCACGCAGCATTTCGCGCACATACACGGAATCTTTCTGCATGGAGAGCGCGAGGATGCGCGCCTTGGGCACCGACTTGGAGATCTGCCGTGCGGCTTCGATGCCATTGAGTTCGGGCATCGTGACATCGAGCACCACCACATCCGGCTGCAGGTCGATGGCTTTGTCCACGGCTTCGCGTCCGTTCGCAGCCTCGCCCACGACTTCCATGTCCCATTGGGCGGCGAGGATCATGCGAAAGCCGTTGCGGACCACGGCGTGGTCATCGGCAAGGAGGATGCGGGTGGTTTTGGCGGCCATGGGAGGAGGAGACAATAGCCTGACTGCGCCAAAGCGCAAAAACTGCGGGCATTTTGTGGGCAGCAGGCCGGCAGGTCGTCCTAACAAAGCCAGCCACCTCCCCCGCCCCATGCCGCACTGCCGTCGTCTGCCAGTCTTCCTTTGCCTTGTGCTGACTCCATGGCTGAGCCATGCCCAGAGCACCGCTCAGACGCCGCAGGCCACGGGCTCGCTGGCGGAGGCGGAGGAGTTTGAGATGCCGGAGATCGTGATTGAAGGCAAGGCGGAGAGCCTCATCGGCATCGCCACCTCCGCCTCGAAGGGCCAGACCAGTGCCAAGGAGCTGCTGGCGCGCCCCTTTTCCCGCCGTGGGGAGCTGCTGGAGAGCATCCCCGGCTTCATCGCCACGCAGCACAGCGGCGATGGCAAGGCGAATCAATACTACCTGCGCGGGACGAATCTGGACCACGGCAACGACTTCGCCATCTACGTGGACGGCATGCTCGTCAATCTGCGCAACCATGCGCATGGGCAGGGCTATGCGGACACGAACTTCCTTATTCCCGAACTGGTGGGTCAGCTGGACTACTGGAAGGGTACCTACTTTGCCCAGCATGGAGACCTGAGCTCCACGGGTGCGGCGCGTTTCAAGCTGGTCGATTCCCTGCCGCAGGGCATTCTGAGCACCACGCTGGGCCAGTTTATGTATGAGCGCACGCTGATCGCAGACACCATCAAGGCGGGCTCCGGCTTGTTGACGGTGGCCTTCGAGCACCAGTATTACAACGGCCCCTGGCAGCTCCCCGCCAGTGCGGTGCGCCTCAACGGCTTTGCCCGCTATCACTGGGCCGATGCCACGGACAACGTCAACGTCACGCTCATGGGCTACCGCGGCAAATGGGACTCCACCGACCAGGTGCCCTCCCGCGTGGTGGGCAATCTCATCGACCGCTACGGCAGTCTCGATCCCACCGACGGTGGAAACTCGCAGCGCTACAGCCTCTCGCTGGACTGGGTGCATGAAGGCGACCACAGCACGACGCGCACGAACCTCTATGGAGGCTTCTACGACCTGGACCTGTTCTCCGACTTCACCTTCTTCATGGACAACCCGGTGCAGGGGGACCAGTTCGAGCAGAAGGACCACCGCTGGTTCGTCGGCGGCCAAGTAGCGAAGGACTGGCGCTGGGATGCCCTGGGGCAGGAGCAGCGCCTCACGCTGGGCGTGCAGATGCGCACGGACTTCATCAGCGGCCTGGGCCTCTATAACACCACCCAGCGCCAGCGCTGGAACACCATCAGCGTGAACGACATCATCCAGGACACCTGGGGAGTCTTTGCCGAGGCGGAGCTGAAGCCCACGAGGTGGCTGCGCATCATCCCCGGCCTGCGTGGCGACGTGATGCAGTTTGACGTGACCAGAAGCAACATCGCGGGAAACACCGGCTCCAAGGTCAGCGGCATCATCAGCCCCAAGCTGAACGTCGTCTTCGGTCCGTGGAAGAAAACGGAGTTCTATCTCAATGCGGGCACTGGCTTCCACAGCAATGACACGCGCGGCGTGGTCGGCGGCATCGATCCTGCAACGGGCTTGGCGACCTCGCGAGCAACTCCACTGGTGCGCACCTACGGGGCCGAGTTTGGCATCCGCAACGAATCCATCCCCAAGCTCGTAAACACGCTCTCCTTCTGGACCCTGCACAGCGGTTCCGAGCTGATCTATCAAGGCGACACCGGCTCCTCCAGCCCGGGGCCGTCCTCGCAGCGTTTCGGCATCGAGCTCTCCAGCTACTGGCGGCCCAATGACTGGACCATGCTGGATGTGGAGGCGACCTGCACGCGCGCCTACCTGCTGGCGCAGGATCCGTCCCACCAGAACGTGCCCAATTCGATCCCTTACACGCTAAATGCCGGCATCACCCTCGGGAAGGCGCAGGGGCTGTTTGGCTCCCTGCGCGTGCGCTACATGGCTCCGCGCCCGCTGGATCAGGTGCTCGATGTTTATTCACGCGAGTCCATTCAAGTGAACGGCCGCATCGGCTACCGGCACAAGAACCTCGAAGTCGCGCTGGATTGCCTGAACCTGCTCAACCGCAGCGACTACGACGTGGCCTACTACTATGCCTCCCAGCTTAAAACCGACGCCGCCCCCGTGAACGACGTCCACGTGCACCCCATCGAGCCCCGCATGTTCCGCCTCTCGGTGACCTACAGGTTTTAAGCGGGCATGCCCACCCCGCGGTATTATTCCTTGAACTCCTCGCGGTCCGGGATGCGGGTGAAGGCGATCTTGGTGCCGGAAAAGGTGCGCACGGTGTCCGGCGTGAAGCCGATCACCACGGAGTCGCGCCCGAACTTTTGATTAATTTTGTCGAGCACATGGCTCAGGTTTTCGCGCTGCTCCTTGGTGGCCGATTCTCCCGATGATGGGAAGAGTTCGAGCTGCTGGGGCGTGGCCTCGGCCACCAGGCCAAAGAGGGTCACGGAAACTTTTTTCACCCGCTGCCAACGCCCTTGGCGCATTACCCGCTGCCACAGTTCCGTCAGCAGTCGCGCCATCACGATGCTGTCCGCGCCTTCCTCAAACTTCCCCTGCGCCTCGCAGCGCGGGCCGTCCTCCAGCCGCACACTGAGGTGCAGGTGGCTGGCTCGGTACTTCATGCGGCGCAGGCGGCTGGCAGCCTTCAGCATCAGCCGGCGCGCCACGATGCCTGCAGCCGGTGGCGGGCGCAGTTCTGGCGCCAGCACATGGCTGTGGCCGATGGTGCGGGTGGCCGGGGGAACGTCGTCTTCCGTCGCGCCGCCGTGGAGTTCGTGCCAGAAGCGGTCGCCGCACACCCCGCCCCAGGCGCGGTGCAGGGTCTCACGCTCGGCCTCCCACAGCTCCTCCATGGTGCGGATGCCGCAGGCGCGCAGCCGTGGCTCCATGCGGCGGCCGATGCCGCACAGGTCGCTCAATTTCAGTTCTAACAGGCGTCCCGGCAGCTCCTCTGGCAGCAGCACCACGAGGCCGTCCGGCTTCTGCATGTCGCTGGCCACCTTGGCCAGAAAGCGGTTCGGGGCTAGGCCGATGGAGCAGGTGATGCACTCGCCCACACGCTCCCGCAGGCCGCGCTTGATGCGCCGTGCCAGATCCTGCGCCACCTCCAGCCGCCGACGTGGTGGGTCGAGCTTGCAGGCCATCTCATCGATGGAGCAGATCTTGTGCACAGGATAGTGGCGCTCCACCTCCTTGATGATCTCGTGGTGAAATTCCACGTATTTGTCGTGGCTGCCCATCACGGTGATCAAGTGCGGGCAGCGACGACGCGCCTCGCCGATGTTGGTGCCCGTTTTGATGCCGTATTTCTTGGCCTCATGGCTGGCGGCGATCGCGCAGGTGGCATCAGAATCCACCGGCACGACGGCCACAGGCTTGCCACGCAGCTCCGGGTGCAACTGCTGCTCCACGCTGGCGAAGTAGCTGTTCAGATCCAGGTACAGCCAGTCCACAGCAGGCGAAGGATCAGGTGTGGAGGCGGGCGGTGGCATGAGCGGGAGGCACATTCGCCGCAACCCGAAACTGTTCAAGCGAACATTCAATCCACTTGGTTTTCACCGCACCAACATTACTTCAGGGTTCTTTTCATTTTAGCATAATTGATTGAAAAAATCATACATGATTCTCTTTGCGGAGAACATTTTTAATTATAATATGTCGGGTATTAATGGCTTAGCGTCGCTAAATCTAGCTTTAATGTTAAATTTGCTAAAATTATCAACCATGAAAACCTTATCTGATAATCGTTCGCCGGGACGCCAGCCGCTGGCCAGTCTCGTGGCTGCCCTCCTGCTTGCCGCACCCGCGCTGAGTTCTGCCTCGACCATCGAGCTGAGTCAGCCCTACACCCCAGCTGGTCAGAACTACAGCATCACTGCCCTGCAAGGCATGAACCCTCTGACGTTGCAGGGTGCCATGGCGATGGGAGCCAACCCGAACGTGAACCTGGATTTTCAGGGTGGCTTTGGCGTCCGCTACACCAACTCCTCCGGCAGTCTCGTCGATTTCGGCGTTGGCCTCTATTATGACGCGGGCTGCAACTCCGGTCTGCAGCTTTCCAGCACCGGCCTGAACGTCCAGTTTAACCAGACCATCTCCAGCCAGGGACTTTCTCTCACGATTGGTCATCTGGGCATCTCGGATCTCTCCACCGATTTCAGCACCGGCACCGTGGCACCCACCATCGGCGTCTATGGACCCGGGGGCTTTACCGAGTTTTTCTCCGCACACGACATCCTCGCCAGTCACGCGCTCACCCTTCTGACCAGCAATGACCCGATCGCCCAAACCGACCTTTGGAAGCTCGACGTGCATGCCTTGGTGGGAGATACCCTGGTCAATAACGTCACTCTGGGGGCGGACATCCACAATGGCAGCGGCGCTACCATGACCGTTCCAAGCGATCCCTACTTCCTCGTTGCCGCCAACGGTGGAAACTGCGCCATGATCCCTGAGCCAGGTTCGGCGTTCCTGATTTTGAGTGCCGGTCTGGGATGCATGATCATCACCCGCCGTCGTAATCGCAGCCTGATTTCCGCCCGCTAAGCCGCGCCAGCCCAACCCCTCTCACGAAAAGCCGGACGAGACGCGAGTCTTCTCCGGCTTTTTCGTGCCCGCGTGAGGCCGGTCCACCCGGCCCTTGGCCACAGCTCCCGATAGCCGGGTGCGAACCTCCCGTTTTGCGCACTCTTTTTGAGGGTTCGGGAGACCTTTTTACAACCCAAATGCGGGTGCACTCCCCCCGCTCTTACACGGTTCTTACCAAACCCAAATTGCCCCGTTCCATAATTTCCATAACAGTATCGGTATGCAGTCCTCCCCTGCAACTACCCCACTTTCTCCGCCCGAAAAATCCCCCCATCCCAGCGCCCTTCTTACCTCCGCCGAAGCCCTCTTTTACGCTTGTCTCGACAACCTCACCGCCCAGCGCTGCCACATCCAGTGCAAGCCACGCCTCTCTGAAATCCTTCAGGATGAGAACGTGGCGGGGTTTCTCAAGATCTGCCAGCGTCACATCGACTTCGTCATTTCCCGCAAAGAAGACTGGCTGCCGATGGTGGCCATCGAATTTGAGGACGACAGCCCCGGCAAATCCGGCCGTAAGCCGCGTGACCGGCAGTTGGTGAACGACATCTTTTTGACCGTGGGCATCCCCCTGCTGCAGGTGCATTCCAAGGAGATCAACCAGATCGAGACCCTGCTTCACAAGCTGAGCGCCGCCTGGACGCAGCGGATGGCCACACTGGAAACCCAGCCTGCCCCGGCTCCGGAGCCACCACCACCGCCGCCCCCCACCACCGCCTTGAAGGGGGGAACCCCGTCTTCGACTCGTCCGATGCTCAGCACCTCCGGCCCCCGTCAGGAACCCACAACGACACCCACCAGCCGCCTGACCACGGCCGCCTGCACGTCCATTTCCTGAAGCGAACACGACGGCCCCTACCTGCCAATCTCAAAGGGCAGCGCCCGCAGCTCCACGGGCTCCACCGGCACCTCACGATCGACCTCAAATGGGCCGAGAAGATTGTTCCCGGCGAGATCTTCGAGCAATGGATCAATGATGATGTTCCCCTTCCCCACAACCCACGCTTCGGCGGGTATGAAATACCAGGAACGCGCATCCACAGCCAAGGCCACCGTTCCCGCGACATCCGTTTCTCCGCATCGCACTTTCAGAGCGGAAGCGAGCATGGCGGGGTCGAGCGGTTCATCAAAGGTGACTTTCAGAGGATCGCGCGTGCCCGCCTGAGGCGCCCGGATCTGCCATCGGGCGGGGTTGGGAGAGTCGTGATCCACGACCGCGGCGGTGATGGCAAACACGGCTTCTTTTCCCAGTTCCACGCCTTGGACGGAGCGCCAGCCGGGCGCGATCCTGAGCGTGTACTTCTGCTTTTCCTGCAGCACCGGCCCTTCGTCAGCATTCAGATTCACTCCGGTCTTCTGCCGTCCGGGGTGCAGCCACAACGTCAGGCGACGGCCATCAGGAGACCACAGCTCCGTCTCGCGAAAAGCTCCCTGCACGACACTACCGTCCTGCTGGTGCAGGGAGATGCGGTCCAGAAACACGCCCTGCTCCATCGGCTGGCTGAACTGCAGATAAAGCTTCAGCGCATTGGCCGGCAGTTCGGTGGGAACCGGCGAGATCCCCACGGTCGGCGCAGGGGCGGCGGGAAGCGAGAATTTCAGCCGCCGCTCGCTCCAGCTCCCGTCAGGCGATTTGACCTCTACACGATAGCTCTCCCCCGGCACCAGCGGCAGCGCAGCGGTGAAGACAACGCCGTCTCCTGCCTTCGCCACGCTGCCAAACAACGGCTCCGCAGCATCGGAACGGAACACGCGTACATCGACGCCGCGGGCCTCGATATGCGAGACATCCTTCAGCCGAATCTCCGCCGCGAATGCGGCGGAGCAGACGAGGCTCAAAGCCAGAAGCCGGCGCTTCACGGCAGCGCGGCCACTTCGAGGCTGAGGGTGCCGTCGGTATCGCGCAGCACCACGGCTTCGGCATCGCTCAGCTTGTCCACCTGCACGGCGCCGAAGAGCGCATCCACGATCTCGATGCCCTGGGGTCCAGCGTGTTCCTTTTCATCGCGGCGTGCGGCGTTTTCATTGGTCTTGTCGGGAGCTTTGGCGTCCAGATAGTCCATGCTGATGCGCGCGCCCCACATCTTGCTGGGGCCGAAGGCGTTCTGCTTGAAACGCTGGGTGTGCACGACGAGCCACTCCTTGCCGCTTTTGTCGGTGTAGCTGAAGAGATCGAGCGGGCGGTTGCCGCTGCCGAGTTCCACCATGCTGACGCCTTTGACCTGCGCGCCGCTCTGGATGTCATCCACCTTGAACTTCGCCACGGGCGTGCAGGCGAATGCGCCCACGACATAGGTTCCGTCCTTCGTGTCATAAGGCACAAAGCTCTGGATCGGGGCCTTCGTCTCCCATTTGCGGTGCGCCACGTGGTAGGTCTCGGCGCTGAACACGCTGGCTGTGGCGCCGTTTTTGATCGGCACGGGAATGGTGAAGATGCGGGAGGCGAATTCTTCATTGCAGGTGCCGGTGGCAAACACGCGGTCTTTGTCGAAGGCCACATCGGTGATGTTGGTCACTTTGCTGGCGGTGCCTCCGGGCAGCGCGACACGCACCCAGGACAGCGGCTCAAGATTCAGCGGCACCACCTTGCCATCCGACCCCACGCTGACAATCAGCACCGCATTGTCCGGACGGCGCTGCACGCCGAGATAGATGCGTCCGCTGGCGGGATTCACCGCGAGGTCCTTGACGGTGATGTCCTCCTTCTTGACACCGAGTCCGGCGGCGATCTGCGCGCCGATGTCGGCCACCGGTTTGTCGAGGTGCTCTTTCTTGCCGGTGTCTCCGGTCTGGATGGCCAGCACACTGGCGGAGGCGGGCTCCGCCACCAGCAGCAGGCCTTCCGGCCCAAAGCTGAGCGAACTGAGCGACTGGATCTGCAGGCCGCCTTTCTGCGGCGAGTCAAGCAGCGCGGCGGAGGCACCGAGCGCGGAGGCGAGGAGGAGGGAGAGGCAGAGTGCTTTCATGGTCGGGGTGGGCTGAAGTTGTGCGAGATGGTACGGGACCGGGTGGCGGAATGTCACGAACAAAGATCGCTGTTTGCCAACTGTCCCGAAAAACCCTACTTTGGTCGCGGCCCCACCCCTATCCCATGACCGCCATCCTACTCAGGCCGTTGTTGTCCGCCATGCTGCTTCTCATGATGACGCAGGCAGCGGCCGCCCTTGATCTTCCCATTCAATGTTTTCCAAATGGAAGTTGCCTCCTGGGCACGAATTGCAACATGCTGAACTACAACATCCAGATGATCGTGGATGAGGTGAAGATGAAGGATGCGACTCTGGACGAGGCCGTGGCCAGCATTAGAGCGGCGGCGACAAAAGCCGAAGGACCTGATAACCGCCCTGTCAACGTGGTCGTCCTGGGAACCTCGTCGGATCCGGCCAAGAAAGTCAGTCTGGATCTGAAACAAGTGCCGCTGAAACTGGCGGTGGAGGAAGTGGCCCGGGCATTCGGATTGCAGGTGCGGCCAGAATCTCACGCCGTGGTGCTTGCGCCCCCGTCATACCCCGAACCAATCCATACCCGCACTTACGTGGTGCCGTCCGATTTCATCTCGACGGGTTCGCCGACCCGATGAAATGAAATGTGAAATCGAAGTTCACACGGAGTTCATCGTCTGAGGCTTGATCTTTGGCCGAAAAAGCCGACCCGGTACCCGCCCCATGAAAAAAAAGTCCACTGAAGAGCGCAAGCAGACAAAACCCACCTTGTCGCGCTGGCAATCGTTCAAGCGCTTCAGCCTGATTTTGTTCATGGGCGGCTCGCTGATCTGCACGCTGGGTGCGGCGGTGGTCATCGGGGTTTACAGCCATCTGGCCAAGGCCTATGACCTGACGCAGCTCGGGAACATGCCGGAGCGCACCATCGTGATGGATTACAAAGGCGAGGTGCTCGGCAAGATGCACGGGGAGAACCGCATCATCGTGCCGCTCAACGAGGTTTCGCCGTGGTTTGTCAAAGCGCTGCTGGCACGCGAAGACTCGCGTTTTTACAATCACTCCGGCGTGGACTACAAGGGCATCCTGCGCGCCACGGTGCGCAACCTCAAGGAGATGCGCGTGGTGCAGGGCGCGAGCACGCTGACGATGCAGCTGGCGCGCAACAGCTTTCCGGATCTGGATGACCGCAGCCTGCACCGCAAGCTGGTGGAGATGATGCTGGCGCGCCGCATTGAGAAGGCGTGCTCAAAGGAGCAGATCATCGAGCATTATGTGAACCGCATTTTCTACGGCCCCGGCATCTACGGCGTGCAGCGCGCCAGCCAGGTGTACTTCGGCAAGCACGCCAGCCAGCTCAGCCTGAGCGAGGCGGCAATGATCGCAGGCATCATCCGCAGCCCGGCGCGGTTCTCGCCTTTCCGCAACTATGAGGGCGCGCTCAAGGAACGCGACACGGTGCTCAAACGCATGCTGGAGCTGAAGATGATCACCCCGGAGGAGGAGATCGCGGCGAAGTATGCGGACATCGCGCTGCATGCGCAGCCGGTCTTTCAGAGCCAGGGCGGCTACGCGCTGGACAGCGTGCGGCGTGATCTGGATTTGATCCTGGAGCAGCAGGAGATCGAAGACGGTGGCCTGCAAGTCTTCACCACGCTGAACAAGGATCTGCAGGATGCTGCGGACGCAGCCGTGGAGAAGCGCCTTGCAGCGGTGGAGAAGCAGCGCGGCTACGCGCACCCGAAGAAGGCGGATTTTGACAAGGCCTGGGACGGTGTGCAGGAGATCTCCTCGACTCCCTATCTGCAGGCGGCACTCATGGTGCAGGACAATCAGACCGGCGGCATCCTCACGCTGGTGGGCGGGCGTGACTACCGCCACAGCAAGTACAACCGCGCGACGCAGGGCGAACGGCAGATCGGCTCCACAGTGAAGCCGTTTGTCTATGCCGCTGGCATTGCCTCCGGCTTCATGCCCGGCACACTGATCAATGATGCGCCGATCCAGCCCGGTGAGATCGACGGTGCGGATCCGAACTGGAGTCCGCAGAACTCGGATGGCAAGTTTCTCGGCCCCACCACGCTGACCGATGGCATCGTGAAAAGCCGCAATACCATGACCCTGCGCCTGGGAAATTATGCGGGATTGGATCGTGTGATCGAGCTGCTCACCAACGCGGGCTTCAACAAGCCGGCCGAACGCACGCCGCAGATTTTCATTGGCAATCTGGGTGGCAATCCGCGCCAGCTTACGAGTGCGATCAGCATCTTTCCGAATCAAGGCCTGCGCCGCCGCCCTTACCTCATCGACCGCATCGTGGACAAGGCGGGGAACGTCATCTACCAGACACCCGTGCTGGAGTCCGAAGTTCTCACACCGAGCGTGGCGCACCTGATGCGGCACATTCTTTCCCAGGTGCTGGAGCGCGGAACGGCGGCTTCACTTCGCAGCGAGTACGGTTTCAAAGAACCCGGTGGCGGCAAGACTGGCACCACGAATGATTACAAGGATGCGTGGTTTGCCGGATACACGGACCGTGTGAGCTGCGGCGTGTGGGTGGGGCTGGACAAACCGGCCACGATTGTCGAAGGCGGTTACGGCGGCACACTCGCGCTGCCGATCTGGGCGGATGTGATGAAGAAAGCCGTGGCGCTCGGCTACAAAACAGAAGTGCCCAAGGTCACACTGCCGCTCTCACGGGTGACCCTCTGCCGCGTGAGCAGCCAGCTGGCCACCGATGGCTGCGGCCAGGCGGGCATGGCGTATGAAGACGCCCTGCCCTATGACTTGGTGCCGAAGGAATTTTGCAAGGAACACGCGGGCTATGTGGCACCGCGGCAGGTCCAGCATGAGCGTCACAGGCCGGGATTGTTTGACCGGATTCGGAGCTGGTTCAGGTAAGGGAGCGTGTGAGAACGGATGCCGCATGCTGCGCGCAACGATTCTTTGGAGCGCGGAATTTATTCCGCAGCAGGTGTGCGCGTCGAGCTTGCGATTGTTCACAAGGCGTTGCGCAAACTGGACGGCGCTGGAGGCTGCGGCTGTACGGATGATGCGGAGGTTTGAACGTTGGCGGCGTGCTGCGGAATAAATTCCGCGCTCCTTGGCGGGCATAGGCACTCGCTTGCGCAAGTGCATTACGACTCCTTTCCCTCTTTCTCAATAGCCCAGCCAGGGGCCGAGCCATTTCTCCGCAGCTTCGATGGTCATGCCCTTGCGCTCCGCGTAGTCTTCGACCTGATCTTTGCCCAGCACACTGATGCCAAAGTAGTGGGACTCAGGATGTGCGAAGTAGAGACCACTGACAGCGCTGCCGGGATGCATGGCCATGCTCTCGGTGAGCTCCACGCCGGTCTTGGCGGCGGCATCGAGGAGATCAAACAGGATGGGCTTTTCCGTGTGGTCCGGCTGCGCGGGATAACCCGGCGCGGGGCGGATGCCACGATACTTCTCCTTGATGAGCTCTTCGCGCGAAAGCTCGCCGGGCTTTTCATAGCCCCAGGCATAGCGTGCCTGCTGGTGCATGTACTCCGCAAAAGCCTCGGCAAGACGGTCGGCCACGGCCTTGGCAATGATGGCACTGAATGGGTCATGAGCGGCTTCGAACTCTTTGGCGAATTCATCGGCACCGTGAATGCCTACCGCAAAACCGCCGATGTAGTCGGCACGACCGCTGTCCTTCGGAGCGATGTAATCGCTCAGCGCATAGTTCGGCGTGTCCTTCTTGATCACCTGCTGGCGCAGAGTGTGGAAGGTGGTCTTCACTGTGCCGCGAGTTTCATCCGCATACACTTCGATGTCATCGCCCACGGCATTGGCCGGGAAGAAGCCCATGATGCCACGCGGCGTGAAACGCTTCTCCGCGATGATGCGGTCGAGCAGGTCATTGGCATCCTTGTAGAGTTTGAGCGCCTCCACCTCCGCTTTGCCCTTCATCTCCGCATCTTCCTGAGCGGAGGAGAAACGCTGATCAGCCGCGATCCAGCGACCGCGCAGTTCCCACGAATGGAAGAAGGGGGACCAGTCAATGAACTCGCGCAGAGTGGCGACAAGCTCGGGGCCTTCATAGACCTTCGTGCCGAGGAAGGTCGGCGTGGCGATCTCCTGTGTGGCCCAGTCGCACTTGAATCCTTTTTCGCGTGACTCGGCGATGCTGAGCAGCGCGCGATCTTTTTTCTTGCCGTACTCTTCACGCAGACGCGCATGGCGTTCTTCGTTCTGCTTCACGAAACCGGCGCTCTGCTCCTGGCTGAGCAACGCGGTGGTCACCGGCACGCTGCGGGAGGCATCCAGCACATGCACAATGCTGCCGCTGTATTTCGGCGCGATCTTGATGGCGGTGTGCGCCGGGCTGGTGGTGGCGCCGCCGATGAGCAGCGGCTGCTTGAAGCCACGCCGCTCCATCTCGCTGGCCACGTGGGCCATTTCATCGAGTGATGGCGTGATGAGGCCGCTGAGGCCGATGACATCCGCGCCGACTTCGAGAGCCTTTTCCAAAATCTTGTCGCACGGCACCATGACGCCCATGTCGGTGACTTCGAAGCCGTTGCAGGACAGCACGATGCCGACAATGTTTTTGCCGATGTCGTGCACATCCCCCTTCACGGTGGCGAGCACGATCTTGCCAGCGCTGCGCTGGTTGGGATTCGCAGCTTTTTCCGCCTCCATGTAGGGCTGCAGATACGCCACGCTCTGCTTCATGACGCGGGCGCTTTTCACCACCTGCGGCAGGAACATTTTGCCAGCGCCAAAGAGATCGCCCACCACGCTCATGCCATCCATGAGCGGGCCTTCGATGACGGAGAGAGGCTTGCCCAATTGCGCGAGCGCCTCGGCGGTGTCTTCGTTGATGAAGTCGGTGATGCCCTTGAGCAGAGCGTGCTCCAGGCGCTTGTTCACCGGCGCCTCGCGCCAGCTCATGTCGATCTCGACCTTCTTCGCGCCGCCGGCCTGGCCTTTGAACTGCTCGGCATAATCCACGAGGATCTCCGTGGCATCCGCGCGGCGGTTGAGGATGACGTCCTCCACCTTTTCCAGCATCTCCTTGGGGATCTCCTCGTAAACTTCCAGCATGCCGGCGTTCACGATGCCCATGTCCATTCCCGCCTTGATGGCGTGGTAGAGGAAGACGCTGTGCATGGCCTCGCGCACCTTGTTGTTGCCGCGGAAGCTGAAGCTCACATTGCTGACGCCGCCGCTGACCTTGGCGTAGGGCAGGTTCTCCTTGATCCAGCGCGTGGCATTGATGAAGTCGAGAGCGTAGTTGTTGTGCTCCTCGATGCCCGTGGCCACCGTGAGGATGTTCGGGTCGAAGATGATGTCTTCCGGCGGGAAGCCGACTTCATCGACCAGGATGCGGTAGGCGCGCTCGCAGATGCGAATCTTGTCCGCGTACGTGGCGGCCTGGCCCTGCTCATCGAAGGCCATGACCACGGTAGCGGCGCCGTATTGCTTGATCTTGCGGGCGTATTCCTTGAATTTCTCCTCGCCTTCCTTGAGCGAGATGGAGTTCACGATGCCCTTGCCTTGCAGGCACTTGAGGCCGGCCTCGATGATCTCCCACTTGGAGGAGTCCACCATGATGGGCACCTTGTTCACTTCCGGCTCGGTTTGCAGCAAGATGAGGAATTTGGTCATCGTCGGCACGCCGTCGATGAGGCCTTCGTCCATGCAGACGTCGATCACATTGGCACCGCTTTCCACCTGCTGGCGGGCGATGGCCACGCCTTCCTCCAGTTTGCCCTCCTTGATGAGCTTGGCGAACTTAGGCGATCCGGCCACGTTGGTACGTTCGCCGATCATGAGATACGGAGGGCGTTCTTCGGGGGTGCCCCCCTTCAGCACAAAAGGCTGCGAACCGCTGAGACGCATGGTGTGGGGATCCTGCGGCACCTGACGTGGTGGCAGTCCTTCGAGCGCCTTGGCAATGGCAGCGATGTGCTCCGGCGTGTTGCCGCAACAGCCGCCCATGATGTTCACAAAGCCGCTGCCGCCGAAGTCTTTGGCGAAGTTGGCCATGTCCGGCGGGAGCAGGTCGAAACCGGTCGGAGCCAGCGGGTTTGGCATGCCGGCGTTCGGATAGGCGGAGACGAAGCAGTCGGCCTTGGTGGCCAGCTCTTCCAGGAAGGGCCGCATCTTGTCCGGGCCGAGCGAGCAGTTCAGGCCGATGGACAGCGGCTTCACATGCCGCATGGCATTGAGGTAGGCCTCCGTGACCTGGCCGGAAATCATCGTTTCACCACCAGGACCCACGGCGGCGCTGATCTGCACGGGCAGCTCCACCTGATCCTCGGCAAACACTTCACGGATGGCCACCAGGGCGGTCTTGGCATTGAGGGAGTCGAAAATCGTCTCCACCAGCAGCGTGTCCACCCCGCCGGCGATGAGGGCGCGCACCTGGTGCTTGTACGCCTCCTTCACCTGATCGAAAGTGACGTAGCGGAAGCTTAGGTCGGAGAGGTCCGGGAACTGCGAGAGCGAGACGGTGAGCGGCCCGATGGCCCCTGCCACATAGCGCTTGCGACCGGTCTTTTCGCCCACGATGTCGGCCCACTTGCGGCACTGCTGGGCGGACTCAAAATTGATCTCCCAGGCGAGGTCATTGAGGAATTTGTCCTCCAGCACGGTCTGGAAAAACGCGGGATCCTTGCGCCCACCTTCCGGCACTTCCTTGAAGAATTCCGCCTGCGCGATGCTGGTGCCGCTGAAGGTGTTCGTCTCAATGATGTCCGCCCCGGCTTCCAGGAAGCGGCGGTGGATGTCCTCAATGATGTCTGGGCGGGTCAGGGAAAGAATGTCCCCGTTGTTGAGCAGGTCCTTCTCATTGGCCAGGAAGCGCTGACCCCGGGCATCGGCCTCTTTCAGCCCATATCCACGGATGGTCGTGCCCATGGCCCCGTCGATGACCAGGATTCGCTGGCGCATGGCGGCTTCGAGTTCAGGGCGGACGTTGGGGCGGGCAGGCATAGGGTGAAATTAGCGTTGTAGCTAGGGAGGTCAACAATCATATCAACGCATCATGATTTGAATATGTGACAATTTTTCTAATTTACAAGACGGTTATCCGTTATACCGGCACTCATGCCCCCCAAATCGAAAGACACCCCCATCCTTGAATCCAGCCCCGAGGCCATCAATGAGAATCTGGGCAAACGGGTGAAAAAACTGCGCGGCGACCGGGGGTGGTCTCTCGAAGAACTGGCCACCGCCAGCGGGGTGAGCCGTTCGATGCTGAGCGAAATCGAGCGCGAGAAGGCGAATCCCACCCTGACCGTGACCTTCCGCATCGCCCGCGCCTTTGGCCTGACTTTGCAGGAGCTGATCGAAAGTGCCGAGGCCAGCGCCTCCAAAATCCAGGTGATCCGCGCCAATGACCGCGCCCAGGTCTATCGCAGCGACAAGCAATGCGAGATCCGCACCCTCTCCCCCATCAATCTGGAAAAGGACGTGGAGTTTTACGAGCTGACCCTGCGCCCCGGCGGCACCCTGCGGAGCCAGCCGCATTTTGAAGGCACCCGCGAGTTCCTGACCGTGGAGGAGGGCACCGTGCGCATCGAGTCCGACCAGAACACCGAAGAACTCGCCAAAGGCGACTCCGGCACCTACCGCGCCGACGTGCCGCACGCCATCGTCAACACCGGCAAGGGTGATGCGCTGGTGTTTTTGGTGGTGATTTATCGCTGAACCAAAATCATGCATACCGGCTTTACCATCGCGGGCATCATCGTGGGGGCCTTCATAGGCTACATAGCACCCATGCGCAGCCGGCTGATCCCCGAAGGTGTCGGCATTTCCATCGAAGTTACGGCCGGTGTTTCCCTTCTCCTCACCTTGGCAGAAAATCCATCCCCATGGGTCGCTAGCATCGGCGGCGTGATCGTCGGCCATTCGCTGGGAGCGTTTGTTTGCATGTTCACGAAGCACTGAGTTTTTCTCTTTTTCCACCCCAACCATGAAATCAGCCACCCTCCTCGCTCTCCTTTGTCTGGGCAATGTCCTGCACGCTCAGATGCCCCCAGCGCTCGTCACGGCGGAGCGCGCCAAAATTCTCGAAGGCGTCAAATCGGTGCCCAAGGCAGGCTCACCGGGGCCGATCGGCATCTGGGGCAATATCGCGTTTCCGATTCTGTCCGCGCCGGACAAGGACGGCGTGGAGATCGCCGTGGCAGCGGCGGCGGGTTATGGCAAAGGGCGCATCATTCTTTTTGGCCACAACAGTTATCTCGCGGGCAATGAAGGCGGGGACCACGCCAAACTGATCGAGAACTGCGTGAAGTGGGCGGGCAACAAGGAGAAGCCGCGTGTGGGCGTCAAAGGAGTGAACAAGCTGAACGGCATCAAGGCGGAGAGCTTCGACACCGTCGATAAGAAGAGCCTCAAAGACTACGACGTGGTCATTGTGAACATGCAGGGCATCATCAGCGATGAAGAGGGCGCGGCGGTGGCGGAGTATGTCAAAGGTGGCGGAGGCTTCATCGGTGGCATGACGGGCTGGGCCTTCGGTCAAACGAGCGGCGGCAAGGACCTGGCCGTAGCGCACGGTTTGAATCAGGCGCTGATGCCCGCCGGAGTCGCCATCACGGACATGAGCGCCTTTGACCAGTTGCGCAGCTTTGAGGCGCGCAACGAACTGCCGCAGATGATGAATGCCTCCGAAGCGGTGGCTGCCATCAAAAAGCAGCGCGAAGGCGGACCGGCGCTCACGGCGGATCAGATGAAGCAGGGCACGAACGCCATCCAGATTGCCATGGCTGCGCAGCCACCGGATCGCAGCAACCTGAAAGCTGCGGTGCTCGCCGCGCTGGGCAGCGCGGGTGCCGATGCAGCAGTGCCCACTCCGCAAGCACCGCTCACCGCCGAGAAAAATGCCGCGCAGCGTCTGCGCCTCGGCATGGAAACGCGCGTGCTGCGCCTGGCCGCAGGTGAAGGCGTGGCCGCGCATCCTGCGCATGAGGCCTTCCCCGGCAAAGTGCCGGCGAGCGCACCGCGAGTCACCGGAGAGGTCAAAGTGACGCCGAGCATCCCCGGCTGGACCAGCACCGGGCTCTACGCCGCCGCAGGAGACACAATCACCGTCATCCTTCCGGAAAAACTCGCCGACAAAGGCTATGCCGTACGCATCGGCTGCCACAGCGACACCTTATACCATCTCGACAAATGGGAGCGCGCGCCGGATATCACACGCAGCGTGGGACTGGCCACCGCCACCACCAAGACCGCCAGCGCCTTTGGCGGCCTCATTTACATCGAAGTCCCCGGCCGCGCCAAGGATGACGAACCTTTCACCGCCACTGTCCAAAACGCGGTGCCCGCACCGCTGTTTGTCCTCGGTCAGGATGATGATGCCAAGTGGAGCGAAATCAAAAAACGCCCCGCTCCCTGGGCCGAGCTGGCCTGCGACAAGATGATCGTGAGCTGCCCGACCGAAGTCGCACGTGCGATCAACAATCCCACGCAGCTCATGGAGTTCTGGAAGAAGGTGGTCGAGGCGCAGGATGACATCACCAACCAGGCCACGGAGCGCAAACGTCCCGAGCGCATCGTGGCGGACGTGCAGATCAGCGCCGGCTACATGCACAGCGGCTACCCCATCATGATCCCCACCAGCGCCGCACCGGAGATGACCATCTTCGGCAAACTCAAATTTCCCGGCTGGGGCTTCTACCATGAGATCGGCCACAACCACCAGCGCGGAGACTTCACGTTTGATGGAACGGGAGAGGTGACCAACAACGTCATCGGTATGTACTGCTATGAGGCCGTGTTAAAAAAGGACTGGCTCATCGGCCACAGCGGCATCAGCGAGGAGGCACGCAAAGAGCACATCCAAAAGATCAAGAAGGCCTCCAACAAATGGCAGGTGTGGAAGAGCGAACCTTTCACCGCGCTGACGACCTACATCCAGCTCATCCAGGAGTTCGGCTGGGAGAGCTGGCGCAAGTATCTCTACAGCTTTGACGACTCCAAATTCGGCCCCGCCCCGAAGGGCGATGACGAGCGCCGCGATCAGTTTCTCATCCGCTACTCGAAGATCGCGAACAAGAATCTCGGGCCATTCTTTGATGCGTGGGGCATTCCTGTGAGTTCAGCCGCGAAGGCGGAGGTGAGCAAGCTGGAGACGTGGATGCCGAAGGGGATGTAAAATAATGACGAATGTCGAATGCGGAATGACGAATGGTCGGAATCACTTGGCCAGCGATGCACACACGATCTCCTCGTCATTGCGCATGAAGACGCATCTGTCGGCAAAGGCCGGATGGGACCACACCACTGCGCGGCGTGGGTCGGTGGTGGTGGGTTTGAGCAGCTTGGCGCGGCTGATCTCTTCGTAGCCTTTCGGTGAGAGTTTGGCGATGATGAGATCGCCAAGCTCATTCGCGAGGAAGAAGCGGTCGCCGTTTTTGACAATGAACGCTGTGGCCCAGCGCACGAGGGGGCCGCCGGTGGTTGCGGCCATGGTTTCCCATACGCGTTCGCCGGAGTCGAGCTTCAGACAGCGGAGCTGGCCGTAGCTGCACACGCCGTAGATGTGGCCGTTCTCAATGAAGGGCGTGCTGATGAGGCTGTGCAGCGTGTCGGTGTTCTTTTCACTAAAGCTTTTGCCCTCCCACAGCAGTGTCGCCTCGGGCTTGGAGGCGTCCAGTTGGAAGCATTTGGAACTCGTGTAGAAAGAGCTGAGCAAGAGCTTGTCCCCCGCCAGCCTCGGCGTGGCCACGGTGAGTCCGGCGCGCACTTCCCATGGATAGGACCAGAACACTTTGCCCGTGGCTGGATCGAGCGAATTCACGGACTGCGGATGCCAGAGGATGAGGTGCTTCGTGCCGCCTGCCTCGATCATTGTCGGCGGGCAGTAGCCGGGTTCGCGAGCATCCAGCGCGCGCCAAATTTCCTTGCCGCTGTCCTTGTCAAAGGCGACCGCCACGCTGCCCTGGCCGCCGCAGAGACAGATGAGACGTTGGCCATCAAGCAAGGGATGCCCCGCAAAGCCCCACATGGGCGTCTGCACACCGTACTCCTTTTTGAAATCGTGCGACCATAGCACCGTGCCCTTTGAGGCATCGAGGCAGAACAGATTTCCCTCCGCGCCAAGCGTCCACAGCTTGCCCTCGCTGACGACGGGCGTGCAGCGCGGACCGGTGGAGTAGCTCATGGTGTAGGTGCAGTCGTAGCGGTGCTCCCAGATGAGAACGCCTGTCTTTTCATCCAGACACAGCACGCGTTCGCTGCCGGGGATGACGCCGCGAGCGAAGGCATTTCCGGGCACGCTGCTCTTCTCCGCCACCTGCCGGTCCATCAGATACACGCGACCGTTTGCCACCGCCGGTCCGGTGTACCCACCGCCGATCTTCATGCGCCAGAGCACCTTCGGTCCGCCTGGTGGAAAAGCATCCACGATGCCGGTTTCACGCCAGACGCCATCACGCTGAGGCCCCAGCCATTGCGGCCAGTCGTCAGCATGCAGGAGGGAGGAAAGCAGGCCAAAGCATAAAAACAGAGTGCGCATGGACAAACAAACTCACCATCAGGAATCATGTTGCAGGGAATCTCGCCTCCCGCACGTTGCCCCATCATGCTGAACCTGCCCGACTCCCAACGTCTCCACAGCCTCGTCACCGCCACACACACACCTTTTCATGCGGATGGCTCGCTCAACCTGAAGATGGTGGACAAGCAGACTGAGTTCCTCCTTTCCAAAGGCGTGAACACGGTGTTCATCGGCGGCAGCACCGGTGAGAGCCACTCCCTGACCTATGACGAACGCCACCTGCTGGCCAAAGGCTGGACGGCGGTGACCAAGGGCACCGCAATGCGCGTGGTGGTGCATGTGGGGGCCAACTGCGTGGCCGATGCCAAGGCGCTGGCGGAGCAGGCCGAGGACCTGGGCGCTTCAGCCATCGCCGCGCTCTCCCCCATGTATTTCAAGCCGAAGAATGTGGAGGTGCTGGTGGAAACGATGGCTCAAATCGCGGCCGCGGCACCGGAAACGCCTTTCTATTACTACGACATTCCGTCGATGACTGGCGTGAACCTTTCCGTGCCGGATTTCCTGCGGCAGGCGGGCAAGCGCATTCCGAACCTTGCCGGTGTGAAATTTACCAATCCCGATCTCATGGCCTACCAGTACTGCCTGCGCGCCGACGACGGCGCGTGGGACCTGCCCTTTGGCTGCGATGAGCACATGCTGGGTGCTCTGGCGATGGGTGCCAAAGGCGCTGTGGGCAGCGGCTTCAACTTTGCCGCCCCCATTTACACACGTCTGCTGGCAGCCTTTGCCCGGAATGATCTGGAGGCCGCACGCGAAGAGCAGTTTCGTGGAGTGCAGATCATCAGCACCTTTGTCCGCTACGGCTACATGGGGGCGGCGAAGGCGGCGATGAGCATGCTTGGAGTCGATGTCGGCCCCGCCCGCCTGCCAAACACCACGCTCTCTGCGGAGCAAAAAGACAGGCTGCGGGGAGAACTCGAAGCCATGGGCTTCTTTGAGTGGGTGAAGTGAGCGCCGGTTATCGGGTCACTTTCAGCAAAGGAGTCGGCAGGTGCTCGCTGGTCATCCAGAGAGTGCGGCTGTCGCTGTCATAGCAGACGCCTTCCATCTGCCGCAGCAGGTCGGGCTCGATGCGCACCGGCGGCTGCTTGAGGGCATCCTCCAGCGTTTTCCCTTTTGGCAGGGCCCACTCATAGAGGCTGCTGTAAGTGGCCACGACCATGCGGGAGCCGTCCGGGGCAAAGCAGGCGCCGGTGGTCATGCAGTTGTCATGCGGGCGTTTGCCAGCACGAATCAACTGGGGGAAGACCAGATCGGCCACTTTTTCCAGCACCATGCTCACCTTGGGCTGCAGCGGCTGGGGGAAGGCATAGAGCGCGCTTTTGCCGTCATCGCTCTTGGTCAGGATGTACAGGCGGCGGGTCTGCGGATGCACCATGAGGCATTCGGCGTTGTGCTTGCCATCCGGATAATTTGCGCGCCAGATCTGCGGCGCAGCGGTTTCGACTTCCTCGACGGGCTTGCCCGGAGCATTGATTTCCGGCTCGGGGATCTGATACACCTGGATGGTGACACGGATGAAAAGATTGTCCCCGATGTCGCCGATGAACAGCGACGGCACGCCCTGCTCATCCTTGCCCGCAGCCATGTCCTCCCAGTCGAAGTTCGCCGCATCGCGCACACGCACCTTGGCCCGCGTTTTGCCCGTGCGGTCGATGGCAAACACGCAGGGCTCGCCGCCGGAGTCATTCATCGTCCAGAAGATGGAGGGATCGCGCACGCCCTGCGCTAGGCCGGAGCTTTCTGCGATGCGTTTGTCCTCAAGAACCGCGACCTGCTTGCTGGTGCTGGGCACCGGCTTTTCCGGCCAGGCCACGGCATTCTGCCCGCAGCAGGCCGAGACGGCGGCGAAAGCCAAAGCAAGCTGAAGCAGGGACGCATTCATGGATCACCCCAATGGTGTGGCCGGCCCCTGCAGCATGCGGTTGTAGTGGAACTGCACGCGCCCCTGAAACCAGCGCCAGGTCTGGCCCGGGCGGCCATGCTCCAGCAGGAAATGCGGGCAGTCCTTGTGCAGCGGGCTGACGCCCACACGCGACCAGTGGTAATGCGGCACCACGTGATCCAGCGGGATATTGTAGGCACGCATGAGGTATGCGGCCAGACGGGCGGTGCGGTCAATGGTCTGGCCGATGTCATTGCCATTGTGCTCGCACATCTCGATGCCGATGCTGTAGTTGTTGCCGGGGCCGTCAAAGTCGGCGTGCTCCCCCTGCTCGCGGCAGGGAAGATGCTGGATGGCCACGTCGTCCTGAACGGTGAAGTGCCAGGTGAGGAAGCCGATGCGGTTCCCTCCGCGGCGCTTGGTGGCCCTCAATGCCCCGCGCTTCAGCGCCAGCGCATGCTGGTAGGCATTGCCGGTGTAGTTCTGAGTGCTGTGAATGGTGATGTAGCGCGGAGTCATCGGCCGGTAGTAGCGCCGGCCCACCGTGCCGGCGGGGATGATGTCCAGCTTGACGTGAGTCTCCGCGAGCAGCTGGTCTGGCGTCATGGCTCCGGCCGGCACAGGCGCAAAGCGCGACTCCCAGCGCGCCACACGAGAGCCGTCATAGGTGGTGCATGCCACGACGATGCAGGCGATCGCCAGAGGCAGGAGAAGAGCGACGTTTCTACGCATACAATTGTTTAAAGGCCAACGGTCAAAATTCAACGGCTTGTTCAAGCATCTTCATGCACAACGTACCTGCCGCGCGGACCGGCCTCATCAAACTTCTCACGCCAAAGCCGACATAGGTGAAAGAACCGGCCCCGATGCTGCGGCATGATTCGTGTGAATTCGGGATTGTCATCCCCCCGCAAGTCATTCAACATCCGCGCCTCATGAGCACCGCCTCCACCTACAACCCGGACCTCCCTTGGTACAAGCAACTTTCCAGCTACCATTGGTTTGTATTCTTCGTGGCCTCTGCGGCCTGGTGCTTTGACTGTCTGGATCAGCAGCTCTTCATCCTGGCCCGCGACAATGCCGTGAAGGCGCTCTCTCCGGGGATGGACGCCCTCAACCAGGGCAAGATGAGCGGCTGGGCCATGAGTGTGTTCGTCGCAGGCTGGGCTACGGGAGGCTTGTTCTTCGGAGCCATTGGGGACCGCATCGGCCGTGCGAAGACACTGGCGCTGACGGTTCTCATTTACTCGCTCTTCACCGGCCTCTCCTCCTTTGCTGCCGACATGACTCAGTTCATGATTTATCGCGCGCTTACCGGCCTGGGTGTTGGCGGTGTGTTTGGCCTGGCTGTCGCACTTGTGGCGGATGCTCTGCCGGAATTTGCCCGTCCCAAAGCCCTTGGCCTCCTGCAGGCGCTTTCCGCCGTGGGCAATGTGACCGCCGGCCTTTGCGCCATGGCACTGTCCGGCACTGACCCGATGGTGTCCTGGAAATACCTTTTCTGGATCGGCTCCGTGCCCGCCTTTCTCTGCATCTTCATCATGCTGCGCCTGAAGGAGCCTGAAAAGTGGGTGGCTGCCAAAGCTGCCAGCAAGGAAGCAGGCGGCAAGGCCATGGGCTCTTACATGAGCCTGTTTGGCGAGAAGCGCTGGCGGGCCTCGGCGCTGCTGGGAATGCTGCTGTGCGTGGCAGCCGTGGTGGGCCTGTGGGGCGTCGGATTCTTCAGCAACAAGCTTGTGGCACCGGCCATCGCGAATGCACTGACAGCGGAAAACCTCAGCCCGGAGGAAATCGCCAAGGGCAAGCAGTGGTGGGCGGCGGCCAACCTGATTGTGATGAATCTCGGAGCCTTCTGCGGCATGACCGCCTTCAGCAAAGGAGCACACCGTTTCGGCCGCAAACCCGTCTTTGCCACGGCGTTCGTCGCCGCCTTTGTCTCCACCATCTTTTTCTACCAGAACTTCAGCACCCGCAGCGACATCTGGATGAGCTTTGTCATGGGCTTCTGCCAGCTCGCGCTGTTCGCAGGCTTTGCCATTTACCTCCCAGAGCTCTTCCCCACCCGCCTGCGCAGCACCGGGGTGAGCTTCTGCTACAATGTCGGCCGGTTCATTGCCGCCAGCGGTCCGCTGACGCTTGGACAATTGCAGGCGAATCTGGGTGCCAAGGCAGTGGCAGCGTTGCCCGCCACAGCGGACGCCGCAGCGAAGGCCGCCGCAGAACTCATCGCCTTCCGCAATGCCGCATGCTACCTCAGCGGTGTGTTTCTCCTGGGGCTGATTGCGCTGATGTTCCTTCCCGAAACCAAGGGCCGTCCAATGCCGGAAGATTGACCGTGCCATGACCCCCGCTGAACTCAAAACCGCCACGCAGGCCGCGGCGGAAGCCATTTCTCCCGAAGCGCTTGCCCTCTGGCATGCCAAGCAGGGCCACTGGGATGCTGCTCATAACATCGCGCAGGACATTCACACGAAGTTGGGTTCGTGGATTCACGCCCTGCTGCATGTGATCGAAGGCGACCAGTGGAATGCGGACTACTGGTTTTCCAAAGCCGGCAGGCCCTCGCACGGCCCGAAGGAGATCGACAAACTTTGGGACGAAATCGCCGGGGTTGTGCTATCTTGATGGCCCCAACTGTGAACAACGATTCCTCCAAACCCCAGCAACGCTTTGAAGATCTGCGCGGCATCCTGCGCTACGTGCCGCAGTTCCGGCAGCGCGTCTTCGTGATCGCCTTTGACGGCGCGCTGATGACGCAGCCGGGTTTTGCCAGCCTGCTGCAGGATGTGGCGGTGCTGCAGTCCCTGAACATCGAGGTGGTGCTCGTCTTTGGCGCGCGCGCGCAGGTGCGGGCGCTGGCGGAGAAGCGCGGCGTCTCCCTCTACAATGACGACGGCATGGGCCGTACGGATGCCGCGGGCATCGAGATCGCCGCAGATGCGATCATGCGCCAGTGCAGCGACCTGATGGCCGACCTGACGGCGCTGGAAATGCCGGTGGCCATTTCCAATGCCCTGGCGGTGCATCCCGCCGGGGTGATCGATGGCGTGGATCTCGAATTCACCGGCCGCATCGAGCGTGTGGATGAAGAATCGCTCCGTGCGCTGCTCAAGGCTGACATCATTCCGATCCTGCCGCCGCTGGGTTACGACGGAAAAGGGGCTACTCTGCGGCTGAACTCGGATGCCGTGGCCGTGGAAGTGGCGATCGCGCTGCAGGCGGCCAAGGTCATTTTTGTGGCTGAGTCCGGCATCACTGCGGCAGACGGTTCGCGCCTGGAGCAGATGTCCGTGGCGGAGGCCAAGGAAATGCACAAGCGCAAGGACCCCAAGCACGACGTGAGCATGCTCTCGAAGCTGCGCTACGCGGCGCTGGCCTGCCAGGAAGGTGTGCCACGCGTGCACATCGTCGATGGCACGCAGGATGAAGCTCTGCTGGCGGAGCTGTTTTCCAATGAAGGCGTGGGCACCATGATCCATGCCGATGACTACCAGCAGATCCGCAAGGCCCGCTCTTCTGACGTCCCTGCCCTGCTTTCCATGATGCAGCAAAGCGTGGACGATGCCGCGCTGGTGCCGCGTACACGCGACCAGATTCAATCCAGGATCAAAGACTTCTTCGTGCTCGAACTCGACGGCAATCCGATCGGCTCCGTGGCCGTGCACACCTACGAGGAGGATGGCAGGAAGATCGCCGAGCTCGCCTGCCTGTTTGTACGGCGTTCGCACAAAAACAAGAACCATGGGCGCAAGCTGGTGGCCTTTGCCGAAGAGCAGGCGCGCCAGAGAAACTGCGAAGTCCTCTTTGCGCTCAGCACGCAGGCGTTTCGTTTTTTCGAGGAAAAAATGGGCTACACTGTGTCCGGCCCGGACTCGCTGCCGCTGAGCCGCCGTGAAAAATATGACAAAAGCGGACGGAACTCCAAGGTGCTGGTGAAGGCGCTGAAATAACGCAGCGCCGCTATTTCATGCGCTCGATTTTGGAATAGGCCAGCGCCTCGTCAGTAATGGCGATCGCCTTGTCCTGCAGCTTTTCGCCGATGTAGCGCTGCTGGAAATCCACGCGGCATTTTCGACCGCCCTTGGCAAACTCCACCCAGAACTCCGTGGATTTGATGCGCTCTGAGGCGCTTGTGGCATCGGCCCATGCGTAGAGGTAGGAATCGCCGCGAGTGACTTCGTGCAAGCCCTCACGGGTGAGCGTCACCGAATAGCCCAGTCCCTGCCAGCCCAGCCAGGTGGCAGCAAGCCCGAGCAGAAAAAGGAGGCCGCCCGCAAGAACAGACGGCGCGATGGCTCCGACCCGGCCAAAGAAGCTCCCATTGCCATATTCCAAGGCGAAAAACTTTACCCGTGAATACATGATCCGGACGAGCACCAGAGCTCCCAGGATCATCAGCGGACCGCTGCCGAGCAGAAGGTAGACGTACTGGCTGCCGACCTGGAGCGTCACTCCATTGCCAGCGTCCACTCCTTTGACCAGGTAGGGAGAAACATCCGGAAGGGCCGGAAGGCTGAAGGAGAGGAGCGGGGAGTTCATGAGATGTCTGGTGGAGATTAAACCCGCCCGCCGGCGCAGCCGTCAAGCCTTCGTTCCGTGACTTGTTTGTTGCCGGATGAAATCCTTCACCACCTGCACATCAGCCATCATCGGCCAGGTTTGCAGCGGCTTGGATTTCAAAGCTTCGAGGGTGGGATGGGTCGGCTCGGTGCCGGTCGCGTGCTTCACCACGTCGGGAAACTTCGCTGGACTGGCGGTGGCCAGCACGACGCTCACGCGGTCGGGCGCCATGTCGGTAAACGCGCAGGCGGTGTGCGGATCCAGCACATACTGCCAGTCCTTCCACATCTGAGCGATTACCTTTACGATGGTCTCGTCATCCATGCGGGTGGAGCGCATGGAGGTCTCTGGCAGCTCGATCTGGAACGCAGCGCCGGATTTGATCTGCGCCATCACCTCGCGCACGCGATCGGAGCTTTGTCCGAGGATGTAGTAAAGGAAGCGCTCGAAGTTCGAAGCAGCCTGAATGTCCATGCTGGGCGCATGGCTGGGGTGCACCTCGGCCTGGCTGTATTCACCGCTGGTGAAGAAGCGATGCAGGATGTCATTTTGGTTGGTCGCCACGCGGAAACCACCCGCCGGCATGCCCATCTGCTGCGCCATCCAGCCAGCCATCACATTGCCAAAATTTCCGGTGGGCACCACGTATTCCGCCGTGGCACGCGCGCTCTCCGGCAGCCGCAGGCAGGCCCAGATGTAGTACACGCACTGTGCCAGCACGCGGGCGATGTTGATCGAATTCACGGCGGAGAGATTCACCGAACTGGCAAATGCGGTGTCGCCAAAGGTGTCCTTCACCACCCGCTGTGCGTCGTCAAACGTGCCGGGCACGGGAATGGCAAAGACATTGTCCGCACCGGTGCAGGCCATCTGGCGCTCCTGCAAAGGGGCCACGCGGCCGTTGGGGTAAAGGATGAAGATGGTGATGCCGTCGCGGCCCAGGCAGCCGTGGATGGCGGCCGAGCCGGTGTCTCCCGAAGTCGCGCCGAGCACGGAAAGGCGCTTGCCCGTTTTTTCGACCTGGCGTTTGTAAAGCAGGCCCAAAAGTTGCAGCGCGAAGTCCTTGAAGGCGAGAGTGGGGCCGTGAAACAACTCCAGAATGTAGGTCTTCTCAGTGATCTTTTTCAGCGGGGCCACGTCCGGTGAATCGAAGCGCCGGTAGGCCTCGGCCGTGAGCTGATGCCACTCGGCATTCGGAATCTCCGGTGCGAACAGTGTGAAGAACTCGGCCGCGAGCTGAGGATACGTGAGCTTTGACCACTCCGGGAGCTTGTCGGAAATGTTCGGAAGCTTTTCCGGCAAAAACAAACCGCCATCCGGCGCCAGCCCGGCTTCAACGGCTTCAGAAAAGGAGTGAGGCCTGGTCTGGCCACGGGTGGAAAGGTATTGCATGCGAATCGTGGAGGGGAGATGCAATCTTGCGTGGGATTTCGGGAGACTCAACGAGTCTCTGCGGGTATGAGCGCTCACTTCTTCCGCGCAATGAACACATCCACCTGCTGCCCCACGTAGAGGGGCTGGTCCTTGGGCTTTTCCAGCTTGTAAATCACCTGCAGCACGCGGGTGTCCACGCGTTCGCTGCTGGCGCCCGTGAGGGAAACCTTGGGTATGACATAGGGCTCAATGCGGACGAACTGCGCCTTGAACTTTTTCGAAGAGTCGCTCTTCAGGGAAAACGTGGCGTCGAGGCCGGAGGCCACATCCATGGCGTTTTGCTCGTCCACGTCCGCGCGCACATGAAGGGTGGAAACATCCCCCAGCACAAGGGCAGGCTGCTTGTTGGAGGGGGAGGCGTATTCTCCTGCGCGGATGTTTACCTGAAGGATTGTGCCCGGCTTTGGTGCCTTGACGGTGAAGCGGTCAATGAGCAGTTCCGTCTGCTGCACGTCTGCCTTGGCTGAAATGAGCTGGGCGTCCGCCGCCTGCATCTGCGCCTTGGCCACCAGCACGTCGTTGGTACGGTTCCGCAGATCGTCCTGGCTGATGGCGCGCTGATCTGGAATGGCCTTCAAACGGTCCAGCATGTCCTGCATCTTCGCAAGCTGGGCACGGGTGACGGTCAGATTGGCCTCCGCGACGCCGATGGCGGCCTGCTGCTTGAGCAGGGATGCTCGCAGCTCGCGATCATCCAGAATGAGGAGCGGATCGCCCTCCTTGACCACCTGATTGACGGTGACTTTGACGCTCTCGACAAGGCCCGGCACGGGCACGCCGATGGCGACGTTTTCGTCTTTCGCTTCGAGAATGCCGGTGGCGGCGATGTCATCGGGGGCGTTTTTCCGTGGCGGCGAGACGGGCGGCGGTGGCATGGCCCTTTCCTGACTGCGAATCGTCTGCAGCACGACGCCCATGGCGATCACGCCTGCAATGGCAAACAGGTAGGTGGAATAGCGGATGGCGTTGGAGACGAGGTTCATGGGCAGCGCAGAGTTAAAGACGAATGCCGAATTTGGAAAGGTCGAAAGTGATTCTACGCTCGACAGAATGCACCGGGCCGTTTCAAATCGTGAGCATGAGCAAGCAGCCCGGCATCGCAGCGCAGATCATCCGTCAAGGAGGAGAGGTGGTTGTCATCGCCCTGATGGCGTTTGGTTTGCAGTCGCTGTGGAAAACCCACTGGCTGGATGCCCGAGCCTTCTGCCTGGTGGTGGTGGCGGCGGCGTTAGCGAAGACGGTGTTCTTTTTTGTGGAGAACCTCCAGCACATCCTCATGGCCACGCAGGACGACATGCCCTACCACCGCGTGCTGGGCCTCATGGGAGTGAACATGGCGCAGATCACCCTGGCATTTGCACTGGACTTCTGGTGCCTGGAACTGGCGGAGCCGGCCAGCTTCAGCGAGATCGATGCGGCCTGGAGCCAGGGGGAGCAGCTGTTTGAATTCTTCTTTTACAGCGTGCTGAATTTCTCGTTTTTCGGCTTCGGCGATGTGACGCCGCGGACGATCCCGGCCAAGTTGATCACGATGATGGAGGTGCTGCTGGCGTTTTTCACCGTCATATTCCTGCTTTCTGACTTCGTCAGCCTCAAGGACTCGCTGCGGGTGCGGAAACCGGAGGGGAAATGATCCGCGTCTTGCGCAGGCGTGCGTGCGCTCTACGCTGGCTCCATGGAACGCCCTGCCGCCATCGCCCAAATCCGCGAAGCCTGCAAAAACATCGCGCTGCAATTCATGAAGATCCACCCTGCCGTTCCCGGACTGGCGGACGAGGAAACGCAGAAGGAATGCCTGCGCAGCGTGCATGAAATGACGGTGCTGCTGGAGACGATTAAAAAGAAGATCGGTCGCCTGGAGCGGTCCGATGACAGCACTCTGCTCTGACATTTGGCTTACTTGCCCCACTACGCCCTCCGCACGAAAATCCGCCATGAAACATTCCGCCTTCCTCCTTCTCCTGCTCGCCTCCAGCCTGCATGCCGAGGTCAAACTGCCCGCCCTCTTTTCCGAAGGCATGGTGCTGCAGCAGACGCAGCTGGTGCGCGTCTGGGGAACCGCGGATGCGGGAGAGCCGGTGAAGGTGACCTTCGGCGAGCAAACGCACAGCACCGTCACCGACCCGGACGGCAAGTGGTCGCTCACCCTGAACCCGATGAATGCGAACGCTGAGCCGGCTGATTTCGTGGTGGCAGGAAAAAACACGATCACGCTTAAAAACGTCCTCGTCGGCGAGGTCTGGATCTGCTCCGGACAGTCCAACATGCAATGGACGGTGAAGCAGGCCGGCAAAGCCCCGGAGGAAATCGCTGCCGCGAATCATCCCCAGATCCGCATGTTCAATGTGGAGCGCATTCCGAATATGACACCGCAAGCCGACTGCAAAGGCGCCTGGAAAGAGGCCACCAGCGCCAGCGTGGGAGACTTTTCCGCCGTGGGCTATTTCTTCGGCCGCCACCTGCACCGCGTGCTGAAAGTGCCGGTAGGACTGATCAACACCTCCTGGGGCGGCACACGTGTCGAGGCATGGACAAGCCGTGAATCCTTGGAAGAACGCCCCTGCGCAAAGGAGATGCTGGCAGACTGGAAAGACTATGTCTCCAAGTATGACGGCCCCAAGGCCCAGGCTGACTATGACAAGCAGAAAGCGGACTGGCAGGCCCAGGTCAAAAAGGTTGAGGAAGAGAACGCCAGGCTGCCTGCAGACCAGAAGAAACCCAAGCCCCCTGCCCCGCGCCCTGCAGAAGATCCGGCGAAGACCCCGCACCACCCCAGCGTGCTGTACAACGGCATGGTGGCCCCGCTGGTGCCCTACGCAGTGAAGGGTGCCATCTGGTACCAGGGTGAATCCAACCAGCGTCGTGCCTTTCAGTACCAGGAGCTGCTGCCCACCATGATCAATGACTGGCGCAAGCAGTGGGCTGACCCCTTCTCGTTTTACATCGTGCAGCTGGCAAATTTTGGCAACAACCACCCCGTGGCCACCGAGCCCGGAGTACCTGACACCTGGGCCGAGCTGCAGGAGGCGCAGACGCTGACAGCGCAGACACTCGACAAGTGCGGCATCGCCATCATCAACGACATCGGCGAGCAAAATGACATCCATCCAAAGAATAAGCAGGAGGTCGGGCGCCGCCTCGCGCTGTGGGCGCTGGCAAATGATTACGGCAAGTCCGGCACCGAATACTGCGGCCCGCTTTACCTTTCTTCCGTGGTGCAGAAGGACAAGATTCGAGTTCAGTTCACGCACACGGGCTCCGGTTTGAAGACACGCGATGGCGGCGAGCCGAAGTGCTTCCAAATCACCGGCGCTGATCAGAAGTGGGTGTGGGCCAAGGCAAAAATCGAAGGCAGCGAAGTCATTGTGTGGAGCGAAGCCGTGCCGGAACCGGTGGGCGTGCGCTATGCATGGGCCAGCTGGCCGGTCGATGCAAACCTGATCAACGCCGAAGGCCTGCCAGCCTCCTGCTTCCGCACGGATGATTTTGTGCCCTCCACACTGGGTGTGGTGTCGCCGTTCAAGGAAAACGTTCCGGCCAAGCCGGCGCAGGTCAAACCGTGATCGCCCGAGCCACGCGTGCATCTCTTCCTTGCTGATTCTGAAACGACGCCGTTCCTCGCAGATGAACTCGGGCGTGCCGCGCCGGGGACAGAGCAGCGGGTGCTCGAAGGTCTTGGCATCGCAGCGGATGTCCCCATAGGCGGGCTGCTGCTCGCCTTCGCACGGCAGACTCTGCCCGGTGCAATGGAGGTCCATGCGGCATCCATCAATGCCTGGGCCGACCGCATCATCGATGCCATCGCCGGAGTTTTTCCGGATGACCAGCCCTGGCGTCTGCATCTCTGGCCGCAGTATGGAGAAGGAAAAGCCGGGCAGTACCGCTGCGAGCTGATCCGTTCCAGCCTCCTTGAGCGCCTGAAGAAACGCCGCAGAAAATTGCTGCGCTCCCTGGTGGATTCGGACGCTGTTTTTGATGCTCAGACCTCCCTGGTTCAGTGCCTGCTGACCTCCCTCGAAACGGGCTGGCTCTCGGCCAGCGCCGCCCCGCAGCCCTATGCACAGCGTACTTTGATTTCGTCCTTCCCACGTGGCGAAGTGCCGCTGGCGGATGACAAAAGCGCTCCCTCCCGCGCTTTCACCAAGCTGGTCGAGTCCGAGCAGCGCCTCGGCCGCCGGATCGAGCGCGGCCAGACTTGCGTGGACCTTGGCGCATCCCCGGGAAGCTGGAGCTATGTGCCCATCCAGCGCGGCGCAAGCGTCATTGCCATCGACCGCTCAGAGCTGCGCGAAGACCTGATGCGCAATCCGCGCCTGCATTTTGAAGTGGCTGATGCCTTCAAATACAAGCCCCCGCACACCGTGGACTGGCTGGTGTGTGATGTCATCGCCGCTCCCCAGCGCAGCATTGATCTTCTGCTCGAATGGCTGCGGGAAAAACGGATGTGCAACTTCATCGTGACCATCAAATTCAAAGGCCACGAAGAATACCCGCTGCTGGACATCCTCAAACGCGAAGCCCCGCCGCTGTGCGCCGAATTTCACCTCGTACGTCTTTGTGCGAACAAGAATGAAGTGTGCGCGTTTGGAGTGGTGTGAATAATTCGAATAGCCAGATCTAGGTCTGCGTCTGACTCCCGCCTGCTGTTTTTTGCCTGCCACAAAATCCATCACTCCCCCCTCTTATCACCGGTAACATGAAGAACATCATCATCTTCGTCCTTGGCGCAATCACCGGCGCTTTCCTGCTGTGGTTTGGATTCAGCAAGCAAGTCGTGACACTCAACAACAGGCTGGTGGAGGTGGATCGATTCTCCGGCAAGGCGAACCGGATTTTTGTCTCCGATTTTGAAGCGGACCAGCTGGAGCGGGCCGAGGCCGGACGGATCGATGCCACGAATGTAAATGTGACCACGAGCACGCGGGTGGAAGCGGCACCGGCAGCACAGGCGCAGGAATGGCGTGAGCTGAGCGAGGCGGAAATGAAGCAGCTGGAGTTCGAATGGAACATCAACCCTCACGTCAATCCCAGCTCCATCCAGTTCAGCTGTCACAATCCATTCGAGCGCCAGGTCAGACTCGAGAAGGTGCGAGTCCACATTCCTGCCAAGGAGGGAAGTGAGGCGGTGACCCGTGACTATTCCATGCAGAGCATGTGCCCGGCTTTGACGGATCTGGAAGGAAGGATTTCATCGATCAACATGCCTTCAGAGCAGTTCTATCAAGTGGTGTCAGGTCCTGCGCCGCAGAGTACATCGTCGGAGGATCCGTTCGGCACGGGAGGCAGCCCGGCGCAGGCGAAAACGCGGAAGCTGACAGGCACGATCACCCTGGTTCGCGCCATGATTCAGAATTGATCCCGCACAGTCGGCTGCAACAAACAGCCTGCACCTACTACAGCAACGCCTCGTGCGCGCGGCCATCCTTGGCCTCGCAATACAGAATGAACGACTGGTTCACCACGGAAAAACCGCCCGGCGTCGGGTAGTCGCCACTGAAATACCAGTCTCCATATTCGGCGCCGAGGGCGGTGTGCAGGTCCGGAATGGTCTGGTAGATGACTTCCACTGTGCCATGCCATGGCGTGTCCTCAGGACTGATCATCTGAGCGACGCGCTCGGAGATTTCCTCGTCAGTAAAGGGGGCGTAGATGGCCTTCACCGCATTGCGCATCTCCTCCTTGGGCTTCTTCATCTCCGCTTTGCAGGCGTGGTACGTCTCCTCCACCACATGCGACATGCCACGGGAGCGCAGCAGGGATATGGCGGCCTGGAAGGCGATAAACTTGCCCAGTTCAGCCATGTCGATGCCGTAGCAGTCCGGGTAGCGGATCTGCGGCGCGGTGGAGCAGACGATGATGCGCTTCGGATTGGTGCGAGCTAGAATCTTCAGCAGGCTCTTCTTCAGCGTGGTGCCACGGACGATGGAGTCGTCGATGACCACGAGGTTGTCCTTCGAGGTCACCACCCCGTAGGTGATGTCATAGCTGCCGGACACCAGTGCATCGCGACCGTTTTCCTGGGCGATGAAGGTGCGCATCTTGATGTCCTTGAGCGCGATTTTCTCCGCGCGCGGCCAGTTGCGCAGCACGAGGTCGTCGAGCTTGGATTCATCAAACTCTCCGCGCTCGAACATGTCCTTGAGGGCATCCTTGACCACGACACGGCGGCTTTTGCGCAGACCGTCCAGGAAGCCGAAGTAGGCGGTCTCGGCTGTATTCGGGATGAAGCTGAGAACGGTGTGCTCGAAGTCGTTGTTGATGGCCTTCACCACCTGCGGCACGAGCTGCTCCCCCAGGGCCTTGCGCTGGTGGTAGATGTGGGCGTCGTTTCCGCGCGAGAAATAGATGCACTCAAAGGAGCAGGGCTTGAATTCACGCGGCTCGGTGAATGGCTTGATCGTCATGCCACCGTCCGCCTTGATCACGGCCACATGCGCCGGCGGAAGTTCGTGAATTTCCTCTTCGGAAACTCCAAAGACGGACATCAAGGCAACACGTTCGGAGGCGATGGTGAAGATCTCATCGTTCTCGTAGTAGTGGCAGGGGCGGATGCCGCTGGGATCGCGCATGGCGAAGAGATCGCCGTTGCCGATGACGCCGACGATGCTGTACCCGCCGTCCCAGCGTTTGGCGGATTCTTTGATCACGGTGGTCACATCCAGCTGCTCGCTGATGTGCTGTGGAATGGCCTCGCCGGACATGCCGGAGTCACGCAGCACGTGGTAAAGCTTGGTGTGTGCTTCATCGAGCTGAAAGCCGATTTCTTCGAGCACGCTCTGGGTGTCTGTGCCGAAAACGGGATGCTGCCCGCGCTTCATCATGACCTCGTTGAGCTCGCGGGTGTTGGTGAGGTTGAAATTCCCCATCACCATCAGGGTGCGCGTGGGCCAGGTGGTGCGGCGCATGTAGGGATGCAGGCAGCCTTTGCCGAAGTCTCCGCTGGTGCCGTAGCGAAGGTGGCCGATGTAAATCTCCCCTGCCATCTCGAACTCCCGCTTGATGGCGTCCGGATCGTCCTCAAAGGAGACGAATTCCTTGCCTTCCTGGTCACGCTCGTCCTTGCGCTGCTTGTCGATGCGGCGGGCGATGCGTTTGAACTCCTTGCGCTCGTCATCGAAGACCTGGGCGATGCGCTCCACGCTCTCCGTGCTGCGCATGCGGAACATGTAGGGCAGGCCGGCGGGCATGCCGAGCTTGCTGCAGCCGATGCCCATGCCATCCTGCCCGCGGTTGCGCTGCTTGGTCATGATGGCCTGCAAAGCATCAAATCCGTAGAGGGCGTTGCCGTATTTTTGATAAAAATATCCCAGCGGCTTTTTCAGCCGCACCACCGCTATGCCGCACTCGTGACTGATTGGGTCGCTCATCGTGAAGAGCACCCATCTTTGCCATGCCGTGGGAGGAGTGCAAGACGTGGAAAAAGTTTCTCATAGGGGTGTCCGCTGGCACCCGCCAAGCGTAAGCCCTACCCCTGCCCCAAAACCAAGCTGTGGAAGAATCCCCAGCAAAGCTTGGCTGCAGGCCTTCCTTCCTCAATGGTCCTGCACTCAACACATTGAGCGCCAGGCTTGTATCAAAGAAGGCAGTCTCGCGTCCTATCGGGCGTGGACCTCACGCAGCCATGCGCCGACACGCATTCAACACTTCTGTTTCGAATGAAACAGGAATCCACGCTGCTCCTCTGGCATGCTCCCTGCAGTCTTCCTTTCATATCCCCATGAATCCTCTTTCTTTTTCCCGTTCCTGCCTGCAAACCATGACCCTGGCGGTCTTGATAGCCGGAAGCGCCGCACACCCCGCCATCCCCGAGATTGGTACGGCACTGCCCACCCCCGCGCCGACGGAGATCCCTCCGCCAACGATTCCCGAGGAACCGATGCCGGGCCTTGTGCTGCGCAAACTGGCCTTTGACCGCGAGTTTGACTCACCCGTCATGCTGGCCTCCCTGCCCGATGCCAGTGGCGAGCAGGTGATCGCCATGCAGCGCGGTGAATTCTGCGCGATACGGCTGGATGGCAGCGGCCAGTGGCGACCATTTCTAGACTTTCGCGCCAAGATGAAAGGTCTTGTGCTTTTCGAAGAGGGCGTGCACGGCATCGCCTTTCATCCGCGCTTTGCGGAGAACCGGCTGTTCTACCTCAGCTACTCGCAGAATGATCCGCGCCGAACCGTGATCAGCGAGATGCGCGCCACCAGTGCCAAAGACTCCACACCCGATGCGCTGCCAGAAACGGAGCGTGTACTCCTGGAGATCCTGCAGCCGCTGGCGGACCACTGGGGCGGCCACATGGCCTTTGGCCCCGATGGCTGCCTCTACATTGCATTGGGTGATGGAGGGCTGCGTGACGACCCCTACCGTCTGGCGCAGAATCCGTGGGTGCTGCATGGCAAAATCCTGCGCATCGATGTGAACGGCCGCAGCGGCTCGCTGCCCTACGCCAT
Source organism: Prosthecobacter sp. (assembly GCF_044226605.1). Classification (GTDB taxonomy): domain Bacteria; phylum Verrucomicrobiota; class Verrucomicrobiia; order Verrucomicrobiales; family Verrucomicrobiaceae; genus Prosthecobacter. The sequence continues at coordinate 483,090 of NZ_JBGAGS010000002.1, read as the reverse complement.
CCCGGCGGACAATCCCTTTGCCAAGCAGCAGATGGTACGGCCTGAAATTTTCGCCCTGGGTTTCCGCAATCCATGGGGGCTTTCCTTTGACTCACGTTCCGGCCAGCTCTGGTGCGCGGACGTGGGGCAGGACCTGTGGGAGGAGATCAACCGAGTAGAGAGCGGTGCCAACTACGGATGGAGCGACCGGGACGGCCCGGTCAAAAGCGCCTTTCATGCGCAGTCCTTTTTGCCAAACATGGCCACCACCGATCCTGTGCATGCCTACACCCGCATGCGTGGCGAGGGCATCTGCATTGTCGGCGGCCTGCTCTACCGCGGTCAAAAACTTCCACATCTAGACGGTGCCTTTGTTTTTGCCGACTGGGGCTACGGCACCGTTTGGGCGCTGGGCATCGATCCCGCCAGCGGTCAGCCGGTTCGGCGCAGTGTGCTGTATCGGAAAGATCCGGAGCACAAATTCAACCCCACGCTGGTGACGGCGGACGTGGATGGCGAACCGGTGCTGCTATCACAAGATGGGGCGTTGTATCGTCTGGAGAAGGACGCGGATTAAGCGCAAGACGATGATCATAGCCGCGTTCAAGGCGCACCATGATTCGTCTCCTTGCCCTGCTCCTGCTGCTCGCTCCTGCTGTGCTCGCCCAACAAAAGCCAGATGTGCTTTTCATCGCGGTCGATGATCTGAACGACTGGACGAGCTATCTTGGCGGTCATCCGCAGGCGAAGACGCCCAACATCGACCGCCTGGTGGCCAGGGGCACGGCATTTACCAATTCCCATTGTGCTGCGCCGGCCTGCAATCCTTCGCGCGCGGCGCTGATGAGCGGCCTGCGCCCATGGCAGACGGGGATTTATACCAACAACGATCCGGCCCAGGGTGTGATGAAAGACACGCTGACGCTCAACCGCCACTTCCTCGCCAATGGCTACAATACCCAGGGCGGCGGCAAAATCTACCACGGCTACGGCAGCGAGGGACGCACCGACTCGTGGACGAAATGGGAGGGGCTGTTTCCATCCATCCCAGAGCATGAGGAAAACATGACCGGCCTCAACCGCGGTCACTTTGACTGGGGCCCGGTGAATGCCAAGCCTTCCGACATGGGTGACTATAAAGCCACCGACTGGGCCATTCATCAGCTCAAGACGGCACCAGCGGACAAGCCTCTCTTCCTCGCGCTAGGTTACATCAAGCCTCACCTGCCCTGGTATGTACCGCAGGAATACTACGACCGTTTTCCTCTGGCCGAAATCAAGCTGCCTGTGACGAAGGAGCATGACCTCGACGACATTCCCAAAGCAGGTGTGCGAATGGCCGGCCCTGAAGGCGATCACGCAGCGGTGGTGAAAGCAGATCAGTGGAAAAAGGCGGTTCAGGCCTACCTTGCCACGATTTCATTTCTCGACGACCAGGTCGGCCGCCTGCTTGATGGACTCGATCAAAGCCCGCGCAAGGACAAGACCATCATCGTGTGGTGGACTGACCACGGCTGGAACCTGGGAGAGAAGGAGCACTGGCGGAAATTTGCCCTGTGGGAGGAAACCACGCGTACCTCGATGGCGATCATCGCACCCGGTGTGACGAAGCCAGGAACCACCTGCGCAGCGCCAGTCGATTATGTGAACATGTACCCCACAGTCTGCGAACTCACCGGCCTGCCCGTGCCGGAACATGTGAAAGGAGCGAGCCTCATGCCCCTGCTCAAAGACCCGGCCGCGAAGTGGGATGGCGTGGCCGTCTGCACCCATGGGAAAGGCAACCACGCAGTGCGAGATTCCGACTGGCGCTACATCCGCTACGCCGACGGCAGCGAGGAACTCTACGACCACAGCAAAGATCCCTATGAGTGGACCAATCTCGCCAAAGAGGTGGGCATGAGCGAGATCAAAGCAAGACTCGGCGCGGTCCTGCCCAAAGAAGAAGCCAAGGCCACCAGCGCAGAGAAAAAGAAAGGCGAGGGCAAAGGGAAGAAGAAAAAATCGGAATGATTTTTTAACGCCCCTCTTCCGCCATTTTGAACTGCACACCGTGCTTCCGCGCGGCAGCCGTCCATTGAGCGAGGCTCCAGCCCTGCGGGCCCTGCCTCTTTTGATCCACCTCCAGTGGCAAAAAATGCACGACGAGAACGCCCTTGGCCTTGTCCACGACCTCCAGGTTCAGGTGTTGCTTCCACTCAGAAAAGAGCCCCTCCACCTTGGCCGCGTTTTCGGCGTAATTCATCACCGTTAGCTTTAGCGTCGCGAGGTAGGGCATGCCATGCAGCGGGTAGGCCTCACGCACGGCCTGGGCAATCTGCTGTTCGCTCAGCGCCGAGGGATCAAAGGTCACGTTGGCGTAGTTGTCGAGGACCTGGACCACCGTGGCATCCACCACTCCTTTTGTCTCCGTGATGGAATGCTGCACCATGTACACACAGCTTCCGCACTCGACACCAGAAATGTAAAAGGTCCGTGTGACCGGCTCCGCAGCCGCCAAAGAAGAAAGAAAAGAAAACAGGGCTAAGAACCGGATACGCATGGATATTTTCAAACGAGGCCGCGGATCGGCTCGCCACGTGTCAGGACGTTGAGCAATCCCGGTGGAAGACCATCGGTGATGCGGGCTTCTCCCACATCCACCAGCGTGTGCATGATGGTTGAGATCAAATCAGGAATGGTTATGGGTTCGGAGGCAGGCTCACCACCATTGCGAGCCGACTGCCCGATCACCTGGCCCATCTTCAAACCGCCGCCGTAAATCATGAGCGGCGCCAGACCACCCCAGTGATCCCGGCCGCCTTTCACGTTAACCTTGGGGGAACGGCCCATCTCTCCACAGCAGACGAGCAAAATTTTATCCCGCAGTCCCCGTGACTCGATGTCTTCAATCAAGGCGGAAACCGCATGGTCAAATGGACGCCCCACATACTCCATGCCGGTGCGGCAGGGGGCGTTGTTGTTGTCTGCATGCATGTCCCACACGAAGCTCGTTGTGACGGTGACAAAGCCGCACCCGCGCTCGCATAGACGCCGCGCCATGAGGAGCAGTTTGCCAAGGGTTGCGGCATTGTCGGCGTAATGCTCGTGGTTGTTCCACTGCTTGCTGATGCGGTCTTTCGGCAGCAGTGGAGCGGTATCGTACCGGGCAATGAGGCGAGGGTCTTCCTTGGAAAGATCAAAGGCGTCCGACACACCGCGCCGCAGCACGTCAAAGGCAAGCGTTTGAAATTCCGAGGTTCCGGCGATGGACAGGCTGCTGTCCATGGTCCGCTGCCAATGATCCAGTGAAGAGAGCAGGGACCGACGATCATCCAGCCGCGCCTGTGGCATGCTCAGGGTCATGTCCGCCTGCGCGCCGTTGCCTGCTCCAGGGACAAACGGCTTGTAGGTTGCTCCAAATTCCCCGCTGGAAGTGAAGTCGCCGAATTGCTTGATCACAGGGCCTGCCGTGGCAGCCACCGCCTGCGGAAAGAGCGCCACGTTCGTCGGCATGGCGCTGCTTTTGCGCAGAGGACCGGCGATGCGTGAATACAGCGAGCCAAGATTCGCCTTCATCGTGTCCTTGCCGACGATGGTCTTGATGTCGTGCACCGCGTCTCCCGTCACAAAGGAGCGTACGATGCTGAACTTGTCCGCCAGCCCCGCCAGCCTCTCGAAGGTGCTGCCAAAGGTGACGCCGGGCAGTTTGGTTTTGATCTCACCTGTGACACTGCGGATCTCCGACGGCGCGTCCATCTTCGGGTCGAAGGTTTCGAACTGCGACGGCCCGCCATGCATGAAGAGGAAGATAACCGACTTGTCTTTGAGCAGCGACTTTTTCGACGCCCCGAGAGCCTTGAGCGCCATCAAATCGCTCAGCCCCAGCCCCCCCAGACCCAGTCCGCCAATGCGCAGGAAATCACGCCGCTGCAGGCGGGAGGATCCGTGGCTCTGGTCGGAAAATGTGAGCATGGTGCTGCTAAATACGTCAGCCGGGCGAATCTCCTTCCTGATTGTGCTTGCCACCCCGCACGGGGTTCGGGATGCTCGCGGCCATCATGCGCCTCTCCCCTTTCCTTCTTGCCGCCGCATTGCTGACGCTCAACGCCGCAGCCGACTCCACGGAGTGCCTGCACTGCAACAAGCACTTGCTGCCACAGCCGCTGAAGCTCATTCCCGGACGGAAATATGCGCGCGACAGGCGCGCCGACATCCTGCATGTGAAGCTGAATGTAACGCCGGATTTTGCCAGGCGCACCGTCTCCGGCACGGCGGCGCTGCGTTTCAAGCCCATCGCACTGCCTTTGGAAAAACTCGAGCTGGACGCGGTGGATTTGAAAATAGCGTCCATCACGGCTGAAGGCGCCACCGTGGCGGAACACCAGGTCACGGACGACAAGCTCATCATCACCTTTGCCAAAGCCATCGCAGCCGATACGGAAGCGGCGGTGACGATCACGTATTCCGCGCAGCCCGAGCACGGGCTGTATTTCCGCACGCCGGAAATGGGTTACAAAGCCGGCGACACCCAGGTGTGGAGCCAGGGCGAGGCGGAAGAGCACCGCTTCTGGTTTCCCAGCTACGACTACCCCAATGAGCGCTTCACCAGCGAGGTCATCTGCCATGTGCCCAAGGGCATGCAGGTCGTTTCCAATGGCACGCTGCAAAGCGAAAAGCCCGAGGGGGAAAAGGCCACGGCTTTTCACTGGCTGCAGGACAAGCCGCATGTGAACTACCTCATCGCCATGGCGGCAGGCTATTTTCACAAGCTGGAGGACAAGGCGGGCAGTCTGCCACTCGCCATGCTGGTCCCACCCTCGCATGCCGAACGGGCCGCGAATGCTTTTGCCGACACCCGCAAGATCATCGAGTTTTACCAGAAGGAAATCGGAGTGCCCTTTGCCTGGGACAAGTACTACCAGGTCTACTGCCTCGACTTCATCGCAGGTGGCATGGAGAACACGAGCTGCACGTTTGAAGCAGTGGACATGCTATACAACTCCGACACGGAGCAGCTCCGCTCGCTGCACGAACTCGATGCTCATGAAACCGCGCATCAGTGGTTTGGCGATCTCGTCACCTGCCGTGACTGGTCGCACCTCTGGCTGAACGAGGGTTTCGCCAGCTACTACACGGTTCTCTATGAAGGGGAAAAGCTCGGTGCCGATGCAATGAAGTATGCGATGTGGAAAGAGGCGCAGCAGGTCTTCATGGCAAACGACACCCGCCCCATCGTCTGGAAAGACTACGGCGACCCCATGCAGCAGTTTGACTCACGTGCCTACCCAAAAGGCGCCTGGGTGCTGCACATGCTGCGCAGCCAGCTGGGCGCGGACCTCTATCGCAAGTGCATCAAAACCTATCTGGAGCGGCACCGCAGCAGCATCGTGCGCACGGAAGATCTGCAGGACATCATTGAAGAAGTCAGCGGTCTGTCGTTTGACCAGTTTTTTGACCAGTGGCTCTTTCATGGCGGCGTGCCGGAACTGAAAATCGATTATGCCTGGGACGCCGCTTCGAAGCAGGCCAGGATCAGCGTAAGGCAGACACAAAAACTCAGCGAGCAAGTGCGCCTCTTCCGCCTGCCTCTGCCACTAGGCTTTACCGTCCCGGGACAAAAGGAGCCGCTGCGCTTCACCGCAGACGTCCGCAAGGAAGCCGAGGACTTTTACTTTCACCTGCCCGCACAGCCAGAGCTGGTGCGCGTTGATCCTGATTACACTGTATTGGCAAAGATCGCGTTCAATCCACCGGGTCCGATGCTCGAAAAGCAGCTGCAGTCCGATGTGATTGGACGCCTGCTGGCCATCAGCACACTCGATGACAAGCACATCGACCAGCTGGGCAAAGCCCTGCGTGAAGACAACTTTTATGCCGTGCGTGCCGAAGCGGCAAAAGCACTCGCAAAGATCCCCGAACCCAAGGCACGTGCGGCGCTGATCGCCGGCAGCAGCAACCAGCCAGATGCCCGCACGCGCAGAACGATCGTGCAGTCTCTCGCCGCGCTGAACACGCCTGAATCAAAGGAAACCTTGTGGAAAATGGCCCAGAGCGAGAAAAACCCCGACATCCTGGCCAGCATCATCGAAACCTGGGGCGCACGGCCCGGCGAGCCTGAAGTCTCCAAAGCGCTGCGCAACTATCTGGCGGGCACCAGTTTCAACCACAGCATCCAGCTTGCCGCCATCCGGGCGCTGCGCGCGCAGGATGACGAGTCCGCCATTCCCGAAGTGCTTGCCCGTTTGCCAGCCCTTAACGATCTGCGTGGTCGGGACGCCGGTGCCGCCTTTGATGCCGTGGCTTTCCTCGCCCGTCGTCCCACAAATGGGCAACGCGATGGAGTGCGTGAATTTCTCAGCTCCAAGCTCAGCGATCCGCGCCATGACTGGCGCCTCGCCAGCACCAAGGCGCTCGGTACACTGCGAGATCCCAAGGCGCTCGCCGTGCTGGAGCCGATGCTCCGCAGCAGCAATGACCGCATTGATCCCGTCCGCGAGGCAGCCGCAAAGTCTGTGCAGGACATCCGTGCGGACCTGGAAAGCCCCGCTGATTTGAAGAAACTCTGGGACCGCGTGCAGCAGCTGCAAAAGCAGTCTGAGGATCAGCAACGGGAGCTGGACACGCTCAAGAAGAAGTCACAGGCGGCGGCCGCCCCAGAGAAGAAGGCAGGCAAGTAACCGATCCAACATGCGTTTTCCCCGCCTTCAAACCATCGCCACCAGCGTCGTCAAAGACACGATGCTGGCCCTGCCAGCCGACATTCGCAATGAAGCCGCCGACTGCCGCATCGAGTTCGCCGAAATGGACGCTCTGATCGACATCGATGAAGACCTCGATCCCGACCTGCTGGGACTGTTTGAGGGCAATGCGCGCTGCGATCCGCTGCCGGAAACCCCCGACGAAATGCCGCGAATCCGCCTGTTTCTGGACAACTTGTGGGATGACTGCGCCGGCGATCTGGCCACCTATCGGCACGAGGTCCGCATCACGTTTCTCCATGAACTAGGCCACTACCTCGGACTGGATGAGGACGAAGTCGCGGCGCTAGGACTGGCGTAGGCTCAATCAGGCAGGGGGGTTGCCTTCGATGACGTGCGTTCCAGCGATCAAATCATGGATGCAGCGGCGATCGGCTTGGAAGATGAAGCAGATGTCCACCAGCCCATAAATGGGACCCAGGCAAGGAACGGCGCCGATAAGGGCATTGACCAGCCCCCGCAGCAGGAAAGCCTTCACGAAGCCCGGCTTTTCAGCGCCTGGAAAGGTGGCGATGCGAATGCCGAGCGCTCGTTTGCCAGGAGTCTGGCCTCGGGTGGTGAGCATGATGATGTTGATGACAAGCAGAGCGAGAAGGCCGAGCAGCATGCAGCCCCCGGCGATCATGGCGGTGGTGTTTAGTTCGGGCTGCCGTCCGTTATCAGGCGACACCGACATCAAGAAAACCACATAGGGAACACCGAAAAGGACGGCGCCAAGAAGGCCGTCCAACAACGCTGCACCGAGTCGTTTTCCCAAGTCGGCAACCTGCACGTTTGCCGCGAGAGCGGGATTTTGCAGATTCGCGCTGGGGGCCGCATAGGGATTGAACACGCCGGAGTTGTAGGCTGACGTGGTGGCAACCGCCGAAACTGCGAAACGAGTATTGAGCGCCTGCCAGTCTCCCATGCCCTCCGTCCAAAATAAATCATCGGGCATGAACTGTCCGGTGGTGAGACCCGATTGAATGGCTTGCTCGGAGAAAACGCCGAGCTGCTGACCGTTGCGTGCGATATGATAGGAGGACATAAATCGTTTAAAAGCTAAACCTTGATGACATGCGTACCGCCAATTTTGTCATGGATGCAACGCCGGTCTTGATTGAAGATAAACAAAGCATCTACAAGGCCATAAAACGGAACAATACCGAGCAGCCCCCGGCCAATCAGACTCCGCAGAAATACGATCCGCATAAATCCCGCCTTCACGGAGTCGTCCATTTCAGCAATGCGAATGCCCAGGATCTTTTTACCGATCGTCTGCCCTTCGGTGGCGATCAGTATCAAATTGGCGATGCAGAGAATGACGAACAGGCCACCTGAGACAATAACCTGGAGGTCGTCACCGCCCATTTTCATTTCGTCCATCACAACGGCAGGCACGAAGCACACTACCAACGCCACGTAATCCAAAATCATCGCAACAAACCGTGTCCCAGGAGAAGCTAATTCCACCAAAGGACGGAGAGCAGCCTGACGCGGGCCGCCAGCAAGACTGCTGGGCGGTGCGGCATAGGGATTGAACACTGGTTCCGCCGAGGGCTGGGGCAGTGGCTGCATGGCAGTCTTGACCGGTTGTTGAAACAGGGACGCCAGCCCCTGCCACTCGCCCATTCCTTCCCGCCAGCACCAGTCACCAGCCTGGAAGTAGCCAGTTTGCAACCCCTCGTGAATTTGAGATTCAGTGAATTCTCCCAATGTCTGGCCGTCGCGTGCAACTTGATAAAGATTCATAGAGACATTCACATCCTTCTCACGATTTTCCCTCAAATTGTCTAGCAAAGAATAAAACCCGTCCATTCTTTTTTACTAACCCATCTTCCGCCGCCCGTGCAGGGCTTGGTAGAGCGTCAGCTCGTCCACGTGGTCGAGTCCACCGCCCGCCGGCATGCCTTGGGCCAGTCTGGTCACCGCCACTCCGGCCGGACGCAGCAGATCAGCAATGTAACTGGCAGTGGCCTCCCCTTCGACATCCGAGCCAAGAGCGATGATGACTTCTTCAGTGCGCAGATCGCGCACACGCTCGACCAGCGACTCCATGCGCAGGTCTTCCGGGGTCACATTATCGAGGGGTGAGAGGCGGCCGCCGAGGACGTGGTACAATCCCTGAAACGCACCGGAGCGCTCCATGCGGAGCACATCCGCAGCCTGCTCCACCACGCACAGCAGCTGCTGCTGGCGGCGCGGGTCATGGCAGAGCAGACAGTCACTGCCGCTTTCAATGAAGAAGCCGCAATCGGCACAGGGCAGGATGCGTTCTTTGGCCTCAAGAAGCGTGTTGGACAGCGCCGAGATCCGCTCGTCCCGCATCTGCAGCAGCCAGATCATGAGACGCTCCGCGCTGCGCGGCCCCAGGCCGGGCAGCGATTTAAGCTGCGCGATGAGGCGCTGGATGGCAGGTGGGTAGTCGATGCGCACAGTAAAGAGAACTCAGGTGGCGGCGAGTTTGCGCGAATGCTTGGGTGTGTCTTTGCCAGCGGCTGACGGTCCTTTAAGCGCCTGCTCGACTCGTCCGATGAAATATTTCAGGGGGGCATCCTCACGCTCCACGATGACCGCGTTCCTAAAGCTTTCCAGCGCCTGCTTGAGCTCCCCCTTGCGATACTGGACGACGCCCTGCCAGAAGGCATCACGTGCACGGATCTCCGCTTCAGGAAGAGAGCCTTTTTCAGCAAGGAGTTCGTAAACCTCACTCATCTGGCTGGAACCGGCGGCGCTGACCATCTCCATTGGCCGCACCTCGGCATTGTCTTTCACCAGCGAATAGGTCCTGGCGCCCAGCAGCACCTTGCTGCCATATTCGGAGTTCAAAACACATAGCTGAGAAGCAAAATCGATCACGTCTCCCACGGCGCTGAAGCTTTCGAAGTGGCTGATGCCGAACAATCCGCAGACTGCGGAGCCCGTGCTGAGCGCCACTCCCATCTGCGGCTTTTTGCCAAAGCGCTGCTCGATCTCACGTGCCAGAGTGGCAAGGTGGGTGCGCAGAACGGCGGCCACCTGAACCGCGTGCAAGGCGTGATTCTCGTCTGTGAGCGGGAACCCGAAAAACACACGCACCTGGCGGGCATTGCAGTCATCGAGATACGCGCCGCGGCTGATGAGAAACTCCGTCATGCTGCGCTGAAAATGCGTGGCAAGCTCTTCGAACTGGCGCGCCTCAATGCCACTGGAAACTTCCACATGGTTGAGGAGCCGGCAGGTCAGCACCGTGATCTCGCGGCGTTCGGTCATCTTTGCCGGATCGTTTTGATCGGCGAGATCTTCAAACTGGCGGGAGGAGAGCCTGCCGACAAAGTAGTCGCGCATGACATGACAGCGATAGGAATTGACCGAGCCGCCCACCGCCATGCCGGCGATGCCGGCAAACCACATCGCCAGCACGCCGGAGATCGGCTCAAACAAAATGCCGTTCATGGCCATGATGCAGGCAAAGGAAGTGGTGAGGAAGGTGCCGCCGAGCAGGAAGGCGATACGCCGCCACTGGGAGGTCATCTCGATGCATATCCAGGCGCTGATGAATGCCATGACTGTGTAATAGGCATACTGCAGAAGGATGACCTGCTTCAGGCCTCCCGCAGGCAGAATGAATCCGCGCGAAAACAGCACCGCGAACCATTCAGCGGTGCTTTTAAACCAGCCAAAATGGTACATGGCCAGCATGGGTATGCAGACGAGCACGCCAATAAACATGGCGGCGGCGTGATTACGATTCATGGGAAGGAGTATCGGGTGTGAGGTCGATGATTGGGGAGGCAGGCGCCGCCGGGTGGCTGCGGCACGCATTCACCACGAGTTCGCTGACGAACCTGTCGGGATGGGCGACTGCGTCGGCGGTGATGGTAAAGCGCGTCTCTCCGGTGCTCCGGGTCACGAGCTTGAGACCAAAGGGATAGTCTTTGAAGAGCTTTGCGCAGAGGGCTTCCACATGCATGCCCTCCCGCTGCGCCCTGGCGGCCACTGCTGCTATGGCATCGCTGTCGAACTCCAGCGTAAAGCCGTTCTCCCGCTGAAAACGCTCAGCAAAGGCACGCACTTCGCCTGCATGGGCGGCACCGCGTTCTCTAAACTGGCTGGCCGCTTCGGCACGGCAGCGGACGAGCGTCAGCTCGGGATTTGTGACGAGTGCGGCGTCGATCAGCAGTTCGGGAAGCTCCAGGCTGGGCATTTCAAATTTGAAATCGCGCAACACCCGTTCCCAGGCCGTGACCAGGCCGCGTGCGCCAGTCTTTTCTTCTTCCGCACGATGGGCGATCTCACGCAGGGCATCGTCTTGAAAGACGGCCTTGACCCCATAGGCGGCGAACTCGCGCTCATACTGGCGGATGAGGCTGCCCTCGGAGTTTTTCATGATCTGAAACATGTCATCCGCACTCAGCGGATCACACACCACACGCACCGGCAGGCGGCCGATAAACTCCGCTTCGAAACCGTAGTCGATGAAATCCTTGGTGCGCGCCTCGCGGAAGAGGTATTCGGCAGGGCTTTCTTTCGTGTCTGCGGAAACAAAGCCGATGGATTTCCGATTGGTGCGCTTTTCGATGATCTTTTCCAATCCGCCAAAGGCGCCGCTGACAATGAAGAGGATGTTGCGCGTGTTCACCACCTCGCGGCCGGTGCGTCCCTTGCGGGTGTCAAACATCATCTGCATCTGGCTGCGGATGTCATTCGGCGCATAAAGGGCCACTTCGGTTTCCTCCATCAGCTTGAGCAGGGTGGTCTGCACCCCGCGACCGCTGACATCACGCCCAATTCGCTCAGGTCCGCTGCTGAGCTTGTCGATTTCATCCAGATAGATGATGCCATGCTCGGCCAGCTCGATGTCGCCGTTGGCCTTCGCCACGAGATCGCGCACCAGATCATCCACATCCGCGCCGACATACCCGGTTTCGCTGAACTTGGTCGCGTCGGCCTTCACAAACGGCACGCCAATCAAATCGGCGATGTGTTTGACGAGGTAGGTTTTTCCGACGCCGGTGGGGCCGATGATGATGACATTCTGCTTGGAAAATTCGAGCCGGGGACCGCCGGAGTCGGAGGCACGGTCATCACGCAGCATCCTGGCGTGGTGGTAGTGATCGCACACAGCGGTGGCGAGCACTTTTTTGGCCTCGTCCTGGCGGATCACGAAACGGTCCAGGTGAGCCTTGATGTCCGCAGGGCGGTAGTTGAACTCAAAGACGCGGCCGTTGTCAGGCCTCGCGTCCTGAACGGGTTTTTCCTCCCCGTCTGGAATGGGTCGGCCGCCCGGGCCTTCGACTCGGGTGAAGAGAACCTGGCCACCCAGGGTGTTTTTGATGAAGTCCTCCAGTTTGCGCGTGATTTCTTCCGGACTTCCGGGCGCTTTGGTTTTCTCGTGCTCTGGGGATTCAGGCGTGGGGTCGCTCATGGGGGAGCACCGAATGTGCGCCAGCCGAAGCCCGCTGACAAGCGGCACGATGGATGCTGTGATGCGACAAGAAATGCTTTTTTTCCGGGTTGCACGCCCCCCATGACATCCCATACTCCGCCCCCCGCAATTATGTCAGCACCCGTCAAAGTCGCCGTCGTTGGAGCCAGTGGATATTCTGGAGCTGAACTGCTGCGCCTGCTGCTCAGGCACCCCAATGTGGAACTGGTGGCGGTGACCTCGCGGTCGCTGGCGGGCAAGGCCCTGTCTAAAGAATTCCCGCGGTTCCGCGGAGTGGGCGTGGCGGACCAGCTGAGCTTCACCGTGCCTGACGCCGCCGCCTTGAAAGCCGCCGGCGCCGAGATCGCCTTTCTGGCCGTGCCGCATGGAGTCGCTGCTGAATATGCCAGGCCGCTGCTGGAACTAGGCCTCAAGGTAATCGACCTCAGCGCCGACTTCCGCCTGCGCAGCCCTGCACTTTATGAGGAGTTTTACGGCCATGCGCACCCGGCGCCTGAGCTGCTGGATGAAGCCGTCTACGCCCTGCCGGAAATACGCGCAGAGCAGATCAAGGGCGCACGCCTCATCGCCTGCCCTGGCTGCTACCCCACGAGCATTTTGCTTCCCCTCATCCCCTTGCTGAAGGCAGGGCTGCTGGCGGAGGCGCCTCTCGCCGTGGCCAGCATGAGCGGCGCCAGCGGTGCCGGCCGGAAAGAGAGCATTCCCCTGCTCTTCTGCGAGGTGCAGAACAGCGTGCGCAGCTACAGCGTTCCCCTGCACCGGCACCTCAGCGAGATCGGCCAGGAACTCGCCCTTGCCGCTGGCCGCGAGGTGAAGCTTTCGTTCGTCCCGCACCTGATGCCGACCCATTCGGGCATCTGCACCACGACTTTCGCGCAGCTTCAGCCGGGGGTGAAGATCGAACAAATCACCGCCGCTTTGCATTCGGCCTACGATTTCGCCCCCTTCGTTCGTTTGCTGGGGGTGAACCAGTCTCCCGACACCAAAAACGTCACCGGCACCAATTTCGTGGACATCGGCTGGTCCTATGATGCCCGGGCCGGACAGCTCATCCTGATGAGCACCGAAGACAATATCGGCAAAGGCGCCTCTGGCCAGGCGGTGCAAAACATGAACCTCATCTGCGGTTTCGAGGCCACCGCAGGCCTGCTGTACGTCTAATTTTATGGCGACCAAAGCACACGACGAACGCGAATGCCGCGTCTCTTTCAAAGTCATCGACGGCGGCGTGACTGCCGCAAAGGGGTTCCGCGCCAGCGCCGTGACCTGCGGCATCAAGAATCCTGAAGCCACCCGCCTCGACCTCGCGCTCATCGTTTCAGACGGCCCGACCACCACGGATGCGGTCTTCACGACCAACAAGGTCCGCGCCGCCTGCGTGCGCGTGAGCCAGCAGCATATCAAGGAGAGCGACACCCGCGCCATCATCGCCAACAGCGGCAATGCCAACGCCTGCACTGGCGTGCAGGGCATTCAAGATGCGAAGGCGATGACAAAAGCCGTGGCTGAACAACTTGGCGTAAAAATGCGCCAGGTGCTCGTCTGCTCCACCGGCATTATCGGCATGCCGATGCCCATTGAGCGCGTGATCGTGAAAGTGCCTGATGCCGTGGCCAAGCTGAAATCCGACGGCTCCGAGGATGCCATGCGTGCGATCATGACGAGCGACACGCAGCCCAAGTCGTTCGCAGTCGATGTGCCTTGTGGCAAAGGCAGCTTCCGCATCGGCGGCATCGCCAAAGGCGCGGGCATGATCTGCCCGAACATGGCCACCATGCTCTGCTTCATCACGACTGATGCAAAGATCGGCAAAGACGAACTGCACCGCTCCATGCGCTACGCCGTGGAGAAGAGCTTCAACTGCATCACCATCGACGGTGACACCAGCACGAACGACACCGTCATCGTGATGAGCAACGGCCAGTCGGACGCGCCGACCATCAAGAAAGGATCCCCCGAAGCTGAGCTTTTCCGCTGTGCCTTGCACAAGGTGATGCTGGAACTGGCCAAGATGATCGTCTGCGACGGAGAGCGCGTGACCAAATTTGTCGAAATCCGAGTGCGCAACGCCCGCACTCTGGGAGATGCCCGCAAGGTGGCCGAAACCGTGGCAAAATCGCTTCTGGTGAAGTGTTCCTTCCACGGCTGCGACCCAAACTGGGGCCGCATCATCCACGCGGTGGGTTATTCCGGCGCACGCATTCGTGAGGAGCTTATCGACATCTACTTCGGCGGTCTGCAGGCCTGCAAAGGTGGTCTGGCCACCAAGACCCCCGTGGGTGAGATGGAGAAAGTCGTCAAAGAGCCGAAATTCACCGTCACGATCGACCTCAATCTCGGCACCAGCGGCTACACAGTTTACACCAGCGACCTGTCCGAAGAATACGTGGACTTTAACAGCGCGGAATATTCCGCCGCCGTGCATGCGAAACGCCAGAAGGGCTTTGCCTGAGCCACGGGCGTATTCTCATTTTTCCTGCGATGAATCCCCTCGACGCTCAAATCACCAAATCCGCCGTACTCCTTGAAGCCCTGCCTTACATGCAGAGCTTCCGCGGCTGCACGTTTTTGATCAAGGTCGGCGGCAGCGCCATGGAGGACCCTGTGCAGGTGGACAGCTTCCTGCGCGATGTGGTGTTCCTCGAAGCCGTGGGCATCAATCCCGTCATTGTGCATGGTGGCGGCAAAGCGATCTCCAAGGCCATGACCGAGTCAGGTCTGCAGGCCAAGTTCATCAATGGCATGCGCGTCACGGACGACGAGACCATCAAGATCGTTGAAGAGACTCTGGCCCGCGTGATCAACCCTGAGATCGTCAACAAGATCAACGCCTTTGGTGGCAAGGCTGTGGGCATTCCCGGCACAGAGGTCTTTCTCGGCGAAAAGATGAAAGGCGACCTGGGCTGGGTCGGCGAAGTGAATGACTGCAAGCTGGGCCTCATTCAGGCCGCCGTCGCGGGCGAATTTGTCCCCGTGGTCTCCCCCGTTGCACGCGAGCTTGCCTCCGGCAAAACGCTCAACGTAAACGCCGATCTCGCCGCCTGCGGCCTGGCCAAACGCCTCAAGGCCACCAAGCTCATTTTCCTCAGCGACGTGCGCGGGGTCATGCGCGATCCCAAAGATGACAACACACTGATCCCAAGCCTCGACGAGGCTTCGATCACGAAGTTAAAAGCGGAAGGCATCATCAGTGGGGGCATGATTCCGAAGGTGGACTCATCGCTCGACTCTCTGCGCGGCGGCGTGGGCAAGGTGCATCTCATCGACGGCCGCCTGCCGCATGCCCTCATTCTCGAAATCTTCACCGACGGCGGGATCGGTACTGAAATCCATTTGTAATCCTGAGATGAGAACCAGTGATCAACTGATGCAGGAGTATCTCCTGCCAAACTACGGTCGTTACAACGTCTGGCCCGTGCGTGGCGAAGGCCCGTATGTATGGGACCGCGATGAGAAAAAGTATCTCGACTTCGCCGGTGGCGTGGCCGTGTGTCCGCTGGGTCATTGCCCGCCCCCGGTTGTGAAAGCGCTCACGGAGCAGGCAAACACGCTGATCCACGTTTCAAACTGGTACTGCATCGACAAGCAGGCGGAACTGGCGCGTATCCTTGTGGAGGAATGCGTCGGCATTCCCGGCAAGTGCTTCTTCTGCAACAGCGGCGCAGAGGCCAATGAAGGCCTCCTCAAACTGGCGCGGAAATACGGACAGCAGACCGGCGGACGCTACGAGATCATCACCTTCACCGGTTCCTTCCATGGCCGCACCTTCGGCGCCATGACGGCCACGGCGCAGGAGAAAATCCACGGCGGCTTTGGACCGCTGCCACCGGGCTTCGTCTATGCGCCCTTCAATGACATCGCCGCACTGGAAGCTGCGATCACCGACAGGACGGTGGCCATTTTGCTTGAGCCGATTCAGGGCGAGAGCGGTGTGAACGCCGTGACCCCCGAGTTTCTGCGTGCTGCGCAGCGCCTCTGCCGCGAGAACAATCTGCTTCTGCTGCTGGATGAAGTGCAGTGCGGCTTTGGCCGTGCAGGAGAGATGTCCGGGTGGCGCAGCATCATTCCGGGCGACGAGATCCAGCCTGATGGCATCAGCTGGGCCAAGGCCATTGGCAGCGGTTTCCCCCTGGGTTCCTTCTGGGTCAATGATCGCCGCGATCTGAGCAAGACACTCGGTCCCGGCACGCATGGCACCACCTACGGCGGCTCACCCCTGGCCTGCGCCGTGGGCATCGCCACGCTGCGCACCATTCTGGATGAAAAGCTCTGCGACAATGCCAAAGCACGGGGTGCGGCCATCGCAGCCGCAGCTTGCGGCTGGAATCATTCGCTGATCAAAGAGGTGCGTCAGCTCGGTCTGTTCATCGGCTTTGAACTCAATGCCGACGCCATCTCTTCAAAATCCGGCGGCAAGCTGCCTTCCATCTTCCTCGCGCAGCAACTGCTCGATGCCGGCATGATGGTCACTCCTGCCGGTCCCAATGTGGTGCGCTGGCTATCGCCGCTGAACATCACCGCAGCCCACGCCGAGGAAGGGCTGTCCATCTTCAAGAGCGTGCTCGATCAGCTCGCGTAACCCAGCCAAGACATGAACCATCTGCTTTCCATCGAAGAACTGACCAAGGGACAGATCGAAAAGATCGTCGATCTGGCCTGTGTGCTGAAAAAAGACCGCAAGGCCTCCCCGCAGGTGCTCACCGGCCAGCAGTGGGCCCTCATTTTCAGCAAATCCTCCACCCGCACCCGGGTGAGCTTTGAAGTGGGCATTCGTGAGCTGGGCGGCGCGGTGATGTTCCTCTCCAGCGCCGACATCCAGCTGGGCCGTGGCGAGCCGATCAAGGACACCGCCCGCGTGATGGGCCGCATGATTCATGGCGCGGTCATCCGCACCTTTGCGCAGCAGGATGTGGTGGACTTCGCCCAGTACAGCGGCATTCCCACCATCAATGCGCTGACCGACGACGAGCACCCCTGCCAGGTGCTGGCCGATCTGCAGACCATCCAGGAACGCCTTGGCGGCTGGCAGGGCAAACGCATCTGCTTCCTCGGCGATGGCGACTGCAACATGGCCCGCTCCTGGATCTGGGCCTCCGTGCATCTGGGCTTTGAACTCGTCATCGGCGCACCCAAGGCCTTTCAGCCGCAGGAAAGCTTCATGCAGCGCGTCCCTGCCAAAACGATCCGCGTCGTGGATGATCCCGCCGAAGCCGTGAAGGGCTGTGACGTGGTTTACACCGATGTATGGGTGAGCATGGGCAAAGAAGCCGAAAGCGCCGACCGCATCGAAACTCTCAAGCCCTGGCAGATCAACAGCGACCTCCTGAAGCACGCCAATCCGGGTGCCCTCGTCATGCACTGCCTGCCCGCCTACCGCGGCAAGGAGATCACCGACGAAGTCATGGAAGCCCATGCGGACGTCATCTTCGAACAGGCTGAAAACCGCCTGCATGCGCAAAAGGCGATCATTGTGGAGATCACGCGAAAGAGTTGATTTGCCATGAGCACCCCCGTCACAGCCAGCAGCCCTCTCGGCGTTTTCGACTCCGGCGTTGGCGGGCTGACCGTAGTGCGGGCGCTGCGGGATCTGCTGCCGAATGAGTCCATCGTTTACCTTGGCGATACGGCGCGTGTGCCCTACGGCTCCAAGTCTCCCGATACCATCCGGCGCTTCTCGGTGGAGGACACTCAGTTCCTCGTCTCCCATGGGGTGAAGGCGGTCGTGGTGGCGTGCAACACGGCCACGGCCCATGCGCTGCCGGTGCTGCAGGCCACGTTTCGTGTGCCGGTCATCGGTGTGCTCGGCCCGGGCGTGGAGGCAACGCTGGCCGACCCCGCGTGTGAACGCGTGGGCATCATCGGCACTGCAGGGACGATTCGCAGCCATGCCTACCAGCATGAGATCGCCATGCGGCGGCCGGACGTCATGATCGAGGCCAGGGCCACGCCGTTGCTGGTGCCGTTCGTAGAGGAGGGCTGGACCGACCACCCGGCGCTCAAGTCCGTATTGCGGGAGTATCTGAAACCGATGCTGGACAAGGGTATCGACACCTTGGTGCTGGGCTGCACCCACTACCCGCTGCTGGTGCCTGTGCTGAAGCGCATGCTGGGCCAGAAGGTGCGGCTGGTGGACTCTGCCCTCACCTGTGCCGCGCACGTCAAGGCCAGCCTGGAGCAGGGCGGCCTGCTGCGAGCAACGAAAACCAAGCCCACGCTGGACATCTACCTCACGGACCATTCTGAGCAGGCTGAAAACCTGGCCAGACGCTTCCTGGGCACGGATTTTGGCAAGGTGAAGAAGGCCGTGGTTTGAAGCAGGCTATGGCAATCTCAAATTGCCCGATGGGGAAGACTCGCTAGCCTGAAGCTCCCACATGTTTCCACGCATCTTTGACCGCTACCTTGGCCGCCAGGTCGCATCCGCCACGCTGATCGGCGTGGCGCTGCTCAGCGGCGTGATGGTGCTGGGCAATGTGTACAAGAAACTGGACCAGCTGCTGGGCAACACCGAGCTGCCTATCTCGGTGATTGCGGAGTTTGTGATGCTGGTCATCCCCTTTTCTCTCATTTTCACCATCCCTTGGGCCTTCCTGACGGGCATCTTGCTCGTGTTTGGCCGGCTTTCTGCCGACAATGAGCTGGTATCCCTCCGGATGACGGGCATGTCCATGCCGCGCATCTGCGCCCCAGTCTTTGTTTTGGCCTTCATCCTGAGCGGCGTCTGCCTGTGGGTGAATGTGAGTCTGGCCCCTGCGGCGAAGGACCGCATGAAGCGTCTCTTTTACCAGGTGGCGGTAAAAAACCCTGAAACCCTCTTCCAGGAAGGCCAGGTGCTGGAGCGTGTGCCGGGCTACCGCATTTACACCAGCAAGCGCACCGACAAGACGCTGACTGACATGCACATCATCATGGTGAAGGACACCCAGGCCAGCACCTACATCCATGCCGATAAAGCCACTCTGCACACCACTCCCGGCTCGATCGACTTGCAGATGGAGCTGGATGGCTACACCGAAGAGACCATCCCCACTGAGGGTCAGCGCCAGGTGGCTCCCTATTCGATGAAAAAGCAGTGGCTGACGCTCCCGCTCTCTGAGATGCAAAAGGATGCTGTGCGTGTGAATGCGAGCATGAAAACCACCAGCGCGCTGGCCGAAGAAGTGCGCACATGGAAGGACACCGTCACCGGAGATGCCTTGACTCCAGTCACCCGCTCCCTTTCCCTCACCGAGTTGAGCAAGCGTTATAGCTTCTCTTTGGCCTGCATCACCTTTGCCCTGGTGGGCATTCCGCTGGGCGTCACGGCACAAAGGCGTGAGACCTCCTCCGGCTTTGCCCTGAGCCTCATCACGGCCACGGTGTACATCGTCTTCATCATTCTGGCGGACACCCTCAATGACAAGCCTGCGGCCATGCCTCACATCATCATGTGGCTGCCCAATGTGATCTTTCTCGGCATGGGTGGCTGGCTCTTCTTCAAGCTCAGCCGGAAGTAAGGCCGCCTTACTTTTTCAGCAGGCCAAGGACTGCCGAAGTCATCGCCGTCACGCCGGTTTCAATGGTGGGCTCCGGCACAGGTTTGAACAGCGGCGAATGCAGGGACGGCAGCGAGGTGCCCTTGGCCTTGGCAGCCGCCACGACTGCCGGAGGCTGCGTGCCGAGCCAGAACATGCACAGCGGCACCTTGTCCTTCGTCATGCCGTATTCGGAAAAGTCCTCAGCTCCCATCACAGGCTCACGCGTGATGACATTGTCCGCGCCAATGGCTGCGCCGATGAACTTGCGTACTTCCTGGCAGAGTTCGGGCTGATTGTAGAGCGCGGTGGCGCTGTCATCGGAAATGAGCACCTCGGGCATCTTGTCAGCGGGCATGCTGGCGGACTCGGCCTGGGCTTTGACGATGCGTTTGATGGAGTCGATGAGGTGCTGCCGGGTTTCCTTCTTGTAGCTGCGCAGCGTTAGCTGCAGGCGCACTTCCTCGGAGATGATGTTGCTCTTGGTGCCGCCATGGATGCTGCCCACGGTGACCACCGCCGGGTCACCCGGCCGCACCTCGCGGCTGACGATGGTCTGCAAAGCCAGCACGATCTGCGAGGCCAGCACGATGGGGTCTTTGCACAAATGCGGCATGGAGCCATGCCCGCCCACGCCTTTCACCACGATCTCCATGGAGTCCACATTCGCCAGCGCGAAGCCTTCGACGAGGCCGATCGTGCCATGCGCCATGTCAGATGAGCAATGCAGAGCGACGGCCTTGTCCGGCTTGGGAAACTTCGAGAAAAGACCATCGCGCAGCATGAACCGCGCCCCGAGCACCCGTTCCTCCGCAGGCTGACCAATCATGACCACCGTGCCCTTCCACTGATCTTTGAGTTTTGCCAGGGCCCTCGCTGTACCGATGAAGCTGGTCATGTGCATGTCGTGACCGCAGGCATGCATCACGCCTACCTCGCGCCCGAGTTCATCCTTCACCATCTTGGTGCTCGCATACGGCAGTCCGGTGATCTCTTTGACCGGGAGGGCATCGAGATCGGTGCGGACGAGGATCACAGGGCCTTCACCATTTTTCAAAACACCGACAACCCCGTTCCCACCCACCTTCTCCGTGACCTCCAGCCCAATCTCGCGCAGTTCTTTGGCGACGCGCGCTGCCGTTTCAGTCTCGTGCAGGGAGAGCTCCGGATTCGCATGCAGCTCTTTGTATAAAGAGACGAGCGACGGCAGCTCCTGTTTCACCACCGAAGAAAGATCAGCAGCCGCGAGGGATGATCCGACCAGCAAAGAGAGCAAAAACGGTTTCATGCCCACCACTAAGCCGACAATCCCGCCGTCTTGCAAGACTCAAGGTGATTTAGGCAGCCACCCCACAGACCCCATCCATTCCGCACACCGCTGCGGCCAGGCATTGATTGGCTGCTTGTTGTCGCGCATGCCAAAGCCGTGGCCGCCCTTGGTGAAAAGATGAATTTCGCAGGGAATGCCGAGCTTTTTGTACTCGAGGTAGAGCACCGTGGCGGCGGTCGGATTTTGGCCGTCATCGTGCGCGCAGGCGAGAAACATGGGCGGTGCATCCTTCGGCACTGTAAAGCCTTCCTTTAACTTTGTGGGATCTTTGAAGTCCACGAAGCCACCGCCGTAGATCATGATGCCAAAGTTCGGAAGCTCGGTCTGGGTGACACGATCACAGGCGATGTGAGCGAGGAGGTTTCCGCCGGCGCTGAACCCAAGCAGACCGACACGTTTCGGATCCAGATTCCACTCCTTGGCATGCTCACGCACCAGCGTGATCGCTCTCGCAGCATCGGCCACCGGCTTTTCATGCGGCGCGGCTTCATCACGGGTGGGCGTGCGGTATTTGAGCAGAACACCGGTAACTCCGAGGCTGTTGAGCCATTCACACACCTGCGAGCCCTCGTGAACAGCCGAGAGGAAAACGTAGCCGCCGCCGGGAGCCACGATGACGCTGGCGCCGTTGGGCTTTTCGGGACGATACACGGTGATCGTGGGTTCGTGAATGTCGGTGATCGTGCTTTTGCCAGCCTTGGTGCGAATAAAGTCCTCGGTAGCCTTGGAATGTGGCAGCATCTGGCCGGGGGCGCCGTCGGGCCAGAGTTTGAGTTCAACGGGCTCAGCAGCGCCGAGAGTGAGGGCGCTGAGAAGAAGGGCAGGCAGTGCTTTCATGGCAGGAAGTGTGAATGATGGAGGAAAGGCGCGACTTTGTCACTCGTAGAGATAAGCGTTCATGCATCCTCTTGAAGCCAACCGCCTTCACCTGACCCGCCGCTCCCTGTTTGGGAAGACGGCGCTGGGCATCGGTGGCGCTGCGCTGGGAGGATTGCTGACGCGTGATGGCTTTGCCGCACAGGCACCGGATGCGACGGCCCCGGCGCTGCCTCATTTCGCGCCAAAGGCCAAACGCGTGATCTACCTGCTGCAAAACGGCGCGCCCTCCCATGTGGACCTGTTTGACCACAAACCGATGCTGAAAAAGATGCACGGCACGCAAATTCCCGACAGCGTGGTGGCAGGCAAACGCTTCAGCACCATGACGGGCGGACAGACGGCACGGCCGGTGCTGAGCGAGATCACAAGGTTTTCTCGTCATGGCCGCAGCGGCGCGACCGTGAGCGATTTTCTTCCCCACACGGCGGCGATGGCCGACGAGCTGTGTTTCATCAAGTCCATGCACACCACGCAGGTGAATCACGCACCGGCGATCACCTTTTTCATGACAGGCAGCGAGCAGGCGGGCCGTCCAGCCATCGGCTCGTGGCTGAGCTATGGCCTCGGAAGCGAGTCAGAGGACATGCCGTCCTTTGTCGTGATGACCTCGCGCGACAAGGAGGCGAGCTGCGGCCAGATCTTTTATGATTTCTACTGGGGCAGCGGCTTTCTGCCGTCCAAATATCAGGGCGTGAAATTCCGCGGCAGCGGAGACCCGGTGCTATACCTGAGCAATCCCGATGGCATGAGCCACGCGGTGAAGCGCACCATCCTTGATGGCATCGCGGGCCTGAACGAAATGAAGCTGCGGGACTTCGGCGATCCCGAGATCGCCACGCGCATGGCGCAATATGAGATGGCCTACAAGATGCAGACAAGCGTGCCGGAGCTGACCGATGTCTCTGACGAGCCGCAGCACATCCTGGACATGTACGGCCCGGACGTGAAACGCCAGGGCAGCTACGCCTACAACTGCCTCATGGCGCGCCGGCTCGCCGAGCGTGGCGTGCGCTTTGTGCAGCTCATGCACGCGGGGTGGGATCAGCACCGGAACCTGAACACCCAGCTCAAAATTCAATGCACCGACACCGATGCCCCAAGCGCCGCACTGGTGAAAGACCTCAAGCAGCGCGGCTTGCTGGAGGACACCCTGGTCATTTGGGGAGGGGAATTTGGCCGCACGCCCTTCCTGCAGGGCAAGATCGAGGACACCAAGCAGTGGGGCCGTGACCACCACCCCTACGTTTTCACCGTCTGGATGGCAGGCGGCGGTGTGAAGCCCGGCATGACCTACGGCGAGAGCGATGAATTCGGCTTCGGCGTCGCAAAAGACGGCGTCCATGTGCACGACTTTCAGGCCACACTGATGCACCTGCTCGGCATCGATCACGAACGCTTCACCTTCCGCTTTCAAGGCCGCCAGTTCCGCCTGACGGACGTGCATGGCAGCGTGGTGAAAGCGGTCGTGGGGTGATGGCGCAGGCCTTTTGACCGGACGCGGACGGCCGCCAGGATGATCACACATCCGGGTTGCATCCGCCGCCGCCCACGTGTTTGAGTGAACATATGCTGATTCCCCGTTTTATCCTCGCACTCGCGCTGTGCGTCTGCGTGGTGGCCTGCAAGCGTGAAGCGGTAAAAAACCTCACGAAGCCGGACGCTGCGGCGTTTGTGGCGGATGGTGGCGGGGATGGCAGTGTCTGGGTGGTGGACGGGCCAAACGGTGGCCGTCTCTTTTTGTGCGGCACCATCCACACTCTCCGGGAGAAGGATTACCCCTTGGCGCCAGCCTACGAGGCGGCGTACATGTATTCAAACAAGCTGGTGCTGGAACTGCCGCCAGGCGCCGCCACAAGTGAGCAGCTGGGAGAGCGGATGTCGCAGCTCGGGCTGTATCCGGAAGGAACCTCGCTCGAAGCGCATGTGAGCAAGGAAACCTGGGACGAAGTGAAAAAATGGGCGGCAAAGCGCCGGCTCAACCTTGCTCCTCTCAGCCGCCTGCGGCCGTGGTTTCTCTCCCTCATGATCACGAACACCGAATACGCGGCGCTCGGAGCCAAATCCAACCAAGGCGTGGACACCTTTTTTGAGGAGCGTGCGAAGAAGGACGGCAAGCCGGCCGAAGGGCTGGAAACGGTGGAATTTCAAATTCAGATGTTCGCTTCTCTGAGCGAGAAACAGCAGCGCGAGTTTCTGGAGCAGACCCTGGTGGAGATCAGCACGGTGGAGCAGGAGTTTGAAAAAATCATCAAGGCCTGGAAATACGGCCAGCTGGATGAGCTGAAGGAAATGCTGTTCCGGGAGGCAGACAAATACCCCGACCTGACGAATCTTTTCCTCACCTCACGCAATCTGGCGTGGATGGACCGCCTGGAGCAGATGCTCAAACGCGGTGAAAAGGTCATGGTCCTGGTGGGCACCGGGCACCTCACTTCAGAATCCGGGCTGATCGAATTGATGCGCAAACGCGGTTATCGCGTGCGGCATTACCGGGAAGTGACGGACTTCTGAACCTGCCTCACACCAGCCGCAGCCGGGTAAGGTCCTGGGTATCGACCATTCCAACAGGCCGTCCCGACTCATCCACCACGACGAGGTCATCCACCCGGTTTTTCTCAAAGGTGGCAAGAACCTCCGCCGCCAGTTTGCCGGCCTGAATGCTCACCGGGCGTGGGGTC
This sequence comes from Prosthecobacter sp., assembly GCF_044226605.1. Lineage (GTDB taxonomy): Bacteria > Verrucomicrobiota > Verrucomicrobiia > Verrucomicrobiales > Verrucomicrobiaceae > Prosthecobacter. The sequence goes on along the minus strand of NZ_JBGAGS010000002.1, from coordinate 458,563 downwards.
ATGAAGGCGCTCACCGGCTGATCCGCGATGGCATGGTTTTTCTGGAAAGCGCGGACGAAGTCGCCGTGAGTGAAAACACCGGCGAGAGTGCCGTCTGGATTGGCAACGATAGCGGCCCCGCTGCGGGCGCGCGTCATGGCCTGGAGAGCGTCCCGCACCACCGTTTCCGGCTGGATGACAGCGAGTTGGTCTCCACTGCGCATGACATCGCTCACCCGGGTGAGCAGGGCACGCCCCAGCGAGCCGCCGGGGTGCAGCCTGGCAAAGTCCTCCGACTGGAACCCTCGCGCCTCCAGCAGAGCCATGGCCAGGGCGTCGCAGAGGACCAACATCGTTGTCGTGCTGGAAGTGGGGGCCAGGTTGAGCGGGCAGGCCTCCTGGGTCACGTGGACGTCCAGCACCACATCCGCATTTTTGGCCAGCGTGGACCCCATGCCGCCGGTGATGGCGATGATCGGAATGTCAAAACGCTTTAGGTGCGGCAGCAGGTCCAGCAGTTCGGACGTCTCCCCGCTGTAGCTTAGCATGATTGCCATGTCCCCTGGGTCCACGACCCCCAGATCTCCATGCAGGGCATCGCCCACATTGAGCAGCACCGTGGTGGCGCCGGTGCTGTTGAGGGTGGCGGCAAGTTTACGGCCAATGTTCCCGCTTTTGCCCACGCCACAAACGATCAGCTTGCCACGGTTGCGCACACCTGCGAGAAGCAGTTCGATGGCGCGGGCGAAAGAATCGTCGATGCGTGCATGCAGCCGCTGCAGCTCGTCAATTTCAAGCTGGATGACGCGGCGGGCTTTTTCGGGGTAATTCATGGGACCAGAACTGTTAGGCGGGGACTGAGATGCAGCAACCAAGTGCTTGAGAACTAAGCATTTCCCCGCCATGATTGGCGCCGTCCCGTCTGATCTGTCTTTTCGTCAATGACTTCTGGTTCCATTGGTTCCCACCGCGCCTTCATGGGTGTTAGCATCACTTTGTGCGTCATACTATCGCTGACGCTCTATGTGGGATGGCGGGTGTACTTCTTCAGTCTGTCCAATCGCAACACTCTGATCGAAATGGCCCACAAGGCCGAGCAGAGAAATCATGAACTGGAAAGCATGGGCATTTCGTTTGATGCGGCCACCACGGGCGGCACCGCCCCGTCCACTTTGCCCAAAATCGGCGCTGGCAACAATGAGCCTCTCAAAATCGCCGCCCCCATTTCGCCTGCCCCCACAACAGCCACCCTCCCGCCAAGTTCCACGTTCCCACCAGAATCGAGCATCAGGGAGCTCCCCTTGCTGGAAACCACCGATGAAGTCGCTCAGGCCATCGCTCTGCTGGAACAGTATTGGAAAACCCCCGAGTGGAAAGATCGTGTGGCAATGGTGGCCAACGCTGAAAAAGTCGCTCCTCTGATGAAGGATTTCTATGAAACCCAGGGGGGCAAGGACCCGGTGCCGGGCAGCATGTCCACCAAGGCGCGTTATCAGATCAACAACACTGAGATCCTTTATTTCAGCTACTCCAGCAGCCGGCCCACCGGCTCATTGGAAGTAGCCATGCTTCGCGGCCCTCAGGGAAATTTCCTCATCGATTGGGAGAGCCTGGCAGGATACGGTGAAATGTCATTCCATGAGTTCCGCAACCAGCGGCCCACCAAAGCTGTCCTCATGCGGGGCTATGTACGCCTCTTTGAGTATTACAATTTTGAGTTCTCGGACTCCAAGAGATACCTCTGCATCAAGCTGATGTCCGAAAACGGTGAAAATTCGGTGTACGCCTACTGCGAACGCGGAAGCCAGCTCGCCCGCTCGATCGACGCGGATCTCGTCTCCACCGGCCCATCAGGGTTCAAGGGCTACACAATGCTGGTTTCGTTTCCGCCAAACGCCCAGTCCAATCAATGTGTGAACTTGGAAAAGGTGCTGGCCCAGCGCTGGCTCAATCTTCCCTGAGACGACGGCCGGGCGGTCCAGTTGGAACCGAACGCCCTGCCGCTCAAAACCTGACAACGTTTACTCGCCGTCACGGCCGATCGCTTCCACGGGGCATCCCGTCAGCGCTTCTTCGCAAAGGGAGCGCTCCTCATCCGATTCCGGCTGTTTATAGAGGAAGGAATGACCACCGTCGTCGTCGCGCTTGAAGTTTGCCGGAGCTGTTTCGCGGCACAGGTCGCAGTCAATGCACTGGTCATCGACATAGTAGGCTCCAGGAGCGTTTTGGGCGTATTTGTTTGCAGCGTCAGCCATGGGAATCTGGGAAGTAAGGGGGTGGTGATAGTAGTTCCCGGCCTTCGGGATTCAAACGGTTTTTTGCCCCCTGCCCTCCTGCTCCCTGATTGACAGAGTCTTTACAATAAAAGCTCGCCTCAGCCGTGATGCTCGCCGCATCATTCACCCCCAACCTCGTTTCAGGCCATGAAATCGATCGCTTTCGCCCTTTTGCTCCCCTTCGCAGTCCATGCCGACAACGAAGTCGGCTTCATAGAACGGTTTGCCCTCGCCTCCGACCGGGAAAAAGCACTCGGCGAACTGGTGCCGGGCTCACAGGACTACTATTTTTTCCACGCACTGCATTACCAAAACGTGCGGAACGACGCGAAGCTCAACGAAATCCTGAATCAATGGCGTGAACGAATGCCTGACGAGAACGAAATGCGCCGGATCATTCTGAACCGGGAGGCGCTCCTGAAATACGAAAGCGCCCCGCTCGAGACTCTGAAGTATCTCATCGAGCGTCTTGGGATCCGCCATGACCACCAACAGGAGGTCCGGGATCGAAAACCCGACCTTCCCACAAACCTGGACGCCGCCAAAATCGGCCGGACGGTGTTCCTAAACGATGCGCTCAACAACGACCGGGGCCTGGAATCACTCAGTCAGGACGCTCTGACGGCCCTCATCCGGGATCAGGTGCCGCTTTCTCCGGACCAACGCCACAGCGTTCTCGGAAAGCTGCAGCGTCCCGACGTGCCAAATCTGGTGCAGGCGATCATCGCAGATCTCCAGGCAGACCGGTCACGCACCTTCGGCTCGCTGCCGATTCATCGTGCCCTGCTGCCCGAGCAGCTTGATGCGTTGCTTCAAACCTTCCCGCAGTGGCTGGGACAGCAGGCCTTTGTGAACACCCGGCTGCGCAAGCTGGTCCCCAGCGCGGACGTGAACCTGGAATATGACGACGCAGAGCGGGAGGCCTGGCTGGAACGTGTGTGGGCGTTTGCACAAAAACTGCCTCCATCCCAAAACACATTGAAGGCCCGGGTTTTATACCTGCGGCTGGATCATGACCGCAAGAAGGGTGTGTATAATCGCGAACGCTTCATCGAATACCTGAAGCTCCCGCGCCAGACGAACTACATCAATCTCAGCTATCTCAGGAATGTGAGAGCTGGGGAGATTTCCAATCTGAATGCGGACCTTGGCGATGCCCTCCTGAGCTCTCCGCCGATCCACACGGATGAGCCGCTCGTGCGGGAGTATTTTCTCCATGTGTTTGCCTCGGAGGTGAAGGCAGATTCCGACCCCAATGACGTACTCGCGAAATGGACGGATTACATCGCGGAAGAGTGGCTCACCCCCGTCCTGGCGGAGGCTGTGATAACCAACGGCATCGGCAGGGCAGAGCGCTGGGCGTCCCTGATCTCGCCAGCAGAATTCCAAAGGCTGAAGGAGCGGGTGGACATTGAGTTTCCGGCGACAAACGCGCCGGAGTTCAAGCCGGGAGACGACATCCAGTTTGACGTCACTGTGAAAAACACGCCCAAGCTTATCGTGAAAATCTTTGAGCTGAACACCCTGAATTTCTTCCAGACCCAGCAGCGCCAGCTCAACACCGACCTGAATCTGGACGGCCTGGTGGCCAACAGCGAGCAGACCCATGCGTTTGACGGCGGCCCGTTTGTTCGCAAGCGGCAGACGTTTAAATTTCCCGAACTCAAAGCCAGGCGCGGCGCTTGGATCGTTGAATTCATCGGAGGCGGCCGCAGCAGTCGTGCACTTGTCCGCACGGGTCAATACCACGCCCTTCAGCAGACGGGTCCCAGCGGAGACCTGATCCTGGTACTGGATGAAAAGAACCAGCCCGTGAAGGATCCGGTGGCATGGTTTGAAGGACGCAAGCTGGCGGTAAATGAAAAGTTCGGCCGGATCGTGGTGCCGTTCACCAATCAGCCGGGCATGAAGAACCTCATCATCGGCGATGCCGCGGGAGGCTTTGCCACACTGACAACTTTCAATCACCATGCAGAAGACTACCGCCTGGATGCGCAGTTCCACATCGAACGCGAGCAGCTGCTCGCACGCCGCGAGGCCACGCTCGCGATTCGGGCGGCCCTGATGCTCGGAGAGGTGCACCTTTCCCCGGACCTGCTTGGCGAGCCAGCACTCACCATCACAAGCACCACCCACGATGGAATCTCCACCACGCGTGAAGTGAAGGACCTCAAGCTCAGCGCGGGCAGCGTTCTGACGCACACGCTCCAGGTGCCTGAACGCCTGGCCTCCCTCACCGTGGGATTCAAAGCCAGGGTGGAGGTGCTGAGCAATGGCGGGACGAAGAAAGATCTCAGTGCCAGCCATACGTGGACGCTGAACGGCATCGACAAAACTGAGGCGGTGAATGACGGCCATCTCAGCAGCTTTGACGGCCAGAGAGTCTTTGAACTTCTGGGTAAAAACGGAGAGGCGATTTCCGACCAGCAGATTCTCTTCACGTTTAAACATCGTGAGTTCAACCGCTTCCAAGTCGTGGCGCTGCGGACAGATGAGCGAGGCCGCGTGAGTCTCGGCAGGCTTGATGGCATTGAATGGGTGAAGGCCAGGATCCCAAATGGCCGGGAGACGCGCTGGCTGCTGGAAGATGCGGCCACCACTCAAGTGACGATTGTCCATGCGAAACAAGGAGAGCAAATCCGCATTCCAGTGCCCAAGGCATCTTCGAACAACATTTCGCTGATCGCCCAGTCAGCAGGCACCTACCTTCGTGCGGTGGAATCGAGAATCCTTCAAGTGCTTCCTGATTCCATTCTGGTCAGCGCACTGGAGCCAGGGGACTATTCTTTGCGCATTCCTGGCCATGATCAAATCATCACCATCAAGGTCGCTCAAGGTGATGTCATCGGCGGCTGGGTGCTCGGCCGGCACCGGCAGCTCGAACTCAAAGGCACAACACCGCTGCACATCGTGAGTGTCGAGAATGACGCGGAGTTCATCACCGTAAAACTGGCGAACAGCGGGCCGTTTGCGCGGGTTCATTTCGCAGCGTCACGGTTTGACCCGGGGAGCGGTATCTTTGGCGGGCTGGGCGGCTTTGCACGGTTTGGCGCCGCGTCCGGCACGCCGGCTAAAAATCCGAATCTCTACTCGGCCGGACGGGAGATCGGCGATGAATACCGCTACATCCTGGAGCGGCGCTACGCCAAACTCTTTCCGGGCAACATGCTGACGCGTCCCGGTCTTCTGCTCAATCCATGGGAAATTCGCCAGACGGACCTGGACGCTCTCTTGCAAGCAGGGGGCCAAAGCGCAGTCATGACTCGTGGCGGCGCTGCGGCCACGATTCATAATCCGGGCCCTCAACCTGCCGGCAAACCACAACCCCAAGGCGGACCGGCAGGCGGCACCAACCTCGACTTCCTCGCGGCCGCCGCACCAGTGCTCTACAATCTCATTCCAGACAAAGACGGGGTGGTTCGCATTGAACGCAAAGCGCTGGGGGACCGCCAGCATGTGCAGATTTATGCCGAAGATCTGCATAACGCCTCATGGCGTTCGCTGACGCTGCCGGAGGTGCCAACGAAGTTTGCCGATCAACGTCTGGTAAGAAACCTTGATCCTGCGACCCCATTCACGCAGAAGAAGGAGATTACCGTCCTGGAAAGCGGAAAAGCGCTCAAGCTGGCAGACATTTTGACCAGCGAAATGGAAACCTACGACACTCTTGGAAGCATCCATTCGCTCTTTACCACCCTGACTGGAAACGAGCACCTCGCGGAATTCGCCTGGGTGTTAAACTGGCCGAAGCTCAAGGAAGAGGAGAAGCGGGCAAAGTTCGGTGAATATGCCTGCCATGAGCTGAATTTCTTCCTCTCGCGCAAGGACAAGGCCTTCTTTGATGCGGTGGTGAAGCCCTATCTGGCGAACAAAAAGGACAAGACCTTCATGGATGAGTTTCTGCTGGGACTTGATTTGAAAAAACATCTGGAACCCTGGTCCTATGCAAGGCTGAACATCGTGGAGCGCATTCTGCTGGCGCAGCGGATCGAGAACGAAGCACCGAATGCGGCGCGACATGTAAGGGAACTGTGGGAGATGATTCCGCCAGACCCGGAGCGGCAGGATCACCTCTTCGAAACCGCTCTGCGTGGCCGCGCGATGGACGAGGGAAATTCGAATGGCTTCAAAGATGCCGCCAAAAACGCGGCCATGTCCCCTCCCCCACCACCGGCACCAATGGCCGCTGCGGCCCCGGCCGATTCCCTCCATCCCGCAACACCTCCGGCAGCCGAGGCAGGAGCTCCTGGCGCCACGATAGTGCCACAGCTTCGGCAGCGCTCCATGAACGCTCTGGAGATGAGGCAGCTCGCCACCGACAAGGATGCCAAGAGGAAAGAGATGGCCGAATATGCCGAGGCGCGCGAACAAGCTCTCACCAAGTCTGGAGCCGGAACCCTCGTCTTGAATGGTGCCAACACATACACCGGCGGCGTCACCATCAATGGCGGAACCTTGATGTACTTCGGCAGCGGCGAAACCACGGAAGCACGCAAGCAGATCCGCAGCTTTTTCCGCGCACTGGGTCCGACCAAGGAATGGGCGGAGAACAATTACTACAAGCTGCGCATTTCGGCCCAGAACGCTGATCTCGTGACCGTGAACTCATTCTGGCGGGATTACGCTGCATGGGTGGCGGCGGGGGCCAGGGGCGGCTTTGTCTCCGGCAATGTGGCCGAGGCCACCACGAGCTTTGCGGAGATGATGCTGGCCCTTGGAGTGGTCGACCTCCCATTCGAAACCGCAAAGCATCCGGCGAAAAGTGAGAACGGCCAGTTTACATTCACGGCCGGCGGCCCGTGCATCGTCTACCACAAGGAGATCAAACCCGCTGCTGAAGCAAACAACGCACAAGGGCAGCTTCTGGTCTCGCAGAGCTTCTTCCGGCAGAACGATCGCTATCGTATGGACGGAAACGAGAGGTTTGAAAAATACGTCACCACGGAGTTTCTGAATGGAGTCACGTATGGTGCAAGCATCGTGGTGACCAATCCCACCAGCAGTCCGGTGAAGGCGGTGGTCCTGCTGCAGATCCCGCAGGGGGCGCTGCCGGTGCTCGGCAGCAAGGCCACGGATTCCCGCCAGATCCGGCTGGAACCGTACACCACGCAGACTTTTGAATATCACTTCTACTTCCCGCTGGTGCCGGCAAAAGCAGGCCTCAAATTTGCCCACTTCCCTGTCAACGTGGCCACCTCCACGAATGCGACAGGCGCCAGGCCGTTTGAGTTCAATGTAGTCTCAAAACTCACGGAAGTAGACAAAGCCTCCTGGGACTATGTCTCTCAGCATGGGAGCGAAGCGGAGGTGTTTGCATTTCTGGAGCAAAACAACCTCGCCGCCCTCTCCCTGAGCCGGGTGGCATGGCGCTGCCGCCAGAGCGTGGATTTCTACCGGAAGCTCATCTCCTTCATGCGCACGCACCATCTGGATGACGACACCATCGACACCTATGCGCTCCTTCACAATGACGCAGCGACATTGCGTGAGTGGCTGAAGTCTCGCTTTGGCGAGGCTTGTGGCCCCTGTTTCGAAAGCAAACTGCTGACGCTGGACCCTGTCGAACGCCGCAGCTACGAGCAGCTCGAATACTCTCCGCTCGTCAATCAGCGTGCGCACCGCGTGGGCGGCGAGTGGAAGATCGCCAATCCTGCTGTGCTGAATCAGTACTCCAGCCTGCTGAACATTCTGGCTTACAAGCCTCAGCTCGACGCTATGGACAACCTGAGCGTGGCCTATTTTCTCTTTTTGCAAGACCGCGTGGAGGAAGCGCTGACCCGTTTCAAAGGGATCGACGTGGGCAGGCTTCCCACGAAAATTCAGCATGACTACTTTCAGTGCTATGCGGCCTTTTATGAAGGAGATCTGGCCGCGGCGCGCGGCCTGGCAGCAAAGTACGCAGATTATCCCGTTCCACGATGGAAGCTGCTGTTTGCAGATGTGTCCACGCAGCTTGAAGAAATCGAAGGCAAGGCCGCGAAGAGTGAGAAAGGCGACAAGCCTGACCGTGAGAAGCAGCAGGCCGAACTCGCAGCCACCGAACCGGGATTTGATTTCAAGGTGGAGAACAAGAACATCGCTCTAAGCTGGAAAAACCTGGAGGAAGTGACGGTGAACTATTATCTGATGGACCCTGAGTTCAGCTTCAGCAGCAGTCCCTTCGTGAGCCAGGACGCCGGACGCTTCAGCATCATCAAGCCCAACAAGACGACCGTGCAGACTTTGCCAAAGGACCGGAGCACTCTGGATGTGGCTTTGCCGGCTGAATTTGCCAAAGCCAACGTGCTGGTGGAAGTCCTGGGTGCCGGACAGCGCAAAACGCAGGCCTACCATGCCAACACGCTGAAAGTAGCTCTGACCGAAAACTATGGCCGCCTGGAGATCCGCGACGCCACGACGGACAAGCCCCTGGCCAAGGCATACGTAAAGGTGTATGCGCGGCTGAACAACGGCACGGTGCGCTTTTTCAAAGACGGCTACACGGACCTGCGCGGGCGCTTTGATTACGCGAGCCTGAACGGTCCGGAGAACGGAGCACCGCAGCCCGTGCCATACGAAGGCGCACCGGCAAACGGCCTGGACTACCAGATGCTGAAGCCTGCTGAACTGCAGCAGGTGGAGAAACTCGCATTGCTGATCCTGAGCGACACTCACGGCGCGACAGTGAAGGAAGTGCAGCCGCCAGGACGGTGATAAAGGAGTTTCTGAGAGAATCTGGCCTCAAGCAGCGTGAACACGCATTCCATGAAACCGATCCTCGCCGCCTTCCTCGCCCTCACCCTGTGTGCCACTGCCCGTGACAAGACGCTCGATTTTTACTGGATCGACTCCGAGGGCGGTGGCTCCACGCTGATCGTGACACCCGAGGGTGAGTCGGTGCTCATTGATACTGGAAATCCCGGCGGGCGGGATCCTCAGCGCATACAAAAAGTCGCCACAGAACAGGCGAAGCTCACACGCATCGACCACGTCATCATCACGCACTTCCATGCGGACCATTTCGGTGGTCTGGCTGAACTGGCAGAATTGATGCCCGTGGGCACGCTCTATGACAAGGGCATTCCGGACAACAGCCCGGACGGCAAGGCGCAGGACATGCGCTGGACGCTGACAAGCCGCCCCTACCGCAGTGCCAAGGTGGGAAAGCGGGTGACGCTGGCTGCCGGAGACATGGTGCCGCTGAAACAGGCCGAGGGCAGCCCGAAGCTGACGTTGCGCTGCCTGGGGGCGAACCAGAAGTTTGTCCCGCCCTCTCCAGACCAGGCGGAGAATCCGCTCAAAGGCTCCGTGCCTTCCAAAGCAATCGACTCGACCGACAATGCAAACAGTGTGGTGATGCTGCTGCAGTTCGGCGATTTCCGCTTCTTCGATGGCGGTGACCTGTCCTGGAATGTGGAGGAGAAGCTGGTCTCTCCTTTCAACCTCGTCGGCACGGTGGACCTTTACCAAGTGAACCATCATGGACTGGATGTGAGCAACAATCCCATCCTGATCCACAGCCTGCAGCCCACGGTTTCAGTCATGAACAACGGTCCGCGAAAAGGCACGAGCAAGTCTGCCATGGATGCCCTCAAATCGACACCCACGATCCAGGCAATGTACCAAGTGCATGAAAACGTGCGCGAAGACCATGAAAACACCGCTGACAAAAGCATGATCGCCAATCATGGAGATCTGGCCGAAGGCTGCGCTGCAAACCACATCCACTGCGTGGTAAGCACGGACGCGAAGACCTACACCGTTGAAGTGCCTTCGCAGAAGCACAGCCGCACGTTTCAGACGCGCGCAAAATAAGGAATGCTGGACGTGGCGGAGTGCGGAGGGGATCAGAATGATCCCTCTGAGGCGGGAGGGCCTTACTTTTTCTCCGCCAGCTTCGCACGAATCACCGGTGCCAGCCATTTGGCCGTTTCATCGGCGATGACGTTGTAACCCGCGAGGTTGGGATGGCGGTCACCGGTCCAGCCGGGGAGGTGGCCAAAGATGCCGTCCAGGTGGTTGTCGAGGACGACGACGGTGGGCTCCGTTCCTGGCTGAATGTACGGAGTGGCAAAGGCGCGTAGATTCTCAGGAATCTTCGCGAGCGGGAAGCGGCGGTAGTTGAGCATGTCCGGCCCCTTCTTCAGTTCAGCAAGGTATCGGGGGACGATGTCGAAGAGCTGGAGTTTCTCCTCCTTGGCAACCTGCCTGACGAAGTCGTTGATCTCTGGGCGCGGGCTGTCCACCACATAGGGAATCACGGTCATGGGAATGAGCATGGCCTTGGGATGGTCTGCGCGGAGCCGGGTGAGAAGTTCGTGAAAGTCTTTGGGAAAGTTCTCTTCGAATTTCTCGCGCTTGGAACGGTCGTTGATGCCATAGCGGATGAAGATGTAGTCGGCCTGCGGCTTGGTTTTCACAGCCTTGTCGTAACGGGTGTCAAGCAGACGGCGGATGGTCTCGCCGCTGACTCCTTCATTGTAGACATCGGTGGGCGGGAGGTCGGCTTCGGCGGCAAGTTTGATGCGCAGGGTGTCTTCAATCTGCGGCTCGTCAGGAGCGAGTTTCTTCGGAATGCTCGCCTCGGTGGTGCTGTCTCCAAGGAGGATGATCTGCAGGCGCTTTTTGCCTGCGGTGGCATCGCTGTAAACGAAGGGCTTGCCGCCGATGAACTGGTCTGAGGTGAGGGTGGGGCAGATGCGCTTTTCCACGTGAGCCACGAAAAGCTCCGTGCCGCGCACGTGGCTGACAAAGGGCCATCGCGCGGGGTTGTACATGGTATCGGTGAGGTCGCGCATGAGGACGACGTGCTTGCCGTTTTTCTCCATTTGGCGCAGTCCAAAGGGACGGCCGGAGACACACATGTTGAGGTGCACGCCCATGAGGATGACGTTGTCGATGTGCCTGGATTCGAGAAGGTTCCAGATTTCCACGCCGCTGTCGCTGATGGCGTCTTTTTCCTGGTCGATGCGGAGGACGTCGATTTGCTTTTTCCAAGGGGCTTTCGCATTGAGGCCTTTGGCGGTGAGTGACTGCGCCCAGGCGGCATGTTCGGCAGGATCGTCGTCTTCGCCGCCGTCGGTTTGATCGAGGGGATACACGGCCATCTCTTCCGCCGGGATCTGCTTGCACCATTCGGCGATCTTGTCAGGCAGACGCGCGGCGGTGGGTGCGGACTTGGCGCGGTCGCGGGCTGGAGTGCCCTCATAGGGCTGCATGCAGCTGCTCGGGGCGTGAATGATGAAGACGCCGTCTTTGCGGGCCTTCTCAAGGACTTCATTCATGCGGGGGGCCATCTCTACCTCGCGCGTAACGGCGTTTTTGCAGTGGTGGGCGTCCCACATGTCGCAGACGATGATGGCGGTGCGGGATGGGAGCCACTGTTCCTTGACCAGTGCGGCCTTTCCGGAAGGGGCCCGGGATTGCAGCGTGAGGGAAAGAGGCTTCTCCTCCTGTGCCAGGACATGAAGAGAGAGGAGCAGAAGGGAGGAAAGCAGCAGGCGCATTGAGGCGATACGCTGATTGGGGGCGCATTTGCGCAAAATCCTTGGCTTTAGGTGTGGCGAGCAGCTTTTCAATAAAACAAAAGTTTGATTGCATAATGTTAAACATTATGTTCATTTTCACTTAACTATATGGAAGATTCGTCGCCTAACCGCCGCTGGCTCGATTCGCTGGAGGATGAGGATATTAATTTTTTGAAGCGCTTCCTGCTGGCCTCCGGCTCCCTCAAGGAACTGGCCGAAGGCTACAAGGTCAGCTACCCGACGGTGCGCCTGCGCCTGGACCGACTGATCCAGAAAGTACACGTCTATGATGATGCCAACGCCGGCGATGCGCACGAGCGCCACATGCGTGCGCTGGCCGCGGACGGGAAGATCGACACCGCGACCCTGAAAACACTGCTGTCCAGCTACCGCAAAACACAAAGATCCTAAACCAACCGAAGACGATGAAGCCGTATCTCCTGATCCTCGCTTTGATGACCTCGTATTTGAACGCAGCCGCACCGGCCTTTCCAAACCGTTCATGGAAAGCGGACACACCGGGGCTGACGATGTCCAAAGATGCAAGCTATGACGACGCGACTGGCACGATTGAGGTCACGGCCTCTGACAAGGCGGTCATTCCCCTGCTGGTCGATGCTCAGCCGAATGTCGGCACGCACTCGTACGCATTGAAGGGAGAGGTGAAATATGAAAAGGTGGGTGGCACGGGCTTTCTGGAAACGTGGACAAGCATTGGCGCTGGCAAAGCCTTCTCCCGATCACTGGGTGACTACGGCCCCATGGGAAAACTCACCGGGACGAGCGCTTGGCGTGAATTCATTCTGCCAATGAACATGATGGGATCGTCCGAACCGGCGAAGCAGATCGAGATGAATGTGGTGCTGCCGGACGGCGGAAAGGTGTGGCTGCGGCATCTGAGGCTGGAACCGATGGACTTTGGAGCATCGGGATTCCCTTTTATGACGATCATGATTGCGGCCAGCGCAGGAACTGCGGCCATCGTTGTTTTGGTGGTCTGGCGCAGCAAGCGCCGGCGATCCCGAGAAACCGAGATCAAACGCATGATGGCGGCCGACGCGTGAGCCAGGGCCCGCCATTATTGGGAAATTTTTTGGTGCAGTTCGTGGACCTTGGCGGCGATGCGCTCCTCCACGCTGTCAGCCCATCCAGCGGCGGCTTCGTAGCCGCCTTCTTTGAGAACACGCAGGCTGGGGACGTAACCGGTGTAGTCATTGGAATAGCCTGCCACCCAGACGCCAGCGGCCCCGGCGAATTCACGTTTAAAACGGAGGGAGTAGTCCACCACCACCTCGCTGCCGAGAGTGATGAAGGTGAGGTCGTTGCCGATCTTGATGACCTGCACCGGGTAATCGTGGTCCGCCCGTCCAGCTTTGGCGTAGCTCAGTTTGATCTCCTCATAGGCGGCACGAATGGGGCCGTTCACCGGGCGCGGATTGACGACAAGAGCCATTTCAACGGCGTTGGAAAGCGAACGCCCATGCTGCATGGCCAGCTCCAGATCCGTGACACCAGGCACGACATCACTTCGGCGCGGGTACGGGTTCTGGTCACCTCCACATCCCATGAGAAACAGCGCGGTGAAGCCGGTCCGGTGCTCCTGTAAGTATTCCTGCGCAAATCCGGCGTAGTCGCCGCACCAGTTGTAGAAGCCGAGGCTGGTGTTGTGGCATGCGTAGCCAAACAACGTGGCGCGTAGCGTGCCGTCGAGAGCTTCGATGCGCAGAGCAGGCACCTCATGATCGACTGGACCATTCGGGTTCGGTGCTTTATTGGTGTCCGGGTGGCCAGCCGGCAGCGTGTAGTCACGGCGGCGGTTCATGGCAAAGCCGCAGCGAGCCTTGTTCCAGGTGAGACGTGCGGGCTGCATTTCCGACAGAGCTTTGCCAACGAGCGAAACAAGATCACCCTGCAGTTTCTGTGTGTAGTCCCAGGCATCCTTCGCTTTCGGATTGTCCTTGTCGGCATCCGTGAGCGGCGCTGTGCGCAGGGATGGCCCGCTATGGGTGTGTGAAGCGTTCATGACGAGGTTCGACGGGGGCAGGCCATATTTCTTCTCCGCCTGCTGCGCCACCTCCCGGCGAAGAAGCTGCGGAACTCCGATGAGATCCAGCGTGACAAAGACCAGCTTGTTTCCCTTCTCATCCTCCAAAGCAAGAGCCTTGGCATACAGCTCTTGAACCTTGCCTTCGGCAGGTTTGTTGCGCGCCCCATACCCGGCCATCCAAAGAAGCTTCTGAGGCGTCACCGTGATGGTGGCGGTTCCAGCTTTCCAATTGGCTGGCACGTAAGGTGCCACGGATTTCGGCGCAGCTGGAGGCGAAAGAGGCGTTGCTCCAGGCGGCGCGGCAAAGACCGGACTTGCACACAAAACGGCGAGGGAAAAAGCGCGGAGCGACATGCACAAACTACGGGCGCGCTCACGTTGTTTGTTCACTCCGCACCCATCTTTCATGCGCCTTGCCTCTGTCCTCACACCGCTCAACGATCACCATCTGACTCTCGCGGCCCAGTGCGGCGTGGAAGAGATTACGGTGCGCTATCCAGGGCCGGAGTTGGAGCGCCTGTTGAAATCCAAAATGCAAATCGAGAGGCACGGCCTGAAGCTGGGAATCATTGAAGGCTACCTGCCCATCGAGAAGCTCAAGCTCGGAAAGGACGATGGCAGTGACGTGAGGGCGATGAAGCGGCTGCTTGAACACATGAGCGAGGCGGAAATCCCGCTGCTCTGCTACAACTTCATGGCCGGCACCGACTGGGTGCGCACCAAACTGGATGCCAGGGAGCGTGGCGATGCGCTGGTGACGGCCTTTGATCTCAAGGATGCACAACAAGCCATGTCTTTGAACGCGACGAAGATTCAGGCTGGTGGCGAAACCATCACGGCAGACGCCCTGTGGACGAACTTGGAGCGCATGCTCGCCGAACTGCTCCCCGCGGCAGAAAAACACGGCGTGACGATGGTCATGCATCCCGATGACCCGCCGCTGGCCGAATTCGCCGGCAAGGCGCGCATCATGAACAGCGTCGAAAACTTCGAGCGGCTCATGCGTCTCGCACCGAGCCGGCACAACGCGATCTGTTTCTGCCAGGGCACCTTTGCGGAGATGGGTGCGGATATTCCCGCCACCATCCGCAGGCTCGGCCCGCACATCCGCTACGTTCATTTTCGCGACGTGCGTGGCAATGCGGAGTGTTTTGCCGAGACGTTTCATGACAACGGCCCCACCGACATGGTTGCCGCCATGCGCGCCTATCACGACATCGGCTTCCCCGGTCCCATGCGTCCCGATCATGTGCCGCAGCTCGACGGCGAAGAAGAGGGAGAGCCCGGCTACACCATGATGGGCCGTTTGTTCGCGTATGGCTACATGCGCGGGCTGATTCAAAGCGTTCAAGCCTGCCAGCCCTCATCCTGACATGAATCCACCCAGCACGAATTACGGCTGCCTTCCTCCTTGGAAGACCGACGATCTCCCCGCGCCGCTGCCATTCAGCTGGCGCAATGCGCTGCGCACCATCGGGCCGGGGGCCATCCTGCTCGTGGGAGCCATTGGGATGGGCGAGTGGATCGCGGGGCCGTTGTTTGTGGTGCAGTATGGACGCAGTGTGCTGTGGATCGCGACGCTGGCCTTTGTGCTGCAATCGCTGCTGAATCTCGAAGCGGTGCGCTACACGCTTTACACAGGAGAGCCGGTGCTCACGGGTTTCATGCGGATGCGGCCGGGATCGCGGGTGTGGGGTGTGTTTTATGCGCTCGCAGGCTTTGCGCAGCTCGGCATGCCTGCGGCGGCGGCGGGATGCGCCGGGGTGACTTTTGCGATGCTGCAAGGGCGTGCTCCGACGAATGTCGATGCGTCGACTGTGACGTGGATCACGGTGGCGCTTGTATTGATCTCGGCCGTGGTGCTCGCCTCAGGCAAGAAAGTCGAGCGGCTGCTGGAGCGGCTTTCGTGGATGATGATCATCTTCATCTTCGGTTTCCTGCTGTGGGTGAACTTCACTTTTGTGCCGCTCAAGGACTGGAGCAGCACGCTGACAGGCTTCTTCTCATTCGGAGTGATTCCTGAAAAGGTCGATTTCGTGATGCTGGCGGTTTTTGCATCTCTCGCAGGCAGCGGCGGCATTGGCAATCTTGCCATCGCCAACTGGTTTCGTGACAAGGGCTTCGGCATGGGTTCCAAAGCGGGCAACATGGGCGGCGTATGGAGCACGGAGCAGACATTGGCCCCCGTAGGCAGCGTGTTTCCGATCAACGTGGAAAATTTGAAGCGCTGGCGCGACTGGTGGCGTTACGCGATCATTGATCAATCCGGCCTGTGGATGCTGGGATGCATCGTGGGCATGTTTTTGATGGTGAATCTGGCCTCGTCATTGTTTCAGCCCGGCATGCAGGTCACCGGCGTTGCGGCGGGTGTGTTTCAAGCGGCGGAGATGCGCAAGCTGTGGGAGGGCTTCTGGATTCTCGGCCTCATGAACGGCTTCTGGATTCTTTTTTCGACGACGCTGACGAATGTGGATGTGCTGGCCCGCGTGGTGGCAGACATGGCTTGGGCGGGCGGTGCGGTGCCGAAGAAAATGCCGGTGGGGCGGCTCTATGGCCTGCTGCTGCTCGGCTTCACGGTGATCGCGTGCTTCGGTGCATTCCTTGGCGATGCGAAACTGCTGCTCATGATTCTCGGCGCCACCGCCGCACCCATCACGGCTTTCTCCGCGCTGCAAATCCTGCGCCTCAACACCACGCTGCTGCCACGTGAACTGCGGCCGCCCCTGTGGCGCAAGATCGCGCTCATCTTGTGCGCCTTGTTTTACGGCTTCATTTCATTCGCCATGTTCCACCAGATTTTCTCCCACTAATCCCCCCTCATGTCACGCATCACCGCCATCGAAACCGCCATTCCCTCCGGCATCATGCCGAATCTGCTGCTCGTCCGCATTCACACGGAGGACGGGTTCATCGGCTGCGGCGAGACGTATTACACGCCACATGCCATCGCTGCGTTGATTCACGATTGGATGGCAGAGCACCTGCTCGGAGCCGATGCGCTGGCGATCGAGGCGCACTGGCGTTTCATCTATGAGCGCTGCACACCGTTTGGGCATCCGGGTGCGGAGATGCGCGCGCTGTCGGCCATTGATCTCGCGATGTGGGACATTCTTGGGCAGGCGTGCAACCAACCGGTGTATCGCCTGCTCGGCGGGCCGGTGCGTGAGGCGATTCCCGTGTATAATACGAGCGGCGGTCCGAGTTACGGCGCGCTGGCAGGCACCACAGCAGCTCCACGTCATCCGGGCTGGCCGGGCTATGGCGACATCGGCAGCAAGGGACCGCTGCAAGACAACTGGGCCTCTCACTTTGCCGCCGGTGATCTCGCTGAGGAATTGCTCGCTGAAGGCATCACCGCGATGAAGCTGTGGCCCTTTGATCGCGCGGCACATCGCAACGGCGGTCTGCACATCTCATGGGCCGATGTGGAAGAAGCGATGAAACCCCTGCGAGAGATTCGCGATCGAGTGGGCATGAAAATGGACATCGCCATCGAAGGGCACGCGTTTTTCCAGCTCCCGGCGGCGGAACGCATCGCCGAAGCTTTGCGCGAGATCAAACCGCTCTGGCTGGAAGACGTGCTGCGCGTCGACAACGCAGCCACGCTGGCCGATTTCCGTCGTCGGAGCGGTCTGCCCATCGCGGCGAGCGAAATGCTGCTCGGCCGTAAAGAATATTTGAGCGTGCTGCAAGCGCAGGCTTGCGACTACTGCATGGTCGATCCCACCTGGAACGGCGGCATCAGCGAAACCCGCCGCGTCATCGACATGGCGCAGACCTTCAACGTCCCCGCGACGATTCACGACTGCACCGGCCCGCTCACGCTTTTCAGCGGCCTGCATCTCGCGGCCTCATCGGCCAATGTCGTTTTTCAGGAGACGGTCCGGGCGCACATCCGCTCGTTCTACGACAAGCTGGTCGATACACTGCCAGTGATCGTGAACGGGAAGGCGCAGATCCCCACGGGAACAGGTCTGGGGACCAAGTTGAAGGACGAACTGTTCCGTGAAGGAGTGAACGGATGGAGGAAGAGTGTGGCGAAGTAGCGGGGTTGGCAGGCCCCTTAAAGCTTCGATTTCATCCACGAGTAGAAGCTTGCGCCGATCTGGGCGTAGCCGACGGCATTGGGATGGACGCCGTTGTTGTTGGGATACCCATCCACGGGATCCACATTCAGCTCTGTGGGAACGATGAAGATTCCGTCCTTCTCCCGGTTGGAGAGACGCTTGAGCATGATTTGCACAAGGCGGTGCTGGATGCGCTTCCAGCCCCAGCGCGGATATTTGTCCTTATAGTTCGCTGTAAAACCTTCCTGCCGGGCGTTCGGAGGAGTGGTGAGACCGACGGCGAGTTTGGCCTTGGGCGCGGCTTTGTGAAATTCGGCGAGGAGTTTGTCCGCATTGTCGAGCACCTCGTTGATTTTGGCGTCGGGATTGTTGGGGTCAGCGCCGAAGCAGTCGTTGATGCCAAGGAGGAACGTGACGATGTCGGGCGGCTGGTTGTCGCAGTGTTCCTTAAAGTATCGAGGCAGGTCGAAGTCGCCTTTCTTGCCATCTGCGGAGGGAAAAACAAAGGGGCTGGTGGATTTGCGCGCGAGAGGCCCTGCAGTGACACCTGCAGCCTCCGGCGAAAACTTGGTGAGAAAATCGATCCACCGCCAGCCGCCGTAGCCCTCGTGAGCAACGCCAGGCTGCGCGCCGGCAGGTTTGTGCGTGCCTAGAAGCATCGTCTTCGGATTGCCCGGCTGAGCCAGCAGGCGGGCAATCTCGTTGGGGTAGGCGGAGGCGTGCGTGAGGCTGTCTCCCACGATGAGGATGCGCAGCGGCTGCGTGGAGGAGGATTTGCGCGGAGAAACATGCAGCGTCGTCTTTCCCTGCTCGACGACTTTGCCACCGGCATCCTTGACGGTGATGGCGAGGGGGTGATCGCCAACGTCCTTGTCAGAAGGCGTGAGGGTCCAGCGGCGGTCTTCGTTTTTGCCAAGCTTGCACGTGAACTCAAAGCGGTAGTCCTCGGGCTTCTCGGTGAGGACGATGTTGTCGTGGTAGATGCTCATCGCGACATCCGGCGTGGCGTAAACCACCGGCGGAAGAGTAAGCTGGAGATCGCCGGCGACAGCAGACGTGGCGATGACAAAAAGAAGACTGAAAATCCGGTGCATGACTCCCACTACGGAGCGCCATGGGCGAATCGTTCCAAGAAGCGGAGAATGGCTGCCATGGAAAGCTGGCCGCCGGGAGTGGAAGGAAAAAAATCCATGCCATGCGTAGCCCAGGGAAGCTCGAGAAAGAAGTGGTCCGCCCCGATCTGTGCGAGGCTGGTGCTGAAACGGCGGCTATGCCCAATGCCGACCAGGGAATCCTGGGTGCCGTGAACGATCAGTGTGGGAATTTGGTGCGTGTGAAGAAACTCCGTGGCGGAGGCGGTGCGGTAGCCTTCGGTCACTTCATGCGGGTCTCCTCCCATGTACTGGCGGACGAGGGTGAGTGATTTGAGCAGGTCGTCCGGAACCGACCACTCGCGGGCCAGATGCATGTTGGGAGTGCCATAAACATCAATGCATGCCCGGGCGCCAAGATCCGGCATACCGTAGGCGCAGGCGGCGGCGATCTGTGCACCAGCCGAGCGCCCCATGAGGACAATGTGCCGCGCATCGATGCCGAGTTCTGCCGCATGATCGCGCACCCAGGCGAAGGCGTGGCGGGTATCCTCCGCCTGCGCAGGCCACCGGTGCTTCGGCGCAAGGCGATAGGCGTATGAGCAGAGCACGTAGCCGTGGGATGCGAGTTCGGTATTGGCGGCGATAAACTCGCCCGGATCACCGCTGTCCCAGCCGCCAGTGTGGGCGATGAGGAGGCAGGGCAGCGGCTCTCGTTTGCCGGCTGGGCGATAGATGACGATGTCGAGAGATTCAGCCCCCTGCTGCCAGTAGGTGCGGCGCTCATGATGCACTTTGAATTTCCCGGTGTGCAGCGGCATCCACAGACGCAGCCAGGAGAAACCCAGGCTCTGAGCCCTGGCAATGCGCGATGCCTGCATGGCTGGTATGAAAAAGACGATGGCGAGAATCAGGCAAAGTAGCGCGACCAAGCGCGATGAACGCAGGGCTGGATAAAGTGACGCGAGCAGCAGCAGCGTGAGCCAGTGGCCGAACTCGGTGGTCACCAGCTGGAGCTGCCATTGCAGGCGCGTGGGCGCCATGATCCAGGCGTTGACCGCCAGAAAGGACAAAAGGAGAAGTGCCAGAGTGAGCGCCACGGATTTCACAAATCGGGAGATGTCCGTCTATAACATGATTCTGGATTCACCGAAGTCACAAAAAAGGCGCGGATCTCGCGACCCGCGCCTCTTTGGAAGAAACTTCAGCTGATCAACCGGCAATCGTGAACACCTCGCGGGCGTCCGCGATGCTGCCGGTGAGAGCGGCTGCGGCGACCATGACGGGGCTCATGAGAACGGTGCGTCCCGTGGTGCTGCCCTGGCGGCCCTTGAAGTTGCGGTTCGAGGAGGAGGCGCAGAGCTGGTCTCCCACAAGTTTGTCGGGGTTCATGGCCAGGCACATGGAGCAGCCTGCGCCGCGCCATTCAAAGCCAGCTTCGCTGAAGACCTCATGCAGCCCTTCCTGGCGCGCGAGCACATCCACCACCTGCGAGCCAGGAACGGCGATGGCTTTGACTCCAGCAGCCACCTTGCGGCCTTTGATGAATTTCGCCACTTCGCGGAAGTCGCTGAGACGACCGTTGGTGCAGGAGCCGATGAAGGCCACGTCGATCTTGGTGCCCTTGATGGGTTGGCCGGCTGGCAGCTTCATGTAGTCCAGGGCATCCTGGATGGAAATCCGGCCAGGCTCGGTGCTGGCGCTTTCGGCGGTCGGCACGTTTTCTGTCACAGAGATCGCCTGGTCCGGGCTGGTGCCCCAGGTGACTGTCGGAGGAACGTCTTCGGCCTTGATGTTCACCACGTCGTCATAGACGCAGTCTTTGTCGGAGGCGACGGCACGCCATTGGGCAACGGTGCTGTCCCAGGCATCTCCCGTCGGGGAGTAGGGGCGGCCCTTGAGATACTCAAAAGTCTTTTCGTCCGGATTCACATAGCCGCAGCGCGCACCACCTTCGATGCTCATGTTGCAGACGGTCATGCGCTCTTCCATGGACATGGCGTCAAACAAGCTGCCGCCGTATTCGTAGGCGTAACCGATGCCGCCGTTCGCTCCAAGAAGGCGGATGATGTGGAGGATGACATCCTTCGCGTAAACTCCGGGGCGGAGCTGGCCGTCCACATTGATGCGGCGGACCTTCATCTTGCCCAGCGCCATGGTCTGCGTGGCCAGGATGTCGCGCACCTGGGTGGTGCCGATGCCGAAGGCGATGGCTCCAAAAGCGCCGTGAGTCGCAGTGTGGCTGTCGCCGCAGGCGATGGTGGTGCCGGGCTGGGTGATGCCCTGCTCAGGCCCCACAACGTGCACAATGCCCTGCTTGCCACTGGAAAGACTGAAGTAGGTGATGCCGAACTCCTTGGCGTTCTTGTTGAGTTCCTGGATCATGGCCTCGGCCAGGGGGTCGGCAAACGGGGAGACCTGGCTGTCCGTGGGGACAATGTGGTCCACCGTGGCGAAGGTGCGGTGCGGGTAGGCCACCTTCAGGTTCAGATCGCGCAGCATGCCGAAGGCCTGGGGGCTGGTCACTTCATGGACGAGATGAGTGTCAATGAGGAGCTGTGTCTGGCCATTGGCGAGGGTGCCGACGACGTGCGAGTCCCAGACTTTTGCGAAGAGTGTTTTGCCCATGATGCGTGCGAATTGGTGGTTTGGAGGGCTGGCAGCCTAGCACGCCCGGCGGAGGGTGCAAGGATGGGGAAAGAAGTCCCGCCAGATGCCTAATGCCACGACGAACACCCTCACTAAAAGTCGTGAAACAATGCTTCTTGGCATTTCCTCCCGGACCTGCCAGCATCCGCGCCCATGAAATGGCTGAAAAATCTCTACGTGCAGGTGCTGGTCGGGATCCTGCTGGGCATCCTGATGGGGTGTTTCTGGCCTTCCGAGTCGATCCCGCTGAAAACCCTGGGCGTGGCCTTTGTAAACGCGGTGAAGATGCTGATCGCACCAATCATTTTTTGCACGGTGGTGCATGGAATCGCCGGAATGGGAGACCTGAAAAAGCTGGGCAGCGTGGGTCTGAAGGCGCTGATTTATTTTGAACTGGTGACCACCGTGGCGCTGATCATTGGACTGATGGTGGCAAAGGGGGTGCAGCCAGGTGCGGGCATGCACATGAATCCGGCGGAGATCGTGCTGAGCGCTGACGACCAGAAGGATTTCGACAGCTACACCAAGGCGGGAGAAAAGCTGACGGTGGTCGGGCACCTGATGCAGATCATCCCAAAAACCTTTGTCAGCGCCTTTTCCGAAGGGGAGATTCTTCAGGTGCTGTTCATTGCCATCCTGGCCGGCGTGGCACTGGCCAGAATGGGGGACCGCGCCAAAATGATCAACGACATGCTGCACTCGGTGTCGCAGATGTTCTTCGGCATTGTCAGCATTGTGACCAAGGCCGCGCCCATCGCGGCTTTTGGAGCCATGGCGTATGTGATCGGCAAGTTCGGATTTGGCGCGCTCGGGAACCTCATGCTCCTCATGGGCTGCGTCTATCTCACATGCCTGCTGTTTGTTTTTGTCGTGCTCGGCTCCATTGCCTGGTGGAACGAATTCAGCCTGTGGAAGATCCTGCGGCATATCAAGGAGGAGCTGCTGCTCACGCTCGGCACCTCTTCATCGGAAGCCGCACTGCCAGGCTTGATGCGAAAGATGGAGAACAGCGGCTGTTCTGACGGGGTTGTGGGCATCGTCCTGCCCGCGGGCTACTCCTTCAATCTGGATGGAACCAGCATCTACCTCACCATGGCCGCGCTGTTCGTGGCCCAGGCCACCGACACACCCCTCTCCCTGGCGCAGGAACTGGGCATTCTTGGCATTCTGCTGCTCACCTCGAAAGGCGCTGCTGCAGTCACCGGTGGTGGGTTTATCACACTGGCCGCCACCCTCGGCGCCACGCATACCATCCCAGTAGCCGGACTCGCTCTCATCCTCGGCATCGATCGCTTCCTCTCTGAAGCTCGCGCCATCACCAATCTGATCGGCAACACCGTGGCCATGCTCGTCGTGGCCAGGTGGGAGAATGAATTTGACGCAGAAAAAGGAAAGATGCTGCTCAGGTAAATGCTGCACGCTGACCACACCCGTTTTTCTCCGGACCATCCCTTTGAAAGCCAGCCTTGCAATCATGCGCGCCATCCTCTTCACCTTCCTCCTTGCATGCACCCTCACAGCCCAGGCCAAAGACGCCGATTCGGCTCTGACTCAGGACATTCGCAAGTTTCTCAAACTGACCCACGTCGCCGAGCTGAGTTTTGCGGACATCCAGAACAACATTGAATTGCAAAGCCGTGCCAACCCGGATGTTCCGGCTGCATTCTGGAAGGAGCTGTCTGCAAAGCTCAACCCGCAGGACTTCATCGAAAGAATGGTGCCCATTTATGAAAAACATTTTTCCCATGAAGAGATCAAGGCCTGGATTGCCTTCTTCGAATCTCCCCACGGCCGGTCCTTTCTCAAAAGCCAGATAACGGTCCTGAAGGAATGCGCCGCTGCGGGCCAGGCTTACGTTGAGGAAGTGGCGGCCCCGCTTCTCAAAAAACACGAAAAGAAGTAGTCGCTGCCTTCACGGATCGGCGCGGCCCGCTCAATCAAAAATCGATCTTCATGGGCGGCGGCGGAGCTAGCTTCAGCTTCGGACCATCGTCATCCCCTCCGTCCACGGCATCCACAGGAATGGCTTTGCGGATCGGCGTGCCGTCATCGTTGACCGGGCTGGCACGTGGGACCGCCATCTCCGAATTATAAGGATCTTCGCCGATCACCGTGAGAGCCCGCATGCGCACAGGCTCAACGTTCACCCATTTGGAAGTCTCCGCGATGAGAGGGGCGGATCCAAAAGCGCTGATGGGGGACTGGTAGCCAAACTGCTTGATCTCGACTGGCAGTCCTTCGCCGGTGTGAAGATTGCAAAAACCCTCCAGCGGCGTGCCCGGGCGCAAATATTCGAAGTAAGTGGCGCGCACGGATTTTTCACGGCCGTCAGGTCCCTTGATTTTCTCGTAGCAGTAGTCGGTGGCGCGCATGCCGCTGCGCTGGCACATCTCCACACGCTCCGCCGTCTGCGGCGGTTCGATCTCCTGCGGCACGTAACGTGTGATGCTGGCATTCACCATGTCCGTCCAAACCGGCAGCACGATGCGGTTGGAAAAGGCGCCGGGATAGATGGTCTTCTGCTTGTCGAAGCCAGCCCACACGCCGCAGGTGACTCCCGAGGTGTAGCCCATGAACCAAAGATCCTTGAACTCGTAATGCGTGCCCGTTTTGCCTCCGGCCGTGAATTCGCCGAGCTTGTAATCACTGACCGCCGGACTCCCGGTGCCCCGGTGCAGCGCATCCACGAGACAGGTGTGCGTCTGGTAGGCGGCAATGGGGTCCATGCTCTGCACGCTGCGCAGGGCCGCTTCAGAGATTTGAAACACCGCCTTGTCATTGTTGTCGGTGATGCGCTGAATCAGGTTCAGCTTCTGCGGTCGGCTGCCCAGGGTGGGGAAATTCGAGTACGCCAGGCACATCTCACTCAGCCGCACCTCGCTTGCTCCCAGAAACATCGAGGGATAGTCCCGCATTTCGGAGCTGATGCCCGCCTTCTGCGCCACCTGTTTGACCATGGGCACGCCCACACGCTCTCCCAGGCGCACCGTGGCCGAATTGCGGCCTTGGATCAGCGCCTCACGAGAACTCATCGGCGCCTGGGTCCACTTCGGATTGTCCACCTCCGCGCCCCACTCTCCGAGAATGCCGGTGAGACCGCCGATCATCACGCGGCGGTTGTCCAGAGGTGCGTCGTCCACCTTGGTGCCAGGATAAAGCCCTGGATTGCTGAATGCCGCCGCGTACACCAGCGGTGTGAAGGCAGTCCCCGCCGGACGCACTCCGTCTGTCGCACGGTTAAACTGGCTGTCTCCGAAATCCCTTCCGCCCACCATGGCAAGAATGCTGCCGTCTTTGTTATCGATCATCAAAGCGGCTGCCTGCAGATATTCCGGCAGCGGCTTGGGCGTGGCCGGGTCGATCTCACCACGCCTCATGCGCGCGCGGTAGTCGGTCATGATCGCGCGGAACTGCGCAAAGGTCTGGTGCTCGTAGCCTGCGCGTTTTTCCACTTCAGCCATCCGCTTGGTGACAGCTTCTTCCGTGGCTTTCTGCAGATCCTGATCAATGCTCGTGTAAATCTTGAAGCCGCCGATGGAGGCACGCTCTTCACCCACGAGTTCCACCACCTCCCGACGCACCGAGTCAAAGACGTAGCTCAGGCGGGGGTCGGAGCTCTGCGGAGCGGTGACAAGCGGCTTTTTCTTCAGCCTTGCCGCCTCCTCCTTCGTCAGCGTGCCCTCGATGGACATGCGCTCGAGCACATAGTTTCGCTCCTTCAGCGCGCGCTGCGGATGCTTGATGGGCTGGATGTTGTTCGGGCTTTTGATCAGCCCCACAATCGTCGCCGACTCCTCGACGGTGAGATCCTTGGCGTCCTTGCCAAAATAGCCACGAGCAGCGGCCTGAATCCCGTAAAAGTTGATGCCGAAAAAGATGCGGTTCAGATAGAATTCGAGAATTTCAGGCTTCGAAAACTGCTTCTCAATGCGCTGGGCGATGAAGGCCTCCAAAATCTTGCGCTTGTAGCTGCGCTCCAGCAGCTTGAAGGTTTGCCGGGCCAGCTGCTGCGTGATCGTGCTCGCACCCTGCGTCACTTCGCGGGCCACGATGTTTTCCTTCACCGCTCGGGCCAGGCCGATGTAATCCACGCCATCATGCTTGAAGAAGCGCGAATCTTCCTGCGCCACCAGCGCGTCGATGAAGTGCTGCGGCACATCCGTCACCGGCACTGGCGTACGATTCAGCACGTACAAACGGGCCATTTCATCGCCGTCACGATCATAAATGATGCTCGCAGACTCGAGTTTCTTGAGTTCCTCAAGATCAAATTTCTCTGCGTCCCGCCTCAAGGGTGCCACGATAACGCTGTACACACCAAAAGCAGCCACCACGCAAAGCAGCGCAAAGGCCATCAAGGCGCTGAACCAGCCGCGGCGGTAAAAGGGCAGTTTCAGGCCGGCTTCGCCACGCCAGTTGCGCACAGGCTTAAGATCGGGATCATCACGGAACATGGATTGGGAAGAAAGAAGAGCGGACAAACTACCCCCCCTTCACATTCTGCGCCAGTCCTTTCCCTCGGTTCTCCTCCATGTCTTCCCTGCCCCAGATCCTTCGCGCAAAACTCGCCGCCACGCCCTCCGGCCGGCTTCCCTTTGCACAGGTCATGGAACTGGCGCTTTATCATCCTGAGCATGGTTATTATGGCGCAGGGCCACGCAAAATCGGTCGTCAGGGCGACTTTTTCACCAGCGTGAGCGTGGGTCCGTTGTTTGGGAAGCTGCTCGCCATGCGGGCTCTGCAGGAGTGGCGGGATCTGGGGGAACCCGCGGATTTTACCATCATTGAGCAAGGCGCCCACGACGGCCAGCTGGCAGAGGATGTCATGGACGCTCTTGGCGGTACAGGCATCCGCTACCTCATTGTGGAGCCGAACGCCCGATATCGTGAGGCTCAAGCCCGCAGGCTTGAAGGACGCCCGGTGCATTGGGTGGAAAGCCTTGCCGATCTCAAAACCAGCCCGGCCCATGCTTTTTTCTTGTGCAACGAACTGCCGGACGCCTTTCCGGTCCACCTCGTGCGGTGGAACGGCGAGCGCTGGGAGGAATTGTTCGTGGAATCGGACGGCGCGGAAGCCTTTCGCTTCATTCCAGGAGACTGCTCCTGCGGGAATCTGGAGGCCGAGGTAAAACACCTGCCGCACGACCTCGCTACCGGCCACGTCTTGGAAATCAATCTCGCCATGCTGGCTTGGATTCGTGACCTCGCACATTCAGCGTTTCGCGGTGCCATCTTCATTGCCGACTACGGTCTGGATGCGGAGGAGTTTCATGCGGACGCACGGGCGGAGGGCACGATTCGTCGCTACCATCAGCACCAAATGGATGGCCAGGTGCTGGCAGGGCTGGGCGAGTGCGATCTCACAACTCACATCAATTTCACGCGCCTGATCGAGGAAGCCCTGCGGCATGGACTTGCGCAGCGTGAATATGACCTGCAAGGCCGTGTTCTGGGGCGCATGGCCACCTCCTGGATTCAAAGCCTGGAAGGCAGCCAGCCCGATGCAGCCACGATGCGCCAGTTCCAGTCTCTCACCCATCCAGCGCTGATGGGGCGCTCCTTCCGCTGTGTCATTCTGGAGAAACCTCCCGGACGTTAAGAACGTTACAGGGTTTATGCGCATCGGCCTCACAGGCGCCACGGGTTTCATCGGCAGTCATTTTGCTTTGCTGGCGCATGGCAAGGGCCATCAGATCGTGGCCTACTCCCGTGGAAGCAAAGGAGCCCCCGTGGCAGACGAAAACTTGCAGCAGCCGCGGCAGGCGGCCCATGCGCTGCCGGAGACAAAGCTGGATGCGCTGGTGCATCTGTCCGGGGAATCGCTGATGGGGCTGTGGACTGCGGAGAAACGGGATCGGATCTGGAAAAGCAGGGTGGATTTCACGGAAGCTCTCGTTGCGCACCTGGGGACGTGGAAGGAGCAGAACCGCCCGAAAGTGCTCCTCTGCGCCTCCGGCGCTGGATTTTATGGCAACAGCGGGTCGGCCATCGTGGATGAAACCTCTCCACGCGGTGAGGGCTTCCTGGCGGATGTTTGCGCAGGCTGGGAAAGGGCCGCACACCGGGCGGAGGCCCTGGGCATGCGAGTCGTCTCTTTACGCACGGGCATGGTCCTGGGCCGTGACGGCGGGGCCTTTCCCCTGCTGCGTCGCGTTTTTGGCCTCGGTCTCGGCGGCAGGCTGGGAAGCGGCGAGCAGTGGATGTCTTGGATCCACCTCAATGACGCGGTGCAGATCATTCTCAAGGCGCTCGAGACGGAAACAGTGAGCGGCCCCGTGAATCTTTGCGCACCGGGCGCAGTGACGAATGCGGAGTTCACCCGAAAGCTCGCCGAAGCTCTTCATCGCCCGGCCTTCTTTCATGCCCCCGCTTTCGTGCTCCGGCTGCTGCTGCGTGGAATGGCGGAAGAAATGCTGCTGAGCGGCCAGCGCGTCATTCCTCGCATCGCCGCTGAAATGGGCTTCGAATTCGAGCATGCCGACATTTCCGGGGCGTTCAAATCACTCGTATGAAGGCGTGGTTGGCAGTGGCTTGAAACAACTGTAAACAATCGTCCACCACTGCAAATAACCGTCAATTTCCCCAGCATGGCATCCCAGCAGACCACCATCGGCATCATCTACGATTATGACCAGACGCTCAGTCCCACCTACATGCAGGACGAGACGCTCTTCCCTCACTTCGGCATCAATCCCGAGCAGTTTTGGAAACGCAGCCGTGAGCTGGTCAATCAGGAAGGATACGACGGCGAACTGGCCTACCTCAAATGCATGCTCGACTACCTCGAAATGGACCGTCCCACCAACGACGACCTGCGGAAACTTGGCTCAAAACTGAATTTTTTCCGCGGGGTGCCCGAGTTGTTCGACGAGCTGAACAAAGTTCTCAATGACCAGCACCGGCTGCTGGGGGTGAAGATCGAGCACTACATCATATCCAGTGGCCTCAAGGCGCTGCTGGACGGGTCCGCGCTGGCGCCATTTGTGAAGCGCATCTTCGGCTGCGAATTCGGCGAGGACAAAAACGGCCGCATCACCTTCCCGAAGCGCGTGATCAGCCACACCACCAAGACCCAGTACATCTTTCGCATCAACAAAGGCATGCTGGAGCCTCATGAGGACGTGAATGACCACATGGCCCATGAACTGCGCCCCATCCCTTTCCAGCACATGATCTATGTGGGAGACGGCCCCACGGACGTGCCGTGCTTCACCCTCATGAAACGCTACGGCGGACATGCTGTGGCGGTGTACAATCCAGATGAAGTCAGCCGCAGCAGCTTCCGCAAGTGCTACCAGCTCACGGGCGTGGCCGACCGGGTGAAACACATTGCTCCCGCCGATTACCGCTCCGGCAGCCATCTGCGCCTCCTGCTGGAGGAGATGGTCACAGACATTGCCGACGGCATCGTCCGCAAACGGCGCCAGGAGATCGAGGAAGGCACCGTTTCAGCACCTCATTTCTAGCAGACCGCGATCCCTCGCGCCCGCATCTCGCGGAACCATTCCACATAGGCGGGCACCCCTTGCGCTATCGTGGTCGTGGGCTTGAAGCCCAGCAGAGACTTTGCCTTGCTCACATCGGCGGAGGTCAGCGGCACATCGCCGGGCTGCTCAGGCAGTTGATTGATGACCGCCTTCTTGCCGAGGGCATGCTCAATGTTGGTGATGAGTTCATTCAACGTGACGGTCTGCGACCCGCCGAGATTGAAAATGTCGCAGATAGGGCCGCTGCGATAGTTCAGCGCACCGACAATGCCATCCACGATGTCATGAACAAAAGTGTAGTCCCGCGCAGTGCTGCCATCGCCGAATTTGTCGATTGGCTTGCCGTCTTCAATGAGACGGCTGAATTTGGAAATGGCCAGGTCAGGGCGCTGGCGTGGGCCATAGACAGTGAAAAAACGCAGAGCCACCGTCTTGATGCCATAGAGATGGCTGTAGTTTGAGCACATCTGCTCGCCTGCCATCTTGGTCATGGCATAGGGGCTGATGGTTTGAAGAATGGGATCCGCCTCTGCAAACGGGACTTTCTTGTTCACGCCATAGACAGAGGAACTGCTGGCAAAAACAAAGTGCTTCACTCCAGTGCGCCGGGCTGCCTCCAGCAGATGGAATGTGCCTTTGATGTTGGTGTCGATGTACAATTCCGGCTGCTCGATGGAGGGGCGCACTCCGGCCCGGGCCGCAAGGTGAATAACCGCGTCAAAATGACCCTTTTCGAAAGTTTCAGCCACAAACTGGGGATCGGTGATTTCTCCTTCCCGGACCACCACTTTCGGCCCTAGCGCTCGCACGTTCTCCCTCTTGATCGACGGATTGTAATAGTCGTTGAAGCTGTCGATGATCGTGATCTGTGCGGCATCATCTTGAATGAGACGCTCAACGGTATGGGAGCCGATGAATCCAGCTCCGCCTGTGACAAGAATTTTCATGCTAAATAGGGTCCGGGGGCCGTGGTTGCAGGCCGCCGAATGAGCAACTAACGGGCAGCGATCCGACATTTGCAAGGGCATCAGGAGAAAGGGATTGACGCAAGGGGGCGAATTTCGCTAAATGTAGGGGAATTCTCTGAATCATTCATTTTCCAGTCTTTGAACCATGAGCGAACCCGAAAACACGCCACCCCAACCACCTTCTGGCTCAACGCCAAAGACAGCCGCCGTCCCGCTTAAAAAGGAGACCGTGCGCATCACCCTGCGTGGGCGTCCTGGTGCTGGTGTCACCCAGCCTCGTGAGTCCACGGCCCCCATTTCCCCGGCTACCGGCGGCATTCCAGCCTCCTTCAACACGACCTCCGTGGTTCCCATGGTGTCGAAGAAGTCCACAGCTCCGATTCAGCTGCCCTCGGCCCCCCTTCCGCCGCCTGCGCCCAAGTCCAGCACCACTCCGGTGAAGCTGCCTGCGCCGCCAATGTCTCCGCCGTCCCGGAAGGTCACCGCCGCTGTTCCTGTGGTTTCTTCCCCTCCTCCGAGCGCTCCAGCTCCGTCGGGTTCGATGCCCCCTCCGGCACGTCCGCTGGCTCCGCCTACGGCCCCGAGGCCCCCAGGCGCTCCCGTGGCACCTTCGGCCCCCGGCGCTCCCATGCCGCCCCGTCCGGCCGCTCCACCCATGGCGGGCCTGCCGGCAGCCACCCGTCCCCTCAGCCAGAATCCAGCCGCCCCGCCACCCCGCACGGAAACCGGCGCTCCAACCGTCCCTCTGCAGAAGGCACCCGGACCTCGTCCTCCTTCAGCACCTGGTGCTGGCACCGGCCCCATGGCTGGCGGCGCCACCGGTGGTGCTGCCCCACTCCCAAAAGCAACCGTCAAGCTGCAGCCTACTCAGGCCATGCAGCGCCCCTCCATTTCGGCGCCTCCAAGCGCTCCGGTGAAGCGCAGCGCCGCTGCGGACGCAGAGCAGTTTTATGAAGAAAAAGACCCGGAAGCCGGATTGGTGCCATTGTCGGTGATCTGCTTCGTGCTCTCCGCTGTCTTGATGACCGTGCAGCTCCTTGGATCAGACAGCGCCGGCTTCGTCGACAAAGAAGGCGGCTCTCCCGTCAAGGTTCCAGAAGTGCTCAAACAGGATTGGGAAACCTTTTCCAAAGCCAACAGCACCTGGTCCAACGAGAAGTTCGCCAGCACTTTGAAGCCGATTCCTTGAAGCCCCTTCCTGACAGACTCACCTTCACTTTTCTCATTTCATGCCTCTTGCCTGGTTAGTTTTCCTCCTTGCTGTAGCAGCCTTGGCCCTCAATTTCCTCGCCAAGAGCGGTGGCAGCATGTAAGCCGTTTGGAGCAGCGAGTTTTCCCAAACAGTCATCTCATTGCCACCTTTGCGGAGGCAATGAGATTTCGTTTTTATGCATGTGAGTGAGCGCTCATGCGCGAGTGGCGGAAGAGGCGACGAAGAGAACGATGTTCATCTTCCAAAAGCGACGCGCTTCACTCCAGACACGGCGATGCTAAGCGTTCAACAAATCGCGGCCTGACTGTATTCCCCATCCCTCAAACGGCCAGCTTGGCAGCACCGAGGCGAAATATCACCCGCTCCAATCACGTGAGGACTACTGCTTGCCGCCGCGACCACCAGGATTCGGATCCATGTCCAGGTCGAAGTTGAATTTCGGGAAGTCCTTGAGAGTGAAGGACAGGAGAAGACCGAAGTCTGAAATGCCATTGCCATTGTTGCGTGACATCACACCGAAGGAAGCAACCCAGCTGCTCAAGTCCTTCGAAATGCTGTAGCTCTGAAACTGCAGGATGCCCCCCGTCGCTTCGTAGATGTGGTAGGTGTTAAAGCCGAAGTCCTCGTTCAGCCGGGCATAAAAGCGCGTGTAAAGCAGGCTGCTGTTGCGGAAAAACGGGTGGTCGTGAATGTACTGGTGCCCCATTTCAAAGGACGCGTTTTTGTTGATCAGCCACGTGACGCTGTTGTTGGCTTCGGTGAAGCTTCCCACCCCGCCTTGAATCGGCAGCTGCACGTCAGACCTCAGGCTGGCCCAGGGCACCGGCACCCAGAACAGTTCATTGTAAACATTGGAGAGGCTTCGGCCATACTCCGGGTCCTTGCCAAAAACGTTCACGTACGTGTTCATGCCCGCCCAGGTGTAGGTCTGCTCGTCCCCGCCATTGGGCGTCTCCCAAAAACCACCGTACCCATTGCTGCCCATGTAGTCACGCTTGGTCTGCAGCAGGTTGCGGAAACCAACACGCGCCACATTCCATGATCTGAGGCTGTCCACCGCAGTAAACAACGGCACATCAATGGAGCGCGGCCTCGTGGTGGAGGAAAGCCTGTCGATCGCAGGCAGGCCGGCGTTCTGATTTGCATCCAGGTAAGAATAGTTCAAGTAGGGCTGGAACACGTGGCGTATGCCGTTGAGTCCGAGAAGCGGCACCTGCACATCACTCCAGTTTTTGGAGAGCTTGAAGGAAACGTCCAGGCCCATGCTGAAAATGCCTCGGGTGTAGTGGCTGAGCCCGGTCACGCTGCCGACGATGCCCGTGTAGCTTGTCAGGCCCGCACCAATCCTCGGCGTCACATTCAGCCAGCCCATAAAGGTCTTCGGGTACAGAAACTCATGATAGGTGTGGAAGCGCCCGTAACCCGGCTGCCGAAGCCTGCTGGAGATGGCTCCAAGCCCCTGCGTCACATCCAAAGGTGTCAGAGTGGCATTGCGGGACTGCCCCGCGAGACTGAGGAAGGAGGAAGCCGCTGTGCCCAGTGGATCCCCCAGCACACCTGGCAGACCACCCGCCCCCAGCGCCTGCAGGCGGAGAAGTTCGGCCTTTTCCTGGTTGCCCACCACTTCACCAATAATGCCGGCACTGATCGTCCCCTGATGGTAGATCCCCGTGTTCCACAGCGGCCGCCGGGTAAAATCAATGGAGAGCTCGGGCAGACGGGTTGTCGTGCGGTAGAAGTTGTTCAGCTTAAACTTCGCCATCAGCGTGGCGACGTAGGAGTCATTCGTGTGAATGAGGGAAACGAGGTTGTCCGGCTCGCGATTGGTCCGGTAGTCGTTGAAGAAGAAATCCTCGTAGAAGTGGATGTCGCTGATCTTGTTGATGTCGAAATCCAGATACCAAGTGTTAACATCAGGCCCGGGCAGGTAGATACGATGCTGAAAGTTGACGCGATAACGGTTCGTCGGCACCGCATATCGTGTTGCGCTGGTCGCATTCGTGTTGGGGGCGGTGTCGTTGACACCGTAAAGCTTCAGCGTGCCAAAATTCTGCCGGTTCGCACTGTGGCGCAGCGAGATGAAATCCACCCCGGCGCCCACGCCACGTTTGCTGCGGAGGTCAAATTTGTACTTCGCATAAGTGTGGTCGCCATGCACCACGGCCAGCTGTGTGAGCAGGAAGGCGCCCCAGCGGCTCTGAAAGCCGGGCCCAAGCCGCAGGTTTGTCTCCTCATCCAAAGATTTCGTCAGTTTCGGCACCCACAAGAAGGGTGTTTTCCCGGCATACATCTTCACATCCTTGAGGATGGCCCTGTCTTCCGGATAAATTGTCAGCTCTTTGACTGCCAGCCGGTAATTCGGATCCTGCACGTCGTGCGAGGTAAAGGACACCCCTGTGGCATCAATCCGGTTCTCCAACTTGCTGCTGGAGTGGAAATCTTCCGCCTTGAAGAAAAACATGCCCGCCGTTCTCCTGAATCCGCCGCCGCCGGCACCGCCTCCGCTGCCCGTCAGCGCGGTGCCTGGAATGCCAGACGTTCCCGCCGCGATGCCGGTGATCACATTTCTGCCTGACATCTCACCCGTGATCGAGTTGTAGGTGATCGAATCCCCGCGGTAGATCGTGCCATCCCGCCAGATCGTCACTCCGTCCTTGGCAATCACTTCTCCAGTGGACTGGTTGTACTGCGCACTGCCACAGCGCATTTCGACGTTTCCGTAGTGAATATGCACGTCGCCTGTCACCGTCGCGATGCCCGTTTCGGGATCCATCGTGGTCGTTAAACCGCGAATATTTAAATCGCTCGTGAGGCTGTCGAGAAGGGATTGCCCGCTTGCCGCCCCGGCGGCTGCCAGGACGCAAACAAGAACCGTCACGCAAAATCTTGAAAAAATCATAACACGAGAGAGCATCACCCTAAATAGGCAGGAAGATGAGAGTCCCCTAAATAGGCTACTGGGATCGCGGTGACAAGAAAAAGCCGGAGTTTTTTCGCCTCAATCGTCCTCCGTACCGCGACGCACGGAACACACCCCTTTTTTGCTCGGTGCCTGCACAAATTCCAGCATCCGCCGTGCCTTTTCGGACCACTCCCTGCCGCCCGCTTCCTGCAGGGCTTGGGACCGGTTCAGCCCGCTGCAGAACAGCAGCTGAAACAGCTCTTTGACCGACGCCCGGTCCTCAGCGGTGAAACCCTGCCTCCGCAGGCCGATCACGTTCAAGCCCGTCATGCGGTTGATGCGGCTGCCGGCACAGTAATGCGGCAGGTCCTTGCTGAAACTGCTGTTTCCCTGCATCAGACAAAAATCGCCAATGCGTAGAAACTGATGCACCACGGAACCGCCGCCCAAAAAGGCCCCGTTCCCCAGGTGGACATGGCCGGCCAGCAGGACGGAATTGGCGAGGATGTTTTTGTCTCCCAGCACCACATCGTGCGCCAGGTGGCAGCCCACCATAAGAAAATTACCATCACCGATGCGGGTCGCAGCCCCCGGCTTGCTGCCGCGGTGAATCGTCACATGCTCGCGGATCACATTTTTCTTGCCCAAAATGACACTGCTCTGCGTGGCGGGATCAAATCCCAGGTCCTGAGGTTCGGCACCAATCACCGCCCCACGTCCGATTTTGGTCCCCTCCCCCACCACCACATGCCCCACCAGCTGCGCATGCGCCTCGATCTTGCATCCCGCGCCAATCTCGCTGGGGCCCTCGATGATCACATACGGGCCGATTTCGGCCGTCGGGTCGATTTGGGCGCTCGGATCGATCAGGGCGGTTGGGTGAATCATTTCCGATGACCATGGATGCCACCCCGTCAGGGATCAATCCAGACTTGCAGCTCCCGCAAAACTTCCTCTTGGCAGGCTGCATCCCATTGCCTATGGTCCCGATTCCGCAACGCAGCACCAGGAGAGGTGGTCGAGTGGTTTATGGCTCCAGTCTTGAAAACTGGCGTGGGTTTATCCCCACCGTGGGTTCGAATCCCACCCTCTCCGCGCTGACGCTTCCGCACAAGATCAGCGCCCCCTCATGCTCCTACGCTCCGCTTTCTTCGCCGCTCTCGCCTCCCTGCTTTCTGTTTCAGCTTCCGCCGAGCCGCTCCTCGGCGTCCATGGAGAGAACTCCATGCAGCGCGTGCTGGATTTCGAAACCTGGCTGGGCCGCAAGGTGGACGTCATTCTCTGCACCGTGGATTTTCAAAAGTGGGAGAACTACCGCTATGCCAGCTGGCTGAGCCAGACCGTGTATGGACAGCGTGGCGACCGCCGGCTGGTCTATGATGTGCCCATCATCATCAACGGGGCCAGCTATGCAGAGGCGAAGACGGGCGCCTATGACGAACACTGGAAGTGCCTGGCAGGTTCCATCCTGGAAAACAATCCAGGCGACTACGAAATCGTGATTCGCCCGAGCCACGAAATGAACGGCGATTGGTTCGCCTGGGGCGTGGGCGGATCCAAGGCCTCGCAAATCCCGGACTTCATCGAATCTTGGAAACGCTTCCATGGTGTCTTCCGCAGCGTGCCGGGTGGAGCGCGGTTCCGCTTCTGCTTTTCCACCACCGAAGGCGCCAGCGATCCCCGCCCCATGTGGCCCGGAGACGACTACGTGGACCTCGTGGGCCAGGATGTGTACTGGAAGCCGAAGGTCATGGGTGGCGAAGGCTGGGAGACCAACGATCCCAAGGAAGCCTGGGAAAAGCGCGTCAGTCCCTACGGCTACAATGAATGGAACCTCACCGGCATGCTCGCCTTTGCCAAAGCTCACAAAAAACCCTTCCAGATCGACGAGTGGGGCGTGTGGGGTCCCGACGCAGCCTCCTTCGTCGAATCGATGGCAGCTTTCCTGAAAGCGAACGACGTGCGGTCTCACACCTACTGGGAGTCGAACGCCGGCTATCCCGGCGAGCTGCACCAACGCGAGAAGGAATGGCCGGCGACCACGCAGGCGTTCAAGACAGCGTTTGGGAAAGCCAAATAGTCACAGGCTGTTCCACACATGCAGCACTGCATAGCTGCGCCACGGCCGCCATGCCTGTGACATCTCCTCTGCCTGCTTCGCGGTGACTCCGCCCAACTTGTTCCGCACCGCGATGTCTTCCTTCGGAAAAGCATCCGGCCAGCGCAGCGCACGCATGGCGATGTAGTGAGCCGTCCAAGGCCCAATCCCCGGGAAGGTCACGAGTTGAGCGATGGTCGCCTCGGGATTGGCACCCGGCTCCAGATGAAGAGCACCAGAACGGATGGCCTCTGCCATCGCGAGAATACACGCAGCCCGAGTGCGAATGATACCAAGACTGGCGATGCCCTCGACCGTGGAGCGCGTGACCTTCGCGGCCAGGGGCGAGAGACGACTCAGCTCAGGAAACGGCGTTTCGATTTTTTCACCAAAGGCCTCAGCATACCGGCAGGCAATCTTCGTGGCCGCCTGCACCGTGATCTGCTGCCCGAGGATGGCACGCACCGCCATCTCGAAGCCATCGAACGCGCCGGGCACTCGAAGCCCGGGCTTTTGCAAAACGGCAGGTTTCAACCGCGGGTCCTGCATCAGGTGCGCAGCGATGACATCAGGACGCGCGGAGAGGTCGAACACATTGCGCAGGCGGCCAAGCAGCGCAGGCAGAACAGGAGCGAGCGAGTGGGTGAACTCCACCTGCAGCGCGTTCTTGGCAGGCGCGTTGGACACCTTGATCCAACCCGTGTGGTCACCAAGCCGCACCGTGCGCGAATACGTGCCGCCCGAAACGAATTCGACCTCACGAATCGCACGTCCCGCGAGGAACTGCAGCATGGCCTCCCAATCGTAAGGCGGACGATAGCCCAGTTGCAGCGTGGAGGTATCAGTGGCGTGAAGCTTGGCCAGATGTGCCGCAGCTTCTTTACGCAGGCGCGTAGGCGGCATGCGATAATGAGTGCTGAAAGCGTCATTGAATCGGCGCAGGCTGGAGAACCCACTGGCAAAGGCTACATCAATGACGGGCAGCTTGGTATCGGTGAGAAGTTGCTTCGCCAAAAGCAGACGTCGCGTCTGAATCAGCTCAATGGGCGAAACACCAAGCTCCTGCTGCACAATGCGCCGCAACTGGCGCGAGCTGAGATGAAACTGCGCCGCAATCTCTTCCAGTCCCGCGCCATCATCCGCGAGCCCTTCATCCATGCGGTGCACAATGAGATCCGCTAAACGGTGGGCCTGATCCACCGGCGCGTGGCCCGGTGCCAGCTCGGGACGACAGCGCAAGCAGGGACGGAAGGATGCCTTTTCGGCTGCGCCGGCATTGGGATAAAACTGGCAGTTCTCGCGCTTGGGAATTTTAACCGGGCAGATGGGACGGCAGTAAACGCCCGTGGAAGTGACGCCCACGTAAAACACGCCGTCAAAGCGTGGATCGCGGGATTTCAGGGCGCTGTAGGCAGCATCGTCATCAATGAGATTCATGGTGTTTGGAGATGCGGCATGTTGCTTCCATTCCACTGATACGGCTGGCCGTTTTCGGACATGAAGTTAAAATAAACTTCATGTCCGAAAACGGCCAGCGTGCCAGTCCAGAAGGGCCATGATTTACCCCATGAAAGCCAGCACCACCTCTTTGACCTACTTTTACAAAACCATGCCCTCACCTGTCGGCACGCTCACACTGGTGGCCAATGACCATGGACTGGCGGCGGTGCTGTGGGAAGACGATGATCCGAAGCGCGTTCGCCTTGGGCCGCTGCATGAAAACAAGCAGCATCCCGTGCTGCTCGAGGCAGAGCGGCAGCTGCGAGACTACTTTGCAGGTCGGCTCGAAAAATTTGTGCTGAAGCTGGACTTCGCCGGCACTGAATTTCAGAAGCAAGTTTGGGCCGCCTTGCTCACCATCCCATTCGGCCAAACGCGCAGCTACGCGCAGATCGCCGAGCAGATCGGCAACCCCACCGCAGTGCGTGCCGTGGGTGCCGCCAATGGCAAAAACCCCATCTCCATCATCGCCCCATGCCATCGCGTCATCGGTTCAAACGGCAAGCTCACCGGCTTTGCGGGAGGCATGGAGGCAAAGGCGTTTTTGTTGAAGCTGGAAGGCAGGGAACTGGCGCTGGAATAATGGGCCATCACGGCACCATTTCCACCCGCACCTCCACCGCCGAGCTGCGCCCCTGATCATCCAGCACATGCACCCGCCATTTTCCGGCGGCTGCCGTCCACATCACCGGTGTGGCGGGATCGCTGGCACCTAGAAACCGTGCTCCGGCAAACCAGAAAACGCGGCTCACTCCTGGCGCTGTATCCGCGCGCAGCGGGATCGTCTGCCGCGCCGCATCGGATGCTTGCAGGGTGTAAACCAGCGCCGCTCGCGGAGACACAATTTTCGGCACTGCGCCCATGTCTGCCGCGGTGAGAGATTCAGCGCTCGCCTTCAGTGGCGGCGGCGTTTTGCGCGGCACTCCCGCAAGCTTGAACATCTCCAGCAGATCCGGCGGCCAAAACTCAAACACCTCACGCTTCAGGCCACGCCTGCCATCATCACGCGCCACTCGCAGCCCCGTGTCCGCATCCATCAAAACCTCCCGATGAATCTCACACGGTGTGATCGGCGAGACGCCAGGAATGAACCCGCCCTGCACGCGATGCAGGCAATGCGGCGTGGGCAGTTGCCCCGACACCGCGCACAGCTCCACCTGCGCAACTCCCGCAGGCGGTGCCTCACGCTTCATCGGCAGCCGCAGATGTCGAAACGTTTCAAACAGCAGCGGTGCCGCGCACTCGCGCGCGATGAAGGCCGGATTGGCCTTGCCATTGAAATTACCAATCCACACCACCAGCACATACTCGCCGCGCATCCCTGCCGCCCAGGCATCACGAAAGCCATGCGAGGTCCCCGTCTTCCACGTCACCGCCGGATCATCCATCACCGCCTCGCCTTCTCGCGTGCGCAGCATCTCCCGCGTCAGATATCGCGACTCAGCAGTGAGCAGGGGCTTGGCCGCGGAGGCACTCGGCTCCGTTTTGAAATAACTCAGCCGCCTCGCGCCGCCATCGCTCGCCAGCAGCGCGTAGAGTTCCGCCAGTTCCTCCATCGAGACTTCACCACCACCGAGCGGCAATGACAGCCCGTAAAATTCCGCAGGCTGCGGCAGAGCCACGCCAGCCTCCTTGAGAAATCCGTACAAGCCCGGCGCATCCAGCCGCTGCGCCAGCGACACCGCCGGAATGTTGCGGCTGTGATACAGCGCATCCTGCGCGGAAATCGGCCCCGCAAAGTTGCGGTCAAAATTCTCCGGATTGTAGCTGCCGAAGGCCATGCGCCCATCCCGCAGCAGCGTGTGCGGATGGATCAGCCCCTGCTCCATCGCCAGCGCATAGATGAATGGCTTCAGTGCCGATCCCGGCGAGCGCCGCGCCAGCACTCCGTCCACCTGTCCCTGAATCGAGCTGTCAAGAAACCGGCTGGATCCCACATAGGCCAGCACCTCCCGCGACGGAGCATGCACCAGCAGCGCGCACGCATTGGTGATTCCCACCTCACGCTTGCGCTCCACATAATCATTGAGCGCCTCCTCCACACCACGCTGCCGGTTGCCATCCAAAGAGCAGCGCAGCGGCGTCCCGGACCCCGCGCGGTCTTCCACCGGCTTCTCGGCAAACAGTCGCCGCGCCAGATGCGGCGCCTCACGTGGCACCGGCTGCAGCTGCCGCAGCGTGAAAGCAGCATCCAGCGGATCAGCAGGCAGGCCCCTCTCCACGCGCAGGCGTTCCCACAGCCGATGCTGTGCCGCGGCCAGACGCGCATTGTCACCCGTCGCACTCGGCCGCCGCGTCGTCGGACTTTGCGGCAGCACAGAGAGCGTCACCGCTTCCCGCATCGTCAGCTCACGTGCCGGCTTCCCACACCACAGCAGGCTCGCCGCCCCCACTCCTTCCACATTCCCGCCATAGGGCGCCTGGTTGAGATAGGCCTCAAAAATGGCGTCCTTCGAATAATGTTTTTCAAACTGCACCGCACGCAGCATCTGCCATGCCTTGCCCCACGGCGTGCGGGTGTGCAGATCATAGCGCAGCCTTGCGAGCTGCATCGTGATCGTGGAGCCACCGCCTCGCGTCGAGCCAGAGACCACGCCCCATGCCGCACGCAGCATCGAAAGCGGATTCACCCCGGGATGATCATAAAAATGGCGGTCCTCCAGCGTAAGCGTCGCCTCGGTCAATGCCGGGCTGATTTCCGTCAGCGGCACATAGCGCCGATACTTCCCGTCCGGCGTCAGCGCCAGATGCAACAGCCTGCCATTGCGATCCTCCAGCGTGCGTGAAAATCGAAACTCCGTCGGGTATAACTCCGGCTGCGGCAGCAGCAGCCAGATCAGCGCCAGCAGCAGCAATGCCTCTCCCGACCAGCGCAGGAGGCGCATTCGCTGCAGGCGATGAAGCAGGCGCATGACCGTCACTCCACGTTCACTTTGCCACCGCCATCGCGTCCCTTGGTGCCACGGTCATACATGCTTTCGGCAAACACCGGCGGGATCGCATAACTGCCTACGGCAATCGGTTTGATGCGGTACGAAAAGGTCTTCACCTCGCCCTTGCCCAGCCCGCAGAAGAACACATTGCGATCTTCGCGCACATCCACGTAATCCGCGCCCGGGATCGTGCCGCGCCCGGGCTTGAGCCCGTTCGGTTCCAGCTCAAAGCTGCCGGGCATCAAATCGAGCACAGCAATGTTGCTAAGCGCATCGGGAGACACATTGCGCACACTCAGCCGCACCAGCGCGCCTTCACCCACCTTGAGTTTTTCCACCGCCTTGCCATCCGCTCCCAAAATCTCACGAAACACTTCCAAACCATCGGCGATGCGTTGAGTCGGCACACCGGTGTCAAAGCCTGCCTCAGTCACCTGATAGAAGGCGCCAAGATCACGCCCGCCTTCCTGTGCAAGACCGAAGCGCAAGCTTCCAGCCTGGGCGCTGAAGTCGCTCTGGATCAGACCCGTCGTCTCCGCCACCAGCACGCTTGGCGGACCACCTGCCCGCGCCAGTTCGCTCAATGACACCTTCACGCCCGACTGCTTCGCGAGGTCGGAGTAGGCCTTCAGCGCCAGGATCGTCGTGGCGGCGCTGATGGTGTTGAATCGGTTGCGCGCCAGCGGCTCGGTGATCACAGACAGATCATCATAACCAAAGTTCCCCGCCAGTTCCGGGAAGTGTTTGCAGGCCACTGCAAA
The DNA here is from genome assembly GCF_044226605.1 of Prosthecobacter sp. Lineage (GTDB taxonomy): Bacteria > Verrucomicrobiota > Verrucomicrobiia > Verrucomicrobiales > Verrucomicrobiaceae > Prosthecobacter. Next base: position 417,086 of record NZ_JBGAGS010000002.1, on the reverse strand, counting down.
GCCTTCCGCCTGGCTCACCTGCGGATCTCCATAGTACCAGCCATGCCACCTCAGGGGTGCCTGCCCTTGGCCTTTGCGCACGGCAGCCCAGTAATCCTGCATCAGCACCACCGCCTCCGGACGCTTCTGCAGCAGCGCATACGTTCCCGCCAGATACGCCGCCGTGAGATGCCCGCGCCACGCCTCCTGATGTTTCTGCCGCAGATTGTCACGCAGGTTCAGCACATACGTGGAGGTGTTTTCGCCATGACGCGTGAGCAAATAGATCGCCGCCGCCTGGATCGCCGCATCGTCCAGGCTGCCCACCGGCTGCCGCGCCATCTGCTTCATGCGATTGCGCGCACCCTCCAGCAACGCGGAAGGCACCGCATGGCCCGCATCCCGCGCCTCTGTCAGGAACCGTGTCACATAGACGGAGAGATAATCCATGCCCGTGAGTGCATCCGAATCCCAGTAGCCAAATCCACCGTTCGAATGCTGGCGGCTGCGCAACAGCGCAAAGGCCCCGTCCAGCTGCTGCGCGGACTCCGCGGCATCAAAACCAAAATCCACCTCCTTCGCCAGCAGCAGCCGTGCAACAGCGCGGCTGGTGATCTGTTCGGAGCATCCATACGGATACTTGTGCAGATAAGACTCCAGTCCACGCGCAAGTCCCAGAGGCAGCGCAGATACATTAGCATTCAGCTTCCGATACTGCGGATACATCTCCCGTGTGACCTTCACGTCATGCGCATTCTCGCGGAAGTACCCGCTCTGCACATTCGTGATGTACGGCGCAGCAGGCCGCACACTCAGCGTCGCCCGTCTCAGCACAACCTGCCCGGCGGCTTCCGCTTTGAAGGCGATCTCTGCGCCGCCAAGTTCATCCTTCACCTTCACCCGGAAACGCACCGTGTCCTCCTTGCCTGTGGCCACGTTGATCGCACCCTTCGGCGATTCGATCACTTCAAGGTGTGGCGTCACCTGCGCCACAACACTGATCGGCGCATTCGCCTCCGAGCCTTCGAGATTGTTCGCCACCGTGAGCGACGCGATGAATTCATCTCCCGGCGCGGCAAAGAACGGCACATTCGGCGTCAGCACCAGCGGCCCGCGCACGATGCTGCTGGTCTCCGCGCGGCCCACCGCATCCTCGGCCACAGCCACCGCCATGACGTTGAGCTTCCCGGCAAAATAATCCGGCACTGTGTAGCTGACTTCCTGCCGCTCAGGCCCCGCGGCGATCAGGCCCGACCAGAACACCACCGGCGGTTCCTTGCGCCGTTTAAACGGATTCAAGTTCAGCCGCAGCGGCTTGTCCGCATCTCCCCCGTAGGCCTTGTTTTGCGCGATGAGCGAAAACTCCGGCAGGATCAAATCCATCAACTGCTCCGTCTCCACTTCCATTGCACGTTTGCGGCTCAGATGCGCCAGCGGATCCGGCAGTTTGTAATCGCTGATCTGGTGAATGCCCGCATCCACCGCATAGACCACGATCCTGCAAGGCTTCGCCGCCGAGAATCCAATCTTCATCACGTCCCCCGGTTTCACCTTTTCCGGCGTATCGATCTTCACTTCAATTCGCCGCTTGTCCGGATTCGCAATGAAGTGCTCCACCGCATAGCTCAGCGGCGAGGTGAAAATTTCCTTCGAGTCCAGCGCACGCACAAAGGACGCGTTCACATACGCCGAGCCTTCAATGTCATTCGGCACCGTGATGTGCTGCACGCTGGCCGTCGTGCCCGCCTTGAACCACTGCCACCCCAACACACGCTCACGCTCAATGGTAATGAGTCCCGCCCCCGTGTAAGTCGCGCTCAGGCTCGCTTCCAGCGACTCACCGCTATTCCACGCACCCTTCGCCAGTTTGATGCCCAGTTCCGCATCGCGCTCCATGCTGCGATCCAGGTCTCCCTTGCCCACCACAGTGAATGGCGTGGCACAGACCACATTGTTTTCTGCATCACGCAGTTCCAGACGGAACCCACCGGACGCATTCGTTGGCAGCGCATAAATGCCGCCTTCAACCGGCAGCGCAAACCGCGTCTCCGTCATCATGGACTCCCTCTGCGTGGAGACATACGCATAGCTGCCGCTCTCCTGCTTCGTCAGTACAGACACATGCTTGATCTGAATCAGCCGCGCCATGAGATCCTTCGGTGCAAAAGGTTTCAAGTCCGGCCCCACGGCCATGAAGCGCACATTGGCCACCGTGTCCTTGCCCAGGTAGTCAAGCTTCGCATCCGGCTTGTAACCGATCACATAAGGCAGCGCGGCCACCAGGAAATTTTTCCCGCTGCGAACACTGCGCCCGCCATCAGCTTCAAATCCCTCGATAAGCAGGCTCACCTGAAAGCAGCTTTTGTCAAAACGCTCGAGTGCCAGATCAAACTGCGCCGCACCGGTGTCGTCCGTCGTCTTTTCGCCGAGATTGATCTTCTGCCCCGCCTCAGTCTCTTCCGTGTCCTCCGCCTCCGGCAGACGATTGTGGAAGATGAAATCCGGGAACTGCGAGAACGCGAATGAACCCGGGCTCAGTTCCATCCGCGCTTTCAGCACACGCTTGGCAGCCGGAAAACCAAACAAAGTTTGCAGCGAGACATCCGCTTTGATATCGCGCGGCTGCAGCCACCCGGCGAGTTCACTACCGGTGAGCGTCACATCGATCTTCATGCGATCCGGCTGGAAGTCCTCCACCTTGAAGGTCGTCTGCCCAAGCCGGAGACGGTCATTGACGCCTCGGATCAAATACAGCCGCGCGATATAGCGTCCCGTTGGATCGGTCTCATCCGTCTTCATCTTGACCTCCATGAAACCGTCTCCGGACAGCACGATCTTCTGCGTGTCGATCACCTCGTCCTTCGCGCTCACAAGGTCCATCTCCAGCGGCAGCCCCGCCAGTCCGGCGCTCCAGTCACGGCGCTTCAGCACCGCGCCCAGGTGAATGTCATCCCCCGGCCGATACACGCCGCGCTCGGTAAACACAAAGGCCTCCAGCGCCTCCTTCTCCGAGGCCATCACACCGCCAATGTCGAAACGTGAAAAGTCGAGCAGGCGGTCCGGACGATCAAACGGCAGAAAGGACAGGTCATTGCCCAGCGTGGCCACAATGGCCACGGGCCGCTTTTCCCTCTGAAACTTGGCCACATCTGGCAGGAGCACATGCCCGTCGGCCGTGGTCTGCTGCAGCAGATACTCGCCGTTCTTGGCCAGCACAGTGATCACAGCTCCATTCACCGGGTCACCGCTCTGGATGCTTTGCACAAACACATCGCGCGAGCCGTCCGCATTCTTTTTCACCATCAGGCCCAGATCGGTGACGAGGACGAAGCGCTTCGTCGTCGCCTGATCCATTACCCGCCAGTCATCCTCCACGTCATCTCCCTCCATGCTCTTTTTGCCTCCAGAAACGGGTTCCACTCCGTCCGCTGTGAGCAGAAACAAACCGCGCGATACATCCGGATCTGCAGCATCTGGAGCTTGCAGTGCACTGGCGAAGTCGATCACCGAATAGCAGGCCTGAAACTCGTTCTTCATCGCCACCGGCTGCACACGGCGCATGAAGTGAGCGATGTTTGATTCGTCAAAACGGTCATACATGGTGAAGTAGGGATTGGCAAAGTCGCCCTCCGTCATCACCACCAGGTGGTTCACCTGCCGCGCCGGCACCCGCGCCATGTTCACGCGCAGAAAAGGCACGCCGCGCGATTGCAGCGAGAGCTTACGCTCGCCATTGAGAGCCAGAATGCCCCCCTTCCCCAGCAGCTGCACCTCCTTTGGAAAACGTGGAGGATAGGCAAAGGTGCGCACCTCCCGGCTGAGCCGGAAACCGCCGAGAGCCTCGACTCCCTTCGTGACACGCACAAACAGACGCCCCTGCTTTTCCGTGAGAAACTTGAACGCATGCCGCGTCGTCGCCGGGTGATCATCACTCAGCTCCAGTTCGACCGGCTTGAGCGCCACTGGGGCGAACTTCTTCAGCATATCCTCCGTCACATCGTTCACGCCCGGATGGACGCGGCGGCCGCTGACATCCACGATCTGAAAGCCGACCGGCTCCTGCCACACACCCAGATGCTTCATCAGGCTCTCCGTCGTTGCATAGCCTTCCGTGTTGATGAAGAGAAACTGCTCAGGCTCGCCATCCTCTGTCTTCAGGATGTCCGTGCTTGTCTCGGTGATCTTGAAACCGCTGTCCACATCCGGCACGCGCACCTTTGAGACGAGATCCGCAGTCAGAGATCTGCCACCAACCGTGCTGGTAATTTCCTTGTGCAGCGTCACCTTCACATAGTCCTCCTTCTCCGGCACCTGGATGCGCGCCGTGCGGATCCAGAACTCGCGCTGGAATTTCCCTTCCGTGACCGTGAAGAGCGTGTCGGGCTGTTTTCCTTTCCAGTCGAAAATTTTGGCGCCTCCCACCACCTCCAGTGACACCAGTTGCTCCACCTGTGCCTTGGCCAAAGGATGAGTCGAGGTGAAACCCACCACAACATTTTGCAGCGATGGATCGCGCGGATCGATCTCAAACTCTGAGCTGGAAACGGAGAGCACCAGCGGCGCTGTCGTCCCCTTCCAGCTTGCCTCTTTCAAAGCCACTTCTTTGGGCAGCTGTGACGGATCAAGCTTTACAGTGAATTCCTGCCCCGAAGGCCAGTCCTTCGCTGGCGTGAACTCCAGCAGCTTGTCAGAAGTCCATTTCCAAGTCCCGGGATGTTCAGGAGAGAGAGTGACACCAGTGGCCGCCTTCCCAACAGCATCCAGCCGTGCCAGGGATGCATTGAACGCCACCTTCATCGGCTGCGGTTGCGGCTTCTCTTTGATGATTTGAGTGAGCTCAGGCATCACCAGCACGCCTGTGACCTGCCGCACTTCCAGCCGCACCTGAGGTCGTGGCCGGTGCGCGTCAAGATAGTGACGCACCTGCGGCACGATCAGGCACATCGCGCCTGCGAAAACAATGGCGAAGGCATAACAGCCTGGATGCCGTCGCACATGATCATCCGCCGCACGGGCAAAGCGCGGCAGCCAGGGCGGCGGCTGATAATGAAATTGCCCAAACAATGCGCGCATCAGGCGCTGCACCCACGAACCGGAAAAATCGGACATAAAAAGGGAGAGATTTGTAGGTGGAGATTAATCCTCCGGTTTTCCCGCGCTCGGGGAATCTTATGGCAAAAAATGATTTTTAATCCCTTGATTCTGTCCGCGACTGCCTCGGTTTCCGCCCCCCGATAGTTCGGGGGGACTGCATGAATTGACATGCCGCACCGTATGAAAATCCGATGCCAGCCCGCCACCTGCTCCCATGCCTTGCCACCGCCCTGCTGCCCGCTTTTTGCGGCTCTGGACTGGCCGCGCCTGCCGCAAGTCTTGACCCCAGGGTGCAGTCCTATTTTGAAGAACATTGCCTGAAGTGCCACGACGCCGATGTGCAGAAAGGTGACTTCCGCATGGACACCCTGTCTCCCAAAGTCGGCTTCGAAAACACGCCGCAGTGGCTGGAGATCATGGAGCGCATCAATTCGGGCGAGATGCCGCCGAAGAAGGAGAAGAAGCGCCCCGAAGCAGCAGCCTCCGCGCAGGTCGTGGAATGGATCGCCGCAAGAATGAAAGAGGGCGAGCACGCACGCATGGCCTCACGTGCGAAGGTGAGCTACAACCGCCTCACTCGGGACGAGTACGTCAACACCATCCGCGACCTTCTCGGCGTGGAATACGACGCCAAGGATCCCGGCGCGTTTCTGGAAGATCCTGAGTGGCATGGCTTTGAGCGCATCGGCTCCGTGCTCACGCTCTCACCATCCAACATCGAGAAATACCTTGCCGCGGCGGAGACTGTTTTGAACGAGGCCTACCCCGACATCACACCTCCCGCGAAGAACGCCAAACCGGTGGTTCCGTTCGGCGGCTCGAAGCCCGTCCTCTATGAAGAGCAGATCAGCGAACGACATCGCGAGCGCCTGCTTGAGCTGGGCCTGCTGGACAAAGTGCGCTATGACATGTGGCCGGGAGACATCTTCCGCTACTCCTTGCTCAAAGACCCGCTGCCCGAAGCCGGCGTGTATGAGATCAGCTACACGCTCAGCGGATTGAAGCCTGACAAAGGCCGTGCGCCGCGCATCAAAGTGTACGAGGCAAAGCTGGACCGCGTCTTGTTTGAGCAGGACATCGTCGCCCCTGAGGACAAACCAATCACGGTGACCTTCCGTGCGCATCTGCCCAAAGGCCGCCCGAACATCGAAGTCTATAATGACGTGCCCGGTCCGTCCAACCTGCCACGCTCAGGCCGCCATGGAGACACCCCGTTTATCAGCACCAAAATGGGCCGCATCCCCTGGCAGATGAAGCTCACCGATGAGCAGGGAAAGCCCCGCTATCCCTTCCTCATCATGGACTCCATCTCATGGCGCGGCCCGCTCGTCAGCGATGCCGAAAAGAAGCTGCGGAATGACTACATGCCGCAGGAAGAGGGCAACATGGAGCAGGTGCGCGAGTGCCTCGCCACATTGGCACGCCGAGCTTTCCGCCGCCCGATCACCGACGAAGAACTCGATGGCTACATGAGCATCGTGAAGGCCGAACTCGCGGCCAAAGAAAAATTCCGCGACGCAGTCAAGGCGGGCATGCTTTCCATCCTCTGCTCCAAGAGCTTTGTTTTCCTTGCCGAGGGCGACGAAAACGCGGCACGCAACACGCTCAATGATTGGGAGATCGCATCTCGTCTCTCCTACCTGCTCTGGAACACCACGCCCGACGCAGAACTGGCTGCGCTGGCTGAGCAAGGAAAGCTGCATGACAAGGCCACGCTCTCAAAGCAGGTGGTCCGCCTGCTGGCAGACGCACGCTCCGTCCGCTTCACTGACTCCTTCGCCACCCAGTGGCTGCGCCTGCGCAAAGTGGGCATGTTCCAGCCCGACAAGAAGCTCTACCCCGACTACGACAAGGCGCTGGAATCCAGCATGATGGGAGAAACCAAAGCATTCTTCCATGAGGTTTTACAGGGCGGCCACACCTTGCGCGACCTGCTCCACTCCGACTGGAGCATGATGAACCCGCTCCTCGCGCAGTTTTACGGCTTGCCCGAGACCGCTGCATCGGGCGCTGAATTCCAGCGCGTGTCGCTGCCTGCTGACAGTCATCGCGGCGGACTGCTAACCCAGGCCTCAATCCTCTCGCTCACCTCCGACGGCGTGCGCCATCGCCCCGTCCACCGCGGTGTGTGGGTCATGGAGTCCATCTTTGGCAAATCCCCTCCCCCGCCGCCTGCAAACGTCGATCCCATCGCCACCAATCCGGCTGCGCCCAAAGCCACGCTGCGTGAGAAGCTCGAAGCGCATATCCACGACGCGAACTGCGCCTCCTGCCACGCCAAGATCGATCCGCTGGGACTCGCGTTTGAAAACTACGATGCCATAGGCCGCTGGCGCACCGAAGAGGTCACCGATGGCACCGGCACCAACCCAAAGGTCAAAGCTTCAGGCAAGCTGCCAGATGGTCGCGAATACCAGACCGCTGATGACTTCAAAAAACTGCTCCTCTCAGACCTCGACGCCTTCAACGCCACCTTCATCGAGAAGCTCGCCACCTACGGCCTGCGCCGCAGCATGTCCTTTGATGATCGTGAAGACCTGAAAGCCATCGCAGCCACCAGCAAGGCAAAGGACTACCGCCTGAGAGACATCGTCGAGGCCTTCGTTTGTTCTAACCTGTTCCAGAAGCGCTAACAGCAACACACACCTATGAGCAATCTTAACCTCAACCGCTGGCGCATGAGCCGCCGTCAGATGCTGCGCGGCCTTGGCGCTACGATTTCCCTGCCCCTGCTCGAATCCATGGGTGCACTGCCAGCGCCCTCGCAGCCCAAGCGCAGTGTGTTCCTCTACATCCCGAACGGTGTGAACACCCTGACCTGGCAGATCGACAAGGCCGGTGCGGATTACGAATTCACCAAGCCCCTGATGCCACTTGAAAAGCATCGAGCCGACATCACGCCCATCAGCGGTCTGCACCACCCCATGGTGATCGGCAAGCATCACAATTGCGAGAAAGTCTGGCTCACCGGCGCCAATGTCCCCGGCGATGGCGGCGCCTTCCGCAACACCGTTTCCGCCGACCAGCTCATCGCCGAAGTACAGGGCAATGCGACGCGCTTTTCCTCGCTCGAAATGGCCATCGAAGGCACCTCTCTCGCCTGGTCCAAAGATGGCATCCAGCTTCCGGCAGAGCGCAACACCCAGCAGATTTTCAACCAGCTCTTCGGCGTCGAAAAGGACAGCAAGGAAACCATCCGCCGCCGCCTCAGCCGCCGTAGCAGCATCCTCGATCTCGTGGCAGACGACGCCAAGCGCGTGAACGGCAAGCTCGGCAGCGCCGACCGCAGCAAGCTCGATGAATACCTCACCGCCGTGCGCCAGGTGGAGGAGCGCACCCGCCGCGCCGACGAATGGCTGAACGTTCCCAAGCCCGCCGTTCCCGCTGCCGAGGCTGCACGCCTCCAGCGCAAGCTCAGCATGGCCGAGGCCGGTGAGTATTACCGTCTCTTCTATGACCTGATGGTCATGGCTTTGCGCACGGATTCCACTCGCGTCATTACATGCGGCATCGGCGGCGAGGGCAATGCCAGCGGCATTCCTGAGATCGGCATTCTGCAGACACGCCACGGCCTCTCCCATCATAACGGCGACCCCGAGCAGCTGCGCCGCCTGACGGAGACGGACACCTTCCTTATCGGTCAGCTCAGCTATTTCCTGGATCAGCTCAAGGAGCTCAAGGAGGAGAATAACAGTCTGCTGGATACCACTCAGGTGCTTTGGGGTAGCGGCATGGCGTATGGACACAGCCATGGAAATGCCAACCTCCCCACCATTCTCGCAGGCGGTAAAGCACTGGGCTACAAGCATGGAAAGCATGTTGACTTCAATCTGCCGAAGATCGGAAAGTATGATGTTTCCAATGCAACTGAGCATTATAAGATCTGCTCGCGGCCGGTGGATGGGGACGCACGGGTGAGCAACCTGCTGCTGACCATGCTGCAGCGTGTGGATGTGAAGGTGGACACGTTTCAGGACAGCGTGGGGGCGATCTCGCAGATCATCTAAAAAGGGGGCGAATGAGACGATTTTTTCTGCGCCGGAGTACCCTAGTTGTGTGTCTGATTCCGCAACTTTTGCTCGCGGGAGTGGATGTCAGTTATCAACTTCCGACCACGAGTCCGCTGCCGCAGACCTACCGGGTCACGCTAGCGATAGTGGATGAGAAGAAGCCGGACTGGATCATCAGCCAGTTTGCGGCGGGGGTGGTGCGTACGGTGACGGTGGAGAATGGGGGCAAGTTTTCGGAAACTTGGGACGGGCTGGATGACAACTTCATGCCGGTGCCTCCGGGGACTTATGGGTTGAAGGGGATCTACATGCCAGCGAGCCAGTGGCCGGTGGATGGGGCTTATCATTCCATCACTCCGCGATACATCACGAGTGCGGAGGCGTGGCGGGCGCTGCCGGGGGAGGCGAAGGCACCGATTGTGGTGGGGGATCCGGTGAACAGCCCGATTGGGGATGTGGATGTGGGCGCCGATGGTATGGCGGTGTTCTGCTACCAATATCTGGAGAACGCGCGGAATTTTTACACGGCGGATTTCAAGAAGCCGATCAACTACGATCAGGCGACGCCGGGCTACAATTCGGGTGGCGCGGCAGGGGGCAAGGCGGTGGCCACAGATGGGGTCACTTCCTGGTGCAGTGAGAATGAAGGTTTTGTTTTTCGCACGGACGGCAAAAAGTTTGGCAAGGCGGACGGACGGTTTCGGAAAGGGGTGCATGTGCAGGAGGGGCATGTCACGGCGATGGCAGCGTGGCGGGGGACAAACCAATCGTTTGTGTATCTGGCGGAACGGGGACGGCTGGTGCGGGATGAGAAGCGATGGTATCACCCCGAGGAGAGCACGAAGGAGATGATGAACCGGATCCTGGTGCTGGATGGTGATACTGCGGCACAGCTGGCATCGGTGCCGGTGAACGGACCTCTGGGAGTCGTGGCACGATGGGGGGACCGGCTGTGGGTACTGCACAAGGATGGCGATGGCTTTGCGGTCAGTGCGGTCAAGCTGAAGGCGGGACTGCCGGAAGGTGCTTTGGAACGTGTGTTGCAAGTGCCGGCCGGTGTTACGCCAGACGATCTGGAAGTGGACAGCCATGGGCGCATCTATCTTGCGGATGCCAGGGCGAACAAGGTGCTGCAGTTTTCATCTGGCGGGAAGCCGCTGCTTGTTTTTGGGAAGCTGGAGAAGCAGCGGTCAGGGAGCTATGATGCGCAGTCGTTCATGTCTCCGGAGAAGCTTTCCTGCTGGCGTGATGCGGAGGGGCATGACCGCCTAGTGGTGATTGAGCGTCAGGGATTGAATCGTGTGAGTGAGTGGAATGCGGAGGATGGGAGTCTGATGCGGGAGTGGCTGAGTGTGCAGACGTATGCGAATGCGGGCTATGCGGTGGACCCACGGCATCCGGACCAGTTTTACATTCAGGGGCATGGCGGCTGGCTGATGCGCCTGCATGTGGACTACCAGACGGGCGAGTGGCGGCCAGAGGCGGTGTATCCGGATGTGTGCAGCGGACGATTTGAGAACCGCCACTTCGGCTTTCCGCGCCTGTTTTATCGTGGGGACACGCGCTACCTGGCGTGGTCGCGGGGAAATTTTATTTATCGCGAGGCGGGTGATCGCTGGCTGGCCTCGGCTGCGATTCTGACCGAGGGCGAAGGGAAAGAGCGGAAACGCTATGTGTGGCATGATGAGAATGGGGATGGGCAGGTGCAGGACAGTGAATACCAGCCGCACCTGACCACGCCGCCGATGAATCCGCGCTATTGGGGAGACTCATGGCTTGAAGACTTTTCACTCATCGCGATTCAGGAGGGCAGCGCCGATGTGTGGCGGCTGGCGCCCGAGTCTTTCGACAAGCATGGCAATCCGGTCTATGCGGCGGATGGGTGGAAGAAGCTGCTCACCGATCCGGTGCTTGATGCACGGAAACAGGGGACGACTACTGCGACGTTTGGTGGCAATGAGATTGGGGATCGTTTTTCTTCAGCCTGGGCGATGGTCGCGGGATCGATGGCAGACGGCTTTTATGTGAATGCGCGGGGCCCGGACTTGGGAGCCAACTTTGGGGCGCAGCAGAAGCTCTCCCGTTATGTGCCCGATGGCAAGGGAGGCTACGAGCTGAAGTGGCGCGTCGGCAGGGTGGCGCTGCACGGCACGGCAGAGGAGGGCGAAGTGTATGGCTCCATCCACGTCATGGCTCCCATCGGCGGACTCATCACGCAGGTGGATCAGTCACGCATGGGCATGGTGCTCTATACTGAGGACGGACTGTATGTGGAGACGCTGTTTCCTGATGAACGCAAGACGGGCGGCAAGACCAAGGGGCCGTACAATCTACCGGGCGAATTTTTCACGGGCTATGCGTTTGCCAATGCGGACAATGGCAAGGTGTGTCTCGCGCTGGGCAAAACGACGCCGGTGCTGTTTGAAGCAGAAGGGTGGACCACCAAGGGGAATCCTGTGCGGCGGCTGGAGAGTGTGCAGAAGAGTGTGAGCATCGCTGCGGCGCAGATCGCCAGTGCGCCGGAGTTTGCGCTGGCGGTGAGGAAGCAGCGCAACGGAGGCACGACGGCGCGCGTGGCGCAGTTTGCTCCGCTGCCGGGAGGCGGGCCGGCGCTGGACGGCTCGATGTCCGGCTGGGAGGTGTGCGAGCCGGTGGCCTTTGCCGCGGATGCCAAGCAGACCGTGGAGGTGCGCTGCGGTTTTGATCCAAAGCATCTTTATCTCCGCTGGCACGTCCGGCTTGGGCGGAAGTTTGATGCCAAGCCGCTCGAACCCGCCGAGCGACTGTTTACGCATGATCGCGAAGCCGACACGTTGAGCTTTTACATTCAGGGGGACACCCAGGCGAAGCCCGCAAAAGGAGGCAACGGCCGTGCGGGAGATGCGCGTTTTGTCTTTGGTCTGTTCAAGGACAACGGTCAGGTGCGGCCGGTGGCGCTGGCGATGCTGCCGAAGTGGGGCGGCGCAGGCAAGCCCAGCCCGCTGACTTATCAGACTCCTGCGGGTGGTGCGGCTGCGTTTGAGCATGTGGGGCTGCTTTCCTCCGCCACACTCGGTCATGCAATGGATGCCGATGGCGAGGGCTTCGTCATCGCCGCAGCGATCCCAAGGGCCAGTGTGCCCATGCTGCCAGAGTTTGATAAAGAACTCCGAACGCAGGTGAATTTCGACGCCACCTTTGGCGGACATAACCGGATCTGGTGGGCGAATGCCGACGGGTCCGCCACGCGCGAGACCTATGATGAGCCGACCGAAGCGCGGCTGTATCCGGGCTCATGGTCGCAGGCCAGTTTTGCTCCGATGAGCCGTCTGCCGGTGCGGGCCTGGAGTGTCATCGGTCCGTTCGGCTTTGCCAAGCTGCCACAGCTCAAGCATCTGGAGGATCGCCCTGAGATCACACGGACGCTGGCGGCCACCGCTTTCCCGCCCGAGCAAGTCATTGATCTCGGAGCCAGCATCTCCGGCGAACAAACGCAGACCCGCAAGGCCGCGCGCACGCTGAAATGGAAGCCTGCGAGCATCAGCGGAGACATCGTGGCGTTTGACCCGGCCATCGGCTGGAAAGGCTACGAGGATGAGGGCAGCGCGTATCTCATCACGTGGGTACAGTCGCCACGGGCAGTGAACATCCACCTGAAGGCGCTGGATGAGCATCATGGTCATCATGCGGTGCGAGTCTGGGTCAATGGGCAGCCGCTGCCGTCCATCCATCCCAAGGGGCAGAGTGCCAAGGACCTGCATCACTCCCTGGATGCGACTCAGCCCGTGGCATTGCAGGCCGGATGGAACAAGGTGCTGCTGCGCTACGACCAAATCTGGGGTTCCAATCAGATCGGCCTGGCGGTGGATGCGGCACCCGAGGTGCTGTGGTCGCTGAAATTTTCCGCCACACCGCCTGAAACGCGGAAGTGAGGCACCGAATCTTTTTTTCATGATGAAATCATTTTCTTTAACTGCCTGTCAGCGTTTTGCCGCCTGCCTGCTGCTCTCCAGCGCCGCCCTAGATGCCGAAGACAAACCCAAGTTCCGCACGGATGCGGACGGGCCGGTGAAGGCCAGCGACAAACGGAAGGCACCCAAGGACCGAAAGCCGGGGGATCCGCCTGAGTGGTTTCAACTGGTGGAGGGCCAGTTTCCACCTGAGGGCTCGGCCCATGCGGCCTCAGGCGAGCTGATCCATACCGAGCATTTGGAACGCCGCTTTCAGATCCGGATCGACCGCAATGACAGCCAGGAGCGCGGAATCTGGGATCTGCCGCTGGACGCCACGATGCTGCCGTTTGGTGCCATCTGGTATGTCGGGGCACCCGCGGCGCTGCAGGACATCCCGCTGGGAACGCACTTGCACGGATTGTTCTACCTCACTGACCCGGAGGACAAGACGCCGCTGCCGGACACGTGGTACAAACGCAAAACGCCGGAGTGGGAGTTTCGCCGATGCCTGCGCATCGAGGATGAGTTCTCCTATCATGCACGGCAGCAGCAGCTGTGGAAAATCGACAGCGTGGATGTTACGACGAAGAAACTAACGGCCACGCTGCAGGACAAGGGAAAGCCCTCAGGCCAGCCGAAGCTGTTTGATTTGATGGCAAGCACACGCGTGTTCGCGGGCAATGGCATCGCGGACCTGAAGGCGCTGCAGCCGGGGCAGAGCGTGCTGTTTAACCTGACCTGGGTGACTCTGTATGGCCCGGGGCGCATCACGGACATCTGGCTGGATGAAAAAGCACGCGCACTCGTCACGGCGAACCAGATGGAGCGGCACCGCAGCTACATCCGCGAGCGCGGACTGCCGGCCTGGGTGAACTCGGTAGATGACGAGCAGCAACTCGTCACGCTGACGTTCTTCGGAAATGTGGATGCGAAGCTTTTCGACGAACTCAAGATTAAAGACCCCAATCTCCCGCCGCCGAAAGACGGAAGTCCGCCGCCTGTGGAACCGCGCGGAGGACTGGCTGTCGCGCGCGAGACGCTCATGACGTATGATCCGGTGAATGACCACAAAACGGGCAGCCTGCTCGAAGTGAACAAGGTCCCCGCCGAACCCGGCAGCAGCGGAGTACAAATGAAGATCAAGATGGACATGATGCTGGAAGGCTACCGCCCGAAACGCATCGTGCGCTTTTACCCTGAAACGTGGAAAGTCATCGCCCTGCCGAAGGAAGAAGAATACTTCGGGAAAGAATAACCTCACCGCCTCATGAAAACGATTTTTGCCGTGCTCGCCTTTTTGTCTGGAACCGCCTTTGCGGCGGACACAGCTCCTGCCAAACCCATCCCGGTGATCACACCGGGCAAGGTGATCATCCCCTTTGAAAAGATGCGACGCCCGTGGGGTGAATTGATCAGCCTGGACCTGGCCACGCGCACCGGGAAGTTCCGCAGCGAGAGCAACGATGAGGTGATCAGCTTCACGGTGATGCCGTATGCGGAACTGCTGCACCACGCAACGCTGGGAGATCTGCAGGATTTCAGGGTGGGCGAGCGGGCGATCTTCCGCCTGCATGTGAACGAAAAAGAGGAGTGGGTGTGGCTGACCTACATCCAGGATGAGATGAACATGATGAACGGCCACAAGGAGTACTTCTATGTGGACCAGAGCGACGCAGCAGCGGGCAAGATGACGTGCACGTGGGCGAATTTTGACATGAGCTTCGTACGCGAAAAAAACGTGGTGATCGAGACAGACAAGGACACGCGCTTCTGGAAAGCCGGACAGCCCGCAAAGTTCAGCGACATCAAGACGGGTGACAAACTGCGCACGAAGACGCACGGCATCGGCAAAGGCAAGACCCGCGTGGCCTGGGAAGTCTTTCTCGACGACGAAAGCCTGCTCAAATTTCAGACCGAGCAGAAGGCGGTGCATTCCAAGCGCATTCTGGAAGAAGGCGCGCCTGGGTATGTGGATGCTTCCAAAGGCACGGAGCTCACGCTGACGCTTTTTAATGAAGGGGAAGAGCAGATCAAACGGCTCAAGGGAGGCAGCACTGTGCGAGTAGCACCAGCCGGGGTGGATCGCAAACCCACCGCAACGCCCATCACGGGCAAAGTGACCAGCCTCGGCAAAAACGGCCGTCAGGCGCAGGTAACACTCGCGCTGGACGCGAGTGCGGAGAAGTTTCAGCCGGCGGGAATTGCGAGACTGTGGGTGGCGGAGAAGTGAGGCTGCTGGAGGGTGGGTGATTGAAATGACTCCGTTTTGAAGAAGGGGCTGTTTTTAGCAAGGGAATGGGCAGGAATGTGAGGCTGCTGTTATTCGGAGGCGTGGGGAGCGCGGAGATGTGGGGGTAGCGGAGCGCCGCTCAGGGGACTGAGCGGACCACTATGCTGGCGCTTTCGCGTGGGTGATGAGGCATTGGGGGGAGGCACTGAGTGCGGGCTGGAATGCGCCTCACTCGCGAGCAGCTGAACTCGAAGTGGCTGGATTGTGGATCGGAGGGCAACCTCTGGTTGCTCTTGGTCGTGAGATGCAGCGACGAGCATGTGGCGAGCTTGATGGAGCTCGGAATTTTGATTCCGAGCAAGGACTCGACGCGGTGTCGAAACTGCCTTCGGCTGTCTGACGGCGCCGCGCTACATTCATGCTGATCCACGCTGGGATTGGATCCGAACTGGGGCAGCAGTGGAAGTTATTCAACGCGGGGGAGGTGGAATTCTGGTCCGGTTTTACGATCTTCGGGGAGAACAATGTGCGCGCTGATGCGTTTGTTTTCTCCCCCTGATGAACCGTTTGTTTTTGCCTGCTGCCATTCTGCTTTCCGCCCATGCGCCATTTTACGCCGCCGAGGCCCAGGGGCGTGCCGTGATGGATCAGAGGCACAAAGCGTTGTTTCAAGAGACCTGCGTTAGCTGCCATGGGCCGGAGAAGCAGAAGGGAAAATTCCGGGTGGATGAGCTGCCGTTTGAGATCAAGGATCTCGAGACGGCGGAGAAGTGGCAGAAGGTGCTGAACCAGATGAACTCGGGCGACATGCCGCCGGAGGACGAGAAGCAGCCGGCGAAGGAGGCGAAGGCGGATTTTCTGGATGATCTGGCGAATGTGATGGTGGCGGCGCGGCGCACGCTGGGGGACCAAAAGGGTGTGATCACGATGCGGCGGCTGAACCGGCGCGAATACAAGAACACGCTGCGTGAGCTGCTGGGCGTGGATGTGAATGTCTCGGACCTGCCTGCGGATGGTGGGGGTGGATTTGACACGGTGGGGGCGAATCTTTTCATGTCGGCGAATCAATTTGAGCAGTATCAGGTGATCGGGCGCGAGGCGATGGAGGAGGCCTTTGCGTGGCAGGCGGCGACGGGTGTGGAGAAGAAGCTGCACTATGAAGGTGAGACGACCACGCCTGTGGTGCGGAAATTTGTGGACTACCAGATCGATGCGCAGAAGCGCGCGCAGGACTGGGTGAAGGCGGTGGAGGAGGCGGCCGCGAAGCCGGAGAACAAGGAGATCGTGGCGAAGATCCGGAAGGAATCGAAGAATGAGAGCATCTTCCGCCGTGAGTGGGCGCGGATTCCGGGTGCGCCGAATCCACGGAGCTTTGGCTTTGACAAGAAGGGCGAGAATGATGCGGACCTGGCTAATGACTCGCTGGGTGCAGGATGGCTGAAGTATCACCAATACTACGTGGCGCAGCCTGCGGTGGAAAAGGGGGCCTACCTGGGCACGCAAACGCGGCATCCGGCGGAGCTAAACGTGAACTACATCGAGCTGCTGGTGCCGTTTGACTGGCCGGTGGGGAACTACGTGGTGCGCGTGTGTGCGGGAGCGGCGAAGGATGCGCCGGCCGAGAGGCGCTTTCTGGACTTCGGCATTTATGCGCGAACGGGGCGTGTGATGGCGACGCATGAGATCACGGCGAGCATTGAGAAGCCGCAGGTGATCGAGATCCCGCTGACGCTGACGCGTAGCAACATGACGCGGGAAAACCGGCTGCTGTTTGTGCGTGAAAAGGGCAGCTGGGACACGAATGAGGAAGGCGGGCGCAAGAGGGCGGAGGCGGTGAAGCGCAATGGCATCGGGCCTGAGCTGACGCTGTGGGTGGACTGGATCGA
Source organism: Prosthecobacter sp. (assembly GCF_044226605.1). GTDB lineage: Bacteria > Verrucomicrobiota > Verrucomicrobiia > Verrucomicrobiales > Verrucomicrobiaceae > Prosthecobacter. The sequence goes on along the minus strand of NZ_JBGAGS010000002.1, from coordinate 399,955 downwards.
GGTGGAGCGTGTGCCGGATGCTGCGAAGGCAAAGCCGCCGGGAATTGCGGCGCTGGGGATTGCGCTGGATGACAAAGGGCCTGCGCCTGCTGTGGCGGAAGTGCGCTCGGGGCTGGAGCGGTTTGCGACGGAGGCGTTTCGTGGGACGGCACCGACGGCGGATTATGTGGATCGGCTGGTGAAGCTCTATGAGGTGCGGCGGAAGGCGGGAGACAAGCACAGCGTGGCGCTGAAAGAGACGCTGGCGGTGGTGCTGTCGTCGCCGATGTTTTTGTATCTTGCGGAGCCGATTGCTGATGAGAAGCACCGGCCGCTGACGGGAGCGGAACTGGCGACGAGACTGTCGTATTTTTTATGGAGTGCACCGCCGGATGCGACGCTGCGGGAGCTGGGCAAGAAGGGTGAGCTGATGAAGCCGGAGGTGCTGGCGGCGGAGACGGAGCGGCTGCTGAATGATGCGCGCTCGGCGGAGTTTCTCGAGGCTTTCGCACATCAGTGGCTGGGGCTGGATCGCATCGATTTTTTTGAAGTGAATCGCACGATGTATCCGCGCTTTGATAGCGGAACGAAGGTCGCGGCGAAGGGGGAGATTCATGAGACGATCGCGCATGTGGTGCGGGAGAATGCGAGCCTGCGGGATTTGCTGAAGGCGGACTATGTGATGATCAATCGCGTGCTGGCGCACTACTATGGGATTCCGGGTGTGAAGGGGGACGGGTATGAGAAGGTGATGTTGCCGAAGGATTCGCCACGTGGAGGACTGCTGGGCATGGCGGCGATTCATTTCATGGGGGGGAATGGCGAGCGCACGAGTCCGGTGGAACGCGGGGCGTGGGTGCTGCGCAAGCTGCTGCATGATCCGCCACCTCCTGCGCCTGCGAATGTGCCGGCGATCACGCGGCTGGCGGGCAAGGTGCTGACGACGCATGAGCGGCTGCTGGCGCATCAGGAAGATCCGCAGTGTGCGAGCTGCCATCGCAAGATTGATCCCATCGGTTTTGGATTGGAGAACTTTGATGCCGCGGGACAGTGGCGCACGGAGGACAGCTACATGGCGGTGGATGCGAATGGCAAGGCGGATGCGAAGACGAAGAAGACGTGGACGATTGATGCGAAGGCGGAGCTGTACAAAGGGCCGGCGTTCAAGGATTTTTTTGGGCTGAGGGATATTGTCGCCTCGAAGTCCGATGCGTTTGCGCGTGGGTTCAGCGAGGCGCTGCTGGAGTTTGCGCTGGGAAGGCCGCCGGGGTTTCGCGATGAGCCGCTGATTGCGGGCATGGTGGAGCGGGCCGGGAAAAAGGATCTCGCGGTTCGTGAGTTCATTCACGCGCTGGTGGCGAGCCAGGAATTTCATACGAAATGAAAACTCTGACTCAGCCAACGCCAGCCAAATCGAGCGCCTTTCGAAGCAAATCGGAGACGCCGACTTCCTCCGCACTCTGGTGGAGCAACTGGGTGTCGAGGCGTTCGCTGTTGAGCCTCAGAACTCCCAAAACATCCTGCCATTGGCGTTCTGAATCTTCGCCGCCAAGACGATACCATTCCAGCTTTGCCACCACGATGTCCTCAGCGCAGCACACGGAGGCCTCGATGCTACTGCCTTCGGCAACTGGCATCCGGCGAGATCTGGCAAACTCCCCTCCATCAAAACGGCGCGCCTTGGGCACAAACACATCCACCTTCATCGCCGTGGCGAAGTGGATCAGGTTGAATGACGACCTCTGCTTGAGCGCATCCATGATGGCGCCTTCGTCCGCATACCATTCATCGCCGAGCAGCTTGATCAAAGGACGGACATGTGATGGAAGCAGGTCCGCCATGATGTCTGCGTCGAAGGTTGCGCGCGGAATGCCATGGACAGAGCTGGCCAGCGAACCGCCGAGAAACCAGCGGACTCCCAGTTCATCGAGAACATTCGCCGCGGCCAAGGCAGCTTTGAGTGTGTCATCCATGAGCGTTCAGCGGGCCATAAACCTTGGTCGCGAGCTCGGGTCCCAGAAGTCTCTCCGAAAGATGACGGTGCAGTTCGGCTTCGGTAAAATGAGGAAACTGCCGCCGCAGTGCGGCACGGCTCATCTCTCGCACGGATTGACTCCATCCCACGGCCATGGACAGCCTCTTTGTCGGGCTCATGGCCTGCAAAGCTCGCAAACGGATCTGCTCGGCTTGGATCGTTGTATCCGTCATCATCATTTACTCCTGTCACACTTTTGCCTTCCCGCAACCAGCACCCAATGCCTATGAAAACCCGCCGTCATTTTCTTCAATCGAGTACTGCGCTTATTGCGCTTCCAGCGCTGGAGTCGCTGGGGTTTCGGAGGTTTGCTTCGGCGGCGGTGCCGGCGGGGCCGCCGAAGAGGCTGGTGTTTTTGGGGTTTGGGTGGGGGATTACGACGGAGTCGTGGTTTCCGGACATCAAGCAGCCGGGGGCGGACTATACGCTGCCCGAGGGGCTGAAGCCGCTGGCGCGGCATAAGGCAGATTTTACGGTGGTGCAGGGGCTGTGGAATAAATACAGCAATGACGGGCACTGGGGCAGCACGATGTGGCTGACGGGGGCGAACCGTTTTGGGGAGCCGGGGCAGAATTTTCACAACAGCATCTCGGCGGATCAGGTGGCGGCGACGAAGCTGGGGTTAGACACGCGCTTTGGCTCGCTGCAGCTCAATGGCAGTGAGAATGCGGAGTCATCGGGGCATGGACCGGGGCTTTCGATGGCGTGGGATGTGAGCGGCAAACCGATCGGCGGGCACAAGGGGCCGGTGGAGGCGTTTCACCGGCTGTTCTCGAAAGACACGACGCCCATTGAGCAGCAGAAAGCGATGCTGGCGCAGAAGCGCAGCGTGCTGGACACGGTGATGGAGAACGCGCGCACCCTGCAGCGTGGTCTTGGTAAGACGGACAAGGGCAAGCTGGAGGAGTATTTCCAGGGCATCCGCGACATTGAGACGAGACTGAGCAAGGACGAGCAGTGGATCGGGGTGCCGCAGCCGAAGGCGCCGATTCCTGAGCCTGCGGCGGGTCTGGCGGGCAAGGAGGAGATCAAGATCATGTACGACATCATGATCGCGGCGATGCAGACGGACAGCACGCGGGTGCTGACGTATCGGCAGCCGGTGAGCACGCTGCTGACGAGCATCGGCATCAAGGTGGCGCCGCATGACATGAGTCATTATCATTCCACTCTGGGAGAAAAGCTGGAGGCCTCGAAGCAGCGTGACCTGACGCAGAGTGAACTGCTGGCGGGACTGATCGACAAACTGAAGTCATCGAAGGAGGCGGATGGCAGCCGTTTGTTTGACCATGTGGCGCTGGCCTATGGCAGCAACATCCGCACGGAGCACAGTCTTGATAACTGCCCGACGCTGCTCACGGGCGGTGGAGCGGGGATCAAGCTGGGGCACAACATCGTGGCGCCAAAGGACACACCGCTGTGCAATACGTGGCTGACGATGCTGCATGGCATTGGGGTGAATGTGGAGCGGCATGGAGACAGTTCGGGGGTGCTGAAGGAACTCATGGCCTGAGGCTCCGCAGTCATGGCTGAATTTTAACATTCTTTGGCGGAAGGCTCCCAAAGAAGCGAGGGGTGGCCGCATTATTGTACCGCGCAACAACAAACCCGGGACCTGGTGTTGCTCGGCACTCGAGTGCAGCAACACTCCCCCGGTTCATCCCCCGCCCACCAATCATGAAAACAACCTCCCTGCTGTCTGCTGCCGTGTGCAGCTTCCTCGCGCTTGCCAGCATGGCCAGCGCTGCGCCGAAGAAACTGCTCGTCGTGACGATTACCGCCGGTTTCCGCCACGGTCCGGCGATTGTGGCCGCGGAAAAAATCCTGCCGACGCTCGCGGCCAGCAGTGGCGGAGAACTCGAATTTGAGTTTCTGAGCGAGCCTGGCCCCAAGCCAAACGCCGGCCCCAAGCCTGTGCGTACCAAGCTGATGAGCGACGAGCAATGGACCGCCGAGGAGGCGAAGTACAAGGCAATGGAGAAGAGTGTGCAGCCCGCGCAGAAAGCCTGGGATGCCAAGGTGAAGGAACTCTTTGCCGCGAAGCTCGGCGCCGCCGGTCTGGCAAGCTACGATGGCGTCATCTTTTGCAACACGACGGGTGATCTCCCACTGCCAGAGGGCGACGCGCTGGCCAACTGGGTGAAATCCGGCAAGAGCTTCATCGGGATGCATGCAGCCACCGACACGCTGAAAAACATGAGCTCCTACTATGAGATGATCAATGGCAGCTTTGCCGGGCATCCCTGGGGCGGCGGTGGCACTTACACCTTCGTGAATCATGAGCCAACACATCCTGCAGTGGCGATGTTCAGCCCTGAGTTTCAGTGGAAGGACGAGATCTACCAATACACGCATTTCAATCCCGCCAGCGTGCGTGTGCTGCTGAGCATCAACATGGCGAAATCTCAGCCGCAGGCGCCGTATCACGTCCCCGTTTCCTGGGTGCGCGATGTCGGCACGGGCCGCCTCTTTTATACGAACCTCGGCCACAACGCCTCCTCCTGGGAAAATGAGACCTATCAGAAGCACATCGTCGCGGGCATCTGCTGGGCGCTGAAGCTCAGCGACGGCCCCGCCGCGCCGAATCCCGAGGTCTCCGCGCAGCAGGCGCTCAAGGGCATCGCCACCGTGGCTGCCGTGGTGCTGGGCAAAGACGCCGCCGCACTCGAAGCCAAGGCGCTGGCCAAGGCCAAAGCCAATCCTGCGTGGGCCACCGAACTCGCCACCAAGGCCGATGCGTACCGCCTGCTGCCCACTCCAAAGAAAGAAGCCTCGCCCGCCGAGATCGAGCAGGCAGCCAAGGCAAAGAAGGAGCTGATGGAGAAACTTGTCAGCGAGATCGAAAACTAGACCAACTCTCAAAAATCTTGTCACATCGCCCGGGCGGCGGAGCGGCCCCATTGGCTGCGTTGCTCGCTTGCCTGTTATTTTCAAATAGCAGACGGCGCTCCCGCCTTGCCACTGGGGCCGCTGCGCTCGCCGGTCAAAATGACAATCTTTTCGAGAACTGGCTAGACGAAGCATGAGTTGAATGGAGCCGAGGGCGGTGTGCGTTTATGCCACCGCCCTTTTTTTGCATCCATTCATGAAGCATCCATTTCTTCTCGCCTCGCTCCTTCTGGCAGCACTGCCAGCCATTCACGCCGCTGACATCGAACTCACCGAAACGCTGCAACTGCCCGAGTGCCACAGCATCGGCTGGGTGCGGGCGAACACGCAGGTGAAGGGGCAGAAGAACTGGGATGGTGTGCTGGACGAAGCGAAGTGGGGCACGCCTTCGCCGCAGCAGGCGGTGGAGCGGAGCTGGGACTGGAAGCTGAGCGATGATCAGTGGCTGCAGGTGGTGAAGGACAAGGGCGAGGGCAAAAGGGAGGACGTGAAGTTTGACCTGTGGATTCCCGAGGGTGTCGCGGTGGCGAAGGGCATCGTGGTGATGTCGGGGCATGGCAGCGGGGAGTCGCTGTACAAGCATGCGGAGCTGCGGAAGATCGCGCGGGAGCTGCATCTGGCGTTTTTCAAATTTAACGGCAATCCGATGCAGCGCGGGTTCTGGCCGAGGAGCCTGCTGTATGAGCGGCTCAAAACGTTTGGCCAAAGAGCGCAGCATGCGGAGCTGGAGAATGCGCCGCTGTTTCTCTACGGGCACTCGAATGGGACGGGATTTTCCGCGATCTTTCCGGCGGACAGCTCGCGGGTGTGGGGCTGGGTGTCGATGCGGCCGGGCACCACGTATCAGGTGTATCAGCCTGGAGCGGCGCAGATTCCGGGTCTGGTGATTTTTGGTGAGGTGGATGATTTTTTTGGACGCCCCTCCAAGGCAGAGAACATGGGCGTGGTGGAGGCGATGCGGAAGAAGCACCACGCGGTGTGGAACTACGCGGTGGAGCCGAAGACGGGTCATGGTCCGGGCGACAAGACGTGGCCGCTGGTGTTTTCCTTTTTGAAGCACACCTTTGCCGCGCGGGTGCCGGCGGATGCAGAGCCGCTGAAAGGGCCGGTGAAGCTGAATGCGCTGGTGCTTGAGAAAGGAGCGCTCGGGAAGAACTGGGATCCTGAGGCGGGTGGGTATCAGACGCTGATGACGGCGCCGTTTGCTGCGTTTACCGGAGACAAGGAGACGGCTTCGTGGCTGATCAATGCGGAGTATGCGGCGGACTGGCAGTCGTTTCAGCGGGATGGGCAGGTGGCGAAGAGGTAAGGGTGGGGGATAGAACGCCGATGTATGCGAAAAGGGTGAGCCACCCCTCACCCCAGCCCTCTCCCCGAAGAAAGAATTTGATGCTGTCGATTTTCAGGGGCGGGGAGAGGGAGAGGTTCGCTGAGCTCTCTGGATTTATCGGCCACGGAATGACTTACAATGCTTCAATTTGGGGGATCGGAAGCGAAGGGAGCAGGCGGGAGCGCTGATCGACGGGCAGAAGTGCCCATCGTACTTTCATGGGGCGCAAATCGGTCTATTTGCCGACATTTCATCTGGCCGGGTTGCGTTTGTGTCGGTATCAGATTCAACCACCTATGATTTCTCGTACTCGCTTTCTCCTCGCGCTCGCTGCTTCAGCCACTTTTGCCGCTTCGTCTTGGGCGGCAGACAGCGTCAAAATTGTCCTCGTAGCGGGGAAGGTGAAGGAGGTGGACAAGATGGGGCATCATGACTACCTGGGCGGCTGCCGTCTGATGCAGGTGCTGCTGAAGCAGAATCCGGGAATCGATGCGGTGCTGGTGAATGAGGAGTGGCCCGCGGATGAGAAGGTCTTTGAAGGTGCGGCAGCCGTGGTTTTTTACACGGATGGCGGAGGGAAGCAGGCGTATCTGGCGACGCCGGAGCATGTGGCGCTGGTGCAGAAGATGGCGGATGGCAAGGTGGGACTGGTGAACCTGCATCAAGCTGTAGAATTTACACCGGCGTTTGCGCAGCAGTCGATGAGCTGGACTGGCGCGGTGTACAACGGGCTCTCAAGCCGAGGCCATTGGGACAGCTCGCACGATGTGTTTCCGAAGCATGCGATCACCAGCGGTGTGACGCCGTGGAAGATCAATGATGGCTGGCTGAACCATCTGCAATTTCCGGCGGAGATGAAGGGGATCACGCCGCTGGTGTGGTCCGGGAAAGAGAAGTTGGGGTCGCCCGAAGGCGGGGACAAGGACATTGTGGGATGGACTTATGACCGGCCAAGCGGCGGGCGCTCTTTCAGCTTCAGCGGGCTGGACGCGCATGGGGCGTGGGAGCAGGCTGGGATGCGGCAGCTGGTGATCAATGGGGTGCTGTGGTCCGCGGGTGTGGAGATCCCGGCAGGTGGCGCGAAGTGCGAGGCGGACAAGGCGCTGATTGATTCGTTCATGACGCCGAGGATTGCGCCGCCGAAGAAGGTGAAGGCGGAAGGTGCGCCAGCGCCGGGAGCGGCGGTGGAGAAGGCGGAGGTGAAGTGAAGAGGGACTGCTGATTTAACAACGCAGAGTTTAGAAGACCGCAGAGAAATCCTTCCGGATTGACGCTCTGCGGTTTTTCGTTTTCTGGGGTTTGATTTGAGGTGGGGGGTGGAGTGCGAAGCGAATTCCGAGCGCCCAGGCCCTGGCGCTGGATGAGGGCGGGATTGGGGAGACATGCGGAGCGTGACATGCGGCGGGGTTCTGCGGAATAAATTCCGCGCTCCTGGGCGCTGGGTCTTTGAAGACCTGAAAGGAATGGGAAGACTGTATCCCAAAAAGGAACTCAATTGATGACTATCGAAGTCAGGAGTGAGGCGGCCCTAGAGAGAGGCTTTGGAACGCCCCTCACCCGGCCTCTCCCCGAAGGATGCCAAGAGCTGCAATGATTGGGGCGGGGAGAGGGGATTCGCGTTGGGATGCTTTTAGACCAACTCTCAAAAATCTTGTCACATTGCCCGGACGGCGGAGCGGCCCCATTGGCTGCGTTAGTCGCTTGCCTGTTATGTTCCAATAGCCGGCGGCGCTCCCGCCTTGCCACTGGGGCCGCTGCGCTCGCCGGTCAAAATGACCATCTTTTCGAGAACTGGTCTAAAGCTTGATCGAAATGCAACACGTCAGCACTCGTCCCCGAAGATGATGTATTTGCCTTCTCACTTCTTTGATTAAAGGCCGGATACCGCTTTGCTGAACTTTAAAAAAATCCGGATCAGCGGGAGCGGAAGATTTCGCTCGTGAGGCACTCGGTGAGGAGGGTGTTGAGGCCGAGGCCTTGCTTTTTCACCTTGTCGTGGAGCTTTTCGATGATGAGGTCGTCGTTGAGCTCCATGGTGCGGCCGGTGGTGTAGGTGAGGACCTGGCGGATGATGTGGCGGCTGAAGAGATCTGAGCGGGTGTCGTGGATGAGCTTTTTGAAGGTGACGAAGTCGGCGTAGGTCTCGCCGGAGGGGAGTTCGCCGGTGGTGTCGATCTTGGCAGCGGGAGTTTTTTTGTTCACCTGCGGGTATTTGGTGCGCCAGCGACCGACGGGGTCGAATGCTTCGAGGCTGAAGCCGAGGGGGTCGATCTTGCGGTGGCACTCTGCGCAGGCGGCGTCGGCGCGATGTTTGGCGAGGCGGTCGCGAATGGTGGTGGCGCCGCTGACATCGGGATCGATGGCGGGCACGACATCTGGCGGCGGCGGTGGCGGGATGCCGAGAATGTTTTCCGAGACCCACACGCCGCGGGTGACGGGCGAGGTTTCGACGCCGTTCGCGCTGACGGTGAGCACAGCGGCCATGCCGAGGAGGCCGCCGCGATGGGCATCTCCTTTAAAACTGACCTTCTGGAAACCGTCGGCCAGGCGCAGGGTTTTCTGCTCGGGGAGGTCGTAGAGTTTGGCGAGTTTCTTGTCCACGAAGCTGTGGTCGGAGTCGATGAACTGAATGACGGAGCCGTTGGTCTTGAGCAGATCGCGGAAGAAGAGGCTGGCCTCGTTCTTCATGGAGGTGGGGAGGTCCTCCGCGTAGTAGGAGCGGACGACCTCGCGAGGCGGGGGCATGCCGCCGAGCTCGCGGAGGTTCAGCCAGCTGTCGAGGAAGCCGCTCACGAAGCCATTCACGCGTTCATCAGCGAGCATGCGCTGGATCTGCTTTTTGAGCTCGGCGTCCTGCGTGAGCTTGCCAGACTTGGCGGAGGCGAGCAGGGCGGCGTCTGGCGGAGCGGCCCAGAGGGCGTAGGAGAGACGGGTGGCGAGGTCGTAGGGGCTCAGGGCTTTTGCGGACTCTTCAGTGATCTCGCTCAGGTAAAGGAAGGAGGGAGAGCAGAGGATGAGCTTCAGTGCATCCAAGGCAGCCTGGCGCGGGGTGGCTTTTTCAGCCAGACGCTTTTCATAGAGCGCGCGGATGGGCTGGCGGTCCACATCGGTAAGCGGACGGCGGTAGGCTTTCTCGGCAAAGGCTTGGAGCTGATCGAAAGCGTGGGCTTCCTGAAAGCCGTCTTTGCCAAACACTGCGATTTCTTCGGGGCCGCCTTTTTCTTCGGGAACGGGGCCGTTGATTTTGATGTCGCTGATGCGGATGTGCGGGAGCTGGCCTTCCAGCAGGATATGGGCGCGACCGACACCGGAGGAGCCGACGTCTGCCTTGAACTCATCCTTGTAGCGTTTGTTGATCGTGACCACGGAGGCGCGGGATTCATAGGGGCCGTTTGGGAAGATGAAGCGCGGGGTCTGCCCGGCCTCCAGCCAGACGCGGAATTTGAACACGGTGGGCGTGTTGTCCGGCACCACGGCACTGGCGAGCAGAGGCTCGATGGCCTGCGGGTAATGGATGTGGCCTTTCGTGACATCTCCCGGCACAACGCCGAGGATGAAGGGCTCTGAGAAGTCGATGCCGAAGATGGTGGGATCGTAGTGGGTATCCCGGTGCAAAGCTGTGGCCTCCACTTCGAGGTCGTAGAGACCGGAGACGGGCACGCCTTGTTTGAAGTCTTCGATGTGGCCGTAGCCGCCCTGTCGGGTGTCTGTGTTTGGCTGCTCGTAGAGGCAGAGGTAGCGGAAATTGAAGGCGGACTTATGGGAGCCGGTCAGCTCTTCGTACTGCACGAAGTGGCTGTTGAAATGCCAGCTCTTGGGCTCGGTGGCCGGCTTGCCTAGGCGTGTCTCGACGAGGCGGTTGGCGGACTGAAAGTACTGGTCCACCAGGAAGCCGGAAGTCACGAGGGACTTGCCGATGGTGTCCATGTGCTGGCTGGTCTTCTCCTTCGGGAAATCGGCGGTGAGGCCGAGCGTGTCCACCCGGCGGCCAAAGAGCACGGCGAGGGTGTTTTCATACTCGCGGCTGGAGAGGCGACGCATGACGGTGCGGCTGCCGGTGCTCTGGAATTTGCCCGCGGCGGCCACGGTGCCATCGCGCAACGCGCGAATGATGGCGAGGCGTTCTGCGTCGGTGGGCTGGGCCGCTTTTTTTGGCGGCATCTCCTTCAGCGTGAGCTGATCGATGATGTCGCGCGCATCGATGATGTCTGAGACGGACTTCAGAGGCAGCGCGAACTTTTCAAAGGCGCGATCGCCTTTTTGCACGTCGGCGTCATGGCACTCCAGGCAGTATTTTCCAAGGAACTGCTGGGCTAGCTTGGGCGCATCGTCAGCGGCGCGGGCCGTGGCGAGGAGTGCGAAGGAAAGCAGTGCGCTGAGGCGAGGTAACGAAGCCGTCATGCTGATCACGCGAAGCACCCCGTGCTGTTGCCAAAAGATTCTGTCTCCACACCCATCTTCTGGGCGATGTCCACGAAGAGATTGCAAAGGGGCACTTTGTTGATGCCTTCACGCGGCACTTCGCGGAATTCGCCGTGCTTGTAACCGCCGCCGGCGAGGATGATGGGCAGGTCGGAGTTTTTGTGCGAATTGCCATCGCCCATGCCGCTGCCGAAGATGGCGGTGGTGGAGTCGAGCAGGGTGCGGTCGCCATCGTTCATCTTGGAGAGACGGGCGATGAATTTGCCGAAGTGTTCGATCTGGTATTTTTCCAGAGTGATGAGGTCGGCGACGGCCTCGGGGGCATTGCCGTGATGGGAGAGGCCGTGCCAGTCCTTTTTGATGCCAAGGTGCTGCGGCATGAAGTCACCGCCGATTTCCAAGGTGGCGATGCGGGTGCTGTCTGTCTGCAAAGCGAGCGCGATCAGCTCATAGAGGATGGGCAGGTCTTCGACGGCGTTGTGATTTGCGGGCTTGTCAAAGGGGGCCTTGGGCTTGGGCTGGCTGACCCAGCGCTGACGGAGCTCCAGGCGCTTTTCCACATCGCGCACGGAGGTGAGGTACTCATCGAGCTTGTCCTTGTCCTCTTTATTCACGCGCTTGGAGAGGCGATTGGCCTCGTCCATGACGGAGTCGAGGATGGAGGCCTGCACCTGATTCTCCTGCACGCGGCGTGCCTGGCGCTCCTTGGAGTCGCTGACGAAGAGTTTTTCGAACAGCTGGGAGGGATTGGTGACGGGGGGCACGCGCACGCCGGACTTGGTCCAGGCGATCTGGCAGCCGCCGTGGATGCCGCCCTCGGAACCGACGGTGAGGGAAGGAAAACGCGTTTCGAAACCGATCTCGTCGGCGAGATACTGGTCGATGGTGACATTGCCATCCGGGCGGTTTTGAGCCTCAGAATTGAGCACGCCGGAGAGGAAGGAATGGACGGCAAAGTGGCCGCCCTTTACGCCGTGATCGAGGCCACGGAAGACGGTCATGTGATCGCGGATGTCCCACAGCGGCTCCAGCAGGGTGGTCTTCTCGTAGTCGCGGCCTTTGGTGGTGGGGAAAAGCTGCTTGGTCTGGTAGCCAAGGAGATTGCCAACAGCCACGAAACGGCGTGCGCCTGCTCCTGCACCTTTGGCCACCGTGACGGCGGAATTTCCGCCCACGGCTGCGGCCATGAGGGAGGGAAGTCCCGGCAGGGCGAGGGATGTGCCCAGGGAGCGGAGGATGAAGCGGCGTCTGTTCATGATTTGGGGGGCAGATTACTACGTAACCCGGCCCCCCAGTGTTGCAGCAAGAAACAGGCCCTGTTTACTCGGATTTCAGGCCGATGGTGTTGACGGAAATCACGCGGTATTGGTGCTTTTTTCCGGCTTCGGCGGTGGCATCGGTAAAGCGCATTTCCACGAGAGGATTGCTGGGGGTGTCGCTGTATTGGAGGCCTTGGAAAATGGGGCGGCCGAAGGGATTTTTTGGCTGCTCGGGCAGGGTGGCGATCTGTTTGCCATCGCGCTCGATGATGAAGTGGGCGAGGCCGCTTTCGAGATCGGCCTCGGCTTTCCAGGTGAGGGTGTTGTCTTTGACCTGGAGGCCGGTGGGCGCGGGAGGCGGAGTGGTGTCTGGGATGGCGGTGTCTTTGACGTAAGTCGTCCAGGCTTTGGCGATGGCTTCGTTTGGGAGCCAGAGGGACTGGGATTTGTCTCCGGTGAACTTGGCGGCGGGGGTGGCTTCAGTGCTCTGGAGAGCGGCGAGCCATTCGCCTTTTGTGGGCATGGGTTTCAATGGGCCGCCGGTTTTTTCGGGAAGGCGGGCGGTGAGGCAGGCGTCCAGCCAGAGAATGGTGAAGTAGCGCTGGTTGCCGCATTCGTGGCTGGTGAAAGGATCCACGGAGATGCCGATGAGGCCGCCTTTGGCACGCACGGCGGCGAAGAATTTCACGTTGGCGTCCCAGGCTCCAGCAAAGCGGCCTTCTTTGACAGTGACGCCTTCCTTGGTGCCTAGATTGCACATGATGGGGACGCCAGTTACGGCTTCCGGCAGGGTGTAGGATTTGATGGTGGGGCGGGTGGGATTGGCCTCCAGCAATGGGACGCCGGAGCGCAGGCAGGCGGCGGCGACGCGCTCGGGGTGTAGAAGGGTCATGCCGCCGGACCAGTGACCGCCGCCGCTGTGGCCCCAGAGCGCCCAGGGGACTTTGGCGAGTTCGGGGTGGCCGGACTTGGAACCAAGATCGGCGAGGGCTTTTTGAAAGGCGGCGTCGGAGCCGTTGCGAGGATCGCACCACATCTGGCACTCGGCTTTGTCCGGCTGCTCATAAGAGGGGGCGAGGAGGGCGCAGTCGTGCTTCTTTGCCAAGGCCTGCCAGTGGAGGTCATAGGCGCCGGTGAAGCCGGATTTGCAGGATCCTTCGCCGCAGCCGTGCTGGTGGACGATGACGCCGCGGAGGGACTTGACGCCGGGGGGAACCCAGACGGTGTAGTTCACTGGAAAGATGAGCTCTCCGGGCGTGGTGGAGGCCTCATAACGCACGCGGTAGTAGGGCGGGTCGGCGGCGGGAAAGACATCGTACGGCGGCTGCTGGGCAGACAGCGAGGTGGCGAGGGCGAGAAGGCAGAGAGCAAGGGAGCGCATGGAAAGAAACCAACAGGGGATAGAGTGAGAAAGTTGCAAGCGAGAGGAGAAACTGCGGCGCTTTGGCCGTTCTTCCTGTCCGACCTGACTGAAACCGATTCACTCCCCTGCCCTACCGCTTTCTATTTCCTTCCACTTTTTATTTCCATGAGACTTCCAGCCCTGATTTCCGCCCTGTGTTTTTGCGCTGCCGCCGCTTTTGCTGAAGAGGGCTTTACCGAGCTCTTCAATGGCAAGGATCTGACGGGATGGGATGGTGACCCGAAGCTGTGGAGGGTGGAGAAGGGCGGGATCGTGGGCACTTGCACGGGGCCGGATGCGATGCCGAACAACTCGTTTCTCATCTGGCGCGGTGGTGAGGTGAAGGATTTCGAACTGCGTGCGATGGTGCGTGTGGAGGGGGACAATAATTCGGGCGTGCAGTATCGCAGCCGCGAGCTGCCGGAGGTGGCGCCGTGGGTGATCACGGGATATCAGATCGACATTCATCCGGCGCTTGAGCACACGGGGATGACGTATGAAGAAAAGGGGCGCGGCATTTTTGGCCTGAATGGAACGGATGTGATGCTGGACCCCGAGGGTGCGCTGTGGAAGCTGGCCACGCATGAGCCGGTGAAGGTGGATGTGTCTCAGTGGAATGAGTACACGGTGATCGCACGTGGGAACCACCTGGTGCACAAGATCAATGGGAAGATCACGTCAGAGCTGACGGATTATGATGAGAAGAAGCGTGCGCTTTCGGGGCTGCTGGCGATCCAGCTGCATCGTGGCAATGCGAACAGCGTGCACGTGAGGGACATCCGCCTGAAGGTGCTGCCGGTGGAGGCACCGAAGCCGTTTGATGCGGCGAAGATTCCCGCGGGGGCGGAGAAGATCGAGAAGCCGCGCACGAAGAGTCCGCAGGGCACGGGGCCGGTGGTGCCGCCGACGAAGAAGTAACTGTCACCGCGTCTGTATCTGTATCTGCATTCACTACTGCTTATGAAACGATTGATCGCTTTCGCATTGCTCGCGTCTTTTGGGGTGTCATTGGCAGCGGATACGCCGCCGAACATCATCCTGATGATGGGGGATGATCATGGCTGGGAGGAGACGGGGTATAACGGGCATCCGCATGTGAAGACGCCGGTGCTGGATGAGATGGCAAAGACGTGTTTTCGCTTTGAGAATTTTTATGCTGGGCATCCGAGCTGCTCGCCCACACGGGCCAGCTTTATGACGGGAAGACACCCGAACCGGATGGGGACTTTCAATCCGGGGTTTTCGATTCGGCCGGAGGAGATCACCATTGCGCATGTGCTCGCGAAGGCGGGGTATCACTGCGGGCATTTTGGGAAGTGGCATCTGGGGCCGGTGAAGGCGGAGTCGCCGACGAGTCCGGGTGCGATGGGGTTTCATGAGTGGGTGTCGCACGACAATTTCTTTGAGCTGAATCCGTCTCTCTCGCGCAATGGCGGAGCGCCGGAGGTGATCCAGGGAGAGGGCTCTGCTGTGTTGATTGGCGAGGCGATCAAGTTTATTGATCGCGCCAGCAAGGCGAAGCAGCCGTTTTTCACGGTGGTGTGGTTTGGCTCTCCGCATGAACCTTACAGCGGGCTGCCGGAGGATCTGGCGCTGTATGATGATCTGCCGGAGAAGTACAAGGACAAGAAGGTCAGGCTGACCTCGAATGAAACGGGAGGACCGACAACGCGCTCGCAGGGTGAGGTGCTGCGCGAACGGTATGCGGAGATCACGGCGATGGACCGCGCGATTGGCACTCTGAGGAAGCACCTGGCGGCGACGGGTTTGCGCGAAAACACGCTGCTGTTTTACTGCGGCGACAACGGCACATCACCGGATGCTTCGCTGGTGCTGCCGCATCGCGGTGTGAAGGGGCAGGTCTATGATGGGGGCGTGCTGGTGCCGGGACTGATTGAATGGCCGGCACGCATTCCGCAGCCGCGCAGCACGAAGGCGCGCGCCACGACGAGTGATCTGCTGCCGACGCTGTGCGCGCTGACGGGGCAAGCGCTGCCGGAGCGGCCGATCGATGGCATGGATTTGCTGCCGGTGATTGACGGCAAGGTGACGGAGCGTGCGAAGCCGCTTTGGGTGTGGCAGTTTGACACGAGCCATCTGAAGAAGGGAGAACCGTATATTGAGCCCAAGCTGCAGGAGGGGACGACGCCGCTGGCGAAGAAGGCGGGTGGAAAAGCGACGCGTGATTTCAGCAACTTCAAACACAGCGTGATCGCGGAGGAGGACTACCAGGGGCCGCGTGCGATGATTGATGGGCGCTTCAAGCTGGTGGTGCATGAAGCGAAGAAGGGCGGCGCGGCGAAGCAGGAGCTGTTTGATCTGGTGGCGGATCCGGCTGAGAAGACGGACCTGCGGGAGCAGCAACCTGAGGTGGTGAAAAAGCTGGAGAAAGGCTTGCGCGACTGGCAGGAGTCGGTGCTGAAAAGCCTCACGGCGGCGGACTATCGGAAGTAACGGCGACTTCCATTTTTTGGATTTTGCCGTGGATCAGGGTGAAGCGGTGGGCGACTTGTGCGTCTGCGAGCAGCGCGCCGGAGAGAGAGCGCACGATTTGATGAACGGTGACGAGAATGCTGCCGGTGGATTCGGCAGCGAAGGAAATGGGCTCCACGTGGGGATCGATCTCGCTCCACTGTTCGGTCCAGTAGGCGCGGATGGCGTCGGGGCCTTCGACGAAGCCGCCTTTGAAGGCTCTGGGCCAGGCCACATCGGGAGTCATGAGGGCAAGGGCGGCGGCGATGTCGCGGGCATTGAAGGCTGCGTAGGCTGCGCGGAGGAGGTCGGTTTCGGAAGTGGTCATCTATGAGGTAGATAACGACCGCTAGGGACGGCAAAGAAGATTGTTTATTTAAATTTGTCCGGTTTCGCGGGGTACTGAGAGATACCACCACCGTTTCTCACGTTTGCTCCCACCTCTTATGATCCGACCAACCGCCATTCTCCTAACCCTGTTCTCGCTGGTGACTTTTGCGAGCGCCGCCCCACTCGTCTTTGAAGGCACGGAAGGGCCTGGCAAGGGCAAGCACATTGTCTTCCTGGCGGGGGATCATGAGTATCGCTCAGAAGAATCGCTGCCGGCGATCGCGCGGCTGCTGGCGAAGCATCAGGGGTTCAAATGCACGGTGCTGTTCGACATCGACAAGGATGGGGACATCGTGGCAGGTGAAGTGGCGAACATGCCGGGGATGGAGGCGCTGGACACTGCGGATCTCGCGGTGGTGTTTTTGCGCTTCCAGCAGTTCCCGGCGGAGCAGATGAAGCACTTTGACGCCTACCTGGCGCGCGGCGGTCCGGTGGTGGGGCTGCGCACGGCGACGCATGGTTTCAAAACGACGAAGGATGATCCATACGCGAAGTATTCGTATGACAGCAAGGTGGCGGGCTATGAGCTGGGCTTTGGCCATCAGGTGCTGGGGCAGACGTGGGTGGGGCACTACGGCACGAATCACAAGCAGAGCACGCGCATTGCCATCGTGCCGGAGAAGGCCTCGCATCCCATCCTCCGCGGGGTGAAGGACATCTGGGTGCAGGCGGGCGGCTATGTGGGCAAGCCGACGGACGGCGAAATTTTGACGATGGCGCAGCCGCTGAATGGGATGACGAAGGATTCGCCGGCAGACAGCACGAAGCCGCCGATGCCGAGCGAGTGGACGCGGACTTATAAGTCGGCTTCAGGAAAAACAGGGCGTGTTTTCACCACGTTGTATGGGACGTCTGAAGACATCACGAATGAAGGCTACCGCCGCATGGTGGTGAACGGGATCTTCTGGGCGCTGGGCATGGAAGACGCGATCAAGCCGGACCTCGATGTGTCGTTCGTCGGTCCCTTCAAGCCGAACACTTTCGGTGGCGGCGAATATGCGCATGGGGTGAAGCCGGAGATGTATGCGGGCTTTGCTTCGCTCATTCCTGCGAATGCCAACACCAAGAGAACTCCCAAAAAGGAAGGTAACAAAGCAGCAGCGGCAGCACCTGCGGCGCCTGCGGCCAAGGCTGATGAAGCGGGCAAAGTCTCGCTCGCCACTGGAAAGCCAGCCCGCTATGTGCGGATTGAAATTCCCGGCGACAAACGCTGCCTGCAGATCGCGGAGATCGAAGTGATGAGTGGCGGTAAGAATGTGGTCAAGGGCGGCAAGGCTTCACAGTCGACCACGACCAACGGTGGAGTGGCGGAGCGGGCTTTCGATGGCAACAAGAGTCCGGACTGGGGCAAGGGCGGCCAGACGCATACGAAGGAGAATCAGCCGAATCCATGGTGGGAGGTCGATCTGGGTTCCAGTCAGGTGATCGACACGATCGGGCTGTGGAGCCGCCAGAGTTTTTCGGACCGCTTGGGGGACTTCACGCTGTCGTTGCTCGATGAAGCTCGCAAACCCGTGTTCGAGATCAAAAACGTCGCGGGACCGGAGGTGATGACCATCGATGTGAAGAACGGCGGCAAGCTGACCTACCTGACGTTTGACGGCAAGCCGGGCAAACCTGCCGAGAAATCCAGCCGTGGCGGTGGCGCTCCTGCCGCGAAGGAACCTGAACTGGCGGCCGTGCCTGCGGATTACAAAGACCCGGTGCCATTTGCGTTTGGCAAAGGCGAGGTGGTGGCGATTCTGGGCAACGGCCTGCCGGACCGCATGCAGCATGATGGCTGGATGGAGACACTGCTGCAGAGCCAGCTGCCGGAGATGCAGGTGCACTTCCGCAACATGAGCACGAGCGGCGACCGGCCCAACAACTACCCGCGCAGCAGCGGTGCCACGCACATGACGGACTACCTGCGCCATGTGAAGGCGGATGTGGTTTTCGGATTCTTTGGCTACAACGAATCCTATGACAACAAGCCGGAGGAGTTTCAGAAGCAGCTCGTGGAGTTCGTGAAGAAGACGCGCGGCAGCAAGGCGAATGGCAAGAGCTTCCCGCGCATCGTGCTGTTCAGCCCCATCGCGCATGAGGACACGCGCAATGTGAACGTGCCGGATGGCAAGGCGCACAATGCGCTGCTGGAGGCGTACACGAAGGCGACTGAGGCCGCAGCGAAGGAAGCGAGTGTGTCATTTGTGGATCTGTATCACCCTTCGCTGGAGCTGTTCAAGGCGGCAAAGGAGCCGCTGACGATCAATGGCGTGCACCTTTCCATCGAGGGAGACCGGCAGCTTGCGGAAGTGATTGCGAAAGCCCTGCTGGGCAAGCCGGTGAGTGCCTCGCCCTCCATGGAGGCGCTGCGTGAGGCGGTCGTGGACAAGGACCTGCACTGGTACAACCGCTACCACGCCTCCGACGGCAATGATGTGTGGGGCAGCCGCTCCACGCTGAGCTTTGTCGATGGCCAGAACAACGCCGTGGTGCTGCAGCACGAGCTTTCCATGCTGGATGTGATGACGGCAAACCGCGACGAGCGCGTGTGGGCACGCATCAATGGCGGAGACAAAAAGATCGATGACAGCAATGTGCCAAAGCCCATCCCGGTGATCTCCAATGTGGGTGGCGGCAGCAAGAGCAGCAATGCTCAGAAGGAAGGCACGCTGAAGTATCTCGGCGGCGAAGAGGCCCTCAAGGACATCGCCATCAAGAAGGGGTTTGAGATTCATCTGTTTGCGGATGAGTCGCGCTTCCCTCAGATCGCCAATCCGGTGCAGATGCAGTTTGATACGAAGGGCCGCCTGTGGGTGGCCGCGTGGCCGACCTATCCGAAATGGGAGCCGCTGAAGGAGATGAACGACGCGCTGGTCATCCTGCATGACGACAACAATGATGGTGTGGCTGATCGTGCCACGGAATTTGCGCGCGTGCAGAACCCGCTGGGCTTTGAATTCTGGAACGGCGGCGTGCTGGTGACGCGACAGTCGGAGATTTTGTTCCTCAAGGACACCGATGGCGATGACAAGGCGGACGTGCAGACGATCATGCTCATGGGGCTGGACAGCTCTGACTCGCACCACGGCGCCAACAATCTCATCTATGGGCCGGATGGCGGCATCTACTGGCAGAGCGGGGTCTTCATGCAGCACAACTATGAGCATCCCTGGGGACCTTCCCTGAACACCGGGGCCTCGGCCATGTACCGGTTTGATCCGCGCCGATTCACCATCGCCCTGCATGCGATGAATTCACCGAATCCGCACGGCACCTCGTTTGACTCCTGGGGCTACCAGTATGCCACGGACGGCACCGGTGGGCGTGCGTATCAGGTGCGGCCGGAGGGCAGCGGCTTCAAGATGTACGAACTGCTGAAAAAAGAAGTGCGCCCTGTGACGGCCAGCGAGGTCGTGAGCAGCACGCACTTCCCTGACGAGATGCAGGGTGACTTCCTGATCTGCAACGTGATCGGCTTCCTCGGGGTGAAGCATTATCACCTGGAGCGTGATGCCGAGAAAGGCACCGTCTGGGGTGAGCCTGCGGGCGATGAACTGACTGTGAAAGTGAAGCAGGCAGATGGCAGCGTGACCACGGAGACCTCCCGCGGCTTCCTCATGAGCGGAGACAAAAACTTCCGCCCGAGCGATGCGGTGTTTGCGCCGGACGGCTCGCTGTATTTGAGCGACTGGCAGAACGTGATCATCGGCCACATGCAGCACAATGTGCGTGACCCGAACCGTGACCACACGCATGGACGCATCTACCGCATTACGGCCAACGGACGCCCGCTGCAGAAGATTGTGCCGATTGATGGACAGCCGATCCCGGCGCTGCTGGAGAATTTGAAGCATCCGCCCGATGGAGTGAGGCACCGCACGCACATCGAGCTCAGTGAACGCGACAGCAAGGAAGTCATCGCCGCCACCAAGACCTGGATGAAGCAGTTTGATCCGAACAAGAAGGAAGACGCGCATCATCTGCTAGAGGCGCTGTGGATTCATCAGCAGCACAATGTGCGGAACGTGGAGCTGCTGGGGCAGCTGCAGAAGTCTCCTGAACTGCATGCGCGCAACGCGGCGAATGTGGTGCAGCACCTTTGGTTCAATGTGGAAGCGTCCATGCACGGCGGCGTGATCGCCGGCGAGAAGGAGGAGAAGGCGCAGAAGTCTGGGGTGCTGAGCGACACTCCGGAACTCACCACGATTCGTGTGGCCACCGTGCCGGAGCGCATGATGTATGATGTGAAGGAGCTGAATGTGAAGGCTGGCAAGAAGGTGAAGCTGACCTTTGCCAACATCGATTTCATGCCGCACAACATCCTGCTGGTGAATCCTGGAAAGGCGGATGAGGTGGCCATGCAGGCCATGGCGCTGGGTGCCAAGGGATTTGAAACCGGCTTCATTCCCAAGAACAAGGAAATCCTCTGGCACAGCAAGCTGCTGGACAACGGCAAGGAGGAGGTCATTGAGTTTACGGCTCCAGCGAAAGCGGGGGATTATCCGTATATCTGTTCGTTCCCGGGGCATTACCTCATCATGCGCGGGGTGCTGCATGTGAAGTAATTTTATGAGACCACTTCGATCACTCCTCAAACGCTGGTGTTTCTGGCTGCTGGGGGTGATCCTGCCGACACACACGATTGTCTTTGAATTTCTAACCCATCAGATGAGCGGGGCCATGTTTGACCCCATGGTCACTCCATGGCATGCCCTGATGCTGCTGGCACTGCCGGCTGGCGTTGCACTGCTCTTAATGGGTTCGGAAAATGGGAAAACTTCGCTTATCGGACAAGCGTGTGTGGGTTGTGGCCTGCCATTGATGCTGTTGATCGTTTGGGCGATTGGGATCAATCACCTCAACGCCCTTTTGAGTTTTTTTATCGGAACTCTGCTTTTGTTCATGGAACCCTCCGAATTTAAAAAAACTCTTTTCGGCGATTACTATGGCTCCCCCATTGCAGCATTGGCTTATCTGGGACCGCTGGCTGGCTGCTCCATGGCTTTGGTCTTGATAAAGCGGACGTTTAACCAGAGGACAAAAGCCGTTGTTCTTCCAACGTTCATCACGGCCGCCCTGCTTGTCTCCTACCTTGAGTTCCAGTCTCTTTCGTTGGAGACAGAAATCAGCAAGGCATTCAAGAACTTGGAATCAGGACAAGAGACCGCCGCTTCGAACGCTTTGGAGACCGATAACGCCAGGCACGTGCTTGCAAGGCTTAGCCGCCAAGGGCGGCAGTTTTCCAGCGCTGGAGCCCTGTACGCTGTAGGCCCGGTGGATGTCTTTGGTCCATGGACTTACCTGCAACACGGACGGCTGCACCCGGCTCAGTTGCTACAGCAGACCAAATTCCCCCCATATGCCAGGCTGTATCATGCTCTCTGGCCGGAGCAAACACCCCAGCCCTATTCGTGGAGAGGGCTGTCGCCTTGGGAGACCGCGAGTCGATAGCGGGCCGTATGCCTCATTTGGACTGCGGATCGGGGATGTCTGAATGGACGGGTGGGGCGGCCTGAATGGGTAGAAACCAAACCGCACTCGGAAAGTGCGGACCACTTCACGCTGTGCCCGGCGACTAACCCTCTATGTACTCCCTCCCCAGCCACTACCTCATCATGCGCGGTGTGTTGCATGTGAAGCAGGCGTTCCCGGAAAGTAATCGGGGCATTCCTGCCCCGTCTGGAAAGATCGTTTGAAAAAACGCAGACAAGAAATCAAGCTTCTTTCCTCTTCGTTCAATCTCCCAAACGGGCCAGGAATGGCCCGATTACTCCGGAGCGCTCGGTTACTTGAGAATGTGGTTTTCGATCAAAGTAAACTCATCAGGGCGCAGTCCAGCTCTTTGAGGATTGTCCTGTATGTAATTCCGAAAAGCCCTCAGCTCCTCATAATCCCGCACGATGCGGTTGTAGCTGTCCTCCATCCAAAACGCCTGCGGCGGCCTGCCGAGCTGAATATTGCAGATTCTGGCGCTCGCTCCCTTCATTCCGCCCACCAGCTTGAATACATTTTCATCCTCCCCAGGTTTCAGCAGAAGGTGAACGTGATTCGGCATAATCACCGCACAGTCCAGATCAAGCCGAAGACCATCAAACTTGCCCAAAGCCTGCTCAACATGCCGGCGGATTTCAGGATCCCGCAGCGTACAGCTGCCGTACCCGGCATCCAGCCACGTATCCATACGCTCGGTAAACAGCTCGGAATACTCCAATGCATCCGCGTCATTCCACGGCTGAGGATGATTCTCCAGCCAGACTGCACGCTGCCGGACCCACTGCTTGAGCAGCTCCTGCGGAACTGAATCCGCCAGTCGAAAGGTGAAGAAGTAACTCACGCCCGGCTGCACCCAGTGCGGCAACGTCTGCTGAGTGATATCCACCTGCAGATTGCGGCTCAAACACTGAAAGCGAACGAAAGGGCGCATCCTCAAGTAGTCGGAGCATTCCTGCCCCGACGCAAGTTTCGCCACGGGCCAGGAATGGCCCGATTACTTGTCTGGTTTCATCCCGTTCTGCGAGATACATCGAACGCTCAACCACGTTCTCTTTCCATGATCAGAACCCTTATCATCTCACTCACTGTGGCGGTCACCCTTGCTGGTGCGCAAACAACGAAGCCGGACAAACCGGTGAAGAAGTTTGAGGCGATGGTGAATCCGCTGGATGCGAAGAACAGGGACACGGGGAAGCCGCCGCCGCCTGAAGATCCGGCACTGCTGAAGTATTACATGGAGGAAAAAACTGCGCCGCTGCCTCCGGTGACGAAGGCGGTGGAGACGGCGCTGCCGCTTGTGCTTCAAAAAGGCGAGCACGTGGTGTTCATTGGCAACACACTGTTTGAACGCGGTGCGCAGTTTCCGCATTTCGAGGCCATGCTGCTGAAGGGACATGCGGACAAACAGCTGGTGGTGCGCACGCTGGCGTGGGCGGCGGATGAGGTGGACCTGATGCCGCGGCCGACGAATTTTGGCACGCTGAACCAGCACCTGCATGCGCAGAAGGCGGATGTGATCTTTGCTGCGTTTGGGTTCAATGAGTCGTTTGGCGGAGTGGAGAAGCTGGCGGATTTCAAGCTGCGGCTCACGGCTCTGGTGCAGGAGCTGAAGACGCATGCCTACAATGGCAAAACGGGGCCGCGTGTGGTGCTGGTGTCTCCGATTGCGAACGAGAATGTGCCGGGCATGCCCGCAGCGGACTCGAACAACGCGCGGCTGGCGGCCTACACGAAGGCGATGGGTGAAGTGGCCGCCGCGGAGAAGGTGGGATTTGCAAATGTGTTTGAGGCGATGCTGCCGGGGATGAAGGGCCTGACCTTTAATGGCGTGCATCTGGAGGATGCGGGGTATGCGGTGCTTGGCGAGGTGCTGTATCGGACGACTTTTGAAGTCAGCGCGCCGGAAACCACGCCGGAGCTGCGTGCGGCGGTGGCGGACAGGAACCGGCAGTTTTTCCAGCGCTACCGGCCGCTGAACGGATTTTACTACACGGGCGACCGCAACAAGGACTATGGCTACCTGGACTTTCTGCCGGCGATGCGGAGCTTTGATGTGATGGTGGCAAACCGTGACGAGCGTGTGTGGGCCATCGCGCAGGGGCAGAGCTTTGCGGGCAAGAAGGTGGATGACTCGAATGTGCCTGAGATGCCCGAGACGAAGGAGAGCAAGGGTGCAAACGAGTGGATGACTCCGGCAAATGAATTTGCGGCCTTCAAGGTTGATCCACGCTTTGAGGTGAACCTGTTTGCGAGCGAGGAGCAGTTTCCGGAGATCGCGAATCCCATTCAGATCCGCTGGGACACGCGAGGGCGCATGTGGGTGAGCACGTCGCAGGCGTATCCCCATCTCTATCCTGGCCAGGAGCCGCATGACCGGCTGATCATTCTGGAAGACACGGACAATGACGGGCGTGCCGACAAATCGACCGTGTGGGCGGACCGGCTGCACATTCCGCTGGCCTTTGAGTTTGGTGATGGCGGTGTGTATGTCTCCGACGAGCCGCACCTGACCTTTCTCAAGGACAAGGATGGCGATGGCAAAGCGGACTTCTCACGCCAGGTCTTAACCGGCTTCGGCACGGAGGATTCCCACCATGCGCTGCATGATTTTGTCTGGAGTCCGGATGGCGATCTCATCATCCGTGATTCGATCTTCCTGCACTCGCAGATTGAGACGGCCTACGGCCCGGTGCGGCTGGACAATTCCGGGTGGTTTCGGCTGCGCACGAGCACGCAAAAGCTGAGCACCTTTGGCAGTTACCCCAGCACCAATCCCTGGGGGGTGACCTTCGACGACTGGGGCCACCATGTGGCCAGCCATCCCATTTTTGCCAGCGCCTTTCATGCGACGAATCCACCGTATCCAGAGCAGCATCCCAGCGCGGGAAAGATGCCTGCGTACTCCGGCACCTGCGGCCAGGAGTTTGTGGACTTTGATTTCTGGCCGCAGGAGCTGCAGGGCGGGTTTATCAAGGCACGTTACAAGCCCACGAATAACATCGAGATGCATCAGTGGATCGAGATGGATGATCACTATGAAGAGAAAAAGCTCGGCGATCTCATCTTCTCCACGAATCTGAGCTTCATCCCCACGGACGTGAAGGCGGGACCGCGCGGTGACTTCTACATCTGCGACTGGTACAACCCCATTAAGGGACATGCGCAGTACTCGCTGCGCGATCCGCGCCGCCTGCGCACCAGCGGGCGCATCTGGCGCATTGTGCCCAAGGGGGCCAAGCTGGCGGAGCCACCGACAGTGGCGGGCGCGCCCGTCCAGGCGCTGCTGGAGCTTTTGAAGAGCCCGCACTACCGTTGGCGCTACCAGGCCAAGCGCGAGCTGCACGAACGTGATGGCGCCGAGGTCAAAGCGGCACTCGATGGCTGGGTGGCGAAGCTCGACACGAAGGATGCGCGATTCCGGCATCATCAGCTCGAAGCGCTGTGGACTTATCGGACCATCGGCACTGAGAATGCGGCGCTGCTGAAGGAACTGCTGAACTGTGAGGAGCATCATGCACGCGCCGCAGCCACGACGCAGCTTCGCTACATCGATCTGCCGGAACGCATCGCGCTGCTGCGTGCCCGGGCGAATGATGACAACGGAATCGTCCGCATGGAGGCGGTCATTGCGGCAAGCTACATCGGTACCGCGGAAGCTCTGGATGCGGTGCTGGGCGTGCTCGACAAGCCGATGAGCGATCATCTGACGTATGCGGTGCGTACTTCGCTGGGCAGCGAGGCTCTCTCGCGACATTGGAAGACGAATGAGAATGCCAGGATCACGGCGTTCATGAACGCCTTCGCGGCGAGCTACAAGCGCAGCTCGTTTGAGAAGAAAAAGACGGTGGAGGAAACGGCCTTCGACAAGCAACCGGGCGTGGCCAAAGTCACCATCAACTGCGTGCGCGAGCGCATGCTATTCGACAAGACGGAGTTCAGCGTGAAGGCGGGGCAGCCGGTGAGCCTGGTCTTCAACAATCCTGATGCAACGGCTCACAACCTGGCGATTTGCAAACCGGGAAGCGCGGAGGAAATCGGGCTGGCGGGGAACGAAATGGCGAAGGACCCGGAAGGCATCAAGAAGGATTTCATTCCTGCAACGGACAAGATTCTGCATCATACGAAGCTGCTGAATCCGAATGCTGCGGAGGTGCTGCGTTTCACGGCTCCGAAGGATGCGGGGGATTATCCGTATGTGTGCACATTCCCGGGGCATTGGGTGATCATGCGCGGGGTGATGCACGTGAAGTGAGGCGGGGTATCGCGCCCCGATTCAAGATTTCAGACGGGCCAGGAATGGCCCGATTACTGACTGCGCTTTTTCGGCGTCTTCTTTGCTGCTTTCTTTGCAGGGGCTTTTTTCTTGGCGGGCTCGGTTGCGACCGGAGGTGGTTCTTCGGTGAGGATGGGGATGGAGGTGCCGAGGTCGATGCCGAAGATGGCGGAGATGTCGGCTCCGGCGAGATCACCGGAGTCTGCTGAGAGATCCGTGATAACGGAGCTGCTGGCATTGGAGAGGAGCTCGGCCTGATCTACACCGCGGAGGGTAAAGAGGAGTTCGGGCTTCGTGTCCAGCAGCACGCCTACACCATAAAGCACTGCGGAGACATGCTTGCACATGACTGCGTGGTCGGGGCAGGAGCAGTTGAAGCGGATTTCCTTCGGCTTGGGGAACAGACCGTCCTTGGGATCGGTGAGCACCTGCATGAGGCCATCGCCCAGCTTGCCAGCGAGGAGGTCGAGCATGGAACCTACCTGTCCGGCGCTGGACTCAACGATGTGCTGCCACTGCTTTTTCGGCAGAGGGTGAATGGTGATGCTGGTGTCATACAGTTCCGACCCCGCGACCACAGCGGAGAGTTCTCCGGGGGTGATTTCGAGATTGTACACATTGCCCTGGCGCAGGTAGCTGCGGCCACGTGGCAGGCGTGTTTCATAGTCCTGATAGGATTCCAGATTTCGGCACCAGGCCTGGCCCCAGAAGGTGGTGCTGAGTTTTTTCTGACCGGCTGGAGCAGGCAGCGCTTCGAATTTTTCGCCACGCTTTTTCCGCTTCGCGATCTCGCGCTGCACGCGGGCTTTCT
The DNA here is from genome assembly GCF_044226605.1 of Prosthecobacter sp. Classification (GTDB taxonomy): domain Bacteria; phylum Verrucomicrobiota; class Verrucomicrobiia; order Verrucomicrobiales; family Verrucomicrobiaceae; genus Prosthecobacter. Next base: position 373,215 of record NZ_JBGAGS010000002.1, on the reverse strand, counting down.
GCTCTTCTACATCTTGGTAGGACCACCACATAAAAACTGATTACACGACGGCTGCATTCACATCAAGCTTCACCAGATCGAGAAGCTCCTCGGCGCCCATGTCGGTGATGAGTTTCTCGGCACCGCCGTCTCCGGTGATGAGGTCGTGAGCCAGGCTCATTTTTTCTGTGATCAACGCGTCGATGCGTTCCTCGATGGTGCCCTGACAGACGAATTTGTGGACCATGACGTTCTTCTTCTGACCGATGCGGAAGGCGCGGTCGGTGGCCTGATTTTCCACGGCGGGATTCCACCAGCGATCGAAGTGAATGACGTGGCTGGCGGCGGTGAGCGTGAGTCCGGTGCCGCCAGCTTTGACGCTGATGACCATGAAGGGTGGGCCGCCGGGCAGCTGGAAGGATTCCACGAGCTGCGGACGCTTTTTCACCGCGGTGCCGCCGTGAAGGATGAGACCCTCGCGGCCAAAGACGGTGGCGAGGAAGCGGGCCAGAGGATCGCAGGTTTCTTGAAACTGGGTGAAGATGAGGGCGCGCTCGCGGCGCTCGGCGAGCTCGCTGCAGATTTCCGCGAGGCGCGTGAACTTGCCGCTGTCTTCAGGACTCCATGCGCCGTCGCCGTTCCAGTGGCTGGGGTGATTGCAGATTTGTTTGAACTTGAGGAGGAATCCGAGCACCAGGCCCTGACGCTTGATGGGCTCCATGGTTTTGTCGGCGAGCATCTTTGCCAATTGATCGACGAGCTTTGCGTAGATGGTGGCCTGGCGCTTGGTGAGGCCGCAGAAGGCTTTGGTTTCGATCTTGTCGGGCAGATCTGTGATGATGCTGCGGTCCGTCTTCATGCGACGGAGGATGTAGGGCTGCACGAGTTTGCGCAGTGGTGCAAAACCGGCGCTGCTTTTGGCGCAGTTTTTTACCGCAGATGCAAAGGCGGTGGAGCCACCAAGCAGGCCGGGATTGAGGAAATCGAAAAGGCTCCACAGATCGCCGGGACGGTTTTCCACGGGGGTGCCGGTGAGAGCGATGCGTGACGGAGCCTGCAGGCGCTTCACGGCTCTAGTGCTGACGCTGCCGGGGTTCTTGATGGCCTGGGCTTCATCGAGGATGACGATGCTCCATGGATGTGCCTGCCATGATTCGGTGCGCTGGAGGAATTGGTAGGTGGTGAGCATGGCATCGTACCCACGCAGGGCTGCGGCGGGCTGCTTCACTGCAAAGTCCAGCTCCTCGCGCGAGGTCTGTGATGGATGCGCGATGAAGCATTTCAGATCGGGAGCGAACTTGGCGATCTCGGCTTTCCAGTTGCCCACGAGCGAGGCGGGCACGACGAGGAGGCCGGGGGCTTTCGTGTCCTTTTGCCGAGCAAGCAGCAGCGCAATGACCTGCAGCGTTTTGCCGAGGCCCATGTCATCCGCCAAACAGGCGCCGAGGCCGAGGCGGCTCATGAACTGGAGCCAGGAGAATCCTTTGAGCTGATAGGGGCGCAGGGTGGCAAGGAGATTGGGTGGCGGCGGCGCTGAAGCGGGATCGCGCATCTGCTGAAGCAGCGCCGCGAGGTTCTTGCCTGCGACGATGCCGCTCCAGTCATGCACCATCTCGGAGTTTTCCTCCTCCACGGCTTGGAGGCGCGCATCGAACCCTGCGAGCAGTCGCATGCCATCGAGGAAGCCGATGCCGCCTTCGCCAGCGGCATGCTGCACGCGTTCCCAGTGGGACATGACCTGCTGAAGCTGGGCGCCATCGACTTCCACCCAGCGGCCGCGGAGCGAGACGAGGCCGGTGTCCGCGCTGAGGAGCTTTTCCCATTCAGCGTCGGTGAGGGGTTCGCCGTCCATGCTGGCTGCGATCTTGAAGCTCATGAGAGTCCCGACGTGAAGAGAGGATTGCCTGGGAGCATCGATGGTGACCGAGACTGCCGGGCGGGGGCCTTTGCCGCTGCGCCACCAGTCGGGGAGTTTCATGACGATGCCGCTCTCTTGAAAGAGGGCGGTGTCTCGCAGGACGCGGAAGGCTTCCTGGGGCGACATGGCCATGGGCTGGAAGAGGCGCTTGGTTTCCAGCCATTCGCGCAGGAGCCTGGATTTTTCAGCGGCGGTGCGAACGGGCGCCAGGAGGGCATTGAGGGCAGTCTGATCTTTCTGCCCGGCGTAGAGCTGCAGGGCACGTGCGAGAGGCAGGTGCTGGGGCTGGCCGGTGGCGCTGAGTTTTTCGGTGAAGGTGGCGAGAAAGGCGAAGGGGCGCTGGGTGTCCGTCTTGTTTTCCGCGAGGTGAAAGGTCACGCGGCCGACGACATGCCATGCGGGGCATTCCGTGCGCAGCCATTCCTCGACGCCGCGGGTGGCAAGCTGGGCGATGTGCTGGGAGAGATCGAGCCACCAGCGTTCGAGTACATCCGGGGTGAGGTATTCAGCACCGGCGAAGGGAGGTGCGGTGGCGATGAAGGCTTCGCGCTCCGTGAAAACGGAGGTGTTCAGCGCATCCTTGGTCTGACAGAGGCGGGTGAAGAAGTGGCGGGCGAATTCGCGCAGCCAGCGCCAGGGAGGATCAAGTTCGGCGGTGAGCAGGTCCGTGCCCAGCACGCGCAAAACGGCAGCGGGTGAGCCAGCGGCGGCGATTTTCCTTTCTGCCGAGGATTCGGCCACGCCTTCGTGGGAGAGGAAACCTTCAGGGGTCAGGACGGGGGCAAACATGCAGTTGTGTTTGGCGAGGAAGCGTTGTCAAACAAGAGTTGGGAATACGGAAATTCAGCAATCGTCGTTTTCCAAGAGCCACTGTCCATGCTATCGCTCCGGTTCCCCCCGCCGCAGCCCGGCGCGGGTTTCAATACCGCGCATGACCAGCCTCATTTCCAATCTACCCGTTCTGCTCCGCCCGTTTGACGCACGCACCCGACAAGAGGCCGAACGCCTTGTGGATGATGATGCGGTGAGAGGGCTGGAACTGCTGGAAGACGAAATGATGGCGGAAGTGCGGCTGGATGACCGACCGGCGCAGGTGCGCTGGCTGCGCGGCGAGCACGGCTGGCATGGCGAGACGGATGTGGATGATGATCAGGAGCTGGAAGACCTGGCGCTATGCACCACCCTGGTGGCGGTGCAACGGCGGGAGGCGCGCGGCACGCTGCCGCTGCCGCCGGTGGAGGAAGAAGACTTTGAACACCAACTGACGATCAAGCTGGGCCGACCGCTGACGCCGGATGAAGAGAACTACCTGAGCAAGATGGAAAAGCGCTACGAGCGCGTGCGCCTGACGGGGAAGATCTTTGACCAGGACATGGTGCGCCTGCACCCGAAGTGGGCGATCCAGAGCCTGGAACCGGTGGTGCTGTGGCCGGAAGCCCCGAAGTCCCTGCGCGAATTTTGGAACTACATCGCGCTGGCGCTGGCGGACAAGGGACTGGCGGTCCCGGCCTTTCTGCGCGGCATGTCGGACATCGAAGGCACGCGGGAGACGCTGCGCGAATGGCGGCATGCGAGCACGGTGCCGACGTGGCAGAAGCGCATCCGCGAATTCATTGACTCGCGCCAGGATGACCGGCAGACGCACCGCCAGCCACCACGCGTGTGCGACTTCCGCCTGCTCATCACGGTGAATGATGCGCGGCTGCAGATGCGCCTGGAAGGCGAGACGCCGAGCCCCTACACGACGGTGGATGCGGCGCTGCTGGACAATCTGCGCCGTGAGCATCGCGACGGGCGTATTGTGACCTCGGGCGGCTCGGAACTGCTGTTTGTGTCCTGCCTGGCGCAGAGCGAGGAGGATTGGAATGATTCGTTCCGGCTGGAGTCCAAACACCATGCGCAATGGCTGGCCACGCTCTTCCAGCAGCCGGCGCTGCACGAGCGGATGATCACGCGCGATGAAGTGCCGTTTCAGCAGGTGGCAGAACCTTTGAGCTGGGTGGCACGCCTGAGCGCGAACGGGCTGAACCTGACGCTGCAACTTGAAACGGTGGATGGGACCCCTGCCCCGCTGCCGCTGCGGATTCTGCGTGGGGTGCAGACTTTTTACCTGAGCGCGGAGGCACTGTATCGCGGACCCGTCTGGCTGCATGATGAGTCGCGGCTGGATGCGGCGATCACCATGCCGCTGGAGGCTCTGGCGACGGCGGAGGGGATCTCCTTCATGCGCGAGATCGACATTCCGGTGCCGGACGCGATCAAGAGCCGTGTGCGGCATGAAGACCTGCATGTGAACATCACCGCAGCGTGCCTGGCGAAGACCTCGAGCTCGAGCGGCGCGGAGTTTGTGACGTTCAAGGCGGACGCCGTGGATGGCGAAGGGCGTGTGCGCGAGACGCTGCGTTTTTCCGGATGGCAGCCGGTGGATGAAAAAAAAACGGCTGACCACAGCGGAGACGCCATCGTGTGCCGGGACCGGCGCGCCCTGAGAGAGGCGGAGGAGCTGATGAACCAGCTGCGACGCACCTGGGACATGGAGAATGATGCGTGGCGCGTGCGCATGGCGAAGGATTTTCCGGACATGTTTCATGCCTGGGCCTCGAAGCTGCCGGAGAACGTGAATCTGAAGACGGATGACAGCCTGAAGACCATTCTTTCCGATCCGCTGATCGCGCGTGTGCGACTGGAGGCCACACAGGCGGGGAACATCGACTGGCTGGACCTGCGCGTGGTGTTTGACATCGAAGGCATGGATTTGAAGCCCGCGGACATCCGCCGGCTGATCGCCGCGAAGGGAGATTTCGTGCGTCTGGCGGATGGATCGTGGCGGCGTGTGAAGCTGGAGCTGAGCGAGGAACAGCAGGAGATGCTGGACCGTCTGGGCATTGACCTGAACGAGCACAGCGATGAGACGCACCGCATGCACTGGCGGCAGCTGGCGCAGGAGAATGCGGCGGAGATCGTGAACCCAAAGGCCTGGGGCAAGATCGTGGAGCGCATGGAGGAGGCGAAGCTGGATGCACGGCCGCCGGTGCCTGAGGGCCTGAACGTCACGCTGCGTCCGTACCAGATAGATGGCTTTCATTTCCTGACGTACCTGACCTCGAACCGCTTCGGCGGCATCCTGGCGGATGACATGGGCCTGGGTAAAACGCTGCAGGCCATCACGTGGGTGCTGTGGCTGAGGTCTCGCAAAAAGGCGGATGGACCGCACCTGCCGGTGCTGGTGGTGTGCCCGAAATCGGTGCTGGATGTGTGGGCGCTGGAATTCAAGAAGGGCTCGCCGGATCTGCGCGTGCTGGTGCTGCATGAGAAGGACCTGTTTGATCTGAATCTGGTAATGACGCAGATCGACGTGGTGGTGATGAACTATGCGCAGATGCGCGGCTTTGACGGTGAACTGGCCGCTGTGCGCTGGCTGGCTGCGATTCTGGACGAAGGCCAGCAGATCAAGAATCCAGACTCGAAGGCCGCCAAAGCAGCGAGGCAGATCCGTGCGGACAACCGGCTGGTGCTGACGGGTACGCCGCTGGAAAACCGTCTGCTCGATCTGTGGAGCCTCATGACGTTTGCCACGCCCGGAGCATTGGGTGAGCGTGCGTACTTCCACCGACACTTTGACCGCCGCAAAGATCCGCGTGCGTCCGAGCGACTGGCGGCACGCCTGCGGCCCTTCCTGCTCCGGCGCACGAAGGCGCAGGTGGCGCGCGACCTGCCCTCGCGCAGCGAGGAAAACCTGCTGAGCGAAATGAGCGGACGGCAGGCGGAACTGTACAAGGAAGAGCTGGCGCGCGCGCAGCTGATGGTGCTGAACAGCTCCGGCTTTGACATGGTGAACCGCAGGCGCTTTGCGATTCTGCAGGCGCTGACGCGGCTGCGGCAGATCTGCTGCCACCCGGGCCTGATCGACAAATCGGCTGAGAACGAAGAGAGCGCGAAGCTGACCTCCACGCTGGAGCTGATCCAGGAACTGCATGATGAAGGGCACAAGGTGCTGCTCTTCAGCCAGTTTGTCTCGATGCTGAAGATCATCCGCACGAAGCTGGAAGAGATGAAGCTGCCGTACCACTGGCTGACGGGAGCGAGCACGGACCGTGCGGGGATCGTGAAAGCGTTCCAGGAAGATGAGAATGCGAGTGTGTTCCTGCTCTCGCTGAAGGCGGGCGGCAGTGGTTTGAATCTGACTTCCGCATCCTACGTGATTTTGTATGATCCGTGGTGGAATCCTGCGGTGGAGAACCAGGCGATTGACCGTGCGCATCGAATTGGCCAGACCCAGCCGGTGATGGCTTACCGGATGCTGACGAAGAGCACGATCGAGGAGAAGATCATGACGCTGCAGCACAAGAAGAACCTGATGGTGAGCAATGTGCTGGGCGAAGGCGGGTTTACGAACCTGCTGCAGAAAGAGGACTTTGACTTCCTGTTTGATATTGAGGCGGAGCGGAGTGTGTAACCGGCCTAGTGAAGAGATGTGATTGAGAGGATTGGAGATTGCGGGCGAGGCGGAGCGTGGAGTCTTTCTCTTCGTCCTACGTTTCCTCTTCTTGCCGGTTCTGGGATTGGCGCGGGGCGGGAGTGCTCAGGGAGGAGGAAGATTGGTGGAAACGAAGTGCTGGACGAGGCGGAGCGTTGAGGGATCAGGATGATCCCTCTCCTGCCAGATGTGCTTTGCTGCACTGGTGCGCCGATTGCTTGCGGGGAAGTTGGCCGACGGAGGTATTGACTCAAGGAATCCGCGTGAATACATGGGGCATAGCCGACGTTCTGCACCCCTGTTGTCTTCTCTAAGCGTTATGAGCCATTCGCCACCTTCAAGCCCGACTGAGATTCGTCTTCGGGACCCGCTGACCGAGGTCTCGCGGAAGGAGCGCACCGCGCTGCTCGGCGTTGGGACGCTCGGCATCATTGTGGCCAAGACCGGTTTCGTGCCATCCAAGATCTCGGCGCTCGGCATCGACTTTTCGGTCACTGACCAGCAGATGCTTTACCGCGCGCTCACAGGGGTCATCGGCTATTTTGTCGTCGCGTTCATGCTCTACGCCGCGTCGGATTTTGTGGCGTGGCGCGTCGCGTGGATGAACGCGATGCGCGCCGCCACGAAAGCGCGCCACGAGCGCAAGGCCTCGGAGTCGGCCTCTGAACTGCACGCAGCCGTCGAGCAGGAGCTCAGCATGCAGTTTCGGAACATTCCGTATGCCCTGAGCTCGACGGTTTCATCCCTCCGCGCCTTGTTTGATTTCGCGGTCCCCGTTGTCATCGGTGTCTGGGGAATGTCCGCAACGCTCTTTGTGCATCCGCAGACTGCTCCAGCGGCGCAGGCACCTCTGCCGGCGGCTATCGCCACTCCTGCGGCAGCCCCGGCACCGGCGCAGCACAAGGCAACTGAACCGTGATTCCGCGGCGCATCTGAGCAAGGACGGAGCGCACCTCATGCCCGCAAGTTTCGTGCACCGCCAGTTGCCGCAGGTGCAGGACAGTGCATAATCCAAGGCTCCGTGCGCACGCTCCTGTAGCTCAACGGTTAGAGCAGGGGACTCATAATCCCTTGGTTGCGGGTTCGAATCCCACCGGGAGCACCATGCTGAAGGCGTGGAAAGAAAGGCTGTGGAATCAGGGAACTTGATGGGGCTGCCGCCAATTGCAGCTGAACAAGCAAATGGGTGGAGGTTGTGAGGGAATTGTGGTAAATTTAAGCAATGTTCGCCACAGCCTACGGCCGTCTTTTTCGAGTGCAGATTGCTGCGTTTTTGCTGCTGCTTGGTTTTGCCAGTTCGGTGCGGGCGGGGTTTAGCACGCTGTGGACGCTGGGGGTGCAGGATTGGACGGCGAATGAGTTTGCGGCGGAGAGCTATTACAGCAATGCAGCGCCGGGGAGCGCGACGGTGAAGGATGATGACTACTATTTTGCGGGGACGTACCCGGCTCCGATCGGGGCGGTGGGGGTGAGTGAGAATGTGGGGACGAATTTTGAGCGGGCGATCACGGCGGGGGATCCGAATGACCGCATGCATTTTAATCTGAGCGCGGCGCAGGCGGCGGGGACGGCGCGGTATCGGCTGACGTTTCACTTGATCTGGGGGGGATGGTGGATTCCGGCGCAGGGAGTCGGTGGGAAGGGCTACGGCACCCATGAGGTCACTGTGAAGATGAATGGCGTGGTGGTGGGGACGAAGACCTTCACGCATGATGATGGGCTGGTGCTGTCCTTCAATGCGAGCCAGGTGGGAGCGGTGGCGGGGGAGAATGTGCTGGAGATCTCACGGACTGGCGGGACTCCGGATGCGTGGATCTCGTTTGATGATCTCGGGTTTGAGGTGAATGCGACGGCGCTGGTGGATGCGGACCATGACGGGCTGCCGCAATACTGGGAGGAAGAACAGGGGCTGAACGACAGCGATGCCACAGACGCGGTGAAGGACAGTGATCGTGACGGGCTGACAAGCCTGCAAGAGTATCCGCTGGGGACGGACACGAACCAAGCGGACACGGATGGCGACGGACTGAGCGACGGGGAGGAAACGAACACCCACCATACGAATGTGGTGGCGGCGGACACAGACGGGGATGGAGTGAGCGATGGAGACGAAGGCAAGGTGTACCACACGAATCCACTGGTGGTAGACACGGATGGCGACGGCGCGCCGGATGCATGGGAGCTCCGCACGGGCTATGATGCGAGCAGTGCGGCGAGCAAGCCGCCGGCTTTTCCAAACGCGATCGGCTTTCATTTTGCGACGGATCAAACGGCGGACAACGTGATCAAGCCGCTGGAGGTGACAGGGTATGCGCCGCAGATGAACTGGAATGAAACGAGGCTCATGACTCCCTGGGGCGGGGTGAACGGTGATGTGTCGGATGTGGGTTCCCCTTCCCTGGGCAAGCTGGTGGACAGCGCAGGTGCAAACACGAACGTGAACATCGCGTGGACGGCCACGGGGATGTGGTACACGGGCAACAACGGCAGCAGCAACCAGCGGCTGCTCAACTCGTTTTTATATGTTGGAGATGACACACCGGTGAGCGTGACGCTGAGCAACATCGGCTTCGCGCATTACGACGTGATCGCCTACGTGGGCGGTTACGTGGATGGCAACCATGGCTACGTGCGACTGAATGATGACGCGGGAACGGACCGGCATTTCCTGGCGAACTCCACGCGGCCGCAGGCGGAATTCAGCGAGCCGGGCCTGTCTTCGGCGAGCCTGCCATGGAAGGGAAATGTGGTGAGGTTTCGAAACCTGACTGCGAGCACGTGCAATGTGAAGCTGTACCGCTACGGGACGGACACAGTGGCGCTGCATGCGATCCAGATCGTGAACGCAACGGCGGACACGGACGGGGATGCGATGCCGGACTGGTGGGAATTCAGATACAAACTGCGCGCCGACACGGTGGACGCCGGGCTGGATCCGGATGCGGACGGCGCGACGAATTTGCAGGAACACCTGGCGAGCACGGATCCACGCAATGCGGACGCGGATGGCGATGGGCTCAAGGATGGCGAGGAAATCAACACCTACCACACGAGCCCGCTGCTGCCTGACACGGATGGGGATGGACTGACGGACGGGGATGAGGTGAAGGTGGACCACACGAATCCGCTGCTGGCGGATTCCGATGGTGACGGGCGAACGGATGCGGTGGAGCTGAAGATGGGGAGCGATCCAATGGTGGCAGAAGCGGCGACGTATCTGATGCCGGTGATCACGACGGCACCGCGAGTCTTTGACTGGTCGCTGAACAACGTGCAGATCGTGTGGGACCACACGCAGGGGCAGACGGCGGTGGGGAGCTGGGAGGACAGCCTCTTTACCGCTGCGGTGACGAACTCCGTGGCTCCCGGCGGGGATTCGCTAAGAGTGGGCCTGAGGTTTACGGGGAACCGTGTGGCACGCTACTTGTACTCGGGCTGTGCGGGGGCTTTCAGCTATTCGAACAATCCGACGTCTGACATCTGGGACACGGACTGGAACTGGTATGTGCAGGACCTGCGCGCGGCGCTGGGATTCAGCGGCCAGGGCAAGATGGACATCTCCCAAAGGCTGCGGTTCCAGGTGCATGGCGCGAATGTGGGGAATGATCCGAATGCATGGACGATGACGTTTGAGATCCGGAACCTGGACACGAACCAGGTGGTGGACAGCGTGACCTTCACGAACTGCACGCTGGCTCCCAGTGCGCACAATGGGACAGCGACGTGGCAGGACAACACGGACCCGGGAGTGGCTAACAAGCTTTCCGTGAATACCCGGCCTGGGATTCAGCTGTTTTTCCGAGCCGCTGCGCTGACGGATGCGGCGACGTTTGCGGCTTATAAAGACACCGACAAGGATGGGATGACAGATGTGTGGGAGGACGGGCACGGATTTAACAAGAACTCGACCTCGGATGCAGCGCTGGATGCAGACAGTGATGCGCTGACGAATCTGCAAGAGTCGCTGCTGGGGACGGACCCGCATGTGGCGGATACGGATGGTGACAGCGCGCCTGATGGCGCGGAGGTGGCGGCGGGATCTGATCCGCTGAATCCGCTGAGCAAGCCCCCGTATTTCACCGGGGTGCCCGCAGGCATCAACGGGGTGGATTTGAACGGCAACGGCCTGCCGGATGCGTTTGAGCAGTGGTCGGGAAGCTTTGGTCTGCAAGGCGGACGCGACAGTGACGGGGATGGATTTACCGATGCGCAGGAGGCTGCCGCAGGGACGAATCCGCTGGATGCGAAGTCGCGGCCATGGCTGAACTATTTGCAAAGCGGCAGCGACTTCACGCTGCGCTGGGGACTGGCGGCGAACAAGCAGCACCAGGTGTGGCAGAGCACGGATCTGCACAACTGGACGCCGGCCTCCGGAACGCCCGCGGCGGTGGGCAGTGAGATGCGGCAGACATTTGCCAATGCGCTGAGCGGACAGAAGAAATTTTACCGCGTGGCGCTGAATGATGTGGACGCGGATGGCGATGGTGTGAGCGACTGGCTGGAGATCAACGTGATGCATTCGGACCCTAACAGCGCCAACAGCTTGCACACGGCGGTGAAGGTGACCACGATGTCGGGCGGAAGCCCGGTGACGACGACGATCAGCGGAGACTACTACTCTTACATCGAGCGCTTTCAGGGCGGGAGTGCGAGCGGGGGCTTTGCGAGCAGTGACAGCGGCGGGAGCGCGGGGAGCGGAATCTCGCGCGCGAATGCAGCGCAGTTCCTCACGCAGGCCACGTTTGGGCCGATACCCGCGGACATCGAGCGGGTGCAGAGCATCGGGTATGGGGCGTGGATCAGCGAGCAGATGAACAAGACGCCGACGCTGCATTCGACATACATCCAGAAGATCAATGATGATGTGCAGGGAGCGCACACGGACACGACGTACAACACGAACGACACGAGGCTGTTGTTTGGCAACAACATGATGAGCGCCTTTGCGCGCGCGGCGGTGCAGGGAGACGACCAGCTGCGGCAGCGGGTGGCATTTGCGCTGAGCCAGATCCTGGTGGCGTCCCGGCATGATGCGAACCTGACGGACAAGCCGATGGGGATGGCGAATTTTTATGACATCTTTGTGAAGAACGCCTTCGGCAACTACTACGACGTGCTGTGGAACGTGACGCTGCACCCGTGCATGGGACGCTACCTGAGCCACGTGGGGAACCAGAAGGCAAAGCCGGAGATCAACCAATATCCGGATGAAAACTTTGCGCGCGAGGTGATGCAGCTCTTCAGCATCGGGCTGTGGGAGCTGAACCTGGACGGCAGCCGGAAGGTGGATGGGAACGGGCAGAACATTCCGACGTACACGAACACGGACATCACGCAGACGGCACGGGTGATGACGGGGCTGTGGTTTGGCGGGCGGGAGTGGGGGAACGGAGGCTGGACGGACCCTGACTACAGCACACCGATGACGATGCATGCGGACTACCATGATTTTGCGCCGAAGACGCTGGTGCGAGGCCTGGTGCTGCCGCAGCGGCCGGCGACGAACGAGGATGCCATGCGGGATGTGGCGGAGGCGATACGCAATCTTTTCAACCACCCAAACTGCCCACCCTTCATCTGCAAGCAGCTGATTCAATTCCTGGTGACGGACAATCCTTCGCCGGCGTACGTGCAGCGCATCGCGGCGAAGTTTGTGGACAATGGCAGCGGTGTGCGCGGCGATCTGGCGACGGTGGTGAGCGCGATCCTGCTGGATGCGGAGGCACGTGATCCGCGCTATGCGGAGAATGTGGCGTCCCATGGCAAGCTGAAGGAGCCGGTGGTGCGGACGATGGCGCTGGCGCGAGCCTTTGGCATTCGAGATGTGCCAAACTTTGTGTGGTGGGACTGGGGTGACTTTTATGACAACACAAGGCAGGAGCCGACGAATTCACCGAGTGTGTTCAACTTCTACCGGCCGGAGTATCGGGCGGCGGGGCTGCTGACGCAGAACAACCTGGCGGGGCCGGTGTTTCAGATCACGGACAGCTACTCGTCCATCGCGACGCCAAACAAACTGTGGAGCATCATCGATGACGGATTTCACCTGTGGAGCGTGTATCACTTCCCGCTGGACTACACGTGGGCTGCGGCGCTGGCGGGGACGCCGGAGGTGCTGATGGATGAGCTGAACCTGATTTTTTGCGGCGGACGCATGAGCGCGACGACGCGTGCGATCATTGTGAATGCGATCAATCAAATCCCCGCAGAGCAGGCGACTGCGCGAGCAAAAGTAGCCGTGTATCTGACCGTCGTTTCACCCGAAGGAGCCGTGATCAAGTGATGAAACATCCCTTTGCCAATGCAGCCATGAAACAGAGCCGGCGCCGATTTTTGGGAAATGCGGGCTGTTCCGCGATGAGCAGTGTCTCGATGGCGAACATGATGCTGAACCTGCGCCTGGCGACGAGCGCGGCAGCGCAGAGCGCGCCGACGGACCGCAAGACGCTGGTGTGCATTTTCCTGAATGGCGGGATGGATTCCTTCAATGTGCTGGTGCCAAGGGACGATGCGCGATATGCGAACTATGGCACCTCCCGCGGCAATCTGGCGCTGGACCGGGCGGCGCTGAAGGCGCTGAACCAGATCTCGGGCAGTGATGGAAACCTGTATGGGCTGCACCCGAGCTGCGGGGGCTTTCAGGAGCTGTTCAACGGACTGGGTGGAGACACAAGCAAGCGGAGGCTGGCGATGATCTCGAACATCGGCACGCTGATCCAGCCGACGACGAAGGCGCAGTATCTGGCAGGGAACACGCCGCTGCCGCGCGCGCTTTTCTCCCACGCGGATCAGATTGACCAATGGCAGACTTCCGTGCCGCAGGGCATGGCACAGGCGAGCGGGTGGTTTGGGCGTGCAGCGGACATACTGCAGAGCACCGCGAACAGCGGAGCGACGGCGATGAACATTTCGCTGAGCGGGAACAACCTGATCCAGGTGGGGAACAATACGCAGCAGTTTGTGATCACGGATTCGGGAGCGCTGTCGCTGTCGAATCCGACGGACTCGAATCCGGCGAACGCGGGAGCGTGGAAGAACAGCGGGCATAAAAGCCTGATCGCGCAGCATTACAGCAACCTGATGCAGGAGTCGTACTCGCAGCTGACGAAGACGAGCATGGACCTGCAGGAGAATTTTCAGACGATCTTTCAGGCGTATGATGGCTCGGCGATCGCCCCGCTGTTTCCGGACAATTACTTTGCGGGGCAGATGCTGGCGGTGGCAAAGACCATCGCCATCCGGCAGTCGCTGGGGCTGCACCGGCAGACGATTTTCCTGAGCTTTGGCGGATGGGACCACCACGGTGAACTGCTGAAAACGGAGGCGGGGATGCTGGCCACGCTGGACGGAGGACTGACGGCGTTTCAGAAGGCGATGGAGGCGCTGGGAATGCAGAATGATGTGATCACCTTCACGGCATCGGACTTTGGGCGGACGCTGCGCAGCAACGGACGGGGCACGGACCATGCGTGGGGCGGAAACCATTTTGTCATGGGCGGGCCGGTGCAAGGCGGACGCATCTACGGCACGTTTCCGGACGTGACGCTCGACAGCAATGACGACGTGGGGTACGGCGGGCGCATGATGCCGACGACGAGCGTGGACCAGTTTTTCGGCGAGCTGCTGCGGTGGTTTGGAGTGGGCGCGGGCGATCTGAGCTATGTGCTGCCGAACATCGGGAACTTCTACAACGTGAACTCCAGCACGCTGCCGGTTGGATTTTTACGGGCGGGGACATGGACTTGAAAAAGCTGAGCTGGATGGGGCTGCACTCGCCGCCGTGATCGGCGTGGCGTGGTGGCTGTCCTGGCCGAAGACGAGTCTGCCTGAGAGCAGGAAGGTGGCGGTGGCGGCGCAGGTGATGAGCCTGAAGCCGGTGGTGGAAAGGCCGCCGGTGGGAGAGGAAATTGTGCAGGGGTATGCTTCTGCGAAAACCACGGTGCAGCAGGATCTCACGCTGGTTTCGCGGGTGCTGGAGAATTTCGCGCTCCTGGTGAAGGGGGATGATCCGCTGCCGCTGGGAGCGAACGAGGAGATCGCGGCGGCGCTGCGCGGGCGCAACCGCATGCAGATGAGGTTTGTGGCGGAGACGAGTCCTATTTTCAATGCGAAGGGGCAGATCGTAGACCGGTGGGGGGTGCCGCTGTATTTTCATGCGATCTCGCGCGACCGGCTGGAGATACGGAGCGCGGGGCCGGACCAGGTGATGTGGACGGCGGATGATGTGCAACGGGAGAGTGACGGGACTTTTCTAAGCGCGGAGGAACTGCAGGCGCCGAGCCTGCTGGAGGAGTCGCTGCTGCACCGAAAAGGAGGCAGGAAGTAACAAATTGCAGGAGACGGGGTATGAACTAGAAATTTGACCGCGATCCACTCCGCTTCCTGATTTGCCGCAGGCACGCAGACGCACATCACCTTCCCCCCGAATGGCCGCCACCAGCGCAGACACCCCCAGTACTTCCGCAGGATTGTTTGATCTGGCGATGGCGGATGCGACCTCGATCGAGGAAATGGAGGCAGGGTGTGCGCATAGTCCTGAGCAGGCCGGGCAGCAGATCGGGGGGCGGTACATCCTGCGCTCCGTGATTGGCGAGGGCGGCGCCGGGCAGGTGTGGCGGGCGGAGCAGACAGCACCGGTGAAGCGGGACGTGGCGATCAAGATTGTGCGGCCTGGTTTGCTGACAAAACCGGTGTCCGCGCGGTTTGAGCGGGAGCACCAGGTGCTGGCGCGGATGGAGCATCCGCACATCGCGGCGGTGTTTGATGCGGGAGAGCTGCCGGACGGCCGGACCTACTTTGTGATGGAGCGGGTGTCGGGATCTGCCATCACCCAATGGTGCAAGGAGAAGAACACGCCAGTGAGGGAACGGCTGGAAATCTTTGTGCAGGCGTGCATGGCGGTGCAGCATGCGCACCAGCGCGGCATTTTGCACCGGGACCTCAAGCCTTCGAATGTGATGGTGGTGGAGGTGGACGGCAAACCGCTGGTCAAGGTGATTGATTTTGGGATCGCGAAGACGCTGGAGGGAGATCTGGCCGCAGGAGCGGACGCGACCCTGTGCGGCATGGTGCTGGGCACCCCGCGCTACATGAGTCCGGAGCAGGCGGACCTGAGCGGGCAGGATGTGGACATACGCACGGATGTGTATGCGCTGGGCGTGCTGCTGTATGAGCTGCTGACAGGAACGACGCCGATCCAGAATGACGCGGGAAATGACCCGCCGCTGGCGGAGCTGCTGCAAAGAGTGCGGCAGGATGACATCGAGAAACCAAGCCAGCGGGTGCAGCATGGCAGCGCAGCGGAAGCGGCGCAAACGCGGATGCTGGCGCGTATGCTGCGTGGGGAGCTGGACTGGATCACGCTGAGGGCGCTGCAGAGGGACCGAGAAGCCCGCTACCCCACGGTGCTGAATCTGGCCGAAGATGTGCAGCATTACCTGCGCAATGAGCCTGTCTCCGCCGGTCCGCCGGGCATGGCGTATCAGATGAAAAAGTGGCTGGTGAGAAACCGCACGGTGGTGAGCACCGCGGCAGCCCTGATCGTTTCCCTGGCGGGAGGCCTCGCGGCGACTTCATGGGCGCTGAGACGGGAAGAAGCACAGCGCCAGGAAGTGCTGCGCCAGATGCAGGATGCGCGGACCAGCGCCGACCTGGCCCAGCAGGTCAGCGCACAACTGGAGGATCTTCTGAACAATGCACGGAAGTACGCGGACGCGGGGATGAACACGCAGATACTGCGAAAGCTCGCGGACGAGTGTGCCGCAGGCATGCCGCGATTTGCAAACCAGCCGAAGGCCGAGGCATCTCTGGCGATACAGCTGGCGCGGCTTTACTCGGCGCTGGAAGAACCCTCCCGGGCACAGCCCTGGCTGGTGCGGTACTGGGAACTCCTGGTCCAAACTGAAGGGGAGCATTCGCCGGCCGCACTGGAAGCGCTGTACACACTGGGATGGAGACAGATCGGCATGGGGGAAGCGCCGAAGGCGGTGGAAACACTGAGAAGAACGCTGTCTGGCTACGAACAACTGGCACGCACCGGGGTACGAAAGAGCGGGCAAATGCTGCGCGTGCGGAAGGAGCTGGCGCATGCCCTTTCACGCAGCGACCAGCATGAGGAGGCCGTGGTGCTGATGGCGGAAGTGATGAAGTCTCAGGGAGATCTGCCGCCGGCGGAGAGAGCCGTGTGGCTGCGAGACCAGGCCGAGATCCTAAAGCGCAGCGGGCGGATGGCGGAAGCGGTATCTGTGCTGCGGCATGCCACCGAGAGCCTGCCCGTGGGGGATGATTTTGCCAATCAGCGCGTCTACCTGCTGACGATGATGGCGGACATCACCGGAAAACGCGAAGATCACGAGCAGGCACTGGCAGCGTCTGCGGAACGTCTGCACACACTGGAAGAGCAGCCGGGAGCCGAGCACTCAAAGCTGCTGAATGCGCTGATTTCTCACGCCTTCTATTCCTGCACAGTGCCGGGCTGCCCCGGGGGAGAGGAAGCCGCCCGGCGCGCGCTGACGATGGCGAGATCCGCCGGGCACGAGTCGAGGCTGGCGGACGCGTGGATCTCCCTGAGCGAGACTTTGCGCATGAAGCACCAGTTTCGTGACTCTGAACACGCCCTGAGGGAAGCCATTTTGGAAGTGGGTCAGACGAAGGCAGAGGCCTGGCGCCGGATGGAGCTGCACCGGCGACTGGGAGATCTGCTGACGGCCCGGAGTGATTTTGCCGAGGCGCTGAAGGAGTATGAAACCG
This sequence comes from Prosthecobacter sp., assembly GCF_044226605.1. Classification (GTDB taxonomy): domain Bacteria; phylum Verrucomicrobiota; class Verrucomicrobiia; order Verrucomicrobiales; family Verrucomicrobiaceae; genus Prosthecobacter. The sequence continues at coordinate 356,092 of NZ_JBGAGS010000002.1, read as the reverse complement.
CCGCCGCAGGCTGGTTCGACTCTCCCTCTTCCGGAAGGCCGCCAGAGAAAGAGCGTCTGATTTTCGGCAGTTTCATCAAATTCTGGGAACTGGCGGCGAAAGCGAACTCGCCCGTGGCAGATGAGAATCAGCTGAAGATCTGGCAGAGCAAACTCCAGGAATGGGAAATGCGCCAAAAATGAACAGGAGCCGTGGCCGAATGGAACCACGGCGCACGGAGCCCGTTCAATCCCGATTGAAGAAGCGGCCGATGGATTTGCCCGCACGCTGGAACAGGTTTGGCTCCTCCTGCGACTGCGGCCTTCTGCGAAAGCCAGACTGGGAGGAACCGGAGCCCCCACTCGAAGACGGCGCCTTCCAGTCGGGATCATCCGGCTTGTCGATCAAGGACATGGAAGCGAGGGTGGGACCATCAAGGAGGCCATTGGGGACGAGGCCGTGTTTGGCCTGATAGAGAATGATGGCGTTGTGGGTGCCCTTGCCTTCCTTGCCATCCTGCGCAGAGCTGTAGATGGATTTTTCTTTGAGCAAACCTTGCACGTCATAGAGCAGATGGCGCCGGCCGCTTTCCGAATAGGAGGCCTGAGGAGGCGTGGGAAAAATGGCGGCCAGGGGCCAGAATCCCTGGGGAGGTTCCGACACAGGAGGCTGGACCATGGCACCAGGTGGCAGTGAGGCCGCCACTGCTGGAGGAATACCCTGAGCCAAGGCAGGCGGCGCCCCCGCCGCAGGAGGAACCGAACCGGGAGAAGCAGCGACTGCTGGAGCAGCGGCGGTGCCGGGACCAGGGGCTGGTGGAGGCAGGGCGCCGGGAACAGGTGGAACGCTTCCAGCAGGACCTGCGGGCATGGCCGGGGAGCCGGGAGCTGCTGACGCAACGTTTGGAGCGGAGGGTCCAGTAGAAGGAACAACCGCAGGAGATGCGGGTCCAGGACCGGCCGGAGCAGCCACGGCCACGGGTGCTCCGGGAACGAGCGTTGCCGACGGAGTCTGGGGGGCGGGAGCGGCTGCAGCGACAGCAGGGGCCGCTGGTGGGACCGGAGCAGCGGACCGGGCCGGAGGCGGCGGCGGTGCCTGTGCCGGGGCGGGAGAATTTCCCGCTGTGGCCTTTGCTGGAGGCGGGACGGCAGGGGCACCCGGAGTGGTGGATTTAAAGTAGAATGCCGCTCCGGCCGCGAGCACTGCAACGGCGGCCGCCGCATAAACAGGAGCGTGACTTCTGCTCTTAACCGCTGCCTTGGACTTGGGGGTGATGAACGGCTGGGTGGTGGCATTGGTGCCAGCGAGGGACCCGGATTTCAACCCGAGAAGCTCCAAGAGCTTGCCGGCACTGGGCGGGCGAAGACTGGGGTCTTTGTGGAGGCAGGCGGCGATGACGGCCTCCCATTCTTTCGGGATGCAGTCGCTGGCCTTGATCTCCAGCTCCTCCCGACGCTCGATCATGCTGGAGGGGATTTTAGAAGTGAGCTGGGATGGGATGTCTCCCCGATAAAAGGGGGGCTTGCCGGAGAGCAGTTCGTAGATGGTGGCGCCCAGAGAGTAAACGTCGTCGGTGGGGGCAGGCCGCTCTCCCATGGCCTGCTGCGGGCTCATGTAGGGCAGCGTGCCGCTGACGCCGAGCTGTGAGATGGACAGCCGCTGCATGGTGTCCGAAATGCTGCGGGCAATGCCGAAGTCAGCGATCTTGGCCGTGGCATCATTGCTCATGGCCATGATGTTCGAAGGCTTGAGATCGCGATGGACGACCTTGCGCTGGAAATGCGCGTAATCGAGCGCATCGCAAACACCGGGCAGCCATTTGGCCACCTGCTCGGCGGTGAAGACTCCGTGGTCAGTCTCAGAGCGCAGTTCGGACAGAGTCTTGCCATCCACAAACTCCATTGAGATGGCAGCCTCGTCTGCATCGTCCACAAAATCATAAATGCGGACGATGTTGGGGTGAGAGAGCTCGAGACCGCGGCGGGTTTCGATTTTGAGTTCTTTGACCGCCGTCGGATCAAGACCGATCAGACTGGGAAGGAATTTCAAAGCGACAGGGCGCTCGAGTTTCAAGTCATCCGCCAGCCACACGACGCCCATGCCGCCCCGTCCCAGGATGCGGGTCAAACGATAGCGATTGAAATAGGTGGCACCTGCAACGGGGGTGCGAACCTTGATCGTCTGATCGATGTCATCAGCTGCACTTGCTGTCTTGCTGCTGGAAGGGGGTGTGTCCATGGGGTGGAGATAGAACGAGAGGCTATTTTATCTGTCAGAGCCGGGGTGTCATTTAACTTTTTTGCAGGGTTGGGTCCGTCTTAGACCGCGGGGTGCGCGGTTTTGTTGGAGGAATCACGGGATCCCCCCCCTGTTTTGCCAAAAACCACCGCTTGCCTTTCATTCCAGCCGGTTCATCAGGCATTGACCGAGCTGGAGTTCCAGTTTCTGACCTGACCTCTTTTTTGGTCGACGACGAATTATTCGGACGTCCAAGCGAACACATTATCGTGCCATGTGGCGGGATTGCCGTCTCTGCCGGCATACCAGACGAGCACATCCTGCACGATGTCCTTGTCCGGAGCGACAGGGCTGGGGATGCGGCCATCGCCATTGAAATCAAAGCTGACGAAGAAACGCCCTGCCTTGAGATCCTTGAGCGTTTGAGAGGACAGTTCCCAGGACCGGAAATAATTAACCTGCGTGGAGTTCAGACCGGCATCGGTGCCGCTAACGGCCGCCACCATGGCTTTGTCGATGGGAAAGGCCGTTTTCTCATCGAGCGCGCTGCCCGGAGGCAACGGGAAACCGTGCTGATGGGAGTGGAAATCACGCAAAGCGCTGATGATTTTGCGACACTGGTCGCGCATGACTGAAGCTTCTGAGTAATCGCCACGCGAATGCTCAGGGGCTGGCGGCCGGCTCGCAGGGGTCTCGCGAACCTGCGTGGTTTTAAGCGGTGGAGTCCACAGCAGGTAAAGGAGGAACAGGCAGCCGGCGGCGAAGACAAAAATCATGAATGCAAGGAGAGGGCGCCTGCGGGGCGCGACGGCAGCGGTAGTTGGGTCGGTGGTTTCCATGGACCGAAATAGCCAGCGCCATCCGGACTGTGACGGTGAGGAAAAGAAAGTCACACTTTCCGGCGATGCGGCTAGTTGACGAGACAGCGTTTATCTCCGCATGTTTTCATTCATCAAATTTCTCGTCGCCGTCGGCATCGCCACCTTTGGCATCTGGTATGTTTTTCAGTATGACAGCATCAACGAGACCACGGGAGGAGTGGCGTTTGTGTGCGTGCTGGGAGCGATGGTGCTGCTGAAATGGCAGCCGGATTTTTCGAAGAAGGACTACATCGTGCAGTACAAGAACCTGAAATGGCTGCCGGGGGAGTTCACACGTCACTGGCTGATCACGGGTGACACGGGGGTCGGGAAGACGACCTCCGGCTTCAATCCGCTGCTGCACCAGATCTCCGTCTCGCGGCCCAACTGGGGCGGACTCATCCTGGGAGCCAAGGGTGACGAGCATTTCTTTGCACTGGAGCACTTCACGGGGCACGGGAGACCGGAGGCGGTGTGCGTGCTGGCGGTGCGCCCGGACCGCCTGGACCGCAAGTGGCAGCCGAAAGAACGCTACAATCTGGTGTCTGACGGCCGGCTACCCTACACCACCCATGCGAAAAACCTGGTGGATACGGGAGCGTCCCTGACTGAAGGGGAGCAGTCCTCCTTCTTCAAACCTGCGGCGCAGCAGGCGCTGACCTGCGCCTTTGAGCTGCTGGAAAGCCTTGGAAAGCCGGTGAACGTGCTGCGCGCCTATGAGTTCCTGACCGACAAGTCGAACATGGAAGCGCTGTTCAACGAACTGCTGGATGCCGAGAGCACACCGGAACGCATCAAGCTGGCGAAGTACTTTGACCAGACCTTTCTCAACGCCCAGGCGGCCGAGCAGAAGGAAGGCCTGGTGGGCACTCTGAAAGTCATGCTCGGCTTTTTCACGCATCCGGACATTGCCGAAGTGTTCTGCTCCGACCTGCCAAACACAATCGACATTCAGGATGTGGACAAGGGCCGTGTCTTCTGCACGGCCATGCCGCAGACTTTCCAGACCGAGCGCCGCTACATCAACACGTACATCAAGCTGCTGTTTTATACTCATGCGATGATGCGCTTCGACAAGCCGAAGAAGGAACGCAAAACGGAGAACCTGCTCATCGCGCTGATGGATGAATTTCAAGCGCTGGCCACCGCGAGCGAGGATGGTATTTCCGACCACAATGTGATCGACCGTCTGCGTGCGGCGAACTGCTGCCTGATCCTGGGCATGCAGAGCGATGCGTCCCTCTTCCCGGTGCTGGGCAAGGAAACGGCGCAGGTGCTCACATTGAACTGCCGCTCGCGCATTGCCTTCCGCCAGCCGGATCCCGAGGGAGCGCAGGCGGTGGCGGAGTTCATCGCGAAGGTGGAGAAGAAGAAGGTTTCCAAGTCGTCCGGCTTCCTGGGCAAGGACAGCAGCAAGACGGTGAACAAGGAATGGGACTATGAAGTGCAGCCGGGAGAGCTGATGAAGATGCCGGACGCGACTGCGTGGATCGTCCACCCGAGCAAGAAGAAGATCCGGCTGCGCATTCCGGCGATGGATGGCGCCGGGAAGATTCCGGACTGGTGGAAGTGATCGTTTCCTGTTTCTGCCAAGCCGTTGGTCAAGGCGGCGATCAGTGCCGAAGCCCGGGATGCAAAGGCATGGTCCTGAGTCTTTTTTGCATGGACTTATCCGAGTTACCTTCTTGGGGTGGCACCTGGAAATCTAGTTCGTCACGAATCACCACGGAGCGGCTACTCAAAGTAGAAGCATCACTGCACTCCACGCCATGCCCCTTTCCGAAGACCAGCAAAAGACGCTCAACACTCTTACACACCTTGCCAAAACCGTTTCCGGCGAGGTCGGGAAATACGAAGATTTTTTCCGTCAGGCGGAAGCGATCAATCATTTCAACACAGGCGGCAAGCAGCCGGATCTCAGCCAGCTGAGCGACCAGGATCTCAGAGACATGTTTGATGCCGGGAGCCGGTCGGCGGTCATTAACGAAGTGGATTTACTGGAGCCAGAGCACAAGCTGGGGAGCATCTATCTCGAGCGGCGAAACATCACCTCCGCACGAGGCCCTGAGTCGAGAAGCAAGGGGCCGGACGTGCCGGCGAGCAGAGAGTATCTGGAGGGGGCCGTGAGCAAGTGGATGGAAGTGCAGAATTTTGCGCACAATCCTCGTGATCTGCTCCAGGCGCAGATGATCATCCGCGACAGTCCAGGGATGGATCTGGGGAACAAAGTCCAGCAGCTGCAGGAGAAGTATGAAGCCCTGCGGAAAGCCGCGCTGGAGAAATCTGGTGTCAGCCTGCGTGACGAGGGCATTGAACAAACCATCACAGAACTCAAGAGCCAGCAAAGAGAGTTCGAGCAGCGGGCCCATCAGTTCAAAGAGGAGGGAATGAGAGTCGGGGCACGCCTCGGTGTGGAGCATGCTACGAAACAAAATTTCAGTGCCGAGAAGGTTGCACTGGAGATGCACATCATCTCAATCGGGGATGCGGAAAACTTTCAGGATATCAGCGGCGCGAACATTCGCGGGCTGGATTTGAGCCAGAGCGACCTTTCCAGGGTGCGAATTGACGCAGAAACTTTGAGCCAGGCGAAGGGGCTTGAAACTGTGAAAGGGGTGGAGCCGAGGCTGCTGGCCGAGGCGCAGGCGATCAAGCCGCATTTGGAACGGCTTGAGGATCTGCACGAGCGGCTGGGGAAGCTGGACAACAAGGGCGGTGTGATGGCGAATCTGCGAAACATCCGTCATGGAGGCGTGGATGGAGAGCGCAAACATCTGCAAAAAGAGATCTTAAAGGCGCAGGAAGCGCTGAAGCAGACCAAGGCGAACCTGGCCGCACAGGCCCCTGCGGTCGAGAATGAATTTGAGCAGCGAAACACGTACGGTCTGGGAACCGAACTGACGGTGCGCCCGGAGACTGAGGCGAGCCTGGCTGCGAAAAAGAACCAAGCCAGCGAGACCTTTCGAGTGGACTCAGCGCAGGCGCTCGACAGCCGCGGCACAAAATTCGCCATCGGCAAAAGGGGTCTGGGAGACAAGACTGCCGAACTGCAGCAAAACCTGCAACAACTGCGGGCGAGCCCCGCACCCAATCCAGAGGATAAAGATGCAGTCAAGGCACGCCGAAACGCGATCAACGCCGCCGATGATGTTCTGGAGAAGAGCGCCGCCAAGGACGTTAATGTCCTGGGCACCATGGCACCTCTCTATGGCCGGGAAACGGAGGTAGGAAGTGCAATCGGAGGCACGATGGTGCAGGATGCCGCAGCCAAAAAGGCGGTATTGGGCGCGGATACCAGCACTCTGCTAACCCGTGCAGTGGCGAGCTCTGCTGTGAACAAGGCGCTGGGAATGGACGCCGTGGCCGAGGAACGGTTTGCGATAGATGCGGCCGGCCAGTCATCCACGCTGAGCGTGGTGGTGCCCGGCGCCCCGATCCTGACCCGCCCAACCGCCGACAAACCGCAGGAGTCTTTTCTGCAGGCGGACTATAAACACCCGGACGTGCAGAAGGGACTGTTTGATCTCGAAGCCCAGGATTACATCACCGGCCAGATTGACCGGCATACGGGAAACATTTTCGTCGATCCACACAGCAACGAGGTGCGTGGCATCGACAATGATCTGGCGTTCCCCGTGGTGGGACGGGAGAATTTGCTCAAAGATGACGCCGTCAAGTCGAAGGCTGTGGCGACGAAGCCGATGTTCATGCATGCAGATACAGCGGACAAGATCGAGGCCATGAAGTCGAAGGACCTGCGTGCCGCGCTGCAGTCTATTGAAACTCCGCCAGGCATCGCGGGCTTGGAGCCGGACGCCATTGAAGGTGCGGTGAACCGGCTCAAGGAACTGAAGGATCACATCAAGGATCTGCGCAAAGACGGACGGGTGGTTGACAAATTCAACGATGCTACGTTTGAGAAAGCGCGTGCGGCGCAGATTGAGGTGATGCCTGGGAAAGACCTTGCCCAGACGACAGGCATCCCACCTCCCGCATCTTATCTGGGGGCGGCCATCGCTGAATCTGCGAAGACGCTGGCCATCAATCAAGAGATGCCGGAGAATCAGCACCGGAACATCCTGAAGAAGGACGATGTGCCAAAGTCTGAGATTGACCCCCAATTTGCGGCCTACCAGCAGGGGGTGCAGGATGCGAGGGCGGAGATTGCGGCGAACCCGCAGCAACTACAGAACGCAGGTCTGGCCAAGACGATCACAGATGGTCAGGCGCGGCTGCAACAGTTGCAGGATCAATTGCAGGCCCAGGACGAAACCCTCAAGACTTCGGCTGAAAGGTTGAGCCAAGCCAGCCTGAATGGAGACAGCGAACTCGCTGAGGGTTTCGAAGAAATCATGAGCAGTGCCCAGGACGTGCGTGTGAAGACGCTGAAGGAGCTCAAAACGGAACAACAAAAGGTCAGCGCGGCATTGGACGAGGCCGTGGCGCCCCGGAAGAATGAGATTGCCAGTCAGGCGCGTCTGGCCACAGCCCAGGTGCAGGTGGAGCAGCCGCAGAACGTGGTAAATGTGGAGTCGAACCAAGCCAGGGTTGAGGCCGAGGATCTTGGAAAATTTGAAGCGAAAGCTCCGAAGGCCAAGATCGAGAAAAAAGGCTCTGAAGAACTGGTGTTGAACGATCCAGGGGTCCAAATGGAGGCTGAGGAGGCTACGGAGGTGGAGCTTGATCTCAACGAGCCAGCAGCCCAAATCGAAGTCGATGGAGACCTGAACGAACAGCAGGAAGTCGAAGTGAACGGCCTGAACCAGCCAACCGTGGAGGCCCAGGAGATGGATGGCGCCGGGGAGCAGGAACAGACACAGGATGTGAAGAAAACATCCAGGATTGGCAGCGTGCGTGATGCTCTGCGGAGCGCCGCCAGCAGCGCGAAGACTTCAGTGGCTGACAGGCTGGAGCGCAAAGGCGGGGAACAGAAGCTCGGTGAGGTGGATGCAGGCATCCAGGCGAAGTACAAAGATCTCCAGAAGCAGCTCAGCGACCCCGACAAGAAGGCCGCAGCGCAGAAGGAGATGGACGCGATGAAAAAGGAATCCCCCGGCCTCAAGCAAATGGACCGCAGCAAGGTCGGTCAAGTCATCAACAGCGGCCTGCGGGATGCCGCGAAATCTGTCGGCAGCAAGCTGAAAGCTTGAATCATGGAGCCCCCCGCGCTTCGTGTTTCACCCCTGAATCTTTTCAATCATGTCATGCATAACGAGCACTGATACCGATGTTTTAAGCGCGGCACACAGCATCGCCGCAGCCCTCAGCGCCTGTGGCGGCTATGCCGTCGGGCAGGCCCAGGCCATGGGCAGAAAGTCGCCCGCTCTGAAGCGCGGGAGGATGATTTAAGTCCCTCATCGGGCAGCGCAAGACCAGTGCAAGACGTATCAAGTGCTAAACAAAATTTCCCCAAACCATGCCATCCCTAACCCCACTACTAGCCAACTTCAAAGCCAACGAACTGACCCTGCTCTCCAGCTTTGGCGACTCGCGTTCCTACCAAAAAGATGACGTCGTCATCAGCCAGGGAGACGACAACGACCACCTGTACCTGGTGTTGAAAGGCAAACTCGAAGTGCTGCAGGAAGTCGATGGAGCCGACCAGGTAGTGGCCACGCTGGAGGCTGGAGATTCGATGGGCGAGGTGAGCATTTTTGATCCTGGTCCTGCCAGCGCCACGGTGCGTGCGGGATCGGAAACCGAGGTCTGGCTCATCAAGCGTGACAGCCTCGACAGTCTGCACAGCGCTAATCCGAAAGTGGCTTACCGGCTGCTCAGCCGCATCACCACCTGTCTCTCCAAACGCCTGCGAGATATGAATGACAGGCTGGTGGACCTGGCGAACCGCTGAGGCGGAGGTGAGATGCCTGCGGGCCCAGTTGCGGCGCAACTGGGCTACTTGATTTTGGGGGCGATGCTTTGCTGCTGTGCCTGAGATTGACTCCCCTGCCCTGCCTTGGTCATGCCGAGAGCTTCGCCGACCGATTTCTTCGCGGCGAGGGTGCGATCCGTGGCGTCGATGTCGTGGTCGCGGTCGATATCGGCCTCTTCTTCGTCGGCGCTGTCGATGACGCCATCGTGGTCGAGATCACGAGAGCGGTCATCGGCGAGATCGACATCACCGTCGTGATCGAGATCACGGCTGAGGTCGGTCTTTTTGGGAGGGGTGGGCATGTTATTTCACGCCATGGCTCTGCTTGGCAGGAGCCTGCTTGGGGCCGAGATCTACGCCAGCGCTGGCGAGGGCATCGCGCACGCTTTTGACGCCGGAGCCAATGCCTTTGCCAATATCCTTGCCAACGGCTGCGCCCTTCTCACCGCCGATGGCACTGCCAATGGCGCTGCCGATGCCGCCGCCAATGCCGCGCGCGTGGTCCGCCGCGAGATTGGCTGCCTGGCCGGCGAGATTGCCAGCGACTTTGCCGAGCATCTGGCCGACGGTTTTGCCTTGCTCTCCACCGATAGCGGAGCCGATCATGCCGCCGACTTTTTTGCCGATGCTGCCACCGACGTCGAGGCCGCCGGCTGCTTCAGGAGTTTCAGGCTTGGCAGCGCCCTGCTGGCGGTGACCGCCGATGACGGGGCCGCCTTCTTCTTGGCCCACTTTGGCCGCGGCTTGCGCGGGCTGACCTGGCTGGCCCTGCTTGGGGCCTTCGGTTCCTTTGTCGCCCTGGCCGAAAAGTTTCTGAATGCCTGCGCCGACGGCCTCACCGATCATCTTGCCTTCCTTGGAGCCGCCAGCACCGGAGAGGATGCCCTGCATGCCGGCTTCGAGCTTTTCCTTGGCGGTGAGCTCCTTTTTTTCCTCGGCAGTGAACTCCTTTTTCGTCTCGCTAAGGTTTTTGATGGTGTCGGCTCCCGGCATGGCCGCGGTCTCCAGGGCCGCTTTGAGGCCGCCCCCACCGGCCTTCTCGGCCATCCCTGCGACTTGGGCGGCGGCATTTCTTCCTGCGGCGGCATCCATCTGGCTGGGCTTGGCAGGTGTCCATGCGGCCTGGGCTGGAGCGGCGGGCTGCTGCTGCTCCGCGGCAGGGGCTGCCTGGGTAGGCTTGGCGGGGACCCAGGCCTGTGCAGCGGGCTGCTGGGGCTCCTGCTGTGGTGCCGGGGCCTGGGGCTGACGATGAGCGCCCATGGCCGGGCCGTCTTTTTTCTCGGTGTCTTCAGGCATGATGAATTGAGGGGGGATGAATTTAAACTTTGAGTTTGCTGCTGGAAGCGGCGGATTTGGCACCGAGGACAGAGCCGAGAGCGTCACGGACGGAGGGTGCGACTTTGCCAACGGCGGAAGCTCCGATATCGAGGGCTTTTTCGCCAGCCTTGACCGCCACTTTGCCGACGATCTCTCCGCCGACGGAACCGATCTTGCTGCCAACCATGCCGCCGACCGCAGCGCCTACCGTGGTGCCCACGGCCGTTCCGGCGGTGCCGCCGATCACATTGCCAACGCCTGGCGCGATCGTTCCGACCACGGTGCCGATGGCTCCTGCGGCTGCTCCGCCGGCTGAACCACCGATGGAGCTGCCGATCACGCCCCCAGCCACACCGCCAATGGCGGATGCGGCACCGCCGGCAAGGTCGGAAGCACTCGGCTGAGATGACTGGCTCATGCGTGAAGTTAGCCGGTCAGAAGCCAGGTGTGCCAAGAATCCGTGATTATTTCTTCGTGTGGAACCGCAGTCTACATCTTCATGCCTTTGCCCATCCCCATGCCCAATCCCATGCCGCCACCAATTTTGTAGCCTTCTTCCTCGAGGGACATGCGCACGGTCTTGATGCCTTGGTCCACGCCTTTGCCCATGCTGCCGCCGATCTGGCCACCAACCTGGGAACCGATCTGATTTCCCACCTGGCCGCCGACCTGCCCGCCGATCTGCTGGCCAATGCTGGCGCCCACGGCATTTCCCACCACCGGCACGACGCTGCCTACCGCACCGCCAATGGCTCCGCCGGCGGCACGGCCCACAGCCTGCCCGCCCGCCTGCCCCACGGCACCGCCGATGCCGGAACCGATGCCTTCTCCAAGTCCTTCGGCCATGCCGGGCTCCTCCCCTTCCCCGCCAATGCCGCCACCAAGGCCGCCCATGACGCTGGCCACGCCGCCTCCGCCTCCACCACCAGCGAGGCTCGTGACGCTGCTGAGCATGCCGCCTGCACCACCGCCGCCGCCGAGTCCACCGGCAAGACTGGCGATGCCGCCGCCTGCACCGCCACCACCGCCGAGGCCGCCCGCGAGACTGGTGACACTGCCAAGCATATCGCCGCCTCCGCCGCCACCAAGCCCACCCGCAAGGCTGGCGATGCCGCCCCCTGCACCACCACCGCCACCAAGGCCGCCAGCGAGACTGGTGACACTGCCAAGCATATCGCCACCGCCGCCGCCCATGCCGCTGACACTGCTGAGGATATTGCCAGCGCCGCCGGAGTCTCCCCCAGCGCCGCCAATGCCACCTGCGATGCCTTCCATCGCCTGGTCTCCTGCACCGCCCACGGCGCCGCCTATCTGGCCGCCAATTTGTGAGCCCACTTGATTGCCGATCTGTCCGCCCACCTGACCACCGACCTGCTGGCCAACCGCTGAACCCACGGCATTGCCAACGACGGGGATAACCGAACCCACGGCACCACCGACAGCACCGCCAACGGCCTTGCCACCAGCGGAACCAACGGCTCGTCCAGCGGTACCGCCCACAGCGGAGCCGACGCCCTGACCGAGGGACTCGCCCATTCCTGGTTCTTCTTGTTCTTCAGGCATAATTTTCGAAGTGGTGTGTTGTTAAGGAGCGATGTCGACGGGCTGTTTGCCCACGGTGTAAACGCGCGAGACGAGGACGGATCCCAGGGAGTGGCCGGGAGGCAGATTCACGAGCACGTAGTAATGCGTCCAGCGCATGCCGGCATCCCGCTTGCCCACGCCTTCAGCCCAGGTGCGCACTTCTTTGCCAGTCATCTCGCGCGGGAGCATCTTGATGTAGATGTTGGACTGGACCCAGCCGTGCTTGTCGTGGTCCACCCAGAAATGGATGTTGCTGCCCACGGGCAGGACGTCGTCGTCATTGAGATAGCCGGGCGCTGGCGTGGAGCAGCCAGCCAGAACCATGGCGCAAAGAAGGATAAGGAGATGCTTCATGACTTGCGTTTGGATTTCATCATTTGTTCTCCGCGCAGACGCCAGGGCTCGCCCCAGCGATTGTAGGCATAGAGCACCAGGATGGCCAGAAAGCCGAGGACGGCGGCCGCGGAACGCCCGGTGTAAAGGGCGCCGAACATGAAGAGCACGGCGAAAAGATAGCGCCGCACCTCGCTGCGATGGAGGCGGTAGTATTCAAGGATGGATGACCAGGTGACCATGCTGGGCGACGAGGGTGCCATTGGTTTGCTGCCCGCTCAGCAGCGCATTGCGCAGGGCTTCGCGACAAAAGGTTTCCACGGTGCTGCGCATGCGGCGCACGCCGAGCCGCGGCTCGACGCCATTGGCCACCATGATCTCGAGGACGCCTTTGCCGGCGGTCAGATTGTAGCCCTTGGATTTGAGGAGCTTCAGCTCCTTGTTGAGCATGATGGTGGCAATGCGTTTCTGGGAATCGTAGCCGAGCTTCTGGAACACGCAGCGCACATTGAAGCGGGCGAGCACTTCAGGCCGAAGCTCCGCCGCTGCGAGGTCTTCAATGAAGCGCTCCACGGTGGCCATGGGGCTGTTCTTCAGCTCCATCAGCGCATCGGCGCCGATGTTGGAAGTGGCGACGATGTAGAAGTTGCAGAGATTGAGCGTCTCTCCATTAGCCACGGTGATGCGGCCTGCATCCAGCACCTGGAGGAAGATGTCGAGCACACGCGGGTGGGCTTTTTCGATTTCGTCGAAGAGAATGAAGCCGCGGCCTTCCGCGCGATCATAAAAGCGGCCGATGTTGCCGCGGCTGTTTTCATTCTGGCCGAGCAGGAGCTGCAATGACTCCTGATTCTGATACTCGGACATGTCGAGGCGTACGCAGTGTTTCTGCACATCGCCAAAGATGTGCTCGCAGAGCAGGAGGGTGGTTTCGGTTTTGCCGACACCGGTGGGACCGAGGAAGAGGAAGGTGCCTTTGGGACGGCCAGGATCGCTCAGGCCCAGCTCACCATTCTGCACGATGGGCACGACCTTGGGAATGACGTGCCCCTGCCCGATGATGCGCTCTTCGAGGAAACTGGAAAGTGCCTGGATGTGGGCAAGATCGACGGAAGGAGACATGAGGTGCTATTTCTTCTTCTGGAAGAGGCCCTGGCTGGAACTGCCGATGCGCAGGCGCTCGGCTTCCTTGAGCTCTTCGATGCTGGTTTCGGCCTTCTCCAACTCGGCTTTGAGCCGGTTGCGATCCTGCAAGAGCAAATTGAGCTCCGTCTTGATGTCTTCGGCGTCCTTGGTCGCCTTTTCAAAGTCGCTCTTTTTCTGCATGAGCTGAGTGCGGAGCTGCTCCAGGTCTGCCATGGATTTTCGCAGGCTGACAGCCTTGGCCGCCAGCGCCTCGCGCTCCTGTTTGATGATGGTGTCATCTGGCACATCTTTGCGGGCGGGGTCGATGACGCCGAGGACGACACCACGGGAATCCATGGGGGTGGCGGGAAGCCGGGTGTCCCAGCGCCCCCCCTGCTCCAGGCGGTAAACGGTGTGTGCCTCATGCATTTCCCGGCGGTCTTTGCTGGGGAGGCGGCCGAGGTGATAGGCATGGATCTGCTCGTCGAGCCGGACCCGGGAGGCATCGTACCGATCGAGTGAACGCCCCTTGGGCCAGCCGGCGAGGACATTTTTGGAATAAGTCGGAAGGTATGCGAGCTCCTGTTCCTGCGTGGGAAACGCCAGGGGATCACCGGGCAGCGCGACACTCTTCGATTTGCACGATGAGAGAAGGGCGCAAAAGATCAAAGTGGCGAAGTTCAGGCCGAATGCGAGAATCTTGCGGTTCATGGATTGCTGCTGCTGGGAGTAGGAGTTGAGGAATCATCTGCGGCCACCGGAGCCGGGGGAGTGACAAGGGCGCGCACCTGCTGAATCTGGTCGGAAGTCTCCTGCTGCTTGCGGGACTTCTCCGCTTCAGCGGCGGCAGTGGCGCTCTGCTGGGAGGCGCTGGCATTCTCCGCCTGCGCACGGGCGTAGGTTTCTTCGGCAAGCTGCCAGCTGGAGAGCGGCTGGCTCCTCTGCCGCAGACCGGCAATACTGGCCATCTCCGGCTCAAACACATCGGTGGTGTAGATGTAAAACTGTGTGCCGGCACCCACACGGACGAAGTCAAGGTCTTGGGAAAGCTGCTTGGTCAGCAAGCCGGAGTAGGCGGATGCGGCCTGCGCACCGCCTCCCAAGGCAGCATTGCGGGTGTTGTTCTGCGGCACGAGGCCGTAGATGCTTTGAAACTGCTGCCGGTTGTTGTTCATGATGCCCTGCAGGGCTTCCGCGATTAGGATTTTCACCTGCGCATACTGATCGTTCTGGATGATGTTTCCCCGAACGCCGGCTGAACCGTCGGTGATGGCGTAGGAATCGTCCGCGAGACGCTGATGATCGAGGGCCACGCCGTTGATGGTGTACTCGCGGCCATCATCCCAGATGAAGGTGAAAGCGCCTTTGACTTCAATGCGATCACGGATTCGGCCTTTGCTGGCCTTGGCATGCACCTGGGTGCCGGCAGGGAGGACCAGCTGATGATTCCAATAAACATCTTCAGTCACGAGGCCAAGCACAGGCGTCTGAAGGGAGGACGAGTCCACGGTGATGACGAGCGCGGCCTTGATAAGAATGCCACGAGGCGCAAAGAGCTTGGGAGCGGAAGGAACAAAGGGTTCGGAAACCGTGTTGCTGACATGCACGAGCTTCGGGAAAGGCGGCGGCTTGTCGGTCTTCTTTTTCTGACTTGTGGAACCGCCGGAGATCAGGCTGGGAGGCGGGGGTTTCTTGGCGGGGATCACGAAACGTTCCACCTGCTGGTCGCTGCCCATCATGGCGGTGCGTTTTTCCCCAAGGTTCACCGTCTTTGACTCCGCCACGAGGGATGACTCTGGCGCCGGCTTGATCTCGCCCGTCTTGACGTCCTTGACGGGGGGCGGTGCATTGACGGAGGCGGTCGGCTGCTTGCTGATGTAAAACGCCGCGCCGGCGATGGCGACAACCACGACGAGCAGCATCATCTGCACGCCTGGTTTCTGAAGTTGCTGCATCATGGCGGGTGCGGGGGTGAAGGGTTACTTGCCGTCAATGGTGGCGTCGAGTTCAGCGGCGTCCGCGCTGGAAAGCGGCGGCAGCAGGAGCAGCTTGCGTCCGGCCTCAGGCATTTCGATGCGGAAGTCCTGATTGATGGAAAGTCCTTCACGGCTGCCTCCCGGGCCGCCCTGCAGCACCACATCCATGGCTGTGCGCTGCCCGGGCGCCACGGTGTTGGCGCAGTCCACCAGCTGGGTGTCGTAGCTTCTGTTGCCGACACGCACCTTTACACCGCTGGGTTCAAATTCATAGGGCTTGAGGCTGTTGTTGGTGAGCCAGCAGCGGAACACGGTGAGGTCTTTGGCAGGATTGCGCTGAATCTCGTAGATCGTGGTGATGAGCTCCTTCTGGGTGGAGGTCATCATCAGACCATTGCGCTCCTGCCAGTTATTGAAGAGACCAGGATTCAAAGTTTGAAGCGCCTTGCGGTTGCGCACCTTGCTGAGCATGCCCACCAGCTCCTCGGCATTGTATTCGATCCGGGATTCCACCACCTTGTCCGGTGTGACCTCCACAGCCGCGCTGACCTGCACCGGAGGAGAGACAATGACGGCGAGGTTGGCCTCGTCGGCAGGGACGAAGCGGAGAAGGTAGATGTTGCGCGTGGTCCGCACGGTGGCGTGGCAGGGTTCGCCCGGCTTGACGAGGCGGACGACCAGGGTGTCTCCGATCACGTTTTCATAATGGACGATGCCCACCTTGGAGCCGGTCATCTGATTGACCTGGGCGGGATCTGTGACGAGACCAAAACCGGTGAGGAGGGAGATCTTCTCGGGGAAGGTGATGGTGGTGGCCACATTCGCGTTGATGGCAATGTCATGCACCAGATTCTTCGGATCGAGGCGCACGAGTTCACGGCCTGGCTGCACTTGCGCAGAAAGCGTGAGGGCGGCCGAGAAGACGCAGGCCAGAATCAAGCTGGGAAGGCGTAAGTTCATGATTCGCTGATGGGCACCAGACTCAGTTTGACCAAGGTCTTCACCTGAGAGGGAAAGCCTTTGCGGGTAACCTTGAAGTTTTGATGCCAGATGACGTCCAGAGTGAAGCGGTAGTCCTCCAGTCTTTCCTTGTCGCCGAAAAAGCTGCGGCGGCGCACATTGCCGGTGGTGACGGTTCGCACCTCGGTGTTGGTGGTTTTCACGATCTCGGTCTTTTCGATCTCCGCGCTCTGGTTCGCCTTCTGGCTGCGGAAGTACTTCTCCTCCTTCCGGATCTCCTTCAGAATCTCCTCGTGGCTGGGGGTCTCGTGCTTGTCATTTTCCCAGCACAGCTTTTCCAGACGGTCCTGATAAATGAGGCCGTCGGGATTGCGCTCCAGCATGGTTTCCGCAAGCATGCCGGCGAGGTTGACGTGCATGGGCTTCATCTCGCGGTAAACACTGCCTGGCGGAACATAATAGGCGCCTGCCGTGTCCATGACGACAAACGGCGGACGCTGGCGCAAAGCCTCGGACATGAGCATGACGTACCCCGCGCAGGCCGCGCCCACCACGCAGGCGACGAGGAACCAAAAAACGGCGGTGCGGTCCCTGATGATCAGGGTGTCAATGGCGCCGCGTTTTTTCTCTATCTTGTCAGGCATGGTGTGTGGTGATCTCAATCAGAGCTGGAAAGGGGCCGAATGGAATACTCGATGTTGGTGCAGACAAACGGGAAGCGACGGCTGTCGCGCAGGTTCTGGTTGCGCGCCCAGTTCTGCCGCGCGGTCACGGCAAACGACTGGTTGACGGCCTCGCCGGAAGTCGGATCAAGGCTCACCCGAACGAGCTGCCCCTGCGCAAGCGTCTCGGCCTCGCCCGTAGGAAAG
This sequence comes from Prosthecobacter sp., assembly GCF_044226605.1. Lineage (GTDB taxonomy): Bacteria > Verrucomicrobiota > Verrucomicrobiia > Verrucomicrobiales > Verrucomicrobiaceae > Prosthecobacter. Next base: position 338,979 of record NZ_JBGAGS010000002.1, on the reverse strand, counting down.
TGCTGGACGCGAATCTGGCCGAGCACGACGACCTGGTGAATGTTGCGAAGGTGGAAATCATACCTCGACTCCTGCACATCCTTTACGGCCTGATCAAAGCCGGCGCCGGCAAACAGCAGTCTGATGCGCCCCCCTGTGGTAGGACCATTGCCACCACGATTGAGCAGTGTTTCCAGCGAGAGCCGGGCGTGATAGTCCACGATTTCATCCAGATCCTCCTGCTGCAGGGAACGGTCCAGATAAACGTAGGATTTTTCGATGGGCACATACAGCATGCTGCCGCGGCTGGTGACCGCCACGTCATAGACATACCAGCCGGTGACACCCAGGCAGGTGCAGGCCACGAGGAACCAGAAAAAGGCCAGCTTTTCCTTCGAGATGAAAATGTCCACAACGCCTCTCATATCATTCCTCTCCGCCTCCTCCTCCACCGCCACCACCAGCCAGGCCGCCTATTTGGTTTCCGACTCCGGTGACAGCACCCGTGGCACCGCTGATGGCCGAGGAGGCCGTGCTGGCGCCGGGGACAGGCATCATGCCCACCACAGAACTGGCCACAGCACCGCCAGCGCTGATGCCGCCCATGGCAGCGCTGACAGCCTGGCCTGCAAAAGCGGTGCCAATCTGTGCGCCGGTGGTGATGGCCGCCTGGATGAGGCCCGGTGCTTTGAACAGCACAAACATGATCCAGATGGCGACTGCAACCACGAGCACGAAAATGGCAATGGCCTCCACCCCGATGCCAAAGCCCGCGAGATTCAGCGTGCCGCATATGAGGGTGATCACATCAATGCCTATCGTCAGCAGGGCGTCGGCAAGCATGAGCCCGATCCCCCAGCCCAAGGGCCAGAAGCAGACGGCGATGAGTCCGGTGAAATAACTGACGGCCGTCTTCTGAGTCTGGTCATAAAGAAACATGCCGAAGAAGATCGGAGAGGCGGCCGCGCCCACATACAGGGCCATGATCTGCACCTGATAGGCGAAAAAGAAGATCACATAACAGATCAGTCCGATCACGATCATGCAAAAGGCGGCGATGATGTTGGCTATGTAATCGATGATCGCGAGAGGATCGACGATGAGCGCGGTGAGGGCGCTGGTATCCGTGTCGATGTCCAGATCGCTGAAGCTGTTCCCAAAGTTCTCAAACAAGCCGATGGGATCCATGTTGAGCGAGGTGAGCATGTCATCGCTCAGCGCCACCCGCACGTCCTCGACGAGCCATTGCGGGAAAAATGGCATGATGACGCAGACGATCCCCATGGTGACGATCTGCCCGAAGGCCCCCTCCAGACTGCCCCCCATGATGCCTTTGTAGGCGATGGTCAGCAGGCCGAGGAAGGCGAGGGTGAAGGTGAACAGCTGCAGGACGTCAAAGATGTCAGAACAGGTGCCCTGCAGGTCGTTGTAGAACGTGTCCATGAGGCCAAACGCGCCGGCAAATCCCTGGTCTGCTAAAATGGGCGTGAAGTTCATGACACTCTATGGTGGGTGGATGCTTGGCGACGATGGGCCGGTCTAAGGCGACTTCTTGCCCCAAGTCAGATTGCTGAAAGGCTTGGTCGTCGATGAGCCGGAACCACTGGAAGAAGATCCCGAACCGGAAGCCGCGGCGGCCTTGGCAGTCGCGGCATTGTGCTTGCGCTCCAGGTCGTGGGCCTCGTTCTTTCCCTTGGACTCGATCTGAGCCTGCAGCTTGAGCTTCTCCATCAGGACATCGTAGTCCAGCTTGCTCTTTGTGTAATCTGCCTGCGCGCTGGTGATCTCGGAATCGATGGCGGTCAGGGCGGTCTGAATTTTCAGCACGCTGGCGAGATCCGTGGCGGCGCTGAGCTGATCAAGAAGCGGGGAGCGCTGCTCTTTCAGCTCGGCGATGCGCTCATCTGCCTCTTTCGACTGCTCCGCCAGCGCATTGAGATCTCCCATCAGCGCGCCCTGGAGCATGTAAAGAGACGGATCACGCTGGCCAGTTTCACCATCCTTGAAGGTGACGGTGGAGCTGATGCCAGGAACAAGACCATAGGCATTGTCCCCGAAGGCTTCGGCGCCGGTGGTGGCGCGGATGCGGTCTTCACGCGCCATACCGTTGGAGGAGGTCTGCACGGATTTGGCAATGTCCTGCTTGATGAGATCCAGCGCCGGGAGGCTGACCTTGGAGGGGTCCCCCATGCGGGTGAGCTGATCATTGAGCGCCTGGGTCTGCTTCTGCGCCTCATCGAGCTGCTGCTGGAGCATGCTCATGATGCTCTGCGTATTGGTGTTCGTCTGCTGGATGAGGGCGTTGTCGATGACTTCCTGAACCGGCGATTGCGCGACGGCGATGTGGCTGAACAAAAACAGCCCGAGAGCGAAGCATGCGGATGTTTTCATGGTGTGCGGTGTGTGGTGATAAATTACTCAACAACTTCGATGACGACCTTCCGCGGCTCCACAAGGACACCGTCGGTGGTGACGTGCTCCGGGACGGGCACTTCGTAATAGCGGCGCTGCACGCCGGCCTCATTGGCCGGGCGCTCGGCATCGCGCTTGAGCCAGTAGAGGTCCTTGATGGCATCGCTGCGGCCTTTGTTGTAACCGTCGAGGTATTTCTGCTGAATTTCCTTGTTGGCCATGGCATCGCTGATGGCACCGGCGGCAAAACCGGCCGCAGCCCCGGTGATGAGGCCGGTGTGCTTGTTGGTGCCGCCGCTGCTGCTGCTGTTGGTGGTGGTGCCCGCGGCAGAGGTGGTTGAGGACGAGTTGCTGCTGCCGTTATTGCTGTTGAGCAGGTGATCGCCGATGATGGAACCGAGAACACCGCCGGAAGCAGCGCCGATGAGCCCCTTGTTCATGGTGCCGTTGCTGCTGGTGCAGGAGGAGAGCACCGATGAGAGGCCCACAAGAAGGATGAGTGTGGTCGTTTTCATTTCTTCGATTTGGCTTGGCTGAGGATCATCTTGTAGGCGTCTCCGCCATAGTTTTTGAGCTCGGCATTCTGACGTTCAAACATTTCGCCCGAGGTGGCGGAGGCCAGGATCATCTCCTTGGAGGCCTGATGGCGGCCAATGGCGATGCGAGGGCGGCCGGTCGCTTCATGGTAGTAAACAAAAGAGCCGTAGGGGTCTGACTTCATCTCCGAAGGATCAGGAAAGCTGGTGACCTGCTTCTTGGTGATTGAAGGGACGCGGAAGCCTTCGCTCATGCTTTCCACATCCCGCTGATCGGGCTGCTTGAGCATGTACATGACGCGGGAATTTCCGACCACGGAGGAACGGACGGGGTGGTCCTTGATGCGCCCGAACTGCTGAATGATGGAGAAGACCCAGCAGGAGTACTTGCGCATACGCTCGTAGTACTCACGCGTGATGCGGTCCCCGTCCGGCATGGCGAGGAAGGCCGAAAGCTCCTCAAGGATGACACGCTTGCGGGTGGAACGCGGGCGGCTCATGATCTCTTTGCGCAGGTCATTGGTGATGAGGAAGGCGGCGACGGTGCGCAGCTCCTTGGCAGACTCGGGAATGTAGGAGAGCTCAAAGTGGACCACCTTGCCACTGAGGCTGACGTTATTGACACCGTCCAGGATGGCGCCGTAGCGGCCCGTGCGGCTCCACGGCTCCAGAAGCATGCGCAGCAGGCCAATATCCGGATGGGCACGGCGCTGGCGGCTTTCGAGATTGAGCAGTTCGACGAACTGGCTGTGCGTGGGCATGTCCTCCGGCTTCATGAGGGTGTAGGCCATGCTCATCATGTCCCACTGGTTGCCGGGGTTGTTGAGGAAGTCTTCCAGCAGGCTGTGGTCTACTTCGGTGCGGTTGAGTTCATTTGCCATCGCATCCCCCTCCATGAGGAAGCCGCGAAAATCCATCCATGCGTCCGCGAGGACGGTTCCCTGGGGCATGCGCTTTTTACGCCATTCGTCGGCGATGGCGACGCGACGTGCAGCCTCGGCGCGGCCTTCGGCATTGCGGCTGGCCCAGGTTTCAAACTGGTCGATGTAAAGGCGCTCGATCTGCTTGGCGAGGAGAGCCTGGCGGATGCGGTCTTTGTCGATGTCCGGCGGCGGTCCGGCCATGAGATGGGCCACTGCGGTGGCACCGCCAAGCTGGTCGGAGCTGAGCGGGAGGCCGCGGGTGTCGAAGTAATTGAAGGTCAGGTTCCCATTGGGCTGCACGATGATGGGCTCGCAGCCATAGAGGCGGGTGAAGAGATTGTAGGAGAGGCCTTCCTCCACAATGGCGGTGAAATCGTAGTAAGGCGCGGTCTGGGTGAGAAGATCGATGGTGAAGACAGACTTCCCGGCACCGGAGGCTCCGAACATGATGCCGTGCTCCGGGCGCATGGCGCCTTCCTTGCCCACAAAGGTGGTGGTGCCCACGAGGGCGCCGCGCGGGCCGTCATAGATGGCCTCTGCATCCTCAAGATCTCCCGTGGGCGTGCTGGAGATGGGCAGCATGTCGGCGAGGTTGACGTCCTCGACGTAGAGCTTGAAGTCGTTGTAATTGGCCCAGCTCCAGCCTGGCATGCAGAGCTGCCAGTAGTTGCGCACGCTGGTGGGCAGCGTGGGCTCGTAGGACTGCGCGCCGCCAAGTTTGAGGATGGAATTACGAATGGCAGAAAGCTTGCTGGAGCAGACATCAGCGTCCTTGTCCCAAACACGCACGATGAGATGCATGCGATACGGCACGACTTCGTTGGTGCTAAGGCGGCGAATACGGGTGCGCAGCTTGAGCAGCGTGGCTTCGAGGGAGGGGGTGATCTTGCCACGCTCCAGGCGCGCGACTTTGCCCTCCGTGGTCACGCGGTCCTTTTCCACATCCCCAGCCTCAATGTTGGTGATGATCTGGTAGTCGAGGATGTCGAGCTGCGTGAGGGTGCGCATCATCCCGATATAGGTAAACTTGGGCATGCTCTTGACCACGCAGATACCCTGGTAAAAACCGTCCATCTTAAAGGTGGAGGAGCCCATGCGCACGGGGGCAGCCTCGCTGTTGAAGCACATTTCGCAGACGGTCTTGCCTGGATCGTAAAGGTCTTCGAGCTTGAGAGATTCGTTCTCGAAGGCGCTGGGATTGAAGTAGCGGTAGAAGGCTTCGAAGTGCTCCATGTCATTCATGGGCATGACACGGCCGCCCAGGCTGCCGAACTGCTGCCGCAGCGCCTCCTCCAGCTCTCCCTGCTCGCGCTTGGCGGCCTGGAGCAGTTCCTCGTAATACTGGCGGCCTCCGCCCATGGCCTTGCCCTGGATCTTGGAGGTGAAATAAAACTGCAGGTGCTCACGGCGCAGCCTGTGTTCGCGAATTTTTTTGTCGTAGCGTTCGTAGCGTTCCTCGCGCTGCCGGGTGGACCAGCGGTCCTGAGGCAATTCCTCTGTCTTTTGACGATATCGTTCCAGCTCTTTGCGGTAGTCACTGTCCACGCTCCAGGAAACCTGCAGTCGCAGTTCCGGGCGGATCATGCGCAGAAGCACCCGCAGATTGTCCTCCAGGGACATCAGCCAGGATGCGTCAGTGTTTTCGGTGTCGGGCATTTCGATATTGTAGCCCCTGCCAATGGCTCCGCCGCGCTGGAGACCACGGTAGATGATGAGATCCTCGTCGAGGTAGGAATTGATGAACTTCGCCATCCGGGAGGATTAAATATGGGGATCTTTGGCTGGATCATCCACCCAGGGCAGGGCGATGGGTTCCACCTTGTTGGGGGAGAAGTAGGGCGCTTTGGCGGCCTTTATAATCAGCCATTCAAAGAGCTCCACATCGTAGGAAGGTGGTTTCCCCTGCTTCAAACCGAAACAGTAGAGGGAGACGAGCACCAGAGGGATGGAGGCAAACAAAAGGGCCAGGGGGATGCTCGAGTCGGGCGAGCTGGCCAGATTGCGAAAAATGAGCATGGCCATGCCAAAAGCGAGCATGAACCAAAGGGCATTGGCACCCTCAAAGCCCGCGATGCCCTGCTGGGAATCGCGACCTTCGTTGGTCTCGTGCAATTTGACGCCTTGCTGCTCCATGATGAGTGGCCGGAACGTAACAACAGAATTCCACCCCTGATGGACCGCGGCGATCCACCAGGGAGAAGAAATTCTGTCGTGACGGGACTAGTTGCCGCTGCCCATGTCGATGGAGTCCACGTCGCTGGAACCGCCGGCGGTGGAGAACATGACCTTGGTGATGATGAAGGCGAGGCCGCCGATGCCGGCGCCCACGAGGCCGTAGAGCACGCGCTCTGTGTTGCCCATCATGAACATGACAGCAGAGAAGAGGAGGCCACCGAAGGCAAGCACCAGGCCAACAAGGTTGAGAATATTGATGATACCGCTGAACTTGCTGGTTAAGTCGCTGGAGGAAGCGGCCAAAGGCATCGTAAAGCGCAGGATGTTGGTGCCAAGGGTGGTGATGGCAAGTGCGTTCATTTGAAGGGGATGATGAGTAGTTTGATGTTTTTGGAGTTAAGCTGGCGGACAGGATCGCCGTCTGCTGTCAGGTAGTAACCAAGTGGCGAAAACCTGTGACAGGATTATTTCCAAAGAACCATCCCCGCGGGCTAGTCGCGGCTGACCAGGGCATTTCGAAGGGCGGTCAGCTCCTCCTGCACGGATTCATCGGTAGGAGAGGCCAGGGTGCCGGCCACGAGCTCACGCATGATTTCCCGAAAGCGCTTTCTCAGTCTTGAGATGGACTGGCGCACGGCATCGTGGGTCATGCCCAGCCGCACTGCCAGCTCAGCATCATTGCCGGACCCCGCAAGCGTGGGATCCAGCCGGGGGCGCAGCAGCTGAAACTGCTCCTTTTTACCCGCATCTTCCTGTTCTCTGGCCAGTTGATCCACCGTTGCCTCAATGATGCGCAGAGCGCACATACGCTGGTAAATGGCCTCTGGCGTGCGGTGATCTGGCGCCTGAATGGCCAGTTCGTCCTCGGCTTGGGAAGCCTCAATGGAGAGGATCTCTTTTCCACCGCCGCGCTTCAATGCCGTAGCTTGACGCTGCCAGTGCTTGATGTGCCTGCCGAAGGCGGTAAGGAGATAGTTACGCATCTTTCCCAGCGAGGCGTCGGCGCTTGTGAATAAAGCTTTTTCTAGCACGAAGCTAAAGAAGCTCTGTGTGAGGTCTTCCGCGTCTGCGGGAGAAAGCCCCTGAAAACGAGCGTACGAATAAATAGGCCCCCAATAAATTTTGCACAGCTCATCCAGCGCGAGCCGGCCAGCGCTAAGATTTCCGCCCTCGCGCAAAGCGAGCACCATGCTCCACCGGGTAACGGGGAATGAACCATGATGAGTGGGAGGATTTTTTGCCATGCGTCGCTGGATCAAAGCACGCTTATACGCAGACCAAAGCAAATTGGATGAAAAAATAGTCACATCATCACGGCAATTGGCATAATCAAAACCGAAACTCTGACCGCTTGTGGATCATGTCGTGGCCACAGCCTCAAAGCCGATAAAAATATCCTAGCACCCCCATAAAGATGAGTTCGACTCCGATCGGGCATGATGCCAGAGACACACCTAACAACGCGCTGAAGTCTCCTGCCATGCTTGGACTGAACCCTATCGGTTTGATGGACGGCGTGCTGGGTGGGCAGGCCACTGACTGGGAACCGCCACTGGCCGAGGACCTCGAGTCGTTCTTTCCAGGCTACACCGGTTTCCGCTTTCTGGATCGCGGAGGAATGGGTGCTGTTTATTCTGCGATGCAAAACTCTCTGGAACGCCGTGTGGCAATCAAGATACTGCCGCCGGATCTCAGCCAGGACGCTGTCTTCGTTGAAGGCTTTCACCGAGAGGCACGCCTGCTCGCGCGGCTGCAGCACCCGCACATCGTGGCAGTGTACGATTTCGGCCGCAATGAGCAGGGCCACCTCTATATTGTGATGGAGTATGTGGAAGGCACGTCGCTGTTTGAAATCATGAAGCAGCAGCCACTGCCGCTGCCGCGTGCGCTGGAGGTGGTGACGCAGGTGTGCGAGGCTTTGCAGTTCGCGCATGACCACGGTGTCATCCACCGCGACATCAAGCCCACGAACATCCTGATCGATTCACGAAACAATGTTCGGGTGGCAGATTTTGGCCTGGCAAAACTGGTGCAGGCAGAGGGTACGACGACCACGCAGAACCGCAGCACGCTGATCATGGGCACGCCCGTGTACGCAGCACCGGAACAGCGCCGCCGGAACGGGGAGCTCGACCACCGTGCGGACATCTTCAGCGTCGGTGTGACACTGTATGAAATGATCACGGGGAGATTTCCAGTGGGCGTGTTTGAGCCGCCGTCCAAGGCCGCGGGCAGCCCTCAGATGCTGGATAAAATCATCACCAAATCGCTGCGTGAAAAGCCGGAGGATCGCTACCAATCGGCGTCCGATCTCAGCCATGCGGTCAAAAAAGCCTCGGACCGCATCACAAAACCGGCGATTCAACGCGCCATCTCGCAGAGGCCGGTGGTTTCGATGATGACTACGGTGATCATCACCGCGGCGCTCATCTATTTGATCGATGAGGTGAACAGGCAGGTCCTGCAAAAAATTCCGGCCGTGAAAAGCCAGCCTTTGCACAGTCTTTCGGTCGTCAAACTAAACGACACCTTCTCCCTGCTAAACACCCGCATGACGTGGCTGCAGGCACAGAAAATGCCCGATGTGGAGCTGGCCAGCGTGCATTCCGCAGCCGAAATGCAGCAGCTGAAAGAGCTCCTCGAGGAGCATGGCATCCGCTCCAGCGTGTGGACGGGAGGGGTTCAGGCAGCGGCCGGGGCCCCCTTTGAATGGAACGACCACACGCCGTGGGATTTTGAATACTGGATGCCCGCCAGTTCCGAGCCGCCAGTCGTCGTGACCGAGGTGCAGCCCAAAAATACAGGAACGATTCGCAACGGCCGTGGCGATACGCCAGACTGGATCGAGGTGCACAACCCGGGCACGCAGCCCGTGGACCTCACGGGGTGGAAACTTATCCATTATCAGGGCCGTGAGTTTTTTGAAGACCGCCTGGGAGCGCAGATGAAGCCAGGATCCCCTGCCCTGATGCTCGCCCCTGGCGAGTACCGCGTCATCTTTTGCAGTGAGATCTCCGAAGAGGAGGCGACCCTGCCGCAAATCCATTTCCGCCTGGAAGCACAAAAGGGGCGCATCGGCTGGGCCGACCCGCGCGGGCGCGTGATTCAGCTGTTCAACAGTACATGGAACGATTTCCCCCCGGACGCATCCATCACGTCAGATCCAGCCGGGAACAACTGGGGCCTGAGCTCCAAGCCCAGCCCCGGGCAGCCCAATCTGCCCACGGTGCGCCCGTTCAAGCTTTCCGTAACGCCCAGACCCGAACGCCAGGCGATCATGGTCCTGCCGCAGTTCGACGGTCGATGGGCTTCCAGTCCTTTGGACCGCATGGCACTGCCCTTGATCCGCGCTAAAAAACGCTGAGTGGCTCCGCCGAGGCTCCTAGTCACCATGGAGTGCACCCGGCAGGGATCGAACCTGCGACCAGCCGATTAGAAATCGGCTGCTCTATCCACTGAGCTACGGGTGCCTTGACCAAACCGGCGCGATCATAAGTCCTTCTTGGTGATGAGCAAGGGCCGCTTCATTCGGGATGAAGTCCGAACATCTGCAGCACCACCCGTAGCATGTCGCCCATTTTGGTGCGGTAGGGCCGCTGCGGATGGAGGATGGACCAGCCGCGCTGGCGGCCGATGGCGGCGAGGCTGCGGGAGGGATGCACAAGCACGCCGTAGCCGGCGTATTCCAGCAGTGGCAGATCGGCCGCGCTGTCGGAGTAGCTCCAGCTGTTGGATCGTTCTTGTTCAGTCATTTCGGTCAGGCCGGGCACGACGGCCTCCATGGCAACGATCTTGGCTTCGTGCTTGTTATTGCCAACGACGAGCCTGGGCATGCCGGGAAAGGTCTGACCGATCTCGAACCGGGTGGCGATGCAATAATCAAAGCCCAAGGCATGAGCGATTTCATGGGCGTAGAAATCGGGGCTCGCAGTGTTGAGCACGAGCACGCGGTGCTGGTGCTTGTGGCGCAGCACTTCGGCCCGGAGGGAGGGGTAGGCCCATTTGGGCACGCAGATCTCGGCAAATTCGTGGGCATACTGCGCGAGGCGCTCGCGCGGCATGCCACGCAGGTAGCTCAAAAAAGCGCGCTTGGCTGTGGCGGTGCTGGCCAGGCGGCAGGCACGGGCGAGGGCCACAGGCACGAACAAGGCGTGAAGCATGACGCGCCAGGGCTCGCGTTTGAGCACGAAATTGCAGAAAAGCGCCTGCGTGTCGAACGGGAGCAGCGTGTGATCGAGATCGAAAAAGGCAAAGGAGCGCGCGGGCATGACGCAGGGAATGAAGGAACGGAGCGTAGCGCTGGGTTTCGATCTGGCAAAACATTCCCAGCCTTGACGGATGCAGCAGCGGGCCGCAGTGTGCGCGCCCTTTCCCCCCAAGAACTCATGGCCCAAGAAACAACCCTCATCCTGCTCAAACCCGATTGCGTCGCCCGCGGCATCAACGGTGAAGTCCTCAAGCGCCTCGAAGACGAAGGCTTCCGCGTCCGTGGCTGCAAGATGATCCAGCTGACCGACGAACTGCTGAAGGAGCACTATGCGCACATCGCCGACAAGCCCTTCTTCCCTGACGTGGCCAGCTTCATGAAGAGCAAGCCGGTGATCGCCGTGGCCATCAGCGGGGAAAACATCATCTCCCACGTGCGTGACCTTCTGGGGCCAACCGATTCCAAAGCAGCGCCGAAAGGCACCATCCGCGGTGATTTTGGCACGGACAAGATGACCAACGTCGTCCACGCGTCCGACTCCCCGGAAGCTGCCGCGGTGGAATTGAAGCGCTTTTTCAAGGACGGCGAGATTTTCAGCTATTGAGGCCCGCCTCTTTGCAGCTACACTGCGCGGCGCAGCATTCCCACGCCGATGTGGTGAAATGGTAAACACAGCAGACTTAAAATCTGCTGGGAGGCAACTCCCTTGCCGGTTCGAGTCCGGCCATCGGCACTCTCATCTTGCGTGAAGCATGCGCCCAAGGTCCTGAAGATGGACATGATGGCGAAATACCAATGCGAACTCTTTTGATTTGCGTGGCGTTACAGAACGCCATCCATGGAGCACAGTGATGTGCGAAGGCCAAGGCTGCAGGGGCGAGATGGCAATCAGGTGAGAGCGATGAGGGTTAACGACGCGCCCGTGTGCCAAGAACGTGCCATACCCGCTCCATGAGCTGAGGCGTGAATTTAAGGCGCGCGGGGATCTTTAGGGAGGCACTAATCAGGGAAACCCTGTTGCATTCTTACTTGTAAATAAAGAATCGCCGGGTTTTTCTTTTTTTCAGACAGCACCCTTCGACCTGCTTGGAAATCAGAACAACCATTCTCACTCACGGACCCCGTCCATGAACACCCCGCCTCTTGAAACCATCCTCATCGTGGACGACCAGGAAGTGAACCTCCGGGCAGTTGGCAACGTGCTTTCCATGATGCGGTACAACATCCTCCTGGCCAGCAATGCGGAACAGGCTTTTGATCACCTCAGCAAGAGCACCCCGGATCTTATTCTTCTGGATGTCATGATGCCCGACGTCGACGGCCTGGCAGTGTGCCGTCAGATCAAAAACAATCCTCACTGGGCGGACATCCCGGTGATCTTTCTCTCGGCGGATGACGACAAAAACATTGTGGTGCAGGCGCTGGAGACGGGTGGCGTGGACTACGTGACCAAGCCTTTCAACCGCGCTGAACTCGTCTCACGCGTGCGCACCCAGCTCGCACTCAAGCAGGCCAGGGACAGGCTGCGTGCCCTGGCGGAAGACAAGGACGAAATCCTGGGCATTCTGGCACATGACCTGAAAAACAGTCTCGCTGGCATGCGCCTAAGCGCCGGGCTGCTGCAAACCAAGAACAGCGAGCTGCCTCCGAGATACGTCCCCTTGGTAAACAACATCGTCCATGCCACTGAGCGCATGCTGGCTTTCATGCAGGAGTTTCTGGCAAACCAGCGCGCCGAGCAGCTCCACCTCAAGCATGTGCCAATGAATTTGTGCGATATTGCCGCGCAGGTGACCTCCAACCAGCAGCCTGCGGCTCAGGCAAAAAAGATCAACCTGACCATTCATCTGCCTAAAACGCCTGTGATGGTGGAGGCGGACCCGGAGGGGGTTTCTCAGGCGCTCGAAAACCTGGTGTCCAATGCCATCAAATTCTCCTCCGAAGGCGGAGAGGTGACCGTCCGGGTGCACCGCCCGATGGCGGGCATGGCGAAGTGCCATGTGAGCGATACAGGCCCCGGCTTTACGGAGGAGGACCGCACCAAGCTGTTCAGGCGCTATGGCCGTCTCAGCGCCCAGCCCACCGGTGATGAGCCTTCCACGGGACTAGGCTTGTCGATCGTGAAACGTCTTGTGGATGTCATGAATGGCAGCATCACCCTGGCTGAGAGCACCGGCAAGGGCGCTGAATTCATCATCGCCCTGCCGGTGGCCATTTCGAAATGATCTGCCGCATCAACTGCGGCGGTTCTTGTCCACCACGGCGATGATGATCAGAACGAAGGAGGCCAGCCGGATCATGTAAACATACGCCGCCCTTTCATCTTCCACGCCCATGACCGCACGGACGATGCGCTCGATCATCATGAACACAAAAGCGCCGGCAAAAAACAGGAACAAGCGGTCACGCGTCCGCCTCCAGAAGCGGAGAAAAAACAAGGTGATCACGAAAAGGCTGACGATGGCCGCGCCGGCGAAGATGGGGTTGATCATGGCTAGTCGGATTCAAAGATGAGGCCGTAGATGAGGACCAGAAGGGCGAGCTGGTTCACCCCGCTGCGCCAGGGAAGCAGATAGACGTCCGGGAGAACCACGAGATCGAGGATGAGCAGGCCGTTGGATACGGCCATGATGGCGAAGCATAGCGCGCTCCAATAAAGGAGACGCTGGCGGCTGCGGCGGTAACCACGCCACAGCAGCAACGCAGCACCGAGGCTGGTGAGCGTGCAAAGCAGATATATGACCGGACCTATCATGGGCTTGGATCGGTGTTTTTGAGTTTGAAGGCGTCTGCAAAACTCTGCGCTGCGCTGTTCTGCGGCCTGTAGATGGCCTCAATGATGCGTACAGGCGAAGTGCTGTAGGCGGCTGCGAGCAGGGCGATCTGTGAGCTCAACTCGGCGTCGCTGCACTTGCGAAAACCACCTGCAGGGGCTGGCGATTTTTCCAGCAAACCATGCCCCACGAGTTCATTGAGCCAGCGCTCCACTGAAGCGGGAGTGCTGAGAATGGCATCATAGACCTGCTTCGTCGTCCAGGTGGTTGCAGGTTCACGATGAACCAGCAGCAAAATCTCCAGCTCTTCAATCGACCGAACATATCGGGAAAGAAAAATCCGAACTGCTGGCTCTAATTCCTGAGGCGACACGATGTCCTACTAGGCCACTTCGCAGGGATGGTCAAAGGGGCACTTCGCCGGGTGGGTCAAACAGACGATAAATCAGGGTTACCCTGATTGAATTAAGGCTGACATCACAATCAGGATAAGGCCTGATAGCCATTGTGTAGCAACAGGCCCTAAACTTCACGCTTTACCGCCATGGCAAAAACGAAAACGATCTCACCTGCCGCTGCAGTCAAGCGTGCGTCTGTCTCTCTTCCCAAACGGACCCCTGAAACTTCCAATGGCACGCACAGCACCGGCGAGGACTGGGAGCTGGAACTGCTGGCGGCCATGCTAGCGTTTCGCAAAGGAGACTTCACCATGCGGCTGCCCGAAGGATGGACGGGCGTGCGCGGAAAAATTGCGGATGCGTTCAATGACGTACTGGGAATGAGCGAACGCCGTGCCCACGAGGCCGCATGGGTGGCACGTGTGGTGGGCAAGGAGGGCAGGCTGCGCCAGCGCATGTCAGTGACGGGCATGATCGGCGGCTGGGCGGATGAGGTGCAGGCTTTGAACACCTTGATGGACGACCTGGTGCGCCCGACCACGGAAGTGACGCGCGCGATTGGTGCCGTGGCCAAGGGAGACCTCGGCCAGTCGATGGCCATCGAAGTGGACGGCCGGCCGCTGGAGGGTGAGTTCTTACACTCCGCCAAACTGGTGAATCGAATGATCGACCAGCTCTCGGTGTTTACTTCCGAAGTGACACGTGTGGCGCGAGAAGTGGGCACGGAAGGCAAGCTCGGTGGTCAGGCCCAGGTGAAGGGTGTGTCCGGCGTGTGGAAAGATCTCACCGAATCGGTGAACCAGATGGCGGGCAACCTGACGGCACAGGTGCGAAACATCGTGGACGTGACCATCGCGGTGGCGGCCGGTGACTTGTCGAAAAAGATCACGGTGGACGTTCGTGGTGAAATTTTGCAGCTCAAGGAAGCCATCAACACGATGGTGGATCAGCTCCGTTCCTTCGCATCAGAAGTGACGCGCGTCGCGCGTGAAGTCGGCACGGAAGGACGACTCGGCGGTCAGGCGGTGGTGCCCGGTGTGGCGGGAACGTGGAAGGATCTTACGGACTCCGTGAACTCCATGGCCTCCAACCTCACGGCGCAGGTGCGTAACATCGCCGCGGTGACCACGGCGGTGGCTCGTGGCGACCTTTCCCGCAAGATCACGGTGGACGTGAAGGGTGAAATTCTCGAACTCAAGGAAACCATCAACACGATGGTGGACCAGCTCAACGCCTTCTCCTCCGAAGTGACGCGCGTGGCGCGCGAAGTGGGCACGGAAGGCAAGCTCGGCGGTCAGGCGGAAGTGTCCGGTGTGGCGGGAACGTGGAAGGATTTGACCGACTCTGTCAACGCCATGGCCTCCAACCTCACCGGCCAGGTGCGAAACATCGCTGACGTGACCACCGCTGTGGCTCGTGGCGACTTGTCACGCAAGATCACGGTGGACGTGAAGGGGGAAATTCTGGAACTGAAAAACACCATCAACACGATGGTGGACCGCTTGAACTCCTTCGCCTCTGAAGTGAGCCGCGTCGCGCGCGAAGTCGGCACCGAAGGCAAGCTCGGCGGTCAGGCGGAAGTGGGTGGCGTCGCAGGCACATGGAAGGATTTGACCGACAACGTCAACTCCATGGCCTCCAACCTCACCGGTCAGGTGCGAAACATCGCCGACGTGGCGACTGCTATCGCGAAAGGCGACCTTTCCCGCAAGATCACGGTGGACGTGAAGGGCGAAATTCTCCAGCTCAAGGAAACCATGAACACCATGGTGGACCAGCTCAATGCCTTCGCTTCCGAAGTGAGCCGCGTGGCACGCGAAGTGGGCACGGAAGGCAAGCTCGGCGGTCAGGCTCAGGTGCAGGGCGTGGCCGGCACGTGGAAGGATCTGACGGACAACGTGAACTTCATGGCGAACA
The DNA here is from genome assembly GCF_044226605.1 of Prosthecobacter sp. GTDB lineage: Bacteria > Verrucomicrobiota > Verrucomicrobiia > Verrucomicrobiales > Verrucomicrobiaceae > Prosthecobacter. Next base: position 323,658 of record NZ_JBGAGS010000002.1, on the reverse strand, counting down.
ACCTGACGGACCAGGTGCGAAACATCGCCGACGTGGCCACGGCCATCGCATCCGGCGACTTGTCCCGTAAGATCACCGTGGACGTGAAGGGGGAAATCTTGGAGCTGAAGAACACGCTCAACACCATGGTGGACCGCCTCAACGCCTTCGCCTCGGAAGTGAGCCGCGTGGCGCGCGAAGTGGGCACGGAAGGGAAGCTCGGTGGTCAGGCGGAAGTGGGTGGTGTCGCAGGCACGTGGAAGGATTTGACCAACAACGTCAACTCGATGGCCTCCAACCTCACGGGGCAGGTGCGTAACATCGCGGAAGTGGCCACCGCTGTGGCGAACGGTGACCTTTCGAAGAAGATCACGGTGGACGTTAAAGGGGAAATTCTGGAGCTGAAAAACACGCTCAACACCATGGTGGACCAGCTGAATGGATTCGCCTCCGAAGTGAGCCGCGTGGCGCGTGAAGTGGGCACCGAAGGCAAGCTCGGTGGTCAGGCCCAGGTGCGTGGTGTGGCGGGCACGTGGAAGGATTTGACGGACAACGTCAACTCCATGGCCTCCAACCTCACGGGTCAGGTGCGAAACATCGCAGACGTGGCCACGGCCATCGCGAAGGGCGACCTTTCCCGCAAGATTACCGTGGACGTGAAGGGCGAAATTTTGCAGCTCAAGGAGACCATGAACACCATGGTGGACCAGTTGAACGCCTTCGCTTCCGAAGTGAGCCGCGTGGCGCGCGAAGTGGGCACCGAGGGCAAGCTCGGCGGTCAGGCCCAGGTGCCGGACGTGGGCGGCACCTGGAAGGACCTTACGGACAACGTGAACTCCATGGCAAACAGCCTCACGGCGCAGGTGCGAAACATCGCCGAAGTGACGACAGCGGTGGCTCGCGGTGACTTGTCCCGCAAAATCACCGTGGACGTGCAGGGAGAGATTCTGGAGCTGAAGGACACCATCAACACGCTGGTGGACCAGCTCAACGCCTTCGCTTCCGAAGTGAGCCGCGTGGCACGCGAAGTGGGCACCGAAGGCAAGCTCGGCGGTCAGGCCCAGGTGTCCGGTGTGGCCGGCACATGGAAAGACCTTACCGACAACGTCAACTCCATGGCGTCCAACCTCACTTCGCAGGTGCGCAACATCGCTGAAGTGACCATTGCCGTGGCGAACGGCGACTTGTCCAAGCAGATCACGGTGGACGTACGCGGTGAAATTCTCGAGCTGAAGGAAACCATCAACACGATGGTGGAGCAGCTTCGTTCGTTTGCCTCTGAAGTGACGCGCGTCGCGCGCGAAGTGGGCACCGAAGGCAAGCTCGGCGGCCAGGCCCAGGTGCCCGGTGTAGCCGGCACCTGGAAGGGCCTCACGGACAACGTGAACTCCATGGCCTCCAATCTCACCGGTCAGGTTCGTAACATCGCCGACGTGGCCACGGCCATCGCGAAAGGCGACTTGTCACGTAAGATCACCGTGGACGTGAAGGGAGAAATTCTGGAGCTGAAAAACACCGTCAACACGATGGTGGACCAGCTCAACGGCTTCGCCTCGGAAGTGAGCCGTGTGGCACGCGAAGTGGGCACGGAAGGCAAGCTCGGCGGTCAGGCCCAGGTGTCCGGTGTGGCCGGCACGTGGAAGGATTTGACGGACAACGTGAACTCCATGGCCTCGAACCTCACAGGGCAGGTTCGTAACATCGCGGAAGTCACCATCGCCGTGGCGAACGGCGACCTTTCCCGCAAGATCACCGTGGACGTGCGCGGTGAAATTCTTCAGCTCAAGGAAACCATCAACACGATGGTGGAGCAGCTCCGCTCATTCGCTTCTGAAGTGACGCGCGTGGCGCGCGAAGTGGGAACCGAAGGCCGCCTCGGCGTGCAGGCCGTGGTGCCCGGCGTGGCGGGAACGTGGAAGGACCTGACCGACTCCGTGAACGCGATGGGAACGAACCTGACGGACCAGGTGCGCAACATCGCGGAAGTGACGACCGCCGTGGCGCGCGGTGACTTGTCTCGAAAGATTACGGTGGACGTGAAGGGTGAAATTCTGGAGCTGAAAAACACCATCAACACGATGGTGGACCAGCTGAATGCCTTCTCCTCCGAAGTGACGCGCGTGGCGCGCGAAGTGGGCACGGAAGGCAAGCTCGGCGGCCAGGCCCAGGTGCCGGGTGTGGCGGGAACCTGGAAGGACCTGACCGACTCCGTGAACGTGATGGCGGCCAACCTCACCGACCAGGTGCGCGGCATCGTGAAAGTGGTGACGGCCGTGGCCAACGGCAACCTCCGCCAGCGACTGTCCGTGCAGGCGAAAGGCGAAGTGGCTGCGCTCGCGGAAACGATCAACAACATGACTGACACCCTAGCGACCTTTGCCGACCAGGTGACGAACGTCGCACGTGAAGTGGGCGTGGAAGGACGACTGGGCGGCCAGGCCAACGTGCCGGGTGCCGCGGGCACGTGGAAAGACCTTACGGGTAACGTGAATCTCCTCGCAGCGAACTTGACCACTCAGGTGCGCGCCATCGCCGAAGTGGCGACGGCGGTGACCAAAGGCGACCTGACGCGCTCCATCCAGGTGGAAACTCGTGGTGAAGTGGCCGAGCTCAAGGACAACATCAACACGATGATCGACAACCTGCGCGTGACCACGGAGCGCAACAAGGAGCAGGACTGGCTGAAGACGAACCTCGCGAAGTTCACACGAATGCTGCAGGGCCAGCGCGACCTCTACACCGTGGGCCAGATGCTGCTTTCTGAACTGGCACCGCTGGTCGATTCTCAGCAGGGCACGGTTTACCAGCTTACTTCGGGCGATGAAGAGAACCCACGCCTGCAACGCCTCGCCGCATACGCGAATGAAAAAGACCTTCCTGAGCAGATCGATATCGGCGACGGCCTCGTCGGCCAGTGCGCGCGTGAAAAACAACGCGTGCTGCTGACGAACGTGCCGAAGGATTACACGCCTATCCATTCCTCCCTCGGCAGCACACAGCCCGCAAACGTGGTGGTGCTGCCGGTGTTGTATGAAGGCCAGACCAAGGCGGTGATCGAACTAGCGGCGATGCATCCGTTCACCGACGGGCATCTGAACTTCCTCGAGCAGCTCACCCAGTCCATCGGCGTGGTGCTCAACACCATTGAGGCCACCATGCGTACGGAGGGTCTGCTGCAGCAAAGCCAGCAGCTGACCGCGGAACTGCAGTCCGGCCAGAAGGAGCTTCAACAGACGAACGAAGAACTGGAACAGAAGGCGCAGGAGCTCGCAGACCAGAACGCCGAGGTGGAACGCAAGAACAAGGAGATCGAGCAGGCTCGCCGCGCGCTGGAAGAAAAGGCCGCGGAGCTGGCGCTGACTTCGAAGTACAAATCGGAGTTCCTGGCCAACATGTCCCACGAACTGCGCACGCCGCTCAATTCGATTCTTATTCTTGGACAGCAGCTCGGGGAAAACGCCGCGGGAAATCTGAATCCGAAGCAGGTCGAATTCGCCCGCAACATCCACTCCGCCGGTTCCGACCTGCTGAATCTCATCAACGACATTCTCGACCTTTCGAAAATCGAATCCGGCACCGTGTCCGTGGATGCGGAGGAAATCAGCTTCAACTCTCTGCGGGATTCCGTTGAGCGCAGCTTCCGGCACATCGCGGAAAGCAAGAACCTGCCATTCATCCTGGACTTTGATCCCGGCCTGCCGTTTGCGTTCACCAGCGACTCCAAGCGCCTGCAGCAGATCATTAAAAACCTTCTGTCCAATGCCTTCAAGTTCACCGCTTCAGGCCAGGTGAAAATGACGGTCAAGATCGCGTCGGACGGCTGGAGTCCGGATCACCCCAGCCTGAATCGTGGACCCGTTATTGCCCTGGGCATCACGGACACGGGCATCGGCATCGCCCCGGAAAAGCAGCGCCTCATTTTCGAAGCCTTCCAGCAGGCGGATGCAGGCACCTCGCGCAAATACGGCGGCACCGGCCTGGGCCTGGCCATTTCACGTGAACTTGCCTCGCTGCTGGGTGGTGAAATACGCCTGTCCAGCACGCCAAACGAAGGCAGTACCTTCACGCTATACCTGCCGCTCATCTACTTCGGACCGGCCACCGCTGCCCCCGCCCCAGTCAGTCCGCAGCGCACTGCGCGGCCTTCCTCCATTGCACTCCCCGTGGCGGCCACGCGAGATGAGCGCATCGATGACGACCGCACCAGCATGCTGCCGGGTGATCTTGCAGCCTTGATTGTGGAGGACGATCCGCACTATGCGCGGGTGCTGCTGGGCCTGGCACGGGACAAGGGATTCAAGGGCCTGGTGGCCACCCGCGGCCATGAGGCACTGACGCTCGCGCGACAGTATCAGCCCACGGCGATCACGCTTGATATCTTCCTGCCGGACATGCTTGGCTGGACGGTGCTGAACAATCTCAAGCTGGCTCCCGAAACTCGGCACATTCCAGTGCAGATCATCACCCTGGAGGAGGAGCGCAGCCACGGCCTTTCCCGCGGCGCCTTCTCGTATCTGGTGAAACCCGCGACCACCGAGGACCTCGAAAGCGCATTTGACCGCATCAAGACTTTCGTAGCCCCGCGCACGAAGCGCCTGCTGGTGGTGGAAGACGACGACACCGAGCGCATGAGCATTGTGGCGCTGCTGGGTCACGACGACATTGAAATCACCACAGTCGCCAGCGGCGAGGAGGCCTACCAGACCCTGCTGGACCGTCACTTTGACTGCTGCGTGCTTGACTTGAGACTGCCGGACATGACAGGCTTCGACCTGCTGGACCGCATCCATGAGGAACCAACCCTGCGAGATGTGCCCGTAGTCGTCTTCACCGGCAAGGACCTCTCGTCCGAAGAGGAGACGAGGCTGCGGACGATGGCAAAAAGCATCGTGCTGAAGGACGTGCAGTCTCCTGAGCGCCTGCTGGATGAAACGGCCCTCTTTCTGCACCGTGTGATGTCCGACCTGCCGGATGCCAAACAGCAGATGCTGCAGCGCCTGCACAGCACCAATGAAGTGCTGCGTGGCCGCAAGGTGCTGATCGTGGATGATGATGCCCGCAACATTTTCGCCCTGTCCACCGTGCTGGAGAACCAGGAAATGGAGGTCATCAGCGCCACCAACGGCAGGCAGGCGATTGAAATCATCAAATCCAGCGAAGACCTCGCCATGGTGCTGATGGACATCATGATGCCTGAAATGGACGGTTATGAAACCATGCGAGAAATCCGCAAGCAGGCCGAGTTTCGTCATCTGCCCATTCTTGCACTCACAGCAAAGGCGATGAAGGGAGACAGGGAAAAATGCCTGGAAGCCGGAGCGAGCGATTACATCGCCAAACCGGTGAACACCGATCAGCTTCTCTCCTTGCTGCGTGTCTGGCTGCATCGCTGAGCGTCGTCCACATGAGCCTAAAAATCCCCAGTCACACAACGTCAGACCAGCCGCTGCCTGTCGTTTTGGTCGTGGATGATGATTCGAAGAATCTCATCGCGATCGAGAGCGTGCTCGATGGGGCGAGCTACACCCTGATCCAGGCGCAGACAGGGGCCGAGGCCCTGCTCGCCCTGATGAATGGAGACTTCGCAGCGATTGTGCTCGACATCCAGATGCCCGACATGAGCGGCATCGAGCTGGCGCGCATGATCAAGGAACGCAAACGCACCCAGCACATCCCCATCATCTTTCTCACCGCCCATTACCGTGAGGATGAGCACGCGGTGCTGGGCTACGATGTGGGTGCCGTCGACTACCTGACCAAGCCGATCAGTCCTGCCGTGCTGCGTTCCAAGGTAAACGTCTTTGTGGAACTTTTCGCCAAGACACGCGCCCTGGCTGAAATGAACCGCACCGCACAGGCGGCCGAGGAGGCGCTGCGCCTGGCCAATGTGGAGCTGGCCGCGCGCAATGAAGCATTGGTTCGTGAGGCGGAAGAACGCGACCGCCGCATACGCGCTGAATCCGCGCAGGCCGAAGCTGAAGAGGCCAACGCTGCAAAGGACCGCTTTCTCGCGATGCTGTCGCATGAGCTGCGCACCCCGCTCTCGCCCATCGTGCATGCGGTCACCTTGATAGAAGAAATCGACTGCCCGCCCGCCATTCAGGAACACATCGCAACCATCCGCCGAAACGTGCGCCTCGAAGCGAGATTGATCGACGATCTGCTGGATCTCGCGCGCATTCGCAATGGGAAGCTTCGGCTGGAGTTTCAACCGGTGGATGTGCACGAGGTGCTGCGGCACGCCCTGGAAATATGCATGGCGGACCTCAGCGCACGGCGCATTCAGGTCATTGAAAAACTGGAGGCGCCGGACCCCTATGTGCGCGGAGACTTTGCACGGTTGCAGCAGGTGTTTTGGAATCTGCTCACCAACGCGGCCAAATTCAGCCCCGAGGGCGGAACCATTGTGGTGCGCAGCTTTGCCATCACGCCCGGAGACCAGATAGGGGTGGAGATCTCGGACAACGGCGTCGGCATCGTCAGCGAGAAGCTCGACAGAATTTTTGACGCCTTCGAACAGGGAGCCCGGCATTCGCATACGGGCCTGGGCCTTGGACTGGCGATCTGCAAAGCGCTCGTGCAGATGCACAGCGGCGGCATCGTGGCGCACAGCGACGGCCCCGACCGCGGCGCAAAATTCACCATCCAGCTGCCCGGCTCATCGGGCGCCCAGCAAAGCCATGGCACCTACAATCATGATGTGGCTCCATCGGCAGGACTGCGGCTCCTCGTGGTGGAGGATCACCATGACACCCTGGCGACCCTGGAGCGCCTGCTTCTCCGCCGCGGCTATGTGGTGCGCACGGCATCGAGCATCGCTGAATGCATGGAGGTGGCGCGCGAATACGAGTTCGACATCCTGATCTCAGACATCGGACTGCCAGACGGGAGAGGCACTGAATTGCTGGAGAGTCTCGGCAAAAAACTCGGTCGTCTGCCAGCCGCGATCGCCATGAGCGGCTTTGGAATGGATGAAGACATCGAGCGCAGCAGGCTGGTGGGCTTTGCAGAGCATCTGACCAAGCCGATCGAATTTCCCGCCCTCCAACAGGCGATTGCACGAATTACCACTCCTTTATAAGCCGGTTTACCTTGAGAACAAATCCGGCATTCAACCCTGCATGAAACGGAAAAAAGACCCAATAGAAAACACAACGCTGCCCAAAGCCCCCACGGGCATCGAAGGCCTGGATGAAATCACCGGCGGCGGCCTGCCGGCTGGCCGACCAACCTTGATTTGTGGCGGCGCAGGCTGCGGCAAGACGCTGCTGGCCATGGAGTTCCTGGCCCGCGGAGCCATGGCGGGTGAATGCGGAGTGTACATGATGTTTGAAGAAAACGTGGCGGAACTCGTTGCAAACGCGCGTTCGCTCGGGTTTGAGCTCGATCACCTGATGCAACGGAAGAAGATAGTACTCGATCATGTTTACATTGAGCGGACCGAGTTTGAGGAAACGGGCGAATACAATCTAGAGGGCCTGTTCATTCGGCTGGGACATGCGATTGACTCCATCGGCGCAAAGCGGGTCGTACTGGACACCATCGAAGCCTTGTTTTCCGGCCTGCCAAACCATGCGATGTTGCGCGCCGAACTGCGCCGCCTTTTCCGCTGGCTGAAGGATCGCGGCATCACGGCAGTCGTCACTGGCGAGCGTGGTGAGGGCGGGCTTACACGTTACGGTTTGGAGGAGTACGTGGCAGACTGCGTGATTGTGCTGGACCATCGGGTGAATGCGCAGATTTCCACCCGCAGACTGCGGGTGCTCAAATACCGCGGCACCACGCACGGGATGAACGAGTACCCCTTCATCATCACCTCCCACGGGATTTCGGTAATGCCCATCACTTCCCTGCGGCTCGATCACAAGGCTGCATCTCAACGTGTTTCCACCGGCATTTTGAAGCTGGATGAAATGCTGGGGGGCAAGGGAGTCTTCCGCGGCAGCAGCATGCTTGTCTCGGGTTCTCCCGGCACAGGAAAAAGCAGCATCGCCGCAAAGTTTGTCGAGGCCGCCTGCCGCCGCGGAGAGCGGGCTCTCCTTTTTGCTTATGAGGAGTCCGTCGAACAAATCATTCGCAACATGAGATCGATAGGCATCGACTTGGAGCAATGGGTGAAAAAGGGCCTTCTGGACATCCACGCATCCCGTCCCACCCTGCAGGGACTGGAGCAGCACCTGGTGGCGATGCATGACCTCGTGCGTAAGTTCCGGCCGTCGGTGGTCGGCGTGGACCCGATCAGCAACCTCACGTTTGATGATTCCGAGGAGGCGGTGAAGCCCACGCTGATGCGGCTCATTGACTACTTGAAGCAGCTTCAGATCACCGCGATTTTCTGCTGCCTCACTCCGGGTGGCACCACTTCGCAAACACCGGAGGATTCGCAGGTGGGCGTGTCTTCCCTCATGGATGTCTGGCTTATGCTTCGGAACGTCGAGCTCAATGGAGAGCGCAACCGCACGCTCTATATTCTCAAAGCACGCGGCATGCATCATTCCAATCAGGTGCGTGAATTTGTTCTTTCGGATAAAGGCATTGATCTCCTCGATGTGGTCCTCATGGATGACCGTGTGCTCACCGGCAGCGCCCGGGCCACGCAGGAGGCCCAAATGACCACGCATGGTGAACTGCGTGAGCAGAACCGCCAGCGCAAGGCCCGCCAGCTGGCGAGCAAGCGGAAGGCCGTGGAGGCTCAGATCGCCATGCTGCAGGCAGAGCTGGAGTCCCAGGAGGAGGAGATGAACTTTTCCAACCAGGAGGAGATCGTGCATGAGAAAAAAGCGCTGCAGAACGTGCGGTCTTTGGCCGCAATGCGCAGCAGTTCCGCCAACAACAAGCCCACTACAAAGCAATGACACGCAACTCCCAATCCACGAAGCAGCCTCTGGCTGCATTTGAGCTGCGGCTGTATGTGGCGGGCCAGACCAGCAAGTCGCTGACAGCGCTGAGCAATCTCCGGCGCCTCTGCGAAACTCATCTGGCCGGGCAGTACCGCATTGAAGTCATCGATCTTCTCAAGACTCCCCAGCTTGCTGCCGGGGACCAGATTCTGGCCGTGCCTACTCTGGTGCGGCGCCTCCCCGAACCGATCAAAAAAATCATTGGCGACCTCTCCAATGAAGAACGCGTCCTCGTAGGGCTCGACGTCCAGCCTGCGAAAACAGCCAAACCTTCCGAAGGATGAAAAAAAAGCCCTCCACGTCAGACAGCGTCGAGACTTTCTTGAATGACGCCAGCGAAGCTGCTGACACGGAGCGCTATGTCCTTCGGTTATACATCACGGGGCACACGTCCCTTTCGGCCAAGGCCATTGTGCGCATACGAAAGATCTGCGAGGAGCATCTCAAAGGCCGCTACGATCTGGAGGTCGTGGACATTTCGCAGAATCCCGCGCTGGCCGCCGAGGAGCAGATCATTGCCGCCCCCACCCTGATCAAAAAACTGCCGCTGCCGCTGCGTCGCTTCATTGGCGACATGTCCCAAACAGAGCGCATCCTCCTGGGGCTGGACCTTCGTAAAGCAGGAGAAGCACCTCCGAAGTCATGAGCAAGGCCGAAGATCCAGCAGCAGAATTGGACCGGCTGCGGTCGGCCAATGCGGAGCTGAATGCGCGCCTCGAAGAGGCTGAGGAGACACTGCGTGCGATCCATAGTGGAGAAGTGGACGCGCTGGTGGTGCAGGGCCACGGTGGCACCCAGATATTTACGCTGCAGGGGACGGAGACCGAGGCCAACCAGTTCCGTGGAGACATTCTCTCACAGATCAGCGATGCCGTGGTGGCGATGGACCCCGAGCGAAATGTCACCTACCTCAATGCCGCCGCTGAGAAGCAGTATGGAGTCAAGTCATCCGACATTCTGGGCCGCAGCTACCGGGAGATGTGGACGCCGGGATGGAGCAGTCCGGAGGCGGAGCAGGCCGCGCTCCAGGTGCTGCATGACACCGGCAAATGGAGCGGCGAGATCACCCACATCAAACGAGACGGGGTCAAAATCCACGTCGAATCCGTCGTCATCCGCCTGCATGACACGGAAGGCAAGGACATTGGTGTTCTGGCGACCATCCGCGACATCACTGAACGCAAGCGGGCTGAAGAGAGGGTGGCGGAGCAGTCTCGCCTTCTGGATCTGAGCTTCGACGCGATCTTCGTGCGTGATCTGGAGAACCGCATCACCTACTGGAGCCAGGGCGCAGAGGATGCCTATGGCTTCACCCGTGAGGAAGCAGTGGGAAAACTCAAACACGAACTGCTGCGCACGGAGTTTCCCAAACCTCTGGAGCAGATCAAAGAACAGCTCTATCGTTATGGCCGGTGGATCGGTGAACAGAAGCACGTGCGGAAAGATGGTTCTGTCATCATCGACAACACGCGCTGGGTGCTGGAACGAGATGCCCAGGGACGGCCGGTTTCGATTCTTGAGACAAACACCGATGTCACCGAGCGCCGTCGTGCGGAAGTGGCTTTGCAACTGAGTGAGCGGAGATATCGCAGCCTCATCCAGGGACTTCCCGCGGCCGTGTACACCTGTGACAGGGAAGGCTTCATCCAGCTCTACAACGCTGCCGCAGTGGAGCTTTGGGGCCGGGAGCCGGAGATCGGCAAGGATATGTGGTGCGGCGCCCTGCGTCTGTACAGACCTGATGGCTCGCCGCTCGATCTGGCACGCTGTCCGATGGCGCGCACCCTGTACGAAGGTGTCGGCATCAGGGGAGATGAAGTCATTGTTGAACGCCCCGACGGAAGCCGGCGGTACGTACTCCCCTACCCCGACCCGATATTTGATGCCGACGGCGAAGTGACCGGCGCAGTGAACATGCTCCTGGACATCACGGAGCGCAAACACACCGAAACCCTGCTGCGCGAGGCCAAGGACACAGCTGAACTCGCAAATCAAAGCAAGGACCGTTTCCTCGCCGTACTCAGCCATGAGTTGCGCACACCTCTGACTCCTGTGCTGCTGACCGTTGCGTCCCTGGAGCATGATCCCAGCCTGGGGAGCGAGGTGCGTGAAGATCTGACGATGATCAAGCGCAACATCGAGCTGGAGACAAAACTCATTGACGACTTGCTGGATCTAAGCCGCATCACCAGCGGCAAGCTGGACCTCGTGATCGATGCGGTGGACCTCAACGAGGTGGTGCGCCAGGTGTGCACCATCTGTGCGCCGCAGCTGCGCGAGCACGCAGTCTTTTTGGAGGCCGATCTCGAAGAAGGCGTGGGCATGGTTTCGGCAGATTCCGCCCGCCTCCAGCAGGTGCTGTGGAATGTGCTGAAAAACGCCATCAAGTTCACGCCAAAAAGCGGCACCATCCACGTCAGCACCTCGCGCCGCCTGGATGGGTACTGCGAAGTCCGGGTCAAGGATCATGGCATCGGCATTCCCGCGGAAAGCCTTCCCCATGTGTTTAACGCGTTTGAGCAGGGCGGCCCGAACATCACGCGCCAGTTTGGCGGGCTGGGCCTCGGTCTTGCGATCAGCAAAGCCCTCATGGATCTGCATCATGGCGCCATCCGCGCGGAAAGCGCCGGCGCCGGGCAGGGAGCGACGTTCGTCATCGAGCTGCCGTCCAAAACGATGACGACCACGGCCAAAATCCGGCTGATGACTCCGCCGGAAAGCGCGACGCTGCCAGCGCTGCGGCTTCTACTGGTGGAAGATCATGCAGACACTGCGCGCATTCTCAGCCGCCAGCTGGTCAGATCCGGAGTGACCGTCATTCATGCGCCGGACGTGGGCAGCGCCATCCAGCTGGCAACACAGGAGCCGTTCGACGTGCTGGTGAGCGACCTGGGGCTGCCAGATGGCACTGGTTACCAGATCATGCGCCACATCCATGAAAATCATCAAAAGCCGGGAATAGCCATGAGCGGCTATGGCATGGAGGAGGACATGCGGCGCAGCCGTGAGGCGGGCTTTTCCGAGCATTTGGTCAAGCCCATCGACCTGCGGGAACTTATCTCCGCCATTCGCCGTGTGGCGGTGAAACATTAATGGCTGCTTCGGACAATCATGGATCCTGCCTATTCAGTAGCGTCTTCCCTGAACTTCCTCTCCGGAAGCGGAGAGATGGCGCGGCGCATCCGGGAGTTTGACTGGGCGCAGCATCCTTTGGGGCCGCCGCATCTGTGGCCCAACAGCCTGAAAGTCGTCGTGCACCTCATGCTCAGTTCACGCTTTGCCATGTGGATGGGGTGGGGGCCTGAGTTCTACTTTTTTTGCAATGACGCCTATCTGCCCACGCTCGGCATCAAACGTGACACTGTGCTGGGGCAGTCCGCCACAAAAGTCTGGGAGGAGATTTGGGCAGACATCGGTCCGCGGGCCGAATCCGTGGTCCGCACGGGCGAAGCCACCTGGGATGAATCACTGCTGCTGTTTCTCGAGCGCAGCGGTTTTGCCGAAGAGACCTACCATACCTTTTCGTACAGCCCGATCTCGCATGACGACGGCTCCATTGGCGGCATGCTCTGCGTGGTGACCGAAGAAACCGAGCGCGTCATCGGCGAGCGGCGTCTGGCCTTGCTGCGAGATCTCGGCTCTGACCTTTCGACGATCAAATCTGAGGAGGACGTGTGCAGCGCGGTTTCCAGTCGGCTGGAGGAAAGACCGCAGGACATGCCCTTCGCGCTGATCTATTTGCACTCCTCGGATGGGAAGGCCTCCCACCTTGCATCCGCACATGGCGCTGTGGCAGGCAGCCCGCTGGCTCCGGAACTGATCTGCGGAGAAAGCGGAGAAGCCTGGCCATTGGTCGAAGAATTCAGCCAAAGTGCATCCCTTCTCGTGGATGACTTGACCAGCTATGGGAGCAGCCTTCCCTCGAAGCCCTGGGGCCAGCCGCCGCGCAGTGCTCTTCTCGTGCCCCTGGCCCAGCAGGGGCAGTCGCAGCCCGCGGGTTTTCTAGTCGCGGGGCTCAATCCATTCCGTCCCTTGGACGCAGCCTATCGCGGATTCCTCGATCTTTTCGCCGGACAGATTGCCGCGGGCCTCGCCTCGGCGCGGGCCTATGAGGCCGAGCGGAAGCGCGCAGCGGCCCTGGAGGAGATCGACCGCGCCAAGACCGCCTTTTTCAGCAATGTCAGCCACGAGTTTCGCACCCCGCTGACTCTGATGCTGGGACCACTGGCGGAACTGGTTGAAAACGCCAGCACCGGACTTCCACCTGCAGAACACACGCTCGCCTCCGTGGCGCACCGGAATGGAATGCGCCTCCTGAAGATGGTGAATTCGCTCCTCGATTTCTCACGCATGGAGGCCGGGCGGGTGAAGGCGCGTTTTGAGCCTACCGATATCTCCGCCTACACTGCGGAGCTTGCCAGCACCTTCAGATCAGCCATCGAAAAAGCAGGACTCCGATTTGTGGTGGAATGTCCGCCGCTGTCCGAGCCAGCCTATCTGGATCATGAGATGTGGGAAAAGGTGGTGCTGAACCTCCTGTCCAACGCCTTCAAATTCACCTTGGGCGGTGAAATCCGCATCCACGTCAGAGAATTCGAAGACATGTTTGAAATGCGGGTCTGTGACACCGGAGCAGGAATCCCTGACGAAGCCAAACCGCACCTGTTTGAACGCTTCTACCGCGTGCAGGGTGTGGAGTCACGCACACACGAAGGCAGCGGCATCGGGCTGGCGCTGGTGAATGAACTGGTGAAGACTCATGGTGGATCTGTGGCAGTGGAAAGTGAGGCCGGCCGTGGCAGCTGCTTTATTGTCAGGCTGCCACATGGCAGCGCCCACCTGCCGGAAGATCAATGCTCCACCGCTCCAGCAAGGCACGCTGGCACCCACCTGGCCAGGACATTCCTCGCCGAAGCCATGCGCTGGCTGCCCAATGCCGAGGCTTCGGAAAACGCAGCGGCGCAAAAAGATGGCACTCAGGATGAATGTGACGCCCAGCGCCCGCGCATCATCCTTGCGGATGACAATGCAGACATGCGCGAATACATCGCCCGGCTGCTGGCAGAGCGTTACGAGGTCTTCACTGTGGCGGATGGCCAGGCAGCGCTGGACCTTGCCCATGAGATGCGGCCCGATCTGGTGCTGACCGATGTCATGATGCCGCGCCTCGACGGCTTTGGCCTGTTAAGTCAGATGCGGGCGTCTTCTGAACTGCAATCCATCCCGGTCATTGTCCTTTCCGCACGGGCCGGAGAAGAGTCGCGAGTGGCAGGACTTGAGGCCGGTGCGGACGATTACTTGATCAAACCCTTCCATGCCCGCGAGCTTCTCGCAAAGGTCAGCAGCACTCTCAAGCTTGCGCGAATTCGCACGGAGGCGGCCGCACGCGAAGCAGCCCTCCAGGAGGAGCGCACGGAAATTCTCGAAGGCATGAACACTGCTTTCATGGCCCTGGATGCCGACTACCGCATCATTTACCTGAACAACGAAGCTGCCCGCCTTTATGGACTGGCGCCAGACAAGTATCTCGGCCTCAATCATTGGGAGGCCTTTCCCGCCACTCGGGGCACCGTTGTTGAGACCAATTACCGGCGTGCGATGGTGGAGCGGGTGGCGCTGAGGTTTGAAAACTTTTATGAGCCCTGGGGGCAGTGGTTTGAGATCAACGCCTATCCCATCAGCGGTGGCAGACTCGGCATCTTTTTCCGCGATATCACCGACCGCAAGAAGCAAGAAACACTTCTGCGTGAGGCCAAGGAGGCTGCGGAACTCGCGAGCCAGAGCAAGGACCGCTTTCTTGCCGTGCTGAGTCATGAACTCCGCACTCCGCTGACACCCGTGCTGCTGGCGGTGGCGGCGCTCGAGCAAGAACCTGGGCTGCGACCTGAAATCCGGGAGGATTTGGTCATGATCAAACGCAACATTGAACTGGAGACCAAGCTCATTGACGACCTGCTGGACCTGAGCCGGATCACCAGCGGAAAACTGTCGCTGATGGTCAACGCCGTGGATCTCAATGATGTGGTGCGCCAGGCCTGCAGGGTGTGTGCACCGCAGATCCTGGAAAAGGAAATCCGCCTGGAAACCCAGCTCGATGAAAATGTCGGCATGGTTGCGGCGGATTCCGCGCGCCTTCAGCAGGTGTTTTGGAATGTGCTGAAAAACGCCATCAAGTTCACCCCCATGAAAGGCGTCATTCACGTCAGCAGCATGCGCCGCGCTGAGGGCTGCTGTGAAGTGCGGGTCGCGGATCACGGTATTGGCATTCCTGCAGACAGGCTTCCCCATGTATTCAATGCCTTTGAACAGGGCGGTGCCAGCATCACGCGCGAGTTTGGGGGACTAGGTCTCGGCCTCGCAATCAGCAAAGCCCTGGTGGATCTGCACCACGGCACCATTCGCGCCGAGAGTGCCGGCGCCGGTCAGGGCGCAACTTTCATCATCGAGCTGCCGGCCAAAGTTTTGACGACCACGGCCAGAATCCGGCTTTCGACTCCGCGGCAAAAGGCAAAGCTCCCCCCCGTCCGGCTCCTTCTCGTCGAGGACCATGCGGACACAGCGCGGATCCTCAGTCGTCAGCTTTCCCAGGCCGGGGCTTCCGTGGCTTTGGCGACTACCGTGGAGAGCGCCATCAAAGCTTCGGAGAGCGAACACTTCGATATCTTGGTCAGTGATCTGGGGCTGCCTGATGGCACGGGTTATGAGATCATGCGTCATGTCAGCGCCCAAGGTGGCATGCGGGGCATCGCCATGAGCGGTTTTGGAATGGATGAGGACAGACGTCGCAGCCGTGAGGCCGGCTTTGCAGAACATCTGGTAAAACCAATCGACCTGCGGGAGCTCATTGCTGCTATTCAGCGCACCGCGACAGAGTCGGATTGAGGTTTCCGCTCCAGCCATCGTTCTGGAAAAGACGCAACTACACGCATGTGGAGGCGCCCGATAAAGAAAGCGGTGCGTATCAGGCATACCCCGAGGGGGCGAACAGGGCGGGCTCGGGTTGTGCGAGTTCTGGGACGTGGGTATTCGTTTCTCATGAAAACTTTTACCGCCTCCACTTCGTCAACGTTTCAGGGCAGCAGCGACTTTGATGCCCAGCAGCCGCCGGATGAGGATCTCATGGCAGCCATTCAGCAGCGGGATGCTTCCGCCTTGGAAACCCTCATGCAACGTTACCGGAGGTTGTTGAAGAGCGCCATCATGCGCACCGTCAATGACGACAGCGCCGCCGAGGATGTCCTCCAGGAATGCTTCTTCGAGCTCTGGAGGCAGGCAGATCACTACTCGCCAGCCAAAGGTCGGCCCCTGGCTTGGATCATGACCCTCGGCAAGCGACGTGCCATTGACCATCTGCGCCGTTCCATGGCCTATTGCCGCGCCAAAGACCGCATGGAGGACGCCATTCACCATTCCGCCTCTTTCACCCAGGATTCCGCCGCCGACTGCGAGCAGGCAGACATGGGCCGGGTGCTGGGCGAACACCTCACACTTCTGCCGGAAGCACAGCAGCAGGTCATCGTCCTCGCCTTCCTTCAAGGAATGAGTCAGAGGGAGGTCGCAGAGGCCACCCACACACCGCTCGGCACTGTTAAAACCCGCATGGAACTTGGCCTGAAGAAACTCCGCCAGGTGTTTCGCACTCGCAGCGCCATTCATACGCTGCAGGCTGCATAAGCTGCAGCCTCACGCAGCTCGTGGCAGACGCACACCGAACAGTGTCATGTTTTTCCCAAGTTGTGCAAACTCCCACTGGCCGCCCGCATTGCGTGGCGCTTCCCCTGCTGCGGCCTGTTCTTCATCTTCGGCGCAAAAACAAGCTGCGGCGATTTGAGGCAGGTTAAGCTTCAGCCATTTGCTGATCCTCTTTTCGGCCTGCAGAATTTCATCGCAGATCCGTACGATCTCCAACAAGCCGAAATGCTGCGCCCCCTCCCCGAGACGTGCATGACAGGCGATCTCGAAATGCTCGGTGGCAAACACGGTGAGAACATCTTTGATGCGCTCGTCACGAACAAAAGCCGCCCCCATGCCTTTCATGAGTTCTATCCCTCGGACCCACTCGGATCTGGGCGAAGCGGTGTCCGAATCCAGCCTCCTAAGGCAGGCAGCGAGCTCCACTGCATGCCGCCGGGTGGAGGCGCAGTGCTGGGAGGCCTGCTGTTGAAGATCCACGTGCGTGTGCGGATGCACCATCAGCTTTTGCAGTGCGATCTCCATGGCCTTTTCCATGGCGTAAGCGTCGCGCAGGCCTTCAATGATTTCGGTTTTGCTATTCATGTGGTTGTTGGGTGGGCGTCTGCCGGCCAGAATGACGTGCAGACGCCTAAGCTGCACCTACAAACGCATTTCAGCGAGCAGCAGCACTTCAGGATGCGCTATGATCGTTTCTTCAGGCAAAACCTGACTTTAGATGTCATGCCTCCGCCCTGGACAACTCAGACGACATCTGTGAAAAGACGTTCCAATCTGTCCAGCGAGCTGTTCCAGTCCTTCATGTGGCTGTCACGCGTTTTTTCATCAGGCAGCTTGTCGTGCGTCAGCCTTATCTCAGTCGCACGGCCGTCATCTTTCTCTGAAAATTCGATGGTGACCAGACTCCAGGCTTCCTTCCAGCCCGGCGCGTCCACCCATTGCCATGTGTGTACAATTTTTATGGGTGGCTGCACGCTGTGGTATTTGCCACGGACGAGGTTCTTCGTCCCATCGGCTGCTTTGAATACCCAGCGGAAAGTACCGCCGCGCCACGCGTCGAGATTCAGTTCTTCGGTCTCGCATCCCTGATCCCCCCACCATTGCAGCGCAACACTGGCATCCGTCCAGGCTGCATATACTCCCTCGCGTGGCGCCCTTATCATGCGCACGATCTGAAGTGCATTGGGATCGGTGAAGAGAGTCATGCAAAACTGTTTCGCGGCTGCACCATCAAATGGACGGGTCCCACGGCGGCGGAGTCAACCTTCCTGTGTGGCGATCCATTCGGTGGCAAAATCCATCAACTCCTCCGCGTCCTTAAAACCAAGTTTTTCCTTGATATGGGTGCGATGGGTTTCAATGGTCTTGACGCTGATGTGCAGAGCCTCGCTGATCTCACGCGTGGATTTATGCCGGCCGAAGAGCTGCAGCACTTCGAGCTGACGATCCGAGAGCTTTTCCACTGGCGAACCAAATTCCCCGGTGCTTCCGGCAATTGATTTGAAAATCAGCTTCTCGCTGAACTGAGGGCTGACATAGATGCCCCCGCTGCACACCTTGCGCAGCGCATCCAGGATGTGCTCCATCGTCTGCTGCTTCATCAAGTAGCCCTTTGCCCCCGCCCGCAGGGCGCGCAGCGCATAGAGCGATTCATCATGCATCGATATCATGAGAATGATCAGGTTCGGCTGCTCGGCCAGCATGTATTTGATGAGTTCGATTCCGTTGGTGCCGGGCAGGGACACATCCATCAGGACCACGTCGGGGCCATGCTGCCGCATCGCCTCCAAGGCTAGCTGGGCGTTGCTGGCTTCGGCACAAATGGAGATCTCGGAGACCTGGCCGAGATACTGACAGATGCCGTGCCGAAATACCGGATGGTCATCCACGACAAGCAGACGCTTGCCAGCTTCAACGGCTGCCGGGGCGTTCAGGACGGCGGAGGCTTGCATGTTCATAGGGAGTTCCAGCGATGCGCCTCCATCCAGAAGGACAGTAGCCGCTGGGTGCAGTTCATGGTGCAGGGTTTGGTGCGTGTAATTCGCACTTCGCGCTGCATCTGGATGTCTCCTTTTCTGTCCTTCGCCTCTTCTCCTCCGAGACCATCGCATAAAATGCAGAAAATGAGGCATCCGCCATTCCGCTGGGTTGCGATTCATGGAGAACTGTCGGCCCAAATGAAAGCGAAACCAAGACACACAACCATGTCCCTGGGCAAGCTGATCATGAAAGTTTATGACCGTTTTGGTGCCCGGCATGCCGAGGCTTTGATCTGGTTTGCCCTCCATGGACACCCGATTTTTGCCTCTAGCCCCCTCGCCCATAGCACCCGATTCGCAGGACCACCACGAAACCCACACAAGTCATGAGCTACCATGCCATCATTCACGAATTCAGCACCGGCCGCTTCCTGCTTCAATGCGATGTCGAAGCGCATGATCTGCATGAAGCCGAAAATGCCGCCATTTCCAAGGCTGCGCTGACGACGAAGGCACATCCAAGCGACATGGATGTAAGACACCTGCACGAACGCGCCGAACGTGCCTTTTCGTGGGCCGCTGACAGCCAGCCATACCATCTTTCGTCCAGCACAAGCCTGCGCCACTGTGCGGGCTAAAGATTATCTTCGATGATGTACAACACGAGGCGGGCGAATTGTCCCGTTGAAAACCTTCGAGCCCTCGGCTTGATGTCGTCTCGTCACATTTCGTTGAAGCCACATTGCCTGTCATAGTGTAAAGTTCCGCATGGATGAAACCGTCATTCCCTGGTCACGCGTAGCCGCATTTGTGCGGCAGCACACCCATGATGTCCGCAATGGATTGAACAGCCTGGATTTGGAGGCCTCTTTCCTGCAGGAGCTGGTGACCGATGACGAGGCTGGCACGAGTGCCGCACGGGTCCGCAAGCAGGTCCGTGGTCTTGCCCAGAGTCTGCGTGCACTTTCGATGATGGTGCAGGAGCCCTCACCTCTCATCGCTAAAACTCCCGCAAAGGCTCTGCTGAGAATCTGGCGCGAGAAGCATGCCTCCATGACCGCCGCGCCCGAGGTGAGTTGGGATGATCAACTCGGTGAAGAAGACGTGGATGTCGATGTGGAATTCATGGCCTCCGTTTTTAACGAATTGCTCGTCAATGCGAAGGCTTTTTCCCGCGGCGCCGCATTGAAAATCAAAGCGTATAGGGAAGACAGCCGGGTGGTTTTTGAACTGAGCGAACCCAAAAACGACCCCGTGGATACCAGCACGTGGGCGCAGCCTTTTTCGGCTCTCTGCCATGATCACTACGGCCTTGGCCTTTGGTCAGCAAAGCGGATGATCAATGCCTGCAACGCCTCGCTCACTCAGCAGTACCTGCCTGCAGAATCTTGCTTGCTCACGAAAATCACCATTCCCACGGTGTGAACAAGACTTTCGCATGTGACCGCACATGCATCCGGAATGAAACCTGCATCTCAACATATCGAAGGCACGGTGGAATCTCCTTATCTTGGCATCAGGGGATTTCCTGATGTGGTAATAACATGCGAGTAACTACTTCTCCCGCCAGGAAGGCGCGTTATACCGCATAGACTTTGTCTGATCCCTGCAACCGGCGGTAGCCTGATGTGCCGTGCCAGATTTGAGGCCGCGTGGATGTTCTGACTTGACCCGCGGATAAGCACTGCGTCTCGCCTCAGTCCGGACCGGCGGTGGAAGGAGAAACCCTGCTGTTTCATTTTTCTAAAGAAAGGCTTCTGGTGTAAGGGACCGATTGTGTAGCATCCCCACCTGCCGTAATAGTCCGCCGAAGACATGCCGCCGCCTGTGGTCTGCCACCTGGTCTACCATCCCCCATGAACCATCGATCGCTGCTTCAATACGTCATCTTCGTCACAAGCGTTCTCCTTCTCGCCGCCGGGTTTTCTCTTTCACTCGGCACCAAGGCTGGAGACTTTTTCATGCCGCATTCGCATTGCTACTTGTTCAACAAAGATTTGATGTGGCTTCACGGCGGATCGGACATGCTCATCGGCCTGGCCTATGTGGCCATTTCAGCCACCTTGGTATGGCTAGTATACCGCGCCCGCCACAACCTGCCCTTCCACTGGATGATGCTGGCGTTCGCGACATTCATTGTGGCCTGCGGCGCGACACATTTCATGGAGGTATGGACACTCAATGCAGCCAATCCGCGCTACTGGCTCTCGGGCTGGGTGAAACTCATCACCGCTGTCGCCTCCGTAACAACGGCCCTGGTGCTTCCTCCGCTGGTCCCTCGGATTCTTTCGCTGATGGAGGCCGCGCGCCAGTCGGCGGAGAACCGCGGGAAACTTGAGCATGCCTACAAGGAGCTCAACGAGCTTTACTCCAAGGTGAAGCAGATGGATCAGATCAAGACGAACTTTTTTGCAAACGTGAGCCACGAACTGCGCACTCCGCTCGCGCTCATTTTTTCCCCGGTGGACCGGCTTCTGCAGCTCAAACCAGACCCGTCAACCCGGCGCGAGCTGGCGGTGATCCGGAGGAATGCGCTGCTGCTATACAAACACGTTAATGACCTGCTGGATGTCTCAAAGCTGGAGGCGGGCAAGCTGGAGTTGCACTATTCGCGCCTTGACCTGTCCGCCATGGCACGGGCCATGGCCAGCATCTTCGAGTCTGTGGTCAGTGAACGCGGAATCCGTGTGGAACTGCAAACACCGGCTGAAACCCAGGCGGAGGTAGACGCAGACAAGGTTCAGCGGGTGTTCATGAACCTGCTGTCGAATGCCTTCAAGTATTCGCCGAATGACAGCATCGTCCGTCTCGCATTGACGGAGGATGGCGACCACTTCACGCTGACGGTGGAAGATGCCGGCCCGGGAATCCCGCCAGAACTGCGGGATGGGATCTTTGAGCGTTTCCAGCAGGGAGACAGAGACACTCAGAGACGCTACGGCGGCACGGGTCTCGGGTTGTCCATCACCAAGGAATTTGTGGAAATGCACGGCGGCTCGATCACGGTGGGCCAGAGCGCAGCAGGCGGCGCGCAGTTTCGAGTGCGCCTCCCCCGGAAAGCTCCGGGCGGGGTGGAAGTTGAGACTTCCCTATGGATGGGCACGGACGAAGTCCTGAGACGTCTTGCGAATTCGCCCTCGCACGAAGAAGAGGCCGCAGGCCCCACACCTGAACCCACGGACATGGATCTTCCGGATGTGCTTGTAGTGGAGGACAACCAGGACATGCGGGAATTCATCTGCCGCATGCTCCAGCCGGACGCAAGGACGCGAACTGCCGAGGATGGCGTGGCCGCTCTGGCTGCTGTAAAAGAAAAAGTCCCTGACTTGATCATCACGGACATGATGATGCCTAGGATGACGGGAGAGGAACTGGTGACCGCGCTCCGGCAGGACGAACATCTCGCGGACGTGCCAGTGATCCTTCTCACGGCCAAGGCAGATGAGGAAATGAAGATGAACCTGCTGATCGAGGGCGTGCAGGATTACGTGATGAAACCCTTTTTGACCGACGAACTGCGCAGTCGGGTGCGGAATCAGCTGCAGACCAAGCTCACTCGTGACGCCTTGCGCAGCGCTCTGGACTCACGCTCGCTCGACATGGCGGTGATGGTCCGTGAACTCGCCGCTGCGAAGTCGGCCGCAGAGACCGCCAATGCAGCCAAGGACAATTTCCTTGCTGTGCTCAGCCACGAATTGCGCACCCCTCTGACACCAGCGCTGGCAGCGGTGTCCTCTCTTATTTCCACACCTGCAGAAAATGAAGAAGATCTTCGCCGGTCGTTGGAATTGGTCTGCCGCAACATCGAGCTGGAAGCACGCCTGGTGGATGATCTGCTGGACGTCACGCGCATCACCCGCGGCAAGCTCCGCATCAATTCCAGCCCGGTGGATATTCACACGGTGCTGCGAGATGCACTAGCCATTACCCAGGCAGATCTGCGTAAAAAAGACCTTTCCGTGACACTGGAGCTTGCCGAAGGCCGGCCCTTGGTGCGTGGCGACGCGGCTCGCCTTTCACAGGTGTTCTGCAACTTGCTGGCGAATGCTGCGAAGTTCACGCCGGAAGGCGGACAGGTCACCATCCGCAGCGTAGAAACAGACGGGATGGTGCGTGTCGATGTCACGGACAATGGCATCGGCATTGCCGCGGAAATACTGCCTCAAATCTTTGACCCTTTCCGGCAAGGCCACGCGGGCACGACGCGCCGTTTTGGTGGTCTGGGCCTGGGACTAAGCGTGGCAAAGGGACTCGTAGAAGCCCACGGCGGCAAGATCAGCGTTCGCAGCGGAGGGCACGATCAAGGGGCCACATTCATCGTCGAACTTCCAGTCCTCCCAGACGGCACCGTCCTTGCCGAAACGAGGCCTGTTGCCAGCGAAGCAACGCAGACCCGCCCGCTTCGTGTACTGCTTGTTGAAGATCATGAAGACACACGCGAGGTGCTCCGCCGGCTGATGACGCGCTGGGGCCACCACGTCACTACGGCCAGCACCGTGACACAGGCACGCCAGATTCTGGCGAATGAATCCTTCGACCTGCTGTTGAGCGACCTCGGTCTGCCGGATGGAACCGGCCTGGACGTAATCGGGAATTTGCGTCAGTTCTCAAACATTCCGGCCATCGCCATGAGCGGCTACGGCATGGAGGCCGACATCGCGCGTGCACGCGCTGCAGGATTCAACGAACATGTGGTCAAGCCCGTCACGGCGGAGACTTTGCTCGACCTGCTGGCCCGCCATTCAGCACCCGCATAGTACACCATAACGGCGATCCTCGTGAGTTTCGAGCGCCTCCGTCTGCCAGCGGCGCATAGTGGTTTGCCTGATGGTGAAAGCAGGCAGCCACCCGATTGTAGCGCCCTCAATCTGGGTCATCTTCGTTCCCTTGAACTACCATGAGAACGCACACCATCAACAGGCATGCGGATGTCCGGCTGGCCCCCGGAAGGAAAGATGCCGCCGGGCTGGAACGCGTCGTTGGGTGCCTAACAGGCTGGTTCTGCAACGAGGCCGGCACGGAAATCCGCCCTTTGTCCGCTGCTTGAAAATGCCTGGCACATTTCCTGCCAGAAATAAATGCGCGACCGCTGTGGCACATAAAACATGAAAGCTCATTCGGAAGCCAAGGCCGCATCCAGCACGCCTCGCCCCTCTGCAGGAAGGGCGAAACAGGCTGTATTCGCCAGAAACGCCTCCGCCAAAAAACAGCCGTCGAATCAGGATGGCACCACTGTCTTGAATCCATCAAATGGAAGAGGAAGCAAGAAAGGAGCCCGTTCAGAATCGGCGCTCCAGAGCACAGCCTCCAGGAACCTTGACTCGAATGTCCAGCCAAACCAGTTTCTGTTTGACCATTCTCCTGTCGGCTATGCAATCCTCGATCCAAAAGGTCGCATTGAGCAGATCAATGCCGCAGCCGCGCTTCTTCTAGGGCGCGATGTTCAGGACCTGAGGCACATCGGTTTCGCCAGCATGCTCAACCGCAGAAAAGACCGTGAGCTTCTTCAAGAGCACCTCCAGCGATGCGGAACTGCTCATCTCGCGGAGGAAAAGATCACGACGGAACTGCAGCTGCACACGGCAGGCGGTCAGGTCAAGCTGGTGCAACTGGCCACCAGTCCGGCCATGGTCATGGAAGGAAACTGCCACCTGATTGTCATCACGGACGTCACTTCTCGTCTGGAAGCAGAGGAGGCATTGCGCGGCAGTGAAGGACGAATGGCGTCGATTCTGGATGCACTCACGGAAGCGGTTATCTCCGTGGATGAAAACCAGCGCATCGTTTTGTTTAATGCGGCTGCAGTCCGCATGTTCCGGCTTTCGGCGGCGGAAGTACGCGGCCAGGCTCTGAACCGGCTGTTTCATCCTGGCCAGGACTGCAGCCCCCGGGCGCTGGCCGCAGCAGGTGCTGCCGGCGAGATCCGCGGAATGAGGGCGGATGGCAGCGAATTTCCCATCGAAGCCTCCATCTCTCCTCCCATCGCCGGCAGTGCACCGCTTCTCACTCTGATCCTGCGGGACATCTCCGAACTTAGAAACACCAACCGAGTGCTTCACCGCGAGTATAAAGAGCGCCAACGCCTTGAGCACGAGATCACCGAAATCAGCGAACGCGAGCGCCGAAGCCTCGGACAGGCCCTGCACGACGGCGTTTGCCAGCACCTTTCCGGCGTCGGCATGATGGCCGCCACACTGAGTGATGTTTGCGGCCAGAAGTCCGATGACGAAACGGCGGACAAGCTCCGAGAAATTGCCAGCCTCATTCGCAGCGCCACCAACGATGCGCGGGACGTGGCTCGCGGCCTCAATCCTGTGGATGTGGACGCGAACGGCCTCGTCACTGCTCTTCGTGATCTAGCCGCCCGGTACAACGTGCCAGGGCAGACCCGGTATGTGCTGCATTGCCATGAACCTGTTCCGGTTCAGGACAATGGAATTGCCGTTCATCTCTACCGCATCGTTCAGGAAGCCGTCGTCAATGCCTCCCGCCATGCGCGTGCCCGCAATATCAGCATTCACCTTGGCATCCGGCAGAAAGACATCATGCTCTCCATCACCGATGACGGCATCGGCCTGCCCGCAGACATTGATCAAAACACGGGCCTGGGTTTGAAGCTCATGCGCTATCGGGCCAGCTCGATTGGCGCCACCCTAACCCTGGAAGCCCGTTCAGCAGGAGGCACAGTCGTGCGCTGTCGCCTGCCATCTTCAGATTGATTTCGTGTGTCCCTTCTCCTTCGTCCATCGCAATTACACCTCTGATTCCCATGGCAAAAACAGCCGTCAAATCTCCTCCTCAAACACCCCCGGCCAACCCGAATCCTGTTGCTGCGCCGGCCAAACGGCGGGTTCTGATTGTGGATGACCATCCGATCTTTCGCAATGGCATCAGCCAGCTCATCAATCATGAGGCTGACCTCCATGTATGCGGAGAGATCTGCTCTGCCGCTCATGCGCTCACCGCAGTGGATGAGTTGAAGCCAGACATCGTCGTGCTGGACATTTCCATCCAGGGAACCAATGGGATCGAGCTGATGAAGTCCATCCGCGCATTGCATCCCGTGCTGCCTGCCCTCATGGTATCCATGCACGAGGAGAGCATTTATGCGGAGCGCGCTTTACGCGCCGGTGCAAGGGGTTACGTGATGAAGGCGGCACCCTCGGAAAAAGTCATCGAAGCCATCCGCCGTGTGCTCAGTGGCAGCCTTTATCTGAGCGACGCCATCGGCGGCCGCCTTCTGGACACTTTCCTCAACGGCCGGGGCAGCAACGTCGGCAGTTCTCCCGTTGAACAGCTCAGTGATCGCGAGCTCGAAGTTTTCCGCGCCGTAGGTGAAGGCCGTGGCACACGCGAGATCGCTCGTTCCCTCTTTCTAAGTGTCAAGACCGTTGAGACCCATCGAGCCCACATCAAGGACAAGCTCCAGCTCAAAACGGCCCCCGAGCTCGTGCGAGCAGCCGTTGAGTGGGTGAATCGCGAAGCCAATCTTTAGTCGCATGATGCGCTCGCATCAGTTGGACCTTGATGGCGTGGTGGCATGAAAACGGCCCGGCAGAACACACTCTGCACGGCAAAAAGAAGCAATAACGTGTCGGGCAAACAAGGTGAGAGAAAGACTGCCGTCTTCTCCCTCACCCAAATAAATCGTCCGCCACGTTTGTTCCCATTTTTGGTAGGCACCCGCCCGACCAGGGCAGTTGATTGAATGAAGCGATTTCCAGCGGACCACCCATCCACTTTCTCCGTCATCACGATGTCTTCAGTGTGGCGCGAAAAGCAGCTCGACCAGCGATGGACTGAGCAACCGAAGCGCTATCAGTCCTGACTGACGTAGCTTGTCAGTCAGGACTCACCTTTTCTCCCGCCGCGGAGCTGGCGGCGTAAAAAGGTTTTAGTCATTTATCCGGAAGCCTATGCATCCGGGCTTCCTCCGGCAGCCGATCAAAACGAGTCATCTCACTCGAATCTCCCATGCCAAGCCTCATGAAATCGCTCTCTGCCCCAGGCATTCAGTCCTCTCTCAAAGACTGGTTTAATCCCCGCAAATCTCAATCATGTCTTCAAGTGGCCTGGGCAGGAGTGCTTCGTTCCGATAACGATAAACTGGTGCCCGCTCCAGATGATGAACTGCGCTTTCAAGTGGCCAACCGCATGTACCTTTTAGAGGAAGGCAAAAGCCTCGTCTTTGACGAAAGCTGGAATTCTGACGCATTGCAAGACACGAACGGTTATCGGATCATCTTCCATGCCGATGAAAAACCAGCAACCTCCCGGCCTTGGCAGAGGCTCAATCAGCTCTTCGCAAAGCTGTCGCTTTGGTAGGTTCTGGCAGTCGAAGCAGCCCCCCCTGCCATAGGGCTCTCACGCTAAGCAGGGTTCCAAAAGTTCGGTCTTCCCTTCCGGCCTGAATACTTCTTCGGAGATCCGCCCAAAGGCGTCAGCCTTCTTCGCTCAGCTTCTGCCATCCTCAAAAAACCAGTGTCCGCCCTGCTGAATGGTGTTCACCGCCTCGATAAGCTGCTCAAGGGAGGCTTCTTTTGGAATAAACCCCCGGGCTCCGGCGGCGGCGGCTCGCTTCGTATAACTCGGGTCTTCTTGAGCCGAGACCATCAAGATGGGAAGATCAGGCAGACGGCTTAAAACTTCCGCAGTGAAGTCAAAACCGTTGCCATCAGGCAGCCCGACGTCCATCACCAGCACATCAGGGGCGTCCCAGCGTATCTTCTCTGAAGCCTCTGCTATTGAGGAAGCCGTCCACGCCATGATGAGGTCCGGCGCATCCTCAACCAACGTCACAAACACGCCGCGGATGATCGCATGATCATCCACCACGGCAAGCCGCAACCGGGTTGTGGGAGAACTCTGCGTGGTAAGATCTGGCGTGTTCAAGCGTCGTGTTAGCGTTTGAGTGTTGTTTCAGCAGGCGGAGACGGCATCCGCACTCGCGAGTGCCCGCAAAATGTTGCGCCTTCTTCTATCGAAAAGGTGGCGGCAGTGATGTTTCCCATGACAATGGCAGTGGATTTGACCTCACATCTATCCTGCACGGTTATGTTGCCTTCCACACTGCCGCACACGACCACGCTTTGCGTATTCACCGTACCTTTGATCACAGCCTGCTCACCGATGACGAGAGGCCCTGAGGAATGCACATCCCCAACGATGCTGCCATCCATCTGCAGCGCTTTCGAAAAAGTGAGCGAGCCTTGAATCTCGATATTCGAAAAGAGGTGGTTCATCGAAGTGCTTCTGAATCGTCAGTATTGAGCTCGAATGCTGGAAAGGCGTCGGGATGAAAACGTTCAATTCACGCCCTCCGGCCGTATTAAAAAGTCACGGTTTTTCCAAGGCGAATCAACTTCAAACGAAACCCTGCTTTTAATTGCAGCAGGGCCTGGCGCGCGATGAAAAAATGCAACCCGTCCCCGGGTTACACAGGTGGAGAGCGGCGTCCGAGCAGCAAAGACACCAGGAACAGGATGAGGAACAGCGTGAAGAGAATGTGAGCAATCCCCGTCGCTGTTCCGGCCAGACCTCCGAAGCCTAGCACACCCGCGATGAGGGCGATGACGAGAAAAGTGGCAGCCCAGGATAACATGGTGACTCCTTTTGTTTTTCATACCTTCGCACGAGAGAGGCGCGTCGTGCGTATGCTTCCACGATTTAAATTCCATTCGTCATGGCCAATAGCTGCACCGCTTACTGCGGAAGCAGTTCTGGCGCTGGCAGCCGTCCTGGAAGGATGTCCACCCGCGTTCCTGCCCTCGCCCAATGAGCCAGATGAATGATGTCCCGTGAACTCATGCGCACACACCCCCACGATACCGGAGTTTTCAGGCACTTTTCGGCCGTAGTTCCATGGATGTAGATGCAGCGCTGCAGGGCGCGCGCGTTGCCGGGTTCTTTTCCGCGCAGGCGCAAAATCCGCGTTACGATTGCGTCATGGCCGGGGGTGTTTGGTCGCAGCACTTCGCCCGTTGGCACGCGCCCACGCAGCAGCGCCCCTTTGGGCAGCCCTTCTCCGATGATCTCCGCAATCTCCAGTCTGCCGAGCGGCGTCAGTCCTGAGCGCATCTTGTCGCCCATGCCAAACCTTGAGGTGCTCACCGGGTAGCGCTTTTTGGGCACGTTATCTTCAAACGTCAGCATCAGCTGTTCTTCCACACTGATCACGATGCGTTGCTCGGGCGGCGGCTTCGGGCAGGGGCAGCGCCGTGAAAAAGGCGCAAGCCATCTCGGCCACCGGCTTTGCTTCATGGGACAGGGCTGTGCGCATCCCGTCAGCCCGCACGACATCGTGAGCAGCGCAAGCAGTGCGCGTTTGAGCATGCACTTCCGTTGCCGTTTCATACCCACGAATCGCAGGAATCTTGGATGGCGGATGGCTGGAAGCGGTTTCCTCGCTCGGTCCAATGCGTGAAAGAACCGTCGCTGATGATTCTCCGCACTGGCTCGCCCGCCCTCTCACCGCGTGCTGACGGTGCGCGCTTTCGTAGAGGGCCGGATTGCTCTTGATCCAGTGGTTCCGGCGAGCCTGGCGAAGGTGCTTCCGGCCGGAATACCACTGGAGATCCGGGTGGCTCCGTTGGTGATGTGCGCCGCCGTTGTACCGGGATAGGTGCGGATCCCAGATTGCGGTGACACCGCGCCTACCGGGATGTAATAGTGCACAGTTTGGTCCCGCATAGGACCGCTGTTTTCCGAAAACAGGGTGGCGTGCGGGGCATTGAGTGCAGGGCTGGCAGACGTGGATTTGACCGCACCGATGGTGGCGGACCCAGCCTTTGCTTTTGCAGCGAGGACAGTTCGAGCTTTCACGCCAGGCTGGCTCGTGGGTATGACCGCCGGCAGGATCGTTTCCTCATGGTTTTGAGCCATGGCAGGCCAAGCAGATGACAGCATGGCTAACGTCAGTAGAGAGATGCATGCAGAGTTCATAGTACTCCTTTAACGAAAAACCGTGCGTTCAGATTCGAGGCATTGTGCTGTATGAATGAACAAGACGCTGCACGCAGAGCGTGCGTTCAGGGCAGATGGCAGGTGAGATGCCACCGAATAACGATCACACAAGCCTGTCCAGGTTCCTTGTTTACACGGAAACGCCCTGCAACCAGCGGGGCCTGAGAGGAGCAGGCTGCGCGAGCGAGAGTCCAAGCCAGATCACCAGATAGCAGAAGCCAGTCCAAACTCCCAGCCCAACGATGCTCGGCCCCGCAAAAATCTGCGGATCAAAAACATCTCCGGCCTCTTTTCCGTTGGCGATGTCATCCCTCCTCTTCACGTAATCGACATCTTCATCACCAGGTTTGTGGTCGCCCAGACGCCGGGGATCAATGAGCGAATTCTGCCAGGCGGTGTTATACTCATCGATTTCGCGATAAACTCCGCCGGCGCGCTCGCGCTGTTCTGCATCCTTGATTTTTCGTCCAGGCGTCAGATACGGTTTTAGTTGCTGGTTAGTCCAAAAAAACATGGGAACCTCGGTGTCGTCCGTCATGAGGGGCACGCGTTTCCCTGCCAGATTCGAAAGGTCAACGAGCCTCTGTGCGCAGGAACTCGGAACAAAGCAGCTGAAAATGCGGGCGGAATCCGGCATCTCAGGCTGAATCACGACAAAACCGCTGAACAAAATCTGCGGTATAAGCGCAAGAGGCACCCACAATGCAGCCTGCGTAACCGTTCGCGCCAGTGACGAAAGCGCCAGGCCAATCTGCACCCCAACCACCCCCATGAGGGCAAACGCCAGGACAAACAATCCGATTCCGCCCGTGGGCAGCAGATCATGTGCAGGATCTGCATCTGCGCCTCTCGTCAGGAGCACCGGGACTGCCTGCGCCAGAAGCAGCAGAACAATCTGAACTCCGGAGATCAATGACAGAAAGAGCGTCTTGCTCATGATGTAGGGATGCATGCTAAGCCCTGCAATCCGTTCACGGCAGAAGATCGGAAGCTCACGGACGATCGCCTGAGCGGCGTTGCTGCAGCCAAACCACAGCGTGGCAATGAGGCAGGCAAAGAATCGAAATTCCGGATCTTCCCGTCCCACCCAACCCGCGAGCAGGCCGATCAGCAGGGCTTGCAGCAGGATGGACTTCCAGTTTTTGCGGTCTGACACAAGAACATGCCATTGGGTGGAAACAAGCACCTTCAGGCTGCCGAAAAAACCTGGCCGCGCCTGACGGGGAGGGCGCGCGAAAATCCGGCGAGGCGGCGGAACAGCGTCCGCGGAGAAAGGCGCATAGGCGGACTTTCGAAATTTCTGCTGCCACAGCTCCCCGCTTCCCTGCTCATTGACTCTCTTGTAAATGCGTTCCAGACGCACGTTGGGGCCGCTGGTGTCCGTGCTGGTGGCGTCTTCATTGGACGGGAAAAAGTGCGCACGTGCTTGATCCTGAGTACCGAGAAAGATCAGGCGGCCGTCGTGCACAAAGGCGATTCGCTTGAATAGAAACGCCTTGTGCAGGCTGTGCGTCGTGCAAACCACCGTTTGACCCGTCAGGCTGAGATTCTGCAGCGTCGAGACCACGCTTTCCTCATTCTCCGGATCAAGCCCTGAAGTAGGCTCGTCCAAAAACAGGATCGACGGACGGACGAGCAGTTCAGTGGCGATGTTGACACGCTTCCGCTGACCGCCCGAGAGCGAGCGGATGGGCTGGTTCGAATGTTTTTCTAGGCCAAGTTTCTGCAGCGTTGCAGTGACCAGGGCGTCAATCGCCCGTCTGCTGACGGCGAGGCGCAGTCGTGCCGTCAGCGTGAGAGCAGTGATGACGGTCAGCTCGCTGTGGACGATGTCATCCTGAGGGACAAATCCCACGACACTCCCGGCCAGCAGCTTTTCCTCGATCGGATCTCCATCCACCAGCACATGGCCTTTGCTCGGCTTCAGCACGCCGCCCAGTAGATTCATCAGGGTGGACTTCCCCTGCCCCGAACCACCCAAAATGCCGAGGAAGTCGCCCGCATTGACCTCGATGGACACGTTGTTCATGATCGTTTTGACCTTGCCCTCATGACGCACCGCAAGACTCAAATCCCGGCCTTCCACCCGTGCTCCCAGCAGGCAGTCAACACAGCAGATCGAGTTTCCTGTGAATTCAAAATGGTAGCTCCCGATGACAAAGCGGTCTCCCGGAATAAGGCTTTTGTCCTGAAACGCCGCACCATTGAGATAAGTGCCGGTGGCGCTGCGATCGTGGATGACATATCCTCCGTCCGCCGGATGGATCTCCACATGGATCCGAGCGGTGTTGCGGTCATCTTCCGGGTCCAGCTGCCAGAATTCCTGGTCCGGCCGCGCATGCACTGTGGTGCCCCCGGTGTCCGTGCGGCCGATCAAAAGTTTGCGTTGTGTCAGAAGCACCTCGCGGCAGGGCTTTGACCTCAGCACTGGAACGTCAGGCACACGCAGAAATCTGGCCCGGGTGGCGCCTATCAGGATCTCATCCAAATGTTGAAGCAGCACAGTGCCCCCCGTCGTAAGAGCACGTCCATTCACACTGATCGCGGTGCCAAGGGAGGATGCAGAGACCGACCAGGTAAGCCTGTGGGGCAGCCATTCAAAGTCAGCCTGCTCGAATGTCATGCGGCCCTTGCTCAAGGCTGCCTTTTTGAGCTGGCCCCCGTTCGTGAAATAATCGATCAATCCTTGCATGATGGCATAAGGTCCGATGTCGCCCCGCAACCAGCTGCCGGGGCACGCGGACCTAGGAAGGTCTTATGTCAAAATCGCCCCATGTCTCGCAAAAAAGAACTAAGGGAGCGCGAATTGCGGCCTTCAGTGCATGGACTCCGCCTGCAGCAGGCTGTTTAAAAAGGCCGTGCATCCGTTCGCCGCCACTTCACGGGTAACCACTCTGGCCATCATGCGGTTCCCCTCTTCTGTGAGGCCGTTGACTGCAGCATAGGCGCTGCGTGCGGTGGCAGATGGTGGTGGCATGCCACTAAGTATCTGATATGCCAGCCGCGCAAACTGCCAGACAATCTGTGCGTGTTCTTCCGGCTCGGCATAGCTCATGCAAATTTTAGCGGTAAACTGCGGCCACTGTCCCAGCGGCATGGACAGCAGCTTTTTGAGCGCCTTCTCTTCCGGCATCTTCGCAAACTGAATCGTCACATGATGCGGCGCGAGATTAAGCGCCAGAATGCCATTCGCAGCCGCAAGATCACAAGCTTCAGCAATCTGCCGGAGGAGAACCTGCGCCTCCATCAGAGGGATCTTCTGCCTGAAGCGCAGCACCGAAAGCAGGCGTGGCCCGACCACGAACTCCTCCACAAGAACAGTGAGATCCAAAAACCGGATCATCGTCAGCGGCTGAACCAGAAAAGAACCCTTCAATGGCACGGCTTTCTCCAGCAGGTTCCCCATCCTTTTGATGGCAGGCTGGTCATTAGCCACCTCTGGGTGCAGCACGGTGATCTGCACCCTGTCCCCTGTGGAGTTTCTCCGCGCGGCATGCGTGCAGCCGATGTCCGGGTGAATGCCTTCAAACTCCTCAAGAAGCTCGAATTTATCCCGCAGCATCGTTTGGATCCGCTGCAGCACAGGCGCTGTGGCCCGGCGTGTGCCAGCCGAAGCCGCCACCTTTGCCTCCTTCGGCTCCTCCTTCCTCGGAGTCTGCTCCATCGTGTTGAGCGCGTCGTCCTGGGGCTGGTAAACGTGTGTGGAAGTCACATCCACCGGATGATATTCGCCCACCTCACGGATCGTCGGCGAATCCTGCTTCGGTGGGACATTGTTTTCAGCACCGTTGGCCGGAATTCCCGACGGCTGCCGCCTGCGTGTGTGGGAAGGGCCGGTGCGCCGGAGCATGTTCAGGCACTCGTCCATGCCCGCCAGCACCACCTGCATGTTGCGGGCACGGCGCTGCGCATCCGGCTGGAGCATCTGCGTCAGCAGCGCACGGACGGCGGGATGAATCGTTTTCGGCAGCATGTCCGCGTGGCTTTTACCCGAAAGCCTTCGCTGCGTGATCTCCATGGAGTTGTTTTCCAGCGGCAGCCTGCCCAGCAGCAGAAACCACAGCGTCATGCCCAGAGAAAACACATCCGTTCTCTCATCGAGCTCCTCTTCACGCAGCTGTTCTGGACTCGTATACAGCAGCGTGCCGCGGAACTGGCCTTTGCGTGTGAGGCCGGATGTTTGCCCCAGTGCTTTCACCAGACCAAAATCGATCAGCTTGATGTTTGCCGAGGTCGTTCCCGGCACCATCGCCAGCATCAGATTGGACGGTTTCAGGTCCCGATGCAGAAAATTCTCTCCATGCACAAACGACAGCGCCTTGGCCACCTGCCGGCCAAACAGCAGCACCGTTTCCTCCGGCAGCGGTCCGGACTTCATCACCAGTCTCTCCAGATCCCCTCCATCGCAGTATTCCATCGCGCAGAAGAGGGCGTCATCTTCCTCATCGCAGTCCACTAGCTGGGCAATGTGCGGGTGTTTAAGCTTGGCGATCGCCTTGGCCTCATTGAGAAACCTCTGCCTCACTTCCGCATCATAGGCCAGCGCTTCATGGATGACCTTTAGCGCCACGGTGGTGCCCAGCAGGGAGTGGATGGCTTTGTATGTTTTTCCGGCAGACCCGCTGCCCAGCAGCACAGGCCGGCCATCGTCATCAGTCACGATCTTGTACCGTCCAAAGCGGTTGGCAGATCGTGAGCGCCGCGTTTGCGTCGTTTGGGTCAGTTGTGGCGCGATGATCTCCTCCAGATCCATGCGCATCCTGGCCACGCTTTGATAGCGGTCCTCACGGTCCTCCCTCAGCGCCTGAATGATGATGTTGTCGAACTTCGGATCAATCCCGGGAATTTTTCTCGACGGCATTTCAAACATGCCCTGCGGCAGCTTTCCGGTGAGCATTTGGTAGAGCATCACCCCCAGCGCATAGATGTCCGCACGGTGGTCCACCGTGGTGCCCAGCACGAGGGATTCGGGCGCCATGTAGTGCAGCGTTCCCAGCAGCGCATTTCCCTGCGTCTGAAAAACATCACTGCCCTGGGAGATCTTTGCCAGCCCGAAGTCCGCCACCTTTACCCTGCCATCATAGCCCACCATGATGTTGGCCGGCTTGATGTCGCGGTGGATGATCATCTTTC
Source organism: Prosthecobacter sp. (assembly GCF_044226605.1). Taxonomy (GTDB): domain Bacteria; phylum Verrucomicrobiota; class Verrucomicrobiia; order Verrucomicrobiales; family Verrucomicrobiaceae; genus Prosthecobacter. Next base: position 289,013 of record NZ_JBGAGS010000002.1, on the reverse strand, counting down.
CATGCGCGTAGTCCAGCGCGTCAAAGACCTGGGAGATGATGTTCTTCACATGATCACAGTGCAGCTTCCCCTGCTCCTTGAGCATGCGGTGCACATCCAGCCCCTCCACAAACTCCATCACAAAATACAGCAGCCCGTCCGAGGTTTCGCCAAAGTCATACACCGTGACGATGTTCGGGTGGCTCAGCCGCGCCATGGCCCGTGCTTCGTTCTTAAACCGTTCCGCATAGCTCCGGTCCCTGCCGTCCACCTCCGGCGGCAAAATCTTGATCGCCACCACCCGGTCCAGCGTCTTATGGCGTCCTTTGTAAACCGCCCCCATGCCCCCGCGGCCCAGCAGCATGTCCACCTCATACTGGTGGAGCATACGCGCCAGATCCTGAGGCGCCGGCGGCTGCCAGGCCTTGGACTTCTTGTCCACAATGATCGTGACATCCCCCGCCGCCGCCTGTTGTGCGGCCGGGTTGCGGTTGGTAGGATGGTGATTGCCAGGCGGCATGCAAAAAAACAAAGAAACGAGCCCTGACGCAGAAAGCGTGCAATTCGGAGCAATTCCGCCATACAGCACCAGAAAACCCTGGAGTGCATCCTGAAAATCTTCACCACAAGAAGCACTCACCCCCGTCCCCGCTCGAATCTCCTCACCAGCAGCGCTTCGCCTCTTGACGTGTCCGCTTGTGTCTGACATGCTCAAACACTTGTTTAGGGAGACTGCCAATCCCCGCACCTTCTGCACAGCATAATCATCTCATGGGAAAACCGGCCGCACGTCTCACCGATATGCACACCTGCCCGATGGTGACACCGGGCCTGCCACCCATTCCCCATGTCGGCGGCCCCATCAGCGGCCCCTGCGTGCCCACCGTTCTCATCGGCATGATGCCCGCCGCCACAGTAGGCGACATGTGCGTCTGCGTCGGCCCACCCGACTCCATCGCCATGGGCAGCCCCACCGTCTTCATCGGCAACAAAATGGCCGCCCGCATGGGTGACCCGACCGTGCACGGCGGAGTGATTGTGCTGGGTTTCCCGACGGTGTTGATTGGGGAGGTGGGGAGTGGCGGGGCCGTTTCTCAATCCTCTCCTCCGCCCGTCTTGAGCTCTCTACAGGAGCCTGATTCCGATAGCGGTGCTACTGCCGGGTTGTTCCAATTTGTTGAGAACACGATAGAAAAAATTAAAGGAGCATTTGTAACACCTTTTTCAAATCGTTCTAATGGTGCAAACGCAGACAAGACTAATTCTCAGGAGGCCGAAATAGAACGAAAAAACGCAGAGCACCAAAAACGTGCGGACTTCTCTAAATCAACCTCTCCCCAACAAAAGAAAAAAGATAGCTGCGCGTTAATGTCGGTTCGAAGCGTTCTTGCAGAAGCAACTATCGTTGGGCAAAAATGCCTTGTGAAACCGGCAAATCCGCCATCGGAAGACCAGATGGCAGAGATAGGCACAAAAAGCAAAGCGTATGTGGATTGCAATGGAACTACCGATGAATCTAAAATTTTTGAAGCTGTTGGAATCGAAACTATATCGAAATCAAAACCGTCTTTGGATGATATTGCAAAGGCACTTGACGAAGGAAAAGGTGTAGTTGTTGGTTATGACACTCGTAAAGTATGGGGCGGGCAGGCTGCTAAGAGTCCGAAGCCTTTGGGACACGCCGTCCGTGTTACCGGAGTTATCCGCGATCCAAAATCGGGTAAAATCTCAAGCCTGCTCATTAACGATACAGGGGATGGGACGCCCAAGGCAGTCAGTGCTGCAACCTTTGAGGAGGCATTGAAATGGCCTTACTCACGAATGACCGAAACGAAATACCCTCTCCACCCTCCAATATGAAATCCGTTGCAGAGTTGAATGAGATAGTTGAAGGAAATTCCGTTATTCGAGCGAAAGTAGCGGCGGAACTTCTATCGAGCTGGCCAATACCACATAATCACCCAAATATAGGCAAATCGGTGTTAATTTTTTATCATGCCATGAACTTGCCGCCGCCACATGAATATTATGAAATTTATCCCCCTAATTGGTTAGTTGTTCTAGACGCCGAAAGTGGCAAGCCATTTGAGGTAGAGAAGAAAGATCCTAAATATTATGGAATTAACTCGCCACCCAACAAACCTTTTTCTCGATTTAAGTACAGTCATCCTTTTGAAGGTGCTGAACTGGATCAAAAAATAGAATTTTTCAGTTCGAACTATACTAAAATTTTAAATCTTTGGTTCAATAAGGATAGGAACTATCAAAAGAGTATGCTCAAGGATTTTCAACGTGATTTTAATTGGTTCGTGCCATCCCCTACACATCGCTTTTATAGCCACTTAAATCCAGAATTTGCAAAAGTGTGTGGAATCTAAAAAAGTAGCCTACTGCTGTCACGGTTCTATTCTGCCAGTAAGGATTGAATTTTCGTCTCATTATTACGTCAGGTCATCTGATGGATTGCACACAGGTGAGATGCCAGCCGATTTATCGAGTAAACCGTGAGGAGAGCCGGCGTTTGAGTGCCTATGGCATATTAGTCACCCTTGAAATCGTTTTCTATTTCACATGGCCACCTCCTACCAATGCGGTCCGCTTAACCCGCAGAAAAGCTACTCTCTCATGCCCGCCTCCAGCTGCGGCCCAGTTGGAGTCAATGATCAAGGTGATCCTAACATCCGCAGTCGTGTGGGCGACACACCCGGGCCGTTGGGCGTGAATGACTATGCTGATCCATTGATTCAAATGCTGTTTGGACGCAACTTCGCGCTGCCCAACAAGCTGTCGCGGCCCCTCAAATCATCCAATGTCGTGGCCCAGCAGATGTGCCTGCCGGACGGCTCCACAGAAAGGATGACCGAATTTCTTTGGCTCTCGCAAGCGCAGGAATACGCCCTTTGCATCACCACCGTGTTTGAAGGCGGAAAGTCGATGAATTACAAGGCGCTGGCTGGAAATTTTGATGGCCAAGGGACCTCCTTTGGGCTGATTCAATGGAACTTTGGCAGCAACACGCTGGGGCCTCTGCTCAAAAAAATGAAGGATCAGAATGCCACGGCGTTTGCCGGTTGCTTTGGCACGGACGCCGACTACGCCACGCTCAGTGCCGCCCTTGATTCCGGCAGCAAGACTGATCAGATGAAGTGGGCTGCCAACGTGATCAAAAATCATAAGGCAGCTTGGACGGCAGCCTTTAACGCCATCGGCAGCGTCGAGGACTTCAACAAGATCCAGCGGGAAGAAGCGGCTGCGAAGTATCACCCCGCCGTTGTGAGCTGCATCACCAAGCTGCGGGCCGCTGTCCCCTTTCTACTCTCAAGCATCGAGTTCCGGAGCTATGCCGCACTCTTTGATCTCTGCGTTCAGCAGGGAAGCCTCTCCAAAGCTTGGGATGCGGTGAAGGAGAAACTCGAGAAGGACAAACCCACCACGCAATACGACGTCATCCGCATCGCGGTGACTGAACGCGCCAAAACTGCCTCCAAGGCGTGGGTGTCTGACTGCCTTAGCCGCAGGCTCGGCATCCTTTCGGGGGAAGTCTATGAATCCACAGAGAACGAAGTCACGAAAAAGCGCGTGAACGGGCAGTTCGAACTGATCACCACGTATGGCAAACACATCGTCGCAACACTTTAAGTTGCGGGGGAAACGGGGCCAGCGCAATGGACGACATTTTGATGCCCCCCTCATAGGATAACTTCAGCTGCATGGTTTGGGTTCAAGTGCAACTTAACCAATTTGCCGATCAAGAAGAAGCTAATGCCGTGCCCGCCGAGCATGATCGCCTTTGCCAAACTGGAACATGGGCCCGGCCGATGGTGATGACATCGTGGCCAGTGAGATGGGGCGGTCATCGGTTGACAACGAGAAGGCCGAGTTGAAGGAACTTTTGCACTCCTTCGTGAACGAGGGCCCGGGCTTCAAAGCGTTCCTTGTCGAAATCGAGCCTCCCCTCCGCATCCGGCTTCACCGTGCTCGCCATGGCGTGAGCAATACCCTCCACCGTCTTCGTTCCATCCAGCTGCCCCAGCAGCCACAACCCAAACGAGTCTCGAATGTGTATCGTCTGATGACGAAGCGTGGTGATGCCGCCGCCGAATTGCAGCTGATACAGCGCCCAGGCACTGGCGCGGGGGCGCTCGCTGAGGGTGGTGGCGAAGCAGACGGGCTGCAGGTGGGCTTCGACGGCTCCCATTTCGACGAATTCGCGCAGCACGGCGGCAAGTTTGTCCGCCTCTGGCTCGCCACCCAGGGGGCCGGTGAGGGTGGAGAGCAGTTCCTGGAAGTGAACGCGGCGGGGCCACTGGTGGCCGAGCCACGCCAGCGCGAGCTTCGCGACCGGCGTGTTTGTCTCTCCCTTGAGGCCCGCCTCCCCCTCAAAGGACACCAGGCTGTCATCGAGAAGGTCGGCGTCATCCGCGGCAGGCTTGGCGGAGGATGAGAAATAAAGCTCCCGCATGACCTCCAACGGAGCGGCAGAATGAAGCGCAACATCCTTCCGACAAAGCAGGGTCTGCCTGAACCGTCTGCACTTGATGAAATCGAGATACTGATCCTGCCGGATGGGATCGTCTCCCAGGCTGGCCAGCGTCTGGCGCACCTCTCCAGGGTAGCGCGTAGCAAACATGGACGCGTAGTCGGCATCTCCCAGATACTGCAAACCATGCTGCACTGCCAGGTCGGCAAACTCATGCAGGTAGAAGGGCTGGTTCAGGTCCGCGAGGTCGTCGTGGTAGAAGTGGTTCGGCACATAGTTCAGCACGCGCTCCGCCTCCGCGCGCAGCAGGAGTCCATATTCATCATCCACGCCGTGGCTCTGGGCCAGAAACTTCATAAGCGCCCGCGCCTGCTTGACTTTCGCATCGGGGTCAGGCGCGGTTTCCGTGTGGTAGCGCATCATCTCCCGCGCCATCTGGCGGATATGGCAGCCGGGATAGGCATTGTAGCTGATGAAGGCCACGCCAGAGGGAGAGAGCATTTCCTGGCACAGGTCCAGCAGCCGCACCCGCACCTCCTCCGGCACCCAGGAGAAAAAACCATGGGCCACGATGTAATCCCATTGTCCCATGGACTTGGGATCCAGCGCCATCAAATCCAGCGCCTGATACTCCACATTGGGCAGGCCCATGGCCCCCGCGTGGCGGGTTGCCGTCTCAATGCTGCTGGCCGCCAGATCGATCCCCAAAAAAGTGCTGCCAGGCAGCGTGTAGGCCAGTGGAGTGAGATTTCCTCCGTCACCGCAACCAATTTCCAGATAGCGGCACCTCTCAGCCGGCGCAGACTGCAGGCCGCGCAGAAAAGCAATCGTTTGCAGGTGCCCGGGGTGTGTCTGCGGATATGCGTTACACGGGTAAGGGACGTGATCGTAAGAGGTGCCCATGATTAAAAAGATTACTTGCAGCGCCCACGTCTGCTCTACTAGCATCATGTATGGGTGGTATTTTGCCGTCAACACCCCAATAACTCTTTGCTGAACGACTCCAATGGTCCTGACCGAATCCGATGACGCCTTGAGAAAAATCTGTTTCACCCGCCGCTTACGCATTCCGGGCAAGGTTCATCCTAGAAATAGGTCATGCTGCAGGCTCGGCATCCGGCCGCCGTCTTTTCCTCGTTGAGAGTGTCTTCAATGAAGGAAAAATTTAATTCCCTATTTTAACCCTGCAAAAAAAAGCTACTTGTTGGCGCTTGATTCAGCGCATCCCTCCTATCGCAGCTTCCCACCCCCCTCATGAGCACCCCGACTGCAAAATATCGCCACGCAGCCATCGACACCGTTCTGGGACCGGACGCTCTGCTGCTGAAGTCGATGAGCGGGCGCGAGGAGCTGGGCAGACTTTTTGACTACCATCTCGTTCTCCTGGACCCAAACAAAGACGTGGATGGCGACAAACTCGTGGGCACCAACGTCACGGTCCGCCTTCAGACTGACAAGGGAAAGACCCGCTACTTCAATGGCTACATCGCCTCCCTTTCCTTTCTGGGCTATGAGGAAAATGCAGGCGTCTACCATGCGCAAATGGTGCCCTGGATGTGGATGCTCTCACGCAGCAGCGACTGCCGCATCTTTCAGGACAAGCCGGTGAAGGACATTCTCAAGTCCGTCTTCACCGACTTCGGCTTCACCGATTACGAATTCCAGCTCTCCGCCAGCTACAAGCCGAAGGTGTTTTGCGTCCAGTACAACGAGACCGCACTGAACTTCGTCAGCCGCCTCATGGAGCATGAGGGCATCTACTACTGGTGGAAGCACGAAAACGGCAAGCACACTCTGGTGATGACAGATGACATGTCCAAGCACCAGCCGCACCCGGACCTGCCCAAGATCGAATGGCGTCCGCGCGCCGGCGTGCTGGAAGACGGCTACCTCTATGACCTGCGCGTGCAAAAAACGGTGAGCACCGGTGCGTTCGCCATGAACGACTACAATTTCAAAAAGCCCAAGCAAGACCTTCGCTCAAAGCTGGCCAAGGAGAAAAAGCATGCAGCGGCCAAGTTTGAGCACTTCGAATACCCCGGCATCTACCGCGAAAACGGCGACGGCAATGACCTCGCCAAAGTGAGGCTGGAGGAGGCGCAGTCAGGCTACGAAAGCATCGACGCCCTCTGCACCGCGCGGAGCATGGCCTGCGGCAACAAATTTCAGCTCACCCGCGCCGAAAGAAAAGATCAGGAGCGCGGCTACGTCGTCACCTCCACCGTGCTGACCATCAGTGTGGACAGCTACGGCACGGGCGGCGGCAGTGGCGACAAGTTCGAGTGCCACTTCACCGCCATCCCGGACAATCTGGTGTTCCGCCCTGCGCGTATTTCTCCGAAGCCCCTCATCCGCGGCCCGCAGACCGCCCTGGTGGTCGGGCAGGCCGGAGAAGAAATCCACTGCGATGAACACGGCCGCGTAAAGCTTCACTTTTACTGGGACCGCAGGAGCAAGGCCGATGACAAATCCTCCAAGTGGGTGCGCGTCAGCCACCCATCCGCCGGTGGTGGCTATGGCTTCATGAGCCTGCCCCGCGTGGGCCAGGAAGTGGTGGTGGAGTTTCTCAATGGAGATCCCGATCAGCCCCTGGTCACCGGCCGGGTTTACAACGGCGAAAACAAGCCCCCCTACAATCTTCCGGCAGACAAATCCCGCACCGTGTGGAAATCAAACTCCACCAAAGGCGGCGGCGGCTACAATGAACTGCGCTTCGAGGACGCCAAGGGCAAGGAGCAGATCTTCATGCACGGGCAGAAGGACATGGACGTGCGCATCAAGAACGTGCGCAAAGAATACACCGCTGCCAGCCAGCATTTGATCGTCGGCGCGGACCAGCTCGAAAAAGTGGGCAAAGATCTGCACCAGGAAATCGGCGGCGCACACAAAGAAAAAATCGCCAAAGATCATCACCAGGATGTGGGCGGAAATGATTTGAGCAAGATTGCCAATGCCTGGCAGGTCACCGCCGGGCAGGATGTGCGCATCGAGGCCGGGACGGACACCGAAATCAACACCGGCATGGCCACCTCCATCGTCTCCGGCATGAGCGTGGTGGTGGAGTCCATGAACATCACCTTGAAGGGCGCGGGAGGCTTTATCAGCATTGGCCCGTCGGGTGTCACCATTCAGGGCGCCATGGTCCTTATCAATTCAGGCGGAGCCGCCGGTTCCAAGAAGGCCGTGGCCAAAAAACCGCTCGACCCGCCCAAAAAGGCCGCCATGGCGGACGACTCAAAGGCGGGCAAAGTGGAGAAGTCCAAAGGCATGGGCCACGCCTCCAAACCGGAGACCTGGAAAAAACAAACCGTTCATGACCTCGCGGCCATCAGCGGCGCACCTTTCTACTCCAAGTGAAAGTCCGCCTTCCACCCCAACGAAACAGCCAGCCTGTCGCCATGCTCAGCAAAGCCGGAAAGGAGAAACTAAGCGACCTGCTCTTCACAGGAGAGGACGACGAACCGCAGCGCGAAGTGTTTGCCCTGCTGGACGGTGCCATGGTGCGCCAGCTGCCCGATTTCCTGGACGACGAGGAGGTCGAATACGCCCCCCTCATTCCACCGCCAAATGAGGAGCCGGAGGAGATAACCCGCGCCACCTACCTCGCCCATGTGGAGCGGGACTCTCCCACGGTGGACTGGCTTACGGGTCCAGGCTGGGGCGCCAAGTGGGGTATTTGGATCTCCGCCCCTGCAGGCACAGAACTGGAAGATCTTCTCGGTCATCTGCGCGAGCTCGCACAGGTCAGGCTGCCTGACGGCCGCATTGTCTTCTTCCGCTTCTACGATCCCCGTGTCTGGCGCGCCTTCTTTCCCACCTGCGACCTTCCCCAGCACCAGCACTTGTTCAGCCTGCCTGTCTTCTATGGTTGTGAAAACTCGGATGGAACCGCCCTGCTCACGGACAAAATGATCGATGGCACCCCTCATCGGGACGAGCATGCCCTGGAAACCGCACCCGCCGCTGAAGCCTGAATTCCCGTTTAAACTATGATCGAAATCCGCCTCGACCAGGTCCAGGTTTTTCATGAGAAAGTACGCGCCGCTTATGTGAAGCGTGTGCGCGGTTATCTCCGCAAAAAACGTGCTGAATGGGTCACCCATCTGGATGAGGAAGCCCTGGATGCTCTGATCCGCCGCCAGGTGATAGCCGCCGAAAGCTTCGGCATCATTTCGGAAACCGGCGCCGTTCGCTTCATCGAGGTGGGACTCGCACTCGGGGAGGACTTCTACTCATCAGGCAAGCACCCCGCTGCCGAGCGCATTCTCCTCCATGCAGGTCTGGATGCGGACAAAAAGCTCCAGCAGCTCGAAGAGATCGCCGGCAAACAAGCCCCGCCTCCCGGAAAAAAACCTCAGTAACACATGGCTGGGATCCAGACTTTCGAATTCGACCCCGCACGACTGGAAGGCAGTTTTTCAGACATGCAGCCCGTCAGCGATGCGGTGCAGCGCGCCGAATCCGCCACACCCGGCTGCTGCGGCCGCACCCGCGTCACCATCGCCTGCCGTTCGTTTGAGCGCGGCTATTCTCTGGATCTGCCACTGCATGGACGGAAGCCTAACGAGAGCCCCTTCGAACCACCCCATAATTTTCAATCCGTCGTCATGGCGGCTGAAATTCCTCCGCCGATGCTTCAGCTGCTTTCCAGGCATGATGGAGATGGTGTGGCAGAAGTGGTCATCACCGCCAGTGGTCCTGCGCAGTGCCCGCCGGGCACGCCCAGCCACCTGGTTTTGGAAGGCAGCGGCGGCTGCACCCGCGAAGTGCCGCAGAAAGCCTGGACATGGAGCGCTCCTGCCATCCTGGATGCCGCGCAGATAGAATCTCTGGATGAGAACCTCATCTCGCTGCTGCACCCCTTCAAGATGCCCCATCTGCCAGCGCAGCTGTGGAAACTCTCCCTCCCGCGCTGCCCGGCCTCCCAGATCAAGGCCACCATCGCTACCTTTCCAGACGTGCGCTGGCGCGGCGAGTTGAACATCACCACCCGTCCCAATCTTGAGGCAAACTCGGGCTACGAGATGCGTTTTGAAGGGGATCTGGCATGCAGTTATAACGACAGGCGGTGGCTGCTGCAGGATAAATCCCAGGCCAGGGCCCTCAGCAAATGGATCGACGGTCTCGATGTGCTGGCACGTTCCGCCGCCGCGTTCACGGCCCTGCGGCCCGCCGCACGCCACGCCGGCCTCGACAATCCTCGGCTCACCCGCATGGAGGAGTTTCGGTTTGAGCCCTGGCCTCGCCTCAGCATCGCTTTGGAGGCGCAGCTGTTTGAGCAGGAAGGAAATGGCCTCCTCGGCCATGCGCTGGGCATGAGAGTACAGGCCGCCCCCCTCATCGGTGCCAGCGGTGAGATGAGCCTGCTGGGTCCCTGGCTGGAGCAGATGGACAAAAAGCCCATCATCAGGCCCCTTCTCGCAGCACTCGATGTCATCCGGGCCGAAGAAATCGCCCAGGAGCTCGGACTCTGGCTTGTGGCGGACGGCCAGATCAGCCTGCGCGCCGGCGTGGAAGCCCGGCGCCCTCAGATGCGCACTACCACGGTGGGCCGCGCCAGCGGCAGCGTGCGCCTTGGCCTGGAAGCACGTTCCATTCGGGACTACGACAGCTTCGTCATTCACCAGGGCGGCTCTGCGGACACCACCCTCCAGGCGGGCTTTCATGCCACCTGCAAAGCAGCCGCCGAAGCCCCGCTCAACGATCCCCGTGAACACCCTCCCACGGTCGCTTTTGAGTTCAGCGGCCTCAGCATCTCCCGCCTGGAAAAGCGCAGGCCAGGCTGCGTTTTCCGCCATCACAGCAAAGCGCTTCAAGGAGGCGAAAGCGCGGAGAAATCTCCGGAAGGCTGCATGCTGGTGCCTGCTCGCTCCTGGCCTGCGGATGCCACTCTCGAAGCTCCCGCCGAGGTCCCTTGGTGCGACTGATCCTGAACTCGTGGCAGTGAACTGATGCAACTTCTCCTCCATCCCTCCGACCGCCCCATCTTTCGTCTCTGCGGCGCAGCAGCCCAGTGCCATCTGGAGATCCGCATCAATGATGTGACCATCCTGAGAGATATCAGCGGCCAGGCTCATGAGTTTGACCTCGCCATCAACGAATGGTTGTTCCAGGGAGTCAACCACGTGGACATCCTTCTCAGTGCAGGCAAAAAAGACGCCCCCTTCCCCGCCCGTGCCTCTTTCTCAGCCAGACTGCGTCACAAAGCTGCGCGGGATACGGTGCGAAACATCACAGACATTGGCGAGATCACTTGGAAACCTTCCCCTCCTCATGGGCACGAGCATTCAGACCCCGCGCACACGCATGCAGCCGCCGCTATGATCGAGCCCGAGTCTCCCGAGGTTCCACTGCTGGCCCTCCCAGGGCAGGAGGAGAATCTCCAGTGGGTGGTCCAGGCTCCCCGGGAGCAGCCGGACAAAAGCGTCCGCATCTCTTCCGCGCTCGCCCTGCCCCCGCCATGGCCCGTATGCCCTTGGTCACGCGGCTCTGTTCTCGTTGCCCATGATGGCACTCAGCGCGTCATCACCGGAGAGCTTCGCAAGCTTCACCACACGTTAAAGTTTGGCGGCTGGGAGGAGATATTCAAAATCCGCCGGAACGCCGTGCAGGCCGCCTACTATCTTGGCAGCGATGAACTGGACGCGGCACTTGGTTTCCCCCCTCTTTTGAACCAGCCCACCTGGGAGCTGCAGCCTTTGCCAGAAGGCCCACTGGCCTTGGAGCTCGCAGGAAATGGAAAACTCGCCCGCCTGCTTGATCCCGCCACGGGAGAGACACCGGTCATTCTGCTCAATGAATCCGCAGGCCTCTCCGCCACCATCGATGCATGGTGGATGTTTGGCCAGGAGTGGCTGCTGGTGCGCTGACCTCCCGCGCCTCACGGCTCAGGCGCTGAGGTAGATCCGCCGCGGCATGCGTTCCAGATTGCGCAGAGCTCCTCTGCAGCCACCTTCGGCGGCTTTTTCGAAGTGCCGCAGCGCGCGCAGAATGTCGGCATTCGGCACCCCATAGCCGTTGGCCACGCACACCGCCAGATTGTTCAGCGCGTTGAGATCTGGGTTCCCGGCTTCTTCAGACTCCTGCCAGGCTTGCTGAAAGAGTTTGTAGGCACGGTTCAGGTCAGCGGCCACGGATTGGCCCGTGGCATAGCACAGTCCCAGCAATCCTGCGGCCCCGGGAATGCGCGCCTCCGTGGCCGCTTGCAGGTAGTCGCCTGCCTTTTCGATGCGGTGCAGCGTCTCTCCACGCAAAATCAGCTTCGCCAGGTGAAATTTGGCCTCGGCAAGATCGCTGAGCCGGATGGCATCCTCGAAATTTTGCGCCGCTGAATGCAGGTCGGGCTGCAGGCCCGGCGCTCCGTTCAAATACATTTCCCCCAGAAGCACGAAGCCCCTCACATGGCCGAGTTCCGCGGCACGCACAAACTGGCGCCTCGCAGCGTTCGAATCCGTCTTGCGGTAATGTTCTCCCAGCCGGCAGCAGGCGCGCCCGCTGTCATGCTGCGCTGCCTTTTGCAAAATGCCAAGCACATGGGGCTCCGAGTCAATCGGAGGCACAATTTCGATCGCGAGGTTGAGCAATGTCAGCACGTCAGACCGCTGGCTCGCATTCTCACCACCGCCACTGCATTGATCCTCGAGACGGCAAAGCTCCTCGATGGCCGCGAGCCACTGCCCGCCTTCGATCTGCCGTTTGACCTGGCGCATGCGGTCGGCGACGAGGCCCGAACGCACCTTGGTGGATGCCTGAACCGGCGGCGGCACCACATCCATTCGAAATCCCTGGGGCCGCAACGGCCGCAGCAGCGTGTGCCGGTCGGCCTCAGCATCATAATCATGCGGATAATGCTGCGGAGTGAGCAGCAGGCGGCAGAGCTTTTTCCACTCGGCTTCTTTTTCCCCCAGAAATTCCCACCGCGCCCGGCTGACATGAGAGTCGGCTTCCTCCCAGTCCCTGAATTCCGAACGGGATTCACAATACTGCGCAATCAGCATGCCGAGCGCCTGCATGTCCTGCTTTTTGATCTCCGTATACTCGGTCTCTGAGCGATACTGCATGTCCGTCAGCACATGCTGCCAAATCCCGTCGGCACCTTGGTCGATCAGAACGTTCGAGGGCTTGAGGTTGCCATGCGGCTGGTTGAGCTTCTGCTGATGCAGGAAGCACAGCGCCGTCCACACGTTGTTCACCAGATGAAACAGATCGTCCGAATCCCGCGGGCGCACCTTGCCGTCGATAAGCTGCTGCAGACTGTGCTCGTGCCACTCCCGCACACACCACGCCGTGTCTTCGATAAAGCCGGTCCTTTCCACCGGGACGATGTAGCGCCCCTCCGCCTTGCAGGATGCCTCGTCCTGGCGGCTGAATTCTTCCAGCAAAGCCTCCACCGGATTGATGTCATCCTCTTCTTCCACCTCACCGCGCCGTGTTCGGCGCGTGTGCTGCGTTTCGGTGAGCCAGCTTGTGAGATGAGGCATGTGGCCCACCTGGTCGCCCGAGCGAAATTTCACCACGCAGCGCTGGCCGTCATCCCGCTTCACCATCACAGACACGGCGCTGGGCACCGTCGTATGCAGCCGCCTCTCGGCACGCCCCAGCTTGAGCTGACTCACTGCTTCTTCGTATGAGAGATCCATGACCAGGGTGAAGGGCGAAAGGGGTCAATGATGGCGCAGAACCACTCGGAAGCCAAGGTCTGGTGCTTTGAGCGTGCGGGGTGCACTGGCGGGCGGGCCAGCAGAAAAAATCTGCATTTCGCGAACGGCCTTGCCACCGTCTGCTTCGTCCCTGGTCCATTCGCGTTCCACCTTTCCGGCAGATGAATTGGAAGCAGGCAGCTCTTTGATGGAAGGAAGATCAAACCACTCGCGGGCAGGATCTGCGCAGGCGGCAAGTGTCAGCCAGTCACAGAAGGCCGTGGCTTCCAGATAGCTCATGCCGGTGGCAGGGGCATCTGCCGGCAGCGCCGCAAACGCCTCGCCAAGGTCCTTGTCTTCGAGTCTTATCTGCCGCAGCCACGCCTGAACATGGCGTTTGGTGATGAGCACCGCTCCATCGGCCGCCTGCGCATAGAGAGCCTTAACTGCATCGCCAGAAGCCGAGGTGTCTGCCGCGCTGCTTCCGCCCATGAAGGTGCCCGCCAGCGCCCCTAAAATCAAACCCACGGCTATGCACGAAATCAAAACCATGATGACAGGCCGCAACGGCCCCGCCGTATGAACGGACAGTTCCTTGAGCTGCGCCTGGGTCTTCTCGGCTTCGCTCGCTGCCTTGCGCGCCTTTTCTTCCGCCTCAGCTGCGGCTTTCTTTGCTTTTTCCACCTCGGCGGCGGCGGACTGGCGCGCTTTGTTTACCGCCTCCTCCTGCGCTGTCTGCAATGCTTGCTTTGTCTGCTCCGCTTTCTCCTGCGCTTGCTTCACCCGCGCTTCGGCGGTCTTGGCCTGGTTCAGCGCCTCGCTTGTCTTTTTATTTTCAGCCTCCACCTGCCGGCGCAGCGCTTGCAGCCCTTCCTCGCTCTGCCGGTGCGCGTTCTGTGCGGCATCCCTTTCTTTTTGCAGACTTTGCATCTGTTCCTGCGCCTGCTGAAGGCGTGAGATCAGCTGCTGGCGTTCCGTGTCTCCGCTGGATGCCGCTTCGAGATGCGCCTGCTCAAGCACTTCGAGCCGCTCCTGCATCTGCAACTTCTCTTCCTCGAGGTCCTGGATCTTTTCGTCATACTCGCGCAGCTCGGCCTCGCGATGGTTGAGGCTGATGCGGTATTCTTCTATCTGCTGCCGCGCCTCCACCAGCGCAGACTCCTCCACTTTGCCGCTGGCCTTGGTTTCCAGTTCCTCCACGCGGTGGGCCAGGGTGATGATTTTGACATCCTGCTCCTCCACCTGGTTTTTGAGTCCGTCCGCTTCCTTCTGCAGCCTGCTCTGCTCTTCCAGGCTGAGACCGGCCGCGTTTCCTGTGGTCAGCCCCAGCAGCCGCGCAAGTTCCCGGATGCTTGAAGGTCTCTTCGCAGGGTCTTTGTGCAGACATTGCGCCGTGACCTGCTCCCACAGATCCGGGATCGGATTGGCGGACATCACGCTGCGCTGCCGGCGGCGCTCCATCATGCTGGGCGGCACCACGCTTTCGATCTGGTGCTGCACCACCTTGGCATCTCCCTGATAAAAGGCCGGCTTGCCCGTGAGCATTTCGTAGATCGTCATGCCCACCGCATAGATGTCATCCGAAACCGCTCCTTCCTTCCCGGCAAGCTGCTGGGGAGACATGTAGGCCAGCGTTCCGGCCGCCCCGCCCTCGTCTCCGCCACTGCCGCCACTGCCTCCTCCGGACGAACTGCCGCCCACCCGGTGGCGCTGCGTGCGCGTTGTGAAATCCCGCAGTTTTTGCGTGATGCCGAAATCGGTAAGCAGCAGCCTTTCCCGCGTGTGCCTCAGCTTGGTGTCAAACCACCTCTCAAGCAGCAGGTTGGGCGGCTTGATGTCACAGTGCACGATCCCCACTTCCTCATGCGCGTAGCTGAGTGCGTCGCACAGCTGAAGGATCCACGGCTTGATTTGCTCCACGTCAAACAGCGCCGTTCCGCTCATCTGGTACGGCGCGAGTTTTTCGCGCCATTTGTCCAGGCTCTTGCCACGCACATACTGCATTGAGATCCCCCACCGCCCGTCCTGGTCATGGAAGTCAAAAATGCGCACGATGTTCGGGTGCGTGAGTTCCAGCGCCTGGCTTGCCTCATTCAGCACTTCGCTGCGCACCTGCGGCTCATCCAGGATCGACTCGTTCGGCAGCTTCAGCGCCACGATCCGGTCCATCACCTCATCTCGCACAATGTGAATCACTCCGGATCCGCCTCGCCCGATGATGCTGGAGTTCTCCTTGTTCCATGGATACACCAGTCCCCGGAATCGCCGGAAAAAGTACCCCTCTTCGCGGACATCCGCCCCCATGCTCGGGAAGGTGATCCCGTAGTCGTTGGAAAAATGGAAGTAGGAAGAAACCATCGAGGGCCGGTTTTCGCGTTTTACGAGCAGCTGCTCCGTCATTTAATCCGCAGTGATGAGCTTGCCAGTTCTAAATCGTTTTCCTCCAGAACTTCTCCCATAATTTGCCGATGTCTTGATTTCATCACGTAAGGCGCACTTGACGCAAAGCCCATCATTCCCTTATATGCTCGGTTTTTTTCATGCCTGCCACACTCCAGTCTGTCAACGGTCTTCAGGTAGCCTCCCTTAACGGCCCTTTGGATAGCATTTCGGGGGCAGATTTAGTCACCACTATTCGTACTTCTGCGGACAAGAACCTGCCCTTGATCCTGGATTTCGCCATGGTGCCGCAGATGGATGCCCGCGGTCTGAAGCATTTGCTGGAGCTCAACCAGACTTTCCAGCAGTCGCAACGCCGCCTCGTGCTTGCGTCCATGAACGCCGATGTCTGGCGTCTCATGGAGGAGTCCAGCATCACAGACAAATTTGAAGCCTTCCCCTCTCGTGAGGCAGCCATGATCGCCCTCAAGGGCAAACCTGCTGCAGGCGCTCCTCCCGCGGATGATTTCAGCTCCTTCGACATGGAGAGCGGCGTTGTCCCGGAAGTCGAATCTGCCATCTTCGACCGGGTCCCGCCCAGCAGCACCAGCAGTGCTTCTTTTGATTGGTCCGCTCCCGCCTCCGCTGCTCCTACGCCGGCATCCTGGGCCTCCGGCGGAGACAGTGATGGCTGGGAAAAATACAACAAATCCGCCCCATCCGAAGAGCCTGCGGAAAAAACCCCATCTAAGAACAAACTTTACATCGCCATCGCCGCCGGCGTCGTCGTGCTCGCTCTCGGCATCTTCTGGCTGGTCGGCTTCCTCAAAGTTCCCGAAATTCGTGTAAGCGAAACATCGGTTGAAGTTCAAGAGGGTCAGGAGCTTCCAGAAGTCAGCATTTTGGTGGTCGATGGAGAACTGGATTTTGAGAATATTCGTCTCCCCCAAGGAGTTGAGTTCACCGACTCCGAACAGACTCCCTCCGGGCTGCGCTATTTCCTCGTGGGCCTCCCCAAAGCGGGCGGCAGTTACCCCGTCTCTCTGCATGCGTCCCGCGGCAGCCGGAAATCACTCCCGGTGGAAATCAACATCGAGGTGAAAGAGAAGAAGCTTGAATGGCTCTTCACCCAGCCTCCGATGGAGGAAAACACCCCTATCAACAAGTCCCACTACACCAAGGTCGTCAATGGCGCAGCCTCGCTGCAGCTTCGCTGGGTGGGCGAAGCCTTGAACGGCCTCGAAGTACACGAACTCGAAGGCTCGAGAGATGTGTGGCAGATCACCGGCACGCCTGCCAAAGGCGGCACGTTCCAGGCCGAATTCATCGCCGCCACCAAATCAGGCCGCGAAGAGAAAAAGATTTACACCCTTCAGGTCAAAAAGGCCCCTGTTTTGCAACCGCTGCCTCCGCCGGAGCCTCCTCCCGGCCCCGGCCCCGGGCCCGGCCCTGTACCGACGCCGCCCATTCCTGTTCCCGGGCCCACACCGCCTGGGCCGGTTCCTCCACAACCTTTCCCTCCTCCGCCACCCCCGGAGAAAAACGACGGCATGCGCACTTTCCTCATGGAGCGCATTGAAAAAGCCAACAACCATTTCACCGACTCGGACAAGGCGTTGTTGCGCGAAATTGTCGGCCGCCTCAAAGAGGCGCGCCTCGTGAAGACCGTGGAATTTGGTGTCAACAAAACCACCCTTTCCTCTTCCGAGTCCTCCGAGTTGAAACAAATATTGCGCAAGCCGGACATCGCCAAGCTGCTGGATGACAAGGACTGCCAGATTCTGATCGTGGGATATGCCTCCACCACAGGCAGCCATGCCCGGAACGTGAAGCTCAGCCAGCAGCGCGCCCAGGCCGTCAATGCCCTCCTGCAGGGCGAAATCAAGCGCAGCGCCGATCTCTGCGGCGACTACGGCCCCACCGACATCATTTCCAGCAAGGAAGCCGGCAACCGCGTGGTGGAGATCTACATCGGCACCATCGAGATCAGCAAGACGGAGCAGGTTCTGGCAGACATGTTCAAAAAGGACTTCAACCGTCGTCATGGCGGCGAACGCTAATCTTTAGCACTCCAGCTCCGACTCATGGCCATCCGCAGACCGCCTAATCCTCCGCCAACCACGGGTCTCGTTCCTGGCGAGCAACCCGAGGATGTGCACCCGATTCGGCTGGCGCGCATTTTAGCTGAAAAATGGGCGGACCTTCCGGACTCCACCCGGCAGGTCGTGCTCGAGGAACTGGCAGACGGCGGCATCGTGCCAGAGTCCGCCGCTTCAGATGCTCCGAAGGTGAGTTCACAGCCCAGCGGCGCCCCAGCCTCCAAAACCAGCAAATACGTCAAGCTGGATCCAGAGCGGGAGGATGTGGCGGACCTCAAGATGGCCATCATCAGATCGGAATTAAAAATGCCTCCTGCGGCGCAAAACGATCCGCTCGACCTTGTTGAAGTCTTGGGCCTTCTGGCGGCGCTCACCAAGCACGTGGGCTTCCTCGGAGACATGCTCAACACCGTCTGGGATGCCTGGCAGAACCTCCAGGGAGACAAACGTATCCAGCCCTCCTCCAACATTCGGCGCCCCATTCTCGAGCTTTTGCGTGAGAGCCTCACTCGCCCGGAAAGCGCCTCCGCCCTCGCTGCGGCACTGCGCGATCAAACTTCAGCCACCCGGCTGTTCATTGCCATTCTCAGTGGTCTGGGCCAGGGCAGCCAGGCTTTCTCCACCAGCCTCTCACGTTACCTGGATCCAGACACCGTCGTTCAGGAAGTACGCAAATCCCGCGGCGGCCGCCCACCCTCCCCGGAAGACCTCTGGAACCGCTACCGACAGCTCGGCGACTCTCTCACACCGAACGAAATCGAACACCGCCTGCTGCAGCAGGTGGTGGACGCCGCTGAAACTTTCTACCACGCGGCACAGCGTGGCTGATCCCTCCTCTCAAGCTCCCCACCCATCCCTTTTTCTTTTTCTCTTACCATGTCCTTCCAAGTTCACTGGCACGAAGGCCTTTTCCTGCAGCCCCACCACCTTCAGACTTTGCAAAGGTCCATGCTCCTCAATGTTTGGGGGGAACGGCGTTATTCCATGGCCTTTTCCTACGGCGTCATTGAAGCCAGCCTGGCCCAGGATGATCTCGCGGCCCATCGCGTCAAATTCGACAAGCTTCATGTCGCCATGCCGGACGGCCTCCTTTTCCGCTTTCCGGAAGACGCCGCACTTCCTGCTCTGGACATTCGCAATGCCTTCGAAGGCAACGTCACCGGCATCACCGTCGGTCTATCCCTGCCGCTCTGGCATGCCAGCGGTCGCAATACCATCGACTATCAGGACTCCCGCTCCGGCAAACAGGACATGGTGCTCTACAAGGTCGATGAGCAGGAAATCTGTGATGAAAACACCGGCAAAAACCCTCAGCCGGTTCAAGTGCGCAAACTCAACGGCCTGCTGACGATCTCCACCGACGAAGCTTCCAGACAGGATGTCCAGTTTCTCCCCTTGCTGAAGATTGTGCGCCAGGTGGCGGGCGAGTCCGCCGGCCATCCCCGCTCCGATCCTGCTTTCGTCCCCGCCTCCCTGCTGCTGTGCAGCAGCCCGCCCATCTTCCAGCTCGTGCGCGATCTCACCAGCCAGATTTGCGCCACCCGGGAGCAGCTTGCCACCCAGCTCGCCGCTGCTCAGCTTGACCTGCGCCTGTTGCAGGGCGGGCAGTTTGAGCAGCTCAGCCGCCTGCGTTGCTTGTCACGCTCCGCCGCGCTGCTCCCTTCCTTGATCGATGAATACATCGGCGGCTGCGGCGGTCGGGTGCCCCCTTTCGAGGTTTACCTCGCTCTGCGCGATCTCCTCGCGGAACTCTCCTCCCTTTATCCCGCGCGCGGTCTCGACGATCCCCTGCCTTATGATCATGACTCGCCCTGGCCTCCTTTCGCGGATCTTGATCTTAAGATTCGCAGCTTCCTCGGAGCCATCACCAAGGTTCGTCATCGCAAGATCGACTTCCACTTCGACACCCAGAAGCGCTGGTTTGTGGGAGATCTCCGCCCTGACTTCTTTCAAAATGCCACCGGTTACTATCTTGGCATCGAATGCAGCAGCCTCGACCCCACCTCTCTTGGCCGCCTGGTGGAAGATCCCGATCACTTCAAGCTCATGCCTGCCAGCTTTGGCCCGCGCGCCTTGCGCGGCCTGATCCTTCAGGAGGAGCGAGTGGCCCATGCCGACCTGCCTCAAAAGGCCGGCCGCTTCTTCTTCCGCATCAATGCCTTGGACAGCGACCGCATCTGGGACTTCTTCAAACGCGAGCCTGAAGGCATCGTGAAGTTTGAATCGGCGGACTACACCAAATTCCGCATCGCCCTATACGCCACACTTCCCGCCGGGGAAGGCTGACTCTCTTTCCGCAGGCTCCTCCCACTCTGCAGCCATGATCGCCCTCCAGCTTTACGATCCGCTCCTCCAGTATCTCTGCCAGGTAAACCGCCTGGCACGCGGTGGTGCACAGCTTTCCTACGGCGAGGTCCGTTCCAAAGTGACCTCGTTGCTTGCTGCGATCGACAAGCGCGCCGCCGAAGATCCCCACCTCATGGAGCACGTCCGCCAGCTCAAGACGCCGGTGAACTACTTCATTGATGACATCATCAGCCAGAACAAGCACCTCGCCTTCCGCGAGCGCTGGCAGATGGAGCGCCTTGGCTTTGTCAAAGACGGCCTCGCGGGGGACGACGCCTTCTTCTTGAACCACCTCGACATAGAGCTCAAGCAGACCCCTTCCAAAGCGGTCGCCGAGCGTTTGCTGGTTTATTACGTCTGCATTGGCCTTGGCTTCCAGGGGCGTTACTTCAACGAACTGCCACGTCTGCAGGATTACATGCGCCAGATCACACCTTCCATCCGCCCCTGGCTGGCGGAGGACTCCGAAGAGCGCCTCATGCCGCAGACCTATCAATACACCGACGGCCGCGATTTCATCCGCCCGCCCGAGCTCAAAAAATCCCTTCTCCTTGCCGGCGTCTGCGGTCTCCTTCTGGCCGGTCTTCCCCTGTACGTTCTGCTGGCAAACAACCTCGTGGAACAGCTCGAAACCCAGCAGCACCTGCGGGAGATAAACGAGTCCCATCAAGGCGTGCCATGGAGTCAGTCTCGGCTGAAATAACCCCTGAAACCGACCACTCTCATGCCGAAAAAAACTCGGAAACCCAATGTTCCCAAGCCTCAACGGCCGGAAATGGAAGTGTACACCGCAAGCCAGGGCACCAGCTGGCTTTACGATGCTCTGCCTTCCCCATTGACCTCCATCTTCAGCCTGCTGCTAGCAGGCTCCATCTCCGGCATCGCCTATTTTATCGGAGACAAATATCAGGGAGACGGCACCTACTGGGCCGTCGCTGCCATCAGCGTGATGACGGTCATCGGCCTTGTGATCCTGGGCATTCGTGCGCGCAAAGCCAAAAAAGAACAGCAGGCTCAGGGCGAGGGATTCGAAGAGGCCTTGAGCAATTCTGCTTCAGGCTGGGATGACAATCTCTCCGATCCTGCGGAGATCGCCCGGCAGGATGATTTGCGAAAGAAGTTTCTCAGGGGCATCCAGATCTTTCACGAGCATGGCCGGGATCTCTACTCGCTGCCTTGGTACGTGATCGTCGGGGAGCCTGGCTGCGGCAAGACCGAGGCCATCCGCCGCAGTGAACTGCGCTTCCCCGAATCATTGCACGACACTCTCCAGGGTACCGGCGGTACCTACTCCATGGACTGGTGGTTCACCAATCAGGCCATCATCCTCGACACTGCAGGCGCCATGCTCATGCAGCCCGAGGCTTCAGCGCGCTTCGAGAGCTTTCTCAAGCTCCTCCGGGACAACCGCCCCTCATGCCCCATCAATGGGATGATCCTCACCATCCCCACGGACAGTCTCCTCTCCGATCCGCCTCCGGTCGCTGAGCAGAAGGCTCGCGTCATCGCTGCCCAGCTGGCCATGATTCAAAAGGCGCTTGATGTCCGCTTCCCGATCTATCTCATGATCAGCAAGAGCGACCGCATGCCCGGCTTTCGCGAATTTTTTGACATGGAAGGCCAGTCAAAATACGAACGCCAGATGATGGGCTGGGCCAATCCAGCGCCACTCGGGGAGCCGTTTTCTTCGGAGACTATTTTCCAGGCCATCGACACCATTTCGCGCCGGCTTCAGGGCCGTGCCCTCGCGCTGCTTTCAGACCCCGTGCCTCCCAATCCTGACACCCGGCGTGCGGATGAGGTCGATGCTGTCTACGCTTTCCCCCAGTTCATCCGCACCCTGGCTCCGCGCATCAAGCTTTACCTCGACGTCATTTTCCAGACCGGCTTCTGGGCCGCCAAACCTCCCTTCTTCCGCGGCGTGTTTTTCACCACCGCCGTGCGGGAGGGCGCGCAGCTCGACGCAGAGCTCGCAAAGCTCCTCGGTGTCTCGCTCAATCAGCTGCCGCAGGGCATCTTCGAGCGCAAAAAATCCGCCTTCCTGCGCGACTTCTTCCTCGAAAAAATCTTCCCGGAAAAAGGCCTCGTCACCAAGCTGTTTGACGTCGGCGCTCACCTGCGCAAACGCCTCACCACCTTCTACGGCGCCACGATCGCCATCCTGATCCTGGGTCTGGGTTTCGCGTGGTTGGTGAAAAACCGCATTGAGGACAACCTGAAAGAAGACCAGGCCATGTGGGCCTCCGCCAATGGCACCTGGCAGAACGGCACATTCCTTCGTGTGATCGGCCGCAGTTCTCATCACTCGGACAATCTGCCTGACCGCCCCCGCTGGTACCTCGCCAAACGCGAAGTCTCCTCCAGCTCCAGCAAACAGCCGGCCGATCCCCTTGACGAGCTCGCCCTCATTCATGCCCGGGTGCATCAAAAAATCAGTTTCTCCTGGGTGTTCAAGCCTGTCCCCGAATGGAGCGACTTTTTGGAGCGTCGCCAGCTGGCCTATCTCACACTCTTTGAAGGCGCTGTGATGAAGCCGGTGCTAGACGCCGCACGTGAACGCATCCTCTGGGATGTGGCTCCGGGAAACATGACCACCCCCGAAACCCAGCTCCTGCTCTCTGAAGCTTACAAACGTTTGGTGGAGCTGGAAACCTGGCTGGCCTCTGAAAAGGGCCAGGTCACCCAGGACCAGTGGGAGCACTGGTTCCTCGATCTTCTGCTTTACGTGACAGACCCTGCGCCTCCCGGAGGCATCCCGCTCGATTTCCCTGCGGGCGTCACGATTACAGAAGAACCCGGACCTGCCAGGACCGTGCTCGAGCGTCTGGCCAAAGACCTCGCCAAACGCACCGTCGATGTTTACTCTTCCGAAGTGAAGCTGTCGGTCCGCCAGTGGATGCGTGAACCGGATGACCTGGCGGAATCCGCTCTCGCCAAAGGCGCGGATTTCATCTTTGGCAAAACCCGTGCCGAGGCCGCCTCGAACGACCAAAACCGCCAGGAAGCCGCCGAACGCACCAGGAACGCCATCGAAAATCTGAAGCGTGCTGAAAACCATCTGCTGGAAATGGCCGAGAAACAGCCCCAAGGCCCGCGCAGCATTATTGAAAGCGAAGGTATGAACCCGCTCCTCGAGGCCATGACGGAGTATCGTCGTGTCGCTGACGCAGGCAGTTCACAGGGCATGCAGACGCGCCTCGGCATGGATGTTGTGGAAACCATCGCCAAAACCATCACTCAGGCCATGCAGGGTATGCGTGATCCTCCGGACGGCCTGCAGCATGCGGAAAGCCTTGCCAAAAAAATGCGAATAGCCGGCACCCAGGGCGCTGGCGGTGATGAGACAAACCACGAGAGCATCTGGAATGCCGCCAGCAAACGTTTCACGGCTTACCAGACGGCCTTTGCACCTCTCAACAGCCAGGATGTCGGCGTGTCCTTGGGAAACACTCTTGGAAACCTCGCGCAAAAGCTCCAGGAGGTCACCGAATACGTCAACAGCGCCACCGCTTCTCAGGCCCCCAAGCCCGCCAATCCTCCGGACAAGGCGGCCGATCCCGCCGCTGCCATGCAGGAAAAGATCTGTGCTTACCTGCAAAGATTCCGCGGCACCCCTCTCATCTCCGAAGTGTTCCGCGCTTACGAGCAGGAGCTTCGCACCCGCCTGCACCAGACCCTGCGTTTCCCGCTCACCCTCCGCACGGAAAGCTATGAGACCAAGTTTGCTTTCGAGCAGGCCTGCAAGGAGATGGCCAAAGTGGAGAAGGACATGCAGACTCTCCCTCAGTTCAGCTCGCCTCTCTACCAGTGCCTGGATCGCAGTCCTGTCGAAGATCTCTTCAAAAAACTCGAAATCGTCATGGGAATCAAGGCAGCCCTCTCTGGCGGTCTTTCCATCGAGGTCGATGCCGTCGAACCCGCCAAAACGATCAGCAAGCAAACCGAAACCAACGATCCTGCCGCCCCAGCCGGAACTTTTGCACCCGCCGCCCCGAAGACCAGTCTCACAGAATCCATTCAGGAAGGATTCATCAATATCAAAGTCATCGTTGCAGGCAGCAAAAAAGCCGACGGTCCGCCCAACGGAAACTCCAAGGAAGTCCCCTATGACGGCTTCGGCTCAGTCAGCATCACCCTGACTTTTGCACGTCCTCCGCCCGCTTCCAATTCCACTTCCGAATACTCCAGCTCATCCGGCAACTGGCCCCTCCTGCGAGAGATTGCACGCACGGGCAGGAACCGTTTCGCCATCGGAAGTTCCGGCAAGGTTTTCATTCTCAAGTCCACTCCCAGCCTGCCTGTGGGCCAGTGGCCTGACCACAAAGATTTCATGCCCAAGTAGCTTCACCCCAGCGCCGCCATGTCCACCGCAAGCCTGTCCTTTCTTGCAGAACCAGCCCCCGGAACTTCGCTGGCTCTGTTCGGCAAGCATCCCCTGGTTGCAGACCATTTGGAGGACATCAATCTCGCCTCCTCATCGCTGGTGGCATTCAAGCAGGGGCTCTACATCGAAGGCATCGGTGAATGCCTGAGCCGTCAGGTCTGGTTCAAAGATTTGGGTCAGACCGACTCGATTCCCTACGATCACAATCTTCTGTGCCTCGGTCCCACCGGCCTCCTGGTTGCACGACTTGTCCATTCCGAAGACGCCGTTGGCCGGAAACAATACCCCTTGGTCCTCGCCCTGCACACGGGAGAGCTGTCCTTGCTGCACGAAGTCGGGCTCATGGCCGCCGCTTTCGAAACCACTTTGGAAAAGCTGCGCGTCGCTGCGGACCTCACCGCCTTGCGGCAGACTCTCGCCGATGCAGAACGCCAGTTGAGTGAAATCAGGCAGTCCGCCTCTGCCAAGGCCCCGCCCAATTCATCGGCGCGCGAATCTTGGCTGCAGCACCTGCCTCCGGGTGGAGGCAATCGCGAAGGGATTTTCCGCTGCTGTCACGCCCTGCTTCCGGAAGGCGCAGGCGCAGGACGGGCCAGACTGCCCATCCATTCTTCCGTCTCATGGCCGTCCATCACCCTCTGGGCTTCGTTTCTTCGCCAGCTTTGCGGCTCCAAACCATGCATCAGCTTCCTTTGGCGCCGCGGCCGCCCCTTTGCAGACATCTGGCTTTCTCCTCCTGGCGCGCGGGCTCTCGCCTCCATCTTTGCAGATGAGGCGGCCCAGCCTCTCACCACCCAGGTTCCATTCACAGTTCCGGACAATATTCGCCAGCAGGCACAGTCCGCCCTCGAAAGCTGGTTGAGCCAGGAATCCCTGTTCCCCGCCCCTCAGGCTGTCGAAGGCAGACCCAACCTCTTCAACAAGGTGCGCCAGGAAATCATCGATTGGATCAAATGAATCTTTAGGACTTTTAATTTAAACCATCATGGACATCGAACATCTTCTCTCTCCCATTTCCGCCGAACTGCCTTGCGGCCCGGACGCCGACGACTTTGAAGCACACAAGGGCCTCTATGAGGCCTTCAGTCAGTTGAAGGCCAAACTCGAAGGCGAAATGAAAAATGGCGTGCTTCAGCCACCTAAATGGCCGGAAATCCAGGAGGCAGCCCTCACCCTCGCCTCCAGCACCAAGCACCTCCACCTCGGCGCCATCCTGGCCGAAAGCGGCCTCATGAACGAAGGCTTTTCCGGATTTCGTGATGGCCTGCGTCTCATTCACTTCTGGTGCCGCGATTTCTGGCCTCATCTCTACCCTAGGGAAGTTCGCCACACACTCATCGACAGCTTGTCGAGCCCGCGCTTCATCCTCAAGCCCATGCGAGTGCAGATCGCCAGGGCCGAAGGAGGCAGCTTCAGCTTCGAAGACTACGAAAAAGCGGTCGAGGAGAAGCAGTCGCCGGACAATGACGTCGCCAATCACGGCCGTCTGGTTCTTGGTGTCTTCCAGGCCACCCCTCGCGATCAGCACGTCAACAACCTCGCCATCATCGAGGATGCCCTCACCCACGTGCACGCGATCGAAGAAATTTCATACGAGCTGGGTGGCTCGGCTGAAGCCATGAACCTCGTCAAACTTCGTGAGCTGCTCGGGCGCATGATCGATGCTCTCAAACCGCTGTCTGCCGAACCAGAAGCCGTCAGCGCCGAAGGCGAAAGCAACGCTGTTCAAACCGTCGGCGGCACGTCTGCAGCAGCGGGTCCGAGCTTTGGCAGTGCCATCGCCTCCCGTGCACAGGCAGCCCAGCAGTTGGAGCAGATCGCGCAGTTCTTTGAAAAAAGTGAACCCTCCAGTCCGCTTCCCTACTTGCTGCGCCGAGCATCCCGATGCATCGGCAAAAACTTCATGGATCTCCTCGACGAACTCGCTACGACTAAGGAACATGCTACACAGGTGCTTAGTCCAACCATAGAAGTTCAAGATTCTTAAAATCCGCAAACACTCACCTTGACCGCAGGAAATCCACCTGATAAAACTTCCCCCGGTCTTCGATGCTATAACTAATACTCCTTATGCCCAAGCCATCCGAAAGCAGCACCAAGTTTATCGAACGCAACCGAGCCCCCCGCGTCCACATCGAGTACGAACTGGATGTCAATGGCGCTCAAAAGAAGGTCGAGCTGCCTTTCGTCATGGGCGTCATGTCTGATCTCTCCGGCAAGCAGGATCCTGAAAAACCTCTGCCCCCTGTCAAAGATCGCAAGTTCCTCGACTTCGACATGGACAACTTCAACGATCGCATGAAGGCCATCAAGCCACGCGCCGCCTTCAGCGTTCCGAATGTTCTCTCCGAAGACGGCGGCAACCTTTCGGTGGACATCTCTTTCGAAAGCATGAGCGACTTTTCTCCGGAGGCCATCGCAAAGAAGGTTGAGCCGCTGAGAAAACTTCTGGAGGCTCGCACCGAGCTTTCAAACCTCCTGAGCTACATGGATGGCCGCACCCAGGCCGAAGATCTGCTGGAGAAACTTATCCGCGATGAAGGCCTCATGAAGAGTGTCCTTTCCTCCAAAAAGCCCGAGGAGGCCTGATCACTCTTCCCCTCTCGTATTTCATCCATCCACCCGCCGAACCTTTCCCGACCAATGTCCGCGCAGCAGCAAGCCCCAACCGCCACTCAGGAATCAACCGTCGAAATCAGTGAGTTCGACAAGCTTCTGCAGAAAAGCTTCGCCGCCAAAACTGACGAACGCCTCAGCGCGGTCAAGTCGGCCGTGCAAACCCTCGCTGAAAACGCCCTCTCCGGTTCCACACTGATCCGCGACGATGTTTTGACCTACATCCAGGACGTCATCGCACAGATCGACAAAAAGCTGTCCGCACAGCTCAACAAGATCATGCATCATGCCGACTTCACCAAGCTTGAAGGCTCATGGCGCGGTCTTCACCATCTGGTCTTCAATACGGAAACCAGCACTCAGTTGAAAATCAAGGTGATGAACATCTCCAAGAAGGAAGTTCATCGCACGCTCAAGAGCTATCCCGGGGCCAACTGGGACCAGAGCCCCTTGTTCAAGAAGATCTACGAAGAGGAGTTCGGCACCCCGGGCGGCGAGCCATTCGGCGCCATGATTGGTGACTTTGAATTCGATCACAGCGCTCCAGATGTCGAGTGCCTGCGCGATATCTCTAAAATCGCCGCCACCGCCCACTGCCCGTTCATTTCCGCAGCCGGCCCCAGCCTCCTCAACATGGAAAGCTGGCAGCAGCTCGGTGATAAGCGCGACCTGGCCAAAATCTTCGACACCGCTGAATACGCTGCCTGGCGCAGCCTGCGCGACTCCGAAGACTCTCGTTTCATCGGCCTCGCCCTCCCCCGCTTCCTGTCCCGTCTCCCCTACAGCACCAAAAACAACCCGGTGGACGCCTTTGCCTTCGAAGAAGAGGCCAGCAGCTCAAGCCACGAGAATTTCGTCTGGTCCAACGCCGCGTATACAATGGGCACGAACATCACCCGCGCCTTCAAAAAGAGCGGCTGGTGCGCCCAGATCCGTGGTGTCGAAAGCGGCGGCTTGGTTGAAAACCTCCCTGTCCACACCTTCCCGACAGATGACGGCGGCGTGGACATGAAGTGCCCCACCGAAATTGCCATTACCGACCGTCGTGAGCACGAGCTGGCCCGCCTGGGCTTCATGCCGCTCTCCCATTGGAAGAACACCGACTACGCAGCCTTCATCGGCGCCCAGTCTCTGCAAAAGCCTGCCAAGTTCGACGACAAGGACGCCACCGCCAACGCCAATCTCTCGGCTCGTCTTCCCTACCTCTTCGCCTGCTGCCGTTTCGCACACTTCCTCAAGTGCATTGTCCGCGACAAGATCGGCTCATTCAAGGAGCGTGACGACATGGAGCTCTGGCTCAACAGCTGGATCCAGCAGTATGTCACCGATTCGGGCGCCAGCGACGACATCAAGGCGGAAAAGCCCCTGGCCAAGGCACTGGTCGAAGTGCAGGCAAATCCGGAAGACCCTGGCTACTACCGTGCTCAGTTCTACCTGCGTCCGCACTTCCAGCTGGAAGGCGTGAACGTCAGCCTCCGCCTCGTGGCCCGACTGCCTTCCGAACGCAAGAGCTGATCCCGCCTCAAACCTTTCTCGATCAACGCAATCCAAGCCTAATACAACCTAACATCAAACACCACCACCCCTATGTCATTCGACACCTACCTCCAGCTGGAACCCATCAAAGGCGAGTCCACTGACGAAAAGCACAAGAACTGGATCGAAGTTTTCTCCTTCTCCCACGGCCTCGCCCAGCACGGCTCCGGTGCTGTGAGCGGTGGCTCCTCACGTGTCGCCGGCAAGGTGGACGTGCAGGACTTCACCATCACCAAGCGCATGGATCTCAGCACTCCATACCTCAACAAAAACTGCTGCTCGGGCAAGCACCTGGACAAAGCCGTGGTTGAGATCTGCAAGAGCACCGGCCAGAAGGAGGTGTTCATGAAGTACACCTTCGAAAACGTCGTGATCTCTGCGGTGAACGTCGGTGGCGGCCAGGGGCAGGACTTCCCGGTGGAAACTGTTTCCTTTACCTTCGGCAAGGTGAAGTGGGAGTACAACCATCTCGACAACAAGACGGGCGCCAAGGTGGCCAACATGACCGCCACTCACGACCTCGTCACCAACGTCACGACCTAGTCTTCAGCCAGTCTCATCAGGTTTTCGGCGTGCCCTTAAAGGGGGCACGCCTATTTTTTGCCCGCTCATTCCATCCCCATCCACACTCTCCATGACCGCATCTGAGGAAATTCAGGAAAAGCTCAAAGGCGGTGACCTTGCAGGTGCCGTGTCTGCTTGCAAAGCCGCCATCCGCAAAGCTCCCACGGAGGGTGAGCTGCGGTTCATGCTGTTTCAGCTGCTCTGCCTCAAGGCTGATTGGGAGGCCGCCTCCAACCAGCTGGTGGCTTACTCGGAACTCGTCGGCAGGCAGTCCCCCCTCCCCATCGTTTTCAACAACGTCGTGCAGGCTGAAGTTCGCCGGAAATATGTTTTTCAAGGCGAGGAGGCTCCCACCATCTTCGGCGAGCCCTCCGACTGGCTGCCCTACCTCCTTCAGTCGCTGTCCAGCAGTGCCAAAGGCGACTACTCTGCTGCCATCTCCCTGCGCACCGAAGCCCTGAACCGTGCACCTGCCATTTCCGGCACCATCAATGGTCAGCCCTTCTCCTGGCTCATGGATGGAGACAGCCGCATCAGCGTCATCATCGAGGCGATCATCCA
Source organism: Prosthecobacter sp. (assembly GCF_044226605.1). Taxonomy (GTDB): domain Bacteria; phylum Verrucomicrobiota; class Verrucomicrobiia; order Verrucomicrobiales; family Verrucomicrobiaceae; genus Prosthecobacter. Next base: position 259,430 of record NZ_JBGAGS010000002.1, on the reverse strand, counting down.
GGGCCAGTATTATTGGATCCCCCAAAACCGCCTCAAGAGCATTCAGATGGAGCCTCCTTCCCAGGCCCGCGATGCAGTATGGAGCGCCGCGACTCTCACCTTGGAAAACGATTCCGAAATCTCCGCGTTCATTCCCGTACGTTATCCAGGATCCCAGACCTGGCAGGATGACAGCCTCCGCCTCGCCCGCCAGACTGGCTGGGACGCTCCGGTCGAAAACTACTACATCGGCAGCGGCCAGCGCGTGTGGATGACTGAAAGCGGTGAATTCCCCATCCTGGAAACTCGCGAAATCACCTTCAATCCCGCCACCTAGCCGCTTCTTCCCCCACCATGCCCGAGGAAGCCGAACATCGCCTGCCCTGCCTGTTTGACAGGTTGATCGACGAAGCCCCGTCTCAGCGTGGAGACCCTTCCAATCGCAGAAAGATTCAGCTCCGTGAGTACAAAAACTCCGTCCTGCGGGATTTGCGCTGGCTCCTCAACTCCCCCAAGCACCTGCAGAGCGGGGAGATTTACGATTATGAACTCGTTTCCCAGTCAGTCCTCAATTACGGCACGCGCGATCTCGCCGGCATGACTTCCACCGCTTTGGACGCCCTTCAGATTGAGACCGAGCTGCGCGACGCCATCCTGCTCTTCGAGCCCCGCATCATCGCGGATTCTTTGCACGTGCGGCTCATTCAGAGCACCGGAGACGAAGCCAAGATCTCCTTTGAAATCAATGGTCAGCTCTGGGCGCATCCTCACGCGGAGCGTGTCGTTTTCCGCACCGAGATGGACCTCGAAACCGGCGCCTGCGACATCCTTTCAGCCTCATGAACCGCACTTTTCTTGAACTCTATGAAATCGAGCTGCGCCACATCCGTGAGCATGCCGGGGAGTTCGCCGCTGCCTATCCCAAGATCGCGGCTCGGCTAGCGCTCGACAAGGAATCTCGTGACACCTGTCAGGATCCCTTCGTGGAGCGCTTGCTGGAGGGTTTCGCCTACCTCGCCGCCCGCGTTCAGCTAAAGCTGGAATCCGAGTTCCCTCGTTTCACTCAAGGAATCTTGGAGACGGTCTACCCGGATTACATGGCGCCATGGCCCTCCGCGGCCGTCGTTCGCTTTGAGCCAAACTACAACGACAAGGCCCTGCTGGCAGGCACCACCGTGCCACGTGGCGCTGTCTTGAATTCTCTGCGCGTCAAGGACGAGGCCACCACCTGCACATTCACCACCGCGCATCCTTTGCAGTTGCTCCCTTTCCTGATCAAAGAAGGAAAAGACGGCGCGGAGTACCACACGCGCAATGTCGGAGAACTTCAGCTCTCCCGTTTTTGTCCTGACGCGCGTGCTGCTCTCCGCCTGCGCCTCGTTCTCCAGGGTCCGGATGACAGCCACCTCGGCCAGGTGGAGTGCGACCGCCTCGTCTTTTACATTCACGGAGAAAACCAGCTCCCTTCCTCGGTCTTGGAGAGCTTGTTTTCTCACGCCCAGGGCGTGCTCATCACCACTCCTTCCTCTCCACGTCACAAGGCCGCCACCTGGCTTCCAAAGACTGCCTTGGAACATGTGGGCTTTGCAGAAGACGAAGCCATTCTTCCCTTCAGCCCGCGTTCTTTCGAAGGCCACCGCATCCTGCGGGAGCACTTCCTGCTTCCCCAGCGCAATCACTTTTTTGCCATCAAGGGCACCCGTGCCGCACTGGAAAAACTCTCCGGGCGGGAGCTTGAAGTCATCATCCCGCTGTCCGAGCGACAGGAGGGTTTGGAGGGTTTCGTCACGGGAGATCTCTTTCAGCTCAACTGCACCCCTGTCGTCAATCTTTTCCGCAAACGCCTGGATCGCATTCCCATCCTTCCCGGCCACACCGAATACCAGGCCATCGCGGAGCGCCTCCGCACTTTGGACTTTGAAATCCACACCATCCTGGAGGTCACGGGCTACGGCCGCACATCCACGGACCAGCAGGCCTTCCACCCCTTCTATCTGCAGCCGGCTCACTCCGCCGCACCCGCCGGTTTCTATGCCGTCAACCGCCTGCCACGCACCCTGTCAGAAAACGAGCGCCAGGCGGGCCCCCGCTCCACGTACGTCGGCAGCGAGGTGTTCCTCAGTCTCGTGGACCCTCAGTCGGCTCCTTTTTCGCCCAAGCTTGAACAGCTCGCGGTCACCGCACTCTGCACCAACCGCCACCTCCCGCTTACCATGCCAAGAGGTTTGGTGGACACGGACTTCATCCCGGAGGACAGCATGCCCGTCAAGAGCATCCGCTGTCTCGTCGGTCCTACCTCTCCCCGCCCTTCCTTTGCCGAAGGAAGGCAGGCCTGGCGCGCGATCAGCCTGCTCTCCTTAAACTACCTGTCCCTCGCAGACAATCAGACGGCCACCGGCGTTCTCGCCCTGCGGGAGATGCTTCGCCTCTACGCCTCCGGCAGCACAGCCATTCAGCGCATGCTTGATGGCATCGTTTCGGTGGAGAGCCGCCCCTCTCTCGCCCGCAGTCCCGGCGGTGGTCCCGTCGTCTTTGTGCGTGGCATGGATGTGGATTTGAATCTCGATGAAGACCGCTTCGCCGGCGCTGGCGTCTTTACTCTGGCCAGCGTCCTGGAGCAGTTCCTGGCACGCTATGTGTCCCTGAACAACTTTACCCGCCTCAAACTTAAAACCGTGCAGCGAAAGGAGGTGCTCACATGGCCGCCACGCCTGGGCAGGATCCCAGTCGTCTGATTGAAGAACTCTTCGCGCAGCCCTGGCGCTACGACTTCTTCCAGACCATTCGCATGCTGGAGTGCCTGCATGCGGACTCTCCCCGTGTGGGTCGCTCCCTCATGCTCCGCGACGATGCGGTGCGCTTCGGCCAGCTCCTCAATCTGGGCTTTGCGCCCAGCACACTTGCGTTGCCTCAGAACGAGGCACGCCCGCGCAAGATCACCGTCGAATTCACTGGCCTGACGGGGCCAAACGGCCCCCTCCCCCTCCGCCTCACCGAATTCATCCGCAATCGCCTCCGCGGTATTCAGGATCCGGATGCTCCCCAGTTCGCCAGCGATGCGAGTTCGGAGCCCGGCTCCCTTGCTCCTAAGGACACCACGCTCGCCGAATTCCTGGACCTCTTCCACCACCGCATGATTGCCCTGTTCTACCGGGCATGGGCGGTCGCGCACAAGACCGTCGACTTCGATCGCGCAGAGGACCGCTCCTTTGCCGAATGGACGGCTAGCCTCTGCGGTCTGGGCGTGCCAGAATTTGACGGGCTGGATTCCATTCCCACTTCCGAAAAACTCCCCTTCACCGGCCATCTTGCCTGCCAGACACGCCATGCCGGCGGACTCAAAGGCATCCTCGCTGAAGTTTTCTCCACCACTGCGGAAGTTTATTCCCTCACCGGCCATTGGCTCACCATTCCAGAAGAGCAGCGCTGTCGCATCGGCGAGTCTCCGCAGACCGGCGTTCTCGGCGGCACCTGCGTGGTCGGTGCCAGGATTTGGGATCGCAATCTCAAGATCACCGTCCATCTCGGGCCCATGTCTTTGGCGCAGTTCGAAAGCTTCCTGCCCCAAGGCGCCAATCATCGGCGTTTGCATGACTGGATCGACTTTTACACCCGGCGTCAGTTCTACTGGAATACCGTCATTATTTTAAAAAAGGAAGAGGTTCCCAAAATTTGTCTTGGTCGTAGTGGACGCCTTGGGTACACTTCGTGGCTAGGCAGTCTTCCGTTCCAAAATCATCCTCATGATTATCAAATACGTGGCGGTGGCCTAGTTCCCTCGGAAAACTCCTGAATACCCTTCCCGCTTCCGCTTCACTCCTTATCTCACCCCGATCTTATGGCTGAAATCCGCCCCGCTGACCTCTTTGGACGTTTAAACCGCCTCGGCTACAAGTGCATGGAAAGTGCCGCCACTTTTTGCAAGCTGCGTGGCAATCCCAAGATCGAGCTCATTCATTTCCTGCATCAGGTCTTCAACGAGCAGGACAGCGACCTTCACCGCATCGTTCAGCATTTCGGCTTGGATGCCTCCAAGCTCAGCAGCCACATGCAGCGCAGTCTCGATCTCCTCCCGCGCGGCGCCAGCAGCATCAGCGGCTTTTCACAGTCCTTGCGCGAGGCCTCCGAGCAGGGCTGGGTTTACGCCTCCCTCATGTACAAGCAGGGAAAGGTCCGCACCGGACACATCGTCGTCGGCATGCTGAAGAGCCCTTCTCTCGCCGGTCACTTCCTCGCCCTCAGCGATGAATTCCGCAAAATCAATGCCGACGTCCTCACCGACGAACTCACGAAAATCATCACCGGCTCTCCCGAGGACGGCATGACGGAAAACGTGGGTGCGGGCGCCACGCCTGGCGAGGCCAGCGGCGCTGTTCAGGAAGAGGGCAAAGGCGGCAGCGCCCTCGCTCAATTCGCAGTCGATCTCACTCAGCGCGCCCGCGATGGCGAGATCGACCCCATTCTCGGCCGCGACGAGGAAATCCGCCAGATCGTGGACATCCTCATGCGCCGCCGTCAGAACAATCCCATCCTCACTGGGGAGGCTGGCGTGGGAAAAACCGCTGTCGTCGAAGGTTTCGCCATGCGGATCGCCAGTGGCGATGTCCCGCCAGCCTTGCGCGAGGTCAGGCTTTGCTCGCTCGATCTCGGTCTGCTCCAGGCCGGCGCCAGCATGAAGGGCGAATTCGAAGAGCGTCTCAAAAAAGTCATCGAAGAGGTCCAGGCCTCTCCCAAGCCCATCATCCTCTTCATCGATGAAGCCCACACGCTCATCGGCGCAGGCGGTCAGGCCGGCCAGAACGATGCTGCCAACCTTCTCAAGCCAGCCCTCGCTCGTGGCACCCTTCGCACCATCGCCGCCACCACCTGGGCCGAGTACAAAAAATACTTCGAAAAAGACCCCGCCCTGACCCGCCGCTTCCAGGTCATCAAGGTCGAGGAGCCTGACGAGGAAAAAGCCGTGCGCATGATCCGTGGCCTTGCTCCGGTTTTGGAAAAACATCACAAGGTGCCCGTGCTCGACTCTGCGCTGGAGGCCGCCGCGCGCCTCTCCGGCCGCTACATCCCCTCCCGTCAGCTTCCGGACAAAGCCGTCAGCCTCATCGACACCGCCTGCGCTCGCGTGGCCATCAGCCAGCATGCCACGCCTGCCGAGGTGGAAGACGCCACCCGCCTCATCGAAGTCCTCAAAACCGAAATCGACATCCTCGACAAGGAAGGCGCCATCGGCCTTGATCACGCCAAGCGCAAAGCCGACGTCTCCGAGCGCATCGCCGCGGAGGAAGAGCGCCTCGCAGGCCTCACCACTCGTTGGGAAGCTGAAAAAGAGCTCGTCAAAAAACTCCTCACCGCGCGCGAGTCTGCACAAAAACTCGAAGCCGAAGGCCGGGACGCACTCCTCGCCACCTGCCTCGAAATCGAAAAAGAACTCTCCACCATGCAGGGAGAGACTCCCCTCGTCTTCCCGCATGTGGACGAGCATGCCGTCGCTGCGGTCATTTCGGACTGGACTGGCATCCCTGCGGGTCGCATGGTCAAAAACGAGATCGAGCAGACCCTGAAGCTCGCGGACATCCTCGAACGCCGCGTCATCGGCCAGCGTCACGCCCTCGACACCATCGCGCGCCGTGTGCAGACCAGCCGCGCACGCCTGGACAATCCCAACCGCCCCATCGGCGTCTTCATGCTCGCAGGCCCCTCCGGCACCGGCAAGACCGAGACCGCCCTCACCCTCGCCGAAACACTCTTTGGCGATGAGAGCAGCCTCATCTCCATCAACATGAGCGAGTTTCAGGAATCCCACACCGTCTCCACCCTCAAAGGCGCGCCTCCCGGCTACGTCGGCTACGGCGAAGGCGGCAAGCTCACTGAGGCCGTCCGCCGGCGCCCTTATTCCGTCGTGCTTCTGGACGAAGTCGAAAAAGCCCACCCAGACGTCCATGAGATCTTCTTCCAGGTCTTCGACAAAGGCTGGATGGAAGACGGCGAAGGTCGTTTCATCGACTTCAAAAACACCCTCATCATCCTCACCAGCAATGCCGCCCAGGATGTCGTCACCAGCCTCTGCAAAGATCCCGAGCTCATGCCAGATGCCGAAGCCCTGGAAAAAGCCATGCGCCTGCCTCTGACGAAAGTGTTTCCCGATGCCCTGCTAAACCGCCTCGTCGTCGTTCCCTACTATCCCATCAGCCAGGAAATGCTGCGCGCCATCATCAAGCTCAACCTCCGTAAGGTGGAGAAGCGCGTGAAGGAAAACCACGGCATACCCTTCACCTATGGAGAGGACGTCATCGATCTCATCGTCCAGCGCTGCACCGAGCTCGAGCGCGGCGCACGCCTCGTGGACGCCATCGTCACCAACCAGCTCCTCCCCGAAATCGGCCGCGAGTTCCTCACCCGCATGATGGAAGGCCGCCCCCTCGAAAAAATCGCCGTCATCGCAAAAGACGGCGAGTTTGCCTTCGAGTTTTGATCTTCTCCCGCTCCGCCTGAAACCTTGCTCCGAAGCGCTTCCTCCACAGCACTGCGGCACAAGCCTTCTCAGAAATCCAACCTCTCAGCCCCACCTGCCATGCTGCCCAGTGATTTTCTCTCTAATGCCATCCGCCCGGCGTTAAACAAGATTGGAAATGGTGGCGCGGACGCCGAGGAGCTTCTTCTCGGAACCGCTATCCAGGAAAGCCAGCTAAGGCACCGTCACCAGATTGGCGGCGGCCCCGCGGTGGGATTGTTTCAGATGGAGCCTGCCACCCACAACGACATCTGGTCAAACTACCTCGCCTATCACAAGGCCCTCGCAGCCCAGGTCACCGGGCTCATGACGAGTCCCACCGCGAACAAGATCACCGAGCTCGCCAATAACGACAAATACGCCGCCGCCATGGCACGCGTCCATTATCTCAGGCGCCATGCTCAGATCCCACACGCCGGCGACATCGCCGCCATGGCCGCATGCTGGAAGAGATACTGGAACACTCACCTCGGCAAGGGCACCGAACGCCAGTACGTCGAAAACTGGAATGCCATGATGGGCATCAGCCACGCTCCTCAGCTTCTCGTCAGTCGTGAAAAGTGCTTTTCTCTGTTAAATCAGCTCATCGCCGCCAAGACCAAGTACGGTCTCGGCTCCAAAGCGCATCCCATCAATGCCGAGCCTTCTAAAATCAAAGCCATCGACTGCAGCGGCCTGGTTCGCTACCTCGTTTACAATGCCAGCAAAGACCATTCCTTCCCGGATGGGAGCTGGACTCAGATGGATTACCTCACCAAGAAAAAATTCCGCAAAGTCGACTACAAGCACAAGGCTTCACTCAATGACAGCTGGCTCCGGATTGCTTTCATCAAAAAGTCAGGCAGTCATCCCGGCCACGTCTGGCTCATTCACAACGGCAAGACCATCGAAAGTCATGGTGGGAAAGGCCCTGACCGCAGGCCTTGGAATGCCTCCGTCCTCGTAAAAGGAGTGTGCTGCTGCTTTGATCTTGGCCCCATGTAAGCCCCCATGTTCTCCCTGTTTACCCATCCCCCTTGCTTCAGCAGGACTGCCCTCCAACATGCAGGCGCCACACTATGAAATTCACGCTTCCAGCATCGGTCTGGCAGGTGCTCCTGCTTTTTCTGGCCTCCGCATTCTCCTCTTCCGCCCAGGACCAGTACCGCATCTTCGCCCCCGCCAAGGATGTCGCCATGCTCGTGGACGTCTCCGTATCCGTGAAGAGCGATCGCGACGGACACGAAGACGCCAAAAAAATCATCCAGTCCATCGTCTCCGGCCGCGGCTTCAAAAATCAAAACCTCAATGACAAATGGGTCATCGAGGCCAATCCCGAAATGATCGGCCTCTTCGGCGCTTACCTGGGCCAGCCCCCGGCAGCAGGCACTGCGGAGCTCCGGCCTCTGCTCGCAGACAACAGCAGCTTCCTCACCATGCGCATCGGCACGGTGCAGACCGTCCTCACCAGCGGCACCGCCCGCAAACTCAAAACCACCGCCGAGCTCGACACCCTCATCGAGTCCACCTACCCCAAGACCGGGGAGATGAACGACAAAAGCACCTGCTTCTGGCTCGCCATGGCCCGCGCCGCAGGCACCCTCTCCCAGCAGTCCAGGCTCGGCTACTACCTCTTCGTCGTTTCAGACGAAGAAGACGACCCCGACTATCGCAAGGAGGGCCCCCCCGGTCACACCGCCAGCGACTACAAAGCCTACACCGAGACCCTCGCCAAAACCTACCCCGAAACCGCCATCCGTGGCGAGATCGCCCGTTACTTCGACTTCATCGGCCCCAACGCCAGGAAGGTCGAAATGTACCGCGCGCGCAGCGACTTCAAACAAATCCTCATCGCCAAGTTCTTTCAGTCCCGCGGTCGCAGCAGCAAAAAAGTTTCCCTCGCATGGTACGCCATGGGCGTCGTCCCACAGCGCGTCCGCGTCCCCCGCGTGCCCACCCCTCCCCCCGTCGTGCTTGAGCAGCCCGGCCCGCAGCTCGCCCACTACGAAGCCCCCAGGCTCCAGCCCGCCATCCAATGGCTCGGCGGCATTGCCGAGGTCAATCACAAGCGATTCGACTACCCAGGCCCCCTCCTGGTGTGGCAGGTCAAAAACGCCGAAGCCAGCGGTTTTGACTCCGACGTAAGGCCCGTCGTCCAGGTGGACAATCAAAGCCGCAGGAACCGCAAGATGATCTCCTCCCGCCACGACCAGCAGACCTGGCCCCTCCCCGCGGATCTCGATCCCGGCGACCACGAAATCATTCTCCGTCATGCATCGCTCGACAGCGAATCAAACATCTCCATCCGCCGCAGTTCCTACTTCTGGCTCTACACCCTCGCCATCATCTCCGTCGCCCTCGCCCTCGGAGTCTTCATCCTCTCCTGGCGCACCCTCCGCCAGTCCCGCCCCGCCCGCGCTGCCCTCTGATCCCCGCGCCCCTTCCGGGCTCCGCGTGATCGAGAAGCCCCCTCCCCGCAACGTGCGCCACCGCAAGTGGGCCGCCACTGCTTGTCCACCGTTACAAGGCAAGCGTCGTTCAAGGAGATCACGCCTTCCATTACCAGTCCCTCATGGATTACATTCACCCCAATCCGGTGCGCGACACCATCGCCAGCATCGCCAACCATTTCACCACCACCCCCGGCACCACCCTCAAGCCGGGCGATGAAATCATGATCTCCGCCATGGGCGCCGTTTCCGTCAGTGCCCGGTGATTCCGCCACCATCGCTCCCCGGGCCAGGAGGTGCGACCCCGACAAAAAACGCATGCTCGGACTGCTGACCTCGGCGCATTATTCATCAGGCCTGCGCGCAGGCGCGGAAAGGGAAGCAGAAGGCAACCAAGGATTTATTTGCAACGGAACGCACGGCTCATCACGATCAATTCCACAAGATCACGCATGCCCAATTTGCGCCTTTCGAACTCTGTGAGGATTTGATCCACCTCACTGCGGTCCGTCGCTTCGACTCGACGGCCACACGAATAGCCGAGAAGCTTTTCGGTCAGAGTGCGGACAAATCGCCCCTTTCGTGCAACCAAGATTTCCTTGAGGCCAATGATGTCTCTAAATGCCTCACCGCTCGGCAGTTCACCGGATGAATCAATCAACGGCCCTTGTTTCCTTGCCACCTGATAGTGCGTGCGCCAGATGCCAATGGGATCAAAATTCTCCAAGGCAAAGCCGAGCGGGTCGATTTTTTGATGGCACTCGTTGCAGGCAGCATCCCTGCGGTGCTTGCCCAGGATCTCGCGTATCGCCGTGGCTCCCCGCACGTCGGGATCAATCGCAGGCACGTTGTCCGGTGGCGGTGCAGGCGGGGTGCCTAGAAGGTTATTCAGCAGCCACACCCCTCGCGTAACTGGGGAGGTCTCCACACCATTCGCGGTCACGGTGAGCACGCTCGCATGTCCCAGCAGCCCTCCACGACGGCGGTCGGACAGATTGACGCGGCGGAACTTATGCGCATCAGCAGGCGTGCTCACCGTTCCCAGGCCGTACAGAGTTGCCAACGGCTGATTCACAAAGGTGTGATCGCTATCCAGAAACTGGACGACGCTGCCGTTTTCATTCAGGAGATGGCGCATAAAAAGCTGCGTTTCACGCTTCATCGCAGCTTGCAGGTCCTGAATGTAATACCGCTCATAGGCTGCGCGGTCAGGGGGGGTGTCACCCAGGCTCCGCAGGTTCAGCCAGGAATCAAGAAACCCTTCCACAAAGGCGTCAGACTTGGGGCTGTTGAGCATGCGCCGCGTCTGGCTGAGCAACACATCGCTTTCCAGCAGTTCATCCGAGTCTGCCAGCTTTCTCAGTTCGGCGTCCGGCAGGCTCGCCCATAGGAAGTAGGAAAGTCGTGCGGCCAGAGCATGCGCCGGCAGCTTTTCACCAACCTGGCCGGGCTCCACTAAATAAAGAAACTCCGGCAGGCAGAGCACCGCCTTGAGGCCGTCTTTCAGGGCTTCCTCAGGCGTGCGGCCTGCATGCCGCCGGCTTTCCACCAGTCCCATCAGCCGCTCCACCACCTCCGCTTTCACGGGATGCCGGCACGCCCGGTCAGCGAAATTCTGCAGCACCGCCCGTGTCCGCTCTGGATCAAAGGCAATGGACCGGTCTCCAAGAACGGCCCGCTGGCTCGGCGGCGGCCATGTCTCGTACAGCGGCCCGCGTACCTGCACCTCATGGATGCGGATGTGCGGCATCTGGCCGTATTGCAGCACGATGCGCCGCGCCTCCGGCATGATGGTGTTGCCTCGCTCCTTTTTGGGCCACATGTCCTGATAGCGCGTGACGATCCGCGTGAAGGCATGGCGGCAGGAGGCCATGCCATTGGGGAAAATGAAGCGCGGCGTCTTTCCCGCATCCAGCCACACCTCCATCGTATACCATTCCGGCTCGCCATCATTGATGAACACCTCGGCAAGTTCTGGCTCCAGCGGTTGCGGGTGAAACAGACGCCCCGCAGTCCAGTCACCCGGCACGATGCCCAGTCGAAACGGCTCCTCGGTCACCCGCTTGAAAATATCCGGATCGTAGGGATGTCGCCGGTGCATCGCCTGCGCTTTCACTTTGATCTCGTAGCGGCCGTCATACGGCACCCCCTTTTCAAAGCCGTGGATGGCGGCATACCCTCCCTCATGATTCTCCGTATCCATGACCTCATAGAGGCAGAGGTAGCGAAAGCCGTACTGCCTCTTATGCTCCACATCCAGTTCCTCTTGCTGCTGAAAGTCACCGTTAAAGACCCACTGCTGCTCCGCAGGCCGCTCATTCATGCCCACTGCCTTTTCAATCAGCTGGTCGGCAGCAGCGACGTGCTGCGCCAGCAGATAGCCGGAGTTTTGCAGCACATCCCCCACATTGTCGAACTGCCCGGCCAGCTGGTCGCTCGGAAACTTCGCCGTTGGGTCAAACCCGCTCATGTCCAGAGCCAGGAGGTCAGACACCGTGTTTCGGTACTCCCGTCGGTTCAGCCGTCGCAGCACGGTCCGGCCGCCCGTACTGCGCAGTCTTCCCCTGGCCTCCGTGACCTCCCGCGTCAGCGCCGTCACAACTGCGATGCGCTCGTCAGCGCTTGGCTGCAGTGCCTTCCTCGGCGGCATGTCACCCAGATTGATCTGATCCACGATGTCCTGCAGCGCCAGAACATCCTCCTCGTTGCTCGCCGGGAGCACAATTTGGTCAAGCCGCCGGTCCCCCTTCTTCTTTTCCGCGCCATGGCAGTCCGTACAGTACTGCTTGAGAAAAGCCCGTGGTTCGCTCGCCCATGCTGAATGCAGGCCTCCTAGGGAACATGTCAGCACGATGGCGATGGCTTTCATTCGGCAGGGCATTGGCTGTTGAAAAAGATTCACCTCACGCAAAACCCGTCAGCGTCCCCTTGCTGGTGCCAAACGCCTCCGCCTCCAGGCCGAAACGCTGCAGCAGCGTCACATACAGGTTGCACAGCGGCTGCTTGTTCAGGCCCAGCATGGAGTACCCACGGTGCTCCCCATGCGCAAAACCACCGCCCCCCAGGATGATCGGCAGGTTGTCGTTTGTGTGCGCATTCGCGTTCGCCATGCCGCTGCCAAAGAGAACCATGGCGTGGTCCAGCAGCGTGCCATCACCATCCCGGATCGACTTCATTTTCCCAAGGAAGCGCGCGAACTGCTCCATCTGGTAAGTTTCCAGTTTTACCAGCCCCTCGATATTTTCAGGCACCTGCCCGTGATGTGAGAGCGCATGGTAGTCCCGCTTCACGCCAAATGCTGCCGCTTCAAATCCACCCGCGATCTCCAGCGTGGCCACGCGCGTTGAATCCGTCTGCAGAGCCAGGGCGATCAGGTCATAAAGCACCGGCAGATCGCCGACGAGTCCCTGGTCGTCCGGCTCCGGCATGGTGGGCTTCGGCTTCTCCACTTCCACCCAGCGCTTCCGCAGTTCGATCTGCTTCTCTACCTCCCGCACCGAGGTAAAGTACTCGTCCAGTTTCTCCACATCCTGCTTGCCCATCTGCCGCTCCAGCGATCTGGCATTGTCTCGCACCACATCCAGGATCGAGCCTTGCAGGGCGAAGTGGTCACGCGTCTGCTCCCGCTCCCGGGCACTGTCAGAAATGAACAGCCGCCGAAACAGCTCCTTCGCTCCCGAAATCGGCGGCACCCGGTTCCCCGCCCGCGTCCAGCACATCATGCAGCCGCCCAGCAGCCCTCCTTCAGAGCCCACCGTCAGCGCCGGAAAGCGCGTCGCACCACCCACCGTTTCCGCTGCGTATTGGTCCAGTGTCATGTTGTGCTCCTCCCGGCTCTTCGCATCAATCGTACGAATGCCGCTCAGGAAGGCGCTCACCGCCCAGTGCCCGCCTTTCAGTCCATGATCCAGGCCGGAGAAAAGTGTGAAATCATTCCGATGCTCCGCCAGGGGGCGCAGCAGCGGCGGCAGATCATAGCCGCGTCCCGTCTTCTTCGGCCAGAAGGCCGGCTGATAAAACCCAAAGGCGTTCCCCACGCACACCAGCCGCATCGGTTGGTCACTTTTCACCCCCGCCCGGCTGCCCACACCACGCCGCCCCATGAAAAAACGATCCGCCACGGAGACCAGCACTGGCAGAGCCACCGTAACACCCGCCCCCGTCAAAAAGAGCCGGCGCGATGGCCGCCGCGAGCCAGAACGCCCGATGTTCACCGCCAGTGCACCTGCGCTTTCATCAGTCATTCTCGCGACTGCCGTCGGCTCGCTCCCAGCCAGCGTCCCCGGCATCACCGCAGCGCCCGTTTTCTTCCAGGCCCGGACGGCCTTTCGCCCCAGCCAGCGCCACTCATCCGCACTCACGAACAGCGCATAAAAGGTGATCATCTGCGCACTGAAAAAAATGAGGTCCTTCATCACCAGTGCGATCACCACATGAAAGCCGATCCCGAGCACAAAGCCGATGGGCCTCAGCTTGCGGATGCAGAACAGCACCGGCGCCTCCAGTTCAAACAGCAGGGACATCCACTGCATCACCGTCCAGGACCATGCCGGCAGCACCCGCAGCAGCCATGCCGCCATGTTCGTCCTGTAAACCCCCTGAACCTGGGTGTGCAGCACGTCACTGTATTTCAGCCAGTCTCCTTTGAATGCCTTGCCCACCCCTGCCGCCAGGTACTGCAGCAGCAGCGTGGCTTGTATCACCCGCAGGCCAAGCACTGATCCTACGAAGCGTCCGGCCGATGCATTCCAAATATAGCCGGGCGTCATCAGGAGGATGCCATACACAGCCACATACAGCTTGTTCAGCGTAAAGGCAGACATCGTGTCTGCACCCTGCACATACACGGCGCTGGCAAACAGCCCCAGGAGTGCAAGCCGCCGCCACTTGTTCAAGATCATCAGCAGGCCCGACAAACCAATGACACCCGCCAGCCCCGCCACTCCCGGCCCCGTGAGCAATTCAAAAGGCGCAGGGTAGCCCATGGGGTTCAGCTCGGACGCCGTCAGGTGAAATCCCGCCTCCGTCAGCCATTCCTCCCACGTGCGGAAACATTGCCCCATCCACGCCAGAAATGTCAGCGTAAACAGAATCTCAAACACCCGTAGCGGCAGCACATCCGCGTCTCCCACCAGAAACTCCCCGCAGTCTCTCAGCTTCGCTTTTGCCTTTGCAGTGAGGTAGCCCGTGCCTGCGGCCTCAGAAATGTCCTTGCCGCAGTGGGGGCATCGGACACCGTCGGCATGAGAAGCAGGGCTTTCCTTCCCTTGCTTTTCCTCCGCCGTGCTCGCCAAGTGTTCTTGTTTCATCATTTTTCCAGGTCGGCGGTTTTGAATCCTGTGCCAGGTCGCTCAGTCGTTTTCGGCGTCCGGCTCGCCGGCGCCGTGACAGCCGGCGTTGACGGTGGCATTCTGTCAGCCACCGCCTTCCCTTGCGTGACGGTAAAGCTCGCGTACGGGCGGAAGGGGGCCGATGGCTTGATGTCCACAGGATCGCGCACCCATTCGCCGCTCGGATTCGCCATTTCAGGCCGGTGGGTCGTCCAGATCGTGTTCCCCATTCTCACCCCCGTCACTTCTCCCTCATTGGGGTGCAGTTTGGCATACTCCTTCGCCACCCACTCCGCCAGCCTCTGTCTCACCATCGGCGCCACCTTCACATGCGAATTTGTGTCCATCAACACCCGGTCTACCCTCTGTCGGAAACCGAACGCTCCCATCGGTGACAGCTCCGCCGTGTCGATCGTTTTCCAGTCGGCCGCGCCCTTCGACTGCACCTGGATCAGAGTTTGATGCCACACAGGCACCCGGCGCGTAAACAGGCCCGCGGCCGTATATTGAAAATTCAGCCTGGAATAGACCCTGACAGGCAGCGGGCCAAGCATCGCTCCAGACACAAAAAAGGGTATCAGCCAGACAACCACGAAGAAGCCTAAACAAGCCAGGCGAAGTTTCATAAAGTTAGCTTTTGATAAATCATTCTGTCACACCATCGGTCCTTTCCACGGAGCCCTTCGCACAGAGCCGTTGTTGCCGCACCTCCGGCCATCCCATCCCAATGCGCCACAGTTTGTCTCAGGCCGGGCGCTCAGAATGTTCTGCGCTGTCCGGCCTGCCTCTTCCTGTTTGCGGCGCGCATGCCCCAAGGCCCGTCAATCGTCTTCAAGGCGGGCCCGCGTCGCGATTTCGTGGTTCATTTTTTCATCGAGCCTGGCCAGTTCGCGATGACGATTTTCGCCGAGCAGCTTGACCAGCTCCTGCTCGGCCAGCACACCCTCCACCTCACTTGATAACGTCAATTCCTTGCCGCTGCCCTCACGCCCTTCGGCTTTGAGATATCTCACAAACATGATCCCTTTCTGGCGCTCCCGTTCCTTGATGATCGAGAGCGCTCTGTTCGCTGCGGCTTCGCCGATCCCCCATCTGGAAAACAATGCACGGTAGTTGGGCTCGCGAACGGCGAAGGCAGCCTCGTCTATTTCACGCTGCATTTCATAAGAGGCGGCGTCTGCCAGTTGCCCCTCGATCCGCTTGCGGTTCTCGGCGGTGGCCGCGGCGACTTCTTCAGGAGTACGAGCACTTGTCGTGAAACTCTCGGATCGGATGGCTGAAGAACCTCCATGGCCACCATTTACCGGTGTTCTTGGCCGGACCAAGTAGAAGCATGCTATCGCAACAAGAGGAATGAGCGCAGGCAGATAACGGGTGTTCATAAGATGTTGGCCTTTTATTTTAATCCTAAATGGCATGAATGCACCTAAAGATAGCATGCATTCATGCCGGTTTGATCAGGAAAGACTACTGGGTAGGTTGCTGGGTGGGTTCTTGGAAGGGTTGCTGCGTGGGCTGCTGCGTGGGCTGCTGCGTGGGCTGCTGCGTGGGCTGCTGCGTGGGCTGCTGTGTGGGCTGCTGTGTGGGCTGCTGCGTCGGCTGTGTGGGCTGCTGCGTCGGCTGTGTGGGCTGCTGCGTCGGCTGCTGCGTCGGCTGCTGCGTCGGCTGCTGCGTCGGCTGCTGCGTCGGCTGCTGTGTGGGCTGCTGTGTGGGCTGCTGTGTGGGCTGCTGTGTGGGCTGCTGTGTGGGCTGCTGTGTGGGCTGCTGCGTCGGCTGCTGCGTCGGCTGCCCCTGCGTCGGCTGCTGCGTCGGCTGGCAGGCAGGGTCGGTGTCTTTATTTTGCCAGGTATCCACCCTGGTCTGCTGCGCTGTAACCTCCCCTTGCTTCGCCTGGGCGGCCGTCCGCTTGGCATCTCTCTGTTTCTTTAAATCCTCCACTTTTTTATCTGCGCCAGGCTGGCTGGAGCCAGACCACGCAACGATGTCGTCGGAAAGGCCGGCGATATCCTTGTAGAGTTGAGCTAGCTCAGCCTTGAGCGCCGTGAGCTTCGCCTGCTCCGCCGCCAATTCGGCTTCGGTTCCGCACCAGGCGTAGACCGTTTGCAACTGTCCTCCTGCGAGGGCAAAGGCTAACAGCAATATTTTGAATAGGAATGACGGGTTGTTCTTCATGATGGTCAGTGTGTATGGGTCGGTTAGTGTTTGTATTTCCTGGTTGCTTTTGGGGGGACTTTGAGTTTCCGGCGGAAACAAGACATGCCTCTATGCCACCACACCGGCGGTGGCTGTCAGCACGGGTGGGGCCATCGGTTTTCTGTCGTTCACTGCTCGTTTGGGACACACGCCTCTCCCTGCTCGTGCAGGCATTGGCGCCCCGACTGATTGGCGTTGAATCGGTTTTATTTTCACAGCGGGACGATTCAGCCGAATTTCATCCCTTTTGTCATGACAGGTAAATCCCTGTAGATTCTCACGGTCTTCCCCTACACAATCGCCTCACCAATACCTCAATACTTAAATTACAATAAAAATAATAAATCCCTGCACCTCTAGCCGTGTACAAACATATCGATAAATCCCTCGCCTAATAAAAAAACAATTCCCACCTACCTTGACACCCGCTGTCGTTTCAATCTAAAACGCGGTGATGAACCAATTGGTGCGCAAGCAAGTTATGGTAGTTCACCCCCTTCCTGTCGTACGCCTCGGCTTAAAATTCATGATCGATTTGGGGTCTGAGATGCAGGTATGCGCTGAAGCATCAACTTTAGCCAGGGCACGAACACTGCTGCCCCGCCACCAGCCGGATCTGGTGGTCGTGGACACCGCAATGGAAGATGACCAGGGGTTCGCTTTCCTCAAAGAGGTAAACAGCGGTTGCACCAGGGGCGTGGTCTTCAGCAGGGCAATGAATACACTCTCCGTGCAGCGTGCGTTTCAATGCGGTGCCAGGGCTGTCATCTCCCACCAGGATTCCCAGGAGGCGGTGCTTTCCGCGCTGCTTGCGGTGGTGGAAGGCCGCAAGCACATCGCTCCCTGCGTAACGGCCACGCTGGCCGGCAATTTCACCATGCCCGGAGTCCAGGAGATCAACGACGCGGAACGCCTGTTGTCGGAACGAGAACTGCAGATCTACTACCTTCTAGGCCGGGGGTGTTCGGTGAAGGAAATCGCAGTGAGGCTGAGTATTTCTGCCAAGACTGTGGAATCCAATGAAGCTCGCATGAAGGAGAAACTGAAGTTGAAAAACAACTCCATACTCCGACATGCAGCCACCTTGTTCGTGAGCAGAAAAGATGAGCAGGCTGATTTCCAATCACCGGCGTCGATGCGTGAACATTTCTCAGCGGTCTAAATTCTCTGCTCCATTCGCAGCTTCATCGGGTGTTCAACTGTCACTCCGCGTCGCTGACTCACTAGTGTAGGCGGCAAAAACGGGATCCGCGGATACGAACCGGCCACATGGGTGACAGGTTGAGCGGGGAGTCAGTGTGACCACGGCATCCTCACCGCTGGCATCGAGCATCTAGTCAGAACCGCGTGCCGCTGCGCGACCAGCGACATTGTTCTTTGCCCGCTTCAACGAAGAACAGGCGTCCAGCCCCCTCACTCCCTCACAAAATCCCGCATCTCATACAGCTTCGGATCTCGCACCGGACTTTTGCGTCCGGCCTTGGCGCGCTTGAGCATCTGTGAAAACAGCGCATCACCCGCCTCCCCTTCGTCCATCCCGCCAAACTGTTCCTCCAGCTTCTCGGGGTCTTCCCCAGCCTCCAGCCGCCGCACCATCTCCCTCAGCTCAGGAGGTGTCTTATCACCCATCATGTCCGTCATCTTGCGCATGAAATGGCCCAGCTGCCGCGGATCAGGATTCTCCTCGTCCATTCCTCCCATGTCCCGCTCCATGTCCTCCATGAAGCTTTCCATCTTCGCCTCATCCACCCCCGCAAACGGATCATCCGCCACGTCCTCCTTCGCCCGGCCAATCACCGCAAAGCTCGACACTCGCCGCTCCATCTTCAGCCCCTCTCCATCCGGACACACTGGCAGCTTGTCCCGGTACGCCAGCGAGCGCGCGAGAAAGGAATACAGCTTGTTGTTGTCCGGACAATAGAACTCGTAGATCGGCATGGTTGAGTGGAATCGTGTGCCACACACTATAAACGCCTCCCGCAATTTTCCAGTTTGGTTCACCCTCCGTAAATCTTTACTTGGCAGAGCACCCATTCCCGCCACTCCATGCCCGGTGCCAGCCCTCTTCACGCCTCCAGACCATTTCCGCGAGCTCACCCACGCAGAGATTTTCCCCGACACCACCCGCCCCCTCGAAGTCGATCTCGGCTGCGGTGACGGCACCTTCATCACCGGCATGGCCGCCCATCACCCGGAGCGCGACTTCCTCGGCGTCGAGCGCATGCTCGGCCGCGTGATCAAAACCGGGCGCAAGATCGAGCGTCAGCACCTCACCAACGCCCGTATCATGCGCCTTGAAAGCGCCTACACCGTCGGCTGGCTCCTCCCCACCGCCAGCGTCTCCCGCCTCCACCTCCTCTGCCCCGACCCCTGGCCCAAGAAAGGCCACGTCTCACGCCGCCTCGTCAATCAGGACGAATTCCTCGACGGTCTCCACCGCATCCTCAAACCCGGCGGCGAATTCCTCCTCAAAACCGACGACCAGCCCTACTTCGAAGACGCCCTCGCCAGCTTCGCCACCCGCGAGCACCAGTTTACCCGCCTCGACTGGCCCTCAGACGCCTTCTTCTACCCCACCACCGACTTCGAGCAAGACTGGCTCAACATGGGACGCTCCATTCATCGTGCGAGATGGCAAAAAACAGAACGTTAAGCTCCCACATGCTCCGCCATTCCTTCCTTTTCCTCCTTCTCTGCCTCAGCACTGCTTTCGCTGAAGACACCCGTACCAAGGTCGCCCTTGCCGGAGACTCCACCGTCACCGACACCGCCGGCTGGGGCGCCGCCTTCGCCAAGCTCCTCGGCCCCAAGGCCGAATGCCTCAACTTTGCCCGCGGCGGCCAGAGCACCAAGAGCTTCCGCGACAGCAAAAACTGGCAAAAGGTCCTCGACTCCAAACCCGCCTACGTCCTCATCCAGTTCGGCCACAACGACATGCCCGGTAAAGGCCCCGCCCGCGAAACTGACCCCGAAACCACCTACCGCGAAAACCTCATCCGTTTCATCGACGAAGCCCGCGCCATCGGTGCCAAGCCCATCATCGTCACCTCCCTGACCCGCCGCGTATTCGATAAAGATAAAATTCGCGGAGAGCTTAAGCCCTACGCTGATGCCGCAACTAAGGTGGCCACCGAAAAACAGGTTCCGCTGGTCGACCTTTTCACGCGCAGCGTGGAACTCCACAACAAGCTCGGCATTGCGGAATCCGACACATTCAATCCCCCCGGCAAAGACGCCAAAACCACCGACCGCACCCACCTCAACCCCCACGGCGCCGAGGTGATTGCAGGCATCATCGCCGAAGAACTGCACAAAACCGCCCCTGATCTTGCGAAGCTTTTGAAGTAGGCGCTTGCTTCAAAGACGTATATGATGCGAACGTGAAGTTTGCACGCCATCCATTGAGATTCAGACACCTCGCAGGGGTGTTGGCTCTGGCGTTGGCTGCGCCAGTCCACGCCCAGACCACGGACAAACCCTGGGCAGAGCGCGAGACCAAGCTGGCGAACGAGTATCTCTCGCTTCTGGTGCAGCAGCCGGAATACGGCCGCGTGCTGGATCTCCTGTGGGCTCTTTACGAGAAGCATGACTCCACCAAGCTCCTCGTGGAGAACGTCTCCCAGCAGGCGCAGAAGTCCAAGTTCGCCTCCGTTAAGATTGTGGAGGCGCACCTGATTCGGCGCAGCGGAAACTTGAAGCTGGCAGCGCAACTGTATGACGAACTGCTGAAAGCCGATGACAAAAATCTGATCCTGCTGAGATCGCGTGCGGAAGTGGCGCGTGAACTGGCCGACCCCGCCACAGCTTTTACGCTGATCAAGAAAGCCGCCCAGCTTGTGCCCGCTGACGATCCGCAGGGACCGCAGATGTGGATCGAGCTCGGTGGCATGGCCATGGCAGGCGGGAAGAACGCCGAGGCGGCGAACGCGTATGAGCGTGCTGCATCTCTGAAACCGCAGGACATTGACCTGGCTCGACAGGTGGCGCAGCTGCTTTTGCAGGCAGGATTTCCTGAACGAGCGGCGAGCTTTTTCTCCCGTCTGGCCGATCAAAAAGATCCGCAGCGCAAACTGGACGCGCTGTATGATCTGGCGCGCATTTACGAACACGCGGACCAGTTTGCGAAGGCGGACAAGGCGCTGCTGGATGGACTGGCCCTGCTGCATTTCCGGGACGGGCGTTATCTCGATTTCTTCCGGCGCCGGGTGCGCCTGCATGAACGCTTCGGCACGCTGGAAGATCTGCGCAAGACACTGGTGGACGCCGCCAAGAACACGCCTCCCTCTGAACAAGCGCTGCTGGACGCGGTGCGTTTCTTTGAGCTTACGGTGGAGCCAGACGAGCAGCTGCACTGGCTGCGCGCGCTGGTGCAGGCCGTGCCGCAGGTGGAAGACTACCGCTGGGAGCTGGTGCGTTCCTTGCTAAACCATGAAGGTGCCGACGAAGCTGCAAAGCTGCTGGATGAGCGGCTCAAAAATGACGGCACCGATCTGCCTGCGATTGTGCTGCTGCGCTGCGAGGCTGATTTGCGCAGCGGCGATGCGACCAGCGCGGCGCAGCGCCTGCTGAAGCTGCTGGAGGTGCAAAACTCAGCCGATGTGGAGAAACAGGCGCTGGTTTTTGCCCAGGCGCGGGCGCTTGATGCCGTGATCGAAAAAATTCTCCGGTCACGCGTGGAGCGTGATCCGCAAAAGGCGGAAGCAGTGTTTGATCTGGCGGCATTTTTCCGGGCACGCCGCGATGTGGTGGCGGAGGACAATCTGCTGAGAAGCTTTGCCAGCGGCGCGACGACACAGGAGGAACGGCAAAAACGCCTCAGTGACGCCTCGACCTTTCTTGCAGCAAGCAACAACCTCGACAGCGCGATCATTCTGGCGCGCGAAGCCGTGAGCAAGCCGGGCGCAGGCCGTGATGCATGGCTGCACCTGGCGGAACTGCTGGCAGAACAGGGAGAGAATGACGAAGCGGCGGAATGGATTGAAAAAGCCTGGCATGCCAGCACCACGGACGACGAACGCGTGGACGCGGATGAACGCCTACTCTCCATCCTGCTCGGTGACACAAAGGCTCCCAGCAAGCCTGCTGCAAACGGCGAATTCAAACTGCCCGATGCATTCACCGGGACCAGCTTTGCCAGCGACGAAAACGAAACTGCCAAACGCGAAAAACTTCCGGAACGCGTTTTGGAGTTCGCTCAAAAAGCCATCGACAACGCCAAAAAAGCCGGTCTTAAACCGGGTGAAGCCCAGGCTGCAAGATTTCGAGGCTGCTGGTGGGCGGTGAGAACGCATCAGTTTGAAGATGCGTATTCGCTGTTGAACGCACTGGAGTTTGACCCGGCCACCCACAAGAAAGCTCCCGTCTCCCTGGTGGTGGAGCAGCTGAAACTGGACCTGGCGCAGGAAGATGAAAATTTTGCGCTGATGCAACGGCAGCTGCAACGGCTTTCTGATCTGGATGCCGCAGGACGCATCCGCTACACACTGCGCCTGGCTGAACTGCTGATGGAGTCAGAAAGGCGCGCGGACTCCGAGACGAGCAGTCCTGGGTGGAAAAGCAACTCGCCGCTCTCCCCACCGGGCATGGCCGCGGCAAAACTGCTGGAGCGGGTGTATCGTGAATTTCCGGATTCGGGCCAGCTGCTTTCGGCGCTGTCGCAGATTTATTTTTTGCAGCGCCGTGCCGATGATGCGCTGGCCCTGTGGAAGCAGGCGGTGAAACGGATTGAAGGACCGGCGGCGATCCCACTGCTGGAGAATTATGCCGACATCCTGCTGCGGCAGCACCGCATCACCGACCATGTGGAGGTGCAGGCGCAGATTCTGGAACGAGAAACAGATGTGAAGCGCAAGCGCGAAGTGCTGCGGCGCTGCATCGACAGGCTGACATTTTCAGACGCGAGCGGTGGGGAACTGGCCCCCACAGTGGCACGTGACCGGCTGAAGCTGCTGGAGCGTGCGCTGCTGGAGCGTGTGCAGCGGCATCCGTTTGATGGATTTTATCATGAAGCTCTGGCGCAGGTCTACGAGCGTGGCGGAGATCATGTGAAGGCCTTCGCGAGCATGAAGCAGGCGTACTACACCGCGCCTGACACGCCGTTCTCACTGGATCAGCTGCGCGATGCGGCGCTGAAGGTGGCTGATTTAAAATCAGCGATTTATTTCCAAAAGCAGATCGCGGCGGCAGCTCCTCCGAAAGAGATCGCGTCTGAATCCCGACGCCTGGTGGAACTGCTGGAGCAGACCTTTCAGATCTCAGAAGCAGACCGTGTAAGGCGGCGGCTGGAAAGCCGGTTTGCCCAGGATGCTGGCGCGCTGGAGGAACTGGCGAAGTACTATCAAAGCTCGGGACAGGATGAGGCGGAACGGCGGGTGTATGAGCAGATGACCCAAGTACGCTCATGGGACGGCCGCGCACGGCTTCGGCTGGCTCTGAAGTGCCTGAGATTTGCGGATGAAGCGGAGGCGGAGAAGCAGCTGCAAGCCGTGCTGAACACGCCAGTCACAACGCGCAACTACGCGCTCAGCGGCATTCGTGCACCGCTGCCGCTGACGGATACGCGGCGCACAGGCGGTGGAGTGACGACGGGAGATCTGGCATCTCTGCTGGATTTTGCGCCGGGACTGGACCGCAAGGAGATGGACACGCTGCGTGCGTTCCTTGGCCAGCCGCGGGCTGAATTTGCCGAACTGCCGGACGACGCCGCCCTAGTCCGACTGCGGGCGATCGAAGAGATGGCAAAGCTGCGCCACACGCGCGGCGGCCCGGCACTGGCGCAATGGATCAAACAATGGAGCACAGACGCGAGCGCGACCGAGGTGGAGAAGCTCTGGGCCTTGTATTATGCCGGTGCCGGCGAGGAATTTCGCGCAGTGCTGACAAAGGTCCTGCCAGACATGAGCCAGCTTGAGACGCAGTTTGCCATGCTATGGCTGACGCTGCACAACGGCGGCATGGAAACAGCTGTGAGCTGGGCGGGAGAGAAGGGCTGGTCCTCCGACGTCGTGAGGGCGCGTGCCAGCCTGCTGCAGGCTTGTGTCTCGATGCTGGTGGACGTGAGCAACTTCCGCTTCCTTCCCAGCAACCTCGCCCACCTGGGCAGCTCACGAGTGCTGCGCAACTCTGCCATCGTGGAGCTGACCAGCAAACTGCGGGACAAACAGCGCTATGATGAGGCACTGGCACTCGGCGCCTGCCTGCCGGTCAACTCCCCGGAGATGGAGGTGGACTACTCACTGTTCCTGGCCCGCATCGCGGAGAGCGCGGAGCGCTGGGATCTGGCGCGGCGGTATCTTGATGTTGCCTCGCGCGGGCCGGTAGTCGCGGAGAACTACCGCACCAGCTATGATCCGTTTCTCCTGAGCCTCTCCTTGCTGAGCCGAATGACGAGTTCGGAACAGCAGCGCGAGGATGCCCTGCGCGATGCCTGGCGCAGGCTGCAGCGAACCCGGCCTTCAGCGATGACTGCCATCCGCAAGGCAACGATCGCCGGACTGGCCGGTGCGGACCAAAAGGGAGGAGACACGCTCGGTGAATTCCTTTCCGGACCGTTCATCGCGCAGCGTGACATGGCGGACTCGAAAGGCAGCCTGCTGCCGCAAGGTTCGTCACGGTATGAGGAGCCGCCGCACCTGCGGAGCCTGTGGGAGGAGACGCGGGAAATCCAGGCGCTGATGGTGCAGCAGGGACTCGGCGGGGTGGTGAACGGCGCCAATGCGGCGCTGTCGCAAAAATATGGGGCCACGATGCTGGGGCCACGTTCCGATTCTGAATTCGGCGAATGGCGGATCAATGACCTGCTTGGGAAGCTGCGTGCCCTGGATTATCCGACGAGGCGGCGGCTTATACGCGAGCATCTGGCGGCCGTAGACCTGCGCACCGAGCACTCGGTGGACACACTCGGCAATCTTGGCAGCCGGCTGGAGAGTGCAGGCTTCATACGGGAGGCGATCGACATTTACAGCATGCTGCCAGACCGTGCGCCGTCGAATCCGGACTATGCGCTTTGGATGCTGCGGGTGTGTGAGACCTCCATGGAGATAGAGCCGGGGCTGAGCTTCGCGCTGAAACTGCTGCAGGCTGAACCGCCGCTGAAGCCCCCGCAACCGGGAGACGACACACTGCGAGAAAAGCATGCACTCTTCCTGGCACGAAGCTTCAATGAGGACGAGCTGCGTCGTCAGGGGTTTCGCGAGCAGTTTTCACAGGTGCTGGAACGCCGCCGCCCGCACGAGGTGTCCTACCTGCGTGAACTCGGGCTGCTGCTGGAGCGCATGCAGAATGATCAGGGAGCGCTTTCCGCCTGGGACCGGCTGCATGCGTGCTATGTGGCCAATGATCAGGCAGGCACCGACATCGACATCGAGGCGAGCCTGCACCGCGGCCAGATTCTGCAGCGGCTGGCACAGCCGCAGGCTGCACTGAAAGTTCTGCGCGAAGTCCCGCTGGCAGACCCGCTGGATCCCACGGGACAGGAGCTGCTGAAGCTGCGCTGCCAGATCGCCACAGCGATTGGGAGCTGGGATGACGTGCGTGATCTGATGACGCTTTGCGTCGAACGAAAATCGCTGCCCTGTGTGGTGGCGCTGGCGACAGGGCTGCGTACGCATGACCGCGCCGCCGAGGCTCTGAATCTTCTGACGCAGGCGGACCGCACCATCAAGGGAGACCATGAGCGCTTCACGCTGCGGCTGGAGCAGCTCAAAGTACTGGCCGCGGAGCCTGACTGGGCGCCGGAACGAGGGCGCGCCCAGATTGCAGCCCTGTTCCGCACGACGACGCGGGATCGCGACACACTCAAGGACATGCATGCCTGGCTCAAAGGACTGGCGTCAGGAAAACAAGCCGCGGGCTGGGCCTCGGTGCTTCGTACGGAAGCACGTGCGGGCACCGACCGGCCGCTCGCGGCGCTGGCACTGAGCGCCTTCAGCAGCAGCCTGCCGCAGGAAGCTCATGCGGACTTTATCGCCGCCTGGCAGAAAGTGGAGGAGAAAGACCGCCTGTGCATTGAGCTGGCTGCCGAAGAGATGCTCCAGGCCGGACGTGCCGCCTGGGCCTGGGACGCCTGCGAGACGGTGGCACACATCCCGACCTTCCGCGAGCAGGGTCGCAAGCTGCCGCTGGCCGTGCGGGTGGCGCATGCGCTGCATGATGAAGCGGCG
The DNA here is from genome assembly GCF_044226605.1 of Prosthecobacter sp. Lineage (GTDB taxonomy): Bacteria > Verrucomicrobiota > Verrucomicrobiia > Verrucomicrobiales > Verrucomicrobiaceae > Prosthecobacter. Next base: position 233,827 of record NZ_JBGAGS010000002.1, on the reverse strand, counting down.
ATAAAAGATCTCTTCAGTGAAACGCTGCGGCTGACATTCCCGGGCGGCGCCCAGACTATCGAGTGGGCAAGGGCATTTGAAGACACAGGCCATGCAGAGCTTGCGCACGAGCTGCTGGATGCCGCGCTGGAACGTCTGGAAGACATGGCGGCACTGCAGCCCGAACTTTTTGCAGCGAAAGCACGGTTCTTCATACGGCAGCAGGACTTTGAAGCGGCGGAGGCTTACCTCATGCGAATGAACTGGGCGATGCCGCCAGAGTCGGCAAAACTCATCTTTGAACTCTACCAAAGCTGGGGCAAACTGGGCATGATCGAAATGGAACTGCCGAAGTTTCACCTGCCGGGTGGTGTGAAGCAGGAGATCCTGTTCCTCACCCGCCAGCCGACCGCCCCAACCACGCCCCCGCCATGAACTCATCCGTGCGAATTCTCCTCTTTCTGGGCACCGGCTTGCTGATGTGCCAGTGCTCCAGTACGGAAGGGGAAAAAAAGGAGGTGGACCGGTCAAGCATGAAACTGGAGCAGCGTGCCATGCTCAAGCCGAATGAGAATCAGCGCAGCTCCTTTGAAAAATACATCACGGATCCCAAACTGGCCAAAGGGAGTGCAGGCATGTATTATCAAAAACAGACGCACCACTCGCAGAGTTTCAGCGGCGCTGGCATGTATGCGGGGCAGAAGCAGTTCAAGACGAATCAGAGTCTGTTCAGCAAAAAGGCCACCGGCTTTGACATGACCTATGCGCTGGGAGACAAGCAGGCGGGAGGGACAAAAGGCAGCTTCAAGACAGATGCATCCCAATTTGGCAGCCAGCAGGCGCGTGAAGGCAGGTCATTCTTCAGCGGGTCGGACCAGAGTTTCAAAACAGGGATGGCTCTGCCTCGTTCGAAGGCTGTCGGCAGGGCACCGAAGATCATTGAAAACTACAATGACCGGGGCGAGGGGAAAAAGAGCGCCTATACGGAAGACGAGGTGCGCAAGCTGCTGAACCGGAACTGAAGAATGCGGCCGCAAGCAGGGGCGGCCGAACCTTTTCATACCGTGCTTGCATGCGGCCATGGCCCTGCCTATGCAACTGCATGCGCATCCTCCACACTGCGGACTGGCACCTCGGCGCGCGACTCGTTGAGCGCGAGCGCCTGCATGAGCATGCGGCTTTTTGCGACTGGCTGATCGAGATGCTGAGAACGGAGCAGATAGATGCGCTGCTGCTGAGCGGGGATGTGTTTGATGCGGCGAATCCGCCACAGGATGCTGTGAGCTTGTATTTCGATTTTCTGAAACGGCTGGCGGATCTACGGTCGGTGAAGGCGGTGATCACGGGCGGGAACCATGATTCGGCCTCCCACCTGAACGCACCCCGGGAACTGCTGAAACGATTTGAGGTGCATGTGTTTGGCCATGGGGGCGAGAATGTGGTGGACCTGGGCGGAGCGGTGGTGGCGGCGGTGCCATTTCTGCGGGAGCGGGATTTGCGGCAGGCGGCTGCGGGTGAGGTGATGGCGGAGGTCCAGGCGCAGGTGCGCTCGGCAATCCGAGGGCACTACGCGATGCAACTTCAGGCGTGCCGTGGCGTGGCAGGAGAGCGCCCGGTGATCGCAATGGGGCACCTGACCGTGCTGGGGTCCACCACTTGTGACAGCGAGAGGGACATCCACATCGGCAATCTGGGTGCGGTGGGTGCGGATGTGTTTGCCGGGTTTGATTACACGGCGCTGGGACATCTGCACCGGCCGCAGAAGGTGGCGGGAACGGAAACGGTGAGATACAGCGGCTCGCCGGTGGCGCTGAGTTTTTCGGAAGCGGGGGACAAGAAGAGCGTGGAGGTGATCGATACGCAGGGGATGAAGATTGAGACGATGCCGTTGCCTGCCAAGCGGGTGCTGACGCGTGTGAATGTGAGCCGTTCCACGCTGGCGGCTGATCTTGAAAAGGTGGCTAATGCCTGCTGGGCGGAGGTAACAGTGAAGCTGGACGCGCCGGAGGCTGACCTGGACCGGCAGGTGCGCGAAGCTGCGGGCGGACGCTTTGAAGTACTGAAGGTGCTGGCGGATCTGCCGCAGAGCCAGACCAGTGCCTGGCAGCACAACGGGCCTGCATTGAACGAGCTGCAGCCAAGGGAGGTGTTTGGCGAACTGCTGAAGGAGAGGCAAATCCAGGGCGAAGAATTGCAGTCGGTCTTTGATGAACTGCTGGCGATGAGAGAACAAAAAGTCACTGCCTGATCCCATGCGACTGCTAGCTGTACGACTTCAAAACCTCAACTCGCTAAGCGGCACGCATGAAGTGCGCTTTGATGAAGCGCCGCTAAGTGCCGCCGGGGTCTTCTTAATTACTGGAGCCACGGGTGCGGGGAAGTCGACGCTGCTGGATGCGATGACGCTGGCGCTGTATGGGCGTGCTGCGCGATATGGGAATGAGCGGGCGGATGAGATGATGAGCCGGCATACGATGGAGTGTTTTGCGGAGGTGGACTTCGAGGCAGGCGGTCAAAAGCTCCGTGCGACCTGGCGGCTGGGAAAGACCAAGGGGGGGAATTTGAAGCCTGTGCAGAGGACGCTGGCCGATGCCACCACGCTCAAAATTCTCGCCGACAAAGGCCGCGAAATGGACCCGATGATCGAATCTCTCACCGGTCTCGATTCGCAGCGGTTTCTGCGATCAGTGCTGCTGGCGCAGGGGCAGTTTGCAGCTTTTTTGAAGGCAAAGCCGAACGAGCGCGCAGAGCTGCTGGAAAAGATCACCGGGACAGAGATTTACAGCGATCTTTCGAAACTGACGTATGAAATTCACAAGTCGAAGGATGAGGCCGCGAGGCTGATGAAGGAGAGGCTGGGTGCGGTGGTGGTGCTGGATGAGGAAGGACGCGGGATGCTGGAGGGTGATCTTTCGAAGGCGCGAGAAAGCGCTGAGCGGCTGCAAGGTGAGAGCCTAAACGCCACTCAACAGCTGCACGCGCAGCGCGAGCATGCCGCCATCGTGACTGAAATGGCGGCGCATACCGCGGCGCACGAGGCGCTGACGAACTCGCAGGCGGAACTCAAGGCGCAAGCTGCCAAAGCAAAGGCGGCAGCTGAAGCGGCGAGGGAGCAGCGCACGAAACGCGAGCCGATATGGGAGCAGGCGGCAGGCATGGCGGCACAGAGCGAGCAGTTTGAAAAGCAACTCGGCGAGAGCCGGGCAATGTATCAAACGTGGGCGAAGGAGCAGAAGGACGCGACCGCCCGACGAGAGGCTGCCGAGAAAGCTCTCAGCACGCATGCGATGGCTGCACAGACTCTGGAAGAGTGGCTCAAGCAGCACGCGGGGGATGCGGAGCTGGGCGAGAAATTGAACCAGCTACGGGTGGCGGTGCGTGAGTGGCGTGAAATGTTTGAGGCACTCGCCGAAGGGCGGAAGCGGCATGCGGAGGCGCTGAGTCTGCAACAAAATCTTGCCAAGTCCGAGACAGCAGCGGCGGCTCTGGCGCAACGCGTTGCCGAAGGCGCCGCCCAAACGAAGAAGGATGGTGCCGAGCTGGAGCGCCTGATAAAAGCGCTCGAAGCCCAGAAAGAGGTGACGCGGCATGCCGAGCGGGTGGCAGGTTTTGACGAGCACCGGCATGACTTGAAGGCCGGAGAGGCATGCCCGCTCTGCGGCGCGCTGGAGCACCCGTTTGGCAACGCGGGCGGTCAGTTTGAGTCGCAGCTGCAGGCGGCGCGCAAACTGCTCAGGGGCCTTGAGCAGCAGTGCGAGAAATTTAATCGTGATCTTGCAGTACTGGAACGTGGACTGGCGAAGACCGAAGCGGAGGTGGTGGCGGAGCAGAAGCGAATCGTTGAGATAAAGAAGCGCCTGGGCGAGCTGGAGGCACCGACCGATGAAGTGCTGGCACAGCGGGAGGCCGCGGAGCAGAAGAAGCGTGAGGCGGTGCAGAAGGCTTTTTCAGCAGTGTCCGTGCGCGAGCCTGCCACGCCTGCCGACGCGGAGCGCGAAACCAGTGCGCTGGAGCAGCGTGCGGCGATGTTTGCAAGGAAGCGTGAGGAAGCGCTGCAAAAGCGCGGAGAACGGCAGAAGATCGAGAGCGACATCCAACTGGCACAGCAGGAGCAGGCAGCGAAGACCAAACGGCTGGACGAACTGAAGACTGAAGGAGTGACACTGCGTGCGAAAGCGGATGCGCTGAAGACTCAGTTGAATGAATTGCTGGGAGGCAAAGCGCTGAGCGAAGACCGCCGGCTGCATGAGGAGCATGTGACGGCAGCAGAGAAGCTGTGGCGTGAGGCAGAGGCAAAACTGAATGCGCTGCAAACACAGATGGCGGCGACACTGGGGAAGCTGGAACAACTGGAAACACGCAGGCAAGCTTTTGCGGGACAGAGTGTGTGCGATGCGGCGGCGCTGAACGAAATGGAGGCGCATGCGAGGCAGGTGAACGATGCCTTTGCGGCGAAGCGCACCGAGCTGGGGTCACTGCAGCAGCAGGTGCGCAATGATGATGAGGCGCGCAAGCGACACGAGTCAGGCGGCGCTGCGCTGCAAGAAGCGGAGGCTGAAGCGCTGCGCTGGGGGCGGCTGAAGGAGCTGATCGGCTCGGCAGATGGCGCGAAGTTTTCTCGCTTCGCGCAATCGCTGACGCTGAGGCAGCTCATCGGGCTGGCGAACGAGCATTTTAAAGTGCTGGCGGAGCGCTATCGACTGATGGCCGCGGAGGGGGATGAACTGGACCTGCGCATTGTGGATCTGTATCAGGCGAATGTGGACCGGCCGATGGAGAGTCTGTCAGGTGGTGAGAGCTTTTTGGCGAGCCTGGCGCTAGCGCTGGGATTGAGCGAGCTGGCAAGCCGGCATCATCCGATCGATTCGCTGTTTATTGACGAGGGATTTGGGACGCTGGATACGGAGACGCTGGAGGTGGCGCTGAGTGCGCTGGAGAATCTGAGATCGCGCGGAAAGACGATCGGGCTGATCTCGCATGTGGAGCTGCTGAAGGAGCGGCTGACGACGCAGGTGCGGGTGGTGAGAGGTGCGGGCGGGACGAGCCGGATCGAGGTGGTGGAGTGAGGTAGGGACAGTGATGAAGGGTTGGGGAAGATTGGAGGGGATGGTGGCTTTTGTTTTCGGTGGGTGTGGCGAAAGGGGTGCTGAAGCACCGCACTCCGGGGACGCTGGCGCGCAGTTCGACGCTACTTCTTTTCGTAGACCACTTTGCCGCCGAGCCAGGTTTTGAGGACCTGGGTTTGGACGAGGTCGTCGATGGGGCAAGTGAGTGGATCGCGATCGAGGAGGATGAGGTCGGCGAGTTTGCCGGATTCGAGGCTGCCGGTATTTTTTTCGGCTTTGAGAAGGAAGGCGTTGTTGATGGTGTAGAGGCGGATGGCTTCTTCGCGAGTGAGGGCGTTTTCAATGTGGACGGGCTGGTCGAGTTTGCGGGCTTTTCGGGTGATGGAGGTCCACATGCCGAGCCAGGGGTTGTAGGGATTGATGCTGCGGAAGGAGCCGATTTTCTGCATGTGATCGCTGCCACCGCCGACGATCACTTTTTGATCGAAGCAGGCGCGGAGCGGCTGGAAGCGGGACATGCGCGGCGCCCCGAAGTGGCCCATGAGGGTGCGGCCGTCCATGTGGAGCCAGATGGGCTGGAGATCGATGCAGACGCCGAGCTTGGCGGCTTTGGCGATGGAGTCAGGATGCATGAAGTTGCAGTGCGTGACGCTGCTGCGGGCGGTGCGGACGCTGCCGGGATTTTGCGCATCGACGGCTTCGTAGGTGTCGATGAGGAGTTGAACGGCGGCATCGCCAACGCTGTGCGCGGTGAACTGCAGGCCTGAGGCGGTGACTTTTTCGACGAGCTGTTTGAGGCGGTCGGGTGTGATTTTTTGCACACCGCGGTATTGAGGATCGCTGATGCCGTAGGCTTCGCTGATGCCCCAGGGTTCGATCATCAATGCGCTGCCGGTGAGCATGCCGCCATCAAGATAGACTTTGGTGCCGATGATCTGGAGCATGGGGTCTTCTTTAGTGAGAGGATGCAGGATGACTTCATCGATGGCTTTTTCACAGGCGGGCCAGAGGCCCATCGGAGGAATGCCGGGGGAGGGGCGCATGCGGACGGTGAGATCATTTTTTGCGAGCATCTTTTGGTAGAGCTCGATCTGTTTGAAGCTGGAGTCGCGGTCCGCGACGGTAGTGAGGCCGACGGAGTTGTAGTCGTGGAAGAGTTCGAGAGTGCGGCGGTAGGTGTCCTCGGCGGTGGGAGATTTCGTGGAGGTGGGCGCCTTGACGTTGTGGCTGAGGCTGCGGAGGAGGCCTGTGGGTTCGCCATTGGCATCGACCTCCATCACGCCTGCGCTGCCGTTGGGAACTTTGTAGTCGCGGGAGTAGCCGCCGAGCTTGAGCGCGAGACTGTTGAGCATGGAGTCGGGGCCTGTGGAGAAGACGACGGGATTGGCGGGCGCGATGCGGTCGAGTTCGGCACGCGTGGGGTAGCGTTTTTCTTCCAAACGTGTGATGAAGATCTGGCGAACGCTGATCAGTTCGCCGGGCTGGGAGGCTTTGACGCGGGTGCTGAGATAGGCGAGCACATCGGCGATGGTTTCCATGGTGGGGATCTCGTGATCAAACTCGATCATGGCCGCGCCGGGATGGACGTGGGAGTCCATGAGGCCGGGGAGGATGGTTTTGCCAGCGAGATCAAGAAGCTGCGTGGACTCGTCTTTCAGTGCGAGGATTTCAGCGTTGGCTCCGACGGCGGTGATGCGACCCTCTGCATTGATGGCGAGGGCTTCGGCAATACGGAAATCTTTGTCTGCGGTGACGACCTTGCCGTGGTGGAGGATGAGAGAAGGTGCGGCGTGAAGGGCGGTTCCGAGGAGAAGGGCCAGGAGAGAGAGTTTCATTGGCATTCTAACGTCGTGAAAAGCCAGTTTGTGCTTCTCTGCACTGAAGGATCGTGCTTGGTTCGAGTCATTGCATGGCGATCTCAAACATTGAAAACAAGGACGGCCAAATCTGGGTCTATGATGAAAACAGCGAATGCGTGGGCCGCATGCCGAACACTCGTGTGGAAGTGGCGGGGTTTACCTCGGACTTTTTTGTGACGGTGGAGGGCGGGTGGATCCGGACCTATGACCAAGAATGTGAGCGGCTGGGAAGCATGAGCGCGATCGGGGTGACTGTACGCAGTGTGTCGGGCGGTAACTTCACGGTTTCGGACAGGGGCGATGTGAGGACGCTGGACCGGAGGTGCATGGAGGCGAGGAAGAGGGGGTGAGGGAGGATGACGGAGGGCTGGGTGTTTGCGGCGATACGGCATCGGAGTGCCGCGCTCTCAGGGAGCTATATACCAGTTGATGGCATTCCTTGTTCCGCAGGAACAAGACTACTTTTTTAGACCCACATGGCCTGGAGGCGTTTGGCACTGACGGGCTGGGCTGTGCCAAGCTCTTGGGCGAAGACTTGGACGCGGTATTCTTCGAGCATCCAGCGGAAGGTTCCGTGCTGGGATTTGGGAATGTGGGAATGCCAGCCTTCGAAGTCGGCGATGAAGTTGTATTTTTCGATGTCCTTGGCGGGATTGGCGAGGCAGCGTTCGTTGCGGATCTGGATGGCTTTTAAATAGCGCGGGAGATGCTGAAGCTGCTCGTGTGTGGTGGTGGCGAGGAGATCGGCGGGGATGAGGCGAGCGACGTCCTGTTCCAGGCCGGGGTAGCGTTTGGGCAGAGCGAGGAGCTTGGTGCGGAGGTCGTGGATCTGCGTGAAGAGGGTCTTCACTTTATGGGTGACGGCGGGCAGGTCACGGCGGACGGTTTCGCAGAGTTTGAAGAAGCGCGCTTCGGTGAGCGGGAAGGTGGGCTGCAGGCGCAGCATGTGGGCAAGGATGTGCTCGTGGGCCTGCTGAGCGAGATTGGATGCAGGAGCGGCTGCGGGTGCATTGAGCGAATTGAGGGCGGCCTGGAAGCTAGCGAGCTGTTGCGGCTTGATGGCGGGGCCGCTGATGCTGCGGAGTTCTTTGGGGAGCCAGACGAGGTCTTTGCTGAGGGTGTTTTCAGCGAGCTTGCGCACAGCGGCGGGTGTCCCACGGGCGGCTTCGGCGGAGGTGCGGAAGAGACGGACGTCAATCTCGCTGTCACGCAGGACGAGGCCGAGGTAGCCGAGGATGGGGGTGCCGTTGAGTTCTTCGACGACGATGGTTTCGGGAAGATCGCCGAAGGACCAGGATTTGAGGGCGAAGCGTTCGACGCGAGGCAGGAGCTTGTCCCAGGCGTCTGAGCGCGGGTCCTGCTTCTGCATGGTGGTGCGGATGGAGTCGAGGTCGCGGCTGGCGGCGATGACGGTGTTCTTTTTGGGATCGAGAACTTCAACGCGTGGCTGCAAATGCGCGGGAAGACTTTGCGGCGGCCAGTCCTCGGCGCGGACGTGGATGCGGTAGTGGCGCGTGATGAAATCGGCAAGGGCGACGAGGAAGTCATCGCGGCCAGGATCGAAGGAGCCAGCGATTTCGCGGGCCTTGGGATCGATGGGCATCAACTGACGGCGAATGACTTTGGGAAGCGCGCGCAGCATGACGTTGGCGAGTTCTTCGCGAATGCCGGGGACCATCCACTGGATCTGGCCGCTGGTGAGATGTCCTGCGAGCTGTGCGGGGACGCGGACGGTGACGCCGTCGGTTTCTGCGCCGGGCTGGTAATTGTAGGTGACGGGCAGCGCCGTGTTGGCGAGCGCGACCTGATCGGGGAACATCTGGAGGTCGGCCTCGAAGTCTTCGCCGGCGGTGAGGTCGTTCTCGGTGGCGCAGAGGAAGTCGGGCTTCTCTTCAATGTGCTCTTTGACGAAGCGGTTGAGGTCGTGAATGGACGAGACGTTTTTAATGCGGGCGTCGTAGAACCGGAAGAGTCGCTCCTCGATGGCGTAAACGCGATTGCTACGCACGCGGGTGAGCATGGTCTCGATCTTCTGGCGCAGCTTGTTGTTGTGAGCGTAGAAGCGCAGGGTGATGGGCACCTCCTGGCTGTCGATGAGAGCGGCGCGGATGAACATCTGCGTGGCTGCGACGGCATCGACCTTGAGGAAGTCGATGTGCTGGCGCTTCACCTCGAGGCCGTGAATAAGCACGCGCTGGGTGACGAGGACGCGACCGGCTTTGAGATTCCAATGAGGCTCGCTGTATTTGAACTGGCAGAGATGAGCACCGAGTTCGGCGATCCAGTTGGGATCAATCTTGGCGAGCGTGCGGGCGAAGAGCTGCGAGGTGTGAACGATTTCTCCGGCGACAATCCAGAGTGGCTGGCGGCCTTTGTCCTGCCCCTGGCCGGGCTTGCCCTTGCCGTTTTTTTCGCGGCGTTCGTAGAGATTGGAACCGGGGAAGACGGAGACTTCACGATTGCCGGCGGCCTTGTAGAGGTTGCGCTCCTCCTTCATGGCGATGTGACCAAGCTGGGCGGCAAGGATGCTGCGGTGGATGGCGTCGTCAGTGGCTGGCGGGGTGGGCTGGCGCAAATCGTCGCTGAAGGAGTCGCAGAGCTGCTTCCACACGTCGCGCCACTCCTGCATGCGGGTGAATGAGAGGAAGCTGCCTTTGCAGAACTTTCTCAGGGCGTTGCGTGAGTTGCCGGTTGGCTCAGGGGAGGCGTTCCAGATTTTGAGGAGGGTGAGGAAGTCGGAGTTGGGTGCGGCGAAGGCTTTGTGGGCGGCGTTGGCGAGTTCGCGTTTTTCTTCCGGGCGCTCGCGTGGATCGGGGATGCTGAGACCGGCGGCGATGATGAGAAGCTCGGGAAGGGCCTTCTCGATGCGAGCCTGGAGAAGCATGCGGCCGAGAGTGGGATCGAGTGGAAGGCGGGCGAGTTCGCGGCCGAGTGGAGTTAGCTCGTGAACTTCGGTAAGAGAGCCGAGTTCGTGGAGGAGATCGTAACCGGCACGGATGGCGGCGCTGACGGGAGGATTGATGAAGGGGAAGTCCTCGATCTCGCCAAGCTTGAAGGCCTTCATGCGGAGGATGACTTCAGCGAGGTTTGCCCGCTGGATCTCCGGCATGGTGAAGCGGTCGCGCTTTTCAAAATCCTCCTGTGAGTAGAGGCGGATGCAGATGCCGTCCTGCACGCGCCCGGCGCGGCCCGCGCGCTGATTGGCGCTGCTCTGGGAGACGGCCTCGACGGGCAGGCGCTTGGTGCGGGTGCGTGGATTGTAGCGGCTGATGCGGGCGAGGCCGGTATCCACCACGTAGCGGATGCGCGGGATGGTGATGGAGGTTTCGGCCACGTTGGTGGCAATGACGACGCGGCGTTTGCGACCGGGCTGGAAGATGCGCTGCTGCTCGGCGGAGGCCATGCGACCAAAGAGGGCGAGGACTTCGAAGCCTGCGCCGAGGCGGCCATCGAGGAGATCGCGAGTATCGCGGATGTCGCGCTCGGTGGGCATGAAGACAAGGACATCGCCGTCGTCGGTTTCAATGAGGGCATTTTCCACGGCGGCGACGGCGCCGTCGATGAAGCCGTAGTCGTCTTCACCGCCGAGGAGGGGGGCGTAGCGGATATCGACAGGGTAGAGGCGGCCAGAGACTTCGATGATGGGAGCACCGCCAAAGGCAGCGGAGAAGGCCTCGGTGTCGATGGTGGCGGAGGTGACGAGGAGCTTGAGGTCTGGGCGTTTTTTGAGGAGGCCGACGAGGTAGCCGAGGAGGAAGTCGATGTTCAGGGAGCGCTCGTGCGCTTCATCGAGAATGAGGACGGAGTAGGCCCGGAGCATGGGGTCGCTCTGGATCTCGGCAAGGAGGATGCCGTCTGTCATGAACTTGATGCGGGTGTCGCGGCTGGTGTCGTCGCTGAAGCGCATCTTGCAGCCGACTTCCCTGCCCCATGGCACGTTCAACTCTTCGGCGACGCGCTTGGACACACTCATGGCAGCGACGCGACGCGGCTGAGTGCAGCCGATTTGGCCGCGCACATCGTGCAAGGCCTCCAGGCACATTTTGGGAAGCTGCGTGGTTTTGCCGGAGCCGGTCTCACCCGCGAGAATGACGACCTGATTTTGACGGATGGCCGCGACGATTTCCTCACGGCGGGCCGTGATGGGGAGGTCTGCGGGATAACTGATCTGCGGCATGGGGGAGGCGACTTTAGGCAGAAACCGAAAATCGCGAACTACGATTGGACCGGCTCTCAAAAATCTTGCCACCTTGCCCGGCGGCGGAGCGGCCCCACTGGCTGCGTTGGTCGCTTGCCTGTTATTTTCAAATAGCAGGCGGCGCTCCCGCCTTGCCACTGAGGCCGCTGCGCTCGCCGGATCAAAATGGCAATCTTTTTGAGAACCGGTCTATCGTTTTGCCATCATCGTTTCCACCGCTGCCACGGCCGTCTGCATGCGCTGCTCCCAAGAGCCGCTGATTTTTACATAGGGGCGATTTGTGGCGATGAGCGCCTGCTCGCAGCGCTCCAGGAACTTGGCGCCGTCATTGGGAAGATAACGCACCACATCGGGCACCCAGGGGACATCGACATCTGTGAGGAGATAGAGGTCGGCGCGGCGTGATTCCGCCAGTGCGGTGACTGCGGGATCTGTTTGGCCAAACATGAACTCAGACCACACGCGGGTGGCGAGGGGATCGGTGTCGGTAAAAAGAAGGCGGTTGGCGTGGGGTGCGAGTGCGTCCTCACTTGCTGCCTGACCGCGCGCGATGTCGGGGAGGTCTGCGGGGTCGAGTTTGCCGTCACGCCATTCGAGCAAGGTGCGGGCGTATTCGGGCACGGCGAGGGTTTGAAAATGCGTGGCGAGATTTTGTGTCAGCGTGGATTTGCCGGTCGATTCGGGGCCGAAGATGCAGACGCGTTTGGCATACCAAGCACGCACCGGCGGGGGAATGAGGTCCCAGTGTTTGTAGGGATCTGCACGCACAGCAGTGCCGCTGACAGGGCGAATGCTGCGGTCTGGGTTTACGGGAATGAAACGACCGCCGAGGACTTCGGCGAGTTTTTGGCCGTAGGGTTCGGAAGCAAAGATCACTTCGGGACGGCAGGGCAGGATGCGCTGCAATGCGGTCTGCCACAGATGCCAGAAGTCGGGGTGCTCGGAAGGATCCTGTGGCAGTTCTTCATCGAGATGCACCACGTTTACGCCGGGGAAAAGCTGGCGCATCCATTCAAAGCGCAGGTGGCCGGGGATGGGTTCACGCTGGAGCGTGCCGACGACGATGGTGAGCTCTTTGACAAAGTGCCGGGCGAAGTCGCCGAGATAGACATGGCCGAAGTGAGGCGGGAGGAACTTGCCGAGCAGCATGCCGGTCTGTGCAGGGTGTGTCATGGCGTGGCGAAGAGTTCTGCATGGCGCAAACATCTGCGCAAGTAATCGGTGGTGATGTTTGGAAACTCGATGCCGCTGCCGACGATGGCCTGCGTGGTGTTGCGCATGTCAAAGCGGACACCGGTGCTTTTGAAAAGATTGAGCGAGCGGTGTGAACTGTGGCCTGCCAGCGTGGAGACAGCGTTTGATGGCTGGCTGGTATGAAGCGCGGCGAATTCAGCCTGCGTCACCGGTTTTGGACTGGCAATGTGAAAGATGCCCTCGGCATTGCGGTGGATGAGATGGGCCATGACGCGTGCTGCGTAATCGACTGGCGTGAGGTCACACTCCTGCATGGCATTCGCAGGAAGGTGAACGAGTCCTGGCAGGGCGAGTGTGAGCCAGTCGAGGGCTGGTCCCCGCCCTGTTTCTGTGTTTAGCGATAAAAGGCCAAGGCGGTGAACTGCTGTGCGCAGTCCACGATCACGGGCCTGCAGCACGAGCTGCTCGGCGACCCATTTCGTCTGAGCGTATCCACCATGTACCTGCGTGATGTCCCGGCGCAGGTCGTCTTCGCGGCAGCATGATTCCGGCGGGTCGGCATCGACGAAGACCGAGAGTGTGGATGCATAGTGCAGGGTCTTGGCGCGGCCTGTGGCGCAAAAGCGGAGAACGTTCAGCGTGCCGGTAACCTGAGTGGGCTCTAGCTCGGCATAGGGGGCAAACAAGCGCACATCTGCCGCAAGATGAATGACTGTGTCCACCTCGGAAGCGCGCTGCTGCCACTGTGCTTCATCCCAGCCGAAGCGCTCCAGGCGCACATCCCCGCGCAGAGTGCCACCGCGAGACATGGCGAGCACACGTCCGCTCAGCCTGGGCAGTAAAGCGGTGCCGAGGAAGCCTGTGGCGCCTATGATCAAAATGCACTGAGGAGGTGATGCAGCGGCGGATTGGAAGGCGAGGTCCACGCGGAACCTACCCTGCAAGGCTTCGCGTGACATCGCTTCGGTGGCGTTTTCATGGATCAGGCGAGTAACGCCGGCGACGGAGCGGCCACGATGGATTGCATCTGCTGGCAGCGGGACGCCACGCTCAGCCGCGAGCGCCATGAGTGAGACGACGGCGAGTGAATCACCGCCGAGGTCGGTGAAGAAATCTTCGTGCAGACCGATCTCAGCAAGCTGCAGGCTTTGGGCAAAAAGCTGGCGCACGAGCTCTTCATCTGAGGAGAAAGCGGTGGCGGCCTTGGGTCCTGTCGTCTCAAACAAGGCAGACTGTATGGCCGCGGCATCTGGCTTGCCGTTGGCAAGGCTCGGCATGGAGTCAGTGACCAGCCAGGCGGAAGGAATCATCCAGCCGGGAAGTGTGGGTTCGAGCAGCGCACGGAGTGTGGCGGTGTCTTCGGTTGATTCGACACAAGCGGCGAGCAGCATGCGTGGGCCGCGACTCCAGGGCAAAACATGAGCACGCCTGACGCGGCCGGTTTCCAGCAGCACGCGCTCGACTTCCTCCGGGCAGATGAGGCGGCCGTTGAGCTTGAACTGGCGATCCACGCGACCGAGGAATTCGTAGCCGCCGTTGTCGTGCCTGACGACGAGATCGCCGGTGCGATAGGCTTTGCCGCCATCGACAAAACGATGGGCGGAGAATTCCGGCAGCCACGGATAGCCGAGCGCCACCGGGGCACCGGAGATGCGAAGCTCTCCGGGTGTGCCTGAGGGCAGTTCGCGCCCTGAGTCATCACAGACGGTGTAGGCGATGCCGGGAATGGGATGGCCAATCCATGGGCGGTCCCAGTGCGCATCGCAGACGATCATGCTGGTGCATATCGTGGCCTCGGTGGGGCCATAGACATTGATGAGGCGTGTGCGGGAGGCCCATTTTCGGATCACGGAAGCTGCGCAGACCTCGCCGCCGATGATGATGGTTTGCAGAACGGCATTATCATCGAGGTAGGGCAGCAGTGCAGGCGGCAGATCGACGTGGGTGATGCGCATGCGCTGGATCGAGGTCAGATCATGGGGCTTCTGTTGGTCAAAGCACAGAGCAGCGCCAGCGAGCAACGCGGTGCCTATGTCTGAAAGAGAGGCATCAAAGCTGGTGCCATGCATCCAGAGGCAGCGACTTTGTGGTATGATCTGAAACAGCTCGATCTGCGCCGCCAGCACGTTGGTGAGTCCGGCGTGAGAGACGAGCACGCCTTTGGGCTGACCGGTTGAACCGGAGGTGTAGATCAAGTAGGCCGGGGCATTGAGACTGGTGGGAGGAATGGTTTCGCGGATGGGCGCCGCGATAACCGGATCTTTCTCATGCAACACAAAGACTGGAGCTGCCTCTTGCATCATTTGCTGAAGGCGCAGTGCGGGCGTGTGTACATCCAGCGGCAGAGCCACCGCCTCGCACAACCAGACAGCAATGATGCCAGCCACGAAATCGGGCGATCGTGGCAGAAGAATGGCCACCGTGGAGCCTGGCGTCACGCTGTGCTGCTCCATGTGTGCCCGCAGCTCCAGTGCGCGCCGCCAGAGCTGCGCGTAGGTGAGGACTGTGCCTTGTGCGGTTTCGATGGCGATGTTTTCAGCATGAGCCTCGACCACGCGGGCCAGATTCCAGACGAAGGAACGCGTGGCGTCAGGGCTGCACATAGTCAGGGAGAGTGCTGCCACGCGAGCGGTTGTCCGCATTCGGTGCTCCACGGCCAGCGGCGGCATCATCCAGATGCACGATGCGGAAGTCCAGGCTGTAACGCGTGCGCTCCAAGTCGTGCGGGAGGGTTTTGTGATAATGCGCCCCGGAAAAAATGAGGTGCTCCCCGGCACGGCAGGAGAAGCCTTCGGCATGAGCTGGCATCGTTTTTTCCAGCGATCCGGGATACTTTGCGGTGATGCCGGAGTCGCGCTTCTGCCAGCCGATTTTCAGTGCGGGGCCGTCCTTGATCCAGTCGGAATAGTCAAAGATCTCGGAGTCATTGGCCACGGGCTGGCTGAGTTGATCGGGATAAAAGACGAAGGTTTCCTCTGGCTGCAGATCATGCAGGGGCACCCACCACACGATCATGCTCTGAGAGTGAGCATACCAGGTATCGCGATGCGGATAATACACGGGCGCAGCGAGGGGATTGCGATGGCCGCCGGGCTGGACCACACGAAGGCGGATGGGATCAAAGGCCACGCGAGCGGGGTCCAGGCCGCATTCCGCCACTACATCGCGCACGCGCTGATGGAACTCGGCCTCGAGATAGACGATGCGGCGCAGCGCGCCGATGCGCGAGAACATTTCCTCCGCACTCAGATGCAGGTGAGCCGTGCGGATGTCCTCCAGTCCGAGATGCTCCTGCATGAGATCGATCACGCGGGAAACGAGGGACTGCGAGGCGGCGTCCGCTGGCTTGAGAAACACCGCGCCATCAAAGACCTGCTGACGCATGGCGAGATTGTCCGCCGGGAGGGATGTTTTGAAGAAGGGACTGTTCATAGAGGTTTGCGGGCTATGACGATGCAACGGGGGCTGTTGAGCGTGAGGGGCGAGGCGTCCACATCGCCGAAAAATGTCACGTCGGTGAAGCCAGCACCTTCGAAGAGGCGACGCAGCGCAGCGGGATCGTACAGGCGAACTGCACTGTGATGAACGATGCGGCGGCCATCTTGAAGGAAGTAGGTCCACTGCTTGCGGATGACATTGGCGGAGAGGTCGAGGGTGCTTTCTCGAATGAGGGTGACCTCGCCGTTGCGAGTGATGACATGCGGCAGGAAATGGCGATAGAGGCCGGGCACGTTCATGAAATCGAGCGCGTAAAAACCGCCTGCGCGCAGCGACTCCCAGGCACGACGCAGCATGAGCTGATTGGTGTCATCTGATTCGGCATAGCCGAAGCTCGTCCACCAATTGAACACGGCATCGCATGGCGGGTCAGCTTTGAAAACAAAGGCGTCCGCGACTTCGAATGAAGGCGCATTTTGTATGGTGCCTTCGCGATTGCGGGCGCGCTCGATGTAAATTGGAATGAGGTCCATGCCGCGCATGGCATAGCCGCGACGAGCGAACTCCCAGGTGAGGCGGCCAGAGCCGCAGCATTGATCCAGCACTGAGGCACCGGGCTGGAGATGGAGCTGCTGGATGAGGAAGTGGGCGGATTTTTCGATCTCTGCCGCGCTGGTTTGCTCCAGCAGCATGTTGGCGAGGTTTTCATCGTAGAATGTCTCCCACCAAGGCGGGGTTGTGGTCGTGTTCATGTCATGTGGTAAGTTTGATGGAGCAAGGTCGCGGTGAGGAGTTGCATGAGCACGGGATCGAGCCGGGTGCGCTCTGGCTCTGGGAGAGTTTCGAGGTGCGCGCTCCAGTCGAGAACGGCGCGATGATCCAGCAACGGCAGGTTTCGGCAGGCGGTGCTGTGCAGGGTGTCCTGAACGAAGTCCCTCGTCTGCGGATCATGCGAAAGCGGTGGAGCGAGGAAGGGATGTTTTGGGCGGAGACGCACGGCCTCTGGCACCAAGCCGCGCAGGGCCTCGCGCAGCATGATCTTGGAGCTGTCTGCGCTGAGCAGCGCCTGCGCGGGAATGCGTGCGGCGAGTTCAAACAAAACATGATCGAGAAAAGGCAGACGTGCTTCGATGGAGTGGCCCATCTCCGTGCCATCGCCAAGCGTGCGCAGGATGTACTGAGCGAGAGACATGCGCGCCCAGAGCCAGGCGCTCTGCCGTGCGGGCAGGGCCTGGGTTTGGTCCATCTCTGCGAGGGTGCCGTCGAGGATGTGCTGGGAGTCGAACGGCTCACGCGTGAGGGCAGCGAAGTGCCTGCCGGTGGCGAGCTTGGCGCGAAGGAAGGTGGGCAGCGCAGGGAGCCAGGAAGGACTGCGCCAGTGCTCTTCGGCTTCGCCTTCGGCGGGGAGCATGACGCCACGTTGCAATGCGAAGGCGGCAGCGGTGCCGGTATGGTCCTGCTGCAAATGGGAGTAGCCGAGGAAGGCTTCGTCCGCGCCTTCGCCTGCGAGCACGACTTTGAAGCCAGCCGCATGAATGGCACGCGCGAGCAATTGCTTGCCGACGAGCTGGCCATTGATGGCGAGGCCTTCGGATTGATGCACCGCAGCAGGCAGATGCGTGACGAGGTCCTGGCGCGACACGGCGACCTCGTGGATGCGGAACTGCGGCAGGGCATCTGCGCGCACCTGCGGGCCTTCATCGTAGCCCGGAGCATCGAAGCGAACGCAGAAGCAGTCCACCGGACCGCGCTGGGCGGTCAGCGCCGCGACTGCTGTGGAATCCAGGCCACCGCTGAGGGCACAGGCCACGGGCACATCGCTGCGGAGGCGGAGATGGACGGCTTCTTCAAAGGCTGCACGCACGTCCGCGGGTGTGATGGTGGCATCCGGCTCGAAGGAAGGCTGCCAGTAGCAGCTTTCGCGTGCGCCGTTTTCATGGAGCACGAGCAGGTGGGCGGGTGGGATCTGGCGAACACTGGCGAAGAGGGTTTCACGTGGTCGCAGGTACTGATGCGCCAGAGAATGCAGCAGGGCGGACTCGTCCCAGCGGGGTGCGACTCCCGCCGCGAGCAGGGCTTTGACTTCGGAGGCGAACAACCACTCGCCTCCTTGCTGAATGAAATGCAGGGGCTTGATGCCAAAGCGATCGCGTGCGGCGATGAGACGGCGGTTTGGCTCGTCCCAGAGGAGGAAGGCAAACTCGCCGCGCAGATGGCGCAGGCAGTCCAGGCCATGCTCCTCGTAGAGATGCACGAGCAGTTCGCTGTCGCTGTGAGTGGCAAAGACGTGACCGCGCGATTCCAGACCGGAGCGCAGGCGCTCGAAGTCGTAGAATTCGCCATTCACCACGGCGTGGATGGTACCGGACTCGTTGCTGAGCGGCTGGCGGCCATCCGCGAGTCCCATGACCGCCAGGCGCACGGAGCCGAGGCCAATGGCAGCGTCATCTGAGAGCCAGATCCCCGAGCCGTCAGGGCCGCGATGTTTCATGGCGCTCAGGGCAGCCTGCAGGCGCGGCCGAAGCGTGTCTGGCTGCGAATGGTAAATGGCCGCGATGCCGCACATAAATTTCAGCCGTTGGGTTTGAAGTAGATTTTCAATGCTTCATCGGCACAGGCTGCGGCAAAGGCTTGCGCGTGATCGTCCAGCGACCATTCGCTGCCGACAAAGCCAGCGAGCTTGTGGGCACACCTGCCGAGATAGCCCATGGCGCGGTCAAAGGCGGCGTAGTGGACGCATTGGATGCGCAGGCGCCGGGTGATACAAAGCAGCTGGGGCAGGAACAGCGCGGCAGGCGTGCGGCTTTTCAAGACAAGCAGGCCGCCGGGCCGCAGCATGCGCAAGGTGACCTCCGCATTGGCGGAGCAGAGATCTGTCTCCACGACGGCATCGAATTCGCTTTCGTGGCCTGCTTGTGATGAAACCAGTTCGGCGGAATAGCCATGGTCTTCCAGAATGAAGTGCGTCAGCTTTGCGATGCGGCCCACTCCCGTGACGGCGATCTTTCCTCTGGGTGGAAGCCCTGCATCCAGAATCGCCATGGTGGCGGCGAGAGGTTCGGCATAGGCTCCGACGGCATCGCTGATTTCATCTGGCAACGCGTAAACTTGGGATTCGTGCATGACGATCCATTGAGCGAAGGCGCCGTCCTGGTGAATGCCTAAAAAGCCGGCATGCGCGCAGTCATGCGGACGCAGCGCGCTGCACTCTGGACAGATGCCGCAGGAGAGCAGCGGGTTGACCACAACGCGGTCGCCCGTTTTGAAGCGCGAGACGGCGGCCCCCACAACCTCGACCACGCCGGTGAACTCGTGGCCCAGCACACGACCGTCTGCGACGAGAATGAGTCCCTGGGCGGCATAGACATCCGTGCGGCAGATCGCGGCGCGAGATACTTTGATCAACACTTCTTCATCGGCCGCCACTTCAGGCACGGGCTTTTCCAGGCAGCTCACGCCTGCTGCATTCCTGACCAGCGCCTTCATCCACCCGCGAGGACGTGAGGCTGGAGTGGGGGAGGCATGCGACGGTTTCGACATATATAGTGTATAAAACACACGAACTAAGAATTAGCAAGGATGAATTCCGAATGACGAATGCGCGGGCGATGTATTATCGGGAATGGAATCCATTCGCACGAAAGCCTCCAATCAAGGGATCTGCGCCGTCACCGGTAAATCGCAGCCGGCTTCCAAGCTGCTGGTGCTGCGGGAATTGCGGCCCAATATTGCCAGCACGCTGCGCGACCGGCACCCCGAACTGGCGGATGATTCGCGAGTAAGCCCTGATGCCGTAAACGCCGCGCGGCTGGAGTATATGCGCAATCTGCTGGAGACGCAGGTGGGAGACCTGACGAAGCTGGACGAGGAGGTGGTGGAGAGCCTGCACAAACACGAGGTGCTGAGCGAGCGCCCGCTTTCTGAGATCGAGGAGGATCAGAAGCTCACTTTTGGCGAGCGGCTGGCAGACAAGATTGCAGCCTTTGGCGGGAGCTGGAGTTTCATCATCTCCTTCTGTCTTTTCTTGGCGCTGTGGATTGCCGTCAATGCCGGGGTGCTGCTGAAGCAGCCGTTTGACCCCTACCCTTTCATCTTGCTGAACCTGATGCTGTCGTTTCTGGCATCACTGCAGGCACCGGTGATCATGATGAGTCAGAACCGACAGGAAGCACGCGACCGCCTGCACGCGGAAGGCGACTACAAGATCAATCTGAAGGCTGAGTTGGAGATCCGCCACCTGCACGAAAAGATGGACTACCTGCTGCACCAGCACGCCACGAAGCTGATGGAGGTGCAGCAGATCCAGCTGGATTTGCTCAAGGAACTGGCACACGGACGCCACAAGCCTCACACCTGAATCACGTGGAGCGTGGCAGGGGTCCCTGCGGCTTGAGTTTGATCCGTTGAGCCGGCAGGCGGGCACCGGCTTTGATCCACTCACTCAGAATCCGGACGTCTTTAGCGGAGATGGCATGACCGCTTGGCGGCATGGCTCCTGGGATTTCATCGGGGAATGTTACGACTTGGAAGAATCGGCTGGCCTGAGGTTTCCCAGGCACGATCCAGTGGGAGCCGATGAGCTTCGAAAGAGCCTGTGTGTCGTTGATCGGTGGCATGGACGAGAGGCGGTTGTCGCCGTGACAATGAACGCACTGATGCTCCAGAACGGTGAGCACAGGCCCCCAAGCGTCGGAATCGGGGCTTACGGGCACCGATTTATCGCTCCAAGTTTGCTGGGTGCACGAGGCTACCAGGGCGAGACAGGCAGAGATCAAAAGCCGCTTCATGCCTTAGCATGCCAGCACGCGATGAACTTAACATTGCAATGCTTGCGCAAAGATTGCGCCTTACTCTTCGCCTTTGAAGTATTCGACCTCCTGCATCTCGAAGGATTTTTTCTGCGGTTTGACCATCCATTTGCCGGAGTCGGGGTAGTGGATAACGTCCGCCTGAGGCTGGTCGGCGATGACGATGAAGGTCAGGTCTTCGGAACCGGTGTTGATGAGTTGATGCGCCTCGCCGGGTGGAAAAAGGAGGTAGTCGCCGGCTTTGACGGCCTCCTTGCCCTTCGGGGAACGCGCTTGGCCGCTACCACTGAGGATGTAGTAAGCCTCCCACTGCGCGGCATGAGCGTGGAAAGGAAAGTTGATCTTTCCCGGCGCAAGGCGCTGAATTTCAACGTCAAAGGGATGACCGCCGCCCCAAGTGCCAATGTCTTTCTGGCCGCCTGCGGCAATGGAAAGCGAGCGCCGGGCCAGGCTGTATTTGCCTTTCGGGGAGGTCTGCTGAGTCCAGGGGAGGTCTTCGGCGTGGGTGCGGGTCATGGGGCAGGTTGTAGCATGTGGAGGGCGGTTTGGCGTGATTTGGAGCAAAGAATCTTCGGGGAAACCGGCATCCCCGCTTGCCAAAGGGGCGTACCCCATCCAGTTAGAATCATTCTAATTCTAAAGTCACCATGCCGCCCACCCCAAACCGCACTCCCTCCAAACCTTCCGGTCTGGACTGCCGTCTTGCCGTGCTGGGTTCGGACGTGCGCCTGACGCCCCACCGGCGCGAGGTTTTCGAAGTGCTCGCCTCCTCGACGGATCACCCGACGGCCTACGACATTCTGGACCGGGTGAAGAGCCGCAGCCCGGGGATGTCCCTGGCAACGGTGTATAACTGCCTGGAGCACCTGACCACCGCAGGCCTGATCAAGCTCGTTCACCTGGAGCGCGGCCAGTCGCGCTACTGCGCGAACCTGCATGAGCATGTGCACTTCCACTGCGAGAAGTGCGGCAAGGTAATCGACGCTCATCCGGCGGCTGATTTTGATCCCGCCAAGTTTTGGAACCTACCCGCAGGAACGAAGGTTGCCCGCACGGACCTGGCCATTCACGGCACCTGTTCGGCCTGCGCTACGAAATCATAAAACACCCATTTCTACACCCCATGTCCCTCGAAATTAAAGCCCTCCACGCCCAGATCCCCGGCCGCGAAATCCTCAAAGGCCTGAACCTCACGATCAATCCCGGTGAAGTCCATGCCATCATGGGACCGAACGGCTCCGGCAAGAGCACGCTGAGCAAGGTGCTGTGTGGCCACGAAGACTACCAGGTAACCAGCGGCGAAGTCCTTCTGGACGGCGAAAACATCCTCGACATGGCGGTGGATGCCCGCAGCCGCGCCGGCCTTTTCCTCGCGTTCCAATATCCACATGAAATCCCGGGCGTGAGCAATGCGAACTTTCTGCGTGCCGCGCTGAAGGCCCGTCTGCCGAAGGGCGAGGACATTGATGCGATCAAGTTCTACAAACAGCTCTACGCACGCATGGACCAACTGGAAATGGACCGCAGCTTCACCAGCCGCAGCGTGAATGAAGGCTTCTCCGGTGGTGAGAAGAAGCGCAATGAGATCCTGCAGCTCATGATGCTGGAGCCGAAGTATGCGATCCTGGATGAGACGGACTCCGGCCTGGACATCGACGCGCTCAAGATCGTGTCCCGTGGTGTGAACGCCATGCGCAGCGAGAACCGCGGCTTCCTCGTCATCACCCATTACCAGCGCCTGCTGAACTACATCCAGCCAGACATCGTACACGTCCTCATTGACGGTCAGATCGTCCACACCGGTGGCAAGGAGCTCGCCCTCAAGCTTGAGGAGAAAGGCTACGACTGGGTGAAGGAGGAGCTGCTGGCGGCTGCGTAACCGCACTCAAACCCAAAAACTTTAACCCTATGGTCACTGCCCCAGACACCACTCTCGAAGCACACGCTTCCGAGATTCCCGACATCTCCGACATCAAGGTCGACAGCGTCGGCGACTTTACATTTCCTGAACGCAACAAATATGATTCGGGCTTTGGCATCACGGAGAAAACCGTGGATTACATCGCCGATGTGAAAAACGATCCTGAGTGGATTCGTGAGTTCCGGCAGAAGGCGCTCAAAGTTTTCCAGGAGAAGCCCATGCCCACTCATTGGGCGACGAAAGATCTGGAAAACATCAAGTTTGATGAGTTCCGCTACTACCTCAGCGACGGGCAAAAGCCGAAGCGCTCCTGGGATGATGTGCCCGAGGATGTGAAGAAGACCTTTGACCGCCTGGGCATTCCTGAGCAGGAGCGCAAGTTCCTCGCGGGCGTGGAGGCGCAGTATGACTCCGAGGCTGCGTATTCGAACATCAAGGCGGCTGTGGAAGAACAAGGCGTCATCTTTGTGAACAGCACGGAAGGCCTGCACAAATACCCGGAGATCTTCAAGAAGTGGTTCGGCAAGGTCATCCCGACGGGAGACAACAAGTTCTCCGCGCTGAACAGCGCGGTGTTCTCAGGTGGCTCCTTCATTTATGTGCCGCCGGGCGTGAAGGTGAGCCATCCGCTGCAAGCGTATTTCCGCATCAACAGCGAGCAGTTTGGCCAATTTGAGCGCACGCTCATCATCGCCGACGAAGGCTCCGAAGTGATGTACATGGAAGGCTGCACGGCGCCGAAGTTTGAAACGGCCACGCTGCACAGCGCGGTGGTGGAACTCGTGGCCATGAAGGGCGCGAAGATCCAGTATGTGACGGTGCAGAACTGGAGCAGCAACGTTTTCAACCTCGTGACCAAGCGCGGCATCGCGCACGAAGACGCCGAAGTTCGGTGGATCGACTGCAACATTGGCAGTCGTCTGACGATGAAATACCCGGGCGTCATCATGAAAGGCAAGCGTGCTCGTGGCGAGGTGATCAGCATCGCACTGGCAAACAGCGGGCAGCACCAGGACACGGGCGCGAAGATGATCCACGCGGCGGACGAAACAACGAGCAACGTCATTTCGAAATCCATCTCCATCGGGCAGGGGCGCAGCACCTACCGCGGGCTGGTTCACATCCCGAAGCACCTGAAGGGCTGCAAGAACAACACCGAGTGCGATGCGCTGCTGATCAACAGCAACAGCCACACCGACACCTATCCGGCGATCAGCGTGCGAGGCAATCAGCATTCCACGCAGCACGAGGCCAGCGTAAGCCAGGTGAGTGCGGACCAGATTTTCTACCTCATGCAACGCGGCCTGACCGAGGCCGAGGCGATGAGCCTTTCGGTGAACGGCTTCATCAACGACCTCGTGAAGGAATTCCCAATGGAATACAGTGTGGAATTGAAGCGCCTGATCGACCTCGAAATGGAAGGCAGCGTCGGCTGATCAAACCCGCTGCGTTTCAACACCCCCGCCTGCCATGTCCGCCACTCTCGCACCCGTCTCCAAAAACACTTCCGTCCCAGTGCCTCAAGAACCCGAAATCTCCTCTCCTTCCGGCCTCGAAATCACCGTACCTGTACGCGATGAACAATCCGCACCGGGGTGGTTTCTGGCCCGCGCTGAAGCAGCGTGGACCGAATTTCAGAAGCTGCCGATGCCCGGCCTGAAGGATGAGAACTGGCGCTACTCGAACTCGAAGAAGATTGAACTGGCAGACCACACACCGGCTGCTGCGCCAACGGATGCCAACACCGCCGCGGCTCTGGAGGCCACGCAGGGGCTGAAGGAACGTGCTGCGCGTTTCGTTTTCGTGAACGATGTGCTGGTGGAATCCGAGACGAGCCATCTGCCCCCGGGCGTCGTCTGCGTGACGTTTGCCGAAGCGCTGCGCGATCATGGCGAGGTGCTGAAGCGGCACTTCATGCAGCGTGAGATGACGCTTGGTTCCGCGAAGTTTGCGGCGCTGCATCTGGCGCATGTGAAGGCGGGCACGGTGATCCTTGTGCCGAAGAATGTAGCCGTCGAAAAGCCGGTGGAAATTTTCCACTGGGTGGTGGGCGATCATGCAGCCATCTTTCCGCATACGCTGATTGTCACGGGTGACAACGCCGAGGTGAGCGTGGTGGATCATTACCGGAGCCTCGATGGCGAAGGCGGACTGAGCATCGCCATCGCCGACCTTGTAGGCGGACGCGGCAGCAAGATCACCTACGCGGCCTGCCAGGAGCTGGCGGATGATGCGCAGGCGCTGCACCTTTCCAGCATCGTTGCCGGACGTGATGCCGCGGTGAAGAGCTTTCAGGTGCAACTGGGTGCGAGCTTCAGCCGCAGCGAGAGCGTTAGCGATCTCATCGGCGAAGGCTCACGGAGCGACATGCTGAGCGTGTCTCTGCCGATTGGTGAGCAGATCGTGGATCAGCGCACGCTGCAGAACCACAAGGCCCCGCACGCGAGCAGCGACCTGCTGTACAAGAACGCGCTGTATGGCAAGTCCCGCAGCATCTTCAGCGGTCTCATCACAGTGGATGAAGGCGCGCACTACACGGATGCGTACCAGACCTGCCGCAATCTGCTTAACAGCAACGAAGCCGAGGCGACGAGCCTGCCGGGGCTGGAGATCAGCGCGGACCAGGTGAAGTGCAGCCATGGCGCGACGAGCGGACCGATCAGCGATGAAGAGCTCTTTTACCTCAAGGCGCGCGGAATCAGCGACAGCGAAAGCCGCAAGCTGATCATTGAAGGCTTCCTGGCCGGGGTGATCGAGCGTTTTGGCAATGGCGAACTGCTGGACACCCTCGTCGCCCGCATCGACGAGAAGCTTGAACGGGCGGAGTAACGGGCGGTTGCGGAGTGCTGCGGGTTCGGAGACCCGCGCGCCCGAGGCTGCATGTGAAGCTTTAGACGTACACCCGTGGCACGCGGGTGTTGATGTTGGTCAGCACTTCGTAAGGAATGGTGCCGGCGGCATCTGCCACATCCTGGGCGGTGATCGTTTCGCCGCAATCGCTGCCAATGAGGGTGACAACATCGCCGTTGTAGGCAGTGCCCCATTCGAGGTTCACCATGAACTGGTCCATGCAAACGCGTCCAACAATGGGGTGGCGCTGGCCACGAATGAGGACGGAACCGCGATTTGAAAGAGCGCGGAAATAGCCGTCCCCATAGCCCACCGGCACGGTGACAACACGCACAGGATGATCACTCTTCCAAGTGCTGCCATAGCTCACGGCACTGCCAGGCTGCACGACTTTAAAGTACACGACCTGCGATTTCCAGCTCAGGGCCGGCACCACGGGGACGGTACGCAGCGTCTCCTTGGAGGGATAGATGCCATAGAGCATGATGCCGGCACGAACGAGATCAAGATGGCTTTCAGGGAGCTGGAGAATGCCACCAGAATTGGCGATGTGACGCAAAGGGGGCTGAAGTCCGTGCCTGGGATAGAATTCAATCACTTCGAGGAAGCGGGAGAGCTGTTCGCGAGCGCCTGCAAGGTCCGTAGAATCAGAGTTGGCAAAGTGCGAGTAGATGCCAGCGACTTCCACGTGGGTGAAGGTCAGGCTGGCCTCCAGCAGCTTTTCGGCGCTGTACCAGTGCACCCCGATGCGCTCCATGCCGGTATCGATCTTCAGGTGCACGCGCGCTTTTTTTTTCACAGCAGCAGCCGCTTCATCAATCTGCCGCAGTTTGTCGATGGACGACGCCGCCATCATAAGGTCGTTCGCGATGAACTGCGGTATCTGGCGGGTGGCCACGCCACCGAAGACCAGGATGGGCACGGAGATGCCCGCCTGGCGCAGCGTCACGGCCTCCTCCAGCAGAGCCACCCCAAAGCACGGAGCTCCGTGAGCCATGAGGCGGGACGCCACTTCCACAAGACCGTGCCCGTACGCGTTTGCCTTCACCACCGGCATCACCTGCGCCACGCCTACGTGGGCACGGATGGCGTCATAGTTCTGAACGATGGCGCCGAGGTTGATTTCGGCATGGGCGGGTCGGATGGCGTCGGTCGGGTTCAAGTCTCGAACATTCGACTAACCCAGGATCGCTTTCAACTTTGCTGATATATCCACGAATGCCTCATCACTCAGCGCCGGGGTGGCGGCAGCAGCCAGCGGCAGACCCTCTTCGGGAAGGGTGATCCAGGAGCGGCAGCCGCCATAGCTTTTGGCGTACGGGAAGTGCCAGTTCTGCGGCAGCTTGTAAGCACGGACGAGGGCGACATGCAGGCAGGTTTCATCGTCGTAAACGAAGCGTTCCTTAACCACTTCTTCGTTCCAGATGTGGAGCGGGGCGAGGGCGGCGACTTTGTCCCAGTCGGTGACCTTCCAAACCTGCTCCAGAGTGGCGCAGCCGTCGATATCGACGCTCGTCCGCTGCTCTTCGGGCGGAAAGTCGCGCTGGGTGTTCTCAGGAACCCAGCCCAGCTTTTCGGCCTGATTGTGGAACCAGGTGGGAAAGAGGAAGAACTGGCGGTGCTTCCACTCGAAGCCGCCACGGCCCTCATGGATGCCGCCTTTGCGCAAAATGATGCTGAGGCGGCCCTGCACGAGGGCATCGCAAACGAAGGACCATTCTTTGAATCCGGTGGGGGTGGGGAGGTTGGGCATGGCTGCGGATACAACGCCGCCATGTCCCCCGCAAGTGCTGGCAGAGTGCGGAAAGTGCGGCATTCTGTGTCACGTTTGATTTTACACATGGGTCCTTCTTTCAATACCACGGGTGCCTGCACCCGCATCAGCCGTCGCCAGCTTCTCTCCGCCGGCGGACTGGGTATGTTTGGGCTGACGATGCCGCGCTTTCTGCGGGGTGCTGAGAATGCGGGCATGGAAAAGCTGGTGGCACGGGCGAAATCAGTGATCTTCTGCTTCCAGTGGGGAGGGCCGAGCCACTTGGAGACCTTTGACATGAAGCCGGATGCACCCGAGGGCATCCGTGGTTTTCACAAGCCGATCAAGTCCAACGCGGATGGCATCTGGGTTTCCGAAAAGCTGCCGAAAACGGCGAAGGTGATGGACAAGGTCACACTGGTCCGCTCGGTGCATCACACGATGAAGAACCACAACAGCGCAGGCTACTACGCGCTGAGCGGGCATGCGCCGCCGAGCGATGACCAGCGGCTGAAAGATTCACCCGATTTGTTTCCCGCCTACTCGTCCGTTGTGGACAGGATAGCGCCTCTGAAGGGGGAAATCCCCACCTCGGCCACGTTTCCGTACATTGTGAGTGACGGCTCGGTGACTCCGGGGCAACGGGCGAGCTTTTTGGGCAAGGAACACGATCCGTTCCTCGTGTTGCGGGATCCGAGTGCGCCGGGATTTGCACTGCCGGAGCTGAGCCTGCCAAGCGGGGTGAGCTTTGAGCGGTTGAGCGCACGGCGTGAACTGCAAAAAATGGTGGATGCCCAGACGCGGCTGCTGGACTACTCCGCCGAGGCGCGCGGCATCGAAAGCTACTATGACAAGGCATTGTCCATGCTGCACAGCGAGAAGCTGCGCGCGGCCTTTGATCTGACGAAGGAGCCGGACAAGGTGCGTGATGGCTATGGACGCTCACCCTATGGGCAGAGCCTGCTGCTGGCGCGGCGGCTGGTGGAGGCGGGGGTGAAGTTTGTGACCGTGAATTTTGCGCAGAGCATCGGTGGCCAGAGCACGACCGAAGGCGGGTGGGATACGCATGGCTTCAATGACACGCGGATGTTTCCGATCATTGAGAAATATCACCTGCCCATCACCGAGCAGACGCTGCCGACTTTCCTGACGGATCTGGACGAGCGCGGCCTGCTGGATGAAACGCTCGTGGTCTGGGTGGGTGAATTTGGCCGCACGCCGAAGATCAACAAGAACATCTCCCGCGACCACTGGCCTCAGTGCTACACGGCGCTTCTGGCGGGCGGCGGTGTGAAGCGTGGCTACGTACACGGTGCGTCCGACAAAAACGGCGAACACCCAGCTGACAAACCAGTGAAGCCGGACGATCTCGCAGCCACGATGTATCACCTGCTGGGCATCCAGCCCGACACGGAGGTGCGCGACGTGGTCAACCGCCCCGTGCCGATAAGCTATGGCAAAGTCATCCAGGAGATCATCGCATGAAATCACTGCTCGCCTCCATCTGCGTGCTGGCCTGCGCCAGCCTTTCAGCCAAGGACCTTGGCATGAACCCGTTTTTCAAGCACTACATCGGCACGTGGAAAGCCGCGGGTGAACTGAAGGGCGACAACAATGTTTTGGACATCAAGGAGGAATGGACCGGCGCCGCCGAAGGCGAAAATTCCTTTGTGGTCAAAGGCACGCGCACGATCAACGGCGAGGCGCAGCCGTTTCAATGGACGATCACTTACAACGAAGGCGCGGACAGCTACGAAGCCATTCTGTCCGGGGAGGAAAGCTCGCAAACGATCCACTTTGAAGGCCATGTGTCGGAGGTTAATCTCACGTTTGAACTCAAGGCTGTGACAGGCAATGGCGACAGCAGCATCACCATTCAAGAATCCTTTGGTGATGAAGCCAAAGAGGTGATCGAAAGCAAGGTGACCTTCACTGGCGACACCGGACAGACCACCCTGCAGGGAGTCATCAAACACGAAAAACAGAAACAACCGTAGTGAACGTCACAAACTGGGACCAGGCCTATCAGGAAAATTTCACACCGTGGGACAAAGGCCAGCCGGCCCCGCCGCTGGTGGAATGGGTGGCCCGGCATGCGCTCACGGGCCGCGTGCTGGTGCCCGGCTGCGGTGTGGGCCATGATGTGGCTCATCTCGTTTCCCGCGACATTGATGCCTACGGTCTCGACATAGCACCAACGGCCGTGGCGCGGGCGAAAGAACACTACCCGCAGCTGGCAGAGCGATTTGAGTGCGCGGATTTGTTCAACTTTAAGTGCCAGTATGACGCCATCGTGGAGCATACCTGCCTGTGTGCGCTGCCTCCGGAATGGCGGGGAAAGTACCGGGACGCGGTGGCTTCCTTGCTGAAACCCGGCGGATTGCTGGTGGGTGTGTTCTTCATCAATCCCGAAATGGACCCCGGTGAAACGGGACCTCCTTTTGGCATTTCAGAAGATGACCTCACGACGCTCTTCGCCGAAGACTTTGAAGTGATCGAAAATTATCTGCCGGGGGCGGCCTACCCGGGTCGCGAAGGCCGCGAGCGCCTGCGCGTGCTACGGCTCACGGGTGGTCCTGAATCTGCCCGGCGCTGAACTCCCGCGGGACGAGCTGCTTCACAGTTCCCGCGATGATGTTTTCAATGCCCGGAGCAAAGCGAGTGGGGCGACCATAATAGATCATGGCTCCGCCCCCTTCATAACCACCCTCCTCCCAGATGCGGTTTGAGGGGATGTAGCAGGGCACATCGTTGGTGTAGCTGTTCACCCAGGTGCGGGCAGAATCGAACTCGTTTTTGAAGCGCAGACTGTAGTCCACCACGACTTCGCCAGGCAAATTGATGGTGAGAAGACCGCTGCCATAACTCCAGACCTGAATCTCATAGGGTAGAGCAGGAGAGATTTTCTCCCCGCGCTCCAGAATGGCGAGGTGCTTTCTGGCGTGGTAGGCCGTCCATTTGTTTGGATCGCTGGCGCGGACCTGCCATTCTTGCTTCGTCGGCAGTTTGTCGAAGGGTAGCATGACCTCCTGGCGCGCGCAGTTGAGTGGTCCGCTGAGGGGGAGCATGGGCCCATTGATCACCCGCACGACTTCTTTGGCAATGCTGACCCCATGGTCGATGGCGAAGCGATTTTCCGTGCGAGGGTAGGGATTCTGATCCGCGCCACAGCCAATGGCGATCAGGCAGATGGAATCTGGAAAGCGTAGTTCCAGCTCTTCATGTGCCAGACCCGCCCAGTCTCCGTGGATCTCATTGATGCCGAGCGTGGTGCAATGACATGCATAACTGGCGTGAGTGGCGATGAGTTTTTTCCCATTGGCCGATCTGATGCAAAGCACCGGGAGGGCACGGTCCGAAGGCCCGCTAAAATTTTGGGCATTTTGAAACCCCTTTTCCGTTTTCAGCCGGCGATTGAAGGCAAAATAGACCTTTCCGGAGTTCCACTCCACCCTCGCCGGCTCCATCTTGTCCAAGGCCTGAAGAATAATCCCGACGACATGGACGGTGAGCTCCTCAGTGTAACGTTCAATGTGTTTCGCATGCTCCTCCGGCAGATCTTCACCAAAGAGAAAGGGGAGAACGCCTTTGAGCATGGGAGCGCAATGCGTGTGTGTGGAATGCAATGCGAAACGCTCGGCAGGAAGCCCCCTTCCCCGGGCGGCCAGACGTTTAAGGATTTCGGCCCGGACTTCCGCAGGCACGCCGCAGTTGTCCACGCTGACCATGACCGCGGGTTCATCGTCCTGCCATTGCAGCGCCAGAGCATTGGCATGGAGGCGCTGCGCCACTTTTTGAGTTTCAGAAGTGCGGCTGCCATAGCCGCTCAACCGCACCGGATAGTCCGGCGTGATGTCCACATCCGCCGCGCCTGCTTTCCAAGAACCAGTGGTTTGCGCAGGCAAAGACGCCTGGATGAGCAAGAATATCGGGAGGATGATTCGTCGCATTTACCCGATTATGGGCAAATGCGACAATCCCTGACAAGCATAATTCTGATGGGCGCGGACGCTTTAGGCGTTAGCGTTTGCCCAATCAATGGCAGCGCGGCAGATTTCCCAGAAGCTTCCGGGCTCCATGCTGGCTCCGCCAACGAGTGCACCATCCACATCCTTCTGGCTGATCAGCTCGGCCATGTTGCCCGGCTTTACGCTGCCGCCGTACTGAATGCGAATCTTGGCCGCAACGTCTTCGCCGAACAGTTCGCCCAAAACCTGGCGGGTGAAGGCGTGAGCTTCCTGAGCCTGCTCAGGGCTGGCGGTGCGTCCGGTGCCGATGGCCCAGACAGGCTCGTAAGCGATGACACAGTCGGTGATGCGGCGGGGCCCGACCTCGGCGAGGGATTCGCGGAGCTGGCTGCCAAGAACGTCTTCGATCTGGCCATTGTCACGCTCGGCGAGAGTTTCGCCAATGCAGAGAATCGGGTGGAGGCGGGCTTCCAGGGCGGCCAGCACCTTGGCATTCACGATGGCGTTGGTTTCACCGTAGATGCTGCGGCGTTCGCTGTGGCCGAGGATGACGTGCTTGCAGCCGCACTCCTTGATCATGCGAGCACTGATCTCTCCGGTGAATGCACCGGCGGTGTGCTGGCTCATGTTCTGCGCGGCCAGTTCCACGCTCTGCTCACGGGCAGCGACGAGGGTGTTGTTGGCGCGCTCCAAGCTGACCGCCGGCGGAGCCACGACGATCTGCACCGGAATTTTGTCCGGAACAAGGCGGGCGAAGGACCGAAGGAAATCGTCCGACTCCTGAGGAGTCATGTGCATTTTCCAATTGGCGGCGATGATGGGTTTGCGGAAGTGGACGAAGGGCATGGGGAAGAGAAGAAGTTAACAGTAGTTTACAGTGGTTGACGATTGTTGACGGTGGTTTGGGGAACAATTGTCAACCATCGTCAACAACCGTAAACCACCGTCAACGTTAGGTCATTTGTCTTTCAGGCAGGCCACGCCGGGGAGGACTTTGCCTTCGAGGAGTTCGAGGGAGGCGCCGCCGCCGGTGGAGATGAAGGTCATCTTGTCGCCAAGCTTGGCTTTTTTCACGGCCTTCACGCTGTCGCCGCCGCCGATGATGGTCTTGGCGCTGGAGTTGGCGGCCACGGCTTCGGCCACGTCGAAGGTGCCCTTGGAGCTTTCCTTGATTTCAAAGACGCCCATGGGGCCATTCCAGATGACGGTTTTCGCTTTGGCGATCTCTTCGGAGAAGAGCTTCACAGACTCAGGACCGATGTCCACGCCTTCCCAGCCGTCCGGGATGCTTTCGCCTGCGGCGGTGAACTTGGTGTTGCCGAGTTTCTTGGCGTCGAAATCAAAAGCGTCCGTGATCATGGCGTCCACGGGGATAAGGATCTTCACGCCGCGCTCCTTGGCCTTGTCGAGGGCTGCCTGGGCGATCGGCTCCCACTCGGGCTTGTAGAGGCTTTTGCCAATGGAGATGCCTTCGACGATCTTGCGGAAGGTATAGGCCATGCCACCACCGATGATGATGGTGTCTGCCTTCTCAAGCAGGCGGTTGATGACGCCAATCTTGTCATTCACCTTGGCTCCGCCGAGGATCACCACGAAGGGTCGCTCGGGGTTTTCGAGTTCGTCGTGCAGCCAGGTCAGCTCTTTCTCCATGAGGAGGCCGGAAACGGCAGGCAGGTAGTCGGCAATGCCGGCGGTGGAACTGTGGGCGCGATGAGCGGAGCCAAAAGCATCATTCACAAAGATCTCTGCCAGATCGGCCATGCCCTTGGCGAGTTCAGGATCGTTCTTTTCTTCACCAGCATGGAAGCGGGTGTTTTCGAGCAGAAGCACGTCGCCATTGCCGAGGGCAAGCGCTTTGGATTTCGCCTCTTCTCCGACGCAATCGCTGGCAAAGGCGACTGGCCTGCCAATCAGGGCGCTCAACGCGGGGGCCACCGGGGCGAGGCTCTGTTTGGGGTCGGGCTTGCCCTTCGGGCGTCCCAGATGGCTGGCGAGAATGATTTTGGCGCCTTTTCCGATCAGAAACTTGAGGGTTGGAAGCGTTTCCTGGATGCGGGTGGCATCGGTGATGACCATCTGCCCGTCCTTTTCTTCCAGCGGCACATTGAAATCGACGCGCACAAAAACGCGTTTTCCGGCAAGGTCGAGGTCACGAATGGTCTGCTTGGGCATGGTATTTTTTGATGGGGGTAAAACAGGCCGCGAGGCGGCGGGGGGCCGGATTCCTAGCACAGAGCGTGCTCGTTGCGCATGCAATTTTTTGCGACAGAGCCGCAAAGAGTAGGCGCACCACCTATCGTTCGTTCAAATCAAGCCGGTGGATTTCAAGGGGGAGTTCCTGCTCCAGGAACTCGATCAGACTTTTCACCCGCTGCGGCAGGTGCTCGTGGGCGGCGTGGGCGATCTGCAGATCGATGGGGGCCAGATGCCAGTCGGGGAGCAGTTGCAGGAGCCGCCCTGCCTTGATGTCCCGAGCCGCCATCCACTCCGGCAGGATGGTAAATCCAGCGCCCTCGATCGCGGCCTCTCGCAACGCGGTGACCGTGTCCAGAAGCATGGCGGGAAGGAGTTTGAGGTTTTTGATCTGCCTGGCGCGCTCCAGATCAACGCGGTCCCGTGAATAAAAATGGGGCTGCAAAATCCCGAGCCAGGGCAGAAGCTTCAGGTCATCCGGCCGTACGGGCGAGGGGTGGCTTGTCAAAAGAGACGGAGCTGCGACGAGCCGCCGGTTGAGCTGGGCGATCTTGCGGATCGTCACCCGCCGGTCCGTAGGCGCGCCCACCATGATGCCACAGTCGAAGCCTTCCTTGATGAACTTGGTGGGGCGATTGATGAGGTGCAGTTCCGTGGTGACGTCCGGGTGAAGTTTTTTGAACCTTGAGAGCACCCGCGAGACGATCCACTGCCCCACATCAACCACGGAAACCATGCGCAGGTGTCCGCGCAGGGCGCGGCGTTCCGTGCGCAGCCGGCTGCCCATGCGGTCTGCCAGCGTGAGCAGCTCCCGGGCGTCTGCCAGCACGATGATCCCTGCCGCAGTCAGGCTCATGGCGTGCGTGTCCCGGCGCAGGAGTGGCGCGCCGATCTGCACCTCCAGAGCCGCCAGGTGCCGGCTGAGCGTGGGTTGAGACATGCCCAGAACTTTGGCGGCACGAGAGATGCTGCCAGAGTCTGCAATCTGCACAAATTCACGGATTTGCTGGAGATCATTCAGATTGGTCATGCAGTTATGGTATAACCGATATGTTCACAATGTCCTATTTTAGATGCAGACATGTTCGTAACTCTGACCATGCAACGCGCACTGCTTTTCCCAATTTTCCTCATATCAACGTGGAGGCATGCCGCGATGGGACTGCTGGTCCTTACTTCCATGACCGCCTGCAAACGTGAATCCGGAGCGCCGGGAGCGGGGCCTCAGAGTTCGATTCCGGAAGTGACAGCGGCCAAGCCGATCGCCAAACGGCTCAAAGACTGGGATGAATTTACCGGCCGGCTGACCTCACGGGAGCGCGTTGACATTCACGCTCGGGTTTCCGGATATGTGACGGAAGTCAGTTTCAAGGAAGGCACGGAGGTGAAAGCAGGCGATCTGCTGTTCACGATCGATCCAAGGCCCTATCAAGCGATCGTGGAGAGGGCGGAGGCGATGCTGGCGCAGGCAAGGACGACCGCAGAACTGGCGGGAGTCGAGGCCAAGAACGCCACCGCATTGCGCCAGGGGCAGGCCATTTCGGCAGAAGAGTCGGAGCGCCGCCTCAAAAGCGCTGCGGGGGAGCAGGCCGGGGTACGAGGAGCGGAGGCTGCGCTGCGTGCGGCCAAGCTCGACCTGGAATTTACCCAGATCCGCGCACCGATCAGCGGGCGCATCAGCGATGCTCGCGTGACCGAGGGCAACCTCGTCAGCGGGGGTACGCAAAACGCCACCCTGCTGACCACGATCGTGGCGCTGGACCCCATTTACTGCGAGATCGAGGCGGATGAACGCTCCGTGCTGAAGTACCGCGAGATGCATAAGTCGGGCGAGAGGGTGAGCGCCATGTTTGAACGCATTCCCGCAGAGATGGCGCTGATCAACCAGGAGGGCTGGCCGCACCATGGAGAAGTCGATTTCGTGGACAATCAGATCAATCCCGCCACGGGCACGATCCGCGCCCGTGCCGTGTTTCCGAATGCCGACCACCTGATGGCGCCCGGGTTCTTTGCGAAAGTGAGGATCCCCGGCAGCGGGGAATACGACGGACTGCTGATTCGTGATTCCGCCGTGGGAGACGACCAGGGCAGCAGCTTTGTGTGGGTGCTTGATGAGAAGGACAAGGCAGTTTACCGCCCCATCGTTCTCGGGCCACTGCTGGATGGCATGCGGGTGGTGCGCAGCGGACTGAAAGCGGAGGACCGGGTGGTGGTGCTCGGCCTCATGAGCGTGCGCAACGGCGTACAAGTGAAGCCCACGATGACGGACATGCAGCCCGCAGCGCCCACCAAGTAACACCCCAATGAATTTCGCGCGCTTTTTTGTGAACCGGCCCATTTTTGCGGCTGTTCTGAGCATCGTCATCACCATGCTGGGCTGCCTGGCCTATGTGGCGCTGCCGATCGCTCAATACCCTGAAGTCATTCCCCCTACCGTAGTGGTTTCGGCCACTTACCCCGGCGCGGACGCACGCACCCTGGCGGAGACCGTTTCCACCCCTCTGGAGCAGGAAATCAACGGGGTGGAGAACATGCTTTATTTGTCTTCATCGTCCACGAGCGACGGTCGTGCGCAGATCACCGTGACTTTCCGTCTCAACACGGATCTGGATGAAGCGCAGGTGCTGGTGCAGAACCGTGTGAACAGCGCCGTGTCCCGCCTGCCGGAAGAGGTGCGCCGCCTGGGAGTCAATGTGAACAAGCGCTCGCCTGACCTCACGCTCTCGGCTCAGTTCTACAGTCCCGACGGCTCGCGTGACGTCTCCTATCTCAGCAACTATTGCACGCTGCAGATTCAAAACGAACTGGCACGTATTCCTGGGGTGGCGGAGGCATCGGCACTGGGGGGCCTGGATTACTCGATGCGAGTCTGGCTGGACCCAGAAAAGATCGCAG
This sequence comes from Prosthecobacter sp., assembly GCF_044226605.1. Classification (GTDB taxonomy): domain Bacteria; phylum Verrucomicrobiota; class Verrucomicrobiia; order Verrucomicrobiales; family Verrucomicrobiaceae; genus Prosthecobacter. The sequence continues at coordinate 197,705 of NZ_JBGAGS010000002.1, read as the reverse complement.
GCCTGGGACTGACCGCAGGGGACATCGTGCGTGCGATTCGGGAGCAAAACGTGCAGGTGGCGGCCGGATCGCTAGGCCAGCCGCCGGCAGCGGAAGGTTCAGAGTTTCAATACACCCTCACGGCACCGGGGCGGCTGAAGAAAGCTGCCGAATTTGGCGACATCGTGCTGAAAACCGGGAAGCAGGGAGACGTGGTGCGCCTGGCCAATGTGGCCCGCATCGAGCTCGGTTCGCGTGACTACTCCAGCCGCACCTACATGGACGGGTACAATGCGGTGTCTCTCCGTGTCTTCCAGCTCCCTGGCAGCAACGCCATCGCCACCGCTGACGCCGTTTACGCTCGTCTCAACCAGCTCAAGGAGCGCTTTCCGCCGGGTGTGGATTACAAGATCAACTACGATACCACCAAGTTTGTGCGCTCCTCGATCAAGTCGGTGCTGCACACGCTGATGGAGGCGATCCTTCTGGTCGTTTTCGTGGTCATCATTTTCCTGCAAAGCTGGCGGGCATCCATCATTCCGCTTCTGGCGGTTCCCGTGTCGCTCATCGGCACACTGGCCGTGATGCAATGGCTGGGCTTTTCGCTCAACAATCTCTCCCTGTTCGGCCTGGTGCTGGCCATCGGCATCGTGGTGGATGACGCCATCGTCGTGGTCGAAAACGTGGAGCGCAACATTGCCAAAGGGCTGTCTCCACATGAGGCCTCCATTCAAGCCATGAACGAGGTGAGCGGCGCTGTCATCGCAGTGGCGCTGGTGCTGTGCGCAGTGTTTGTTCCGACGGCGTTCATCAGCGGCATCACCGGGCAGTTCTACCGGCAGTTTGCACTCACGATCGCGGTTTCCACCGTGATCTCAGCCTTCAATTCTCTTACGCTCAGTCCGGCGTTATGTGCCATTCTGCTGCAGCCGCATGGGGTGCAGCCAGACCGGTTCACGCGTGTTTTGAACTTCCTGTTTGGCTGGTTTTTCCGCGGTTTCAACCGCGTGTTCCAGTTTGGTTCGGATCTCTACGCCGGACTGGTGGGCAAGCTCATTCGCCTGGCCGTGCTGGTGCTGATCGGATACGGTGCCTTGATCGGTCTTGCAGGAAAGCTGTTCCGAGATGTGCCAGGCGGGTTCATTCCCGCCCAGGACATGGGTTATGCCATTGTTCTGGTGCAGCTGCCGGATGCCGCAGCCTTTGAACGAACGGACGCGGTGGTTCGCAAGATGGACGCCATGGCGCGGGAGATTCCCGGCATCGCCCACACTTTTGCCATCTCCGGCTACTCCTCGGTCCTTCAGGCCAATCAGCCGAACGTCGGCGCAGCGTTCCTGGTTTTCGATGATTTCGCCAATCGCACGGCCCCCGAACTTAAAGGTGACGCCCTGCTGGCTGTGATCCGCAAAAAATTTTCCACCATCCAGGAGGGACGGGTGCTGGTGCTGCCTCCGCCGCCTTTGCGCGGTCTGGGCAATGCCGGCGGCTTCAAAATCCAGGTGCAGGATCTCAACAACGCAGGCCTGCCAGCTCTGGAAGCGGCGACTCAAAAACTGCTGGCCGCCGCGCAGCAGGAGCCGGGGCTGATCTCGCTCATCACTGGCTTCCGCGCCAGAAGTCCGCAGTTTAAACTGGAGATCAACCGTGCCCAGGCCAAGACCATGGGCGTTTCTCTGGCAGATCTGAACGAAGCTCTGCAGGTGTATCTGGGGTCCGTTTACGTGAACGACTTCAACCTCTTTGGACGCACCTACCAGGTGACCGCACAGGCTGAGCCCGCATTCCGCAAAGACCCGGCAGACATTGCCCGCATTAAAATCCGCAATCACAACGGTGACATGGTGCCCCTGGGCGCACTCGTCAAAGTCGTCAAGACCGGCGGAGCGGACCGTGTGCAGAGGTACAACCTCTACTATTCCGCCGACATTAATGGAAACACGCTTCCCGGCGTGAGTTCTGGTCAGATGATCGAAAAGATCGAGCGGCTGGCCAAGGATAACCTGCCCGCTGGTTTTGCCATTGAATGGACCGACCTCACCTACCAGCAAATTCTGGCAGGCGACACGCTGATTTACATTTTCCCGCTGTGTGTCGTCTTTGTGTTTCTGGTGCTGGCCGCGCAGTATGAGAGCTGGAGCATGCCCATGGCGATCATTCTGATCGTGCCCATGTGTCTGCTGTCTGCCATCGGCGGCGTGTGGTTGCGGGCGCAGGACAACAACATCTTCACGCAGATCGGCCTGGTGGTGCTGGTGGGCCTGGCGGCCAAAAACGCCATTCTCATCGTGGAATTTGCCAAACAGCTGCAGGATCAAGGAATGGACCGCGTGCTTGCTGCTGTGGAGGCCTGCCGCCTGCGGTTGCGCCCCATCCTGATGACCAGTTTCGCTTTCATTCTCGGGGTGCTGCCGCTGGTGCTGGCCACCGGCGCGGGTGCGGAAATGCGCCAGGCGCTGGGCACGGCGGTGTTTTTCGGCATGATCGGTGTCACCCTGTTTGGCCTGCTGTTCACTCCGGTATTTTATGTCATTCTCCGAGCCTTTGTTGAACGTCGTGAACGCCGGCGTCAGACTGCCGCCCATTCCACCACGCTTCATGAAGCCCATTAAATCTTTTCTGCTCCTCCTTTGCCTGGTTTCCAGCTGCAATGTGGGGCCACGCTTCATCAAGCCGCAGCCCAAAATGCCAGCCGAGTTCGCATCCAAGGGAGGCGCGGCACGTGCCGAGGCCGTGGATGCCGCTTGGTGGCGCAAGCTTAATGACAGCACGCTGAACGAACTGGTGGCGCGCGCAGCCGCCCAAAACCGGGATCTGGCCGCCGCACGTTCACGGCTGCTGGAAGCGCGTGCTTTGTGGCGCGAATCCAACTTCAACTACGCGCCGACCGTGACCTTCGGCACCACCTACGAAAACACACGCAACGGCGCGACCTCGTTTTCTGGTCTGCGCACTCGTGACTTCGAGCTGTACCGGACGGGTTTCGACGCCGACTGGGAGCTCGATTTCTTCGGGCGCATCCGCAATTCTGTCAAAGCTGCCAAGGCGAACTCAGGTGCCATGGATGCCAACCTGCACGACCTGTTGATCTCGCTGGAGTCGGAGATTGCAATCAACTATCTGGAACTGCGTGGCGCGCAGGCGCAGCTGGCCGTGGCAAACGAAAACGCGGGCAATCAGTCCGATGCTCTGCACATCGCCGAGGCCTCGCTCAAGGGAGGACGCGGCACGCAGCTCGATGTCGCGAGAGCCAATGCCCTTTGGAACGCCACCCTGGCGCAAATTCCCTCGCATCAGGAAAACATTGCCAAGTCGATTCATCGGATCGCGGTGCTGTGCGGGCAGAACCCCTCTGAGCTGCGCAGCCGCCTGCAAATGAGCAAAAAGCAGCCGGCTGTTCCCTCCCAGGTGGGCATCGTGAAGCCGGAAGAACTGCTGCGCCGCCGGCCTGACATTCGCGCCGCAGAGGACATCCTGGCAGCCGAAACAGCGCGCGTGGGTGTGGCCGTCGCCGATTTGTTTCCGCGGGTCAGCTTCAGCGGCCGCATCAACCTGGAAGCGGCCACGCCGTCCTACATCGCAGGCAAGCCGGGGGCAGATGCTTTCAGCTTCGGGCCACGTATTACCTGGGCTGCGTTTAATCTGGGCAGAGTCCGCCAGCAGATCGCCGCTGCGGGCAAACGGGCTGACACCGCTCTTGCGCGCTATGAGCAGACAGTGCTGCTGGCGTTGGAGGAAACAGAAAACGCCCTCACCTCTTATGACCGGGAACGAGTGAGGCTGCATCACCTCGAAGCCTCTGCTGCTTCAGCACGCGAGGCGGCGACTCTGGCCCGCAAGCGCTATCAGGATGGCATCGCCGACTTCCTCACTGTTCTGGATGCGGAGCGCGTGGCTCTCAATGCACAGAACGACATTGTGCTGAGCAGGACGCGCGTTGCGACGGCCTGGGTGAGGATTTACAAGGCGATGGGCGGCGGCTGGAATGGTTGATCCCACCTCCTGCTGATCCGGACGACAGCCGCAAAGTCTCGCGGCTTTTGCCCTAAGCAATCAGGGGCCGACGAGAACAATGGGACCTTCACTCTTGGGAACGCCCCCTTTTTTCTCAACGCTGATGGCGAATTTTGCTTCGCCGACCACATTTTCGACCGGCCTGAAGGTGGTCTTGGCGGAGCCTTTGGCATCTACAGTGACCACTCCGGCGCTGACCGGGTCGGGCTTGGTTGGATCGACGACCCAGAGCTGATAATCCTTGTCGGACTCAACCTTCGGCATTTTGTCGAGCATCACGACGCCCTGGCTGCGTTTCTGGTCCCATACCACCAGCATTTCGGTGCGGCGGTACTCCCAAACCTTGCTTTGCAGGGTGGCGATTTGAAGCTGCGACTCGGACTCCTGCTTCTTCAACTGCGCCACTTCGGCGGCAAGTTTGGCAGATTCCGCCCTGGTCTCTGTCTCGCGTTTGCGCAGTGAATCAATCTCGTTGGAAAGCGCCAGTTTTTGCGCTTCAAATTCATCGCGGCGCTTTTTGAGCTCTTCTTCCAAGGTGCGAGCCTTGGCTTTGCCATCATCCACCACCGGAGTGACCGGGGCGTTTACCGGGGCCATGGCGCGCGATGCAGCCTCAAGCTGCTGGATCATGCCCGCCCGTTGCTGCCACAGCCAGACCGAAGCCACGGCAAAGGCCGCAGCCAGCGCCCAGCCCGTGCTGCCGATGACAAAGCCGCGGGAGACACCAGCGCCTTTCACCCCTGTGGCACGCATCTTGGCGCGGATGCGTTTCTTCATGTTTGACGGAGGCTCCACCGGCTTCACCAAATAGCCAAGCGAAGCAGTCGTTTGATCCATGTCCGCGCAAAGTGCGCGCACATCTTTGTCGCGCGCAATCGCACCATCCAGAGCACGCTTTTCGTCGTTCTCCAGCATGCCGAGCGAATTCATGGCGGCCAGTTCTTCAAATCGCTCTTCGTCCATCATGCGCCTCCTTTCAAAAGATCGCGCAGACGCAGGAGCCCGCGGCGAATGTTGGTCTTCACTGTGCCAAGAGGAATTCCGAGCGACTCGGAAATCACATGATGAGTCAGTCCTTTCAAAAAGGCGAATTCGATCAGCTGGCGCTGTTCGTTGGGCAGTTCGTTCAAAGCTTCGCGAACGACCATGCCGCGCTCGGCCGCCTCCACTTCTTCAGCTGTGCTGGCATGAACGGAAGCAGCGAGAGTCGTGTGCTCCAAGGTGGCGCTGTCCACCAGCCGGTTGCGACGGCCCAGCATGCGCATGCGGTCGATTGCCCTGTGACGGAACAGCATCACCGCCCAGGTGAATGCCTTGCTGCGCTCCGGGTCAAAAGACGAAGCACGCTCCCACAGCTGCACAAAACCATCCTGCAAAACATCTTCAGCCTCACGCTCGTCATGCAGCATCTGGCGTAGAAGACCGAAGATTCGAGGGGCGATCCGATCATAGAGATGCTCGAACGCACGCGCGTCTCCGCGTCCAGCACGCTGGAGCAGATCTTCTTCGTTAAGTTCAGGCTGGCTCATGAAAGTTTCGGAAGCAGGAGACGCCAAAAAAGCGCCAATGCGCGGATTCCATGGCAGAGCTATTGCGGTCACACAAGTTTTTGCGTCAGCAAACAGCGCCTGGATTCAAAAAAAGTCATTTTACGTCCACCAGACAGCAGGTTCGGGTGAAAAGCAGAGCCGACTCGATCCGCTCCATTTCAAGACCGGAAAGCCGCGCCAGCGCCTGACGATAAAGCAGCAGCTGCGGACGATAGCCCGCGACTTTTTCGGCCAGGGATTCCGCATCAGGAACCTCATCCGTCTTAAAATCAATCAGTCGCACCGAGTCATGCCGGACCACCACACGATCAAAAATGCCGCTGATCCAGCTTCCCTCATGGATCAGGTCAAAGGGCCGCTCGCGCCATGCCTGGGCATCTGCCGACGGCTTGGAAAAGGCATGCAGCGCCGCCGGGGAATTCAAGACGCCGCGCACCATCGCCAGCGCCTGTTCTTCAATCTTCTCTCCCCGCAGCAAACCGGAGCTCTGCCAGCGTGATTCGAGTTCAGAAAAGCTTGATGTGGAATTCCACCACTCGACCTGGGCCAGCAATTCATGGACCAGATTGCCCAGTCTGCGCCCCGGTTCGCGGCCAGCGCTGAACAACATGCTGCCCTTGACCTTGAAATCTTCCTCGCCGGAGGGCGTCACACGTCTGGCCAGTGGCTGAAACTCCCGCAGCAGCTCTCCCAGCGGGTGAGACAGCCCGGGAAAAGCGGTGGGCTGGGACGGCGATCCTTTGGCCGGCACAAACCACCCGGCATCCCCAATCTGCCACTCCGTTAAATAAGCCGCGCATTCTTCCACTGCGCCCGCCGCACCGAGCATCCGCCGCAAAAAAAGCGCTTCTTTCACGGACGATTCCTGCGATTTCGGAGGCGGCTGCGCAATCATGTACAATCCGCGTTTGGCCCGCGTCATCGCGACGTATAGGCGGCAGAGAGACTCGAAAGCCGAGTGCTGCCTGGAGGTCTCCAGTTCTTCTTTTAACGAGTCGTGCAAAGGCGCAAAGATGCGCGGCGGCTCCTGCAGCACCCACGAGATGCCCTGTGCACTACGGTTTACAATCAATGAACGCCGCCGCACGTGATCCATCGCATCCCCGTTCAAATCCGGAAGGATGACCACGTCAAATTCCAGCCCCTTTGCCTTGTGCACGGTCATCACCTGCACTGCACTGGCAGCGCCGCGCACTTGCATGGGCATGTCACGGGCGAATTTCAGGAAGGCATCGATGTCCCGGGAGCCGGCGGCATCAAACTCTGCGGCCATTTCACCGAACTGGCGAAGCCGCAGTTCGTGAAACGCATCCATCTTTGGCAGCAACGCACGGAGATGCCGTGTCCACACCTCCGTAAACCCGACCATGCCATGCTCGAACACGGATTCGCGGACGTGGTGGCAGGTCAGCTGCCATCCCTCATCCGCAGATTCGATTCGCTGCCACAATGGCGTCATCTTCAGATGCTCCAGCGCCAGCGTGTCACCAGGATGTGCGGCAAGCTGAAGCAGCGCGAGCAAGGCCAGCGTCACCGCATTGTCGGTGGCTGGAAAAAGCTGAGATTCGCACACGACCTCCATGCCCGTCGAGGCCCGCAGTTCCTCGGCGATGGCATTGGCGCTCTTGTTGCCGCGCACCAGCACCGCACAGGTCAGTCCGCGCTCCAAAGGCCGGATCTCATTCAAGAGAGCGGTGACCACAGGGGTGGTCGAGGGATTGCGAACACCATCCTCGACAGGAACGCTCAGGAGCGCCGTGTAACCGCTGAGCCGCAGATGGCGCGCTTCCGCTTCGTGACTCTGGAAAGCAAATCCCTTCGTGCAGCCAGGGAGCAAAGCTTCGATGCCCGCCTTGTTGCCAAACACGGCATTCACCGCATCCAGCACGGCAGGGGCACTGCGGAAGGACTTGCTCAGCGTCTCAGGAGCCAGGCCGTCTGCTCCATGATGGGGCCATTCCCGCAGCACATCCTCAAAAAGGCCCGGCTCCGCCTGACGCCAGAGATAAATGGACTGCTTGGGATCTCCCACAGCATAGAAACTGCGCCTGCCGGAATCATCCTGGAGCACTTCATCCACCAGTCCGCGCACCACATTCCACTGCACACGGCTGGTGTCCTGGAACTCATCGAACAGCCAGTGATCATATCGCCCGTCGAGCCGGAACCAGAGGTCGGCGCTTTCGTCATCCGCCCACTCTTCGCCTTCGGCCGTCGCCGTTGCCAGCAGACGCTGCACGTCGGCAAAGGACAGGCGGCCACGTGAGCGCACACGGCGGGAATACTCAGCTTCATACAGCTCCATGAGAGCCGCCATCCCCTGTGTGCGCTGCGACCGGCATCTCAGCTCATTGTTCACGATCGCCTCTGCCACACGAACCCATGCTCGGGCAGCAGGGCCTGAGACAGGGTTTTTACCTCCCCCCCAGGTCACCATGGCGTTTCCCGAGCGCAGCTCACGCCAGGACGCCGCCGATTTTTTCAGGAAGTCCTCCACCCGGTCCTCCGGCTTTTTGCCGGGCTCCAGCCGCGGAGCTTCCAGGAGCAGTTCCTCCATGAAGCTGGCGCTTTTGGGCCTTGCAGGAACAAAATGATCTTTGAGATCCTCCAAGGCAGAAGCGAGGTCATTGGACTCGTCGAAGTCAAGATCGGACGCAGTGCCCCAGCGAGAGGCGTCTCCGCTGTCAAGCCAGGTCGCGTGATGATCGTTGATCCAGGATTCAAGGCTTTCCACAGCGCTTCGCTCCTCGATGCCGAACGTCGCCTGCTTAAAACCTTCGAGCAGTGCACGCCCCGCCGCGTCATCGCGGGCGGAATGAATGCGTTCCAACAGCGCATCCAGCGCTTCCTGCCGGGCATGGGCGGCCTCGTTTTCAGCCATGACACTGGCCCCGAGCGGCAGCCCCAGCTCCAGAGGAAAGCAGGCAGTGATGTTGGCGAAAAAGCTGTCCATGGTTCCCAGCCGCAGGCGGTGAAGGCGCTGGGTGACCCTGCGCAGCAGCACCACAAACTCCGGCCAATCCGCCGGGAGTGGCGCCATGCCTTCAAAATAAATCCCCGGGGGCTCGCTCTCCTGGGAGAGCGCGGACAGGCGCTGCAGGATGCGCTGGAAAAACTCCCCCGCTGCCTTGCGGGTAAAGGTCATGGCCGCGATGCCTTCCGGAGACTGCCCGAGAGCAAGAAGATGCAGATGCCGGCGCACCAGTTGGTACGTTTTGCCGGAACCGGCGGAGGCGGAGACGAGGATGTGGCGGAGGCGGTTCAAGCGTGGTGGCGATGCAAACTCACACGGCGCATCATGTCCGGCAAGTCTCACCTTTCCGCCCAGCGCCGCACCCACGGCACCGCCAGCACCACGGCGATGATCATTCCTGCACCAAAGTAGAATCCTCCACTCATGAACTCGGAACGCCCAAAAACGAAGGCTGCCAGCAGGATGCCGTACACCGGCTCCATGTTATAGACCACATTCACCGTGAACACACTGACTCTGCGCAGTGCGTCCATAAAGCCTGCGTAGGCGGCGACCGTGCAGACGAGGGCGAGCACCCCGAGCCAAAGCGCGGAAACGGCGTCCGGCACTACCGGCAGGAAGCCTGATTCAAGAAAAGGCCGCGCCAGGAGAGCGGCCAGGCAGGCTCCCGTCATTTGGTAACAGCCCATGACACTCCAGTGTATGTCCTTGGCTACCAGCTGTTTACTCAAAGTAGCGAAGAACGCCGCCAGCACGGCAGCGCCAATGGCCACAGAAAAGCCAAGCCAGTAGCGAAACTCCACCTGATAGATAAGCCAGACGGCTCCCACCATGACTGCGCCGACGAGCAGCTCCGCGGGGCGCCACCGCCGGGAGCCATCGATCAACGGCTCAATTAGCGAGGCCCAGAGCATGCCCGTAGGCATGGCCGCCAGACACACCGATGCCGTGGCCAGCCGGGCCGACCAAAAGAACAAGACCCAATGAAGCCCCAGAATCGCTCCCACGGCGAGCATCGCCAGAACCCGGCGCCAGGCAAGCCCAAGGGGACGCTTTATGCCGCAGGCCAGCAATCCGAAACAGAAGGCCGCCACCGCCGTGCGCCACAGCACCACATCCACCGGCGGCAGGCGAATGAGCTTGCCTAAAATCGCCGTAAGCCCCCAGGCCAGCACGACGAGATGAAGCTGGAGGTAGTTGCGCAGGTTGGAGCGGGGCATGGATTGCGACAAAAATGTTTCACTGGCTGGCAGACAGGGGGCCCTGAAAGTCCGGACAAATCCGGCCCTAAGCCGAGCGAAATCTGGCCAGATGGGCTTTTATCTATCACCCCGGCCGCAAAAAACGGCAAGAAACCCCTCAGAACTTACGCCTTGACGTGGAGAGTTGAGGACGCAGTACTGCTGGCTTGTCGTGCGCCGGTCTGGGCGCGCCGTGGTCCCTTGCCTTTTTTAGTGTGTTTAATCTGCCTTTGCCTATGAATTACGGATCTTCCCTCGTGTCTCGCCTGATGCTTATTCCTGCAGTGGCTCTTGCCGTTCTGGTCGCTGCTCCGCAACTTGCCCGAGCTCAAGTTGGGTTGCCAGTGTCGTCCGCCACGAAAAAAATCGTGAAGGAAGTGGAGATCGTCATCAAGGGCGGAGTGAAACTGGATGAGAACCGCGTTCGCAGCCAGATGTCCACGCGAGTCGGCCAGCCCTTCACTGACGAATCCATGGAGCGTGACATGCGTTCGCTCTACGGCACAGGTGCCATCGAGAGCATCAACAGCCATACCGTGGACGTGGCAGGCGGAGTCAAGGTGGTGGTCGAGATCGTCGGACGCGGCGGGATCGCTGAAATCCAGTTCATTGGCAACACCGCCATCGACAAAGATAAATTGAAAAAGGAGATCGCGGTCAAAGTGGGCGACCCGCTGGACGAAAGCAAGCTGGCCGCAGCGCAGCAAAAAATCATCGATCTGTATGAGAAAAAGGGCTACGCCGACGCGAGCGGAAGTTATGAGATCATGCCGTCCGCCCGTGAGGGATATTCCACGGTGATCTTTAAAATCGACGAAGGCGCCCGCGGCATCATCCGTGACATTCTCTTCGAAGGCAACACGGCCATCAAGTCACGCGTGCTGCGTGGCAAGCTCAAATCCCAGGAGCACCACCTGTGGAACCTGTGGGGAAAAAAAGGCAAGCTGAACCACAACGATGTGCAGGAAGACATCAAAATCATTGAGATGGCTTTCAAGGACAAGGGCTTCGTCTATGCCAAAGTGACCGAGCGACGGGTCGTGCCAGTGTCCGCCAACAAGATCGACCTCGTGTATGTGATCAGCGAAGGTGCAAAATATGATGTGTCGGCCGTCAAAATTACCGGTAACACCATCTTCACCAAGGAAGCCCTGGAAGCAGGGGTCAAGGCGGAACCTGGATTCCCCTACATGGGCAGCCACATCGAGGCTGATAAGAAAATGATCCACGACTACTACGGCTCCCGTGGCTATGCAGATGCGCAGGTGGAGGCCCACATCACTGAAACGGGCGCAGGACAGGTCGCCGTGGCCTACACCATCGTCGAAGGCACCAAGTCCTACATCAACAAGGTCAACATTTCCGGGAACTCCTTCACGAAGGACGAAGTCATCCGCCGCGAACTTCCTTTCGCTCCCGGTGAAGAACTGAATACGGTGAAGATTGAAGCCGGTAAGAACCGCCTGCAAAACCTGAACTATTTCAGCGCGGTGGACACCCAAAACACCCCCACGACGGCGCCGGGTTACAAGGACGTGAACGTCACGGTCACCGAACAAAGCACAGGTACTGTGAACTTCGGCGCCGGTTTCAGCTCCATCGACAGCATTACGGCCTTCATTCAGGTCACACAGACGAACTTTGACATCAGCGACTGGAAGGATTTCCGCGGTGGCGGCCAGCGTTTCAACACCAACATCCGTGCAGGCGCGCTGCGCCGTGACGTGACCATCAGCTGGACCGAGCCTTGGTTCATGGGCCGTGAGCTTGCATTCACGGTCGAAGGTTTCTTCCATAACCTCTACTATCTCTCCAATTTCTTCAACCAGACCAACGTCGGCGCATCTGCGGGCATTCGTAAGAGGCTGGGCGAGCACTCCTATTTTGAAACCACCTACACGCTGCAGCAGATCAAGATCGGCAGCATTGCCAGTGGCGCTTCCCCTCTCATCGCTCAGGAAGCCGGGTCCTACATTCAAAGCAAGATTGACATGAACTTTGTGAACGACACGCGCGACAGTGTGTTCATCACCCGCAGTGGTCACAAGCTGGAGGCAGGAGCACTGCTGTCAGGCCTGGGAGGCAATGTTCCTGTTGTCGGTGCAAACATCGGCGGCCAGCAGTATTTCAACCTGCCGGGAGACACCATCCTGAGCTTTGAAGGAATGTTCCGCATTGTGAACAGCTGGGACAGCAAAAGGGTGCCAATCTTCGAGCGCCAGTTCCTTGGCGGTGCCAACAATCTGCGCGGGTTTGCGTATCGTCATGCAGGTCCCAAGGATGCCACGGGGGAACCTATCGGTGGCCTGACCTCGTTCTATGCTTCCACCGAATTCTCCGTTCCCGTGCACATCACCTCCAACGTGGACAAATCACCGCGTGTGGTGTTTTTCGGAGACATCGGCTCCATCGCCGGCGCCACCGGTGCCACCTCGGGAAATGGCATGATCTTCTCGGATGCAGGTATCGGTCTGCGACTTTTCCTTCCTGTTGGCCCCATCCGTGTTGACTACGCGGTGCCCATCGACAAGGACAACAGGTCAGGCAGTGGCCGCGTTCAGTTCAACATGGGCTACAAGTTCTAAAAGCCTGCGACGGACATTTTGTTTGTCTGCCCCTCCAATCCCTTTAAACTCCCACACTTATGATTCGCCGAGCGTTCTTCGCACTTCTTCTTGCCACCTGCTCCCTCCATGCAGCCGATCTTAAAATCGGCGTGATCGACATGTCCAAGGTCTTTCAGGAGTTTCACAAAACCAAATCCGCCGCGGAAAAGTACAAGGGCAATTACGAAAAGGCCGCCCAGGAAATGCAGGAACGCTCGAACCTGTACAAGAACCTGACGACTGAAGCCCAGAAGCTCCAGAAGATCGCATCGGACCCCATCATCACCCCTGAACAGCGTGCAAAATACGGCGCGGAGCTGAATGAAAAGCTCAAGGAGATCCGCTCCATGGAAATGGAAATGCAGGAGTTCGCCGAGCGCCGCCAGGCACAGCTCAAGCAGGAGGACATGCAGATTCGCAAAGGACTCTATGAAGAGATCCTTCTCGTCGTTCGTGACCGTTCCAAGGTCGATGGATATGACATGGTGTTCGACAAGACTGGCGTCAGCCTTTCCACCGTGCCGATCATCTTGCATGTGAGGGAGGGTTTCGCGACGGACCTCACAGATCAACTTATCGTTGAATTGAACAAGAATGCACCGCCTCCCGGAGCAGAGCCCAAGAAGGAAGAGGCCGCGGCTCCAGCCAAAACCGAAGCTCCCAAAAAGTAAGCCATAGCTGGCGAAGTTTCGAGGCACGCCGCAGGCACTTGCGGCGTGCCTTTTTTGTTTTACGATCAAACCGCGTCTTTGCCATGAGCAATTCCATCACCTTGCAGAAACTTGCTGAACTCGTCGGAGGAACACTTGCCGAGGGCACCCCGGAATCTGTGATCACCGGGCTGAATTCGCTCATGGAGGCCATGGAGGGGGAGGTGACCTTTTTGGGGAATGCACGTTACCTGCCCTCGCTGAAAACCACCCGTGCCACCGCCGCTTTGGTGCCGGAAGACCTTGCTACTGAAGAAGCACGGGAAGGAATCGCCCTCATCCGCGTCAAAAATCCCACGCTCGCCTTTTCCCACGCCATTCGTCACTTTGGTCCTCCAGCCGTGGAATTTGTTCCCGGCGTGCATGCGACGGCTACGGTCGCCGCAGATGTGGTTTACGACGCCAATAAAGTCTGCATTGGTCCCCATGCCGTCATTGAGGGCGGCGTGGAACTGGGTGAAGGCTGCACGATTCACGCCGGGGCCTACATTGGGCGTGGGGTGAAGGTGGGAGCCGGCTGCGTCATCCACGCCAACGCCGTGGTCAAGGAGTTCTGCGTGCTGGGCAAGCGTGTGATTCTGCACAGCGGCTCCGTGATCGGCAGCGATGGATTCGGATATGAGATGGTCCAGGGCCGGCACCAAAAAATTGACCAGGTCGGAATCGTGCAGATCGATGATGATGTCGAAATCGGCTCCTGCACCACCATCGACCGCGCCCGTTTCGGCCGCACCTGGATTGGTGAAGGCTGCAAAATCGACAACTTGGTGCAGATCGGCCACAACTGCACACTCGGAAAGCACTGCATCATTGTTTCCCAGACCGGCATCTCAGGCAGCACCCGTCTGGGCAATTACGTGACCATGGGGGGGCAGGTTGGCGTGGCAGGGCATTTGGAAATTGGCGACAAAACCATGTTCCTGGCGAAATCGGGCATCACCAAAAACATTCCCGAACCCGGAGCCTACACCGGTTATCCGGCCCGTCCGCTCATGGAGGGGCGCAAGATGCTGAGCCTTCCGGCCAAAATTCCCGATCTGCTGGAACGTGTACGTACCTTGGAGAAAAAGCTCGCAGCCCTTGAAGCAGGAACGGTCCAGGCGTGATTCACGCTCGTAACTTTGCCTGACAGCGGAGCGGACGTTGCCAACGCCCGGCCTTCAAGCTATCTTCACCTCCCCATGACCGCCGCCTCCATCCTCCCCCTTCCTGTGATGCCCGACAGCCACGGCCACTTTGGCCAGTACGGCGGCATGTTTGTGCCTGAAACACTCATGGCAGCTCTGAGTGAGCTGACGGACCAATATGAGAAGGCAAAGGACGATCCTGCATTCCAGAAGGAGCTCGACCGGCTGCTGCACGAATATGTTGGCCGCCCTACGCCGCTTTATTTTGCGGAGCGCTGGACCGAAAAACTTGGCGGCGCAAAGATTTACCTCAAGCGCGAAGACCTGCTGCATACCGGCGCGCACAAGATCAACAACGCCCTCGGCCAGATTTTGCTGGCGCAGCGCCTGGGAAAAAAGCGCATCATCGCTGAGACGGGCGCCGGACAGCATGGTGTCGCCACGGCCACCGTTTGCGCGCGCTTTGGTTGCGAATGTGTCATTTACATGGGCAAGGTCGACATGGAGCGGCAGGCGTTAAACGTCGCGCGCATGCGTTTCCTCGGTGCCAAGGTGGTTGCCGTCACCGCAGGGCAGGCCACGCTCAAGGAAGCTGTCAATGAAGCCATGCGCGACTGGGTCACCAATGTGCAAACCACGCACTACATCCTTGGTTCGGCGCTGGGCTCCCACCCCTTCCCCATGATGGTGCGAGATTTTCACCGTGTCATTGGCGTCGAAGCACGCCGCCAGATTTTGGAGCGTGAGGAGCGCCTGCCAGATCTTCTGGTTGCTTGTGTGGGTGGCGGCAGCAACAGCATCGGACTTTTCCATCCGTTCCTGGATGACAAAGACGTGCGCATGACCGGCGTCGAGGCCGGTGGCGACGGCATTATCCCAGAACGCCATGCCGCACGTTTTCAGGGCGGCCGCCTGGGCGTTCTCCAGGGCACCAAAACCTGGCTTCTGGCCAATGCTGACGGCCAGATTGAACTGACCCACAGTGTCAGCGCCGGCCTGGACTACGCCGCCATTGGACCTGAACATGCCTGGCTGCACGATCAGGGTCGGGTCACCTACAATTACGCAACCGACGAGGAGGCGCTGGCCGCCTTCCAGGAGCTAAGCCGGATCGAAGGCATCATTCCCGCCCTCGAAAGCAGTCACGCCATTGCTGAAGTTCACAAAGTGGCGCCCAAGATGCGCAAAGATCAAATCATCCTGGCAAACCTTTCCGGTCGCGGTGACAAGGACGTGGCCCAGGCAGCGCGCATGATTTTTGGCGAGGAATTGAAGTTTTGACCGCGAGTCATGAAAACGTGGTGCATCGCCCTGACTTTGCTGGCCATTGCCTGCAGAGGCGATGCTTCGGCGGAGCCTAAAACCGTCCACGTTTTCGTAGCCCTGGCTGACAATGCGAGCCAGGGCATCGCACCGGTGCCGGCGAAGATTGGCAACGGTGATGATGCTGAGGCCAATTTGTACTGGGGAGCTTCGGAAGGTTTCAAATCCATCTTTGCCCGAAGCAAATCCTGGAAGCTGGAAAAGACCGAGACCAACCCAGCTCCGGAAATTTTGGAACGCCGCAGCTACCGGCATGCCAGCCAGAACTGTGTGCTTGTGGCAGAAGCGTGGCGCGGGAAAAACATCCACCAGTGCCTCGAAGCCTTCTTCGAAAGCCTCGGGAAGCGTAGCAGTGACCTCACCGCTTTCATCGGCCACAACGGGCTCATGGACGCGCCCGTGGCAGTGTCTTCGCCTGACGCCTTGTCCAGACCTGCTGATGCGATCGTCCTGTGCTGCATCAGCGGCACGTATTTCAAAACACACCTTGCCACATTGCAGGCACGTCCGGTCCTCACCACAGAGCAGCTCATGTATCCTGGCTCGTTTCTCCTGCGGGATGCCCTCGAAGTCTGGCTGCGGAAAGGATCGCTTACGGAAATCCGCATGGCTGCCGCCAAAGCTTATGCGGCGAACCAAAACATTTCCGTCAAAGCCGCGGCGGGAGTGTTTTCCAGGCTTGAGTGATGGAGCCGGCACCTTCCAAACCTTCGGGCACGCGCGGCCGCATGAAAAGCCGTGCCATCGCCGCATGCCTTTTCGTGGCGCTCATCGCAGGCGGCATCTGGATGGTGCTGGATTCCAACAGTCCACTGGACAAGCCCAGTGCCATTGCCCGCGCCTGCGCATTGGGCCAACCTGAACCCGCTGCCTGTTCCCAACAGTGCGGTTCAGGTGGAAACCAAGGCCAGCATTTTCAGCCGCGAGTTCCCCCTTCTTTTCACCGCAAAAAGAAAAGATGGCATGACCTGGCTTGATGCTTCCCGGGCACTCGGAACCCTAACCGTGACTCCACCAGCGTTCTCGACCTGCATCACCCTTTCGCCTGGCGGCGGAGACCAGTTCGCCGAAATTGCAATCTACGAGGGAGGCACTAAAGTCGGTGCCCACGTTTACTGGAGTTGAATCGAACCATGTCCGTCCCCGTCATCGCCGAAGACATGCAAAAGCTGAAATCGCTGCTGCATGAATCACTGGCCCCGCACCTGCCGCCAGCGCAGAAGGACATGCGCATTCTCAATCTGGCCTGCGGACGCTGCGATGAAGCGGAGACACTCATCCAAGTGGGGGCAGACCTCACTCAGGGAGGAGATGTGGAGATGGTCGGCGCGGACATCCGCATCCGTGAAATCCGTCAGGCCCGTGAAACGCACGCGCATCTGCCGACGCAGTTTCTGATCGAGGACGCCACCAAGATCGACCAGCACAAAGAACTGGGGGACGATTTCAACATGGTCTTTCTGCGCCACCAGAACTTCTGGCACGGCCAGGAGCTGTGGAAAAAGATTTTTGACCAGGGCATCGCCAAACTGCGGCCCGACGGCATGCTCGTCATCACCAGCTACTTTGATGTGGAGCACCGGCTGGCGCTGAGGGCGCTGGAGTCCCTGGGAATGGAAGTCATCAGCAACAAGCGCAACAAGGAAAGCCGGGCGCTGAAGGATGCACCGGGAAAATCCGTAGACCGCTGGGTGGCAGTTTTGCGACAGCGCCGGGCCTGAGACTGCCAGACAGGCTGCCAAGGCCATTTACAAGGGCCCCGTAAGGCGGTAAACTCTCCGTCCTTTCCCCCCAATATTCATGAACCGTCTCTTCCCCATCTTCACCCTCGTAGCGGCGTTTGCCCTGACCGCTCCGGTGTCGCATGCCCAGTCCATCGATGCCAGCAGCGAAGTTGCGGACCTTTACTTCCGCGGCTTTGTCCTCAACAACGAGGCGGCCAAACTCGAAGCTGCGGGCGACTTCGCCCTTGCGCAGGCCAAGTTCAAACAAGCCGGCGAGATCATGGACAGCATCGCCCGCAACTACCCAACCTGGCAGGCAGAAGTGCGCGCCTCACGTCAGCAGAAAATTCAGGATGCACTCGTCCGTCTTCAGACACGGTCTGCGCAATCGCAGACGACCGCAGTTGCGCCGGCACCGGTAGTTGCAGCGGTCCCGTCGGCATTGCCCGCGGCTGGCATTCCCACTCCTGGCGTTCTGGCACAGGCAGCAGCAGCTCCGTCCCCCACGGCTGGCGCCCTGCCAGGCATCAATGATCTCCTCAAACAATGGGAGGACATGTACAAGCAGCGCATCGCTGAACTGGAGACGAAATCCAGCCAGCAGCAGGTGGATCTTGGCAAATGGCAAAACTGGTTCCAGTGGGCATCTGGAGAAATCACCAATGTGCGTACGCAAAATGAAGTGCTTGGCAAAAAATCAGCCGCCATGGAACAGACGCTCCTCGCCATGGGCAAAGATGTGGAAGAAGGCCGCGCCTCCCAGGCCCAGATGGCCAAACTGATGGAGGAAAAGACGGCGGTGGAACTGGAGATGCGCAAAAACGCCCAGCGCCTGATGGCTGCGGATGCCGCCGCGAAGGAAGCTTCTGAGAAACTTGCTGAAGCCTCCTCCCGCATTGCCACCATCGAGCAGGAGCGCGACAAGATCCTCAAAGAGCGCGAACAGATTGTGAAGGACCGCGACGAGGCTGTGAAACAGCGTGAAGTGGCCGTGAAGGAACGTGATGCCGCCAGCGCCAAAAGCCTTGGTCAGCTGGCCGAGATCGAAGACCTCAAAAAGAAGAACACCAGCGCTGAAATGAAACGCCTCATCGCCGAGAATGAGCGCTTGAAAAAGGAAGTCGCCGAGGCGCAGAAGCAGGTGGAAACCCTGAAGGCAGATGTGGGCCGCAAGGACAAGGAAATCGCGGATCTGCGCGGTCAGCTGACGGGATTGCAGGGGCAGCTGGCCGATCTGCGCAAAGAAAGCGCCTCCTACCAGACCCAGGTGGCTGATCTGACGAAGCAGCTCAAGGAGGTGCAGCAGGGCGGCATGGAGGGCAAGATCGCAGCCACTCCAGAACTCACCCAGGAGAACGAAATGCTGCGCGGCATCATTTTGCGCCAGCTCCGCACCCAGCACCGCCAGCAGGCGGCCAAGGACCTCATGATTGCAGAGCTGCAGAAGATGGAAAATGCCTCAACCGATCTCGTCAAACAGGTCGAAGAGATGAAGAACGCACGGATGATTCTGACTCCGGAAGAAGAAAAGCTTTTCTCCGATCCCGTCGCGCGCGAGCTGCTGGGAAACAAGGGCGTGCAGGCCACTCTCATCGCCAACGCCTCACCTGAAAGCGACAAGAAGGCGGCGGCCCCGCCGCCCACATCGGTCGAAAAACTTATCGGCGAGGCCAACGAAGCCTACATGAACAAGGATTTTGACAAGGCAGGCAAGATTTACCAGGACGCCCTGCGTGCCGAGCCAAAGAACGTCACGGCCCTCATCGGACTGGGCATCACACGCCAGCGTGAAAACAAACATGCGGATGCCGAAGTGTCCTTGCAAAAAGCTCTGGCTTATGACCCATCCAACGAACCCGCAGCGTTCGCACTCGGGGTGACCTACTTCAAACAGGAGCGCTGGAAGGATGCGATGACCTATTTTGAGAAGAGCCTGGCCAAACGGCCTGACAATGCCAGTGGCAGACATTACCTCGGCATCATCGCCACCAAGCTGAATTTGATTGAGCGTGCCGAACGCGAATTCAAGACGGCGCTGGCGATTGATCCCGCCTATGGCGAAGCTCACTTCAACCTGTCCGTTCTTTACATCACGTGGGATCCGCCCCAGTGGGACAAGGCGCGCACGGAATATGACGAAGCCATAAAAAAGGGTGTCCGGCCGGACAAGAATCTCGAAAAACTGCTCGAAGGCGGCAAGGTTTCACAGCGTTGAGGAGAATCGACGGAAACAGCTGTTCCGTCGTTCCCTCTGCATGAAAACCTTGCTTGCCGTCCTGTTTGGAGTCTCCAGTCTGCCTGCACAAAACCTCGTTGATATCGGCGGGAAGGATGATGGTCCGGTTATCGAACTGCGCTACACGACTGCAGACAATTATTTCAAGAAGGCGTATTATCCTAGGACTGCTCGGGCCCTTTTGCGCCTCGAGACAGCGGCAAAGCTGGCCCTCGTGCAGGCCGAACTGAAGTCTCAGGGGTTGAGCTTGAAAATATGGGACGCCTACCGGCCCTTGTCCGTGCAACGGGCGATGTGGAAGGCGCTGCCCGATGAACGCTTCGTGGCTGATCCCGCCAAAGGCGGCCGGCATAACCGCGGTGCGGCTGTGGACGCAACGCTCGTCGACTCACGCGGTGTGGAGTTGAAGATGCCGACCGCTCATGATGATTTTTCAGAGAAAGCGGGTGCTCATTTCAAATTCGTGTCCCCCGAAGTATTCAAGAACCGGGAAAAGCTGCAGCAGGTGATGACCAAGCATGGATTCACCCTCTTTGACAGTGAGTGGTGGCATTTTGATGATGCCGACTGGACGCGCTACGACGCACTGGACATTCCATTCGGCCCTGATCAGGAGCGAAAACTCCTTCTGCTCGACTCACGCGTGGTGGAGAAGGTGTCCAACGCAAGACTTGCCCTCGGCAAACCGCAAAAGCATCCTGACAACCCTTTGTTTCAAGCCGACAAACCGTGGGAAAACTCTCTCAACAATCTGTACCCAAATGTCGTCTGGGATGAGGAAGCACGACTCTTCAAGCTATGGTACAAGTGTGTCCTGGCGGACAAGGAAGTGATCGCGAAAATGGACCGGCCCAGCACAGTGCATGACGTTGGCTGGTATCTATTGTACGCCACGTCCAAGGATGGCGTGCACTGGGACAAGCCGGAACTCGGAATTCACCTCTTTGCCGGCAGCCGCGCCAACAACATTGTGGCACGCGACTGCCCCAACGTAGGAGTGTTCAAAGACCTGCATGAGGCTGATCCGGCACAGCGCTACAAAATGGTCAGCGATGTCGGCCTGGGCAAACCGCAGGTTCGCTTTTCTCCTGATGGCATTCACTGGGGGGAGGCCATGGCCGCCCAGGGCTTCGGCCCCCAAAACGGCGACACGCACAACAATGCCTTTTGGGATGAAAAAAGCCGCAAATACCTTTGGTTTACCAAGCTCTATCTCGGCGAACGGCTTGTAGTGCGCTTTGAAAGCGATGACTTCATCCACTGGAAGAACAACGGTCTTGTGCTGCGCTCGAGCCTCGCCGAAGGGCGCGCCAGCCAGACATACTGCATGCCGGTGTTTCGATATGGCAGCATTTATTTGAGTTATGTGATGATGTATCACGTGGGAAACGGGCGCACGGTCGACTGTGAGCTGGCATGGAGCCACGATGGACTGAAGTGGCAGCGTGTCTCTCCGGGAACCCCCTTCATCCCACGCGGTGCAAGCGGCAGCTATGACAGCGAATGCATTTACGCGATGGCTGGGCCGCCCATATTAAAAGATAGCAAGCTCATGATCTTCTACGGAGGAGACGATTTTCCGCACACAGGATGGAAGCGTCATTGCCTGCCCTGCCTGGCTACTTTGAGACCTGATGGCTTTGCCGGCTATACTCCCGCGGACAGCGGCCTCCCCGCTCAAGTGCAGACAACTCAGTTGAGGCTGACAGCCGACCCGGTGAGCATTTCTGCTGATGTGAATCCAGGCGGCAGCCTGCGGGTTTCAGCCATCGACGAACAAGAGAGCGTGCTTGATGTGGCCGAGGTCATTTCGACGTCAGGCACGGACATGAGACTGAAATGGAAGAAGGGGCAGAAGACCGCAACGACAGTACGCTTCAGGATTGAAATGGAAAATGCAACGCTCTACGCCATCAACGGCTGTGATTTAGTGCATGAGGAGCCGAAGCAGGCTGATAATCCCCTGAAAAAGGTGGCACGGGAGATCCATCCCGCAGCCATGCGGACTCTTTCGTTCGATGCAGATACCCGGGGCTGGAAGGGCGTGGACAAGATCGAACATCACTCCACAGGAGGAGCGAAGGGTGGGTACATCCACATCTCCCGTAAGGGCAGGGCGCTGCCCATTGCCCTGTCCCCCAGCACGGCCAAAGAATCCCCACTGGCTGGCGACTGGACGAAAATCATCGGCGGCGATGGCGCTGAGATCACCTGCCAGGTTCGCGCCGTAAAAACCGGCGGAAGAGTGATGGTTGAACTTTTCGCAAACGACGTGGCGCAATGGCAGTTTGAAACCCAAGCCGCATTTGATGAAAGGTGGAGCCAGGCAGAGGCAAAGCTTCGCTATGACTGGAGTGACGACGAGGCAATGGCCGCAGGGTGGAAGCGTACTACCAGCAGCTTCTCCTGGGCTGAGACGATCCAGCACATCGGCAAAGTCGTGATCGTCCCGAGCGCCAGAGGCGCTCAGGAAAGTTTTGACCTGGATGAGCTAAGCGTTCGCGGTGTCACCCGCTGAAATCAAAGCCGAATTTCTTCGCCCGTGGTCGCATTGGCCAGAGTGATCTGTTCCCGATGGTAAGCGGGATCGCTGCGGAAGGTGAGCCGCGCATGATATTTGCGCTCGAGATCGACCAGCAGTTCGCCGTCTTCCGTCTTGAGACGGTTCAGCACTTCTGGATGGACGATGACGATGAGGCTTTTTTGATCCTCCTTGGCACGGCCCAAAACAGAAATCAGACGGCGCTGGAGTTCGACGCTCATGGTCAGCGGCGTTTTGACCTGGCCATGGCCCTTGCAATATGGGCAGGGTTCATAGAGCGTGGTGCCAAGGCTCTCATTGAGGCGCTGGCGCGTCATCTCCATGAGGCCAAACTGGGAGATCTGCAGCACCTGGGTCTTGGCTTTGTCACGCTTCAGATGTTCGAGCATGAGCTTGTACACGGCCTGCTGGTCACGGCGGTGCTTCATGTCAATGAAGTCCACCACGATGAGTCCGCCCATGTTGCGCAGGCGAAGCTGGCGCGCGACTTCCGCGGCAGCTTCGAGATTGGTTTCGAGCAGAAGCTTGTCCACGTCCTTGTGGCCTTTGTTGCGGCCAGTGTTGACGTCGATTGAGACGAGTGCCTCGGTCTGGTCGATGACAATGTAGCCGCCGCAGGGCATCCACACCTGGCGGTAGAAGGCGTTGTCGATCTGCTTCTGGATGCCGTAGTGCTCAAAGATGGCGGTCTGGCCCTGGTAGTAGTTGATCCGGCGCTTGGCACGGCCGGAAATGTGCGCGGCCATGCGCTGCATGCGCTCCACGGTGGGGGCGTCATCGCAGGCGACTTCGTCGATGTCTTCAGTGAGAAAATCACGCACGGTACGTTCCACCAGGTCGGGCTCCTGAAAGCAGCAGACCGGGGCGTTCTGGCCATCACGCTTGGCAACGATCTGGTCCCACTCATCGAGCAGGATGTTGAGATCCCGCACGATGTGGCGCGCACGCTTGCCTGAGGCTTCCGTGCGCAGGATGATGCCCATGCCTTCCGGCAGGCTGATTTTTTCGATGATCTTGCGGAGGCGCGAGCGCTCCTTCGGATCTTCAATTTTGCGAGAAATGCCGCAGGTGTCGTTCAGCGGCATCAGTACCAGGAGACGGCCGGCGAGGGAAATATTCGTGGTGACGCGCGGGCCTTTGTTGCCCACGGGCCCCTTGGTGACCTGCACCATGATTTCAGAACCGATGGGGTACAGGCTGGGGATGTCCTTGGCCTCGATGCGCTTCTTCTTTTTGCTGCCTCCGCGATTGATTTCTTCCAGTCCGGCATCCAGCGCGGCGGGGATGGCATCCCAGAAGTGCAGGAACGCGTTCTTGTCGAAGCCGATGTCAATGAACATGGCCTTCAGCCCCTGCTCAATATTGCGGATGCGGCCCTTGAACACACTGCCGATGAGGCTCTGGGTGCCGACACGCTCGATGTTGTATTCTTCCACGACGCCCTTGTCGAGGAGGGCCACACGGTTCTCCAGTTTCTCGCAGTTGATGACGAGACGCACGCCGCTTTTGATGTCGCGTTTGCCGGTGAGCAGTTCTTTGATTCTTTGAACGAAGGTCAATGCCATGATGGTTGGTTACTCTCTAAAATGACGCAGTTCCTCAGCGGAAGATTCTGCGGAAAAATCCGCCGCCGCTTGGAGCGCCGTCAGATGGTTTGCTTTCCTGGGAACGCCCCCGGTCGAAGATACCGACCCTGCGCACTGGCACGGCCTGAGGCACATTCTGAACTGAGCTGTTTCCGGCCGATCCCGCTGAGTCGGCCTTGGGTTTGATATTGGGTGTGGTGCGCACGTGCGGCGCGTCATTGGTGACTGGTTCTGCTGAAGACGATCCACCGCCACCGACGTCACCATCCTCATCCGCACCGAGGCCCTCGGGCACGGCAGCGAGTTCGTAAGTGACGGAAGTAATCGGATGGAAATGACCGTCGGCAGGCGGCAGGGCTTCGACGACAGGCTGATAGCCCTTGTCCAGGGCGAGGCATTGCTCAAGAACTCGGCGCGCCACGGGCGCGGCACAACTGCCACCGGATTTGCCATTCTGCACAAGCACGGTCACGGCAAACTTCGGCTCTTTGTAAGGCGCAAAGCAAATGAACCAGGTGTGGTTGTCGTCATGCTTCACGCGCTTCTCGTCGAGGCGCCAGTTTTGCGCGGTGCCGGTCTTGCCCGCGACTTCCACGCCAGTGATGCGCGCGCCTTTGCCAGTGCCCGAAGGATCATTGACGACCTTCCACATTCCCTTGCGGATTACCTCGATCTCCTCCGGCTTCACACTGGCGGACATGTCGCCACGCAGGCTGGGGGGATTTTCCAGCACAGCATGGTCATGATCCATGACGCGCTTGAGCAAGTGGGGACTCCACGACTTGCCGCCATTGGCCACGGTGGCACTGACGGACGCCATCTGAAGCGGAGAGGCGAGCACGTAACCCTGCCCGATGGAGGTGTTGGCGGTAGCACCGTCACTCCAGCGCTCCTGAGGGTGATTGGCACGCAGCCAGTCCGGATTGGGCAGGATGCCAGGGTTTTCATCTTCAAGCTCGATGCCGGTGCGCACGCCCAGCCCAAGAATTTTGCCCACTTTGGTGATGTTGCTGATGCCCGCCGCATTGCCGTAGCGGTAGAAGAAGCAATTGCAGGAGTACTTGATGGCATCGCTAAGACCGAGCGTGCCGTGAGAACCGCCGCTCTGACGCTGGATCCAGCACTGCATGGCCTTGTTGCCGTAGGTGACGCTGCCGCTGCAGTTGAAGTGGCTCATCTGGATGCCCGCGAGGCAGCCGGCGAAAGAGATCGGAATTTTAAAGGTGGAACCGGGAGCATGCCCCTGCACCGCGCGGTTGAGCAATGGAACGGTCTTGTTGTCCCTCAGCGCATCCCAGTCCGACTGCTGAATGCTGGGAATAAACTGGTTCGGATCGTAGGAGGGCACAGACACCATGGCCAGCACCTCTCCGGAACTTGGCTCGATGACGACGACGGCACCGCGACCGACCTTGGCATCACGCAGGGCCTTGTCTGCAATGATTTGGATGCGCGCATCCAGTGTCAGGTAAACATCATTTCCTTTGCGTGGCTCCTCGTATTCCTCGTCCACCTCGCCAACAGGCCTGCCGCGCTGGTCGCGCTGCATGACGCGTACTCCAGGCTTGCCACGCAGATAGGTGTCGAAGCTTTTTTCCACACCGGCGCCGCCGAAGTCATCCGGCACATAGTAGTCCCAGCCTTTTCGATCTTCGACGGAAGCACGCTGATCGTCCGGCAGACGCACGTAGCCGAGGATGTGGCAGGCGACAGATTTGAGCGGATAAACGCGCGAGGCACGCTCGGCTACCGTGACACCGGGCAGACCCAGGTTGTGCTCGGCGATGCGGCTGAACTCGGCAAAGGTAAGGTCATCTCGATACACCCATGGCACTGCGCCGTTGAAGCTGCGATAATGCACCCTCAGCGAATCTTTGGTGTAGTCCTTGTGCACGCCGAGTTCACGCATGCGGTCGGCAATCGTCTCTTCAAAAATCGTGAAGATGTCGAGCTCCGAATCCTGGCGTTTGATACCTTGCTTGATAATGTCGAGAGTAACTTCAGGAAGAGGGATTTTTTTGATCTTGGCCTGGCGTTTGAACTCTGTGACGACCTCGGCAAGGTTGATGCGAACTTCGAAGCTGGCCTTGTTAGTGGCCAGCACGACGCCGTTGCGGTCCTTGATTTCTCCCCGAGGGCCGGGAATGCGGGCCCGTTCCTTTTTCGCTCCAGGGACCATTTTGGCAAACTCCTCCCGGCGATCAATCTGCAGCGACCACAGCCTGAAGACAAGCAGTCCGAACCCGCACATCATGGCGAGGGCGAACATGTAGAGACGGAAGCGGTATTTAACGACCATCGAATCGGTACCTCAGGCCTTCGTATTTGATTTCATAGCTCGACAGGCGGGCCAGCGAATAGAGCAGCAGGAAGATGAGCGGCGCGGCGAGCATGGCAAGCAGGCTGTCGGTGATCATTTTCGTCCAGACACCGGCTGGAAACTGCAGGGAGCCGCGGAGAAACGTAATGATCAGGAACTGCGAAAGCAGCCAGGCAAAGGTGGCCAGGCCGACCATCAGCACTGGAAGCTCAAGCCGTCCGCGCTTGAACAATGGCCGGATGCCCTGCAACAGGGTGCCGAGCATGCCAAACAGAACGATGGAAAGGCCGAAGGGCAGCGGATGACTGCCCGCACCCAGCTCGGAATCGGCTCCCGTGCCAAAAACGTCCTGCGCGTTGGAGAGGCTGTCCACAACGCCCGGCAAATGGCGGGCATCCCAGAGGAATCCGGTCATGAACGCGAGCAGCAGCATCATCGAAAAAGGTGACGCCACTGATGCGCTGAAGAAAAACACGGCTGGAAGAAACAGCGTGGCAAACTGGGCGATCTCCAGCCCAGGGATGAACTCCTGCACCATGAAGGTGACCAGGAGCAAAATGATGGAGATCGGATGAAACAGCATGACGGCTCAGGGCTTGGCACGGGCTGGCTGAACCGCAGGCTCCGGCGCTGGCGCGGGAGCAGCCTCCGGTGCGGCCACCTGCATTTCGATCACAAAGACGTAATCCAAGGTGGAGAAATCAACGGCGGGCTCGATAACGGCCTCTCCGGATATCTCACGATTTTCAAAACGTTTCACCCGGCCCAGCAAGAGATCCGGCGGGAATACACCGCCTTCTCCCGAGGAGTAGACGCCGGCTCCGGCATTGATGTTGGAGTTACGATTCAAGAAGCGCAGATGCAGTTCCGGGCGCACCTCGAGCGCGGCACGCTCCCCGCCGAGGATGCCCTGCTCCAGCGTGCCTTCGATTTTCGCTGAAACACGGCACATTTCATCGGTCAGCAAAATCACCTTGGCCATGTGCGGGGCCAGTGTGGAGGTCTTTCCCACCAAGCCCACGGAGGTAATCACCGGACTGTCGGTGCCGATGCCATCCAGAGACCCTTTGTCGATGATAAGGCTGTTCCACCAGGTGCTGGAACTGCGGCGGATCACTTTGGCTGCGGTCATCTTGAACGGAGCCGACTGTTTGAACTCGATGATCTGCCGCAGCTTGGCATTCTCTTCGATGATTTGATTGTACTTCTGCTGAAAGATGCGCAGCCGTTCCAGCTGCACCTTCTGCGCGTCGTATTCGCGCTTCAGATCCGCCGGATTTACCTGCGGGGCCACGGCAGCCTCCGCCGCATTTTCCATGGCCGCACTGCTATGGATAAAGGGTGACAGCAGACTCATGACACGAGCCTGAATCTTGCGGGTGGTCGCAGTGTCGAACGTAAACACGGCGACCAGCCCTGCTATGAAGATCAAAAGCGCGAGGATGTTGAGCTTTTTCATGATTGGCCTTTCCTCCTGGCTGGATGCGGCGCTTTTCGGCAGACACCTTCAAGCGGGCGCAACACAGCGCGAGATGGTCATCAGACTTCGGTCGTGCTCACTTTGCGAAGGAATTCGAGTTCGCTGAGAACACGTCCGGTGCCTTCGCCGACAGCACTGAGTGGATCTTCAGCCACATGCACTGGGAGCGCCGTTTCTTCCTGCAAAAGCTTGTCGAGGCCGCGGAGCAAGGCACCGCCTCCAGCGAGCATGATGCCTCGATCCACAAGATCCGCCGAAAGCTCCGGCGGGCAGCGCTCGAGAGTGGTACGCACTGCATCGATGATCGCATTGAGCGGCTCCAGCATCGCTTCACGAACTTCCTGGCTGGTGATCGTGATTGTTTTCGGAAGACCCGCCACCATGTCACGTCCTTTGACCTCCATGGTCGTTTCCTTGCCGAGAGGGAAGGCGGAGCCGATGCGCAGCTTGATCTCTTCCGCCGTGCGCTCGCCAATCATGAGATTGTAGGCGCGCTTCATGTAATTGATGATGGCTTCGTCGAGTTCGTCTCCTGCCACACGCACGCTGCGGCTGTAAACGATGCCCGAGAGCGAAATGATGGCCACTTCGGTCGTGCCACCGCCAATGTCGACGATCATGTTGCCGGCAGCCTCCTGTACCGGCAGCCCCACCCCGATGGCTGCCGCCATGGGTTCCTCGATCAAATAAACCTCACGAGCGCCCGCCTGCTCTGCGCTTTCTTTGACGGCCCGCTTTTCCACCTCGGTAATCCCGGAAGGAACGGCGATGACCACGCGTGGCCCGCGCATCTTGCGCCCCCCGCCCTGCACCTTTTTGATGAAGTGACGCAGCATGGCCTCCGTAACCCGGAAGTCCGCGATGACGCCATCCTTGAGGGGGCGGATGGCAGTAATACCACCCGGCGTGCGTCCGAGCATGCGTTTGGCGTCGTCACCCACAGCGACGACTTCGTTGGTGCCGGTTTTAACCGCCACCACTGAAGGCTCTCTGAGGACAATGCCGTGATCTTTTACATAAACGAGAGTGTTAGCCGTGCCAAGATCGATGCCGATGTCTTGGGCAACAAAGCCGAAAAGTTTGCCAAACATTTGAGAATAAAGGGGAAAGGTGTTGAAGCGAGCGGGTGTCAGAATCCAGATGCGCGACGGAGAATTCCAACTATTTTGAAAATCACGAAAAGCAACGCGCGCACGGCAATCTAACCCATTATAAAGCTAAAACCGCCTGAAAATGCGTCAAGGGATGTTTCTAAGAAGCGCGGAATTGGCAATTTCAGCCTAATTTCGGCTAAAAACCAGCCTTTTCACCCCCGGAGGCGGCGGAATTTCGCCTCTTGGACTGCAAAGACCGTGCCCGCAAGATGGTCGGAATCCACCCAGTCCAGATTCGTGGTTGTGATGATTTTTTGCGTCCCGGGGGGGAGACAGGCCAGGAGGGCGCGGCGGCGGTGGGCGTCCAGTTCGCCAAAAACGTCGTCCATCAGCATCAGCGGAGGCGAACCGCCGGCGTGCTCCAGCACCCGCGCCTGGGCGAGTTTCATGGCCAGCGCAAAGGATCGCTGCTGGCCCTCAGACGCAAAAGTGGTCGCATCAAGGTCATTCAATCGCATGCCGATGTCATCTCGATGCGGACCGAATGCCGTTGAGCGGGTCCGGGCTTCTTCGTCGCGCATGGAAAGCAGTGCATCGAACAAGCTTGTTTCGGCATCACTCGTGCGCTGGAACATGATGCCCACCTCCTCTGCTCCATCGCTGAGCTTTGAGTGCGCCACCGTTACCTCGGGCTGCAGCGCAGCGCACAGCTCTGAGCGTCGCAGCCACAGCGTCTGTGCGAAGCCGTCCATCACTCTTGCAAACGCATCCGCCTGCTTCCACGCAATGCTGGCATCACGTTTCAAAACATAGTTGCGCCCACGCAAGGCACGCTCGTAACCACGCAGGGCATGCAGGTAATCAGGGAACATCTGGCTTGCGGCAAAATCGAGAAATCTTCGCCGGTGTTCGGCTCCACCACGCAGCAGGTTCATGTCACGGTGATCCATCCACACCACCACGCCCGAGGCGGCGAGATAGTCCGCTGATTTGCCGCAAACAGCGCCGTCAAGCGCCAGCCTGCGTGTGGTGGCTGATTGCGCATAACGCAGCCGCCGGCCATGCCAGTGAGCCTCGACCAAACAGGTGGCCGCGCCAAAACGCACCAACTCGGCCCGATTTGACGTACGTGGTGATTGCAGGCGCAGGAGCACGCACGCGGCCTCGATCAGGGAAGTCTTTCCCTGGGCATTCCGGCCGACCAGCAGCGTCACATCGGGATGCAGCTCCAGCTTCGCCTCGGCGAAGCAGCGGAAATCGCGCACAAACAGGTCGGAGAGCATGCAGTCAAAACACTTCCGCACCATGCCGCATTTCCGGTTGCGTTCACGTTGTGCATGAAGATGAATTCCGCCCCCCTCTATGGCCTCATTTCAAACAGTCAAAGGCTTTCGCGACTTCTTCCCCCAAGAATGCGCACTGCGAAACTACATCACAGAAACCTGGCGCTCCGTCGCACGCCGCTATGGCTTCGTGGAGTACGAGGCTCCACTGTTGGAAGAAACGAATCTCTACCGCAAAAAAAGCGGCGATGAAATCACCAACCAGCTGTTCTGTTTTCGCGACAAAGCGGAACGCGAAATCTCCCTGCGTCCGGAGGTCACTCCATCGCTCGCACGCATGGTTGCGGAGAAGCAGCGTGATTTCAAAAAGCCGATCAAATGGTTTCAGATCGGCCCCTGCTTCCGCTACGAAGTTCCCCAGAAGGGACGCGGGCGCGAGTTCATTCAGTTCAACGCCGACATCCTCGGCGACTCTTCGTCCGCACCTTCGG
This sequence comes from Prosthecobacter sp., assembly GCF_044226605.1. Classification (GTDB taxonomy): domain Bacteria; phylum Verrucomicrobiota; class Verrucomicrobiia; order Verrucomicrobiales; family Verrucomicrobiaceae; genus Prosthecobacter. The sequence goes on along the minus strand of NZ_JBGAGS010000002.1, from coordinate 167,425 downwards.
CGGAACTGATTGCGCTGGCAATCGACGTTCTGCGCGAGTTCGGCATCTGCACTCCCGAGGACTTCATCATCCGCCTTAGCAACCGTGAAATCTGGAATATCTTCCTCGCTGACAAAAAAATCGCCGAAGAACACACCACGACCTTTCTGAGCATCATCGACAAAATCGAGCGTGCATCTGCCGAAGAAACTGAAAAGAAGCTTTCTGTGATCGGCCTGACTCTGGCTGAAGTTCGTGATTTCATGGCCTCCACCAATGAGAACCACCCCGCCTTTGCCGAGCTGCGGGAGAACCTCACGGCCCGCGGTCTGTGGAAGTTTGTCGAAATCGATGCCACTATCGTCCGCGGTCTGGCCTACTACACAGGAGTGGTTTTCGAAGTCTTCGACAAAAAACACGGGCTACGCGCCCTCGCTGGAGGCGGAAGCTATGACAAACTGTGTGCGCTCATTAGCGACGGCACCGTGGATCTGCCTGCTGCAGGCTTTGCCATGGGCGATGTCGTGCTCGGCATTCTGCTGGAGCAGACACCGAGCGCACAGATGAAGCTGACCAGCGCCTATCTTGCGGCCAGCAGCATCGATGCCTTCGTCGTCGTTGCCGATGAAGCGCAGCGCCCGCACGCGCTTGCCGCAATCCAGGCCCTTCGCGCGGCAGGCATCCGCGCTGACTACAGCTTTGGACCGCAGAAAGTTGGCAAGCAGTTCCAGGCGGCAGAAGACCGCAAGGCGCGTTTTGCCATCGTCTTTGGCGCTGAATACCCCGAGGTCGTGATCAAGAACCTCCTGGCCCGCTCGCAGAGTGCGGTGCCTGTGGACGGCCTCGTCGCAGAAGTGCAGAAACTTCTCGCCGAGCCCGCTATCGGTCCGCTGATCGCGTAAACGCAGGGCAAGCAAGCGGTCTTCACGAGCGTTGGTTTAGGCCAGCCTCATGAAGATTCTTTCCGTTCTTGTCAGTCTTTTCCTTCTCTCCTCTCAGGTGCAGGCGGAGTTCCGCGCCGGTGTCGCTGCCGTGGACATCACGCCAAAAACATTCCCCCGCATTATCGCGGGTGGTTTTCTCGAGGGGCGTGGAGAAAAAATCGCGGACAAACTGCATGTGCGGAGCTTTGTGCTGGACGATGGCAAGATGAAGATCGCTTTCGCCATCGTGGACACTTGCATGATGGAGCAGTCGCTCATCGATGAGGCCAAGGCTTTGGCATCGAAGCAGTGCGGCATTCCTATGGACCGGATGATGGTCAGCGCCACGCACACGCATTCCGCCCCGGCGGCCATGGGCTGCCTTGGCACGCGCAAGGACACGGAGTACGGCAAATTCCTCACACCGAAAATTGCCGAGGCCATCGTGGTGGCGGACAAAGCCTTGCAGCCCGCACGCATCGGCTGGGGCAGCTTCGATGACTGGGAGCACACGCACAACCGCCGCTGGATTCGCCTGCCCGGAAAGGAAGTCGTCGATCCCTTCGGCGAACCCACGGGCCGCGCCAACATGCACCCCGGCTACCTCAGCAAAGACGTAGTCGGCCCCAGCGGTCCGGTGGATCCGCAGCTCTCGGTCATCTCGCTGCAAACGAAGGATGGGAAACCGCTCGGAGTGCTGGCGAACTACTCGCAGCACTACTTTGGCAGCGGCCCGATTTCGTCAGACTATTATGGACTCTTCTGCAAACACCTCGCGCAGAAGATGGGCCAGCCGGGCGAGGGCAACAGCTCCTTCGTCTGCGCCATGAGCCAGGGCACCAGCGGAGACCAGATGTGGATGGACTACGGCGCCGAGAAAAAGACCATCACGCTGGATGCTTATGCAGATGCCATTGCGGACAGCGCCATGCAGGCGCTGAAGGAGGTGACTTATGATGATCAGGCGACCCTGTCCATGATGGAGGAGACGCTGCTGTTAAACTATCGCACGCCTGATGAAAAGCGCCTCGCTTGGGCGCGCCCCATCGCTGCGAAAATCGTGAATGACGTCCCCAAGGACAAGCAGGAGGTGTATGCGCGTGAGGCTTTGATTCTGCACGAACGGCAGAAGACGACGGTTAAACTGCAGGCGATCCGCATCGGCACGCGGGAGGCGGGAGACCTCACCATCACCACCATGCCCAATGAGGTCTATGCACTGACAGGGCTGATGTTGCGATGGAACGCGCGTTTCGCCACCCATTTCAACATCAGCCTGGCCAATGGTGCCGAGGGGTACATCCCCCCCGAAGAGCAGCATGCACTGGGAGGCTACACCACCTGGCCGGCACGCACCGCAGGGCTGGAGGTGGGCGCCGAAGAAACAATCCGGGGCATGCTAGGCCTCATGCTCGAGAAGATCAATCCCTCCCGAGGCAGGGGGTATAGTTACGACGCCCCAGCTTACACCATGGCGGTCATCGACTCGCTGGAGAAACTCCATCTGGACTTTCAATACGGGACGGACTTTGGACGCAATGAAGCCGGAGTCGAAGTAAGCGGCGGGCATGCCTTGTGGCTGCCGGGTGTGGGGGCAGGCCTGGGCTATGGGGATGAATCCCATCTCAAAACAGAGGTCAGAGTCCCCCCTGATAAAATCAACCGCTCCATCCATCTGGCAGGCGGACACATCCGAATCCCAAAACTGGGGCTCGCCCCTCAGGCTTCCATCGGCTTGTGGTTCTGGCTGGGCCACGAAAGCGGTGCAAGCGACCGCACAGGGGAGCTGATCGACGCGCTGGGTGTCAGCTTGAAGGCGCATCAGGATGCCTCTCATCGCGTCAGGCTGACGCTGGGTGGAGAGGAGACCAAAGGCGATCTCCGCGCAGATGACTGGCACTTTGCGGTGCTCATCCGCGACGGGGAGAATGTGCGCGTTCATGTCGATGGCAGTGAAAAACCCGTTCTGAGCGGCAAGGCCGGGGTGGCAAAAAATGACCTGCTTTTTGGCGAAGGACTCGAAGGTCGCCTTGATGAAATCACCTTTTGGGATCGTGTCATTGAGCCCTCGGTTGTCGCTAAACTTTGGGACGTTTCAAAGGTGGCCGAAGACAATGTGCGGCACGCGATTGCGCGGAAAGAACGCGCGAAACAGGCCCAAGCTCAAAACTCGGCGCTGTTGAAGGGACACGAGAACTGGTCGGCATCGATGCGCTTTCGCAGCACCAAAGCGAACGAGGTCAGCCCTGTGACGGCCTACCTCATCTCGCGCGGGCCAAAGGGCGATCATCAGGCGCCGGGTGATCATCTTGGCATTGGTGGAAACTTCAAGGATTCGCAGCCAGGCAGGTTGTTTGTCTTCAACGGCAATGCCGCGAATCAAATCGTGCGCGGGCAGACGATCATCGCGCCAGGCACATCGAATGAGGTGAAGCTCGAACGCCAAGGTAATCACGTGAAGGTGATGCTGAACGGCAAGGTTGAGATCGACACCGAACTTTCCGTCACCGCGCCCGGCTCGACAGAACTCTTCTTTGGCAGGCGCTGCGATGACTTCGCTCCACTCCAAGGAGAGTATTCAGAGGTGGTGGTCGCCGGCCTGGAAAAGCCGACTGCCGCCACGCCCGCAAAACCGAAGGTTGAACTCGCCTCACAGCCGCTTTCTCCGGAGGAGTCGGCAAAGAAATGGCATTTGCGCGAGGGGTACCGCATTGAACTCGTCGCAGCGGAGCCGGTGGTGCTGGACCCGGTGGCGTTTGACTGGGACGACAAAGGAAGGCTGTGGGTGATCGAGATGGCAGACTACCCGCTAGGGATGGATGGCAATGGCAAACCCGGCGGACGCGTGGTGATGCTGGAGGATGAAAATGGCGATGGGCGTTACGACAAGCGCACGGTGATCGTGAACGACCTCAGCTACCCCACCGGCATCCTGGCCTGGCGCGAGGGCGTGCTCGTGACCGCTGCACCGGACCTTTTTTTCATCAAGCCGAATGGCGAAAAACAGGTGCTCTACACAGGCTTTAGCACGGGCAATCAACAGCTGCGCGTCAACGGCCTGCGCTGGGGCATGGACGGCTGGGTGTATTGCGCGGCTGGCGCACACCACGGCGGGTATAACAAAGGCACGCAGATTGAATGCAAGCTGACCGGGCAGAAGATCGACCTCGGCAGCCGGGACTTCCGCTTCAAGCCGGACACGGGCGAATTTGATCCCCAGAGCGGCCCTTCGCAGTTTGGCCGCACGCGAGATGACTGGGGCCACTGGTTCGGCGTGCAGAACAGTTATCCGCTGTGGCATTTCGTGCTGCAGGATCACTACCTGCGGCGCAACCCCCATGTGATTCCGCCGGACCCCATTCATCAACTCTTCCAGCGCAATCCACCGGTCTATCCCGCCAGCAGCATGGAGAAGCGTTTCCACAGCTTTGACCAATCAGGGCGCTTCACCAGTGCCTGCGGCATCGAGATGTATCGGGATCGAGTGCTGTTTGATGATGGCAAAACTCATGCCTTCACCTGCGAGCCCTTTCACAATGTAGTGCAGCACCATGTGCTGGAAGATGACGGCGTGACCTTCAAAGCCACTCGCGATCCCGCAGAGGCCAAGATGGACTTCCTCGCCAGCGAAGACCGCTGGTGCCGCCCCGTGATGGTCCGCACAGGGCCCGACGGCGCGCTGTGGGTGGCGGACATGTACCGCTACATGATCGAGCACCCGCAGTGGCTTCCGCAGAATGGGAAGGATGAGCTGCTTCCACACTATCGCGAAGGAGATAACAAGGGACGGATTTGGAAGGTGGTCCGCTCTTCAGAGCCAGTTAAAGGCGAGACCAAGATACAGGGCCTGGCCTCCACGAATGGGTGGCAGCGTGACAAGGCGCAGATGGAGCTGATGTGGAGCGGTGCAAAGACTTCTCTCGACCCCCTTCTGGATGAAAAGCTGCCGCAGGCAAGAGCGCAGGCGGCATGGACACTGCTAGCGACAGGCAGGCTGACAACGGCCATGTGTTTGAAACTGCTGGCGGATGAGTCCCCGAGGGTGCGCGAGCAAGCTCTGCAAATGGCCGAGCGGCTGGAGTGGAAAGGCGACGAGTCGGGGACGCTCCACCAGGCGCTGATGAAACTCACGGCAGACACGGATGCGAAGGTGCGGCTGCAGCTGGCCTGCTCGGTCGGTGAATGGCATGAGCCAGGCATGAGTTCCGTTCTGGTCGAACTGATGAAGAGAGACAGCGGGGATCCGATCATCCTTGGCGCGATCCTGAGCTCGGCATCCGACTTCCTGCTGGAAATCTCCGAGCATGCTCCGGACGCAGCATTTGAGCCTCTGGTCGGCATGGCCATTCATGCGTGGTATGAAGCCGCGCTGGCGAACCTGTGCGATCGCATGCTGATTCACGACGAGTTCAAGGACAGCCTGGAGCCGAGGCTGCTGCTGTTGCACAAATTCCTTCTCATCGCACAAGCCCAGGGAACCACGATTCTGAAGATGAAGGAGCGCGCCAGGACGGAGCGGCTGACGTCCTATCTCGAAGAATTGATGCAATACACCAATGCTGCCATGACCATTCCTTGGGACTGGAAAGACGCTCCGCTCTCGGCCCTGATCGCCATGGGTGAAATCCCTGTCATGGTGCCAGGGTGGGAGGCCAAGGGATATGAAACGCTTCAGAACTGGCTGGCCTATTCTCGGGCCGACCTTCAGCAAGCGGCAGTGAATGTGCTTGGCCGCCATCCGAAACCCGAGACGGACGATCTGCTTTTGGACAAGCTTCCAACGGCAACGCCCTTGCTGAAGCAGGACATCCTCACCGCGCTGCTCAGCCATGAGGATGGAGCATTGAAACTTCTGACCGGCATGAAGAACGGCAAGCTTCATCTCGCCGGCCTGATGGATGCCGCCACTCAAACCCGCCTGCTTCAGCATCCTTCCAAGCCCGTGAAGGCACTCGCCAAAGTGGTGCTTCAAGAGACTGGGGCATCGAAGCGCGCAGATGTGCTCGCGAAATTCAAACCGGCGCTCAAGCTCAAGGGCGATGCCACGAAAGGGAAGCAGGTGTTTGCGCAGGCATGCATCACCTGCCACAAGCTGGATGGCGTCGGCATCGACCTGGGGCCGGACCTGCGCAGCGTGGTGGAGCATGATGCGGAGAAGCTCATGAACTCCATCCTCGACCCGAGCGCGATCATTGAGCCGGGGTTCATGGCCTACAATTGCACACTCAAAAGTGGCGAGCAGCTTTATGGTGTGATCGCCACGGAAACGAGCGCGAGCCTGACGCTGAAGATGGCGGGGAATGTGACGAAGTCCGTACTGCGCAGCGAGATCACCAGCTTGCAGAGCACGGGCATGTCCCTGATGCCGGAGGGGCTTGAAGCGGCCCTCTCACCACAGTCGCTGGCGGATTTGATCGCGTATTTGAAAGTGCCGAAATGAGAGAATGACAGCTCCCGCTAGGACCCGAGCCTAGTCCATCACTGCTTTCATTCTTTACACGATGACGGCTAGATGGCAGTCTCCGACATCGTTCGTGTCCACCAAGCCCATGACCGTCGTCGTTTCCAAAGAAACCCATGCAGGAGAGACGCGCACCGCCCTGGTGCCTGAGCATGTGGCGAAGCTGGTGGCCCAGGGAGCTAGGATCGAGGTGGAAGCAGGCCTGGGCATTTCGTGCGGCCACGATGACGTGGACTACACTCGTGCAGGCGCGACGGTTCGAACAGATCGAGCGGCAATGCTGACTGCGGCGGACATCATTTTACAAGTTCGCAAGCCCGCTCTTGAAGACGTGAAAAACCTCCGCGCAGGCGCGGTGCTCATTGCTTTGCTGGATCCTTTTCAATCCCCGGAACTCATCTCGGCCCTTGCTCAACAAGGCGTGAGCGCCATCAGCCTTGAAATGGTACCGCGCAGCACGCGCGCGCAAAAGATGGATGTACTCTCGTCGCAGGCAAGCCTGGCCGGCTACGCCGCCGTAATCGCCGCCGCAGCGGAAACGGGAAAGATTTTTCCAATGATGATGACCCCCGCCGGCACGATCAAGCCGGTGAAGGTTTTCATCATCGGCGCTGGAGTGGCCGGACTGCAGGCCATCGCCACGGCCAAACGGTTGGGCGCCAAAGTGGAGGCTTTCGATACGCGGCCGGTCGTGGAAGAGCAGGTGAAGTCCCTCGGCGCGAAGTTTGTGAAGATCGACGTGGGTGAGACCGGCCAGACGGAGGGCGGCTATGCCAGGGCGCTTACCGATGAACAGCTCAGGCTCCAGCGTGAAGGCATGGCGCGCGTTTGCGCGGAATCAGACATCGTCATCACGGCAGCCCAGGTTTTTGGCCGGCGCGCACCAGTGCTCCTCACCAGCGAAATGCTGGATGCCATGAGGCCCGGCAGCGTCGTGGTCGATCTCGCAGTCGAGAGCGGCGGCAATGTCGAAGGCGTGGCGGCGGACCAGATCATTGAGCGCAAGGGCGTCAAAATCGTCGGCACGGCCAGCCTGCCTGGCCGCGTGCCCGTGCATGCGAGCCAAATGTTTTCGTCAAACGTCACCGCTCTGCTGACCGAGTTCTGGGACAAGGAGACGCAGGCGCTGAAGCTGAAGCTGAACCTGGACGACGACATCCTCAAAAGCTGCGTCGTCACCCATGGCGGTCGCATCGTGAATGAAAAAATCGCCACCACACCGTGACATGCCATGACTTCGGAAATGCTCGTCTTCACCATCTTCGTGCTGTCGATTTTTCTCGGCTTCGAGCTGATCTCCAAAGTTCCCTCCATGCTGCACACGCCCCTGATGTCCGGCACAAATGCCATCCACGGCATCATCCTGCTTGGGGGCATGCTGGCGCTGGCAGAAGCGGAGGGCTTCATTCAAACCACCGCTGGCTTTCTCGCCGTGGTGCTGGGTTCCGCCAATGTTTTTGGCGGCTTCATGGTCACGGACCGCATGCTGCAGATGTTCAAACGCAAGAAGTGAGACAGACGACACCATGATCACCGCCTTCGCCCTTCTCCTTGCTTCTGTTCTGTTCATCATCGGCATCAAGCTGCTGGCTTCACCCAAGACCGCACGTCCTGGAAATCGGGTGGCCGGACTTGGCATGATGATCGCCCTGCTGGCGGCACTGCCGCAGTTGCACGACTCCCACGGCGCAGGCGTCTCCCTTTGGAAGTGGGCGCTCATCCTCGCGGGGATAGCGCTGGGCTTGGTCGTCGGAGCTGCTGGTGCCTACAAGGTGAAGATGACCGCGATGCCGCAGATGGTGGCGCTCTTCAACGGGGCCGGCGGTGGCGCTGCGGCACTGGTTGCGGCGATCGAATTTGCTCACGTCACATCGGCCTCAAGCCTGACTTTTGTGATTTCCATGCTGTGCGCTGCCATGATCGGGGCGGTGTCGCTTTCCGGCAGCATCATCGCCTTCTTCAAGCTCGAGGGCCATTTCGACAAACCAGTGACCTACCCCGCGCAGCAGTTGCTCAATGGCGCCCTCTTTGTCATCAGCCTGCTTCTGGCACTCGCCATGGCGGCGGGCTCTCACAGCATGGTGCTGATGGTTTTGTTCCTCCTCATCGCTCTGGCGCTCGGTGTGCTGATGGTGATGCCCATCGGCGGTGCTGACATGCCAGTGGTGATTTCGTTGCTAAACTCCTTTACCGGGCTGGCCGTCGCGGCGGATGGTTTTGCCATCGAGAATGTCGCCATGATCATCGCCGGCACGCTCGTCGGCTCCTCGGGCACTATCCTCACGCTGGCCATGTGCAAGGCGATGAACCGCCCCGTGACCAATGTGCTCTTCAGCGCCTTTGGCCAGACGGGTGCCGCCGGGGCCGCAGCCACCGCGACAGGCAGCGTGAAGTCCGTGCCTGCAGATGAAGCTGCTCTGCTGCTCGGCATGGCGGGTCGGGTGGTGATCGTTCCCGGCTACGGCCTTGCAGTCGCGCAGGCGCAGCATCAGGTGCGGCAGCTTTCGGATGAACTCGCCAAAAAAGGCGTCGAAGTCAGCTTCGCCATCCATCCCGTGGCCGGCCGCATGCCCGGTCATATGAACGTGCTGCTGGCCGAAGCCGACGTGCCCTATGACCAGTTGATTGAGATGGAAACGATCAATCCTGAGATGGATCGCGTGGATGTGTGCCTCGTCATCGGAGCCAATGACGTGGTGAACCCCGCCGCCCGCGAGGACAAATCCAGCCCCATCTACGGCATGCCCATCATCGAGGCCGAGAAAGCTGCCACCGTGATCGTGATGAAGCGCAGCATGGGCAAAGGCTTTGCCGGCATCGAAAACGCCCTCTTCCTCCGCGACAACTGCCGCATGCTCTTTGGCGATGCCAAGGCCTCGCTGCAGGAGCTGGTGACGCTGGTGAAAACGGGGTAAGCTGCGGGCATGCGCATCCACGTCGTCAGCGACCTGCATCAAGAATTTGGCGAAGTTCCTCTGCCGAAGGTGGATTGTGAATGCGTGATTCTGGCAGGCGACGTCTCCACCAAGACCAACGGCCTGAAGTGGATCCTGCGCGAGATCACCGAGGTGCCGGTGATTTACATCTGCGGAAACCACGAGTTCTACGGCGAGAACTATCCAAGCCTGTTTGACAAGCTGCGCGAACAGGCACGTGGCACCAACGTGCACTTTTTGGAGAACGACTCCGTGACCATCGGCGGGGTGCGTTTTTTCGGCAGCACCCTGTGGACTGACCTGGCACTCATGGGCGACTGGATGGACGGAGCGGCCGAGGCGGGTGCCGTGATGAACGATTACAAAAGGGTGCGCAACTCCGCCCGCCATTATAGACGGCTCTCGCCTCGTGACACACGCTCCGTTCATCTGGCGTCTGTCCAGGCTCTGCGGGATTTCCTCAGCAGTGGCGATCCAGGAACCTCTGTTGTCGTCACTCATCATGCCCCTTCCCTTTTGTCTTTGCCCGAACACAGGCGCACCGAGCCGCTCAGCTGCGCGTATGCCTCCCATCTCGATGCACTGATCCACGAGTTTCAGCCGCATCTCTGGGTGCATGGCCACATCCATCACAGCAACGACTACCGCATTGGCGCAACCCGCATCCTGGCAAACCCACGCGCTTATCCGGACAAGCCAAACAAGGGGTTCGTGCCAGATTTCGTCGTCGAGGTGCCCGGCAAGGCTCCCCCGCTTTTACGAGACGCGGATGGATTGCATTCAAATGGTTAGAGTTTGCGCCCGCCACCGTATGACTGCGGATGTTATTCTCCGATCATCCCTGCCCGGGTCATAGCGATCCGCACGCGTTCACCTTCATGAACCCGCGTGTGAGGGATGGCGTGGTGGTTCACGGCCGGCGCTCGGTTCTCAAGACCAGCCTCGCCGGCCTGGGTGCCCTCACCCTGCCTGCGCTCACGAAGCTGCGCGCAGAGGGCAAGGTCACCAAGGGCAGCAAGGCGGTGATCCTGCTCTGGATGACCGGAGGCCCCTCGCAGATCGACACCTGGGACCCGAAACCCGACCGTCCCCGTGAGATTCGCGGCCCTTTCAAGACCATCCCAACGAAGCTGCCTGGCACTCACATTTGCGAATATCTGCCGAAGCAGGCTGCGATGCTCGACAAGTTCACGCTCGTTCGTTCGGTGGACTGCCGCTTCAGCAATCATGAGCCAAACATGGTCATGCAGACCGCCAATCTGGCCAATGAACCGCGCACGAATCCGAAGGCGAAGTATTACCCCTCCTTCGGCAGCATTGTGGCCAAACATCACGGTGCCAATCACCCTGGCATGCCACCCTATGTGGTGCTGAACATGAAATCCCGCTCGCACGTCGGCTGGGGTGGATACCTCGGCACCCAGTACGATCCCTTCGATGGCAGCAATGCCACCAAGCTTTTTCAACTGCCCACCGGACTCACCATGGACCGCCTGCACGCGCGCCAGACGCTGAGCAGGCAGATGGACGGACTGCGTGCCGAACTGGACGCCAGCGGCATGATGAGCGCCATGGACAGCTTCTCGCAGACAGCCTACGACATCGTCGCCGGAGGCCGGGCGCAGGAGGCTTTTGATCTGAATCAGGAACCGCAGAAGGTGCGTGACCGCTACGGTGACCACGACTGGGCGAAACAGGCGCTGCTGGCGCGGCGTCTGGTCGAGCGCGGTTCATCTTTCGTCACCATCGATCTGAGCAACCACGGAGCCTCCGGCACCTGGGACAATCATGGCGACAACATCCCGCCCTATGGCGGCATCTGGAACGGCCTGCGCCCGCTGCTTCCCGTCTTTGACCATGTCATCACCACACTTGTCAGCGACCTCTCCGAGCGCGGCATGCTGCATGACACCCTCGTCATTACCATGGGCGAGTTTGGCCGCACACCCACGCTCGGCACGCAGGGCAGCACAGACGGTCGCAACCATTGGCCGCATGTCATGTCCATATCCCTCGCCGGGGGCGGTTTTCGTCATGGTCAGGTCATCGGTGCGTCCGACAAAGACGGCGGCCAGATCGACGAACGTCCCGTCACTCCCGGCGACCTCGCCGCCACTATCTACCATCACATGGGCGTGCCTCTCGACACGACTTACACAGACCACTCGGGCCGTCCGAACTTCATTGTGGATCAGGGCGCGCCTCTCAAGGAGCTGATCTGAATCTTTGCGGCGCCGTGCCCTTTGCAAACTGGCGCAGAAGCAATTTCGCTCCATCTTCCCACCATGCGCCTCCTCCTCACCGCCCTTCTATTGACCACCGTCATGTACGGCCAGCAGCCTGCTGCACCAAAGCCGAAACCGAAGGCCTACACTGATCCGGCGCAAACGGACGAAGATTTCCCCATTCAGGGCGAGTACGTCGGGGAAATCGACGGCAAGACCTACGGCGTGCAGATCTGGGCACAGGGCGGCGGGAAGTTTGAGGCGGTCAGCCATCTGGGCGGGCTGCCGGGCGCAGGCTGGGACGGCGACCGAACGACAATCACCCGGGTCGTAGGCTCGCGGGCCGTAGGTGCGAAGAGTGCGTCCTTTGCCTCCCCTGACGGATCCATCAAGGCCGAGGCGACCGGGGCGAGCATTCTGGTAAACAATGCCGATGGCGTGAAGATCATGGAGCTGAACCGGATGAACCGGGCTTCCCCCACCCTGGGTGCCTCACCGCCTCAGAACGCGGTGGTGTTGTTTGATGGCAAAGGAGCGAATCGTTTCCCTCAATCTCGGGTCGATGAAAAACTCGGCGCGCTGATGGAGGGCATCACCAGTGAAGACACCTTTGGCGACTGCCATCTGCATGTGGAGTTTTACCTGCCCTACATGCCAGACGCGCGCGGCCAGGGCCGGGGTAACAGCGGCCTCTATTTGCAAGGCCGCTACGAGGTGCAGATGCTCGACAGCTTTGCCCTCGAAGGAAAGGACAACGAATGCGGTGGTCTCTACCGAATATCCGCCCCCAAGGTGAACATGTGCCTGCCACCCCTGACGTGGCAAACCTATGACGTGGACTTCACCGCCGCTAAATACGATGCGGAAGGCAAGAAGACGGCCAATGCCAAAATCACCGTCAAACACAATGGCGTGGCAATCCACGAAAACCAAGAGCTGCCCGGCTCGACGACCTCCGCTCCGAACAAAGAGGAGAACACTCCCGGCCCGATTCACCTGCAAAACCACGGCAATCCGGTGCGGTATCGCAACATTTGGGTCGTCCGAAAGTAACGCTCAAGGGTGGGTTCTAAGCCTTTTCTTAGCCCGAAGTTGTGAATAACTTACGCCTCTGTGAATACAGGAGGCGCATTTTTTCGCGAATAATTATGGCAAACAGACTGAGAATCCTTTATTTAAGGCTCATTAACTACCAATGAAGCCAGTGTTTCATACTGGTTTTTGTGTCTGTCTGCCCATGTCTGCCGCCAAGAATGGCTCCAAAAAATCGGCCAAGCGCTCTCCCCGCAAGCGCAAGGGTGTGGGCAGCCACGTCATCGACTACGAACCGGAATCTCCCGTCATTCGCGAGCATGAGGCAGTGGAACGCCGGCGCCGCGGCTTCCGCACGGCTATGTGGCTGATTGCAGCGATGCTCGTCGGTGGCGTCGGCTGGGTGACGTGGCATGAGGCACTGGAGAAAAACTCGCAGTTCCTGCTGAAGACCGTGGAGGTGAACACCTCCGGCACCCTCACAAGGCAGCAAATTGTGGCCGCCACCGGTCTAACCGAGGCCACGAACCTGCTCACCATGAACCTGAGAGAGGTGCGCGCGAAAATCGAAAGGCTGCCCCAGGTGAAGTCAGCGGTGATTCAGCGCGACTACCACGGCAAGCTCGTTCTTGACGTAGTTCAGCGCATTCCTGTGGCCTGGATCGAATGTCCGAAGCAGAAGCTGCTGGGGCCGCTGAGTGGCAAAGGCTGCCTGATGGATGCTGAAGGGGCCCTGGTGCCGTGCAATGTCATCACGAAGGAATATCTCGCCATGCCGCGCATTCTGTTTCCCGCTCTCAGTGAAACGGCCCCTGGCAAGCCTGCGGCAGATTTGCAGGTTCACGCGGCGCTGCGCCTCATGAACCAGCTGCAAGGTCGTGTGCAAGATGACCAGCCTGCGCTGGAAGTGATCGAAATTCCAAACCCGTGGTCGCTGGTGGCGCACTTCGCGGGGGATACCAAAGTCACCTTCGGCGTGGACGACCTCGATCCCCAGCTGGCACGGTTTGACCGAGTGATGCACGAAGCACGGGCGCGCAAGTGGCGCCTTGCCACCCTGAATCTTATCGCAAGCACCAATACTCCCGCCACTTTTCATGAAACGCCGGATGTCACCGGGCTGAATCTGGCGGACACCGCCTCCACTCCACCCGCACGCTGAAATCTCTCATGGCCAAAAGCACCATCTACGCAGGTCTTGAAATCGGAACACACAAGATCTGTGTCGTCGTAGGCGAGGCCAAGCGTGACGGCGCCATCAAAATTCTCGGTGTCGGCCAGGCTCCTTCACGTGGCGTGCGCAAAGGCGAAATCGTTGATTTTGAGAAGGTTCAGACCTGTGTGAACGACGCCCTTGTGCGTGCGGAAGACCGCAGCGATGTGATGATCCGGAACGTCTTCCTCGGCGTCACTGGAGCACACATTGAGAGCCTGAACAACCGCGGCCGCCACCGCCTGCCGGACGATCAGACGGAAATCACCGAGGACGACGTCGAAGAAGCGAAGGAGATCGCCCGCAGTGTCTCCATCCCGCAGTCAAACGTCTTCCTCCACAGCGTCACACGGCAATACATCGTGGACGGCCAGGAGGCCGTTCGTCAGCCGATCGGTCGCGAAGGCCGCATGCTGGAGGCGGACTACCACATCATCCATGGCGTGCGCGGGCGGGTGCAGAACGCGATCCGCTGCGTGCGTGAAATCCCTCTCGAGGTGGAGGACGTGGTCTTCAATCCTGTCGCTGCGGCACAGGTCGTGCTGACTCGTGAGGCCAAAATGCAGGGCGCGCTCATGATCGACTTTGGTGCCGGCACTTGTGACTACGTCCTGTATGAAGACGGCATGATCACGGCCTCCGGCTGCGTGCCGCTTGGTGGGGATCACATCACCAATGATGTCTCCATGGCGCTGCAGATCCCGAATGGCCGGGCCGAGAGGCTGAAAGTTGAGGAGGGCAGCGTCTTGTATGAGGAAGTCCCCGAAGGCGAGATGCTCAGCATTGAAGACGACACCGGCTTGATTCTCGGCGAGATCGAACGGGCATTCTTGAATGAAGTCATGAACCTCCGGACTAAAGAAATACTTACCCAGGTGCGCGTGCGGGTGGAGGACCATCTGGGCCGTCTGGGCGCAGGCATTTTTCTCACCGGCGGTGTCAGCATGATGAAAGGCATTGACGTGGTGGCCCGGGAAGTGTTTGGGATCAAAGTCACGCGCGCAGGTTCGGCTCCCGTCAGCGGCATCACCGCCACTTTCGAGAATCCCCAATACTCCGCCCCCATCGGACTCATTCGCTACGCGCAGATTCTGGACAGCGAGAAACCTTTTCTCTCTCCATTGAAACGCCTCGGCAGACGCATGCAGGAGCTCCTGTCATCCGTCACACTTTAACTTTTTCAAATACAAGCACTCCATCCTCAACCACCCACGATTATGGTAGAATACGACCGCTCCCAAACTCCCGAAGGTGCCAGCAAGTCAGCGCCTCGCATCTGCATCGTCGGTGTCGGCGGCGCGGGGTCCAATGTCGTTGACCGCATCACGCTTGACCGCATCGTCGACGCCACGCTGGTCTGCGCACACACGGATGTGCGGGTGCTCGGCCATTCGATGGCCCCGCTGAAAATCCAGCTGGGCGCCGATCTCATGAAGGGCATTGGTGCGGGTGGAGATCCTGACCTCGGACGTGAGGCGGCCCTTTTCTCCCGCGAGCAAATCCGCCAGGCGGTGGAGAATCACGACATCATTTTCATCAGCTCCGGTCTCGGTGGCGGCACCGGCAGCGGTGCGGCTCCAGTCATCGCTGAGATCGCCAAAAACACCGGCGCACTGGTGCTCGTCGTCGCCACCATGCCGTTCAGCTTTGAAGGCCGCCGTCGCCTCGCCCAGGCTGAAGAGGCGCTGGAACTGCTGCAGAAGCGTGCCGATGCGCTTGTGTTGTTTGAGAACAACCGAATGGGGGAACTCATTCTGCCCAAGGACGGCATCCAGAAAGCCTTCAATCAGGCGGATCAGCTCATCGCGCAGAGCCTGCGCGCCATCTCGACCATCACCACAACCCCCGGGCTGGTGAAACTTGGTCTTGATGACCTCACCTCTGCCCTGGCCAATGCCAACGGCCGCTGTCTCTTTGGATTTGGTGAATCCCGCGGCCAGAACCGCGGCACCGAGGCGCTCAAGAAAGCCCTCAAGAGCCCCCTTATCGATTCCGGCCGCCTCCTTCACCAGACGAAGAATCTCCTGGTGCACGTGGCAGGCGGCGAATCGCTCACCCTCGTGGAAGTGGAAGGTGTCATGAAGCAGCTCGGCCGCCATGTACCGGACCAGACTCACATTCTCTTCGGCATCGGAGTTGATTCGAAGCTGGGAGATGCCGTCGCCGTCACGCTGATTAGTTCGCTGGGTCTTAACCAGCTCAATGCGCACGCCGCTGCGGCTCCGCCTTCAGAGATGCTGCAGCCGCGTGCTGAACTGCCCATCACACCAGCTCCAGCTCCAGCTCCAGCTCCAGCTCCAGCTCCAGCGCCTGCAGCCGCCCCAGCGCCAAAACGCGAAGTCGCGCCCAAAAAGGCCCCCTCCCCCTACGCGCCTCCAGTGGAATCTCCACCAGACCTGCTCTTCAAGTCTGAGGAATTCACGGCCGTCCCAGCAGCAGGCGAGGCATTCCCATTCCCGCTGAACGGTGCCCACAAGGCCCCGGCGGTGGAAGTCCCGGCACCCGTGCCTGCCGCCGCGCTGGCACCAGCGCCTGCACCATTCCTCATGGATGAGCAGGTGGCACATATTGAAGAACCCGCAGCCCCTGCCTACGAGGAACCTCTCGCCCCTGTGATCGCCCCGACTCCGGTAATCGCTTCCACTCCTGAAACTGCACGAGTCCCTGTGCGCACTCCAGCCGCCAAGGAACTCGCCGACGCCGCCCGCAGCAACAAGGAGTCCACCCTTGCCTCCGTCGTTGCCCGCAGTGTGACTCTTCAGACCGAAGTCGCTCCTGCTCAGGACGATCTGATTTCTTTCGACCACGAACCCGAGGCAACGACGATCAGCGCCACCACAGCCGTGCTCACTCGCAAGGCCACCGACAGCCAGCAGACCTTCAGCCTTGGCGAAGAAGACCGCGGCCGCTTCAAGGACACCGAGCCTTCCATCGTGCAGGGCGAGGACCTTGACGTCCCCACCTGGATGCGCCTGAAGAAAAAGCTGCGCCGCTAGGCTCGTTATTTACCGCTCTAAAATGGCGGCTGAGGTGCGTTTGTTCCCACACATGAACGCTCCCCTTACACGCCGCCGCCTGCTTCAGTCGCTTCCACTTGCGGCATGCGCCGGCAGTTTCCACATCCATGTTCGCTCCCAGGAGTCGAAGAAATCATGGATCACTGGAAACCCGGCCATCGACAAGCCGCGTGAAATCGCCCTCAGCCTGCTGAAGCCCACGCAGGCACAGATCGAGCATGCCTGGGAGCTGCATTTTGGCTCCGTGGTGTTTGAGAGCTACGGCTTCGCGCCCCGCTGCGCCATCGATGCCGAGGCCATGAACGCAGCCATCAAATCCGGGGCGGCAGCCGCCGAGATCAATGATCTGCGCGAGTCCATGTCGATGAACCGCAACGCGACCAACGAGCGCGAGCGCAAGGAATTTCTGGATGCCTTCCATGCCGCCGGCGTAACCTGCATTTTCCAAAACACGGGCGAAGAAGGCAGCGATCCCATGCGGCTGATCAAACGCTTCGCCCATTTCACCAAGGCCACCGACTTGCTGAAGCCGACTCTCTCCAAAGTGGTCACGGCAGACGAGATCGTGGCGCTCAAAAAGGCGGGAAATGTGGGCCTGTGCTTCACCACCAACGGCGTCCCGCTGATGCAGGATTGGGAAAGCGTGCGCGATGAGCTGCGCTTTGTGCGCATTTTCCACGAACTCGGCGCTCGCATGATGCACCTGACCTACAACCGGCGAAACCCGCTGGGCGACGGTGCCGGCGAACCCCATGACGGCGGCCTGAGCGACTTCGGCCACGCTGCGGTGGCAGAGATGAACAAAATCGGCGTCATCGTGGACGTGGCGCACAGCGGCTGGAAGACGGCTTACGACGCAGCGAAGGCCAGCGCACGCCCCATGGTGGCCAGCCACACCACCTGCTGCGGCGTTTACGAGCACTTCCGCGGCAAACCTGATGACACCGTCAAGGCCATTTGCGACACCGACGGCCTGGTGGGCATCTGCTGCATTCCCCGTTTTTTGGGAGGCAAGGGAGACATCACCGCGCTGCTGGATCACCTCGACCACGTGATCAAAAAATTTGGGGCCAAGCACGCCGCCATCGGCTGCGATGTGGCCTACACCTCCCGTTTTGACAAGGAGGAGCGCGCCAAGCTGCTCAAGGCCCCCGGTGGCAGCGCGGACAAATGGGAACATCTCTGGCCCAAGGACAACTACGTCACCACCATCGAGGCGGAGCAAAGCGTGGCCTGGTCCAACTGGCCGCTTTTCACCCTGGGCATGATCATGCGCGGCCACAGCGACGAGGCGGTCCGGCAGGTCATCGGTGGCAACATGCTGCGGGTGCTCAAGGCAAATCAGGCCTGAAACAGGCAAAAGCCGCCTTTTTACCCCCTGCAAGGTGGCACGCGTGCTGCGCGTATGGATTTTGGCGGGAAGTGGTGTAGGATCACCCTGCCTTACCCCCACATGACCCTGCGCTTTCAGTTTCCCTCTCTCGTTTTGGGCGGCTTTGCCGTCGCCAGCTCCCTTGCGTCTGCCGCGGATACCTTTCCGCCTGACCAGATCGAATTCTTTGAGAAAAACGTCCGCCCCGTGCTCGCGGAGCGCTGCTACGAATGCCATGGCGCGCACAAGCACCAGAACGGCCTTCGCCTGGACTCGCGGGATGCCATCATTCGCGGCAGTGAGTATGGCAAAGTCGTGGAACCTGGCAACCCAAGCGCAAGCAAGCTGGTGAAGGCCATCAATCATGTGGCCGGTGTGGAATCGATGCCGAAAAAAGGCGGCAAGCTGCCCGGGCCGCAGATCGCCGCGATCGAGAAATGGATCAGCATGGGTCTCCCCTGGCCCGTGGAGGCTGCCGCTGCGGAACACCCCAAGGCCGACCCCATGCAGCACTGGGCCTTCAAGCCGGTGCAAAAGCCTGCGCTGCCCGCCGGCTACACCGGGAATCCCATCGATGCCTTTGTGGGTGCCAAGCTCAAGGCCGCAGGACTGGACTTCGCCGCGCCCGCGGACGCCGCCATGGTGACCCGCCGCATCTACCTGACGCTCACCGGCCTGCCACCGAGTTTTGAGGCGCTGCAGAAAAAGCCTGACCCGCAGGCGCTCGTGACGCAGCTGCTGGGCCAGACCGCCTACGGTGAGCGCTGGGCGCGCGTGTGGCTGGATGTGGTGCGCTACGCGGACACCAATGGCTACCAGGTGGCGGGCCGCAGCAACTACTACCCCTTTGCCTACACTTATCGTGACTGGATCGTCAAGGCACTGAACGATGACATGCCCTACGACAAGTTTGTTAGCCTCCAGCTTGCGGCGGATCGCATCACGGCTGCGACCCCGAATTCGCCCGATCTCGCGGCGCTGGGCTTTTACAATGTAGGCGAGCGCTTCATCAATGACCGCCTGCTCATCGCGGACGACCGCATCGACGTCATCGGCCGCGGCCTGCTGGGGCTGACGGTGGCCTGCGCGCGCTGCCATGATCACAAGTTCGACCCCATCCCGAGCCGCGACTACTATGCGATGTACAGCATCCTGAACAGCAGCGACGAGCCGGATGACACCGTGATGCCCGTTATCGGCAAGGCGGCGAACGAAGCCGATGCGAAGGACTATGACGCGAAGGTGGCGGAGATCGCCAAGAAGGAGCTCGATTTCAAGCAGACCGTCTATGACGAGTTCCGCAAGCCAGAGCGCCTGGCCGAGTACCTCGCGTTTGCCCAGGAGTCGGTGGACATCAAGGACAGCACTGAGTTCAAAGGCAAGGCCGGCCAGATGAAGCTGCGTGACCGTGTGGCCAACCAGTGGCGTGACTTCCTGAAGCGCTACGCCCTCACCGCCAAGCCCCATGCGACGATGGTGGCTTGGAGTCGTTTTGCCAAGATCCCTGAGGCCGAGTTTGCGGCCAAGGCCCCCGCCATCGTGCAGGAGCTGGCCAAACCGGAAAGCGGCTGCACTCCGGAGATCGCCACGGCCTTCTCCCAGGCCCAGCCCAAGTCCATGAAGGACGTCTCGCTGACGTATGCGCGCATCATTCTCGACAGCAAGGTGGAGCCGATGCGCCAACTCATGCAGGACAAGCTTTCCCCCATGTCCGTGCCGGTGGAGGGGGCCAATGTGTTTTTCACCCGCAAGGACAGCGAGACGGTGGTGCGCTTCAACAACGAACGCACCAAGCTGGACAGCACGCACCCCGGCGCACCACCACGTGCCATGGTGATGGTGGACAAGTCCAAGCCGCAGGACGTGCGTGTTTTCATCCGCGGCAATCCGGGGCGTCAGGGAGACCCCGCACCGCGTGCGTGGCTCACGATGTTTGGCGGCGAGAAGTTCACCGATGGCAGCGGCCGCCTGGAGCTGGCCAAACACATCGCCAGCAAAGACAATCCGCTCACCGCCCGCGTCATAGTGAACCGCGTGTGGCTGCAGCATTTTGGCAAGCCTCTCGTCTCGCAGACCAGTGACTTTGGCGTGCAGACGGCCAAGCCGGTGCAGGCAGATCTGCTGGACTACCTGGCCGCCACCTTCATGGAAAGCGGCTGGAGCTTGAAGAAGCTGCACACGCTCATCCTTACCTCCCGTACCTTCCAGCAGAGCAGCCATGCCACGCCGGAAAAAGCCACCAAGGATGCCGAGAACGACCTTCTCAGCCGCTTCAACCGCCAGCGCCTCGACTATGAAACGATGCGTGACTCGATCCTCGCCGTCACCGGTGAACTCGACACCCACCGGCATGGCGGACGCGCCACGGAGCTGAATGCGAAGGACGCCGACACCCTGCGCACCGTTTACCTCAAAGTGGACCGTTACGACCAGGCCAGCGTGCCTGCCATGTTTGACTTTGCCAATCCGGACAGCCACAGCCCGCAGCGCTTCAACACCACTGTGCCGCAGCAGGCGCTTTTCCTGATGAACAGCCCCTTCATGCGCGCGCGTGCGGACGCCATCGCCAAGGCCACACCATTGGCCGGCACCACGCTCGATTCCGAAGCCATCCGCGCGATGTATCACCGCATCCTCTCCCGCGATCCCAAACCGGATGAGGTGGATCTGGCCCAGCGCTTCGCGGCAGATGCCACGGAGCTGAACGCTGAAAAGGCCTTCCGCTGGAGCTATGGCACCATGAAGTTTGCCCGCACACCCGAGGGCAAGCCGAGCTTCACCGATTTCCTTGCCTTCACGCAGCTCACAGATCGCGGCGGTGGCGGTCAGAAAATCTGGAGTCCAGCCGCGAAGATCCCGGATCCCAAATGGGGTCACGTTTTCTGGGCCAATTACGGCGGCCATGCCGCGCCGAACGAATACGTCGTCACCGCTCGCTGGCATGTGCCGATGGACATGAAAATCTCCATCGACAGCGTCCTCACCCGCAGCAGCGACCGCGGCGACGGCGTCCGCGCCTGGGTTTACAATGAGCGAACCGGCATTCTGGCCGAGCAGCTCTGCAATCCGCAGAACAAGAAAGTTCCGGTCAAGCTCACCGCCGATGTGAAGCGCGGAGACACCCTCTGCTTCGTCATTCACAACGAGGGCGGCACCGACAGCGACAGCTTCGACTGGCAGCCCACCATCTCCCGCGCCGACACCGGCGAAGTCCTCACCAATTCCAAAACCGACTTCTGCGACGCCAGCCGCTGGCCCATCGGCCGCGCCCGCCCCCAGAGCGCCCTCAGCCAGCTCGCGCAGGTGCTCCTGATGAGCAATGAGTTTATGTTTGAGGATTGAGTTGAGCAGGCGAGGAGTTCCAAAAGGCTGGACATTCACCCGACGATCAAAGTAGCGTCATGGGATGAGATCGGTTTTGCGTATCTTTGCCGCGATGATTTTGCTCACGGTCATGGAGGGTCATGGTCGTTCCGAGATTGCAGCCGCCGCACCATCCCCCGCCGAGGAAAATGATGTCCAGCGTTGGAACGCCTGGTGGATGAATGAAGCGCTGCGGCAGAGCCTCCCCGTACCGCAATTGCTTTTCTTCGACAGCTATCCAGGACGACCTGGCAAATCTGCCACCAGGAATGGAAGTATCTGGGTGCCCGAAGAGTTCAAGATTCTCTACTTTTATCCCCTTTGCTTTCCTGACAGGCGTTACTCGTGGCGGTATCAAAGCAACACGGACTGGCTGAATACAGAAGCATTCGTGATGCCTTCGGTTGTCGGCATCCAAAACTATTCTTGTTACGAGTCCAGGCGCATGATTGAAGCCACGCACCAACCCCTCTCCTATGCTCGTCTTCAACTGTTCCCTCTTTGGCAGCCGCCTGTTTTTGACGTGCACGTGCCGGAAGAATATGGTGGCGCATTCTCCTGGCTGAAGAAGATGCGTGCACCTTCGGCTATCCGTCCCGTCACCTATTCTCTGGCTCACTGTGAAGATGTCAGCTCTCTGGGAATACCACTTCCGAAGCGGCTTTCCGCAGAAGGTGAGAATCTGTGGCGGAAGGACTATTGACTCATACCCTGGCGAGAAAATCCGTTCTTTGATATTGGACCTTTGGATCAAGCGGTGATGCAGGCCTGTTTCAAAAGTGTTCATCAGCAAGCCAAGTCCTGTAAGAAATGTTCTCGACACCCCACCCGGCTTCACAGTAGCATGGCCGGCATGAACTCGCCGCGTGCCCGGTCCTGCCTGCGCAGTGCTGTCATTGTCTCTTCCCTGGGGCTGCTCCTCGGCTGCTCCTGGTTTGCCCACAAACAAGCCAATCCGGCCATGCGGCCCAGTTCCAAAATCGGCCCGCCTCCGCCCATGATCATGTCGGGCAGCAAGTCACTCACAACGGGCATCAAAATTAGTTCGGGTGCTTTGCAAACTGGCGCGCTGCCGCAACCTGTGAAGCCGTGAGTAGAACACCCAAATTGTATTGGGCCGCCCTTCTGGCATTGTTGCTGGGGAGCCATGCGCAGCCATTGAAAGCCTTGACCCTGATTGACAGCGATTTAGCAAGCTGGCTCGAAGATGGTAAGGATGAAGTCTGCAAACTTGCGGAGCCAGTGCCGCAGTTGCTCCTCACGCTGCCAAAGCCTGACTGGTTTTCGCTGCTCACCAGCACGGAGCATCATCTGCTCTCTGATCCCATCAATCCCGATGCCAGAACTGTCTGGCTAGGAGATCGCCCATGTTTCTCATCATTTTATGACAGAGCTCGGCACCATACGACTCCAGAATGTCTGAATAGCCTCATACTCTACGACCCTCTGTGGCGAGGCAACCCGCCAGAGTTTTCTTCTTATCTTCGAAACAACGAGATCGAAGACAAATGGCGGAAATTTTTCTGGCCGAAAAGACTCCCTGCT
This sequence comes from Prosthecobacter sp., assembly GCF_044226605.1. GTDB lineage: Bacteria > Verrucomicrobiota > Verrucomicrobiia > Verrucomicrobiales > Verrucomicrobiaceae > Prosthecobacter. Next base: position 144,359 of record NZ_JBGAGS010000002.1, on the reverse strand, counting down.
CCAACGGCTGTCTATCCGACACCGCTCATCAGTGTGTCGTTGGGCACAGGAGGCTCACTGACTTTGAAAATCACGAATCGATTCTGGCAGACTGAAGAGGTAAACCCCTGGCCTCGCTAGAAAAATCATTTTTCATTCACCCATGAACCTACCTTCCAAACTCACCCGCCTTGGAGTTCTGGTATTGTCGCTCACGTTGCTGTCAGCCTATGTGATTCATACCCAATCCAAGGGCCAGGCGGCAGAACAAGAACCTGAGCCGGAGTTCATCATGCCAAGCTCCAAGGCGCTCACTCAACCTGTCTTTTCAGTTCGCAAAGTGGAACCAGCACCAGCCACGAAAGGCGGGTGCACCGAACCCGCCAATCCAACGCCAAAACCATGAGATTCGCCGCACTGATATCTGCCGTAGCAATAGTGGGAGGCAATGCCAGGGCATTGCCAGCATGGGCGGAAAACACCGCAAACAACGGCGCTGTGGAGAGCTGGGTAAACGGGTGGCAAGAAGAAGTCTGCAGTCAGGCGATGCCGATACCGATGCTGCTCTTTTCGCGTCCCCTTACCAAGTTAAGAAATGATACTTGGAACTTGTCATGGTTAAGCGGCGCCCAACTCAAGCCACTTCAAGAACGACTGAATCCCGACGCACGGCTGATTGACCTGAGCAATCAAACGATGGTTCGCGATCCGATTTTCTGGGAACTGGTGACAACGGACGGTTTGATCGTGGATATCACCGCACGTCCGAAAGATCCGATCCCGGGCGGCCACATCATTTACAGCATCAACTGCGAGCCGCGGTGGGAAACCTTCTGGCTCCGGAGGCAGCCCGTGCCGAGCGCCCTGCGGTCCATGGCATTCACGTGGGAGTTATTGCAGGAAGACGACAGGGTCTCCACGCACGCCATCAGGGGAGTATGCAGCTCAATCTGAATCTGTATGAAGGCGTCATCTCAAATCACACGCTTCGCAGTGCTGGCTTCGTCGCTCACGCTGCTGACAGGCTACGTGGTGTATTCACACCATTCCGCTCGGGACTTGGCTGACACGATGGCGGAAAGGCCCCTGGCACCGCTAACTTTCTCTGCCTCAGGCGACGATCCGATTGCCGCATTGGCCGCCTCAAGCTCCCACGATCTCCAAGTGCAGAGCGCACTCGATGAACGTCCAGGCAATTCTATCTGGATGCCTGACACGACTTCAAGCACCCTGCGTACACGCGGCAGCGACGGGAGTGCCAGCGAAAGCATGCCGACTCTCGAAAAACTCGTGCCAAAGCATTTTCAATCGAAGGCAACCGAGCAGCGCATCATGGCGGGGTCCAAATCAGGCCAGTTATTTTCACCGTTCCGCCCGTTGATTGATCCGCCGCCAGTCCAGTCCACGAGCCCCGACCTTTTCCACTTCAACTCTTTCGTACCTGCCGAGGCGATTGCCCAATTGCACATGGCCGAGCGCGTTTTAGGAGGTGACGGCTCCGGCTGGGGCATGAGCGGAAGAATACGGTCCCATGAAAAACTCCCGACGGATTTTCCCCTCATGAGAACAATGGGTTCAAGCTCCAAATCTTTAATCGTGTTTCCACCCACCTTTTTTCAACTGTCTCCTCCAGCAGTACAACCTCAGGGGTCCTTTCCCAGCAACCCATGAACCTCCCCGCCATCATCCTCTCGACGGGCGCCAGCCTGCTCTTCCTGGTGGTGCTGTTCCGCCCATTGGAAAAAATGTTCCCGGCTCGTGAGGGACAGAAGTTTTTCCGCCCGGCTTTCTGGACGGACATCTGTTTTTTCCTCGGCCAGTATCTGCTCTGGAGCGGGCTGGTGTTCCTGGCGCTGAATCATTTCCGTGGGTGGCTGGATGGCGTCGTGCCTCGGCATTTTCGAGCGGGTGTGGCGGCACAGTCGTGGTGGCTGCAGGCCCTTGAGATGGTGGTGCTGAGCGACTTCCTCATCTACTGGGCACACCGTTTGCAGCACACGGCACCGTTCTTGTGGCGCTTCCACGCCATCCATCACAGCGCGGAGCATCTGGACTGGCTGGCGGCGCATCGCGAGCATCCGCTGGACACCATCTACACCGTGGGCATCATCAATCTGCCCGCTTTCATCCTTGGCTTTCCGCTGGAGACGCTGGCTGGGTTTCTGGCGTTTCGGGGGCTGTGGGCCATCTTCATCCACTCGAATGTGCGGCTGCCCATCGGGCCGCTGGGCATGATTCTCGGGGCGCCGGCCTTGCACCATTGGCACCACGACAAGGCGCGGGACGCGGGGAACTACGCCAACATCTCACCGCTCATGGACATCCTCTTTGGCACCTACCGCTGCCCTGATCATGAGCCCGAAGCCTTCGGCATCCACGAGCCGATTTCAAAAAACTACCTGGGCCAGCTCTGGCATCCGTTTCGCCCGCGGAAGAAGTGTGCTCGTCAAGAATAGCGGGCGTGATGATCAGCCAAGCTGAGAGCGCAGGTCCACCACCTTGGTGCCGGCGATCTCGTCATGCAATGTGCGCTTGTTGCTGCGAAAAATCATCAGGCAGTCCACGATCATGAAGATGAAATTGATGACTGGGATGAGATAAAGCACCTGCATGACCAACATGCGGCGGGTGACAATGCGGGCTCGGTCACACGCACCGCCTTCGATGCGATCGATACGAATCTTGAGAACTTTCTTTCCGATCGTCTGCCCGTTGAGAAGGAAGCTCCAGTTGATTGCGATCATGAGCGCCAGCGAGCCCGCACTCCAGAGGATGTTTTCGGGATTGAACGCAAAGACGGACCCGCCAGCAGCCTGACGAGCAGCTTCTTTTTCGAAGGTGCCGGTTAAAAATTGCACCGGCATCAATACGACCATGAGAATGAGCGAATCGACGAAGGAAGCCACCAAACGGTACCAGCGACTGGCGAGGGGCAGCTCCGATTCTGTGGCAGGTGCAGTCAAGACGACAGACTTCGGAGCGGCATAGGGATTAAATTCTTCATTCATGGCAAAAACGCCGATAGCATGGAGGCTGATTCCTCGTCGATAGAAATCGGACATCGCTGGCAAAATCAGTTCATTGCCTCATCCCCGCCCCCGGCATGGAGTTTCCTGCCCAGGCCTGACGATCTGGCCTTGAATTGGCAAGATCAGCCCTTCCTTGTCGTACATGCCCCCGATATTGACCTTCCATCTCCACCCCTAGCACCCCATGTTCCGCATCCCTGGCGTTCCCGGCAAAGACCTTTGCGACAAAAACCTCGGCTTCTCGCGCCGTGACATCCTGCGCGTGGGCGGAGGCTCCATGATGGGCCTCACGCTCAACAACGTGCTGCGTGGCCAGGCCATGGCGGCGAATTCTCCGAACGCCGGCCGCGCCGGCTGGGGCAAGGCCAAGCATGTGCTCATGATCTACCTCCAGGGCGGCCCCTCGCACCTGGACCTGTGGGACCCCAAGGAGAATGTGCCTGACAAGGTGCGCAGCGCCTTCAAGACCATCCCGACAAAAGTTCCTGGCAAGCACTTCACCGAGATCCTCCCCGGCCTCGCGAAGGTGAACGACAAGTTCACCATGATCAATTCAATGAGCTACACGCCGAACGGTCTCTTCAACCACACGGCCGCCATCTACCAGATCATGACCGGCTACACGACGGACAAGGTCAGCCCCTCCGGCCAGCTTGAGCCGCCGAACGCCAAGGACTTCCCGAACTTCGGCAGCAACATCGTGCGCCTGAAGCCGCTCCAGGAGCCGATGCTCCCCTTCGTGCAGCTTCCACGCCCGCTGCAGGAGTCCAACGTCGTCGGCAAAGGCGGCGGCGCGGGTTTCCTGGGCAAGGCCTACGATCCCTACACGCTCTTCCCCGATGGCGATGACCTCGACATGGGCAAGATGGACCGCATCAAGATCGATGACCTCCAGCTCCGCCCGGACCTCTTCAGCGTGCGCCTGGAGCGCCGCGCCAAGCTGCGCGATGCCATCAATGACCAGATGCCGCAAATCGAAGCTGCAGTGAAGGACATGAGCCTGGACAGCTACTACAGCCAGGCGCTGAATCTCATCTCCAGCGGCCGTGCGCGCGATGCGTTCGCTCTGGACCGTGAGCCTGAGAAACTGCGCGACCGCTATGGCCGCAACACCTTTGGGCAGAGCTGCCTGCTCGCCCGCCGCCTGCTTGAGGCTGGCACCCGTGTGGTTGAAGTCATCTGGCCCAAGGTCGCGAACTCGGACAATCACTCGTGGGACCACCATGTGGGCCTCACCGAGCGTATGAAGACGAAGTCCGGCCCCATGCTGGACCAGGGCCTGAGCGCGTTGTTTGAAGATCTGGACGCCAGCGGTTTGCTGGATGAAACGATCGTCGTGGCCCTCGGTGAATTCGGACGCAGCCCTGAGAAAGGCGTGTCCACCAGCGGCAACGGCAACAGCGCCGACGGCCGTGACCACTGGCCTTACTGCTACACCGCCGTCGTGGGTGGTGCCGGCATCAAGCGTGGCTACGTCCATGGCAAGTCCGACGCCACCGGCTCCGCCCCTGCGGAAGACGCTGTGCATCCGACCGAACTCCTCGCCACCATCTACCATGCCGTCGGCATCGATCCCGAGACGATTGTTTACAATCACCTCAATCAGCCGCGTGAACTGGTGAAGGCCAAGCCGGTGACGAAGCTGTTTGCGTAATTGCGCCCTCTTTTTTTCTTGTTCCACGGCCTTCAGCGAGAAATCGTTGAAGGCCGTGTTGTTTGCCGAGGTTCGAAGCCGCCGTCGAATGAACGCAATGGATGATGCATCCTGTTTCTTATATCACCCCTTCGTCACCTGCGGCACCTTCTCGAACTTGCTGGCGTCATACCCTTGTTTCGCCAGGCGCTGCAAGATGCCCTGATAGGTCGCCTCATCCATCGTCGGGCTCTTGCTCAGGACCCAGCCGAGATTCCGTTTTGGATGCCCCACCACGCTCCACCGATATTCTTTGTCTAAATCGATGACGAGATAGGGTGAGCGCAGGGGCCAGATGAACTGCACACGCCACTCGGCATTTGTCTGTTTGTTGTGCACCCACGCCAGCGCCTTCCACTGCTGCAGCGGCGCATCCAAGCTCTTTTTGTGGAAAAGGAAGGCGTTGTCGATCCTGCCATCAGGCCGCAGCAGATAGCGGTCCAGCGTGCCCACCTTGCCCTTCTCCAGCGAGTTTGGCAGATGGGCGATGACGTACCAGTCGCCCATGTAGCGTTTGAGATCCACATAGGGCACCGTTTGCAGAGGGGGCTGTTTCATGGAGCAAGATAAAAGTCCCGTGAGAGCCAGCAGGAACAAAAAGGGTCTGCAAAATCTCAAACGGGCGGAAATGCGGGAGTTCATTTTAGTGGTGATCGCATTTCCCTGCCGTCATGCGCGTATGCAGTATGCTGCCTCCATTCTCCATGCCAGTCTTACCCACGCCTGAACACCGCCTCGCCTTCCGCGAGCGCCCGGTGCGTGCCCATGTGATGTACCAGTCATGGGCCAGCCTTCTCTTCCTGCACTGGCGGTGGAATGCTGAGGAGATCCAGCGCACGCTGCCACCTGGCTTGTTCGCGGACACCTTTCAGGGCGAAGCCTGGCTGGCCATCGTGCCGTTTTACATGCGTGGCATCCGCCCGCGGTTCCTTCCCGCGATGCGGGGCGTCAGCGACTTTCTGGAGCTCAACGTGCGCACCTATGTGCATGATGAGCAGGGTCGGCCCGGTGTGTGGTTCTATTCGCTGGACTGCAATCAGCCGCTCGCGGTATGGACGGCGCGCAGGTTCTTTCACCTGCCGTATCAGCATGCCAGGATGAGCGCGGCAGTGAGCGAGGGCTGGATCGACTACCGCTGCCAGCGACGCGGTGAGCCGGCGGAGTCGCACTACCGTTATCGCCTTGGAAAGGAAACGCGACATGCTGAAGCAGGCTCGCTCGCCTTCTTTCTGGCCGAGCGCTACCTGCTCTTCTCCCATCTGCGCGTGGCATCCGCTGCGGACAGGTGTACCACTCGCCCTATCCGCTGGCCGAGGCCGCGCTGGAGGCGTGGGATGTGAACCCGCTGCGGCAGGCGGGGTTTGCAGATCCCCAGCGTCCGCCGGACCACGTCATCGGCTCGCCAGGGGTCGATGTCGCGGTGTATTCGCTCACCGCATGAAGACAGAGATGCCTTCATCCACTACCGGCTTGGCGGCGCGCAGTTTCTTGTCCGAAGAGGAGAGCTGTTTGTCACCGCTGAGATATTCGGGGATGTTCTCCACGGTCGGGCTGAAGCGGATGCTGACTTTGCCATCCAGCTTGCCGCCTTCAAAGTTGGCGTAGCCACCGTAGTCCCATTCAAAGCCCGCGATCTTGAAGGGCTTGCCGTTGATCTTTTCCACCTCTTCGACGGTCATGCCGGACTTGAGGCCGTTGTCAAATTTCCAGGCCTTGCCGATGACACGGATGTCGAACACGACTTTCTTTTTCTCGTTGTCCGGGTCCCACACGATCTCCAGTTCGCGGTCCGTTTCTGCAAACAGCTTCGCGCCATCGATCTCCTCGCCCTCGGCTCCGGGAATCTTCTGCAGCTTGAGGTTGTCCTTTCCGTAGGCGCGCTCGATGTCGGTGGAGGTCATGCCGGGTTTGATCAGGCCCACGCGCTTGCCGAGCACGATGGTGCTGTCCTTGGGATCAAATTCATCGGCGTGGAGGAAGGCGGTGAGGAGCAGCAGGCAGGTGAGGATGCGTGTCATGTGGGAAATACATCGGTTCAGGGCCTGCAAATCAAGCCTCTTTTGTCCCCCCAAATGGCCAGCGGCGGGTCTTCCAGCTCCAGGCGAGGAAAACGAGGCAGCCCAGCAGCAGCGCCACCATGCCATACCCGATCAGCAAGCGGTCGGTCGTGACGAGCAGGTACAGCCAGCCAGCCAGCGCCAGCAGGGCGGGCAGAGGATAGAGCCACATGCGAAACGGCCGCTCCATCTCCGGCCTCACGCGCCGCAGTAGCACCAGCGCGCCGATCTGTCCCGCAAACTGCACGACGATGCGGGTGGTGAGCAACCCATCGATCAGAGTTCCCAGCTTCACAAACGTGGCCGCCGCGGCGATGACCCCGACGACGATCAAGGACACATGCGGAAAGCCCAGGCGCGGATGCAGGCGGCCAAAGAGGCTGAAGAAGCTGCCATCCCGTGCAGCCGCATACGGGATGCGTGAGTAGCCCAGCAGCATGGCAAAGCAGCAGGCCACCATGGTCCACAGCACGAGACCGGTGAAGAGTTGCGCAAAGTCGCTGCCATAGATCCTGGCCATCATCATCGTCACCACCGGCTTGCTCACGCCCTCGGCGCTCACAAACTCACGCCATGGCACCACGCCGATGATGGAGAGATTCACCGCAAAGTAAATCAGCGCCACCAGCACAAGGCTGAGCATCACGGCACGCGGGATCACCCTTCCCGGCTGCTGCACTTCATCGCCGATGAAGCAGATGTCATAGTAGCCGAGGTAGTCATACATGCCGATGCGTGCCGCCGCACCGAGTGCAATCCATTTGGCGGCGTCGAAATGCCACGCATCCGGAGGAAAATCGAACGCCACTTTGGCATCAAAATGCAGCACGCCCGTGACGATGACGACGGCCATGGCCAGCAGCGCACCGCCCCACAGCGTGATCATGATTTTGCCGATCGACTCGATGCGCCGGTAGAGCAACAAGATGATGAGCAAGCCCACGCCCGCCCCCACGCACAGCCGGGTGAACTCGCTGCTCCGGGGCCACAGCGGCTGCACATACTGCGCCACGCCCACGTAGGCCGTCGCCAGTTCCAGAGGTCCGCTGAGGATGAACTGCCAGATGAACAGGAAGCCCATGAAGCGCCCCCATTTCTCGCGCCCGTAGCCCTCGCGCAGATACACATAGGAGCCGCCGGACTTTTGCAGCGCCGCGCCCAGCTCGCTCCACACCAGGCCATCCGCCAGAGCCAGCACCAGGGCCACGCCCCAGCCGAGCATGGACTGCGGCCCGCCTAGGGTCAGCATCAGCGCAGGGATGGTGATGAACGGCCCCGCACCGAGCATGTTGGACATGTTCAGCGCCGTGGCCTGCAGCAGGCCGAATCGGCGTTCGGGGATCTGGGAGGCAGATGCATCCATGCGCTCATTCCAGGTGTGACTCGACCCATTGCAGCAGGACATCCCGTGAAGGCGCATCCTTCACTTTCGCAGCGCATTCCAGCGCAGCCTGACGTATCGCCGCATCGTTTAGCAGCCGCTTCAGCTCCAGCGCCACACGCTCCGGCGTGAACTGGCGCACGTTTAGGCCAAGGCCCGCACCGAGTCTCTCCAAACGAGCCGCATTGTCGGGCTGGTCATGCGCCATGGCCATGATAAGCTGCGGCACCCCAGCGGCAAATCCCTGCGACATCGTTCCCACGCCTCCATGATGCACAAACACCGCTGCGTGTCGCAACAGCGTGCTGAAAGGGGCATATTCCACAGTCAGGATGCTCGCGGGCAGCCCCTGTGGCACTTGTTTCGGCTCGCGCGTGACGAAGACAGCACGGCACCCGATTCGCTGCACAGCAGCTGCCGCCACGGCAAAGAAGCGTGCGGCCTGCACATTCGCACTGCCAGGGGTGAAGACGACAGGCCGCTCACCACTCGAAAGAAAAGCCAGCAACTCCGGCTTCAGCACCTGCTCCTTGGCGAGGTCTTCGAGCGGGAAGGTCCATTGCAGCAGATTTGCGGGCCAGTCGGGCTGCGGGGCCGCAAACCAATCGGGAAACATGGCGAGCACCCCATCCGGCGAGTCCCACCACTCACGCCACAGGCTGCGTGGAGGCCTGACGCCATGGGCTGCGCAGATGCGGCGAACTTTTGGCAGTGCGAAGAGATCAACGGGATTAGGCAGGGAAAGAATCCGCTTCTTCAGCCACACGGGCAGCTTGTTGAAGAACCGCATGGCGGGATGCAGCAGCGGCGTTTCGTATGCACTTACAAATACCGCGGGCTGCAGGTGCACCGTGATCAGAGGGATGCCGTGCTTTTCACGAGCCAGCCGCCCGGCAAATGCGGTCACTGGCGCGAGCATGAGATCTACCTGGCCACAGCTCTCAATGGCCGCCAGGTAGGGCTCCACCGATTTCGCGGCAAATTCGAATACGACCTTGGTGCCGATCCCCGACTGCCAGATGCGGGGATCGCGGATCATCGCCTCAAACTCATCCTTTTCCCCAAGTGGGATGAAATCGAGCCCTGCTCGACGCGCGTTGTCTTCAAACAAGCAGGCGGTGATCATCCGCACATGATGCCCGCGCGCCATGAGCTGCCGCCCAAGCCAGATGAAAGGAAACACATCGCCGGCGCTGCCGAATGGAAGCAAAAGGATCTCAGCCATGGCCCCCGTGAGTCCAGCGTTTGAGCAAAGCAGGGAGCGCCTGCGGACGGGACATCGTCACATACACCCCGCCTACGATGGCACTGGCTCCGCAGAACCAGAAAATGTTTCCTGGTGTCCAGCCGAGGCGGGTGTTCAGTTCCTTCTGCAATACAGCAGCGGCGCAGATGCCCACCCAGGAGAGCCATGAGGCCGCCCCCTGTACCGAGCCTTTGCGGTCCGCCGGGGGGCGATGCTGCAGCACCGCCGCCAGGGGCACGATAAACATGCCGCCACCGATGCCAAGCAGCGTGAGGCAGACGGTGAAGGCAGCCTTGGGAATCTCGGACCAGCCGAGTGCAAATCCCATCGCAGCCATGAGGAAAGCGCCGAGTGGTATGAGGCCATACTCCACATGATCGCCGCTGAGCTTTCCGGCGAGCAGGCTGCCCGCCGCCATGCCGACCGCCAGCGCCACCTGAAGTGCGCTGTTTTCCATCGGCTTGATGTGCAGCACCTGCTCGGCGTAGAGCACCAGGTTCATCTGAATGAGAACGGCGATGAAGAAAAAGCCGGTGTTGCCAAGATTGGCACGCCACAGGTCGCGGTCCGTACGCATCCATTGAAACTCACGCCACAGGTCGCCGAGGAAGTTGAGGCGCAGCAGCTTGCCAGGACTGGCAGCAGGCACGCGGGAGATGCCAAGGCTCATGAGCCAGCCGATCATGGCAAGTCCGAGCAGGATGCCGCCGGACCACGCAGGCTTGCCCGCAAAGCTCTCCGCCAGCCACGCGGCGGCCAGAGTGCCGAAGATCGCGGCCAGAAAGGTGAGCATCTCGATGATGCCATTGGCCCACGAAAGTCTGTCGGCGGGCACCAGTTCAGGAAGGGAGCCGTATTTGGATGCTGCGAAGAAGGCGCTGTGCACTCCCATGAGGCAGATGCTCACCAGTTGAAGTCCCATCCTGCCGGAGTGCAGCGCATAGGTGGCAAAAACCATGATGCCGATCTCCATGGTCTTCACGCCGATCATCACGCTGCGTTTGCTGAAGCGGTCCGCCATCCAGCCTCCCAGCATGGACAGCAGCAGGAAGGGTATCGCAAAATACATGCCTGAATCTGACACCAGCGCGTCAAGCTGCTCCTTGGGCAGTTTTTGCGCGATGACCAGGTAGATGACCAGCCACTTGAGCACGTTATCGGAAAACGCGCCCTGAAACTGAGTGCCCATCAGGCTCCAGAAGCCGCGCTGCCAGTTTGATTCAAGGGTCGGGGTGGGGGCGTTCATGCGCGTTTGGCGGCGGCGTGTTCGGGCGTAGGGCAGACTTTCTTCAATACGAAATGCGTCGGCACATAGACGACCATGATGAGCACCCCAATCCATGTCAGGAGATACAACTCCGGACTCATCCAGGTCTGCGGCTGTGCATCGTTCATGCCAAAGACGTAGTCCACATTGCGTGGCAGATTGGGGTCTGGCAGTGTTTCACCTGCCTTCGGCAGCCAGAGGAATGCCACCACGCAGAGGCCCGAAGCCAGGCCCGACCAGCCCTTGAGAGCCCGCTTGTCGTAGCCGAGTCTGCAAACGAGAAAGACCAGCAGAAAAGGCAGCCAGCCATGAAAGAGCGAGAGGCTGCGCAAAAACAACGGCTTTGCACCGTCAAACATATAAGCCGTCATCCCTGTCATGGAGTGACCGGAAAGCTGTACGAAGTAATCCACGCACCACAGCGCCTGCGGCATTAATATGCCCACGGCTGGCATGGAGATGAGCAGCGGACTCTCCATCCACATCCCCGCAAGAGTGAGCAGCAGGGCGATGTCGCAGAAATACAGGAAGTTTGTCGGTCCGTAGTGGTACCAGTAAACGGGAATCAAAACCGCCATGAAGACGGTGTAGGCCACTTTGAGCCAGAGCGGGATAAGGTGGGAGGAGTGTGTGCTGGTTTTCATGCGCGTCAGAACGTCCAGCCGTCATTTCATTGTGACCAATCGACCATTTGTGAGCTTGTATTGAGGAAATGAATGACACCGATTACTGAACCGCCAGGCACACCATGTCACCCGTCGCATTGCGCAAAAAAATGTGACCGTTGGCGAAAACGGGGGCCGTCCAGCAGCGGCCGGTGAGCACCGGAGTGCGGGAAAGAGGCTCAAACTTGGCAGGACTGGCCTTGGCGATAATGAGTTCGCCCTTGGCGGTCATGATGATGAGCCTGCCATCGGCCGCTGCGGTGAGCGAGCAGAAGCCCACGCCGCCCTCGCTCCATTTCTCGGTGCCGGTGGCAAAGTCGATGCATTTCAGGCTGGCTGCCTTGCTTTCATCGCCATCGCTGCCGTAAAGGTGGCCTTCGATCAGCACGCTGGAGTTGAACTGATTTTTCATCACCCGGCTGCGCCAGACCTCTTTGGGACTGCCGGAAGAGATGTCGAGAACTGCGCAGCCTTTGTTGTAGCCGGTGGAAATGAAGAGTTGAGTGCCGCTGAGGATGGGATCAGCCGCATTTACCCCGTAGCTGGTGGACCATGTATGCTCCCACAGCACGGCTCCACTCGTGGGATCTACGCCTTTGTAGGCTCGCCCTGAACTGAGCACCACCTGGGCTTTTCCATTCACCGTGATGGGATACGGCGTGCAGTAGCCGGAGCTGGCCTTGTCACTGGTCCACACGGTCTTCCCCGTGGCCTTTTCGACGGCAGTCCCCGCTTTCCCGACATTGACGATGAGCAGATTTCCGGAAACGAGCGGAGAGCCTGCATATCCCCAGTCCGGGATGTCCGCCTCGGTTTCCTTCTGGATGTTCTTCTGCCAGACGATCTTGCCCGTGGCGGCATCAAAGCAAATCAGATCCCCCCAGCGGCTCAGGTGGTAGGCTTTGCCGTCCTCGATGGTGGGCGTGGCCGAGGTGCCACCCTCATAGTACTTGTCCCCGAGATCTGCGGCATAGTCGTGCTTCCACACCGTTTTTCCGGTTTCCACATCGAGGCAAAAAACGGTGTCTTTCCCATCCGCGTGCCCGGTGGTGTAAACATGACCGGCAGCCACCGTGAAAGAAGAAAAGCCAATGCCAATCTGAGTTCCCCAGACTTTTTTCACCGACGTTCCCGCCAGTTTTTCCGTTGAAATGCCATCATGATTTGGCCCGCGCCAGACCGCCCAGTCGGCGGCGTGAGCACTGGCAGCGGCAACAATAAGAAGGAGCAGGGGTTTCATGCCTGAGAATGGAGCGGGAACGGAAGGGAATGGCAAGCTTGATCTGAATTGCTGCCCACTGTTCCATTCCTGCGCCCGGACTACGGATTTGCACTCGCGATTCACCGGTTCGTGTGCTTTCTCCACCGTCCATGTCAGCCTCCGCCGCCACGATCACCAACATTTCATGCTATCAGTTCGCCGATCTTTCCGGATTGAAGGATCTGCGTGCACGCCTGCTGGAACGTTGCAGGCACCTGGGCCTGAAAGGGACGATTCTGCTGAGCACGGAAGGCATCAACATGTTCGTGGCAGGGGCGCGGGAGAATGTCGATGCGCTGGTCGATGAACTGCGCTGCATCCCCGGTTTGGAGGCGCTTAAGCCCAAATACAGTGAAAGCCTGGAGCAGCCTTTCCGGCGCATGCTGGTGCGAATCAAGAAGGAGATCATCGCCTTCGGTGTCGAGGGCATCGAACCGGCCAAGTACACCTCGCCGCGGCTGGAGCCGAAGGTTTTGAAGCAGTGGCTGGATGAAGGCCGCCCGGTGATCCTCTATGACACACGCAACGACTACGAGGTGAAGCTCGGCACATTCAAAGGGGCCGTGGTGGCCGGCGTCGATTCCTTCCGCGAATTTCCCGAAGCAGTGCGCAAACTGCCGCCGGAGATGAAGAAAGCGGAGATCGTCTCCTTCTGCACCGGCGGCATCCGCTGCGAGAAAGCAGCGCCCTTCATGGAGCGTGAGGGCTTTGAGCATGTCTGGCAGCTTGAAGGCGGGATTTTGAAGTATTTTGAAGAATGCGGCAGCGCCCATTACGAGGGCGAATGCTTTGTGTTTGATCAGCGCGTGGGGGTCGATCCCGGCCTGCACGAGACGGCTTCCTCCCAGTGCTTCGCCTGCCAGACACCCCTCACCTCCGAGGAGCAGGCCGACCCGCGCTACGTGGAGCATGTGTCCTGCCCCTACTGTTTTAAAACAAGTGAGCAGCAGCAGCGCGAAAACCTGGAGCAGCGCCACGCCGCCCTGCGCGCAGCCGTGACACCGCTGCCGGGCAGCGTGCCTTATGATCAAACCCGCCCGCTCAATGTGCCCGAGGCCTGCGATAGCACCAGCATCCTTGACTGTCTCTGCCATGTGATGCCGCACATCCCGCGCGAGCAATGGCTGGCCGTGTGCGAAGAGGGCCGCATCGTCACGGATGACCGCGAGATCGTCCCCGCGCACCAGATCGTGCGCGCAGGCGAGCGCTACCTGCACCTGAAACCCGCGCAACGGGAGCCAGACGTGAATGCAGACATCCGCGTGCTGTGTGAAGACGAGGCCATCATCGTGCTGAACAAACCCGCGCCGCTGCCCGTACATGTGGGCGGCAGGTTCAATCGCAACACGCTGCAGTTTATCCTCAACACCGTGTGGCATCCGCTGAAACCGCGCAGTGTGCACCGGCTGGATGCCAACACGACCGGCGTGACTGTTTTGTGCAAGACGCGGCATTTCGCCAGCTTTGTGCAGCCGCAGTTTGAGCGTGGTGAGGTGGAGAAGATTTATCTCGCCCGCGTGAAGGGGCATCCGTCGCAGGACGAGTTTGCCTGCGAGGCACCCGTGAGCGGCGAGGCAGGAAAACTCGGTGGCCGTAACGTCGATGCCGAAGGCCAGGAGGCCCGCACGGAGTTCCGCGTGCTGCGTCGCGATGCCGATGGCACCGCGCTGCTGGAGGCACGCCCGCTCACCGGCCGCACCAATCAGATCCGCATCCACCTCTGGCACCTTGGCTATGCGATCCTGGGAGACGCCACCTACCTGGCTGACGGCTCCGTGGGCGAGACGCAAACGCTGGCCGTGGGCGATCCACCGCTCTGCCTGCATGCGCTGCGCATCACCTTCACGCATCCTTTGACGAAGGAACGCGTGACGTTTTCCGCAGAGCAGCCAGAGTGGGCGCGATGAACCGCACGCTTGCCGACCCCGCCCACCGCCTGCACCTGAAGGCGCTCTACCGCGACACGTTGCTGAAAGACGTGATGCCGTTCTGGATGAAGCACGGCATGGATGCTGAGTTTGATGGAATCATCACATCATTGGATCGTGATGGGTCCATTTTGGATACGGACAAGAGCATCTGGTTTCAAGGACGCGCCGCGTGGACCCTCTCCACGCTGTACAACACAGTGGAAAAACGTCGTGACTGGATCGAGGCCGCAGGCTCATGCCTGGCGTTTCTGGAGAAGTACGGCTACTCCACCGAGGGAAAGCTTTTCTTCACCGTCACCCGCGAGGGCAGGCCCCTGCGCATGCGACGCTATGTTTTCAGCGAGGCCTTTGCTGCCATTGCGCATGCCGCCTATGCCAAGGCCACGGGCGATGAGAGCTATGCGGAACGTGCCAAACGGGACTTCGCCACCTATCTGAAGTATTCTTTTGAGAAGGGTCTGCTGCACCCGAAGATCGAGCCGAATACGCGGCCGATGATGGGCATTGGCGCGCTCATGATCGGCATTGCCACGGCGCAGGAGCTGCGCGTGAACCTGGGCGATGTGAAGATCTCCGGCCATACCTGCTCGGAATGGGCGGACCGCTTTATCCTGGAGATTCAGCAGTACTTTTTCAAACCGGACATCAGCGCGCTGATGGAGGTCGTTTCTCCCGATGGATCGCTCATTGACCACTTCGACGGCCGCACGCTGAACCCCGGCCATGCGCTGGAGTGCGCGTGGTTCATCCTGCATGAGGGCCGCTGGCGTGGCGAGAAAAGCTACATCAGGCTCGGTTTGGAAATCCTCGACGGCATGTGGCAGCGTGGCTGGGACGCGGAGCATGGCGGCATTTTCTATTTCCGCGATGTCTTCGGTAAACCAGTGCAGGAGTACTGGCACGACATGAAATTCTGGTGGCCGCACAATGAGGCCGTCATTGCCACGCAGCTCGCGTGGCACATCACGGGAGATGCAAAGTATGCGCAGTGGCACCAGCAGGTGCATGACTGGAGTTTTGAGCATTTCCCCGATGCCTTGCACGGCGAGTGGTTTGGCTACCTGCACCGCGATGGAAGGCCCTCCGTGCAGCTGAAGGGCAACATGTGGAAAGGCCCCTTCCACCTGCCGCGCATGCTGTGGTACTGCGGCAAGCTGCTCGAAAATCACATCGCTGAATCAGATACTTTGTAACAAAAGCCGGAGAGCAGGCTTGAGCACATGAGCGGCGCCCGCTAGCTTTTGCACAACCATGGCCATTACCCTCGATGACATCCTCCAAGCCGCAGAAGAACACCAGGCGAGTGACATCTTTCTGCAGGAAGGCGAGGTGCCGCGAATGAAGATCAATGAGCAGCTCATGATCTTTGGCGATGATCCGCTGCTGCTGCCGCACATGGCAGGCCTGTGGCAGGCCTGCGGCGGAGACACGCTCAATGACACGGACCGCGACTCCGGCCTCATTTCACGCACACATACTCGTTTCCGCGTCAATCTGCATAAAGTGCTTGGCCGCATGGCCGCCGTGCTGCGCCGCATCCGCACTGACATTCCCGGTCTGAACACACTCGGCGCGCCGGACTGGCTGCTGCAGCGCTGGGCCCAGAAACAGCATGGCATGATCCTCGTCACCGGTGCCACCGGCCAGGGGAAATCCACCACGCTGGCCGCGCTGCTGCAGTGGATGAATGAAAACATCGCCCGGCATGTGGTCACGATCGAAGACCCTGTGGAGTACATTTTTTCCAACAATCGCTGCCTCTTCACTCAGCGCGAAGTCGGGCGGGACACGCCCACCTTTGCGCGCGGTCTGCGCAGCGCCATGCGCCAGGCACCGGATGTGATTTTCGTGGGAGAAATTCGCGATCAGGAAACGGCTCTCACCGCCCTGCAGGCCTGCGAGACGGGGCATCTCGTGCTCGCCTCCATGCATTCCGCCACGGTTTCCGACACGATGGAACGCTTTGTAAATCTCTTCCCCCCGGATCAGGTGGGCATGGGTCTGCATCTGCTTTCGCATCAGCTGGTCGGCGTTTTGTGCCAGAAACTCGTCCCGAATGTTCAGGGCAAGCTGGTCCTCCTGACGGAACACCTCCAAAACGGCGGCGCCGTGCGTGACTGGATTGCCAAACGCCACATCGGAGACATCGCGGACTACCTGAACCGCGGCAGCGATCCCAATACGCGGACCTTCCTGCACTCCACCGTGGCAGCCTACCAGGCCGGCGTGATCTCCGAAGCGGAAGCCGTGGCCGCCATCGGCAATGAGGCTGAATTCCGCCGCGCTGCCCGGGGCATTTCCTGATCCTCCTTTTACTATCATGCGCTCCCACGATCTCATTGAATACCTGGCCATGGTCACCAATCAGGGTGGCTCTGACCTGCACCTCAGCGTGGGTGCCGCACCGACGGGCCGCATCTTCGGCCAGCTCCAGCCTTTGACGGACGAGATTCTGGATATCGGCGACATTCGCGATCTCGTTTTCGGTGTGCTGAAGGAAACGCAGCGCACCAAGCTGGAGCAGGAATGGGAGCTGGATTTTGCCATCCAGGTGGAAAACTTGGGCCGCTTCCGCGGCAATGCCTGCTATGTACTCGGCCGCATCGAGGCGTCTTTCCGCTTCATTCCCGATGTCATTCCCGAACTTCGCGATCTGGGCCACGGGCCTACGGTGGAAAGTCTTTGCGGCCTGCGTGACGGGCTGATCCTCGTGACCGGCACCAGCAATTCCGGCAAGACCACCACTCTGAGCTCGATGACCCAGCACATCTCACGCGAGCGTCAGGTCAATATTGTCAGCATCGAGGACCCCATCGAATACGTGTTCAAACACTCGCGCAGTCTGGTGCGCCAGCGTCAGGTGGGCAGCGACACCCACAGCTTTGCGCAGGCCCTGCGCAGCGCCCTGCGCCAGGATGCCAACATCATCATCGTCAGCGAACTGCGCGATCTGGAGACCATCCGCATCGCCCTGACCGCCGCTGAGACCGGCCACCTCGTCATCAGCACGCTGCACACGCAGGATGCTCCCTCCACCATCATGCGTGTGCTGGACGCCTTTCCCGAAGATCAGCAGGACTTCGTGTCCTCCCAGCTGGCCAACTGCCTGCAAGGCGTGATCTGCCAGAACCTGATGCCGCGCCTTGATCAGGACGGCCGCGTGATGGCCTCGGAGATCATGGTAAACAACCAGGGCATCGCCTCCTGCATTCGCTCCCGCCGCCTCCAGCAGCTGCCCAGCCTGATCCAGATCGGTGCCAATGATGGCATGCACACTATTGACGACAGCGTGACGCACCTGGCCATTCACGGCTTCATCTCCCTCGATGACGCGCTGCTGCGGGCACGAGACAAAGAATTCGTCACCATGGGCTACGAGCGCAAGATGCGCGAGCGCGAGGCGCGGCAGCGTTAATGCACAAAAAAGCGGAAACAGTTGCCTGCTTCCGCTTTTTCAAAAACGCTGATCGTGTCAGCGCCGTCGCAGTTACTTGTTCTTGGCGTCGAACTTGGCTTTGCACTTCTCGCAGCAGAAGGCCACGGTTTTGCCGTCTTTGCCTTTGCTGGTGATGCTTGGGTCAACGGGCTTGCCGCTGATGGGGCAATTGTCGGCGGCCATGGCGGCCGAGGCGAAGGAGAGAGCGCAGATGGTGAGCAGTGTTTTCATTGAGGTGGAGTGGGTGGATTGAGCCCGGCCAATAGGACCGGACAGTGCTCAGAACGCACAAAACCTCTCGTTTCTTGTCATTCTTCATTCTTTCCTTGTCCGAACAACGGGCGGCCCGCTAGATTTTGACGTTCGATCCCCTACCACGATCAACCATGAGTTTCCTCTCCCGCGAAGCCACCGTCGCCCAGCCAGGATTCAGCCGCTGGCTCGTCCCACCCGCCGCCATCGCCGTGCACATGTGCATCGGCCAGGTGTATGGCTTCAGCGTGTTTAAGAAGCCGCTGGCCAAAGTGCTTGGCATCACCGCTCCTGCTGCAGGAGACTGGACGGAGGCGGATGTCGGCGTGGCCTACACCATCGCGCTGGCTCTGCTGGGGCTTTCCGCCGCCTTTTTTGGCAAGTGGGTGGAGCGCAGCGGCCCGCGCAAAACCATGCTGGCCAGCATGCTGTGCTTCTGCAGCGGTCTGGTGATCACTTCGCTCGCCGTTCGCTGGCATCAATTGTGGCTGCTGTATGCCGGTTATGGCTTGATCGGCGGCATCGGGCTGGGGCTGGGCTACATCGCCCCGGTTTCCACTTTGATGAAATGGTTCCCCGACCGCCCCGGCATGGCCACGGGCATGGCGATCATGGGCTTTGGCGGCGGTGCTCTCATCGGCGGCCCGCTGGCGGAAGCGCTGATGAAGCACTTTTCCGAAGCCGCCTCCGGAACCTCCGTCGGTGCCAGTGAAGCCCTCCTGGTGATGGCTGGCCTCTACTGCGCCTCCATGCTCTTTGGCGCCCTCATGGTCCGCGTGCCTCCTGATGGCTGGAGGCCCGCCGGCTGGGTGCCGAAGGAGCACACTGCAAAGCTCGTCACGACCGCCAGCGTGGCTGTGGACACCGCCTGGAAGACGCCGCAGTTCTGGCTGCTCTGGGTGGTGCTCTGCATGAATGTGAGCGCAGGCATCGGCATTCTCGGCCAGGCCTCGCCGATGATTCAGGACATGTTCAAGGTCACACCGGAGGCGGGTGCGGGCTACGTGGGCCTGCTTTCCCTGTGCAATCTCGGCGGCCGCTTTTTCTGGTCCTCCATGTCAGACATCATCGGGCGGAAGGGCATCTACTGCCTCTACTTCATCCTCGGCGTGGCGCTCTATGCCAGCGTGCCGTGGATTCAGGGCCGGGGCAGCGTCACTCTCTTTGTCATCGCCACCGGGCTCATCCTCACCATGTATGGCGGCGGTTTTGCCACCATCCCCGCTTATCTGCGCGATCTGTTTGGCAGCTATCAGGTCGGCGCCATTCATGGCCGTCTTATCACCGCCTGGTCCATGGCCGCCATCATCGGCCCGCAGCTCATGGACCGCCTCTCGGTGGCGAACAAAAAAAACATGCCACCGGAGCAGGCCTACAATTCGATCTTCCATCTCATGGTCGGCCTGCTCGTGGTCGGATTGCTCGCCAATCTGCTCGTCCGCCCCGTCGATCCCAAACACCACCGCACTGAAAACTCCCACGCCTGAGCCGTCATGAAAACCGTCCTCCTTCTCCTCGCCTGGGCCTGGGTGGCCGCGCCGCTCGGCTGGGGTGTCTACCAGTCCGTACAGAAATCATTGCCGCTGTTTGGCATCACGGCAGTTGCGAAATAGCCTCGGCATCGCTTTGGTGCGCCACCCCATGTTTTCGAACGCCACCCTCTTCCTCGCCCGCCGCTACCTGCGCGCGAAGCGTTCGTTTGTCTCCATCATCACCGTTATTTCCATCCTCGGCGTGACGGTGGGTGTGGTGGCCATGATCGTCATTGGCTCTGTCATGAAGGGCTTTGAAGGAGAGTTCCGCAAGACTCTCATCGGCTCGGAGCCGCACATCCTGCTGCACCCGCAGGGCGGCAAGCCCGTGGAGGCAAACGCCACTGCCGAACTGCTCGCCAAAGTAAAGCAGCAGCCAGAAGTGATGGTCGCGAGCACCTACGCCCTCGGCGCCATGTTTGCCGAGCACGATGGCGGCCAGTCCGCCATGCGCGTGCTGGGCCTGCCGGAGGACACCGCCAAGTTTTACATGGCCAAGATCGCCACGCACAGGCTGGACGGCAAGCTGGAGCTGACACCCGGCGGCGTCGTGTGCCCGGATTATCTGGCGGGTCAGATCAACGCGCATCCTGAAGACGTCATCAGCGTGTTTGCCTCCAGCAACGTCACCAGTGCCGTGCAGCGCTTCCGCACCGCCTCGGACGAGCAGGACGAAAAGAAGCGCCACGCCGCCTACAAGGAAATCAAGCTGCACCCCAAGGAGATCCGGCTGCTGGGCGTGACGAAAACAGTTTCCGCCGGCCCCTATGGCTACGCCTCGCTGGACACCGCGCAGCAGATCTTCGGCCTGGGCACTCAGGTGCATGGCGTGCTCATCGAGTTGAAGCAGCCCGGCGAAGTGAAGGCCGTGATCCAACGCTTCAAAGACGCCGGCCTCATCCCCGGCGGGTGGAACGAGTCACTTTGGACTGATGAAGGCGATGCGCGGCTCGCCGCCATGAGCAATGAGCGCGTGATGATGAACATTGTGCTCCTCATCATCTTCGTCGTCGCCGCGTTCTCGGTGATGAACACCACCATCACCGTAACCACGCAGAAGCGGCGCGAGATTGGCGTGCTCACCGCGCTGGGCACGCGGCAGAGCCAGATCGTGGGCATCTTCGTCTCGCAGGCCGCCTTTGTTGGCCTGCTGGGTACGCTCATGGGCCTCGTTCTGAGCGGCGTTGTGCTGCGCTTCCGCGATGAAATCCGCATGGGCATCGCCGTTCTCAACGGTGGCAGCGCGAATGCGGACTCCGGCATGTTCCTTGCCAACATTCCCGCGCAGATCGAGCCCTGGTTCATCGTCGTCACCTGCATCGGTTCTGTCCTGCTCTGCCTGCTCGCCGCCCTGCCGCCTGCCTGGCTCGCCGCCCGCGTGGACCCCGCCGTCGCGCTCCGCGATTAACAATCATAGTCTCCATGACCAGCGCCCCACTTTTCCTCGCCCTGCGCTACCTGCGGCCCACGCGCTCGTTCATCTCGGTCATCACCGTGATCTCGATGCTTGGCGTCATGCTCGGCGTGGGCGTGCTGGTGTTTGTGATGTCCGTCTTCAGCGGCTGGCAGCGCGAGTTCCGGCAAATGCTCATCGGCTTTGAGCCGCATGCCCTGGTGAAGCCATTCTCAACCCCCGAAGGAGATCCCTCCGCCCCCAAACCTGCTGACTGGCGCGAGCTGCGTAAAGTCCTCGCCCAGCGACCTGAAGTCGTCTCCGCCGTGCCGGTGGCTGAAGGCACCATCGTCGTCGAAAACAACGGCAATTTACAGGGACTCCCCGTCATCGGCATGATGGATGAGCCGGACAACGCGCTGCTGATAAAGCTCAAGAAGCACATTGCGGAAGACGCAAAGGGCAACACAAAAGTCGTCGATCAGAAAACTGGCAAAGTGACCTATCGCAAAGGCGAGTTCAACCTCAGTGACGACTGCATCGTCATCAGCGACAAATTCGCCAAGGAACTCGGCGCCAAAGTCGGCGACACCCTCGTCGTGCATGCCGAGAAAAGCGTGACACAGTTTATCCGGCAGGTGCGGGAGATTCCCGAGGACGCCGAGGAAAAGAAGCGCGCCGAAGCGCTCGACAACGTCACGGTGCTTTCGAAAGACCTCAAGCTCGTCGCCACCCTGCGCGCTGACACCGCCGGCCAGAAGGCTTATGTGCCGATGAATGTCGCGCAGGAATTCTTCAATCTCGAAAGCGATGTCAGCGGCATCGAGCTGGAACTGAAGGAACCCGAAGACGTCGAGAAGGTGATGGACCGCATCTATCATTCGGGCGCGATACCGGACACCTGGGTCTACAGCACCTGGATTCAGGAGCACGCCATGCACCTCGAGTCGGTGGAAAACCAGCACACCATGATGTGGTTCATCCTGCTCTTCATCATGCTGGTGGCCTCCATCTGCGTGATGAACACCACCATCACCGTCACCGTGAAAAAGCGCCGCGAAATCGGCATCCTCACAGCCCTGGGCACACGCGCCTGGCAGATCATCGCCATCTTCGTTTCGCAGGCGGGCATCGTCGCCCTCGTCGGCGTTGTGGCAGGACTCGCCGGCGGTTTCTTCGTCCTCAGCATCCGCAACTGGCTGCGCGACCAGATTTCCAGCCTCACCGGCCGCGACATCTTCCCTCAGGACATCTATTTCCTCTCCAGCATCCCAGCGCACACCGACCCCGCCGAACTCCTCGCCATCTGCACCACCGCCGTCGCCCTCTGCCTCCTGGCCGCACTGATTCCCTCATGGTTTGCGGCGAGAGTGGATCCTGCAGTCGCATTGAGAGACGGGGGCTAGTTCAATAACCTCAAAAATCAGCTGTCGATTTTCCGAGGTGCCAGAAATCACCGCCCTCTCCACTCCTCCAGCCTCCGCACCAGCACCTGCGCGGTCACAGATTCCGTGATGCCATCGATCACCGTCTTCGGTTTGCCAAAAATCGTCTCCGCACGCACCCGGTAGAAGAACTGGTTTCCGGACTGCATGTTGCTGTCGCAAACAAAACCGGTGACCTGATGCTTCTCAAAGGTCTCGTTCCACGAATAGAACGGACCCACGCGGTTGAGGATGCGTAGTTTGTCCGCCGTGATTTCGATGCGCCGGCTATGCAGCAAAGTCCAGATCCCGGTGCCGAGGATCAGCGGCGAGGTGATGCCCCAGACCACCCTGAAAAGCCATGGTGCGTCCTGCATCACCATGAATAGGAATGCCGCGGACCAGAACGCGCCAAAGAACAGCAGAAAGATCCCCAGGCCGCGGAACCTGCCCGCCGGACAGTCAATGAAGATGGGCGCGCCACCCGGATCAAACTCCGCCTGAAGCCCCCGCGCCTTCAGACGCGCGACGAGATCGGGCGTGCTCAGGGTAATGCCATCCTCATCTGCGTCTTTTTCGACAGCCTCCACCACACCCGTCGTGGCAGGCATGGCCGCCGATGCAAACACCGGCAGTGGAAGCACCACCGGCTTGCCGCCTTGTGAAGAGCGGATCGTCAGCGTCCACACGTGCTGCTCCCCCGCGATCGTGACGATGGTGGTTTCATCGACGGCAGAACAGGGCAGCCCGCGCGGAATGGCGATGCGCAGCGGCAGCGCCACACCGTCAATATCACGCCGCGCCAGGAAGGTGGCCAGGGTCTCCGTGTGCTCCCAGATCGTCTCCTTGGCCGTCGTGTTTGAGCTGCCGCTCCTGCGGGTGATCTGGCGCTGGCAGAGTACCTGCACTGAAACCGTGCCAAGAGTGGAAGGCTCGCGGTCGAACCGCAGTTCACCCGCCAGCGCCTGCCCTGGTGAGACAGGCAGCTGACCGAGCTTTAAAGTCGGATGTCCCAGGATGCGGCGTGACTTCACACGCTGCCAGGCAAAGCTTAGCGGGATCAGCGCCAGCAAGGATGGCAGCAGCGCCAGCAAAGCCTTCGCCGATTGCGCGATCTCACCTCCCACGGTCACCGCCAGTGCCAGTGGCAGCTGCACCAGGAGAATCCAGCCCGCGATGCCGAGAATGTAAGGCAGGCCGTCCGCCATGGCCTGCACCGCATCTCCCGACCACTCGCTGCGCCAGCGCCAGGGCGCGTCCGGGTGCTGCGCGGCCAGCCGTGCCATCTGACGTGCCCTGCGGGCCTGCAGCCAGCCGGAGACTGACACCGTGAAACCAGCCAGCGGAAAAAGCGTCGGAAAAATGGAGATCATGAGCAGCTGCCCCCACCGCAGATCACGAAAGAGCACCGCCTCCTCCGGCAGCGCCGGATTCACATAGCAGCGGAACGGCCGAGCCTTGCCTTCGTACTCCTTGATCTGCTGATACACCTTTTCTTCAAAGCCCCCTTTGCGGTCGGAACCGTCATAAAACCTCACTTTTTCTGAATGATACTGATGCCGGTCAAACTCGTAGCGATAGAGCGCAGCGGCATGAAAGGTGGTTCCGCCTTTGGTGCCATGCGAGGCTTTCAGCTCCGCCTTTTC
Source organism: Prosthecobacter sp. (assembly GCF_044226605.1). Taxonomy (GTDB): domain Bacteria; phylum Verrucomicrobiota; class Verrucomicrobiia; order Verrucomicrobiales; family Verrucomicrobiaceae; genus Prosthecobacter. The sequence continues at coordinate 120,167 of NZ_JBGAGS010000002.1, read as the reverse complement.
GATCCAGCACGGCACCTCCGCCCAGCCACGCGCGGACCACCAAGACGCAATCGGCCAAAGGTAGCCCAACAGGCCCACGGCCACACCCGCCAGAATAAATGGCAGCCCAAACAGCACGGCACAGCCGCCGCTGAGCTGTTTCCCGGAGCTGGAGGAGGAGCGGTAGGCGCGTGACATCTTGGCAGCATGCCATAAACCGACTGACTTCCGCAACATCCGCGTATGGTGCAGGCCATGACTCCCGCCTTCCATCCCTTCGGCCCCTCGCACAAGGCGGTGCTCCTCATCACCCTTGGAGTCTTTGTCGTCATGCTGCTGCTTGCCCGCACGCGGTGGGCGGTTGCTTCACAGAAGGTGCTCGCCGGCATCTTGCTGGCCGTTTATCCCGTGGGGCTGCGAATTCACTTTTTGCATGACTCGCTCAACTGGCAGACGGCGCTGCCCCTGCAGTACTGCGACGTCGCCACGCTCGCTGGGGTGATTGCGCTTTGGACGCACCGGCCGTTTTTCTGCGAGGTGGTCTATTTTTTCGGGATCGCAGGCACGCTGCAGGGGCTGCTGACACCTGCGCTGATCTACGAGTATCCCGACCCTCGTTTTGTGCTGTTTTTTGTCATTCATGCAGGGGTGCCCGTCACGGCATTTTACGTGGTTACCGCCATGGGCGTGCGGCCGCGCCCTGGAGCCGTTCCACGCATGATGGCTTTCTCCATCGCCTGGTACGCCGTGGTCGCCTTGGTCAACTACGCCCTGGGAGTCAACTACGCCTTTCAGTGCTCAAAACCGGTGCAGGCCAGCCTGTTTGATCAGCTGGGCCCCTGGCCTTGGTATAACTTCAGCACCATACTCCTTGGAGTCGTTTTCTACTCCATCCTTTACCTCCCCTTTGCCTTCCGCAAGACCACACTGGGCACCCGGGGCGATCTGACTGCGCCCGAACCTCCCTGAGATGTCGCTTTGCATTTCCGAATTTGCCCCCATAATCGCGCCCCTTGAAAGCCCCTCCAACCCAGCCCACGAAAATGAAATCCCCCGCATGGACCACCGACGACAGCGCCGAGCTTTATGGCATCCGCGAATGGGGGCATGATTATTTCGACATCGCCAAAACCGGCGAGGTCGTGGTGAAGCTCAAGGACGGCAAAAAAACCAAGGACGTCTCGCTCGCCTCCATCGTGAAAGGTTTGCGTGAGCGCGGCACCCAGCTCCCGCTGCTCATCCGTTTCGGCGATCTGCTGCGCTGGCGCATCGACGAGCTGAATGAGGGCTTCGCCGCCGCCATCAAGGAAGGCAAATACCAGGGCGTTTATCGCGGCGTTTATCCCATCAAGGTGAACCAGCAGCAGGAGGTCATCGAGGAGATCACCCGCTACGGCCGAAAGTATCACTACGGCCTTGAGGCAGGCAGCAAGCCGGAACTGATCGCCGCGCTCAGCTACATGCACGACCCTGAAGCCTACATCGTGTGCAATGGCTACAAGGACGAGGAGTTCATCGACCTCGCGCTCTACGCGCAGAAGATGGGCCTGCAGGTCATTCTCGTGCTGGAAATGCCCACCGAGCTGGACCTCATCCTGGAACGTTGCGAAAAAATGGGCGTGCGACCCACGCTCGGCGTGCGCTTCCGGCTCAGCGCGGAAAGCGCCGGCCACTGGAGCGGCTCCGGCGGCGATGCCAGCGTCTTCGGCCTGAACATCTCCCAGCTCATGCACGTGGTCGATCACCTGCGTGATAAAGGCATGCTCGACTGCCTGCGCATGCTGCACTACCACCAGGGCTCCCAGATCCCGAACATCCGCGCCATCCGCCAGGCGGTCACGGAGGCCACCCGCGTGTACGTCGGCCTCGTTCAGGAAGGCGCTCGCATGGGCATTCTCGATCTCGGCGGTGGTCTGGCCATCAGCTACGACGGTCTTAAAGGCGCGTCTGAAGCCAGCAGCAACTACGGCACCAAGGAGTACTGCGCCGACATCATCGAGGCGATCACCGAAGTGACCGCCGAGGCTGGCGTCCCGCATCCCGATCTCATCACCGAATCCGGACGCGCCATCGTGGCCTACTATTCGGTGTTGATCATCAACATCCTCGACATCAACCGCTTTGAGCCGCGCAAGAGCATCGCAGATCTTGAGATCGACAAGGATGCGCCTCCCCTGCTCCGCAATCTTTACGAACTGCGCCTGGATGCCGAAAAGCATGCCACCAAGACCTCTCGCGACCGCCTGCAGGAGATCTACAACGACGCCATCTACTACCGCGACAAGCTCCGCAGCGAGTTCAATTACGGCAAGGTCAACCTGCGCGAACGCGCCCACGGCGAAGAGCTCTACTGGGACATCCTCACCTGGGTGGACCGCATGCGTGCGAGCTGTGAGCATGACGGCAACCAGATGGACCGCCTGGAGACCATCACGACCGATTTCTACTACGGCAACTTCAGCGTCTTCCAGAGCCTGCCTGACCTTTGGGCCATCGACCAGATCTTCCCGGTCATGCCCATCCACCGCCTCAAGGAAAAGCCCACGCGAAATGCCGTGCTCTCAGACATCACCTGTGACAGCGATGGCAAGATCGACAAGTTTGCCCACTCCCACGGCATCAATCCCACCCTTCCGCTACACGATCCTCAGATCGAAAAAGGCCACGAGTACATGCTCGGCATCTTCCTCGTCGGTGCCTATCAGGAAACCCTCGGCGACCTGCACAACCTCCTCGGCGACACCAACGTGGTCAGCGTCCGCGTGGAAAACGGCAAGGTGAAGTACAGCCGCGAACTCGAAGGCGACAGCGTCTCCGAGGTGCTCACCTACGTGGAGTATGATCCGAAGGACATGCTCACCCGTTTCCGCAATCTGGCCGAAAGCGCCGTCATCTCCAAGCGCATCAGCGCCATCGAGCGCCGCGAGATCATGGAAAGCTTTGAGGCCGGCCTGCGCGGCTACACGTACTTCGAGAGCTGAGCGAGCCTCACATAAACGTCGCCTTGCGCAGGATAGCCCGTTGCAGCAGTTCCAGATACTGCGCGCAGGGAATCTCGTGCCCGCCAAACATGGCCAGATGCGGCGTGGTCCACTGTGTGTCATGCAGCAGGTAGCCGCGCGCGTGCAGACGACGCTGCAGGTAGGTCAGCGCCACCTTGGAGGCCTGCGGCTCACGGCTGAACATCGACTCGCCAAAAAACGCCCCGCCGATGCTCACGCCATAGACGCCGCCGCGCAGCTTCCCATCCCGCCATACCTCCACACAATGCGCAAAGCCCAGGCGGTGCAGCTCCTCATAAGTGTCCATGATGGCATCCGTGATCCACGTGCTCTCCCGGTCGGCGCAGCCACGGATCACATCGCCAAAAGCCGTGTTCCACCGCACCTCGAACGGATGATCTTTGAGGTAGCGCTCAAACCGGCGCGGCACATGAAAATCCGCCACCGGCAGGATGCCGCGCATCCTGGGGCGATACCATGAGATCGAGCCGTCCTCCTCCCCCATCGGGAAGGCGCCCTCACAGTAAGCGTTCAAGAGATCCACCGGCTCGATTTGCTGCATGGCATATTCTAAAGCGATCAAACTTCATGATTCAACTCTTGAACCATGAACCGTGAACCACGAACGTAGAGATGTGAATCTCGCCAATCAGATCACCATTTTCCGCATCCTGCTGATCCCGGTCTTCATCGGGCTGGTAATCTATTACGGCGACGGCGCCCGTGGCGAGCACCCCAATGAGGCCCTGCGCCTGTGGGCCGCCGCGGTGTTTGGCATCGCCTCCATCAGCGATGCCATCGACGGCTGGGTCGCGCGCCGGTTCAATCAGCGCACCCGCTTTGGGGCCATCATGGACCCGCTGGCAGACAAGCTGCTCATGCTCGCCGCCATCATTCTGCTCAGCTTCACCTCCTGGCGGCAGCATTTTCCGCTATGGTTTCCGATTTTGGTCATTGGCCGAGACCTCCTTTCCATCGGCGGGGCGTTCTTGATCGACCACTTTGCGGGAAAGTTCCAAATTCACACGCACTGGACGGGCAAAACGGCCACGTTTGCCCAGATGGCGGCCATTCTGTGGATCTTGCTCGACCTCAAGCCGGACTGGCTCATCTGGCCCACCCTCTTTGCCGCCACCTTCACCGCCTTGTCCGGAATCCTCAATCTGGTGGACGGTGTCAAGCAGCTCCAGGCTGCGGGTCAAGATTGACTCGGGGGGCGCGGCGTGCTCTCTGAACAATGCTCAAAACCGTCGCCATCGTCGGACGCCCCAATGTGGGCAAGTCCGCGCTCTTCAACCGCCTTGCCGGCAAAACCATTTCCATCGTCCACGATCAGGCCGGTGTGACGCGGGACCGCATCGTGGCGCAGTGCCGCCGCGGCCCGGCATGGTTTGAGATCATGGACACCGGCGGCATCGGCGCCAGCACCGACGACGTGCTGACCGACCAGGTGCAGACGGAGGCCTCCATCGCCCTGGACGTGGCGGATCTGCTTCTGTTTGTGGTCGATGTCGTCGATGGTGTCACCACCATTGATCAAAGCCTCGCCCGTGAGTTGCGCCGCACCAACAAGCCCGTCATTCTCGTCTGCAACAAGGCCGACTCACCGAAGCGCAAGCTGAACGCCAGTGAGTTCACCCGCTTCGGCTTCGCCGATACGATCGAAGTCAGCGCTGCGCATGGCTTGGGCATCGATGAGCTGGTGGCTCTCATCTCCACCCGCCTCGATCTGAAGGAATCCACCGAAACGGAAGACGCCATCGCCCGCCAGAACGCACGTCCCTTGAAGCTCGCCATTGTGGGCCGTCCAAACGCCGGCAAGTCCTCCCTCGTCAATGCCATCCTCGGGCAGGACCGCGCCATCGTCAGCGATGTGCCCGGCACCACGCGCGATGCGCTGGACATCAAGGCCACCTACAACGGCAAGCACTACCAGCTCATCGACACCGCCGGCATCCGCCGCCGCTCCAATCTCGACACCGTCGTCGAGATCTCCAGCGTGGACCGCAGCCTGCAGAGCATCAAACGCGCCGACCTCTGCCTGCTTGTGATTGACTGCGCCGCCGGCGCCAAGATGCAGGACCGCAAGATCGCCCAGCTTATTCTGGAGGAGCGCAAGCCCTGCATCCTCGTCATGAACAAGTGGGATCTCTTCCATCCCGATGCGAAACAAAAGGACCGCATCGAGCACCTCGATGAGCTGATGCGCCGTGAGTTCTTCTTTCTGAACTACGCCCCGCTCGTGGCCATCTCCGCCAAGAACAAGGACCACATCGGCAAGCTCTTCGTACAGATCGAAAAAGTGCGCAATGGCGCGCAGAACCGCATCAGCACCGGTGCCCTGAACCGCCTGCTCGCTCATGCCATCGAAAACACCCCGGGAGCCTTGGGCCGCAGCACGCACAGCTTTAAGCTGCTCTATGCCACCCAGGTGAACGAGGCCGAAGGCTTCGCCATCCCCGTGCCTCACTTCGTCCTCTTTGCCAACCGCGCCTCCAAGCTCACCGAAAGCTACATGCGCTACCTGGAAAAAGTCATCCGCGATGAATGGGACGCCCCCGGCGTTCCTTTCAAAATGAGCGTGCGCGGCAAAGGGCCGAAGAACGCCCGATAGCCCGCCGTAAAACGAATTTCCAAATTCGTTTTCTCCTCTGGGAGCGAACTCGGAAGTTCGCCCTACTTGTCCAATCCTGCCTGCCTTTGGACAATTGCACCCGCGCATTCCCATTCTGCGGGATGCTGACTAGGCTGCCGCATGGCCACCATCCAGACCACCACCGTCGGCTCCTATCCCGTCCCCGAATGGCTCAGCGCCCTGCCCAGCGAAGCCGCCGTCATTGATGCCACGCGTGTGGTCTTCGACACCCAGCGCCAGGCTGGCATCGACCTTCCCACGGATGGCGAGCTCTACCGCTTCGATGTCAATCATCCCGACACCAACGGCATGATCGAATACTTCGTCCACAAACTGGGCGGCATCGACAGCCGCGTGGGACGTGCCGACGCGGCAGCCTTCCGTGCCAAGCATGAGATGGCCTTCCGCAGCAAACCCGCAGCCGTGGTGCGCGGCCCCATCACCGAAGGCGTGCTCAATCTGGCCGAGGACTGCGCCCGCGCGGGCCGGGTGGCCGGCGGCCCCTTTAAATTCACCCTCACCAGCCCCTACATGCTGGCCCGCACGCTGCTGGACACGCATTACAACGACTTTGCCGCCCTTAACATGGCCATCGCCGACGCCTTGGCCGCCCAGGCAGCCGATCTGCAATGCGACTGTGTACAGGTGGATGAAGCGAACATCCCCGGCAATCCCGCTGATGCACCCATCGCCGCCGCGGGCATCAACCGCGTGCTGGATGCCGTCAAAGGCACCAAGGCTGTGCACTTCTGCTTTGGCAACTACGGCGGCCAGACCATCCAGAAAGGCGAGTGGGCCGCGCTCATCACCTTCCTCAATTCCCTGCACGCCGACCACCTCGTGCTCGAACTGGCCCACCGTCCCGCTGCGGACCTCGACGCCCTGAAGGAGCTTGATCCCAAAATCGGCGTCGGCCTCGGCGTGGTGGACATCAAGGTGAACCACGTCGAAACCGCCGACGAAATCGCCCGCCGCATCGAAGCCGCGGAGAAAAAGCTCGGCACAGGCCGGGTAAAATTCATTCACCCCGACTGCGGCTTCTGGATGCTCAAACGCAGCGTCGCCGACCGCAAGATTGAGGCCCTGGCAAAGGGCCGTGACAAATTCGAAGGACGGTGATTGTTTCCCAGGTCCTCCCTATGAAACGAATCATACTTCTCTCCACCTCGATCGCACTGGCCTCCTGCGCCAGCTTCATCAACACGCACCGCATGCATGCGGCGCAGACGAAGCTGCAAGCCGCGCGCAAACTGCAGCAAGGCGGCCAGTGGGATGCCGCGTTGGAAATGGCGGAACGAATGCATTCCAGCGTGGCCAAAAGCATCGAAACCGCTCCCACGCATAAAGGTCCGGGCGGAATTCTCGTGGACATTCGGCCTCTGCTCACCGGGTGGGAAACCGGTCCGTTTGCCTCGCTCAAGTCCGCCCTGCAGAAGCATGACTCCCACAGCGCCACCTCCGCTTTTGCCTCCCTCCGCCAGCAGTGCATGAACTGCCATGCGGTGATCGGCAAGGCGGACATCAAGCTGCAGGAGATCCCGTAATTCTCTCACGCCAGCCCAAACAGCTTTTTAAGCTCCGCTTCATTGGCCGTCGTGGCCAGCAGGAATGTCTGGCCGCCATCACTCCAGCTGGCCATGCTCCAGTTTTTGCTGTTTGTGAACTGGGGCTTGAGTTGCGGTGGGGCTCCCGAAAGGCCGCTGTTGTCCACCACGACGAGGTGCGCCTCTTTGCCAGGCTGAATTTCAAAACAGATGATGGAGGCTGGCCGCCCATCGACTTTGATGCGTTTGCAGGCAAGCACGGGCATCAAACCCACTGTACCGGGAAGCCGGCCCGGAGCAGGCGAATGATGGGCAATCAACTGCTTCTTGAGTGCCTCGAGATCATGTGAGGCGTGATCGACCTTCATCATGCCATATTCGACTTTTGTCACAGCCGCGAGCGATTCAGCCTGCCAAGCGGGCATCTCGCTGTTCACAGGCCAGAGCATGGTCCAGCTCAGAACCATCGCAGCTGCAGCTGCGGACAGCGTTGGCAGAATCCAGCGCATGGATCGTTTGGCAGGTTTTCTGGCGTTTTGCAGAATGCTCTCACGCAATCCCGCAGGAATGGATGCAGCAAATACATCGGCGACCTGCTCGTCAAACGCGGTGCGCTTCGTTAGCCATGCGCCCAGCTCAGGATCGCTCTCCGCCATCGCGCGCGCCTCGGGAGACGCGTCCTGGGGGCGGAGCGTCGTGGCGTCGAGTTCGAGTCTGGCTTCTTCGCGGTTCACGAGGCGGCAAGGGGGATGATGTTGGAGGCGGTTGAATTATCAATCCGGCGCAAAATGGTGCGCAGGCTGTCTTTCGCGCGGGAGAGGCGCGACATCACTGTACCGATGGGCACGCCCAGTGTCTCAGCGATGTCGCGATAAGATAGCTCCTTGAGATAAAAAAGCACCAGCGGAGCGCGGTAGTTGGGTTCGAGCTCCTCCAGTGCGGTCTGGAGAGTCGCGCTGTCCACACGGGGATTTTCGCCGTCATCGTGGTTTTGAGCCTCCCCATGCTGGTCGGGTTCAAACTCTACCTCCTCGTACTTTTTCTCCCGCCGGGCGATGCTGAGCCACTCGCGGTAGATCGTGGTAAACAGCCAGGTCTTCACTTTGGAGGCATCCCGCAGCGTGTGGCCCTTCTTCGCCCACTGCAAAAAAGTCTGCTGCACCAGATCCTGCGCCGTGGCCTCACGCCGGCACATGCTCAGCGCAAAGCGGTAGAGACCCTGATAGTGGGCGTCCACGATCTGCTCGAAGCTGGGCACGGAGTCAGTCACGCGTCGAGGTATCGTGCGGGTTGCAGGCAGTTCAATGCCGAATTGAAGGGCAGATTCCATGAGTTCATGGGCGGATATTCAGGTAGGAGACGGCGCGTCGGCGTTTATTCCCGCCATTCACGCCTTTTTTCGCCGGCGCAGCAGTTCATCCACCGAGAACTTGCCTGGGCCAAAGATGAAGACGATCACGCTGGCGAGCAAAAAGAGAAACGGCGGGGCTGTGACGAAGGAGTCAGCATCAGACCAGATCGTCTTTATCACATCCAGATGCGCCGTGCCGTAGGCCACCAGCATGGTGAAAATGAGGGGCACACAGATGCTTCGGGAGAAGAGACCGGAGAGAAGCAGCAAACCGCCAAAGCATTCCGTGCAGCCGGCCAGCCACGCATTGAGCTGCGGAAAGGGAATGCCCAGCTCTGTAAAGAAAGCCGTGGGCGCACTGATGTCGCTGAGCTTGCCTTTGCCAGTCTGGAAAAACTGCCAGCCCCAGTAAAGACGGATGCCGAGCAGAAAGGGATCCGGCAGATAGCTGGCGATGCGGTCGAGGAGAGTGTTGGCAAGGGTCCAGGGCTTCATGATTTGCGGTGAGATTTGACGAACCAGCCGAGCTGGGAGAATTCAGCGAACCAGTCGCGGATTTGTGCCGGCCAGTCGGTTTCCGGATTGGTACCCGCGAGGGCGAGTTCGGTGGCATCGGCGAGGGTGAGGCCATCCCGCAGCGCGGCGAGCATGGCAAAGGACTCCGGCGCAAGCCGCTTGAAGTAGAGCTGATTGTCGTGGCGATGGACGACGAGATGCACCCGCTCTTTCTTGAGCCGCGGCACTTTGCCGATGTTTTCCCGCGCGGGAGCACTGGACATGGCCTGGCTGGCGGAACCGCGCACGTCGGCGTCAGATTTTTTCATCGCGGTGATGAAGTGATCCACCGCGTGCCCAATCTGCAAAAGCACGACGCACGGCTGGATCCCAAGATGCAGCGAGGAGGGGTCGGCCCCGAGCAGATCATCCATGTGCAGCGGCTTTTTCAGCGCCTCATCAAAAGCCAGCGTCTGCGCCCACTCCACACAGGCCACATCACGCGCCTTGTCATCCGTGATGAAGGCGGGAAGCGCGGAACCGAGATTGCGCAAAGTCCACGAAGTGCTGGGGTGCTGCGCCAGGTATTCACGGCAGAGCTTGTGGAAACGGCGCTCTCCCAGCAAGACACGCAGCGCAGGGTAGTCGTCGTAAAGGCAGTCGAGCAGACGAAACCAGTACTGGCGTGCGTAGATCTCGAGACGCTCAAACCCGCTCATGCGATCATTCGGCGTGATGAAATCGACCTGCGTGCTGGCGTGCATGCCGTTCCTGTGCGTGAGCGGCTGCATGAGTGCCGCGGCCATGGTGCGCTGAAGCTGGCGCAGGTCGGCGTTCGTGCGGAGCCGGCTAGGCGTGGGCGTGTTCATGCAGGTAGCGGTTGGCCTTGAGCGCCTCGGCGTGGACTTCGTCAAAGCTGGGAATCTTGTCGTCCCATTCGAGCAGCGTGGCAGTGCTGCCGGAAAGTCGGATGGCTTCAGCGTAGAGATCCCACACAGGATCTTGCACAGGGTGATCGTGGGTGTCCAAAATCACCTGATCCAGCCGCGTGTGTCCGGCAATGTGGATCTGCCCAACACGGTGATGAGGCACAGCCCGAAGATATTGGAAGGGATCAAAACCGTGATTCTGCGATGAGACGTAAATGTTGTTCACATCCAGCAGGATGCCACAATCCGCCAGCTCCACGACTTCGTTGAGGAACTCCCACTCCGTCATTTCGTTCTGGGTGAATTCGGCATAGCTGCTCACGTTTTCCACGCAGATGGGCACTTCGAGAAAATCGCGGGCCTGTTTGATCTTCTCCGCAGTGTGCCTGGCCACACTCAGGGTGTAGGGCATGGGCAGAAGATCATGCGAACATCGGCCATCAACGCTGCCCCAGCAGAGATGATCCGAGAGCCAGGGCGTGTCGGTGCGCTTCACCAGGCGCTTCAGTTTTTTGAGGTGCTCGCGGTTCAGCGGATCCGCGTTTCCAAAGTACATCGAGACTCCATGCTGCACCACGCGATACTGTTCCAAAATGCTGTCCAGCACTTCCAGCGGACGCCCGCCATCGACCATGAAGTTTTCGGAGATGATCTCAAACCAGCCGCATAGCGGCCTCTTCTCCAAAATGTGCCGGTAGTGCGGCACACGGAGTCCTAGACCGATGCCGAGGTCCGTATAACCGTTGTGGGGATTTGCAGGCATGCTCCGTAGTTCAAAAGCTAAAGGTTGCTCCTGGTAAGCCAGACTGTCCGCAGCCACTCACGGGGGTGGCAGGTGGCTGCGGCAGTCCGCCTTCTTCACTTCTTCGGCATGGTGTTGCAGCCGCCTTTGCCTTTGCAGGAGTTCTTGCCTTTGCAGCCGTTGTCGCCGGATTTGCAGCCACCCTGCCCCTTGCAGTCGTTGTGTCCTTTGCAGGTGTGCTGGCCTTTGTCAGCCATCTTTTCAATGGAGACGCCGAGGCTGGCGGCCTTCTGAGTGCTGGTGGTCTGGGCGGCGTAAGCTCCGGACAGAAGACCGGTGAAGGCTGCGGCGGCGATGATGTGCTTGGTGCTCATGAGCGGGGTGCGTTGGTTTGTTTGTAGGTGTGTTTCGGCTGGCCGAGTGGATTCGAGCCATCGTCACGTGTGAGCGGCCGTTCGTGCGATTATTCCGGCGGAACTGAACTTTCTTTTAGCAGGGGGCAAAAATGCCTGCTTTAGTACCTGCCTGCGCACGACTTCCAGGCTGCGCCCTCTCCCTCCATGGCATCCACCAAGCACATTCATTTCATCGGCATCTGCGGCACTGCGATGGGCTCCACCGCAGTCGCGCTGCGCGCCCTAGGCCACACCATCAGCGGCTCCGACAATCAGGTCTATCCGCCCATGAGCGATGTGCTGCGCAATGCCGGCATTACCGTGACCGAAGGTTACAAGCCGGAGAACCTGCCCCTGCAGGCTGATGTGTATGTAGTGGGGAATGCCATCTCCCGCGGCAATCCTGAACTCGAAACCCTTCTGGAGAAAAAGCTGCCTTATGTCTCGATGGCCGAGATGCTGAAACGAGAAGTCATCCAGGGCAAACGCAGCTTTGTCATCAGCGGCACGCATGGCAAGACGACCACGACCACGATGCTGGCCTGGATCTACGAGCACGCGGGCAAAAACCCTGGCTTCATGATCGGCGGCGTTCCGGAGAACTTTGAATCCGGCGCACGCTTCACCCACTCGGACCTGTTTGTCATCGAAGGAGACGAATACGACACCGCCTACTTCGACAAGCGCAGCAAGTTCCTGCACTACCTGCCGGAGTGCGCTATCGTAAACAACATCGAATTCGATCACGCCGACATCTTCCGTGACCTCGATGAAATCCTGCTCTCCTTCCAGCGCTTCCTCAATACCGTGCCGCGAAACGGCCTGGTGCTGATCAATGGTGACGATCCCAACTGCCTCAGCCTGCGCGCCAAGTGCCCCGCCCCGCTCAAAACCGTGGGCCTCGGCCCCGACTGCGACTTCCGCATCGCCATCACCGGCACCACGCCTGAAAGCACCCAGTTTGAACTCAACGGCACCGCCTTTGAAGTACCCATGGTCGGCGAATTCAACGCGCGCAATGCCGCCATGTGCGTCTGCGCCGCCCGCTTTGCTGGAATGAGGGATGATGAGATCCGCGCCGGACTGTCCAGCTTCCGGGGCATCCGCCGCCGCCAGCAGGAGCGGGGGGCAGCCCACGGCATCACTGTCATCGACGACTTCGGTCATCATCCCACCGCCATCCGCGAAACCCTGCGGGGCCTGCGCCAGCGCTACAGCGGCCGCCGCCTGTGGGCCATCTTTGAACCGCGCTCCAACACCAGCCGACGCAACGTGCTGCAAAACGAGCTGATCGAAGCCCTTACCGAGGCCGATGGCTCCGTCATTGCCGCCGTGGCCAATCCCGAAAAAGTCGCCGCCGAGCAGCGCCTGGACACCGCAAAGGTGGCAGAATCCGTCACTGCCCGTGGCAAGCCCTGCTACTTCGAAGCCAGCACCGACGCCATCGTCAGCCGCCTCAAGAAGGAAACCCGCACCGGGGATGTGATCGTGGTATTCAGCAACGGCGGCTTCGACGGCATCCACGACAAGCTGCTGGCTACGCTGTAGCCGTTGACAGTTGTTTACGGTAGTTGACGATTGTTGACAGTGGTTTTCCAAACCGGAGAAGCGGCTTTGCCGCCTTCACAACAACCGTGAACCACGGTCAACAACTGTAAACAATCGTCAACCCAGCCTCGGCTTCCTCAATAAACAATCTCCACCTCATCCCCCACCCGCACCTGGCTGAAGAACTGCTTCGCCTTTTCATACGGCAGGCGGATGCAGCCATGCGAGGCGGGCTGTCCGGTGACATACCCGCTGTGCAGGCCGATGGCACCGCAGTTCAAACGCATAAACCAAGGCATCGCGACGTGGTAGAGCGTTGATACATGGGAGGTATGCTTGTCGGTGATGACATAGCGCCCCGCCGGAGTTCCATAGCCTTCACGACCGGTGGAGACCATGGTGTGATTGATGATGCGGCCCCGCTTGGTCACCCAGGCACGCTGGCTGGAAAGATCGACGGTGACGAGTGTGTCCGGCTCGGATTCGGGGTCCCGGCCAAGCAGCACGCGCATGAGAAAGAGGTACCCCTGCGTGGCGGCAAAGTTGATTGGATAGCGGTGGTAGCGCGTGGTGCCCATTCCAGGCTTGCCGCCGGCTCGCATCAGCGTCACAGCCCCCTCGACATCGCCGCGCGCGGCACAGCAGATCAGGGGTGTGATTCCGCGGTCGCTCTCCATGGCATTGCGCAGATCTTTGATGGAACAGCGGTCAATCACCTGCTTGATAACCGGGGTATTGAACCGCGTGTTGGGATCCACTCCAAAATCCAGCAATGCCTTGAGCACGGGCACGTTGCGGCGCAGGGAGGCCAGCGCGATCGGAGGCTGTTTTTCGTGTGCTGGCTGGGTCAGGCTGGCCCCGGACAGCGCCAGAACATACACGCAGTCAGCACGCCCCATGCGAACGGCGGCACACAAGGGAGTGTCCCCACCCAGAGTCATTTCATTCGGCGAAATACCCATCGCGATCAGTCTGGCCAGATGCGCAGGATCATCATTCAGCACCGCCTGATAGGCCTGCGGAAGGGCATCAGTGCGCGGCATCAGACGCGTCCAATGCTCTGCAATGGGATCAACCACCGGGCGCCAGGCGGGAATCTCCACGGCTTTCAGAGGCGCTGGTTTGGCAGGTTTGGGGGCCGCAGCCACCACGGGTTCAGGATGGACAGGTTTCGCAGGAGCAGCAGGCTTGGTCTTGGCTGCCTCAGCCGCACGCCGGATGGCCTCCTTATCGGGGTTCTGCGGCATGGGCAGCGGGCGTTCGGGACTGAACGTGGCATCCACCGGCAATGCGGCGCGGATTTCCGCTCCGTTCTCGCTCAGCTTTCCCTGTCTCACCTTGCTGTTTGCAGCGGTGGGCAGCGCTACGCGGTCCACCCGAAACATTTCATGATCCTTCAAAACGTGGATGATCCCTGCGCAAACTCCCACGCCGACGAGCGGCGGAAGCACACAGGCACCCAGCATGTTGAACCATTTGTTTTTCATTTCTGCGTCACAAGTTCGCCATCCATAACAAAAATGACCGATGTGTCGAGCGTGGATTTCGGTGAGCAGGCATCATTCCATTTCCAAAAGGAGTTTCCCTCCCCCCTCAGGGTGTGATTTTAGGTCGATTCATCAATCTTTTATGGTAATTCAGAAAGAGAGTGAGACGGTACTTGATGTTCCAGCGCTCCAAAACATCGGCATCCCTTCGCTCGCGCGTCACATGCGCTGCCTTGGCTTGGCTGTGTCTGGGCGTCTTTCCATGCCAGGCGATCGTGTTTGAAGCCACCGGAGATCCCTTCCACAACACCACTGCGCCCACGGGTGCCTTTTTGAATTCAGGATGGCAGTATGAAGGATCGTATGGTGCTTACCTCGGCACCATGATTGCCCCGCAATACTTTATCACGGCACAGCACTTCGGCACTCAGGGCAGCACTTTTACTCAAAGCAGCACCTTCAATGGTGTGGGTGACATGACCTATCACATCGATGCGGCCGCCAACGGGGGCCTGGGCTATTGGGACATCGCGGGCACGGATCTCCGCATCTTTAAAATTCAGGAATATTTTTCCAGTTACGCTCCCCTCTATACAGGCTCCTCTGAAACTGGAATGACCATGGAAATCAACGGCCGTGGCGGCCCGCGTGGCGCGGATGTCCTGGTGGGCAGCGCTCTGCATGGCTGGCAGGAAACCACTCCAGATGGCGTGGCACGCTGGGGCAGCAACACCGTGAGCGGCATTTATTCCAGCGCTATCGGCGATCTGCTCACCGCCTCCTTCAGTGCCAGCGGCACAGCCGAGGAAGCCACGCTTTCCAATGGCGATTCCGGTGGCGGTGTCTTCGTGGATGACGGCGGCATCTGGAAACTGGCGGGCGTGAACTACAGCATCGACGGCATGTTTGACACAAACAACGTCGTAGGAGACGGCTCCGACTTTAACGCGGCTTTGTTTGATCGCGGCGGCCTCTACCAAGGTTCCGATGCCTTTGGCTGGTCCCTCGTCCCCGATCTGCCCCTCGACAATCCCTCCAGCATGTATGCGTCCCGTATTTCCACCAGCGCCGACGCCATCATGGCCATCGCTGTTGTCCCGGAGCCGAGTTCTGCTCTGCTTCTGGCTCTCGCGATCGCCTGCAGCGTGACGACGCGCAGGCGCCTCACGCGCCGGGCTTGATCTCGGCAAAGATCAGCCGTCCCGCACTCGTGGGCAGCGTGCCGGAGACCACCACATCCACAGTCTGGCCGATCTTGGGTGCGGCATTGTTCACCACGATCATGGCACCGTCCGGCAAGTAACCCACTGCCTGGTTTTTGTCCTTGCCCTGCTTCGTCAGCAGCAGCCGCAGTTCATCTCCCACGCTCAGCTCCGGATTCAGCGCCCCGGCCAGTTCGCGAAAACTGAGCACGGTGATGCCGCGCAGCCGGGCCACTTTGGTGAGGTTGTCGTCACTGGTCAGCAGCCGTGCATTCAGCTCCCGCGCCAGCGTCACCAGCCGCACTTCCAGTGGCACATCGGACAAGCCGTCTTCATGGATGGACACCTTCATCTCCGGCTTGGCGCGCATCTTTTCCATCATCTCCAGCCCCCGCTTGCCCCGCAGGGACTGCGCCGGTTCGGCAGAGTCAGAAAGCTGCTGAAGTTCATCCAAAACGCAGCGTGGCACCACCACGGCGCCGCTGAGGAACCCCGTGGCAAACACGGCCGGCAGCCTCGAATCGATGACCGCATTGGTGTCCAGGAGCAATGGTTCACCTTCAGAGCCGTCCCGCCGGAAGCGGATGTAGGGGATCAAAAAGGCAAACTGGTCCCGGTCGCTGCGCAGCGCAAACGTCACTCCGAAAAACGCGAGCGTGCCGTAGATGCAGATTTCCACCACGTTTTGCAGTGCTGCCGCCTCCTCATGATTTTGAAAATAGGCGAGCTGAAACACACCGATGCGTGTGATCAGCCACGCACAAAACAAACCCACTGCCAGCCCCAGCGTGGCGTGCGAGAAATCTCGCAGGGTGAAGTGCGCCAGAATGGAGTCCAGGATCACGAGCATTCCCATGAAAACCGCACCACCTACCGCGCCCACCCAGGCATCCTGCTGCAGCCCCAGGGCAATGGCGATGCCAATGAAAACGGAGAACGCAAAGAACAGCGCGCGCACTAGGCGTATGGACCAGGATGTCTTCATGGAGATGCGCACGGATTAACGGCAAAACGGAGACCGGGCAAAAGGATTCTCCCCCGGATTCCGTCATGGCCTGAAGGCCAGCCCACCGCGCCGGGTAAACTGCAGCTCCACACCGGCCTCCGCAAACACCCGCCCCATCTCCCTTTCCAGCTCCTCCACGCTGCGCCCTGCCAGAATGCACTCCCTCACCGCCCGCTCCTCCGGCATGCCCTGCTCCATGGCATGCAGCAGTGCCTTTACGCCCGCGCCTTCCCCTCCCCTGTCCAGATACTGAAGATAAAACGTCAGCAGCATGGCCGAGGCGCGGTTTTCATTGGCAGCCTGAGTCTCCAGGCCCGCCGCCCAGCTTTTGGCATCCATGGCCAGCAGCTCAGACAAATTCAGCACTGCAAATCTCACCGCCAGCCCCATCTGCCTCGCCCCCGCCTCCCGCAGGCTTTGCCGCAGGCGGTCGATCGTTTGTGCCGGAGAAAGTCTGGCATTCTTTTCCACGGCAAAATCGGGAATGTCCGTCAGCAGCCACACTGGCGGCGGCTGTTTGATTGTTTCTTTCTGCGCCGGAAGCGGTGGTTCCAGCGAGATCGGGACCGGAGCCACCACGCCAGGAGGAGCTGATGCTGCAGCAGCGGCAGGCGTCGGCTCTTTCCTCAAACCGTATGCCGCAAGAGCGGACGATTGCGCCGTCTGCAGCGGAGATTTCAGGCTTCGTGCTTCAACCAGGGGAGACTCACGTATCGCGATGGCGGCATGCGGATGCGGCGTCTCTTGTTTCAGCCACACTGCAAAAGCAGTCACACTCAGGGCGGCGGCTGCGCCAATCGTCACCCGCATCACGGTCCAAAAGCTCCGCTTGCCGTGCCGGCGCCGCGTTTTTTGAGCGACTTCGGCCTGGTCCATGAGCGCTACAGGCGCGCAACTGGGAGCAAGAGGATGCATGACACGAGGTACAAACCGGGTAAAACCTTCAATAGTCAAGCCCGCTAAACTAAGCCAAGCTTCAGGTCACCGGACATGCCGTGGCGCCTGCCGCCCCTCACTGCATCATCGCCTGGGCCTGTTCCGGTGCCACCGGTTCATCCCGGAATGCCGCCAAACTCGGGCGCTCCAGGTTCGGATCTTCGTCCAGCGTCCGCTCCGCCAGCTGCCGCGCCAGCCGCACCAGCCGGGTGTCCGCCAGCAGTTCGCCAAACAGCAGCGGGGCCTGCCCGCTCTGCGCATGCCCCAGCACATCCCCTGGCCCACGGCGGCGCAGATCTTCTTCGGCAATTTGAAATCCGTCGCTCGTCTCCTCCATGATCGCCAGCCGCTGGCGGTTCTCCTCATCCTTGTCATCCACAAACAGCACGCAGTAGCTCGTATGCGCCCCGCGGCCGATGCGCCCGCGCAGCTGATGAAGCTGCGCCAGGCCAAAGCGGCCCGCGTCATGAATGAACATCACCGTTGCATTCGGCACATCGATGCCCACTTCGATCACTGTCGTGGAAACCAGAGCGTCCAGCTTCCCTGCGCGGAAGCGTTTCATGACTTCCTCCTTCTCATCCGCGCTCATACGGCCATGCAGCAGCCCCACCTCGCAGGGAGCCAGCAGCTTGGACCATTCCTCATGTCCTTTGGTCGCTGCGCCCGCTTCCAGCTTCTCCGACTCGTCGATCAGCGCATACACGATGTATCCCTGCCGTCCCTCCTCGATCTGTTCGCGCAGGAATTTCGCCGCTTCCTTCAGCTTCGTCTTCGGCCGCACTTTGGTGACGATCTTCACTCCATCGCGTGGCTTTTGGTCGATGGTGGAAACATCGAGGTCGCCATACACCGTCAGCGTCAGCGTGCGCGGAATTGGCGTGGCCGTCAGCACCAGCACATCGGGCGTGTCCCCTTTGTGAATCAGCCGCGCACGCTGCGCCACGCCAAACTTATGCTGCTCGTCAATAACCACGATCCCCGTGTTGTGCATCAGCTCCGCGTCATGCAGCAGCGCATGGGTTCCGATGACGATTTCCGTTTTCCCCGAACTCTTTTTCCCACGCAGCAGTTCCACCCCATCCCCGTCCTCCCGCTTTGACCCCGTGCGCAGCGCCACTCGCAGGCCCAGAGGTTCCAGCCATTTCCGTGCATTGCGCGCATGCTGCTCCGCCAGGATCTGCGTGGGTGCCATCAGCACCGCCTGCCGTCCGGACTCAACCGCGCGCAGCATCGCCGCAAAGGCCACTACCGTCTTGCCACTGCCTACATCGCCATGCAGCAGGCGGTTCATCGGATTGCCTGAAGCCATGTCCTGGTGAATTTCGTCCAGGCAGCGCTGCTGCGCCGCAGTCAGCTGAAACGGTAGCTCCTTGAAAAAATCCCGCAGCAGCTCGCCCGTGCCCGCCTGCCTGCGTCCGCCGGATTCCAGCACGCGCCGCTTCCGCATGGCCACCCGCAGCTGGTAACCGTAAAACTCCTGCAGCGCCAGGTAGCGCCGTGCCTGCTCCAGCGTCTCCATGCTGGCTGGGAAATGCACCTCCCTCAGCGCCTTGGACCGAGACATCCCCGCAAACTCTCCATCCGCGCTCGGCTTCGGCAGCAGATCTTCCACAAACGACTCTGGAAGCGCCCGCAGCACATGCCACGCAGCCACGCGCAGCGCCTTCTGCGTCATCGCCCCGCGCAGCCGGTAGATCGGCGTGATGCGTCCCATGTGGATCTGCTCCGCATCATCATCCGCCCCGCCTTTGACGATCTCATACTCCGGGTGCGCCATGCTCAGCCGCCCCTTCGTGTCCTTGATCACCCCATAGACGATCAGCTCCTGTCCCTCCGCCAGCACCCGGCTCATGAAGGGCATGTTCCACCATTTCAGCGTCAGCTGCTGCCCCAGCAGCCCCGTCGCATGCCGCACCACCGCCTCAAACACCCCCGCCCTGCCAAAAAACTTGTTCCCCGTCTTCGTGACCAGCACATGATGGCACACCGGCAGCAGCCCCGCCTGAAACGCCAGCGCCTGCATCTGCCGCCGGTCCTCATGCCGGAACGGCAGCACCGCCATCACATCCCCCACCGTTTTCACCCCCTCCTTCCCCAGCAGCCGCGCCGCATGCGCCGGCATGCCAGGAACTTCAGCGAGGGAAAGGTTGAGAGGGATCACCGGGTGAAATGGAATGCGCGGGCGGGGGTGTCAAAGAGGAACTAAGGCCTCACACCGCCTTCTCCATCACATAGTCATCCATCACAAACCCGCTGCCGATGTCGCTGACGACGTCCTCGGTGAACCGAAAACCGGCCCTCAAATAAGAGCGGATGGCCGGAGCGTTGCGCTTGTTCACGCGCAGGCGCACGGCCTTGCAGCGCAGTTCCCTGGCGCGATCCTCCGCCCAGCGGAGGGTGAAGGAGCCCAGGCCGTGGCCGTGCACCTCGGGCAGGAGGTAGAGCTTGTTGATAAAGAGCACCGGCTCAAACAGGAGCTTCTCAAACGAGATGTAGCCCACCGGCTTTGGCCCGGCGACCTCGACCAGCGCATACCACACGTCCCGCGCCTGCATCTCATGCGCCATGGAGCCGGGCTGGTACCAGATGGAAAGCATGTAGCGGATCTGCTCTTCGCTGATGATGCCGGGATAATACGCATGCCAGATCTCATGCCCAAGACGTTGCACCGTCACCAGTTCATGCGCGCCAATGCGGCGGATGCGAGCGGGGAGCGGTTCGTACTTTCGCGTTTGCAGCGTGCCCAGGGCATGCTGCCACACGTCCTCGTCCCGCGCAGGCGAGAGGCGGTGCAAATGACCGGCGATCTCACTCTTGGTCGGCTCCACGATCTGCTCCTCGCGGATTTGCTTCTGGTCCGAGGGAAACTCCGACTCCGGCAGGATCAACTGCGCAAGGTACCAGCACGCCCAGGCGCGCCAGGTACGCAGCTCCTTGTTCGGCTCCACCATGCGCGTGGCCAGATGCTGCCAGTGACGTCGCGGGTTCCCAATGAACTGACCCTCCACCCGGTGCTGCATAATCCAAACCAGCGCTAGATACGGCAGCGGCCATTTCGCCAGGATGGGTTCATCCTCCTTCAACGGCAACGAGAGCGCGCGGTTGAGAATGAGAATGCTCTTCGCCGGAAAACCTTCCCGCCACAGGCTCTGCGCATAGTGAAGAGCCGTTTCATAAAACAGCGGACCTCGCTCATGATTCAGCGCTTCGATGTCCGTGTGATCATAGTGCCGGTTTTCTTCCGGCAGAAACGGGCAGGGCGCGTTGATCCACTCTTTGTTCTTCACGCTGATTTATCCTCCCATCCCTTCGCACGGCCCAGTGCCCGGCCCCAGCCTTGTGTGATCTTGGCGCGGGCCGCCGCCTTCATGCCGGGCTTAAACTTGCGGTCCACCTGCCAGTGCTTGGCGATATCAGCCAGATCTTTCCAATAGCCCACGGCCAGCCCTGCGAGACAGGCGGCGCCGAGCGCAGTGGTTTCATTCACCTTCGGGCGCACCACAGGAACTCCAAGAAGATCGCACTGCAGTTGCATGAGCAGATTGTTCACGCACGCGCCGCCGTCCACACGCAGTTCCTTGAGCTTGATGCCCGCGTCCGCCTCCATGGCCTTCAGGATGTCCATGACCTGCAAAGCAATGCCCTCAAGCGCCGCACGCGCAATGTGCGCAGCCGTGGTGCCGCGCGTCATGCCCACCAGCGTGCCACGTGCGTACGCATCCCAATGCGGAGCGCCGAGACCCGCAAACGCAGGCACCAGGTAAACTCCGCCGGTGTCCGGCACACTCGCCGCAAGCGCTTCTACATCCGCCGACTGGCGGATGATGCCCAGCCCATCCCGCAGCCACTGAATGGCCGCGCCCGCAATAAACACGCTGCCTTCCAGCGCATACTCCGTGCGTCCGCCGATGCGCCAGGCCACCGTGGTGAGCAGCTTGTTTTTGGAGGCGATGGGCTTGGTGCCCGTGTTCATCAGCATGAAGCAGCCGGTGCCATAGGTGTTCTTCACCATGCCAGGCTTGGTGCAGATCTGCCCAAACAATGCCGACTGCTGATCTCCCGCGATGCCGGCGATGGGAATGGATCCGCCGAGCAGCGACGTCTCCCCAAACACGCCGCTGGAATCCTTCACCTCAGGCAGCATGGAGCGCGGCACGCCGAAGATTTTAAGCAGTTCATCATCCCAGGTGCCTTTCCGAATGTCATAAAGCATCGTCCGCGAGGCATTGCTCACATCCGTGGCATGCACCTTGCCGCCGGTAAGATTCCACAGCAGCCAGGAGTCGATGGTGCCAAAGGCCAGTTCCCCCTTCGCGGCCCGAGCCTTGGCCCCTTTCACATTCTGCAAAATCCACTGCACCTTCGTGGCGGAGAAATAGGCATCCACCACGAGCCCCGTCTTCTTTTGGATGATCTTGTCCAGCTTCTGCGCGCGCAGCTTGTCACACATGGGCGCCGTGCGGCGGTCCTGCCACACGATGGCATTGCAGATCGGCTTTCCTGTCTTGCGATCCCATACGACGGTTGTCTCACGCTGATTGGTGATGCCGATGGCACCCACGTCCGCCGCCGTAGCATGCGCTTTGTGCAGCACCTCTGATGCCACCCCGGCCTGCGTGGCCCAGATTTCCTGCGCATCGTGCTCCACCCAGCCCGGCTTCGGAAAGATCTGCTGGAATTCCTTCTGCGCCGTCGCCACGATGCCGCCGTCATGGTTGAAGAGGATGGCACGTGAGCTGGTGGTGCCCTGATCGAGAGCGAGTATGTATTTCATGGTTATTCCAGATGTTCCCAAGCCCGGCGCGTAGAGTCAATGCCTTACAAACTGCGGGGCAAGCTGTAGCTGGCATTTTTTCGCTGAAATGAATACTCTTGGCCGGAAAGCATCCAAACTCACCACCATGCAAACCATCCCTGAATCCGTTGCGCCCGCCGCACCGCGTGCGCGCTCCACGAAGAAAGTCGTGCTCATCACCCTCGCCGTCATCCTCGGCTGCGCGGGCATCGCCGCCGCCACCGGGGCCGTCTGGGTCAAGCATACCTTCTACCCCTCCGCCATGACTCCTGTGAGTCTGACCGCGAAGGAAAAAGAAGCCTTTGACAGCAAGCTGCAGGTCCTGAACAACCCGGCCACTGTCCCGCCTGAGGAGGCCAACCGCACGCTCGTGATCAACGAACGCGAAGTGAACGCCTACCTCGCCCAGCAGGAACTCGGCGAAAGCGTGCAGGTAAAATTCGGCGAAGGCCAGGTCTCCGCAGCCGTCATCCTCACCGCTCCGGAAGACTTCCCTATCGTCCCCAATCAAAAGATCCGTCTGCGCTTTACCTTTGGCACCAGCCTTTCCCCGGAGCACAAGCTCTCCCTGAAACTGGATGATCTCACCCTCGGCGGCATCTCTCTGCCCAACAGCTGGCTCGGCGACATGAAGGGTGTCGATCTCATCGCCCAGAACGTCGAGTCCGATCCCGCGCTGCAAAAGTTCCTTGCCGGCATTCAGTCCCTGGAAATCCACAACGGCACCCTCCGCCTCGTGCTAAACAAGTAAGCAACCTTTCAAAAATCAAAAAGCCGCAGGGAATCGCTCCCCTGCGGCTTTTTCGTTGGATTCAAAGACTCACTTTTTCGCGTCGGCCTCGGCAAGGATCTTCTTCGCCTCATCAGAGCCGATCTCGCGCACCTTCAGGTTGCGCCAGCGGATCTCGCCGCCGTGAGTTTGCAGCATGATAGGGCCTTTGGCAGGCAGCGGCTGGGTTTTGTCCCAGTAGTTTTCCATCACATTGCCGTCCACCACGAGCTTGTCATTCAGCCACACCCAGGTGCGCGCACCGATCTGGCGTATGCGGAAGCTGTTCCACTCGCCAAAGGGCTTGTCCGCCACCACCAGAGGATCACGCCCAGGCGTGTCCGGGGTGTTGTTGAACAGACCACCCGAGCCAAGGTGCGGTTTGCGTGTTGGCTTGGCCGGATCAAACACCTGGTTCTTGTCCCAGATCTGCACCTGCGGCGCGCCACGCAGGTAGATGCCGCTGTCGGCACCCGCCACGGTTTTGTATTCGATGAGGAATTCGATGTCGCCAAATTCCTCTTCCGTGGTGGCATAAGGTCCGTGGCCGTCATTGACCAGTTCGCCATTTTCGACCTTCCAGTCTGTGGCGAATTCATCGCGCATTTTCTTGAGCGCTTCCGTCTTCTTCTCGTCCTTGAGTTTGACGACGGAATGCGGGTTCAGGCCATACCAGCCGGCCAGATCTTTGCCGTTAAAAATCGGGCGAAATGCGGAGTCTTCAGCCCGCGAGATCAGACAGAGTGACAGCAGGGCGCCGCCTAGAGAGAGCGCTTTGAGTTTCATGTTCATCGGTCAGTAAAAGTCTGTTTCCTTCACTTCGTTTCCTTGAGTTTGGCAATGAGATATTCGGTGGTCGTCTTGTACTTCACATCCGCCGCACCTGGATAAACCACATCACAGGCCACACCCTTCTCCTTGCAGTGCTCCTGCAGTTTCACGCCGAAGTTCGCCGTGTGAGTCGGGTCCTTCTCTTCCTTGCCAATCGCTGGCGGCGCACCGAAGGAGCAATACACACCGGGGTCATCAGAAGTCACCAAGGCGTAAGGCGAGTACTCGTTGATCCATGGCAGGATGCGTTCACGCGCCGCCACGAAGTCATCGAAGTTTTTGAACTCACCCGCCTTGCTGAAGGCATGGCCGCCGTATTTGCTGTTCGGCGTCCACTCACGCATCTGCTGCGGGTCCAGCGTGGTCTGCGGGCCGTTCACAGCAGCAGTCAGCAGTCGTGTGGACTCGCGCTTGATGGGATCGCTGCTCTTGGGGTCCGCCATGTCGTCATGGAAGGCCAGCCAAAGGCTGCTGCACGCACCAGCCGAGCCGCCGCTCGCTGCGATGCGTGTCTTGTCGATGTTCCACTCCGCCGCCTTGCTGCGCACCGTCTGCAATGCCAGTGCTGCATCGGTCAAGGGTGCCTTCACCGGGGGCACCACATCCTGCGCCTGTGAGATGTAGCGGTAGTTGATCGACACAACGGAAATGCCCTCCTTCAAAAACGGCTCCACCGCGATGCCCGCCTTGTCCCCGCCCATCCAGCCGCCGCCATGGATAAAGAACAGCAGCGGCGTCGGCTTGTCTGATTTCGCCTGCCAAAAGTCCAGCACGTTCCGCTCAAACGGCCCATACTTCAGGTTCGCCACCGTCGGCGGCGGGTTCTTCGGGTAGTTTTTCTTGGCGGGTGCCTTCGCCGCTGGGGCCGCGGCTTTCTTGGCAGGAGCTTCAGCTTTTTTCGCCGGCGCATCGGCCGCGAACGAGATTGATGTGAGTAAGAGGAGGGAGAGAGCGAGTTTCATATCAATTTGGATTGGTATTTCGGATGTGGTTCAGGGTTTCTTCAGCGTCTCAATCAAAAAATCCGAGATGCTCTTATGCTTCACATCCGGCGCACCGGGATAGACCAGCTCGCATTCGTCTCCGATTTCGCGGCAATGTTCCTGGAGCTTCACGCCGTAGTTCGACGTATGGGTGGGATCCTTCTGTTCCTTGCCGATGGCCGGAACATTGGTGTAGTAAAGGTACACCGGCGGATCGTCCTTGCTCACAAGTTCATACGGCGAGTACATCTTGATCCACTTCAGCACAGACTCGCGTTTCTCCAAAAATTCGGCAAATCGCGTGTCGCGCGTCTTGCGCTCGTTTGGGTCCATAAAGCCGAAGGCATGACCACCGTAGCGGCTGTTGGGGGTCCACTCCTTAAGCTGCTTGGGGTCCAGCGAGGTCTGCGCACCGCTGACGGCGGCACACCAAAGGCGGGTGGACTCACGGGCGACAGGATCGCTGCTCTTTGGATCGGCCATGTCATCATGGAAGGCGAGGTAGAGGCTGGAGCATGCCCCTGCGGAGCCACCGCTGGCGCCGATGCGCTGCTTGTCGATGTTCCATTCCGCAGCCTTGCTGCGCACAAACTGCAGAGCGCGTGCCGCATCCTCCAGCGGCCATTGCACTGGTGGCATCACGCCTGCAAGCTGCGCCTGCCACGAATAGCGGTAGTTGATGGAAACCACGGAAATACCAGCCTTGAGGCAGGCCTCCAGTTCTCCCACGCCTGACTTGTCACCAGCCACCCAGCCGCCGCCGTGGATGAAAAACAGCAGCGGTGTCGGCTTGGAAGATTCAGCCTTGTAAAAGTCCAGCACCTGCCGCTCATGCGTGCCATAAGGCACATTGGCGACAGTCGGCGCACGTTTCGGAGCCGGTGCGGGCTTGGGGGTGGGAGCAGGTGTCTGCGCGTGCAGAGATGCCGCAAGGAGCAGCGTGAGGATGGCGGATGATTTCATGTGGGTTGGAGTAAACTGGGGTCAGGGTTTGGCAAATGTGTCAGCAGCGGCTTTTTGAAAAGCGGGAAGGATCTTCTTTCCTTCATCGGTTCTCCAGCCGCTGTGCTGCACCATGAAGACGGTGGCGATGCCTTTGGCAGGATCGATGTTCAGATGGGTGGAGTAGGCGCCACCATGGCCAAAGGCGGTGCCGTTGAGCTGGAATCCCAGGCTGTAGGCATTGAGGCCTTCTCCCGTCTGCTTGGTCTGCAGCTGCTTCAGCGAAGCTTCGGAGATGTAGCGTTTGCCGCCAAACTGGCCGCCGCTGAGCAGCATCTGGCAAAACCTGCCAACATCGGCTGCGGTGCTGAACAATCCTCCAGCGGGCATCGGCTGGCGGATGTGCTCGTGCAGGGGATAGTGCAGCTGAGTCACCTGCATGGCTTCAAGGCCGCTCTTGTCCGGATTGGGCTTGTACGAGGTGGCGATGCGCTCTTCCTGCGCTTCTGTGGGCCAGAAGGTGGTGTCCACCATTCCCAGAGGAGTGAAAAGACGCTGCTGCATGAAATCCTCATACCTCATGCCGGAGACGACTTCGATGATGCGGGCTGCGGTATTGATGCCGGCATTGGAGTACTGGTATTTGGAGTCTGGTTCAAATTGCAGCGCTGCGGCGGCGTAGCTTAGGACGGCCACACGGAGGGGAAGCATGTCGAGGGTGGGGTCTTCGACGGCGGATTTGAAAGTGAGACCACTCGTGTGGCTGAGGATGTTGCGCACGGTAATGGGGTGCCGGGGCTTCCGCAAAAGCACATGTTGTGTGTCTTTTTCCGCAATTACCATCTGCCCCTTAAACTCGGGCAGGTATTTTTCCACCGGGTCGTCCAGCGAGACCTTGCCCTCATCCACCAGCATAATGAAAGCGGTCGCGGTAATGGGTTTGCTCATGGAGGCAATCCAGAAAATGGCATCCTTGGTCATCGGCTTTTTGGCCTCGATGTCCGCCCAGCCGACGGTGGTCACGTCCAGCACCTTGTCTTTGTCAGCCACTAGCGTGACGGCTCCGGCGAGGACGTTGCCGTCCACAAACGGCTGCAAGGCAGTCGCGACGGGAGGCGGCGTCTCTGCATGCAGACCGGCAAGGGCGAAAAGGAAAATCGGGGCGAAGAGTTTCATCATCTGAGGGCAGACCAAACGTGCCCCGAAGGCTGTTTCATCAAACAAAAACAGCCGCGCCGCTAAGCCAGTGCCTGGGTGATCACCCGCCGGTCTTCCACTCCGGTGAGACGCTGGTTGAGTCCCTGATGCAGATAACTGAGGCGCGAGTGGTCGATGCCCATGAGATGGAGGATGGTCGCATGCAAATCGCTGACGTGGCAGCGGTCCTCCACGGCCTTAAATCCAAGTTCATCCGTGGCGCCGATGGCCTGCCCGCCTTTGACTCCGGCGCCGGCCAGCCACATGGAAAAGCCATGCCAGTCATGATCACGGCCCGGCTTGCCAACGCCTTCGCTCGTGGGTGTACGGCCAAACTCGCCGCCCCAGACGAGCAGGGTCTCCTCCCACAGGCCGGTGCGTTTCAGGTCGGCAATCAGCGCGGCGATGGGCCGATCCGTTTCTCCCGCATGCAATGTGTGGTTGGTGATACAGTCGTTGTGCCCGTCCCAGGTGTCCTCAATATGGCCGCCGCCGGAGTAGAGCTGGATGAAGCGCACGCCTTTCTCGATGAGCTTGCGGGTGATGAGGCACTTGCGGCCAAAGTCGGCGGTGCGCGGATGGTTGAGCCCGTACATCTCGCGGGTGGCGGAGTCTTCGCTGTCGAGGTCGACCACGCTCATCGCCTCCGTCTGCATGCGGTAGGCCAGTTCATAGGACTCGATGCGGGCCATCAGCTCCGTCTCTTCGGGATGACGCTTGAGGTGCTCTTCGTTCAAAGACTTGAGCAGGTCCAGACTGCGCCGCTGCGTCCGCTCGCTCGTGCCTTCCGGAGTGGCAAGATCCAGCAGGGGTGAGCCGCCGCTGCGAAACAAGGTGCCCTGATACGCCGCCGGCATGTAACCCGCCGTCCAGTTCGAGGCGCTGCCGATCGGTCCGCCTCGCGGGTCCGTCATCACGACAAAGCCCGGCAAATCTTGGTTGGAGGAGCCAAGGCCGTAGTTGAGCCAGGAACCGAGACAGGGCTTGCCGATGAAAATGCTGCCTGTGTTCATCTGCAGGCATCCCGAAGCATGCGCCGCAGTGTCAGCATGCATGGAGCGGATCACACAGAGGTCATCCGCATGCATGGCCGTGTGTGGAAACAGGCTGCTGATCTCCAGCCCGCTCTGCCCATGCTTTTTAAATTCAAACGGCGACTGCATCAGATGCCCCACCGCACGCCCATTCGACCCCACCTTCGCATCCCCCGTGTAAGGCATGCCGTGGTATTTTTTCAGCGCCGGCTTCGGATCAAACGTGTCCACCTGGCTCGGTCCGCCGTTCATAAAGAGGAAGACGCAATGCTTGGCCTTCGCGGGAAAGTGCGCGCGCTTTTCAGACAGCGGTGATGCGGCCATCAAATCCGCCAGCGCCAGACCAGCGAAGCCACCCGTGGCACGCAAGAGGTATTCGCGACGTGTGATAAAATCGTTCATCGTTTTACTCTGGATAAACAAACTCGTTCAGATTCAAAATCACGCGGCAGGCCTGCTCCAGTGGCTGCTCCTGCAAAAAGGCTCGCATCTTTGCCATCTCCTCGCGTGAAGGTTCGCGGCAGAGGGCGAGCTTCCAGGCTAGGCTGATTTGCTTCTCGGCGTCGTCACCGGCTTCGCGTTTAAGGCGTTCGGCAAAGTGACGGGCCTGCTGGTTCACGAACTCGCCATTGAAGAGACTCAGGGCCTGTGGGGCGACGGTGGTGACCTGGCGCTGGGGGCAGCTGCTCACCGTGTCAGCCAGATCAAGCGTCTCAAGCATGGGGACGACGAGGCCGCGCTTGATGAAGGCGTAAATGCTGCGGCGCGAGGCTTCGCGCTCGTCCGAGGGCTGCCAGACTTTTTCCTTGTCGGTGTTGGCCTCCAGCGCGGCCTTGGGAATGCCGGGTTTCATCGCAGGGCCGAAGCGCCTCGAGTTGAGCTGACCGCTGACGGCAAGCATGGAGTCCCGGATGGCCTCGACTTCGAGGCGACGATAGCGCATGAGCGAGTCCGGTGTCTTGCTCATCTGCCAGGCACGGCTGGTGAGGATGAGGCGGTGCAGCTTTTTCAGCGACCAGCTGGCATCGTGCATGAACCAGTGAGAAAGCCAGTCGAGGAGTTCGGGTTGTGAAGGAGCGGAACCCATGAGGCCGAAGTCGTTGGCCGTGGTCACCAATCCCTGGCCGAAGTGCTGCTGCCAGATGCGGTTCACGATGACACGGGCCGTGAGCGGGTTTTGCTCGCTGGCGATCCACTGCGCCAGGCCGAGACGGCGTCGGGTGGTTGCATCGTTCGCCCCGGGAAATTCCGGCTGCTGCCTGGCGAGAATGGCGGGCACCGCAGGCCCTACGAGATCGCCGAAGCGGGTGGGCGAACCGCGCACGAGCACGTGCGTCTCCGGCGCCTTCGCAGACGGTTCGTGAAAGGCATAAACCTCGGTGCTGTCGATTGGGAAGGTCAGCTCCTTACGTCCTTTGGCAGGACGTTGCAGGGGATTGAAGACAGCGACGAGGCTGTAGTAGTCGCGCGTGGACAACGGCTCAAATTTGTGATCGTGGCAGCGCGCGCAGCCGATGGTGAGCCCGAGAAACGCCTGCCCGGTGGTGCTGACGATGTCATCAAGCTGATCATAACGATCTGCCACAGAATCGGCAGGCTCGTCATCCCAGTGACCGAGGCGCAGAAACCCGGTGGCTATGACGGATGCGAGGGAGCGGTCCGGCAATTCATCGCCCGCGAGCTGCTCCAGCACGAAGCGATTGAACGCCTTGTCTTGATTGAGCGAATCAATGACATAGTCCCGATAGCGCCAGACGAAGGGCTTTTCGGCATCGCGCTCGTAGCCGTTGCTGTCCGCATAACGCACCACATCCAGCCAGTGCCGGGCCCAGCGCTCGCCGTACTCGGGGCGTGTGAGCAGGTCATCGATCACGGTGTTGATGTCTGAAAAGCGCTCTTGCTCTTGAAGCGTCGGCGGCAGGCCGGTCAGGTCTAGGTGCACACGCCGCAGCAGCACTTGCGCATCGGCCTTAGGTGCTGCCTCATGCCTGCCAAACACAAAGGCGTCAATGGGATGGGTGAAGGCGGACGCAGGGACGTCGGGCCGCCGCACCGGCTGAAAGGACCAGTGCTCGGAGGGTTTCTTCGGGATGACTTCATCCTTGGGAAAGGGCGCACCGGCCGCAGTCCATTGCCGCAGCAGTTCTATCTGCTCAGCACTCAGCCGTTTGCCCTCCGGAGGCATGCGTTCGTCTTCATCCGTGGACGCAATGCGTTTGAGCAGCTCGTGATGAACATCTTTTTGAATCAACGCACCCGCATCGAGCCGCAGATCCCCTTTCTGCTTCACGGTGCCATGGCAGGAGACACAGCGCTCCTTGAGGAGTGGCTTGATGTCCTTCACGTAATCCACGGCCATCGCCGGCAGTGCAAACACCGAGAGGCACAGCACTGCGCAGAGGGCAGATGGCGGGCAGGTGCTGGGATGGAGTTCAGGCGGACGCATGGGCTGGCATTGACTGTCTGACATACCCATACGGGCTTCCGGCTTCTCTCTAAATTGAATGTTTGACCTCATTCATGCATATTTTGGCATGGCTGATGTGCGCGACCCCAATCTTTACTTCAACATTCCCGGTCCGTGGAATGTAAACGCCACGCGTCCTGTGCACTGCGAGCTGGGACAGATCGTTTACGCAGGCACCAAGTGGAACAGCCAGGCCACCTATGCGCATGCGCCGCCTCCACACTTCCTGCGTCCCACGCCAAACTACCTTCTGGTGCTGACGCTGGAGGGCAGCGCCGACTACATGGACGACACCGGTGTGCGCCGCGTGCTGCAGCCCGGCACGCTGGTGTGGTCAAAGCCTGGAATCAACCAAAGCTACGGCCCGCAAAACGGTGTGCGCTGGAGCGAGCTTTTTCTGTGGTTCAACGGCAGCCTCTTTGACGCCTGGCAGTCCGCCGGACATCCCGGGGACCGCAGCCGCGTGCTGGAGCTGAGCCCCCTGCCCTATTGGGTGGACCGCCTTCGCCGCATCATCGTGCCGCCGCCGGACGCGCCCGAGTCCGCGCCATTGACAAGGCTGTGCCAGTTTCAGCAGTGGCTGGCCGACGCCCTGCAGTTTGATGATGCGCGGCATCAAACAACGGAGAGCGTGCAGTGGCGTGAATCTGCAGAGCGCATGCTGGCCGATGGCAAACTCAACACACCTTCGCTGGAGCAGATCGCCGCTGACCTTGGCATGTCCTACAGTGCTTTTCGAAAACGGTTCGTGCACATGACCGGCAAAAGCCCCGGCGAGTTTCGCGCCGATGAGATCGTGCTACGCGCCTGCTCCAAACTCCTGGAGAGCAGCCACACCCTCGCCCAGATCGCGGCCGATCTGGGCTTTCACGACGCCTTTCATTTCTCCCGGCGCTTCAAGCAGGTGGTGGGCATGTCGCCGAAGGATTTTCGGCGGCAGCATGCGCCGCCCTGAGGATCACACCTCGGGAAGTTCAAAGCCCGCGGCGTATTCCTCCTGTGCAAGTTTGTTGGCCTCCGTGGCGAACTGGCCGGTGAAGACCTCGTTGACCGGATCAAAATCAAGCCAGGGGCCGACAATGACTTGATCGACATCGGTGTTGATTTGATTGGCCGCGAGCGTGCTGAGCATGTCGGCAAACATGGCCTGGCCAAATTTGTCCCCCTGCAGCCGTTCCTTGATCTCCTCGTTCTTCATGGCTTTGCCAAGGCGGTAGGACGTGTTTGCGAGATGGGAGAGCATGGCCGCCTGCTGCCCGTGGCGGATGTGAAGCACGTCCTTGGTGTATTTCCCTTCACGCACGGAGTCGATGAAGTTCTTCATGTGGTCAGGGCCGGTGAGGAAGTTCTCAAACTTCGTGATCGTCTTGCCCTCATTGTCATAGGCCTTCGATTCCGCCACGTAGCCGCCCTCACAGTGGATGATGTTCCCGGTGCGGATGCCCTTGTAAGGAGGCTCGCCGGATTTCTTGTCCATGTTCCTCATGGGCAGGCCAAACATGTCCATCAAAAGCGGCACCGGCTCGTACGGGTGGAAGGCCAGCTGGCAGTTCGCGGTCTGCCCATCATCCACATACCCCCAGCGATGGCCCAGGCTCATCACACGCTGCGGCAGCGTGGCGGGATCATTGAGCGCCCAGCGCGCCACATCATACTGATGCGGCCCCTGGTTGCCGATGTCGCCGTTTCCATACGGCCACTGCCAGTGCCAGTCGTAGTGAAACTGCCTGCGCATGACCGGCATTTCAGGACGCGGTGCAGACCACAGCTTGTAGTCCACCGTGGCGGGCGGTGGCTGGGCGGCATCCACCTTGTCGATGCTCAGGCGCATGCCATGCACCAGCGCGTGGGAGAGTTTTTTCTGTCCGATGTGACCTTCATTCACCCATGCCATCGCCGCGGCCCAGCCAAGGTCCGAACGGCGCTGCATGCCATGCTGCACGATGATGCCTTTGGCAGCCGCTTTGGTGGCGGCAGCCATGAGCTTGCGGCCCTCAATGAGATTATGGCAGACAGGCTTCTCCACATACACGTGCTTGCCATGCTGCAAGGCGGTGAGAGCGATGAGCACATGGCTGTGGTTCGGCGTGGCGATGGTCACCGCGTCGATGTCCTTGTCAGCGCAGCACTCGCGGAAGTCACGGTAGGTTTTCACCTTCACACCTTGCTTGTCGAGTTCAGCCACTTTCTTGTCCACGACGGCGGAATCGACATCGCACAGGGCGACCAAGCGCACGCCGGGAACTTTGAGCAGTTCCTTGATGTGTCCGCCACCTCGACCGCGAAAGCCAATCACAGCGACGCGCACGTCGCCGTTGGCTCCCAGTGGAGCAGCCCAGGCGGGCATGGAAATGGCCCCTGCGAGGGAGCTTTGAAGAAACCGACGGCGAGAAGTGGTGGGCGCGTTCATGGTGCCACTCATAACGCAGGCTGCGGGCTTGCCTTTACGGAGTTCATGCCTAGCGATGAAAGATGCCCTCCCTTCCAACCCTCAGCGAAATCGAATCCGCCAAGGCCCTGATCCGCCCCTGCATCCATGAGACGCCTGCGTATCGCTGGCCGCTGCTGGAGGCCGGCCTGGGCTGCGAGCTGTGGCTGAAGCACGAAAACCACACGCCTGTGGGGGCATTTAAAATTCGTGGCGGACTGGTGTACATGGACGAGTTGAAACGCCAGCAGCCTGAAGTGCGCGGGGTGATCGCGGCGACAACGGGCAATCATGGGCAGTCGATTGCCTTTGCGGCGAAACGGAACGGCCTGCGCGCCGTGATCGTGGTGCCGCATGGGAACAATCCGGAGAAGAATGCGGCGATGCGCTCACTGGGAGCGGAACTGGTGGAGCATGGGCGGGAGTTTCAGGAGGCGCTGGAGTACTCGCGTGAACTGGCCGTGCAAGAAGGGCTGCACGCGGTGCCGTCATTCCACCCGTGGCTGGTGCGCGGCGTGGCGACGTATGGCGTGGAGCTGTTTCATGCGGTGAAGGATCTGGATGTGGTCTTTGTTCCCATCGGGCTGGGGTCGGGATTCTGCGGTGTGACCGCCGCTCGCGAGGCACTGGGATTGAAGACAAAGATCATCGGCGTGGTGTCCGAGCACGCGCCCGCGTATGCGCTGTCGTTTCAACAAAGGCAGTTTGTGGAGCAGGCGAGCACGACACGCGTGGCGGAAGGGGTGGCGTGCAAGACGCCGAACCGGGAGGCGCTGGAGCATGTGATGCAGCATGCGCATGAAATCGTCACGGTGAATGATGAAGAGGCCGTGGCGGCCATGCGTGAGATCATTCAGGCCACGCACAATACCGCGGAAGGCGCCGGAGCGCTGGCCTTTGCAGCACTGAGGAAGCGGCGCAGCGAATGGCTGGGCAAACGTGTGGCGTGCGTGCTCACGGGAGGAAATGCGAGCATGCACATCCTGCGCGAGGCGCTGGCATCCTCCTCGTAGAAAAAGACGGGATGAGGAAGAGCGCAATCTTTCGCAGTCCCATTCTCTACCGCTGCACCACCGGCAGCACAATCTGCGAGGGATGCTCGCGATCATGATGCACCGTGTTCGTCGCGATGACCGTCCGCCGGTGCTGCTGCAGCGGCTCTCCGGTGTTGGGGTTCACATCAAAGCGCGGGAAATTGCTGCTGCTGATGTCCACTCGAATCCGGTGCCCCTTTTTGAATACATTGCTCGTGGGGTAGAGCTTGATCGTGATGGGATACACCTTCCCCGGCTGCATCAGCTTCTCCTCCTTCAGCGAATCGCGAAACCGCGCCCGCATGATGCCGTCGGTCAGATTCAGGTCAAAGCCATGCGGCCAGTCCGCGCTCGGAGGATACACATCCACCAGCTTGGCCGTGAAGTCGGTGTCCACCGCCGAAGATGAAACCCACAGCTTCACCTCCATCTCCCCCGTCACCTCCGCATCCTCCGGCAGCGGTGCTGTCTGAAACACGAGCACGTCGCTGCGCGCCGAGAGCGGGATGGGTTTTGTCCAGTTCCAGAACTTGTCACTCCCACGCTGATCCCACGCACCCTGCTGCATGATGCCGTCGCCGGAGGAAATATTCCCGCCAAGCGTCGGCACAGGATTTTTGGGATCAAACGCATAGCTCTGCGCCGCCGCCTCGACCTTCGGCTTTTCATCACTCAGCAGCCCTTCGGGATGCAGGTAAAACGGCGTCGCCTTAGCCCGCGCCAGCGGCCATTCATTCTCATCGCGCCACTGGCCGCCGTGATTCAGCAGTCCGTCCTTCGTCTTGCTGCCATCACCGCTGCCCATGACGAAGATGCGGACTTTTTTGGCAAAAGGCGCCGCCCGGCCCACGCTGTTGTCCAGACCTTTCATCCAATGGTCAAACCACTCCTTCCGCCACGCCAGCTGGTCAGCAATGGCGGCGTCAGCGCCAAACTCCACCTGCCCATGCGCAGACTTGTTTTGCGCCCCGTGAATCCACGGCCCCATGATTAGATAGACGTCACTTTTGAGCGACTTTGAGAGCGCCTGGAAATTCGCGGAGGTGTTGCCCGCCCATGAGTCATACCAGCCGCCTACGAGATACACAGGCATGTCCTTGTAGCTCTTCGGATCCGCCAGAATGTTGTTCTGCGCCCAGAAGTCGTCGTCCTTGCCGTGCCGCATGGCCTGGATCAGCCAGTCCTCATATTCCGGCGCCAGCTTCAGCGGCGTGCAGCCCGCACGCAGCGGCAGCAGAGGCAGGTAGTCCCAGCGATGCTCCGCCATCTCCTTCAGCTCGGCCTGCGTCGCGGGATTCAGCGCCGCATTGCTTCCCTTCCCCGCGTTCAGCATGATCCAGTTCCAGAAGCGCATCTCAAACGCCCCTGCATTCCGCATGCTCTGCCGCCCCATGTTCGACACCGCATCCACCGGGATCACCGTCGTCAGCTCCGGCACTTTAGCCAGTGCCATCGCGTGCTGGGTGCCGCCCACATACGAAGTGCCCACCATGCCGATCTTCCCGTTCGCCCACGGCTGAGCCGCGATCCACGCGGCGCAGTCAGCGCCGTCCACGCCATCGTCCGTCATCCAGTGCCACACGCCCTGGCTCGCGTAACGCCCGCGTGTATCCTGTGCCACAAACACATACCCGTGCGCCGCGAAGTATTCGCCAAAGCTTTTGGCTCCGTCCTTGTTGTAGGGCGTGCGGGTCAAAACTACGGGCAGCTTTTCCGCGCTGGCAGCCGGCAGGTAAACATCCGTGGCCAGCTGCACTCCGTCGCGCATGGCCACCATGACGTTTTTATGAACCTGGAGGTCGGGATGTTGCGCACGTAAAACCGCAGCGGCCAGCAGGACAGCCAGAAAAACAGGTCGATGAATCATGCGCCTACTCCTCGAGCAGTTTGGACACCTTCGTCTCCAGATCGCCACGCGCATTGGTGCTCACCACCATGCCCTTCTTGTTCAGCAGCCACATGGCGGGGATCGAGTCGATGCCATACTTGGAGGAGATCTCGTTTTTCCAGCCCTTGCCATCAAAGAACTGCGGCCACTCCATGCCCTTCTGCTTCACAAAGGCCTCCAGCTCGGCCTTGTCGCTGTCGAGCGAGATGCCCACAATTTCAAAGCCCTTGGGGTGCAGTTCTTTGTAGGCCTTGAGCACATTCGGCAGCTCGGCAACGCAGGGCCCGCACCAGGTGGCCCAGAAGTCGATCAGCACGACCTTGCCCTGCAGCTTGGACACATCCACTTCACGGCCGTCCACGGCGGTGAACTTCAGATCGAGCGGCTTCGTCTTCAGTTCAGAGGTGGCCTTCATGCTCTTGAGCTTGCCTTCCACCATCTTGTTCATCTTTTCTTCCGGGAAATCCTTCAGGTGCTTCTCCGCCTTTGCCACCCACGCGGCGGTGTCCCCGCCGGGGCTTTCAGCGGCATCGGCCGCCTCCATGACGCTCATCAGGCTGGCCTGTGATTTCGTTTCAGGCTTGGCGTCAGCGGCTTTGAGCACGTCCTCGAGGCTGCCGACTTTGTTTTCTGGCGCAGGCACTCCTGCCAGACTACGTGCGCGTTCGACCATCACATTAAACAAGACCGCGTCCCACCGCGCGGGATTCTCAGGCGCGACCTTCATCGCCGCTGCACAAGCTGCATCGAACTCCGTCAGCCCCGTTTTCAGCAGGGCGATCGCCTCTTCGCGTGATTTGGGCCGGGTCTTGGGTTGTTTGATGCCATCGACGATCTCCTCCACTTTTTTCCACTCGGCATCGCCTGCGGCGGCATGAAGGAGGGAAGAAGCGGCCAGGACCAAAGTCGTGACCCCGATGCGGAGGAGGCGGTGCGTGTTCATGAGCCAGCCTAAACGGAGGTCCGCCGCCCAACCATTCTTTTTACGCGAAGATTTCCAGCTTACCCTCCAATCATAAAATTCCCTGGTGGTGTGACAATCGATTTTGGTCCGGCCAGATCTATCGAGCACGCTGTCATTCAGCGAGGAGCTTTGTGACCTGCTCCTTCATGCCCTCGGCGGCATGCATGCTCACGATCATGCCCTTCTTGTTCAGCAGCCACATCGTGGGGATGGACTCGAGCTTGTATTTGAGAAAGAGCTGGTTCTCCGGGCCCTTGCCATCGAAGTACTGCGGCCATTCCATGCCCTTTTCCTTCACAAAAGCCTCCAGCTCGGCCTTGTCGCCATCGAGTGAAACGCCGATGACTTCAAAGCCCTTTTCATGCAGCTCCTTGTAGTTTTTCAGGACGTTGGGCAGCTCTTCCACACAGGGTCCGCACCACGTGGCCCAGAAGTCAATGAGGACCACCTTGCCGCGCAGCTTGCTCACATCCACTTCACGACCGTCCAGGGCGGTGAACTTCAGATCGAGTGGTTTCGTGCGGAGGTTGACCTCCACCAGCCTGTCCTCCACCATCTTGTTCAGCTTTTCCGCGGGATATTCCTTTAGATGCTTCTCCGCCTGGGCCATCCACGCCGCGGCATCGCCCCCCGGGGCGAGAGCTGCGTCTGAAGCCACCATGACCAAGGTCAGGCTCGCCTGCGATTTAGTCTCGGGCTTGGCGTCCGCTGCTTTGACGATGTCTGCCAGGCTGATGGGCTGCTGCTCGGGTCCGGGAACATTGGCCATTTCGCGCACGCGTCCGAGCATGGAATCAAAAAGCGCCACGTCCCACCGTGCGGGATTGGCAGGCGCGGCTTTCATGGCGGCCTCGTAGCTGGCATCAAACTCCTTGAGGCTCTTCTTCAGCATTCCCATCGCCTCATCATCCGACTGCGGTTTCACCTTCGGATTTCGGATGTCTTCGATGACATCATTGACCTTCTTCCATGCATCATCGCCATCGGCGGCACAAAGAAAAGAGGAGGCTGTGAGGACGAGAGCCGTGACTCCGATGCAAAAAAAGCGTTGGGCGTTCATGAGTGTGGGGGAAGCCTAAACGGGAGGAAACCCCGCCACCAATCTTTTTACGCGAAGATTTCCATGACGGCTTTTCCCTTGCCGTCTTCGGTGACGTAGAAGGGCCGCCCCTCGATCTCAAACTCCGTCTTCGGACTGATCCCCATCGCAGTCATGATGGTGGCATGCAGGTCCATCACGCTCACCGGATTCTTCGTGGCAATGAGCGGCCTCTCATCGGCGGTTTCTCCATACAGGTGCCCTTTCTTCACTCCGCCGCCAAACATGACCACGCTGGTGCCGCCGGTGAAGTGGCGGTGCAGGCCGTAGTGCTTCATCTCGCTGAGCGTATCGACCTTGAAGGTGGTCTGATCATTCGCGGTGGAGCCGGGCTTGCCCTCCATGAGCGCGTCACGGCTGAACTCGCTGGCGATGATGATGAGCGTGCGGTCCAGCAGCCCTTTGGCCTCAAGATCACGCACAAGCTGGGCGATGGGCATGTCAATCTCCTTGTGCATGGCCTCCAGCGTGGTGTGGCCGTCCTTGTGCGTGTCCCACTGAAAGAAGGGCACGTACTCGGTGGTCACCTCCACGAAACGTGTGCCGGCCTCCACGAGTCGGCGGGCGAGCAGGCAGCCACGTCCGAAACGACCCGTGTCATACTTGGCGTAGCTCTCCTTGGGTTCGAGGGTGATGTCGAAGGCCTCTCGCTCCTTCGCGCTCAGCAGGCGGTAGGCATTGTCCATGCTGCGCAGCATGGACTCCTGCTGGTAGTCGCTCATGAATTCACGTTGCGGACTTTGATCGACCAGCTTGCGAAAAAGCCGGTCACGATTGGCGAAACGGTTCGCGTCCATTCCCTTCGGCGGCTTCACGGATTGCGCGGCCTCTTCAGGAAACGGCAGGTTCATGGGGCCAAACTCGCTGCCGAAAAATCCGGCGGTGGTAAAGGCCTTCAGTTCTTCGCTTTCGCCCACGCCTTCGAGGCGCTGGCCGATGTTGATAAAGGCGGGCATCACCTCATTGCGAGGGCCGAGCACCTTGGCCATCCAGGAGCCGATGTGCGGGCACGCCACCGTCTGGGGCGGCACGTAACCAGTGTGCCAGTGGTACTGATGCCGCGAGTGCAAAATGCTGCCGAGATCCGGCTGCACCGCGCTGCGAATCAGCGTGGCCCTGTCCATCACCTGCGCAATGTTTTCCAGCCCCTGGCAGATCTTGATGCCGTCCACGCTGGTGTTGATGGCAGGAAAGGTGCTGAGCATGCGCTTGACCTCCAGGCCCTTCTCAAAGGGGAGGTAGCCTTTGGGGTCAAACGTGTCCGGCGCAGCCATGCCTCCGGCCATCCAGAGAAGGATGCAGGCATCAGCCTTTGCATTTGGGTGCGTCACCTTGTCCCCTTTCTTGGCCCAGACTGCCTGGGGTGCGCCGGTCATCCATGCAGCGGTGCTGGCAGCCGCAAGTTTCT
Organism: Prosthecobacter sp.; assembly: GCF_044226605.1. Classification (GTDB taxonomy): domain Bacteria; phylum Verrucomicrobiota; class Verrucomicrobiia; order Verrucomicrobiales; family Verrucomicrobiaceae; genus Prosthecobacter. The sequence goes on along the minus strand of NZ_JBGAGS010000002.1, from coordinate 81,074 downwards.
TCAGGAAATCGCGGCGGACGAGGTGCTCGGGGAGGGTGGGGTCGATGTCGTACTTCACACCCTTAAAACGCTGCGACAATCACTCCACTGGCGCATTTTTCTTCTTTCCTGCCCCTTTTGCAGATCTCGGATCTGGCGCTCCCGGCACGCGCTCAGCATTTGCCCGGTGGTCTTCTCATTTGGATGCCGCAAAAACGAAGCCTCCTGCAGGGGCTGCCATAAATGCCCCAAGATTCCGCGATTGACGGGCGTCTAGCCATCCGCCATCTCCATACCGTGCTGATCAGCCTTCACCATCTGCTCTTCGTCCTGCTCCCCGTCGCTCTGGCGGCGCGCATGGTCATCAAACCACGCCCGTCCGCTCTCGATATGGCGCATGGGATCACGCGTTTCTGCCTGGGTTTTGGCAAAGCGGTGCTGCTGGTGGATCCTCTATGGCATCTGGCGGCGATGGTCTTTCGCGGCGGGCCGGAAAGCCTGAGCGTCAGCGTGGCGTGGATGGGGTTTCTGGCGCAGCTGGTCAGCCTGCATTTCGCCTGCACTGCTGCGGGAGACATGCTTTCAGGAACAGCGGAAATGTTTGGCTCCAAGGTGGCGGAGCCGGTGCAGGAGGCGCTGACGCTGCGGCGCTTTACCAAAGGCAAATGGCTGCAGCTGGTCGTGCTCTTGCTCGTTGCAGCCGTGATCGGCATGCTGGTGCAGACAGCTTCCTTTGGCGACACGTGGAAGCACCTGCATGCCATGTTTGTGGCTCCGGCCAAAACGACCGCCACGGTGTTTCAGCAGGAGCGGGTGTGGACGGATTTCAATGCGCTCACACTGTTTGCCTCGCTGATGTGCCTGATCGCCCTGCCGCACTCGCGTGACTTTCTGCGCGAACCTGCCCCTTGGAAAGCGGTGGTCTGCCTCGTAACCTTCATCCTTGCCGTGGCGATGCTGTGGGGGCACGCCGCACCGATGCCATGAAACCAACCCTGCAACGAATCGACCCGGCCAAGCGCACGATCCTGCCGCCCGAGCCTGAGCTGAGCGCCAAGGCAGCGCGAAACATCGTGGGCGTGTTTTTGTTTTTGCTGGCCGTGCCGCTGGCGTTTGAAGTCGCGGCGCGGTTCACGCCATCCAAAACCAACCTCGCCGCGGCAACGGTGCGCAGCGGTGTGCAATGGCTGCTGCTGCACGGGCTGAACGAGGGGAACAAGGCCGTGTTTGTGGGAAAGGACCGCTGGCTGTTTGCCCAGCATGAAATTGACCGGCTGGTTCACGCCAGACGCGCTGGGAACTTCATGCAAGCGGATTTGCTGAAACTGGCGGCCGAGCTGAAAGCGCAGGACACACCGCTTCTCGTCATCACAATTCCGGAACGTGCGGCGCTCTATCCCGAGCAGATCCATCCCGCACGCTATGCGGGCGTCATACGGCTGAAGGAGGAAGCGACCCGCCTGGCTGAATTGAAGGCCGCAGGCGTGGACGTGCTGGATATGAGCGATGCCATGTGGGAGACTCGTGAGCGGCCTCCGGCTTACTATGCTCAGGACAGCCACTGGACGCCCGAAGTGATGAAGGCGGTGGCGCTGGTGGTGAACAAGCACATCAGGGAAAAAGTTCCCCGCCTCGGCAACACCGAAACTCCGATTATCAACGCGACGACCCCGGAGCATGCGGATGCCGGAGACCTGGCGCGCCAGCTTGATCCGCGCCATGCCACGACCCTGCTGGGCGATGAGGTGGCTGACCTGGTTTCGTTTCAAGGGCTGGAGCCGAGCGCCGAGTCCCCCATCGTGCTTTTCGGAGAAGAACTGCTTCGTGTCTATGAAGATGCGAACCTGAGCTTTGGCGGCGGTGGCGCGCCACCACATGCGGGCTTTGCCTCGCAGCTGGCCGCATTGATGGGACGCCCGCTGGACGTCCGGTGGCGCATGCCAGCCCGGGAAAACGGCTACGAGGACAAGAAGCTTGTCATCATTCTGTTGCCGATGGCGGAACTGGTGCCGTAAGTTTGGCCTTTCCATGCTGCGGCTTCTTCTCCATTTCTTTTTTGGCGGCGTCTTCGTCTATGCAGGGGTTTTGAAAGTGGCGGATCCCATGTCGTTTCTGGATGACATCCGCAGCTTTGACCTGCTGGGAGATCCCTGGGCCGCATGGCTGGCCATGGGGCTGCCGTGGCTGGAGATCTTTGCAGGACTGGCGGTGATGAGCGGCCTGCTGCGCTCCGGCGGCCTCCTGATTTTGAATGGCTCGCTCGTAATCTTCCTCGCAGCCATCGGCATTTCATGGTGGCGCGGCATCGACATCCGCTGCGGCTGCTTTGGCCACGCGGATGCCACCTCCAATTATTACGATCTCATTCTGCGCGATGTGCTGCTGCTGATCGCAGGGATCGTGCTCGTATGGCATGGCAAACGGAACGCAAAAGCATGAGCACTGAAATCAAATACCACTTCGCCTCGGACAATACGTCCGGCATTTGTCCTGAAGCCTGGCAGGCGCTGGAAGAGGCCAATGCCGGCTATCAGCCTAGCTACGGAGCAGACAGCACCACCGCCGAGGCCTGCGAAACCTTCAGGCAGTTTTTTGAAACCGACTGCGATGTGTACTTCGTCTTCAACGGCACTGCGGCCAACTCGCTCTCTCTCGCAACACTCTGCCAGAGCTACCACAGCATCATCACCGCGCAGGAGGCGCATGTGGAGACGGACGAATGCGGCGCGCCGGAGTTTTTCAGCCACGGGTCGAAAATCCTCCTCGCCCGCAGCCCCCTGGGCAAGCTGGACCCTTCTGATGTGGAACGTCTGGCCACGAGCCGGAACGATGTACACTTCCCCAAGCCACGCGCGCTGAGCATCAGCCAAAGCACGGAGCTGGGCACCGTGTATCGCCCCGGAGAGGTCAAAGGACTTGGCGCCTTGGCGAAGAAGCATGGCCTCTCCATCCACATGGATGGCGCGCGGTTTTTCAATGCGCTGACCGGGCTGAACTGTTCACCGGCAGACATCACCTGGCGGGCGGGGGTTGATGTGCTGTGCTGTGGCGGCACGAAGCTCGGCATGGCGGTGACGGAGGCCGTGGTGTTCTTCAACAAGGAGCTGTCCCGGGAGTTTGCCTACCGCTGCAAGCAGGCCGGACAGCTCTGCTCCAAAATGCGCTTCATCTCCGCGCAATGGCTGCGCATTCTGACCGATGAAACCTGGCGCAGGCATGCGCAAAACGGCAACACCCTGGCACGCCGGCTGGCGGACGCGCTGGGCCATCTGCCGGGAGTCCAGATTCTCTACCCGGTGGATGCCAACGCGGTCTTCGCCAAACTGCCTGACAAGATGAAGGAAGGCCTCAAGGAACGCGGCTGGATTTTCTACAGCTTTATCGGTGGCGGCTCACGCCTCATGTGCTCCTGGCGCACAACGGAGGCGGATGTGGATGCCTTCGTGGCGGATGCGGCGGCGCTGGCATGACAGGTGCCTTGAGCGAAGTTGGACTCAACGCGGTTCCACGTTCGCCTGACGGATTCAGCGCTGTAGAAGATACACATCCCGGGAGAATGAACGTGGAAGGCCCCGGCTCAGATCCCTGGGGGAAAGCAGGCGGCGGCAGTTCCTTCCACGGCATGACCTGCGTCAAACACCCTCGGCCACTTCGCCCGCCAGCTCGGCGGCGTCGGAAATCGGGGAGAGGCGCTTGAAGTGCAGTTGCAGCACACGGCGGAGGTCGGCCTTGGTGGTGGTGACTTCGTAGCCTTCGATGGTCACTTTTTCGCCCACCTTGGGCAGGTGGCCGAGAAGATGGGTGACGTAGCCGCCAACGGTGGTGACTTCATCGCTGTCGAGATCAATGCCGGTCTGATCGGCGAGTTCATAGAGGTTGTAGGTGCCTTCGACGGTAAACTCGCGATCATTGATGCGGCGGAACTCGCTCACTTCGTGGTCGAATTCGTCCTGGATGTCTCCCACGATTTCTTCGAGCACGTTGTCGAGCGTGACGATGCCGACGGCACCGCCAAATTCATCCACCGCCAGGGCCACATGCACGTGCTTGTCGAGGAAGAAGCGAAGCAGCTTGTCGATGGGCATCATCTCCGGCACCATCTGCAGCTCGCGTTTGATCTTGCGCAGATCAGGCTGGGGTTTGCCGACGAGGCTCAGCAGGTCCTTGATATGAATGGTTCCGATGGCGTGGTCCAGATGGCCTTCCACGAGCGGATAGCGGGTGTGCTTGGAGTCGATGGCGATTTTGAGGTTGTCCTCAAAGGTTTCGTCCGCATCGAGCGAGACCACCTGGTTGCGCGGGGTCATCACATCGCGCACGCAGCGGTCGTTGAGAGCCAGGGCGTTGAGCAGAATGTCCTTCTCGGTCTCCGTCACCTCCTTGGATTTCTGGCTTTCGGCCACGATGTGGCGCAGTTCCTCCTCCGAGTGGGCGATTTCGTGCTCTGAGACGGCGGAGATGCCAAGGAAGCGGAGCACCACATTGGTGCTGGCGCTGAGGATCCAAATGGCAGGCTTCAGTACGATGTAGAAAAGGTGCAGCGGGCGCGCGACCAGCATGGCGGTCTGCATGGACTTGCGGATCGCCAGCACCTTCGGCGTCTGCTCGCCGAGGACGACGTGCAAGTAGGTGACGATGGCGTAGGCGATGCCGGTGGACGTCCAGCGGATGACGGTTTCGCTGACGATGCCCACTTTAAACAGCAGGGGCTGCACCAGGAGGGAAACGAAAGGCTCGCCGAAAATACCCAGAGCGATGCTGGTGAGGGTGATGCCGAGCTGGCCGGCCGAAAGGTAGGCGTCCAGATCGCGCGTGACCGTCTGGGCAAACTTGGCGCCGCGGGTGCCCTCGTCGATGGCGGCCTGCAGCTGGCTGTCGCGCACCTTGACGATGGCGAATTCAGCCGCGACGAAAAAGGCATTGAGCAGCACGATGGCCAGCACGATGACTACCTGCCAGAAGACTTCTCCAGCGGTGAACCCCCACTCGTGAGGAAGTTCAGCGGAGGCATTGGCTAGCAAGGGTGTCATGAGGCGGCGCTATCGGTCGTTCACAGCTTCTCGTAATTCCCATCGCATCGTTTTTCGAGGATGGTGAAGCCGGCGGCCTTGGCGTCGGAAACAGAGAGGGGTTTGGTGATCTTCGGCGTGTTGAAGCCGGAGATGAGTTTTTTGACCGGCTGCCTGCAAAGTGGGCAGGCCTCCAGCGCGGGGCGGCTGAGAGGGCGGCGCAGGTCAAAGCCTCTGCGGCATGCAGGGCATCCCTTTTCAGGGTCTTCGGCAATGTAGGAGTAGGTGGGCATCAGAGAAGATACGCTTCGCCTCTCCATGCAGCCAGAACCAGGCTCTGGCTGCAAGTTCGGACGCAATGCTTACCAGCTGGACTTCGTCACCCCGGGGATCATTCCCTGGGAAGCGAGTTCGCGGAAGGTCATACGGGACATCTGGAAGCGGCGGATGAACGCGCGACGACGGCCGGAGACACGGCAGCGGTTGATGAGACGCGTCGGGCTTGCATCGCGTGGAAGCATGGAAAGGCCGACGTAGTCGCCTTTCTCCTTGAGTTCAGCACGGAGTTTAGCGTACTTTTCGACGGTTTTACGTTTGCGCTTGTCGCGCTCGAGCCAGCATGTTTTTGCCATAGGGGCGCGGAGTCTGCCTCAAAGCCCCGTTTTCGCAAGAAGAAATTTCTACTGGCGAACACTGCGATCCGCGCTAAATGCCCATCCACTATGGTCATCTTTTACGGAATGTGTCTCGCCGCCTCACTGCTTTTCTGCGGTGTCATCGTCTTCACCTACCTGGTGAAAGGCTGAAGCGGGCCGTTTTTAACTTATTGATACAGGAAGGTCGTCAGCGGGCTGGTGGCTGAAGCCTCCGCCGCACCTTCGCTCAGACCGATTTCATAGGCGCTGCGCCCTGCTTCCACGGCCATTCTAAAGGCCTGAGCCATGCGCACGGGGTCGGAGGCCACGGCGATGGCCGTGTTGACCAGCACGGCGTCCGCCCCCATTTCAAAGGCTTCCGCGGCATGGCTGGGAGCGCCGATCCCGGCATCCACCACCACCGGCACCGTAGCCTGGGTGATGATGATTTCGATCTGCCGCCGCGTGGTGATGCCCTGGTGCGACCCGATGGGCGAGCCCAGGGGCATGACCGTGGCCGTGCCCACATCCTGCAAACGGCGCGCCAGCACGGGGTCGGCATTGATGTAGGGCAGGACGGTGAAGCCTTCCTTCACCAAAATTTCAGCCGCTTTGAGCGTCTCAATGGGATCCGGCAGCAGGTAGCGCGGGTCGGGGTGGATCTCCAGTTTCACCCAGTTGGGCAGGCCCGCAGCCACGGCCAGCCGGGCCAGGCGCACCGCCTCCTCTGCATTCATCGCTCCGCTTGTATTGGGCAGAAGCAGGATGTTTTTCGGAATGAAATCAAGGATGTTGGCAAACGGATCTCCCTTTCCGGTCAAATCCGCACGCCGCAGGGCCACGGTGACAATCTCCGTCTCCGAAGCCACGATGGCGTCCCGCATCAGCTCCCCACTGGCAAATTTCCCCGTACCCAGCATGAGTCGGGAGTTAAACTGACGATTGGCGATGGTGAGGGGCTGATTGGACACGGGAACTCAGAGATGCACCCAATCCCGCCTCACGCAAGCATCACCCGCTGCAGCAGCTCGTTCGTCGGCGGCTGGATGCCGATGTAGAAGTCGCCAAACTCCCCATACTGGGTGGTCACTTCGTCGAAGCGCATCTCATAAACGATGCTTTTGATCTGGAACATGTCGTGCGCGAAGAGCGTCACGCCCCACTCGTGGCTGTCCAGGCCGGTGGAGCCGGAGATCAGCTGGCGCACCTTGCCGGAGTATTTGCGGCCGGTTTTAGCGTGGCCGCCCATGAGTTCGCGGCGTTTGGCGAAGTCATTGGCGTACCAGTTGGCCCCCACGTTGCGGCGCTTGCTCATGGGGTAGAAGCAGAAGACCTGCCAGTCGGGCATGTTGGGGTACAGACGGTCGTTAAAATACTTCGTCATGTGGCCCTTCCACTCCGCCAGGCGCTTGTCGAAGGCCTCGGTGCCGGGAGTCAGGTTTTCCGCTTTCTCGAGCTGCACCTTGAACTCTTCCTCGCTCTGCGAGTATTCGGTCCACTCCGTCATGGAAAGGTAGCTGTAGGCGGGCGTGAGCACATCCGGACCTAGCGCCAGGGTGATCTGCTTTTCAAAACGCTGCGAGTCATGCAGGTCCGGCGTCAGCAGCATGAAGCCCAGCTCGGATTTGGGCGAGACCATGGCCAACGCGAGCAGCTGTGTGCCAGGGTGCTTGCGAATGGCCTCGATCGTGCGCGTAAAATTCTCGCGCCGCTCCTGGCGCTCCTCAGGTGTCAGCGCCGCCCAGTAGCCGTGGTCGATGTTGAAAAACAGATGCTGCACCACCCAGCCCTCCTGGGAGATTAGAGGCTTGGATTCAGCAGGGCCGTTGGAGGTTGGGAAAGAGGTCGGAATGAGCATGGGGTTGGGAGGAAGCTTTCTTTCCATACGCTGGAAATCCGCACGCTCAACGGGCGATCCTTGGGATTTGCTGTGCCTATGGCGATCCGCTGCTGCTCACCCATGTGAACTGCGGCGTTCACTGCGGCATGGCCAAATGACCAAACCGCCTGCGGCGGCTCAAGACGGCTGCCAGTCCCGTCAACCACAGCATGATCGCAAAAATCCAAGGCAGATCGGGATGCGAAGGCGGAGTCTCCGGAATCATTTGTCTGCCTTCCAGGCGTGAGCAAACGACTCTGAGTGCTTCCATGAAAATCTCTGGAAGCAGCTTGAATGAACGAAGAGTCCCGAAGCTCATGCCAAATCCGAGCATGTAGATGGGCACCATGAAAAACCAGACAGTTCGCGTAAACCACGCCAGAATGACCGGAAAAAAGGCGCAGTAAACACCACGCATCAAAACCGTACCGACCTCAAGCCTGGCACCACCGATTTCAGCTCCAAAAATCCCAACTCCATATCCGACTATGAAGGCTGTGGTGCCTGCCAGAATGAGTGCTCCTAGCTGTTGCTCATGCCAGGTGAAATCTTGTCTGGGGTTCATGCTTTCCATAAGCTCACCTCGCCACTGTCAGGTCCTTCGCCACCCGGCTCCCGCTCTGCGCATAATTTCCCTCCCTGGAGCAGGAACTCCGAGAGCAAACCGCAGGAAGAATAAAATGTGGCGGTTTTCAAGGCTGCATTACGTTACCACTCAATGCACCGCTCGTCGATCCTCTTCCTCATCCTTCTGGCTCTACGCATCTGCCCTGCGCAGGAGGCGTTTGACCGGCTGACCTTTCATGCAGCACCAAAGCCGCTTTCGAAAGACGCCAAAACCAACGACTGGCCCCGTGTCCTCGGTCCCACGGATGATGCGCACTCGCCGGAAACACATCTGCTCAAAAAGTGGGGCGCGGGCGAACCCAGGGCAGTGTGGGAAGTGCAGATGGGAGAGGCCTACAACTCCCCTGCCATCAGCGGTGATTATTGCGTGATCTTCCACGCCCTTGAAGGCAAGGAAACCATCGAGTGCCTGCACCGCGAAACGGGCAGGCGCTTCTGGTCGCAGGATTATCCCATTTCATACCAGGACCGCTATGGCTTTGGCAACGGGCCGCGCGGCAGCCCGGTCATCTCTGACGGTGTGGTGGTGACGTATGGGGTGACTTCGGAGCTGCGTGCCTTCGATTTGAAAACGGGCAGGCCGCTGTGGCAGCATGACCTGCGCAAAGAGTACAACGTGCCGCAGGATTTCTTCGGCGCGGGCGGCACGCCGCTGATTCTCAATGGCCGGGTGATCTTAAACGTCGGCGGGAAGAAGGGCGCGCTCGAAGGAAATGAAGGCCTGCGCGAGCGCAAAACGCGGCTCTCCGAAGCAGGCGTGTGCGTGGCGGCCTTTGACCTCCAAAGCGGCAAGGTGGCGTGGACCGTGGAAGACGCCTGGGGTGCCAGCTATGCCTCCCCCATTCCCGCCAAACTGCACGGACAGACCAAGGTGCTCGTCTATGCGGGTGGCGAGAGCGATCCCGCCATCGGCGGCCTCATGTGCATCGATCCCGCAAGTGGAAAGCTCCACTCCAAATTTCCCTGGCGCAATGAAGACTACATCCAGGCCATCGGAACTTCGCCCGTGGTCATTCCGGAAAAGAACCGCGCCTTCATCACCACGGCTTATCCCAAAGGACGCCCGCTCGGCGGCGTGATGGTGGAGTATGACGCGGAGTTTCAGGCCAAAGAAGTGTGGCAGTCGCAAAAGCTCGCCGTGCACTGGATGAATCCCGTCTATCACGAAGGCCACCTCTACGCCATCGATGGCGAGACGGAGCCGAAGTCCCGCCTCGTGTGCGTGAATGCGGACACCGGCGCGGAAGTATGGGAGCAGCACATCGAATGGGAGGACGCGGAGTTCAGCAAACAAAGCGGTCGGGCGAATCCGGTGCGTTTGAGCATCCTGCGTGCGAGTCTGCTGAAAGTGGACGGCGCCTTCCTCTGCTTAGGCGAAACGGGCTCGCTGCACTGGCTGGACCTCAGCCCCGCAGGCGCCAAGGTTCTGGCGCAGGCGCAGGCCTTTTACGCGCTGAATACCTGGAGCCTGCCCGCGCTCAGCTACGGCCTGCTCTATGTGCGCCAGCAGTCGGAAGATCTGCTGCGGAAGTCAGGGCCGCGGGTGATCTGCCTGGACCTGCGCGGTGAGTGAGAGCGCTAAACTGGCGTTTTCAGCCTGTGGCGTCTTATTGCAATAGCGTGTAGCGTTTTGCGCCACACGGCATAGGGAGCGGAGGAGCCTAACCCGCTTCCCTCGCGCCCCGAGAATCGCCCCTCATTTGCCGCCCGCCTCCTACTGTCCAGCTTGAAATGTGCGACTCGGAATAGGCGCGTTGCAAATCCCGCCATCTGACTTGGAGGGGTGTAAAATAGCCCGTGAAGGGGATGGAAAACACCATACGCCCCCCTCCGTCCGCAGCCCCTTTTTCGGCGTGCTTTGGAGAAGTGGCATATCTGCTGCTCATGCAAAAGTTTCATGACCCTCCGCCATTCTCTCCGTGAAAAACGTGCCAGCGCCATTGCCAGGGCAGCCCTGTGCTGCGCGGTGCTCCTGCCAGCCCTCTCTTGCAGCGAGAAAAAAACGGCCTCCAGCCACGAGGCCAGCAAATCCTACCCCGTCACCTCCGGCATGGTCATGGATGTGCCGCATGGCCAGGAATATGTGGCCAGCATTCAGAACTCCAACTTTGTGGAGCTGCGCGCCCGCGTGAACGGACACCTGGAAACCATCCCCGTCGATGAAGGACAGCGTGTGACGAAAGGGCAGGTGCTCTTCACCATCAGCAGCCATGAGTTTCAGGAGGAGCTGAAGCGTGCCAATGCCAGGCTCAAATCCGCCATGGCCGAGGCCAAAATGGCGGAGATCGACCTGCAGAACAATCAGCTGCTGCTGGAGAAGAAGATCATCGCCCGCTCGGAATGGGAGCTGGCGCAGGCGCGGCTGGACTCCGCCATGGCCAAGGTGGATGAAGCACGCACCACCGTCTCCGATGCGGAACGCAAGCTGACCTATGCCGAAGTGCGCGCGCCGTTTGACGGCATCATCAACCGCATTCGCACCAAGGCGGGCAGCCTCGTCTCCGAGGGCGACCTGCTCACCTCCATCTCCAATGACGGCGATGTGTACGCCTACTTCAATGTCTCCGAGCGCGAATACCTGGAGCTGGCGCGCAGGAAGGATCTGGGAGTGGAAGGCAGCGTGGAGCTGGAGCTGGCGAATGGCGAGATCCATCCGCACAAGGGTCGCATCGAAACCTGGGAAAGCGTGATCTCCAAGAGCACCGGAAACATCGCCTTTCGCGCACGCTTCCCCAATCCCGAGCATCTGCTGAAGCATGGCTCCAGCGGCAAGGTGATGGTGCAGTCACGCCTGAAAAACGCCCTGGTCATCCCGCAGAAATGCACCTTCGAAGTTCAGGACAAGATCTGCGTCTACATGCTGAATGCGGACAACAGCATCCAGTTGCGCAGCATCGGCACCAAGCTGCGCCTGCCCAACCACTACGTCATCGACTCGGGTCTGCAGCCCACGGATCGCATCATCTTTGAAGGCATTCAGGTGGTGAAGGAGGGCGAGGTGATCGCGCCCGACTTCAAATCTCTGGAGGAAGTGGCCCCTTTCTACGCAGCAAGGTAAGGCGGCACACAGCTACGTCCAAAAAATCCGGCCTGAACGTGGCGCGGCAGTCCCCCTGCGCGCCCAGGTCTCACAAATCATGCACCCAAACGAGAACAAGAAGGCCTGAATGATCCAGCAGTTTATCCGCAGACCCGTGCTCTCGATGGTTGTGTCCATCATCATCACCTTCCTCGGCCTGCTGGCTTTGTTTCAGCTTCCCATCACCCAGTTCCCCAGCATCGCGCCGCCGGAGGTCAATGTGACGGTGGAGTACACGGGCGCCAATGCCGAGACGCTGACGAAGGCGGCCATCGTGCCACTGGAGCGCTCCATCAATGGTGTGCCGAGGATGAAATACATGTCCTCACGCGCGGCGAACGATGGCATTGGCGTCATCTCCGTGGTGTTTGAGGCTGGCACGGATCCGGACGTGGCCGCTGTGAATGTGCAGAACCGCGTGGCCACCGTGATGGGAGAGCTGCCGGAGGAAATCATCAAGGCCGGCGTCCGCATCGCCAAGGAGGAGAAGGCCATGCTGATGTACCTCGACATCACCAGCACCAATCCGGACATCGACGAGATGTTTTTGTACAACTTCGCCGACATCAACATCTTCACCGAGCTGAAGCGCATCAAAGGCGTCGGCTTTGTGGACATCCTCGGCACGCGGGAGTACGCCATGCGCATCTGGCTCAAGCCGGACAGCATGCTGGCCTACAACATCTCGGCCGAGGACGTGCTCGTGGCGCTCAAGGAGCAGAACGTGGAGGCCGCACCCGGCAAGGTGGGGGAAAGCTCGGACAAGTCGGAGCCGCACCTTCAGTACGTCATTCGCTACTCCGGCAAATACCGCACCAAAGAGGACTATGAAAAGATCCCCATCCGCTCCAACGAGGAAGGGCAGGTGCTGCGCATCAAGGACATCGCGGAGGTGGAGTTCAGCACGAACTACTTTGACGTGGAAGCCAGGCTCAATGGCAAACCCACGGCGGCCATCCTGCTGAAACAGCTGCCCGGCTCGAATGCGAACGAAGTCATTGCCAGCATCAAGCAGCGCATGGCTGAGATCAAGGAGACCACCTTTCTCAAAGGCATGAACTACGAGATCAGCTACGACGTCTCGCGCTTTCTTGATGCTTCTTTGCACGAGGTGGTGCGCACGCTGGCGGAGGCCTTTTTGCTCGTCTCCATCGTGACGTTTGTGTTCTTGCAGGACTGGCGCTCCACGCTCATCCCGGTCATCGCCGTGCCGGTGTCTCTCGTAGGCACGTTCTTTTTCATGCAGCTGCTCGGCTTTTCGCTGAATCTCATCACGCTGCTCGCGCTGGTGCTGGCCATCGGCATCGTGGTGGACGGGGCCATCGTGGTGGTGGAGGCCGTGCATGCCAAGATGGAGGGCACCGGCGCAGGACCGCGCCAGGCCACGGAGGAGGCCATGCAGGAGATTGGCGGCGCCATCATCGCCATCACTTTGGTCATGGCCGCCGTCTTTGTGCCCGCGTCCTTCATGTCCGGACCTTCTGGCATTTTCTACCAGCAGTTTGCGCTGACCATGGCCATCGCAATCGTGCTTTCCGGCGTGGTGGCGCTCACGCTCACGCCCGCGCTTTGCGCCTTGATGCTGAAAAACACGCATCATGCGCCGAAGCGCAAAAATCTGCTGACCCGCTTCTTCAGCCTTTTCAACAAGAGCTACGACAAGGTCTCCGGCGTTTATCATGGATGGATTCTGGCGCTGGCCGGCAGGCGCGGCTTGAGCTGGCTGCTGCTGCTGGCCTTCTGCGGCGTCATGGTCCTCACAGGCGGCAGGCTGCCTTCCGGCTTCATCCCCAATGAAGACCAGGGCGCGTTTTACGTGGGTATCACGACTCCGGCAGGCTCCACCCTGGAGCGCACCAAGGCCGTGGTGGACGAGATCCAGCACTGCTGCGAGGGCATCCCCTCCATCTCCTCCGTGTCCACGCTCGCAGGCTCCAACATCATCACGGACGCCAGCGGCTCCACCTATGGCTCCTGCCTCGTCAATCTCACCGGCTGGCATGACCGAAAAGAGTCCGTTGGCGAAGTGATGAGCGAACTGGTGCGCAGGACGCGGCACATCAAGGACGCGGAGATCGAGCTCTTCTCTCCTCCCGCCGTGCCCGGCTATGGAAATGCCAGCGGCTTTGAACTCCGCCTGCTGGACCGCACCGGCACCGGTGACTTCAAAAACATGGAGGCCGTGGCGGCGAAGTTCATCGCCGATCTGAAGCAGCGGCCCGAGATCGCCAATGCCTTCACCAGCTTTGACGCCAGCTTCCCCCAGTACCTCGCGCATGTGGACAATGACCAGGCCGCGCAAAAAGGCGTGACCGCCAACAACGTGATGAGCACCCTGCAGACCATGCTCGGCGGCAAGTACGCCACCAATTTCATCCGCTTTGGCCAGCTCTACAAAGTCATGGTGCAGACACTGCCGGAGTACCGTGCGCGCCCGGAGGACATCCTGAAACTGCATGTGAAAAACGACACCGGAGAGATGGTGCAGATAGGCACCTTTGTGCAGCTGGAGAAAGTCTTCGGCGTGGACCAGGTGACGCGCTACAACATGTTCACCTCCGCCGAGATCAATGGCGAGCCTGCTGCGGGCTTCAGCAGTGGCGCGGCCATCAAGGCCGTCCAGGAAACAGCGAAGGAGAAGCTGCCCAAAGGCTTCAGCATCGACTGGGCGGGCATCACGCGGGATCAGATCATGGCCGGAAACCAGGCGATCTACATCTTCATTATCTGCCTGGCCTTTGTGTACCTCCTGCTGGCCGCGCAGTATGAGAGTTTTCTGCTGCCGCTGCCCGTCATTCTCTCCCTGCCGACGGGGCTGGTGGGTGCCTTCGCGTTTCTGCTGTGGCTGGGGCTGGAAAACAACATCTACGCGCAGGTGTCCATGATCATGCTGATCGGCCTACTTGGAAAGAACGCCATTCTTGTGGTGGAGTTTGCCATCCAGCGGCAGCGCGAAGGCCTCGCGCCATTGCAGGCGGCGGTGGAGAGCGCCACCTCGCGCCTGCGGCCCATTTTGATGACCTCGCTGGCCTTTGTCGCGGGCCTGAGTCCGCTCATGGCAGCTTCAGGCGTGGGTGCCGCGGGCAACCGCACCATTGGCGCAGCAGCGGTGGGCGGAATGATCTTCGGCACTGTGTTTGGCATGCTCCTCATCCCGGGCCTCTACGTCATTTTTGCCTCCATCACTCGAACCTCTGAACCCGCCAAAGCACCGGAACATGCGTGAAGTTTTGCCACAAAACTGGCCCCTGCTGAGCGCCTGCCTTTCGCTCCTGCCTCTGATGCTGACCAGCTGTGAAGATCTGCGCCGCTTCGGAAAAAAAACGCCGCCGCCTCAAGCGGATAAAACAGCCGCCTTCACCGGCGTGAGCCAGTGGAAGAAACATTTCACCGATCCAAAACTGCAGGCGCTCACTGACAAGGCGCTGGAGAACAACCGCGATCTCAAGATCGCGCTGCAACGTATCGAGATGGCGCGCGCGCAGATCACCGCCGCACGCAGCGCACTCGCGCCCAAGGTCTCCGGAGTTGCAGGCGCGGGGCTGCAGCGCTTTGGCCTCTACACCATGGATGGCGCAGGCAACAGCACATCGCCCATCTACGACGGCCGCATCGTGCCACGGGATCTGCCCGACTACATGCTCGGCCTGCAGACCACCTGGGAGATCGACCTGTGGGGCAAGCTGCGCAGCAAAAAAACCTCCGCCACCGCGCGCCTGCTCGCCAGCGTGGAAGGAAGAAACCTGGTGCAGACGCAGCTGATCGCCGAGCTGGCCACCGCCTACTACGAGCTGCTGGCGCTGGATGCTGAGATCACCAACATCGACGAAACCATCAAGATTCAGCGTGATGCTTTGGAAACCGTGCAGACGCAGAAGCAGGCAGGCGCAGCCAATGAACTGGCGGTGCAGCAGTTTGAGGCGCTGCTCTTCAATCTGCAAGGCATGCGCTTCGACATCCAGCAGCAGATCGTGGAGCAGGAGGGCATCATCTGCAGCCTGCTGGGAGATCCGCAGCGCCCCATCCTGCGCAGCAAGCTCGGGCTGCAGCACGCGGCGCCGCCGCAGCTCTCCGCCAGTGTGCCGGCGGATCTGCTGAAAAACCGCCCGGACATCCGTCGTGCCGAGTTTGAACTCGCAGCTACCAAGGCCGATGTGAAAGCAGCAAAGGCGGCCTTTCTGCCCTCCGTCTCCATCAACGGCATGCTGGGCCTGCAGGCTTTCCGCAGCAATCTCCTCTTCAGCGCCCACTCCGCCACGTACTCCGCGCTCGGAGGCCTCGTGGCTCCGCTGATCAATCGCAAGGCCATCCAGGCCGAGTTTGACCACGCCACTGCCTCGCAGCTGGAGGCCCTGGCCGCCTACCAGCAGTCCATCGTAAACGGTTACGTGGAGGTGCACAACCAGCTCGCCTTCATCCGCATTTTAAAAGACCTGCAAGCGGTAAAATCGAAGGAGGTTCATCTGCTCATCGAGTCCGTGGGCACGGCCAGCGATCTCTTTCGCACCCGCCGCGCCACCTACATCGAGGTGCTCAATGCGCAGCAAAATGCGCTGAAAGCACGCCTGCAGCTGATCGGCGTGACCAAGCGCCAGTTCCAGGTGCAGGCGCAGCTTTACAAAGCCCTAGGCGGCGGCTGATCAGATAGTGACGGCCGCACTTGCCTGTCCCGAATGGCAGCAGCTCGTACCACGATCCATGAATAGAAGTCTGGGAGATAGCTTGGCAAAGAATCAACCACAGAGGCCTGAAACTGATCTTGATCGCAGATCTCTTTGTTCATCGTGCCTCTGCGGTTAAAAAACGCCCCCCTCCTACTCGCCAGACCTTTTGACCGCTCAAGGGATGAAGCTCTTGTTTCGACGCGTGTTTCCCCTGTCTTTGCAGACATCCACCGCGCAAAGTTGAAGCCGTCCCCCTCCCCCCTCCAAATTTCGTGCTTGGTGAATCGAGGCCGTTTTGATAGCGTCCCAAATAACCAGCCCGAATTATGAACCGCGCGCTTATCATCCGCATCTGCGTCATCACTCTCGCCGTCCTGCTCCTCGCCCTGCTGTGGACTTTCATGAAAGAGATGGGCGACGGTGGAAAGCTGGTGTTCATGATCTTCATCGGCCTCATTGGTGGCCTGCTCGCCGTGAAGTTCGTCATCCCCTGGGTGGGAGACTTGATGGGGGAGGCGGTCTTCTCCTCCGGCGAACGGGTCGAGCAGGACAAGATGACCAAGGCGGCCGCCTGCATCGCCAAAGGCGACTACACCGGCGCGATCGAGTACTATGAGAAAATGCTGGAGGACAAGCCTGACGATCCCTTCCCCGTGGCCGAAATTTCCAAGGTCTATGCCGAGCGTCTGCGTGACCCGCAGGCGGCGCTGAAGGCCCTTGAGGAGCACCTGCAGAGCAAGGACTGGCCCGTGGATGACGCGGCATTCATCATGTTCCGCATCGCCGACATTCATCTGACCCACCGCCATGATTTTGAAACCGCTCGCGACATGCTGGAGCAGATCATCGGCAACTTCCCCAACACCCGCCACAGCGCCAATGCGCACCACCGCATGAGCGAACTCGAGCAGATGCAGTACAAGCTCTTGATGGAACAGCGCTCGAAGGGCGCGGCGACCGCGTAGGCACCCACATCTGCCGGTGCATGCTCGCAAAACTCCAGCGTTGGGCACGGATCAATCCGCTCATGGCTCTGGCGCTTGCGGCCGTGTGCGGCATCCTTGCCAGTGAATGGGGCTGGCTGCACGCAAATGGCACGTGGTTTCTTTTGGGAACCACCGCTCTGCTGGCTGCGGCGCTGCTCAGCGGGCGTGCCTGGCTGCTGCCGCCGGCTTGCCTCATGGTCTTCGCATTCGTCCATGCCACACGCATCGACGAGACCTACGGCCACCCTCTGCGTCTGGCCCTGCAGCAGCAGGAAGGCCCGGTGCAGGCTACGGTGCGCGGCAGCCTGCTGCCCGAGTATGACTCCACGGCCGATGGCCGCGCGCACGCGCTGTGCGAGACGCAGCAGATCGAGATCACGCAGAGCGGCAGCGCTTTCTCCCAGCCCGCCACGCTGCTGGTGCGCCTGCCCAAAAACATCCCCTTTCCCGGCCCCGGCGTGTATGACCTTCATGGCATGCTTTCCCTGCCGCGGCCTGCTTCCAATCCCGGCACCTTTGACTCGCAGGAGTACGCGTTGCGCATGGGCAGAGTGGCACGCTTTGACGTCGAAAAGCTGCAGCGCGCGGAAGGTGGCGGCGAGGTGTGGTGGTGCTCCTTTCTCGAACGGGCGGAGCGCTGCCGGCAGTGGATCAGCCACCAGCTTGGGCAGGATTTGGATGACGACCCAAAAACCGTGGCCGTGCTGCGCGCCATGGCGCTGGGAGTCTCCGCTGAAGCGGATGACGAAATCGAGGACGCCTTCCGCAACAGCGGCACGCTGCACGTTTTTGCCGTCAGCGGCCTGCATGTGGCCATGCTGGGAGCCATCGTGCTGGTGGCGCTGGGCATGGTGGGCACGCGGCGGGATGTCTCGCTGTGGCTCGTCATCTTCGTCGTGTTTGCGTATGCTTTTGTGACCGGCTGGCGGCCTTCCGCCTCACGTGCGGCCTTCATGGTGGCCATCTACCTCAGCTCCGCGCTGCTGGACCGCAGATCGTCTCTGGAAAACAGCCTCGGCGCCGCCGCCCTGCTGCTGCTGGGCACGGACTCACACCAGCTCTTCATGCCCGGCTTTCAGCTCTCCTTTGGCGTGCTGTGGCTAAGCACCATCGGTGCGGCTCCGCTGTTGAGGCGCTTCACGCGCTTTGCCCAGCTGGACCCTTTCCTGCCGCCGCAGCTCGCCAGCTGGCAGCAGCGGACCTCCAGCCAGTGCCGCCTGTGGCTCGTGCGCACCGTCTGCGTTTCGCTCGCCGCATGGCTTGGCAGCCTGCCCTTCATTCTAGGTCATTTTCAAGCCGTGACTCCCGTGGCCGTCATCGCCAATTGCGTGCTCGTGCCGCTGTCATCCCTGTGCCTGGCGGCCACCACCCTGAGCCTGTGCGCGGCGGCGGTGCGTCTGACGGGCCTGCAGATCATTTTCAACAATCTGAACTGGTGCCTCGCCAGGGCCATGATCGTCAGCTCCGCATGGTTCGCCGCGCTGCCGGGCGCAAATTTCCATTTCCAGCCCGGCGCCGTTCTTGCCTCCTCGTCCGCCCCCGCCGTGTGGCACATGCTGGAGCTGCCGCGCGGCGGCTCGGCCAGTCATCTGCGCATCGGCTCGGAGCACTGGCTTTTCGACACCGGGGACGAGGCCGCCTTCCGCCGCGTGCTGCGCCCATATTTGCATTCAAACGGCGTCAATCAGGTGACCGGCGTTTTCCTCAGCCACAACGACGCCGACCACATCGGCGGCCTTCCCGCCGTGCTCAGCACTTTTCAGGCCCCCAAGATCTATGCCAGCGCCCAGGAGCCCGGGCCGCGCGACTCCTCGCGCTCGCCGCTGCGCCGTCTGCTCGATCAGCCGCACCCGCCCTCCCTCCATGGCCTGCGCACCGGTGAAAGCATCGCGCTTTCCGAGGGCGCGGCTTTTAAAGTCAAAGCGCAGATGCTGCACCCCGCGCCGAATCTGCCCGGAGAAAGCGGAGACGACCGCGCCATGGTGCTGCTGCTCCACCTCGGCCCCTGGCGCGTTCTGTGGATGAGCGACGCCGGCTGGCGCGCCGAAAAAGCCCTCTGCGCCAGCGCCGCCGACCTGGGCTGCGACATCCTCATCCGCAGCCAGCACGAAGACGACCGCGCCCCCAGCGCCGAATTTCTCCTCCGCGCCCGCCCCCAGCTGATCCTCTGCGGCAGCGACCCCCGTGACGCTCAGACCGCCCTCCCAGCCTCCCTGGTAGACCATGCCACAAAGCATCACATCCCCCTCTTCGACACCTGGACCGCCGGCAGCGTCGAGGTCCAGTTTGACACGGCCGAACTGCGCCTCTCCACCACCCGCACCCGGCAGCACCTCACCCTGAAGCCCCGGTAGGCCACCCCATCACTTCCCCGGCTCCGGCCTCGTGCCGAGGCGGGCGATGATGTCTCCCATCTTGCTGTTGCGAATGACTTCGAGCTTCACCTCGCTGCCGGGCGGCTGGGTGCGGATGATCTGCAGCAGGTCGGCGGGGGAGCGGAAGGCCATGCCCTGAAACTTCGTGACCACATCCCCCGGGCGCAGGCCTGCATCGAAGGCGGGCGACTTGTCGCCAATGCCGGACACCAGCGCGCCTCGGCGCGAGGTGCCCCATACCGGATCGATCTCCACGGGCTCGCTGCTGACTTCGAGGCCGAGGTAGCCCTTGCCCATGTTGCCGCTCATGCCTGCGGCGTTCTTGTCGTCCTCCTTGAGCTTGGCCATCATGCTTTCCACGGCGGATTTCACTTCGTTCGATGGCACGGCCAGCCCCACGCCCTGCCAGCTGTTGGTCTTGGCATCTCCGCGATAAATGGAGACATTGATGCCGAGGATTTCGCCGCGAATGTTCACCAGCGGGCCGCCGGAGCTGCCGGGGTTGATGGCCGTGTCTGTCTGCAGGTAGTCCAGCTGGCTGTCGCTGAGGTGGCGGTCCCGCGCGCTGATGATGCCCTGCGTGACCGTGCCGCTGAGGCCAAAGGGATTTCCCACCGCCAGCACGATCTGGCCCACGCGGGCGTCGTCTGAGTTGGCAAAGTTCAGCGCGGGAAAATCCACGCGCGGGCTCTCGATCTTAAGCAGCGCGATGTCCCGCTCCTTGTTGTAGTCCAGAATGACGGTGAGGTAGGGCCGGTTGTCGTTGGTGGTGACCTGGATGTTGGCCTGAAGTCCCTCAATGACGTGGTAGTTTGTCACGACGTGCCCCTCCTTGCTGATGATCACTCCGGAGCCAAGGCTGGGAATCGGCTCGACTCCCTTTCCTTCGGCATCATTGAACGAACGCCAGCCCATGGGGCCCGGTCGAAAGGAGGTGGTGGAGACGCTGACCACCGAGGGCAGCACAGCGGCGGACACCTTGGCCAGCTCGTCATTCAGGCGGCCGAGCAGCGGCAGTTCATCCCCCGGGATCCTGGCCTTTTGCGGCTGGGTGAGCGGGCCTGCACCGGGTTTTTCGCTCTTGAGCAGATTGACCGCGCCGTAGCCCTCACGCCCGCTGCGCCAGGACGCAAACAGCAGCGCGGCCAGCACGAATACAAACAGCGCAAACAGCAGACGGCGGGTGTTTTCCATGGTTTACCAATGCGCCAGCGGCTGCGAACTTCAAAGTTCAAAATGCGGTCGCTGCCGCACGCAGCAGGGCCACGGCCGCAGAGCCCGGCCGGCAGATCTCAGGCTGCTTTTTTGGGGCACAGGATGATGAGCTTCTGCCGTGAGATCGGCGGCGGTGGCGGTTCCGAGGGCTCGCTGAGGGCGCGCTCCACGGCGGCTTTGATTTCGTCCGGCTCAAAGGGCTTGGTCACGTAGTCACACACACCGCGGCGCACAGCGGTCACGATGTCGCGCGTCTCAGAGCAGGCGGAGACCATCACAAAGCGGGTCTGGGGTGAGGCCTCGCGGGCGTCACGGATCATGTCCAGCCCGTCCATCTCGCCAAGGCGGCGGTCCACCAGCGCCAGGTCTGGCGTCATTTCGCGGATGGCGTCCAGCCCGGCGCGGCCATTGTCAAAGGCCATCACATCATGCCCTTCAGAGCGGCAGAGGGCGGCCAAAAGCTTGAGCACGGGGGGATGATCTTCGATAACAACGATATTTGCCATATTCAGTCAAATCTTACCACGTCCCGCTCAAACCGGCAAGACCCACGTAAGAAACTTGTAAGCACATGCTCATGCCCGCGGCTTCCCGTTTGCGTCACCGCTGCAATCCGGCATTCTAAGCACCCACCATGTCCTCCCCCCTGCTCCGCTACTGCCCCGACCTTTACAACTACCAGCGCCGCGAAACGCGCCCCGTGATGGTGGGGAATGTCCAGATCGGCGGTGGTGCGCCCGTGGTGGTGCAGAGCATGCTGACCAGCGACACCCGGGACGCCGCCGCCTGCGTGAAGGAAGCTCTCGGACTCGCCGAAGCAGGCTGCCAGATCGTCCGCGTCACCGCCCAAACCCGCGTCATCGCCGAAAATCTCCAGCACATCCGCGATGGCATTCGCTCCGCCGGCTGCGATGTGCCGCTGGTGGCCGACATCCACTTCAAACCCGACGCCGCCATGGAAGCGGTGAAGTGGGTGGAAAAAGTCCGCGTGAACCCCGGCAACTACGCCGACAAAAAAAAGTTCGCCGTCAAGGAGTACACCGATGCCGAGTACGCCGCCGAGGTGGCCTACATGGAGGAGCAGTTCGTCCCGCTGGTGAAGGAGTGCATCCGCCTTGGCCGCGCCATGCGCATCGGCACCAATCACGGCTCATTGAGCGACCGCATCATGAACCGCCATGGCGACACGCCGCTGGGCATGGTGGAGAGCGCGCTGGAGTTTGCCCGCATCGCACGTGCGCAGGGCTATCACAATTTCCTCTTCTCGATGAAGGCCAGCAATCCGAAGGTCATGATCGAGGCCTACCGCCTGCTCGTGGCGCATCTCAATGAACTCGGCTCCGACTGGAACTATCCGATCCACCTCGGCGTCACCGAAGCCGGCGATGGCGAAGACGGCCGCATCAAGAGCGCCATCGGCATCGGATCCCTCCTTGCAGACGGCATCGGCGATACCGTGCGCGTCTCCTTGACCGAAGACGCCATCTTTGAGATCCCCGTGGCACAGCAGCTGGTGAAGCCCTACAACGAGGGCCTGCCCGCACAGCACGAGCACATCAGCAACGCTCCGCAGGTCAGCTATGATCCCTTTGACTACGTGCGCCGCAGCTCGGAGGTGGTCACGGTGAATGGCATCAAGACGGGAGGTCTTGAAACCGTGCCCGTATTCACCACCCGCAAGAAGTGGGACGCCGTCGCTCACAAGATCGACAAGCTCGGCGACTACAAGCCGGAGGTCGTCATCGAAGACAGCGGCGTGGTCGAGCTCGACCCGCGCGATGATGCCGCCATCGCCAGCCTTTATGACAGCGCCACCGCCAAGCTCGTCACCATCAAAGACGGCCTCAATCTGCCCGTGATTGCCGCCTACCGCCTGCTCGCCGCCAAGCTTCAGGCGCGGCATCCCATCCTTCTCAAAGACACCTTCCGGGCCGCCGGCAGCGATGACTTCACCGAGAACCTCCTCGTGGCCGCCACCAACATCGGCTCCCTCCTTTGCGATGGCATTGGCGATGCCGTCATCGTGAATGGCGAAGCCGCCCCCGGCCAGGCGCTGCGCATCAGCTACAACATCCTGCAGGCCGCCGGCGTGCGCATTTTCAAGACCGACTACGTCGCCTGCCCGAGCTGCGGCCGCACGCTCTTCAACCTGCAGACCACCACGCAAAAAATCCGCGCCGCCACCGGCCACCTCAAAGGCGTGCGCATCGCCGTCATGGGCTGCATCGTCAACGGCCCCGGTGAAATGGCCGATGCTGACTTCGGCTACGTCGGCGGAGCCCCGGACAAAATCAACCTCTACGTCGGCAAGACCGCCGTGAAGTTCAACATCCCTGAGGAAGAAGCTGTCGAACGCCTCATCGATCTCATCAAAGAACACAACCGCTGGTTTGATGCCCCCGCACCGGTGGCGGCGTAGTGCCACAATCCTCTCATCGCTGAGCGAGGCGACTACTGCACTCTTGCAGCTCCCTCAGCGGCATGACACACTCCGCACATGTCTTTGCAGAAAGCACTTCTGCTTCTCCTCCTGCTGGCACAAAGCCTGCCGGCATTTGGCGAAGGTTTTTCCAAATCCGAAACGCCGCAGAGCTGGTCCCTCAAGCAGATGCAGCACATGCTCGCGGACCGGCCGGTGATGAAGAGCTGCCGGATCGGCGAGCAGATCTACTGGGTGCGGCAGCAGGACAGCATCTGGCAGTGGGTGGCCGAACACTTTGCCGGCAAGACCACCCGCTTCTGGACCGCCTGGCACGGGGACATCCCCACCGAAGGCGCCCAGGCCATGCATTCCTACGGCAAGGACACAGGCTACCTCTATCTCGAGATGCCCGCCGCTGACAGCAAAGAGACCTCCAACCAAGTTTTCGAGCGGCTGTGGAAGGAAGCGGTGTTTGAACTTCTGAACCTGGAAAACGCCCCCGAATTTAGTGCGGCAATTGCGGATGCCTGCGCGGGCAAATGCACCCGGCACGACTACATCGTCCAAACAGTAAGGCTCGAATACGTCGCACTGGGAAAGATGCAGGCCTTTTACACGGATGTCTGGCTGCCCTGGTGCAAGATTTCAGGGTTCGTTCCTGACCCGCAATGCTGGCTCCACAACTACCAGCCAGATTTCGAAACGTGGATCAAGCAATACCCCCCTGACTCACCATACCCTTGGAAATATTACGGTGATTATTACGACGAACTGATGCGCTGGAAGGCGGCCACAGAAACGCCCAAACCCGAGCCGAACGCAGTCAAGGAGACGACGGCAAAGAGCCCGAAGGAGTGAACGAAGCGCAGCCCTGAGGCAGGCCGAAACACGCTGCGACTCCTTCACTTTCCATCCCGCCACAGCCTCACCGCCTCGGCATTCGTCCAGAACGCGAAGTCGTCATACGCCACTTCATCCAGTGGGCAGATCAGCACTTCCGAGACTTCCGAGGCTTGCTTCTTCACGCTGTCAAAGTCAGGTACTCGGGCCACGAAGAACAGATCGATCGTGGGCCAGGTGAAGCCCTGAAAGGGGTAGCGGTTGTTCAGCGCAAGGAAGTAAGTGAAGGCGCTCGCGGGCAGCTCGATGCCCACCTCTTCGTGCACTTCGCGCGCCACGGCCATCTCCCCGGTTTCCTCGGGCTCAATCACACCGCCGGGCAGGCCGAGTTTGCCAAAGCCGGGCTCATGAGCGCGGCGCACCACGAGCACGCGGTTCTGCGCATCCAGCAGCACCGCCACCGCCGCGGCGATGGGGGTGATGAAGTGACGGTAGCCGCACGCGGCGCATACAAACTCGCGCTCACTCTTCTCGATCCATTCGCTGGCGCCGCAGCTGCTGCAAAATTTGTAGGGGGACTCAGCCATTTTTGTTCCTCTTCTCCTGCCGCCGCCGCTCCAGAAAAGCCAGCAGAAATACCAGCACGCAGGCGGCTTTCATCACAAACAGCCACCATGGCTCCCACCACGCGCCGGTTTCCGCCTCGATGATATCCGAGATGCCGAAAATGCCAAAGGACAGCGGCAGCAGCCAGCGCCAGGGCCGGCCCATGCGCAGCCAGATGGCCAGGGATAGCGCGATGACAATCCACAGCCCGGCTTCGATGTGATTGAAGAGGGCGTGAAATTCGCGGGTGACTTCCATTGTTGGCCTACCTTGTCCATTTTCGGCCCTGCTGACAACCTGCGATTTACGCGCAAGGTTCTTGGCTTGCGTGGCATCCTTTGTCACAATGCATGTTAATTTCCGACCATGAGCTCCAACCTCCTCCAATCGTGGCTGCGCCTTCCCAATGGGGAGCGCCATGATTTGAACGGCACCTGCAGCATCGGCCGGTCGCCGGACAATTCCGTGGCCATCGCCGACAGTGAGGTGTCCCGCCGGCATGCCATCATCCAGGCGCAGGGCGAGCGCGAGTTCTGGCTGGTGGATCTGGGCAGTGCGAACGGCACGTATGTAAACGGCCGCCGCATTTCGCAGTCTGTACGCCTGCACAATGGCGATCTCATCCGTGTGGCCAGCAACGAGATGGAATTTTCCACCGAGATTCTCAGTGCCATGCACCCCGGCGGGCAGCAGGCCATGGCCTCCACGATGATCCACATCCGGCAGGCGCAGTGCTGGCTCATGGTGGCGGACATCATCGGCTCCACCAAGCTCTCCCAGACGCTCCATGGCGCGCAATTTCCACGCATGACCGGCAGCTGGTTCAAAACCTGCCGCCAGATCATCGACGAATGCGGCGGCCACATGTCCAAATACCTTGGCGACGGCTTCTTCTGCTACTGGGACGACACGCCGGACAGCGCCATCCAGGTGCGTCAGGCCGTGGCCAGGCTGCATGAGGCCCAGCGCCCGGCCAATCCACCCTTCCGAGTGGTGCTGCACTTTGGCGCGGCCATGCTGGGCACCGTGCCGACCATGAACGAGCTCAATCTGCATGGCCCCGAGGTGAACTTCGTCTTCCGGGTGGAAAAGGTGGCCGCCACGCAAAAACAGAACACGCTGCTCACTGAGGCCGCCGTGAAACGAATGGCGGCGGAAAACGAAGTGCGCTTCGTGCACGAAGGCCCGGTGGAGGGTTTTTCCACCCCGCACAAGTTTTACGCGCCGTCACACTGAGCGGCGCTGATGCAGGCGGCTCCTGCGGGCTCAGAGGAAGGGCACTGCGGCGTGCACTGCGCGCCTCTTTGAGTGCCAACGACGGCCATCGATTACCAGCGGCCCGCTCCTCATTACGCGGAGCAATAAATGCATATTCAAGTGCATAACAGGCTTTTGCCAATGCCCTATTATGTGACAGATCACTTTCATCTCCCAGGTATTCATTTAGCGCTGATCCTCATCCCTCTACGTTTCTTTTTAAGTGTCCGCTCTTCCTTCAACGTCCCGCACAGGACTCACCCGCTGGACCAATCTTTTCAGCCTTTTGGTGATCGGCATCGGCATCTCCGCCATTGCCGGATGGATCTTTGACGTGTCGCTCCTCAAGCGCATCGTGCCGGGCAGCATTGCCATGAAGTTCAATGCGGCGCTCCTGTTTCTGCTCGCCGGCCTTTCCCTGCGTGGCGCTTCCATCTGCCGCAGCCCTCGCTGCCAGCGCATGTCGAAGTTCTTTTCAGGCGTTGTCATTCTTGCTGGCTCTCTCACCCTTTTCGAGCACCTCTCTGGCCAGGATCTCGGCATCGACAATCTCTTCATCGCAGAAAACGCCCCTGCCTCGAAGAAGTATGTCCCTGGCCGGATGTCCACGCAGACGGCCGTCTGCTTTGTCTTCTTCGGCGTCGCACTTCTGCTTTCCCTCGCCGGCCAGATCGGCTGGCGCCGCACCCTTTCGCGCGCCCTCCGCATCTGCCTCACCTTCATTGCGCTGGCCAATCTTTCGGGGCATTTCTTCGGCTTCGTGTTCAGGGTCAGGAGCAGCCAGATCACCGGCATGGCCGTCCACACCGCCCTCGCCTTCCTGCTGCTGGGTGCGGGCCTGTGGTGCGCCATGCATGAGTCCTCTCCGAGAAAGACGCTTCTCTTCAGCGAAACCACCGGCGGCATCATGGCTCGCCGACTTCTGCCGGCCGCGATCTTCCTCCCCGTGTTTCTTGGCTGGCTCGTCCGCAGCGATCTCCGCCCCGTCCTTTACGATTCATCTTCCGGCGTCGCCTTCATCGTCGTCTGCGCCATGTTTTTCTTCACGACGCTCATCCTGGCCACCGCCCGCCAGCTTCACCGTATGGATGTCGCCAGGTGCGAGGCCGTCGAAGCACGTGACCACACCATTGCAGAGCTTCAGCATGCACTTGATGAAGTCCGCACCCTTCAGGGCCTTCTCCCCATGTGCGCCTGGTGCAAAAAAATCCGCGATGACCAGGGCTACTGGGACGACGTCTCCAGCTACATCGCCAGACACACGGGTGCCAGCGTCTCCCACGGCATCTGCCCCGACTGCGCCAGCACCCACTTCCCCGCCGCCACGCAGCCCCTCCCGGATAACCAGTGAAAAGGCAGGCAGCATGGCAGGCCACTCCTGCCCAAAGCCGTCATCCTGGAAGAAAATGGGGATGAGCACCTTTAGGCAGACATGTTCGTGAGGTGCGAGACTTCCCCGGCCCCGCGTTCTTCGCCCTCCTCACTTCGCAGCCGCCGTGGGAAAGAACTCCTGCATGGCGCGCACCGCGCTGTCCACCAGGATCTGTCCTGCCTCAGGTCCCACCTTGTTCACATGGGGCAGGCCGCTGTAGCTGCCGCCCTGGATCGCCAGTGCGGTGGGCAGGTACATGCCGCAGCCATTCGTCAGCTGCAGCACAAAGGTCTGCTGCGCAGGGCTGCGCGCCTTCATCTGCACGCCCCAGTCCAGATACAGTTCAAAGGTGTTCGTCGTCAGCGCCACATCGCCCAGGCGCAGCACATGCAGCTCCATCGCATAAGGGGGCAGGTCCTTCTGATGCTCAAACCGTTCGATGATTCCCTTTTCAAGGCGCAGCATGGTCGTCACGCGGTTGTCGGGCTTCTCCACCACGCTGTACTGCGCCACATTGCGCTTCGCCTCCTCATACTCGCGCTCCATAATGACGCGCGGCGGCAGTTGCAGATCCTCCACACGGTGTGCCAGCGGCACATCGGTGCGGATGTCCGCTTTAGCCGCGTCCAGGGTGTCGGCCACGGCATTGCACAGCCGCCTTCCCAGCTCCTGCTGCCGCGTCAAGCCCCGCAGCTTCAGCATGCGTGCCTCGGCGTCCTTGCGGTACTGTGGATGCGGGGACTGGTCTCCGGCCGCGCTGCACCAGCCCAGCAAGGTCAGCGCCGGCAGGTTCAGCTTTGCCTTCAGCTGCTCGCGTGCGTCATGCCAGAAGTCTGCATTCAGCGTGCTGCGGCTCTCCACCTCCTGCGCGGGACATGCGATGTTCACCGCCACCGCCTGCAGCTTCTGGTTCGCATCCCAGAAAAACAGCGTTTCCACTCCGGCGTCAGCGCCCGCCTCCAGGTGGCGAAATCTCGCATCAGCCGTCTTCGCGTACATCTGCGCATGCCCGTCCGCAAAGACGGAGCGCCGGTTCTCGCCGATCTGTGCAAAACCCAGCGTCCAGCTCACGCCTCCGGGCGCGCGTTTCTTCCACGCCTGCACCACGGCCTGCGACAGCCGCTCGATCATGAACGCCGTGTACTCCGCCGGCGGCATCACACCCTCTTTGGGAATCGGATACGTGATGAGCGTCTCCTCCATGATCTCCGAAGTCACTGGCGCGGTGTGCGTATGCGTGGCGGAGACGATCACCTTCCGCACATCCAGCTCGGGAATCAGCGGCTTCAGATGCTCGCGAAACTGCGCCAGCACCGACTGATGAACCGCCACCAGATCGCAGGAGATGAAGACGGCCTGCTCCACCACCTTGCCGCCATCCACCGACTCCAGCGCCACCACGGCCGCCTCCACCGGAGCTTCAACGCTTTGTGAAACACGCGTGCCAAACTGCCCCGCCAGCGCCACCGGCCTGTCCGGCGTGATGCTGACCGTGGCGGAGCCGACGCGCAGTTCGGCCGCATGCGCTGAAGCCAGCACCAGGAGGGAGAAGCAGATCCATTTCATCATGACGCCGTTTCAATACGGCCCGCCACGCGCGTTTGATCAGAACCGCAGCACATTGCCCCCTGTGACTCCGCCTTCACACCGAACGCAGTCATTCGATATTCGGGACGCCCCTTCAATCCACCGCGCTCGCGGTGCCGTCGGCCTCTTTCGGCTCAGTCGGCAGCAGCAGTGCGATGAACGCGGCGGGAATGAAAAGGTAGCTGGCGAAGAGCATCGCCTCACGGACATTCGGAACGGCCTGATACACGCCGAAGAAAACCGTGCCCGCGGCGGCGATGATGCGGCCGAAATTGTAGCAGAACCCCGCGCCCGTGGTCCGCAGCAGCGTGGGAAACAGCGGCGGCAGGCACATGGTAAAGAGGCCAAACACTCCCTGGCATGCGCCGATGAGAGCGAAGAGCCAGAGCATGGCGTTCCAGGAATGCTCCCAGTGAAAGGTGGCAAACATCGCGCCAAAGTAGGCCAGCAGCATCCAGAAGATGGCCTTGCGATAACCCATCAGCTTCGCAAGCCCGCCGGCAATGAAGTTGCCGATGATCGAGCCAAACATGATCCACATCAGCGCGGCCCCGGCGGACTCCGCCTGGCCCTGTTTGGTCATCGCCATCACTTCGGGCAGTTGTTTGACGACCTTGGCCTGCCAGAACAGGAAGGCCCAGTGCGCGGTCAGAGACACGCCGCAGATGATTAGCACGCGCCACGTCGTGCCGCGCACGGCCGGGCCGAACAGTTCGCCCACACCCGGCGCGGGCTGCTTGCCGCGGGCTTCTTCCCAGGTGTCCGTTTCCGGCACCGCCTTGCGAATCCACACGGTGATCAGCGCGGGCAAAATGCCGACGAGGAAGAGGTATTTCGGCGGCTGGGCCGAAAGAATCCAATGCGCAAGCACTGCCAGAAGCACGCCGAAGTTCACCGCGCTCTGCAGCACTGCCGCGATCCATGGCCGCCACTTTTTCGGCCAGGTCTCTGACAGCAGCGAGGCACCCACGGCCCATTCACCGCCGATGCCGAGAGCCGAAAGAAAACGGCACACCATGAGGTGCCACCATTCCGTGGCGAAAAATGAAAGGCCGGTGAACAGCGCATACGTGAGGATGGTGAGCATCAGCGCCTTGCTGCGTCCGAGCACATCTCCCACACGGCCAAAAAAACCGCCGCCCACCGCCCAGCCGACAAGAAAGGCCGCCTGGATGATCGATCCCTTCACGCCGACATCAGGTGAGTCCTGTGGCAGGTCCATCAACTGCGCCACGAACACGGTCCACACCAGCGTGTAGAGGTGCATGTCGAGCCCGTCGAACAACCAGCCCAGCCACGCGGCGATGCCCGACTTCCATTGATGCGGCGACAGATCACGGAGATGGGTGATTTCAGGAGTGGCTGGTTGGCTCATGCGGTCGCGAGTCTTTAGCAGACCGCCTCCAATGGCAAGCTCTTTACCCGGCCACAGGCAACCTTCCCATAAATCGCCTGCGCTTGCTCTGAGGAGGGGGACCTCAGGAACCGTGCGTTGGGATGAAAATGCAATTTCCATCGTGAAAAGGCGTTCGCATGCGCTCATGCTTTCATCTCTCGCTTCCCGTTTTCCGCTGCTGCTGCTCGGTCTTGGTGTGTTCATCCCGCCAGCCTTTGCGCAAGAAGCCCCTCTTAAACGCCCGCCCGCGCCGGCTCTAAAGAAGGGGGAGAAGCAGCTGTTTGTGGACAGTGAAAGGATCAGCAGCAAGCAGGGGGTGACGCGGGTCGTTCATCCGGCGAAGAAGCTGGATCATCCCGTGCTCACGGCGGAGATGCCATGGGAGGTGCGGACGAAGGACGGCGTGCTGGACAAGCGGGTGAACATTTATGGCACCGTGCTGCTCGATGAAAAATCCGGCTCTTTCCGGATGTGGTATGCAGACCCTGGCAGCGTCCTCTACGCGACTTCTGCCGATGGCCTCCACTGGGAGAAGCCAGTTCTGAATGTCGCAGGCGCCACCAATGAAACGGATCTCCGCCTCCACAGTCCCAGCATCATCGAGGATAAGTTTGAGACGGATCCGAGGAAACGGTACAAGGCCGTGGGCAATGCGAGCCGTGGCGTGGACCCGGCCAAGCTGCAACGGCTCAAGGAGAAGTTTGAGCTCGTGGACTGGTATCGCGACAAGGATCACCGGCTCTATTACTCCGCCTATTCCGCCGATGGCTGGCATTGGACCGTCGAGCCGGAGCCTATCCTGCTCGGGTGCGATACCATCACGCTGTCACAGGATCCGCAGACCGGAGAGTACCTGGCTTTTCACAAGCGCCAGGGAGATCCGCGCGTCGTCGGCATCCGCCACGTGTTTCTTTCCGTCAGCAAGGACATGCAGCACTGGTCTGAGCCGCACCCCGTCGTGGTGGCCGACGAGGTGGACAACAAAGCAGCCCGGAAGCTCAAGGGCGGCACTTATTCCGAATACTACAATCTCTCCGCCTTTCCTTACGCAGGACAATGGCTGGGGTTTGTAACTCATTTCCGACGTGTCGAGCCGCCCTCCGCCTTGTTTGGCAGTGACGAGGTCAATGGCCAGAAGAGGTCCGCAACCGGCATCATTGACGTCAAACTCGTCACCAGCCGCGACGGCCGCCACTGGGAACGCTGCTCAGACCGCAGTCCGGTGATTCCGCTCGGCCCGCATGCCTATGATGCCGGCAGCATCTTCGGCCTGTGCAACGCGCCCGTCTTCGTCGGCGACGAAATGTGGATGTACTACACGGCGGTCACCACGCCGCATGGCGGCCTGGTACCGGAGAAGCAGCAGTCCATCGCCCTCGCCGTCTGGCGCATGGATGGCCTCGCTTCATTGCAGGCTGGAGAAAAAGACGGCAGCATTGAAACGCATGACTTCATTCCCCAGGGCACTCAGCTTTCCGTCAATGCGGACGTCGCAAAAGGCCGCCTCAGCGTGGAGGTGCTGGATGCTTCCGGCCACACGCTGAAAGGCTTCGAAAAGGAGGCCTGCGTGATCGAAGCTCAGGATGGCGTGAAGCTGCCGGTTCGCTGGGGAAATACGTCCACGCTGCCAGCAGGTTCTCCCATGCGTCTGCGGTTCCACCTGCAGAACGGAGATTTGTTTAGCTATGTGATCGAGTAGTTCAGGAACGAGATCCCTCGCCTGCCGGCAGCAGTCCTCCCGCAGCGCCCTGGAATCTTTTACCAGCCTCTGTCCGGCCGCCCGACCGTCTTCTGGTCTCCACCTCTGCGCGTCTCACTTGCTCTTCGCCAGCTTGTTGTACTTCTCCACCAGTTCGTTAAACTCCCGCGTCCTCGCATTGAGCTTGGCGATCGCGTCGTTGCGCTCTTCCGCCAGCTGTTTGAGCAGTTCGTTCTGCTTTTCCATCGCGGTGTTCTGGGTGGTGACGACGGCGTTGTGCTCTTTGATCGCCGCTGCGCCTTTGCCAAAGGCAAGCTGCGTGGCCTCCAGTCCGTGCTGCAGCTGCATCAGCTCGCGCATGTAAATGGCGATGGTGATGCCGCGCGCCACGGAGTCGGCGGAGAGGTCATTATACTCGCGTGAGACTTCCACCAGCCTCGCCTCCACCTCGGCGCGCAGCTCGGTCAGGCGGGCGATTTCTTTTTCATACTCGCGCACCTTGCGCTCCGCCTCGATGCGCAGGACGTTCTCGGCTTCGAGGCGCTTCACCAGATCACCGATGTGGCCGCGCAGGCGGTCCTCGCGCTGCCATTGCACGAGCATGATGCCGCACAGGCCAAGTGAGATGAAAATCAGCAGCGTGATGAGCAGGCGCTTCATGTCTCAAGGATTCGGCTTGGCCGCATTGGCGGGTTTGACGTTGAAGGCCACCTTGGTGAAGCCCGCACGCTTCGCCGCGTCGAGCACCTTCATCACATCGGCATGGCGCGTGTTGCCATCCGCGCTGATGTACACCGGCGTGGTGCGGTCTTTGCCAAAATGTTCCGACAGCTTCCGGTCCAGCTCAGGCAGCGTGACGGCCGTCTTGTCATAGAACACATCTCCCGTGGCATTCACCGCCAGGTTGATCATGTCCGGCTTGAAATCCGATTGCGTGGCCGAGGCCATCGGCAGGTCCACCTTGATGGTCTTCTGCTTCGTCATCGTCAGGCTGACCATCATGAAGGAGGCCAGCAGGAAGAACATCACGTCGATGAGCGGGATGATCTCGAGCCGCGTCTTGCGCTCAGGCAGTGGGGAGTGGAGTTTCACAGCGAGATCAGGCCTTCGGAGTGACTTTGTCAAAGCCGTGCTGCACCGCAAGGATGAGCACGTTGTTGGCGGCGGCTTCCAGGTCAAACTTCAAGCCGGCCAGTCGCGAGTGGAAGTAGTTCATGGGCACCAGCGTGCCGATGGCAATGCCCAGGCCCGCTGCGGTGGCGATGAGCGCCTCGCCGATGCCGCCGGTGACTTTTTCCACCGCCAGCTCGCTGCTGCCGATGCTGCTGAAGCTGCCCATGATGCCGGTCACCGTGCCGAGCAGGCCCAGCAGCGGCGCGAGGGTGACGATGGTGTCCATCGCGCTCAGGTAGCGTCCGGCATCGCGCAGTTCCTGACCTGCGGCCACTTCCAGTGCTCCCTGCATGCTGGTATGGCGGTGGTTGAGGCCGTGGTGGATCATCCGCACCACCGGATCGCCCGATTTCGCCGAAAGCGCGATGGCTTTGGCCAGGTCTCCCTTCTCCAGGGTTTCATACACTTCATCCAGCTGCTTGTTGGAGCGTTTGGCGGAAAAGCGCAGCCACCAGAACACGCGCTCCACGAAGATGCACGCAGCCACCACGCTGACCACAGCGATCGGATACATGATGGGACCGCCTTTGTGAAAGAGATCGACGACTACGTTGGCAAGGATGGGCATGGGAGACTTGGCTGGCGGATGAGAGAGTGTGTGGGACGGGCAGAATGGGAGCCTTTAGCGCAGGCGGAAGGTCAGCGGCAGCGTGTACCGATGCGCCGCACCTCCAGGCCACTGCCAGTTCCGGCGCACCCAGGAGGCGGCATACTCATCCAATGAACTAAAGCCGGTGCTGCCCACCACAGTCACGCCTTCCACCATGCCGGAAGGTCCCACGCTGATGCTCAGACGCACCGTGCCCTGCATCCCGGCGCTGCGGGCAAAGTCAGGATAGCCCGGCTGCGGAAACTTGCCTTTGCCACCGCTGCCAGCCGTGCCGGTGCCACCAGCCGTTCCTGCCTGGGAGGTGCTGGAGCGTGTGCCGCTGCTGCTGGCCACGGCGGCCGTGCGCGTGCGCTGCGGCGTGGGTGCAGGCCTTGGTTTCACTTCGGGGTCCACCGGACGCAGCGCGTCCTCGATCTTCGGCGCGGTCGGGACTGCAAAAACATCTTCCATCGTCATCGCTTCGGCTATCTCCGGCAGATCCAGGTTTTCCGGCGGCGTCTCGACGGTGTCAGGAATTTCCACCGGAAGCACCGGTTCCGCATCTGCTGACTGCTCGGTGCTGGTTTCTGCCATGGAAAGCAGCTCCGCCATGGACGTCTCCACCATGGGGATTTCCTCGGCCTGGTCGAGATCCTCAAGCGACTTCAAATGAATCGGCGGCAGATCGGCGGCAAACATGCCGATGACTCCCACCGTAAGGAAGCTCGCCGTGATGCCGACCATCCACGAGAGCGTGATGATGACCTGCACAAGATGGCTCCGGCGCGGTACCACCGCTGCGGCCGGGATGGCGGCGGCAGTGCTTGGCTGGGGGCGGTCGTATCCCATGGCGGGCAGGTGGGTTAGCATCGAAGAGGTCATTGCACAAGGCAGGGCGGGCACGGAGAATGATACGTAAGCCCAAGGTGTCAACTTGCAATTGCGACTCAGTCGCATCATTGGTCGTATTTTGCTCACTGTTCTGCCAGATTTGTTCCTTCTGTATGCCCCCGCCTCCGCCTGACGTCTCCCCTTCCCGTCCGCCGTCCGACTCCCCGGACGACCGCAATGCCGTGGCAAAAACGTGGATGAAGCGCGGCATCGCCCTGCTCTCCGCCAACGATCCTGCCGCTCTGTCGGAGGCTCTGCAGTGCTTTGATCAGGCCCTGGCCATCCGCCGTGAACTGCCCTTTGAGGAGAGCGCCTGGTACCGGTGGCTCCTCACCGCCTGCTGGATGAACCGGGGCGATGTCCTCACGCGTCTCGGCAGGCCGGAGGACCTCAGCGCCGCCATCCACAGTTTCGATGAAGCCATTTTCCACCTCCTGCATCTCCCTTTGGACGCAGATCCGCAATACCGCTCCCGCCTGGCGCTCGCATGGATGAACCGCTCCCTGGCTCTGCGTGCGCAGGCCACATCAGAAAGCTTGCAGGAAGCGCTGCTCTCGCTCGACCGCGCCAGCAAGGTGTTGGAGGAGAGCGTGACGCCGCAGCGGCCGCTGGGTGCCGCCATGCCTGCCACCGTACTGATCAATCGCGCCGCCGTGCTGCTCGAACTCTCCCCGCCCCGCGCCTTTGAGGCGCTTGAGGTGGCCCAGACTGCCCTCGCCCTCAGCCAGCCCACCGAACATGAGGTTCTGCAAGCCGCCGAGATCAGTCTGAAAGCACGCCACATCTTCTGCCACGCCGTGGCCGTGTTGCTGGAGACACCACCGGTGGACGCCACCCATGCTGATGACTGGATCATGCAGGCAACGGACAAAGTGGACGAAGCCATGCACCTGACCGCCAGCTGGGAGCAGCATGCAGGAGCCGCGCATTTCCGCGGAATGCGGCAGGAGCTGTTCCGCTACGGCTGCCATCTCCTTCTGGCCTACCAGCCCCACTTCCTGGCGGAGTTTCTGCTGGATGTGCTCGATCCCGAGCAGGGCTCCCCGCTTCTCGCCCGCGAGGGCGACTTGTACCAGGTGGGATTGCAGTCTCTGGACCTCGCGGCATCCGAACTGCGCCGTCGCGGCCCGCTGGATCTAGGCCTGAAGGGAATGGACCGCTTGATCGATGTACTGGAGACGCTTAGCCGCGCCGCTGAACGGATCAAAAAGCGCGCAAAGCTGTTATCCTCAGGATGATTTCTGTCCACATAGGAGGTTCGCTTAGCGGCATGATTGACCATTTTTCTGAAGCCCCCTTAATCGGCGGCCGCTGCAGAAAATCATTCACTCACCTCCCTTATGCCAAAGCCCTCCCGTCCGCTCCGCCTTCGCTCCCGCCCACCGGGCGCTGACTCGCTTGCCGTCACCACCCTGCTGTGTGCCGCCGGCAGTCTGGCTGCCCAAAATGCCGCACCAAAACCAGCGGCGGAGCCAGCCAGGCCCAATGCGCAAACCGACCTGGAGGAGGTCGTCGTCGAAGGGCGCGTTTACAATCCCAAGCGGCTGCAGTCGCCGAAGTACACCGAGCCTGTCCGCGACATCCCGGCCACCCTCACGATCATTCCCAGGCAGGTCATCGAAGACCGCGGTGCCTTCACCCTGCGGGACGTGCTGAAAAACACCCCGGGCATCTCCATGCAGGCAGGAGAGGGCGTCAGCACCGGCGGCGCAACCGACGGCCTCTCCATCCGTGGCTTCAGTTCCCGCAGCGACTGGTTTTTGGACGGCATCCGCGACTATGGCAACTACAACCGCGACCCTTGGAACATGGATCAGGTTGAAGTCGCCAAAGGCCCAGCCTCCACCACCATGGGCCGTGGATCCACCGGCGGCTATATCAATACCGTGAGCAAGATGGCAGGGCTCGGCGACTCCGTCCTCACCACGGCGACGGTCGGCACCAACAATCTCTACCGCGGCACGCTGGATGTGAACGAGCAGCTCTCCGCGCATTCCGCCCTCCGCGTCAACGGCATGTACAATTCCAATGACGTCGCCGGGCGTGACAACGTCTTCCAGGGCCGCTACGGCATCGCTTCTTCCCTGGTGTTCGGCATCGGCACGGACACGCGCTTCACGCTGAACTACATGCGCCAGGAGGAGAACAATATGGCGGACTTCGGCATTCCCTACGTGGCCAACGGCACCTACTCCGGGGCCGGTGTGAACCTCGGACCTCTTGTGAACCAGATCCCGCCGGTGGATTACAGCACCTTCTACGGCCGCCGAAACTACGACTTCCAGAAGATTCAGACGGACATCGTCACCGCCATCTTCGAGCATGACTTCTCAAAGACCCTGCGATTCCGCAACACCACACGCTGGGCGCGCAATCACTACGACGCCCGCGTGACTGCTCCGCGCTTCCTGGACACCAATCCAGGGCTGGCAGGCAATCAGTACAACACCACCATCGTGGCTGAGGAGCAGCGGCAGAGAAAGACCAACTCCATCCTGTCCAACCAGTCCCTGCTCAATGCCGACTTTGACACCGGCAAGCTCAAGCACGCCCTCGTGTTCGGTCTGGAGTTCTCCTACGAGCAGCAGCTCTCCGCCCTGCGCGCGGGCGACACCGTGGCCACCCAGTTGTACGATCCCAGCAACGTCGTGCCCCTCTCCTCAGTCGCGGCGGCTTATACCCCCGGCACTCCCGCCCCGGGCAACACCCTCGCGAACCGCACCAATACCATCTTGGGCGTTGGCCCCAGCGATCTCCCTCCTTCGGCCGAGGTGCACCTCTCCACCATTTCGGTGTATCTCATGGACACGCTCAAGCTCGGCAGGCACTGGATGGCCAGTCTGGGCATCCGCTATGACCACATTCACTCCGTGCAGCACGGCTTTTACTACACCGGAGACAACACCATCTTCGGCGGCAGCAACCCCGGCCCCTCCAACAATGACGACGTCTTTACCTGGAAAGGCGCCATCACCTACAAGCCGGTGGACCGCGGCAGCATCTACTTCGGTTACGCCACCTCCTTCAATCCCACGATTGACGGCGGCAATGCCGGCCAGCTCGGCCTGACCACCAACGGCGTCGCGGTTCCGGGTGGCAGCGGGGGCAACACCAGCTTCCAGGGGCTGAATGCTGAAATAAGCAACAGCTACGAACTCGGCACCAAATGGGACGTCGTGCATGAGCGCCTGTCGCTCTCGGCGGCGCTCTTCCGCACGGAGAAGATCAACGCCCGCACCACGAGTGCCAACGTCACTACCAGCAGCGGCGACCTGACCGTGGATGGGGTGGAATTCGGCGTCGCAGGTGCTCTGACCAAGAAATGGCAGGTCTTTGCCGGTGGCACCCACATGGCCAGCTTTGTCCGCAACTCCTCCAACCCCGCTGAAATCGGAAATTCGCTCCCCAATGCCCCCGATTACACCTTCAATCTTTGGACGACCTACAATGTGACAGACAAGTTTCAGGTAGGCGGCGGCACGCAGTACGTCGGCAAGGTCATCGGCTCCTCCTCCAATCCTACCCGCATGGTTTCAGATTACTGGACCACGGACGTGATGCTCAGCTACCGCTTCACCAACAGCTTCAGCATGCGCCTGAACATCTACAACATCGCCGACAATCGCTACATCGAGAGCGTCAGTTCCGTTGGCAGCGCCACTCCTGGACCGGGACGCTCCGCAGCATTGACGGCCAGCATCAGATTCTAGTTCCCATAGGTTGGGGGTTGGAGGTCAATGGGCCTTGGATACACCGCAAAGGTGATCCAAGGCCCATTTTTGTGCCCTCGAAGAGCCTGTTGGGGCATTTCTTATCCCGCCATTGTTTTCAGCAATTGAGGGGTTGACTCAAATTGAAATTGAGACTTAATCGCAACTAGTTAATGAAACAGAATCTCATTATCAATTAGACCCACCCTTTCTTTCCCCGTTCCCATGCTGAATCAAAACGCTCCCTCTTCCCTCCGCCGCCGCTTCCTCAAATCAGGCTCAGAGGCCCTTTCCCTCACCTCCCTGCTTTGCGCAGCAGGCGGCGTGCATGCCCAGAGCGCCGCTCCAGACAAGCTCAAGCCCCAAATTGAGGAGATCCCCACCGAGATGCCCGAGGTCGTCGTCGAAGCGGCAGGCTCGGTTTACAACCCCTCCCGCCTGCAGTCCGCCAAGTACACCGAGCCCCTCCTCGACATCCCGCAGACCATCACGGTCATCCCAAAGGCCGTCATTGAAGACCGCGGTGCTTTCAGCCTGCGCGACGTGTTGAAGAACACCCCCGGCATTTCCATGCAGGCCGGCGAGGGCGGCGCCGTCTCCGGAGACAACCTCTCCATCCGCGGTTTCAGCGCCCGCAGCGACGTCTACCTCGACGGTTTGCGCGACTACGCCAACTACAACCGCGATCCCTTCAACACCGAGCAGGTCGAAATCACTAAAGGCCCCTCCTCCTCCACCACCGGCCGAGGCTCCACCGGCGGTTCCATCAATACGGTCAGCAAGATGGCCAATCTGACCGATTCCATCCTGACCACGCTCAGCGTCGGCACCAGCAACCTCTACCGTGGCACGCTCGATGTGAACGAAAAGCTCTCTGCACACACCGCATTCCGTCTCAATGGCATGTACCACACGGCGGACACTCCCGGCCGTGACAACGTCTCCATGGAGCGCTACGGCATCGGCGCCTCCCTCGGCACCGGCTTGGGCACCGACACACGCTTCACGCTGAACTATCAGCGCCTGGAGGAGAGCAACATCCCCGACTACGGCCTGCCCTGGATCCCCAACAACGGTACCTTCAGCGGCAGTGGCGCCGGGCTTACCAACTACGTCAACCAGGCTCCTCCCGGAGTGAGTTTCAACACCTTCTACGGACTTCCCGGCGTGGACTATGAAAAGATCCAGACCGACCACTTCACCGCCATCTTGGAGCACGATTTCACGCCGGACATCCGCCTGCGAAATGCCACCCGCTACTCGCGCAGCCACCGCGACTCCGTCAGCACCGCCCCGCGTCTGCGCGACGTCGGCGCAGCAGCGGGCAGCCAGTACACCACGATCCTGAACCGTCAGCTGCAGCGCCGCCAGCAGTTCACCGACATGTTTGGCAATCAGACCAACCTCGTGGCCAGCTTCGAAACCGGCAAGATCAAGCATGCGCTCGTCACCGGCATGGAATTTTATCTTGAGCACCAGCAGAATGCCAACGTCGCCGGCATTTCCACCCTCACAGATTTGTACAACACGGGCCTCAATCTCCCCCCTGGCGCCTTCCCTCCGGCCAATGCACAGGACATCGCCAGTACCTACCCCGGCCTCCCGCTCGCGACCGAGGCCTACCTCTACACCTGTTCCGCTTATTTGTTCGACACCCTGAAGTTCGGCAAACACTGGGAGGTCAGCGCCGGCCTTCGCTATGACCACATGTATGCCACGGTCAGCGGACCGGGCGGTTCCTCGGTCGGCAGATTCTCGAACTCGGATGACCTCTTCAGCTACAAGGCCGCGCTCATCTACAAACCCGTGCGCCAGGGCACCATCTACTTCGGCTACGGTACCTCCTTCAATCCCACCATCGACGGTGCCTCCGGTGCGGGCCTGGGCCTTACCACAGGCAATACCGTGAACAACGCCAGCTCGGCAGGCCTCAATCCCGAGCAGACCGCCACCTATGAACTCGGCACCAAGTGGGATGTGGCCAAAGAACGCCTCTCGCTGACGGCCGCTCTCTTCCGCACGGAAAAAACCAACGCCCGCACCACAGACGCATCTGGCATCACCACTGTGGGAGGAGACCAGCTGGTGCAGGGCATCGAGTTCAGCATGACTGGAAACATCACCAAGAACTGGCAGATCTTCGCCGGCTATGCCGTCATGGAGAGCAAGACCAAGGCCTCCACCACGGCGGGCACCGTGGGTCAGTCCCTCTCCAACGCACCACCCCAGACCTTCAATCTCTGGACCACCTACACCCTCCTGGAGAAGACTCAGTTCGGCTTTGGCCCCACCTACATGGCCTCACGCACCAGCAGCGACTCCGCCACCGGAGCCCGCACCGCCCCCGGCTACTGGACCATGGACGCCATGATCAGCCACAAGTTCAGCGATAAATTCAGCCTGCGCCTGAACATCTACAACCTCGCCAATGAACGCTACATCGGCAGCGTCGGTGGAGGTCAGTTTGTCCCCGGCCCCGGCCGCTCCGCCGCCCTCACCGCCAGCATCAAATTCTAATCTCCGGCAATCCTCCTCGGGGCGGCAAGCGATCTCTCAAATCTCCCTTGTGGACGTTTTCTGTCCCTCCCTTTGGATTGCCTCACAGGCTTGTTGACCCTTCTCCTCCTTCCCTCCACCCATCCTCTCTCCCCATGCTTATCGCTATTCCCGACGTTCTCACCCCTGAGCAAGTCGCTCACGCCCGCAAGCTCCTCGACGCTGCCGAGTGGGTCGATGGCAAGGGCACCGCCGGCTACCAGTCCGCCAAGGCCAAGGACAACATGCAGCTTCCCACGGACAGCCTCGCC
Source organism: Prosthecobacter sp. (assembly GCF_044226605.1). Taxonomy (GTDB): domain Bacteria; phylum Verrucomicrobiota; class Verrucomicrobiia; order Verrucomicrobiales; family Verrucomicrobiaceae; genus Prosthecobacter. Next base: position 40,277 of record NZ_JBGAGS010000002.1, on the reverse strand, counting down.
GGGCGGGAACTCGCCGAGATGATCCTCTCCGCGCTCTCCAAAAATGCGCTCTTCAACGCTGCGGCGCTTCCGCTGCAGATTTTCCCGCCGCTCTTCAATCGATACTCCGGCGGCCAGTCCTTCGGCACGCATGTGGACAATGCCATCCGCATTCACCCCACGGCTCCCGTGCGCATCCGCACCGACCTCAGCGCCACTCTCTTCTTCGCCGGCCCCGAGGAGTATGACGGTGGCGAACTGTGCATCGAGGACACGTACGGCGTGCAGCGCGTGAAGCTGCCCCCCGGCCACATGGTGCTCTATCCTTCCACCAGCCTCCACCACGTCACTCCCGTGACACGCGGCGCTCGCATCTGCTCCTTCTTCTGGCTGCAGAGCATGATCCGCGAAGACAGCAAACGCTCCCTGCTCTTTGATCTGGATCTCTCCATCCAGCGCCTCGGCCGCGATCTCAAAAACAACCCCGTGGGCGAGCAGACGGCCGTGCAGCTCACCGGCGTGTACCACAATCTGCTGCGCCAGTGGGCGGAAATGTAATCTCCTGTGAAGCCCACCTTTCATCGTCTCATTTTCTGGGGCCATCTCATCATCGGCCTCGTCGCGGGCCTGGTCATTCTCTCAATGGCGGTTACCGGCCTCATGATCTCCTATGAACCGCAGCTCATGGACTGGGCCAATCGCGACCTGCGCATCACTCCAGGTGCGGCACATCTGGATGTGGAATCGTTGCTGGCCAAGGTGCGCGAAACCAAGCCGGACCTGCAGCCCGGCGGCATCACCTGGAAGGCAGACCCCGCCATGCCGGTGACGCTCACGCTGGGGAAAAATGAGGTCTTCTTCGCCAATCCTTACACGGGCGAATTCCTTGGCGAAGGCCGTCGCGCCTGGCGCGATTTCTTCCACGCCGCCACCGACTGGCACCGCTTCCTCACCGGCACTGGCATTCCCAAGGAAACCGGAAAAGCCATCACCGGCGCCTCCTGTCTCATCTTCAGCCTCCTGCTCATCTCCGGCATTTACCTCTGGTGGCCGCGCCACTGGCGCTGGGCCAATGTCCGCGCCGTCATTCTTTTCAACACCAAGCTCCGCGACCGCGCGCGCAACTGGAACTGGCACAACGTCTTCGGTTTCTGGAGCGCCTTCCCCCTGCTTTGCATCATCCTCACCGGCCTCATCATGTCCTACAGTTGGGCGAACAATCTGCTCTTCACCCTCACGGGCACCGAGCCGCCAGCTCAGCGTCAGGCAGGAGGGGGCAAGCGCGAAAGCTCTCCCGCAGCGTCAGCATCTCCGCTCGCCGGACTCGGGCCTCTCCTCGCACAAGCACGCCAGAAGATTCCAGACTGGACCACCCTCAGCCTGCGCATGCCACAGAAACCCGGCGATCCCTTCCCCCTCATGGTCGATCGCGGAGGACGCGGTCAGGTGCATCTGCGCACCATGCTGAACCTCGATGCAGCACAGGGAAAGGTCCTCCCGAGCCCCGACGACATCCAGCAGCAAAACCTCGGCCGTCGTCTGCGCATGTACGCCCGATTCCTCCACACCGGCGAACTCTTTGGCATCATCGGCCAGACCATCGCCGCCCTGAGCACCCTCGCCGCCTCCATCCTCGTCTATACCGGCTTCGCCCTCGCCTTCCGCCGCTTCTTCCCCAAGCGCAGCCATTCAGAACCTGGCTCATGATTTGATCCTATTGGGTAGGCCCCCTTCCCTGCGGACCGCGGCAAAGGGTGTTGCCGCCCTCCACAGCGATATCCCTTCCTCGCCGAAAGAGCGAAGCCGGAATGCGGAGCTCAGATTAGGAGCATCGCCACGGAGCCGCACCTTCCACGCGTGGCGCGCTCGCGTCGACAGCTCGGAGAGGCTTGAAGAATGAAACGCAAGAAATGGTTGTTGACTTGCAATTGCGACTCAGTCGCAGAAAAGCCTTGCATGCATAGGCAAACCACTCACTATTCGGTCCGCTGCGACAGAATCTCAATATCAATTTTTAATGAAGCCAACTGCCCCTTCCCATTTCCCCCGCGCTACTGGTGTCGCTCTAGCTGCCGTTGCCCTCCTTTTCCTTGCCTTAGCTTCCCATGCTCGATCCCAAAGCGTGCGCAATCCAGCAAGCAAACCAAGTCCGGAGATCGTCACCGAACTGCCAAACATGGTTATCACCGCAGAGGCGGCAGCGGAACCTCAGGTCATCATTCCTTACCTGCCACCGGTTGAAGGCACCAAGATCTATGCAGGCAAGAAAGCGAGTTCCTTGAACATCCAGGCGCTCCCTGAGGTGCAGGCGAACAACTACAGCCAGGCCTTTGCCATGACGCCCGGCCTGATCACTGCCGAAGAAAGCACTCCGCTGGTAAGCCTGGGTTATCGTGGGATTGGGTCGCCAGATCGCGCGCAGTATTTCATGATGCTGCAGGATGGCATCCCCATTGCCGCCGACCCTCAAGGTTACCCTGAGTCCTACTGGACCCCGCCCCTGGAGTCCACCCAGCGCATTGATTTCGTCCGTGGCGGCGCCTCCCTTCTCTACGGCCCGCAGCCGGCCGGTGCCATGAACTACGTCTCATCCATGCCACGCACGGACCGCCTCTTTGGCATGCAGACCAAGCACATCTTTGGCAGCAATGACCTCTACTCCACCTTCACCTCCATCGACGGCAGTGCTGGCAAGTGGAGCTGGTACGGCTGGTTCAACCACCGCTCCGGCACCGGTTTCCGCGGAGCCAACAGCGATTTCAATGTCGACGGCGGCCGCCTGAAACTCATCTACCAGCAGGCCACCGACACACGCTGGATCTTTTCCCTCGATGCCGGCTCTGACCGCCATGGCGAACCCGGCGGCCTGACGGCAGTAGCCTACAACGCCGATCGCAATCAAACCGTGCGCCTCACCGACCGCTTCCACCTCAGCCGCGTCGTCGCCAGTGCCGAGCTCCAGCACAAGTTTTCCAGCAAAACCGAACTCAGCGTGAAAACCTGGGCCGGCGCCTATGACCGCTGGAGCAACCGTCAGACGGGCGGATTTGGCACCGTTACCGCCCCAACGACGGCCATTCAGCACCAGCAGTTCTACAACTGGGGCATCGAGCCCCGCATCCGCCACGACTACGAGCTCTGGGGCGGCGAGCACTCCCTGGCCGCAGGCATGCAGTTCTACATGTGCCACTCTCCGCGCAAGGATGCCACGGGAGCCTATCCGACGGACAACATCGGCACCGTCAACACCGTCGCCGCCCGTGATGTGATCTACGGCTCCGTCTTCCTGGAAAACAAGTTCACCTTCGGCCGCCTCACCATCACGCCCGGCTTCCGCATGGAGTTGATCAATCAAAACATCACCGTCAAAAACATCGGCGTCGTCAACACCCAGCGCGATGCCAGCAAATTCGACAAGCAGCCGCTCTTCGGCCTCGGCCTCTCCTACGATCTCGGCAACCAGACTGCCGTCTATGCCAACATCTCCCAGAGCTACCGTGCCACCACCTTCGGCCAGTCGCTCATCCCCGCAGCGGGTGGCACGGCCAGCGACGTCGCCCCATCTCAGGGCTGGAGCTATGAACTCGGTCTCCGCGGCAATCCCAAACCTTGGTTCGCCTACGACACCTCCTTCTTCCTCGTGGATCTCGATGACAAAATCGGCACCGCCGGCGTGAACATCCAGAGCGTCGGCCGCAGCATCAACTACGGCTGGGAAGGTGCCGCGCAGTTCGATGTCATCGGCGGCCTCGATGCCCTGAACGGCACCCATCGCGGCGACCGCCTCGGCGCACTCAATCTCTATGGCAACATCTCCCTGCTCGAAGCCCGTCTCTCCGGCGGCGTGAACGACGGCGGCACCCCGCAGTACGCACCGCCCTACATCATCCGCACCGGTGCCATCTACAAACGCAAGAGCGGCCTGAAAATCGCCTTCCTCGGCACCCTGATGGCCCGCCACAATGGCACCGACAACGCCGACGCCCGTTTCGACATTCCCGCCTACACCACCTGGGATCTCACCACCGAAGTCCCCATCAACAAAAACTTCTCCGTCATGGCCGGCCTCAACAACGTCTTCGACAAGCACTACTACTCCCTCGTCAACAGCAGCGGCATCATCCCCGCCTATGGCCGCAACTTTTACGTCGGCGGCAGCCTGAAATTTTGATCTGAATTAGGTTGGATCAACTCCCTGCGGGGCGCGGAAGTGGTGTTCCGGCCTCGCAGGGACATTCATTCTCGCCTCATTTCCGAAACGGAGACGCCGGAATGCCCGCGCCATTGAAGAGAGTCGCCACGGGATTGTCCTTCCAGGCGTAACGCACCTGCTTTGGTTCCGAGACGGCTTTGCTGGAAACGATGACCGTTTCACCCTCGATCTTCGCGTCCGCCTTCTGCCACTGGCCATCTGCCCCGGCGATTTCAAACTCGGCAAGCTCGCCCTTTGCGGTCAATCCCTTGGCATGGGTGAAGGTCAGCACATAGGCGCCGTTTTTCACCGTGGCTTTGTCAATCAGGGGGCCCGAGGTGTCGGCCACGTCCTTGTGATACACCGCACCCAGCGCCCACTGCGCCAGGCGGCGGCCGACTTCCTGCTTGTTCGTTGGGTGAATGTTCCGCGGCATGCCGATGTCGAGTGTGATGGCCATGCCGCTGTTGGGAATGGTGCTCAGGGCGTTGAGCATCTGCTCGCGCACAATCGGCCAGCCTTCGCCTTCGCGGGTAAAATTCGGCAGCTGCACCCAGGCGAAGGGAAACTCATCATTCCAGCGGGTGCGCCAGTCCTTGGCCAGAAGTGTGAGCTGCGCCTGGTAAAACGGAGGCTTGGCGCCGTTGGTATTGGCTTCGCCCTGATACCAGATGGCACCACGAATCGCGTAAGGAATGAGCGGTGAGATTTTTCCATTGAAGAGGCCGCCGACATTTCCTTTGCGCTGACGGGTTTCGAGCGGATCACGCGGCTTTCGTGGAGCTGCCTTGCCCTCCTCTTTGGCCTTCTTTGCCTCCTCAGCCCACTTCTTCACCTGCCGCTCGTAAGCCGCTTTTACCTTTGCCTCGTCAAATTCCGCATTCTCCTTCTTCACAGCTTCAAAGAAAGGCTTCAGCTCCGCGCTCGCATGCTGCGCCTCGGGGCTGATCCAAGATTCGATCGGAGTGCCGCCCACCGAAGAGTTGATGAGACCCAGCGGCTGCTTGAACTCCTGGTAAAGATTGCGCCCAAAGAAGTACAAGGTGGCGGAAAAGCGCCCCACCGTGTCTGGCGAGCAAAGCACCCAGCTGCCCTTTCCTTCCGTCTGCGCCGTGCTGGAAGCGGGACTGCTTTCGGTAAAGACTCGGATCAGCGGTGTGTTCGCCGCCGCCTTGCTGCCCTCATAGTCATCGGCGCCCTGCACCTGCAGCCCCATGTTGGACTGTCCGGAGCCGAGCCACACCTCGCCGATCAGCACGTCCTGGATCGTCTTGTCGCCAATGGTCAGCGTCTGCGGTTCCGCAGTCACCTTCAGCGCATCCAGCTTGAGCGACCACTTGCCGCTCGCATCGGCCTTGGCTGTCTTTTTCTGCCCGGCGATGGCGACGGTGACTTCTGCGTTGGCATCGGCTGTGCCCCAGACAGGCACGGGCTTGCCGCTTTGCAGCACCATGTGATCAGAGAAAATGGCAGGCAGCGTGACGGCCGCCTGAGAGGAAAGGGAGAGCAGCAGGAAGGAAGCAAGGATCTTCATGGGAGGTTGGAGTGAGATGCGGCTTGTCAACGTCATGACCCGCACGTTTGATACAACAATGAAGGTAGCACTTTATGGAGCCGGCCTCGGCGATGTCATCCGTGTCTGTTATGAAAGCATCAGCTACCGTACCCTCAGCGAAACCACCGAACCGGTCCCGGTCATCGTGGCTTCACACAACCCATTCGCGATGGAGATCTTCCGGCACCATCGCAATGCCAAAAACTTCATCCTCTACGATCTGGCGCACAAGTACGAGGAGTTCCTGGCTGCAGGACTGCGCGGCCCGGACATCAACCGTGAGCTTTGCCAGTTCGCCGGCCTGGACTATGCCAGCCTCATCCGCGGCAGTGCGAACGGCCACGTCCCCGTGTTTGATGCGCCGGATGACATCGCATCGACCGGCCACATCGTCTTTCAGCCTTTTGCCGGCAATGCCTCCTACCGCTCTCTCCCGCCGGAGTTGATCGAAAAGACGGTGCAGATGCTGCGCAGCCTGCCCTTTCAAATCTTCATCGTTACGCGCAGCTACCTGCGGCCCGGCGGCGGTGGAAAGGTCATTCACGGCGATGAAGACGCGCGCTGTTTTGCCGGCGGCAACATCACCGTGCTCGACGGCCTCACGGTGCCCGCCACCCTCAACCTCGTCAAAACATGCCGCGCCTACATCGGCAGCTGGTCCAGCCTGCAGCAGGCGGCCTGGTTTGAGCACAAGCCCGTGGCGGTTTTTTATCCCGTAAACTACCACGATGTGGTGCAGCGCACGGGCTATGCTTTCGGGATGGACCGCGAGAACACCCTCGGCCGCGAATTCCCCCAGGTGGACACTGCGGAGGTGGCCGGCTTCCTGCAGCGCTGGTGAATCCTTCAGCCGCGGATGAAACGCCGCAGCACCTGCAAGTGGCCTGCGGCGTCAGCCATGGGTACGGCGAAGTCCTCATGCCGCAGCTTATAGGGCACGTCCTCCGGTGTGATAAACGGCACCCGGCTGCTGCGAGCGAATACCATGCCGTGGTAGCGCCCGGTGATGACGAGGCGGGACGCGGCAATCTGCCGCCAGGCCGCCTCCGGACCGCATCCTGCGCTGATCCGCGCCTCAGGAAACCGCTTCACCACCTCCTCCAGCATCCACCCATCATCCACCTGCGCCCCCATGCTCAGCCACGTCACTGGAGCATCACTCGCGGCAAGCTGGCGCAGGTAGTGGGCCATGAGTACGTTGCACGGATTGACGAGCCCCGCCGGCACAATAGTCACACCTTCAGGCTTCTCTATGGCATCAACCGAAGGGCGATACAGGTAGGCCGCATCAGGCAGAAAAATCGCATCTGTTCTGCCGCTGATCTCCTCCGCAATGCGCACACATTCGCGCGATCGCAGCGTGATGAACGAAGCTTTCTGCAAATAGGGCACCCACGGTTTGAGTGCCACCGCATAAGCCGCGTCCCGATGCACCTCAAACTGAAATCCACAGGATAGAAATCCCCACGGAATTCCCCGCTCAAGCGCCGCGTCCATGTAAAACCTCATGCAGCGCAGATGCGGCGACTCAGCGTCTTCCGGCTCCGCGCCCACATTGTGCAGCAGTCCCCCGCCACCCACGACGAGCAGACCAACATCCTCCGGCAGGCTGCCCGGCAGGTCAGAATTGTAAAACACCAGCTCGTGCTCTGGTAGGTGCTGCGCAAAGACCAGCGGATAGGTGTCGTCTCCGACATTCCCGTAACCCGAAGCTCCAACGAACGCGATTTTCATGAACGGGAATGGCTGGACGAGATCCGCTGATCAAGCCGGCATTGCATGGCTGCGGAGGCGCCACACCATCAGCGGCATTCCATGGTTTTGCGTCTCGATGCACGAGCCGGCGCCGCCAGCAGCGCCTGAAACTGACGCGCCACATTTTCCCAGCGAAATGCAGCGCCGCGCACATGCTCCAGTCCTTGAGCCGCCAGCAGGCCGCGCGCCGCCTTGCTTTGGTACAGCCCGTGCAGCGCGCTCACGAACGGGGCTTCATCCACTAGCGCACCCTGCGTGTTGATTTCAGGATGGATGAGTGTGCGCGAGCACGGAACTTTCACCGCCGTCACCGCCCACTCTCCAAGCGCGGATGAGTCTGGCACGATCTGCGGAATGCCGCAGGCCATCCCTTCCATCGTGGTCAGGCCCCAGCCCTCTCCCAGAGTGGTCGTCATCTGGATGTCCAGCGCTTGGTAAATGGATTTCAGCTTCCCGGCGTCCTCCATCGCGCGGATGTCTTCCGGACCGGTGAGGATGAGCCTGTCCTCGACACCATAGCAGGCGGCCACCCGCCGCAGGTCCCACCCGGTGTCCTTCTGCGCGCAATGCAGCAGCAGGTGGGCATTCCCTATGCGGTGCTGCTTGATCCATGCGGCGAAGATCTGGATCGTCAGATCAAGGCGTTTGCGCGGCTGGTTGCGGTTCACATTTCCCACGATGTAGGCGTCTGCAGGAAGCTTCAGCCCCAGGGACCGGCGAGCGGCGTTGCGGTCACCCGGCTCAAACTTGCTCGTTTCAATGCCATGCGGAATGACGTGACGCCGGCCCGCGAACCCGGCGGCGCAGGCTTCGCGATATCCGAAACCCGTGTACCACACCGCGGCGTGCAGCTTGTTCAAATCCGCCATGTCGGCAGGGTCCAGATTGCCGCCATCCACCGGCATGTAGCCGATCATTTTCAGCCCGGCGGGAGCCAGTCTGGCAAATTGCGCAACATTCCACCAGTCATTGTTAATGATCACCGCCGCAGGATCAAACTCGGCGCAAAGATGCTGAAAGCGGTTCATGCCCCACATGTCCCCGCCCTGGCATGCGGGCATTACGTCATAGGGCAGCTCATGCGCCGAGCCGTCGTAGTTCACCCCGGAGACAGTCACCTCCCAGTCATTCCGCAGATGATGCAAAACGGAATGTGTCACGGTGGCGAAGCCTGTGGGCACGAGTGCATCGCCGATCCAAAGCAGACGTGGCTTGTGCCGTTTGCCGCGTGCAGGGTTCGCGGGCGCCGCCACTTTTCTGCGGTGGGTGGACTCCACCGCCGGCACGCTGCTTTTGGCCGTTACACCGCTTGCCAATACCATCACCGGAGCTTCGCCCCGCCAGGCCGCCGGGGATTTGCTTGAGATCGCCGCCGGCTTGCTCTGGGCCGTGGTCCGGGCCCGGGCTCTGAGCTTGCTGACTGCCGCGCTCATTTTTTTCCGTCCTGGCTTCTGAACCAATGCAGAGCCTTGGGCCTTGGACGCTCTCTTCATGGAAGTCTTGCCACGGGCATGGGCATTTCCTCTCGGGTGTTTGGCTCGGGTGGTCTGATGGGGCATGTCGGGTTGGGATGATGGGGCTTCCGGCTTCTCGCTAATCCGTGTCTATGACCGTGCACTCTGGCAGCAGCGTGCGCAGTTCCGCGGCGATGAAGGCGTCCACTGGGAGCTGAGAGCCGCCGATGCGCAGCAGAGTCAGTTTTTTGCATGAGGCCAGGTATGGGATCGCATCACGCGTGACCGAGGGGCTCGCCATCAGGTCCAGATTGCTCACCGTCTCCAGGGTGGCCAGATGCTTAAGGGCGGAGGCAGGCAGGGCAATGCCACGCAGGTTGAGGTTCAGAACCGTGCCGGCCTCACGAATGTGCGTCACCAGTGTCTCCAGGGAGGCCTCATCAGGAATCGGTCTTGAAGACATGCCCACACGCCAGATCGTATAGGGGCCGGAGGGCAGCATGCGGGCATTGTAGATGTCTGCTTCGCCACCCATGGGCTTGGCGGTGCTGCGCGGCGTCTGAACGTTCACCCATCCGCCATGATCAAACACCCACTGCGCCAGCTTCACCTGCGCTGGGGCTGCTGCCACAGGCTCGGCCTTTCTTTTCTGCTCTCCACCCGGTTCCGTCGTCGTGAGACCGTCTGCGGGCCAGATGGCGAAAAGGCCCGCCCCCGCAAGAATCACCGCCGCAGCCATCCATGCCAGCCGGCGTTTTCGCGGTCCATGCGTAGGGATCCGCAGCGTGAGCGCATCCGTGGGGATCCCCTCGCTGCCGCCACCAGCTCCGGCATTTTCATTGCGCATGGGGCGCCGGAAGTTCTTCCAGCTGTCGCTTTTTTCGAAAAGCTTTTCCAGCACCTGCGTCATGTCCCTCACATGCTGGTAGCGTTTCTCCGGGTTGTTTTGCATCGCCTTGCTGACGACTGCGTCAATCCCTTTGTCCGCACCGGACCGGATGGACGGCGGCTCCCAGATGCCCTTGGGCACATGGCCGGTGAACAGCTCATAAATCATCACCCCCAGCGAGTAGATGTCCGCTCGGTGGTCGATGTTCTTGCTCTGATCGAGTGCTTCAGGCGCGATGTAATCGGGCGTGCCGAGTGTCATGCCGGTGGCTGTGTAATCGACCGTCTGCGGCCCCACAACCTTCGCCAGTCCAAAGTCCGCCACCTTCACGTTGCCCCGTTCATCCAGGAGGATGTTCGCCGGCTTGATGTCCCGGTGCACGATGCCACGCTCGTGCGCAAACTGCAGCGCCTCACAAACCTGCGTGATGATCTTGAGGATCTGCTTCGGCTCGGGTGGATTGCGCTTCAGCAGGTGCTGCAAGTCCATTCCCGAGACGTACTCCATGACATAGTACATCTGGCCGTCCGCCGTTTCGCCAAAGTCATGCACGGCGATGATGTGCGGATGATTGAGCTGAGCAAGGGCGTGGGCTTCGCGCCTGAAACGCTCGGCAAAGCTTTCCTTGTTCCGATGCACCAGAGGCAGCAGCTTCACCGCCACGGGGCGGTTGAGGCTCTTCTGCACCGCCTTGTAAACCGCGCCCATGCCGCCGCGCTCGATGAACTCAACAAACTGGTAGCCGGAGATCAAAGCGTCCAGTTCCGCCGTGGATGGAGGAATAAAAGGCTCGAATTGAATGGCTTCCCCGCCGTTGTCAGGCAATTGAGGCATGGGGAAGATTTAAGAACCAAGCAGCACTTTTAGCAAGGCCCCAAGCGGCATCCGGCCAAAAAATCACTAGAAAGACAGGATTATGCCGCCCGATACGCCGCCAGCAGCTGCTCCACGCTGCGCTCCCAGTTCAGGTCCTGAGTGAGGCGGGCATGCCCGGCGGCCCCCAGTCTTTTGCGGCGGGGCTCGTCATCCAGAAGCTGCAGAATGGCATCCCCGAGCTGTGCCGCGGAGTTTTCCATCACATACTCTGCCCCATCTCCCGCTGAAAAGCGGCCCTCCACTGTGCCAAACATCACCATGGGTCTGGCGAAGGCCATGTATTCCAGCACCTTGTTCATGGTGCAGTGGTCATTGTAGGCATTGATGGGATCGCAGGCCGCCCCCAGGTCGATGCTGCGCAGGGCGCGGCACAGAAACTCGTCGCTCACCCGCCCGGGCATGCTCACGCAGTCCTGCAGCCCCAGGCGGTCGCGCAAGGCCAGCAGTTCCGCATGTTCCGGCCCAGAACCCATGAGCAGAAACTGCACATCCTTGCGCCCACGGTTCTTCACGATGTGCTCCGCTGCCTGCACCAGATAGTCCACGCCATCGGCGTTTCCCATCACGCCAATGTAGCCCACCAGGTATTTTTTCCCAGCGCGCAGAGAGTCGTCCACCGGCGCGCTGGTGTTCATCCTGCTCGGCGCGGTGCGCACCACAAAGGCGCGGTCATCACGCAGCTTCCCGCGCCGTTTCACCGCGCTCAGCACGCTTTGATTGGTGGCGATCACCACATCCGCCAGCGCCAGCGTGCAACGCTCTGCCATGCGCACCGCCCAGTACATGATCCCCCGTCGGCCGAACTTGGCTTCAAACATTTCCGGCCACAGATCATGCACGTCAAAGATGACTTTCACTCCGGCCAGCAGCTTGAACGGCAGCGCCACCAGAAACAGCAGATCCGGCGGGTTGCACAAATGGATCACGTCAAATCCACCCCGCCTCCACGCCTTCACCGCACACCAGAATTCGCCCCACAGGGCGGAGGCGTATTCGGTGATGAACCCGCCTAGGCTTCCCGCCTCCCCGCTGATCCAGTGCCGGTAGATTTGAATGCCTTCCAGCACCTCCTCCGCCTGCGTGTAACCACGCATCTGCGGACAGATCACCGTCACCTCATGCCCGGCATCTCTCAGCGCACAGGCCTCCTGCCACACCCGCCGGTCGAAGGGAACGGGCAGGTTCTCGACGAGGATGAGGACGCGCATGGGCGGCTGCGTTAGGCTCCGGCAGGCTTGGCGGCGCGCTGCTCCTTGGGCAGCCACTCATCCTTCACAGGCAGGCCGTCCGTGGTGAACTTCTTCATTTCCGGGTTCGGCTTGGCTCCGCCAAAAATATCTCCCGTGTCCTTGAGCGTGACGAAGATGATGAAGCCAAAAAGCATCAAGGCGCAGGCGCTCTGCACATACTCCAGCAGGCGGCCCTGCGGCGGCTTCCGGCGGATCGCCTCGGCGATCGCCATGGTGATATGTCCGCCGTCCAGCACGGGGAAGGGCATCATGTTCAGAATGGCCAGGTTGATGTTGAACACCACGCTGAACCACAGCACCAGCCGCCAGCCGTCTGGATGCTGAAAGAGCTTGTAGTAGAGACGGCCCACACCCACCGGGCCGCTCATGTGCGCGGGGCTGAGGTCCGACTTCGGAGAGACGAGCTTGGAAACCAGGTTGCCCATGTGCCTCACGGCATCGCTGATCTGCTCGTAAGGAGTTGGTTTGGTCGGCTCAAGCTTGCCGTCGTTGTCCCACTCGATGCCGATCATGAGCTTGGGGGTGACTCGGTTGGTTTTGTCCGGAAAGCGCGGAAGAATGTTCAGCTTCATCGGCTTTTCATTTCGCACGATGCTGAGCGTGATCTCCTTGTTCGGATGGGCCTCGATGTAATCCGCCAGGTCGGCAATGCTGCGCAGCGGCGTGTCGTCTGCATGCGTCACAAAATCATTCGTCTTGATGCCGACTTCATCCGCGGGCGTGTTTTTGATGACACGGGCCACCATCGGCGTCATCTGGCCTTCCAGCCCCACCGAACGCAGGTCTGGCCGTTTGAAAATGGAGTGCCACCACGAAACAGGCTCGGTTTTCTTATCTTCCTTCGGCCAGGCCTTGGGATCGACTTCGAATTTCAGCACCCCCTGGCCGGGACGCTCCACTTCAAAAGGGATCTTGTCCCCCTCGCTGGCCACCACGCCCCAGCGCACGCTGTCCACCAGCCCCTCAAAACGCTTCACCGGCTGGCCGTCCACAGTCAGAATCTTGTCGCCGGAAAGAATCCCTGCCGCCTTGGCCGGGCTGTCCTTTTCCACATGCCCCACGATCGTCGTCGTATGGGACTCGCTCTGCGGCTTGCCCACCTGCCAGACGGCCACGGCGAAGGTGCAGGCCAGCAGGAAGCTGAACAGCGGACCGGCAAACGCCACGATCGCCTTGTCCAGCGGCGTGATGGGCGGCAGCACTTCCTTGCTTGCCTCCCCTTCGAGCCCGCCCATGGGCGCCATCTGCGGCAGCGCCACAAAGCCACCCGCAGGAATACAGCCGAGTCCATATTCGACGCCGTTGATGGTCTTCTTCCAGAGAGGCTTGCCAAACCAGATGTAGAACTTGTCCACCCTCAGACCGCGCCAGCGTGCCGCCAGGAAATGCCCCCACTCGTGGACCACAATCATGAGGTTGAAGACGAAAATCACCTCCAGGATGAGGATGATGAAACGGAGAATTTCACCGAAGGTGCCAAGTGAGGAAAGCCATGCCATAAAGGAGGAAGGAAAAGGTCGGACGGTGTGCGGCGGGATTGCCGACCAACGCGCGACTAGAACGGAAAGCTAACACCCCCCCATGGCTGGCGCAAATGCTGCGGGGAAGTTTGTGTCGGGTATGAATAATGAAATATTTGCCAGCCGCGATTCTCAGACGTATCCCAACCCCTGCCCAAATGGTTACTCGTTTCACTCTCTGTCTGCTCCTCCCGTGGATGATGATGTCCTGCCGCACCGCCAAAAGCGTGGTGGCCGCCGTCGATGTCAAGCCCACGGGACTTCTGCCACATGGCACAGAACTAAAGGAAAACCGTAAGCGCTCGCCGTTCATCGGCAACTGGTGGACCACCGACAAAAAGGTTCTGCAAGCCGCCGAGAAGGTGAAATCCCTCTACATCGCCCCGGTCGTCTCCGATGAACTGCGGCCCATGAAGCAGAAGTTTACGCTGATGGAGTTCAGCAACAAACGGCGTGACGCGAAAATGAAGGGCCTCCTCACCTACGCGCACAACAAGTTCGAGCGTGCCTTCAAGTCGGACAAGAAGGCCCGTTACACCATTGTGGACGCAGCTTCCAAGGATGCCATGACGCTCCAGCTCTCCATCATCGAGTGGGAGCCGAACACCTATTCAGGTCTGGTCGTGCGGGAAGCTGTGGATCTGGTGACGCTGCCCATGGTGGGCGGCAGTGTGCTGGGCAAGCCCTCTCGCGGCACCATCGCCATCCAGGGCGTTCTCACCGAACCGAAAACAGGCAAGTCCGTCTTTGAATTTGCCGACAAAGAGGAGGCCAAAACTTTGTTCTTCTTTTTCCCTCAGGAACTTTTCCCCACCGGTCAGGCCAAGTTCGCCATTCGCGAATGGGCGCAGCAGTTTGAGAAGCTCATGAGCACTCCTTCGGACCATCAGGTGAAGGACAGCCTGCCTTTCCAAGTGATTGGATTTTAAGATAAGTGAAGATTTCTAGAGTGGCTCGCCCATAAAAATCAGAGCCACTCGACTACGGCGAAATTATACCCGTGCGCCACGGAGGTTTCCTTATTGCCAGAGCGGGGAAGTTCGTGTGCTAATCCAGCGGTTCTCCCGCCCGCCATGAAACTGCCCTCTCCCTACACTCTCGTAGTTCTCCTCGTCGGTCTCTCGCTCACACTCACCGCCTGTCAGTACCCAAATCACGCTTATGCCTATGATGACTTGGGCAGGCCCGTCGGTCGTGGCATCTTCAGGCACCAAAGCACAGCCGCCAGCCCGCCCTTGGCCTCCCTCTCCAGCAGCGTCCTCGGCTCCAACCGCGACCACTATTACTACGTGATCAGCGGCCCGAACGCCGGCTCCCGCTACTACACCTCCCCCACCTACCACACGCGCAGCTACTATTCCCGTACGGGCCCCCTCCGCAGCCACGCCAGTCCCGCCAGGAGCCACCCTATCTACCGCATCTCCTATGAGCGGCATCCGTACTATTCGAATCCCATTTACAGCAGCCCGTACTACAGCCGCAGTTCCTCAAGCAGCCAAAGCTACACCAACCGCTCCTGGGGCGGCGGCTACGGCTTCGGCATGCCCTACAACTGGGGCATCGGCCTGGGCCTTGGCTCACGCTGGTTCTAGGCGTTCAGGCTGGCAACTCTGCCCGAAAACCTGCGCCGGGAACGGCGCGGGTTTTTTATTGCAGCTCAAAGATCCCCTCGATCTCGACGGCAATGTTCCCCGGCAGAGATCCCATGCCCACCGCGCTGCGTGCGCCAATGCCGCACTCCTCGCCCCAGACCTGGCCAAACAGTTCGCTGCAGCCATTGATCACTTTGGGGTGGTCGCCAAAATCCGGGGTGCTGTTTACCATGCCGAGGAGCTTCACCACCCGTTTCACACGGTCCAGGCTGCCCAGTTCGGCTTTCAAAGTGGCCAGCAAGGCCAGGCCGGTCTGCTTGGCCGCCGCTTTGCCCGCTTCAAGGTCGAGATCCGTGCCCACACGGCCCGTGAGGTACTTCCCGTCCCCCAGGTAGGGGCCATGGCCGGACACATACGCCACGTTGCCCACGATCACGACCGGCTTGTAAACTCCTCCGCGAGGCGGTGCGGCTGGCAGCGTGAGTCCGAGGGTGGCGAATTGTTCTTCAGCGGTCATGGCAGTGGAGTTGGGGTGGGAGGGTAAAAGATGTCTCAAGCATCGTTAAACAGCTGCCGGTTCTTCCAATAATAGCTGAATCCGGACACCAGCGTGAGCAGCGTGGTGAAATAGACCAGCGCCGCGGCAACGATCCGTTCCACTTCCGGATTGGCCGTAAAGGCGGCATGGGTGAAACTCCAGATCGGCTCGTTCGAAGCCTGCCTCATCATGAAATAGATCACCGTGAGGATCTGCCACAGCATCTTGTGCTTGCCCAGCCTCTCCGCGGACAGCACCGCCCCCTGCCCTGCAGCCACGAGCCGGATGCCCGTCACAAAAAATTCGCGGGACAGAATCACGATCGTGATCCACGCCGGCATCCGCGCAGCCTCCGGGATGTTCTGGTCCGCCGACAACAGGATAAAGGCCGCGGCGATGAGGATTTTGTCCGCCAGCGGATCAAACAGCTTGCCGAAATTGGTCACAATGTTGCGCGCCCGGGCGATCTTGCCGTCATAATAATCCGTGATCGACGCCGCGCCAAACACCAGCAGCGCCACCGACACCGTGTTGGCCCAGGGGATGTAAAAACACACCACAAACACCGCCGTCAGGATCAGGCGTGAGAGGGTGAGTTGGTTCGGCAGGTTCATGCGGCGGGTGGTTCTCTGTCTAGCGAAGGAATCCCCCTGCTGTCAATGGCGGTCCTGCAGCGAACAAACATTGCACGGCAATTCACGCCTCCGGCGGCATCTGCAGCGTCGGCTCTCCCTTCAGCCAGCCCAGCGCGGCAAGGAACTTGTCCGTCGCAAGGAGAGTATCGTAGTAGTACTTCATCTTGCCCTTCCCCCCGGCATTGAAGAAGCCGTGGCCCTGCCCCTCATAAAATACCGCCTCGCAGCGCACCCCGGCCTTCTCCATGCCCGCCTTGAAGCGTTCCACCACCGCCACCGGGATCAGCTTGTCCTGCGTCCCCAGAAAGATGATCGCAGGCGGATCATCCGCACTGATGTTGTGCGCCGGCGAGTATTCTTTAAAATGCTCCCCCACCCGGCTGTAGCCCCAGCCCTGGTCCGGCCCGTTGTCGAATACCGGATTAAACAGCGCCAGCGCATTCGCCTTTGGCGAGATCTTCACATCGTCCTGCGGATCATCCAGTCCCTCCACCATCCCCACAAACGCCGCCAGATGCCCGCCCGCGCTCCCGCCACCCGCGCCGATTCGCTTCGGATCAATTCCCAACTCCGCCGCATGCCCCCGCACCCAGCGCATCGCCGACTTCGCATCATGCACACAATCAATCGGCGGCCCCGCGTCCCCCTTCTTGATCAGACGATACTCCACCTGCAGACACACCATCCCACGCGTCGCCAGATACTCGCTGTGCTGGGTGAACTGCGTCGGCCCGCCGCCCACCCACCCACCACCATGGAAAAACACCATCGCAGGCCGCTGATCCGTGCTTTTCCAGTCCGGCGGATTCACAATCGTCAGCTTCAACTCCCGCTCCCCTGCCTTCTTATACACACGGGTGATGGGTTCAGCCGCTGAGGCTGACAGGGACAAAAGGATGAAGAGAATAAGAAGTCGTGCCATGGCAGTGCGGTGAACGAGCCGGACCACCTGCTATTTTCATGTGCTCATCTGGCAGATGCCCCCCTCTCTCTTTTTTCTCGTCCCCTCCCGCTTCCTCATGCTACATCTCTCCCACCTGGCATGAAACCCCTCTCCGATCCGGCGCTCCTCTACCTCCTCGGTGGCACCCTCGGCCTACTCATCGTCGCCTCCGTCATCGGCTGGGCACTCGCGAAGCGCGCCACCACAGACGCCGCCAAACTCACCGTCGCAAACCTCAACGCCCGCACCAAGGCCTGGTGGGGCATGGTCGCCGTGTTTGCAGGTGCCCTCATGATCGGCCCCATCGGCACCGCAGTCATGTTCTGCTTCAGCTCCTTCATGGCCTTGCGCGAGTTCATCACCCTCACACCTACAAAACCGGCCGACCACCGCACGCTCTTCTGGGTCTTCTTCATCATCACCCCGCTGCACTACTGGTTTCTGGCCACGCAGTGGTACATCATGTTCCTCATCCTCATCCCGGTTTACGCCTTCCTCTTCGTCCCCATGCGCTCCGCACTCGCTGGCGACTGCGACCGCTTCCTGGAGCGCACCTCCAAAATCCAGTGGGGCCTCATGATCTGCGTTTACTGCATCAGCTATGCCCCCGCCATTCTCTGGGTGGAACTTCCAAACTGGCCGCACAATCGGGCCAAGCTCCTCTTCTGGTTCATCACCGTCGTCGAGATGAGCGATGTCATGCAGTACGTCTGGGGCAAAATCTGCGGCAAACACAAGATCGCCCCCACCGTCAGCCCCAGCAAAACTTGGGAAGGCTTCCTCGGCGGCGGCTTGACCACGGTGGTCCTCGGCGCCGCCCTCTGGTGGGCCACCCCATTTCCCCCCCTCCATGCCGCAGCCATGGCAGCCTTGGTCGTCTGCATGGGCTTCATGGGCGGCCTCGTGATGTCCGCCATCAAACGCGACCGCGGTGTTAAAGACTGGGGCGGCGCCATCGCCGGCCACGGCGGTTTCATGGACCGCTTGGACTCCCTGGCCTTCGCCGCGCCGGTCTTTTTCCATGCCACCGGCTATTTCTTTGGCCGCTGAACCCGGAAAGCCCGGCGGCATGAGTTTCGTACTCACTCCCCATGCTTTTCCGCGCTTTTCTCGTTTCTGCCACCCTGACCGCCACCGCCTCCGCGGCCGGGAAGCTCGATTTCAATCGCGATATACGTCCGATCCTCAGCGACAACTGCTTCGCCTGCCACGGCTTCGACGCGAAGAAGCGTAAAGCCGATCTCCGTCTCGACATCCCCGAAGTCGCCTACAAAGCCATCGACGGCATCTTCCCCATCAAGCCCGGCAGCCCCGAGACCAGCTCCATCATCCAGCGCATCCTCACCCAGGACAAAGACGAGGTCATGCCCCCGCCGGAGTCCAACAAACACATCACTCCCGCCCAGGCACAAATCCTGCAGCGCTGGATCAAGGAAGGCGCCGAGTACAAAAAGCACTGGAGCTTCGAGCCGCCCGTCAAAACCGCTCCACCTCCGGTCAAAAGCAGCACGGTCCGCAATCCCATCGACGCCTTCGTCCAGTCGCGCCTCGCAGAGGAAAAACTCTCTCCCCAACCCGAAGCCTCCAAGGAGACCCTCATCCGCCGCGTCACCCTCGACCTCACGGGCCTCCCTCCCACTCTCGGGGAGATCGATGCCTTCCTCGCAGACTCTTCTCCCGACGCCTATGAAAAAGTCGTCGCCCGCCTGCTGAAATCCGAACGCTACGGCGAGCACATGGGCCGCTACTGGCTCGATGCCGCACGCTACGCCGACACCCACGGCCTCCACCTCGACAACGAACGCAGCATGTGGCCCTTCCGCGACTGGGTCGTGCGCGCCTTCAATGCCAACCTTCCCTACGACCAGTTCACCATCTGGCAGCTTGCCGGCGACCTCCTGCCGAATGCCACCGTCGAGCAGCAGATCGCCTCCGGGTTCAACCGCTGCAACGTCACCACCAGCGAAGGCGGCAGCATCAATGAAGAGTTCATCTTCCGCTACGCCGTAGATCGCGCCGACTCCACCGTCGCCGTCTGGATGGGCCTCACCGCTGGCTGCGCCGTCTGCCACGATCACAAATTCGACCCCATCTCGCAGAAGGAATTCTATTCGCTCTACGCCTTCTTCAACAGCGCCGCCGACCCCGCCATGGACGGCAACATCCTGCTCACTCCGCCCATCCTCCGCCTCAGCACCGCCGAGCAGAAAAAACAAATCGCCGAGCTGGACCAAAGCATCGCCGCCACGCAGACGAAGATCCGCGCCGCCATCCAGACCCTGAACTACACCGACCCCGCCACTCAAACCCCGCCACCGCCCGTGCAAACCAGCGAGACGGTCTGGTTTGAAGACGCCTTCCCCGTCAAGGCGGACTTCTCTGGCGAGCCCACCCAGATCATCACCAAAGACAAAGGACCCGTCTTCAGCGGCAACGCCGCGCTCAAGCGCACCGCCACCGGCGTCGCCCAGGACTTCTTCGCCAGCGGTGCCAAGTATGACATACCACCCAATGGTAAGATCAGCGTCCAGTGCTACATCGACCCCGCCAATCCACCCAAGGCCATCATGCTGCAGTTCCACACCGCCGGCTGGAATCACCGCGCCGTCTGGGGCCAGGAAGGCGCCATCCCCTTCGGCCAGGTCCGCACCCCCGAGAAAGTACAAATGGGCGCGCTGCCTGAGGCAGGCCAATGGGTGAAGCTCGAAGTCCCCGCCGAACGCCTCGGCCTCAAGCCCGGGATCAAGGTCAGCGGCTATGCCTTCACCCAGTTTGGCGGCACCGTTTACTGGGACCGCCTCGCCATGTCATCACGCGTCGATCCCGCCAAAGATCCGCAGTGGTCCTGGAGCCAGTGGATCACCAAAAACCAGGGCAAGCGAGTCGCCGAACTGCCCAACGATTTGCAAGCTCTCGTCCGTGGCAAAAAGCCCGCCGAATGGTCCGAGAAAGACACCACCCGCCTCAAGGAGTGGTGGTTCGAAAACGAATACCAAGGCGCCCGCAGCCTCGTCGAAGGCGCACGCGGCGAGAAGCTCGCGCTCGAGTCCAAAAGGAAGACGCTCGATGACGTCATCCCCGCCACCTTCATCATGGCCGATCTCCCGGAAAAACGCGAAAGCTTCGTCATGGACCGCGGCCAGTACGACAAGCCCAAGGACAAAGTCACCCGCGGCACCCCCGCCATCTTCCCGCCCCTGCCCCCGCAGGCCGACTACACGCGTCTTGATCTCGCCAAATGGCTCGTCAGCCCGCAGCATCCCCTCACCGCTCGTGTACAGGTGAACCGCCTCTGGCAGCAGTTCTTCGGCACCGGCCTTGTCAAAACCAGCAACGACTTCGGCTCCCAAGGCGAACCCCCAAGCCACCCCGAACTCCTCGACTGGCTCGCCATCACGTTCCGCGAAGGCGGCTGGGACATGAAGAAATTCGTCACCCTGCTCGTCACCTCTCATACCTATCGTCAGGCCGCGCAGTGCTCCGACCTCGTTCTTCAAAAAGACCCCGAAAACCGCCTCCTCTCGCACGGCCCGCGCTTCCGTCTCGATGCCGAAGCCGTGCGCGATCAGGCCCTCTTTGTCTCCGGCCTCCTCAGCCCCAAAATCGGCGGCAAAGGCGTGAAACCTTACCAGCCCGAAAACATCTGGGAACCCGTCGGCTTCGGCGGCAGCAACACCCGCAACTACATCCAGGACCACGGCGAATCCCTCTACCGCCGCAGCCTCTACACCTTCTGGAAGCGCACCGCCCCGCCGCCGAACATGACCTCCTTCGACGCGCCCAATCGTGAGAGCTACTGCCTCCGCCGCGAGCGCAGCAACACCCCGCTGCAGGCCCTCACGCTTATGAACGACATCCAGTTCTTCGAGGCCGCGCGCAACTTCGCCCAGCACGTCATGCAGTCCCAAAGCGGCACGGATGCACGAATCACCGCCCTCTTCCGCACCGCCGCCGGCCGCTTCCCCAGCGCCCAGGAGGCCGAGATCATCCGCCAGTCTCTCGACAAGGAACTCGCCGCCTACACCGCCAAACCCGACGAAGCCAAAAAAGCCATCAGCTATGGCGAATCCAAGCCCGACGAAAAACTCAACCCCGCCGAACTCGCCGCCTGGACCATGATCGCCAACCTCGTCCTCAATCTCGACGAAGTCGTCACCAAAGGCTGAGCACCGAAGGTGCGGACTATCGAAGCCCAGGGCAACGCCCTGGGTTTTTTTTTCATCCATTTAGCTTTCCCATGCTGGAGCCCTGTAAGGGCGGCCTAATTCCTCACTCAAACTCCGTCTCCCGGTCCGCCGAAGAAAAGCAGATCACCATCTCCGCATCTACCCCATCCAGCGCACGTGCATTGTGCCACTGCCCCGCTGGGATCGAGATCGTATCCCCAGCGTTCAGCACAAACTTCTGATCTCCCAGGCTGTGCTCCAGCCTGCCCTTCAGCAGATGCAAAATCTCATCGCAGTTCGGGTGCCGATGTCTTGGATTCGTCTGATCCGCCGGGATGATCACATGCCCAAACGTCATCGTCGTGGAGTTCCCCATTTCACGCGACGCCAGCCATGTGAGTTTTCCCCACGGCTGATCAATCAAAATGCCTTCGGAAAAGGTGCGTACGGGAGTGCTGGCCATGATGCCCGCCACGATTCCTCGCCGCACCCGTTTCGCGACTGATTTCTGCGTTCTGTCAGCGAGGTAAGTTGTTTGTAAACCAATGTTTAGCGCATTGCTTCCAGTTATTGAAACTCTATCGTGACAGTGTTCGCAGATTTGAAAGCCACACGCACCTGTCATGCACTCCGCCGCATCACTCCCTTCCCGGTCTCCGCGCTCTTCGCCCGATCTGCTGCCAATCCTCCTTGCCGTTGGGCTTTGGATTCTGTTCGCAGCCACCGCCATGGCCGCCGATCTTCCCGCCTATCGCAGCCTGTTGGTCGATCAGTCCGCACGCCCGGACGCCCGCTCTCTCGCCGCTTTTGATCTCTCCATTTTGAATCCGCAGGCCGAGTTCGAAATGGAGCCCGTGCATGCGCTCGGAAACCACTGCTTCGCCCTGCTCGACATCGCGCATTTCCGCACTGGCTCCCAGGCGGCCATGCTGGGCGCCCGCCGCCAGGTCTCCTCCAAGCCTGCCGCCTCGGACGCCACCACCCGCATCATCGATCACGCCGATCCCCAATGGGCCTCCTGGGTCATCGAAGCCCTCGCCGATCCCGCCGCAAAGAAAGGCTTCGACGGCTTCGTCCTCAGCCTCGGCAGCGAAGCCTCCACGCCAGCCGCCCGCGTTGCCGTTCTCACCCTCGCTGCCTCCCTGCGCCAGCGCTACCCGGACAAGCATCTCCTGCTCGATCTCCGCCTCGGTCTCGGCAATGAAGCAGCCTCCATCGCAAGTGGCTTCCTCGCTCTAGGCGTTTACACCCGTGAAGGCAGGGACGGTGCAGTGGACTGGACTCCCCTCGCAGAAACACAACGTCTCACCCGCCTCATCCGCACGGTGCAGATGCAGGGCATGCGCGTCATGGCCGTCGATTTCGCTCCGGCGGATGACCGCAGCGCCTGCCGCGAGGCCGCGCAGCGTCTCTCCAGCCTGGGCGCTCTTCCCTTCATCACCACCCCGGCGCTGGATGGCACCAATCTCGGCCCTCTGGAGGAAGTCTCCCGCCGCGTGCTCGTGCTCCATGGCTGGGATGAAAAACACGTCGGCGAAAAAGCCCCTCCTGCCGCCGCCACCGCCACCGCGCGCCTCATGCGCCAGTCGCTGGAATGGCTCGGCTGCGAACTTGAGTTTCGCAACGCCGGCGGCGCTGAGTTCCTTCCCCAGGATTACTCCTTTGCCGCAGTCATTCTCGACTCCTGCCTCGTCCTCAGTGCTGCGCAGCAGCAAGCACTTGCCGAATGGCTCCCCTCCCTGCGCGCCAAAAAAATCCCGCTTCTGCTCACCGGCATGCCATGGACGGACGGCGCCTCGCGCCAGCTGGCCATGCAGCACCTCAGCCTGGGCGGTCGTGCCCAGCCCGCACCGCACCTCGCCAAGACCAATGTCGTGGCCATGGATTCTACCCTGCTGCGCGTCAATACCCGTATCACCTCCCGCTCCATCGGCTTCCTCGATCTCCAAGCTCCTTCAGACGCCCGCATCGTCCTGGCGCTGCATGGCCGCGATGCCACCGGAGCCGAACATCACTTTGATCAGGCCTTCCTCGCCAGCTGGGGCGGTGCATGGATCGATCCGGTCGCAGAGGCAGCCACCTCGCAGCTCGACCTGCCGGCGTTCCTTGCCCAGTGGCTGGGTTCCGAGCACACCCTTCCTGTTCCCGATACCACCACCCGCGAGGGCCGCCGTGTCTTCTACAGCCACATCGACAGCGCCGGCTTCTCCACGCCTTCCACGCTTCCCGGCTTCCCGCTTTGCTCCGAGATCATGCGCGACCGCATTCTCAGCCGCTGCGCCCTTCCCGTCACCGTTTCCGTTTGTGAAGCCGACGTCCGGGCATGGTTTCCCGGCCAGGATTTGGAAGAAGCCACCCGGCTCGAGCACGTGGCGCGCAGCTTGTTTGAAATGCCTCAGGTCCAGGCCGCATCGGCATCCTTTTCCCGTCCGTCCATGTGGACTGCTGGCAGCGACATCACCAGCAAGCTCAACGACCGCGCTCAGACCACCCGTCATGACATCGCCCGCGAGATCGCCGGCTCCATGAGCTACATCCACCGCCGCCTGCTGCCCGTTGGCAAGGCCGTTGACCTCATGCTCTGGCCTGCCAATGCCGCCCCCACCGCGGAAGCGCTGAACTACTGCCGCGCCCTGAATGTTGAGAGCCTCCCGGCGGAATCCAGCACAGACCCCATGGCCACGGCTTCGTTTCATGCCATGCGCCTGGAGCCGCTCGCGCTGCGCTGCAGTTTTTCCGATGTGCGCACCGAGGCCGGCATCGCCTCCTTGATGAAAAAATTCGACACCTGTGCTCGCGAACCCCTGCACGCCATCACCGCCGCCGCCTACGCCGCCAGCGTGCGAGATGCGCGCCACACCCGCATTCTGCGCGCCTCTGCGGACCACTGGATCATCCTGAATGCCGGTGACTGCCGCACCTTCCGGCTTCCGGCCGCCATCGGCCTTCCGGACATGGCGCGCTGCCAGGGCGTCACCGGTTACATCGTGCATCAGGGTCATCTTTACATCCACACCATGGGCAAGGCCCGCACGGAGCTTGTGCTCAGCAAAGACCGGCCAGCCCAGCACATCCATCTCGCTGAATGCAGCTCCACAGTGGAGTTTCTGGAGCTGACCTCCCGCCGAGCCACCTTCCAGGTTTGCGATCTGCGTCCCGTGGAAGTGGTGCTCGGCGGTTTCGAGCCGCGTGGCCAGTGTGCCTACCTCGAAAACGGCCGCCCTTACACCACCCATGCGGACGCCAGTGGAGTGGTCCGTTTCGAAATCGCCTGCCGCTCCACGGTCTCCCTTCAGTCCCTGCCGCCAGCCGCCCACGCAGCGATGCGCTGATTTCTCCCACTTCCATTTTTCAAAGACCGCATGTCACGCACCTCCCGCCAGGCAGTCCTGCTTATCTTTTTCTATTCTGTGCTCGCCGTTGCCTGGGGCTGGCGCCTGCTCGCGAAAGATGCCGCCGCGCCGCAGGAGGCATCGGCGCTCGACATCACGCGCACCACGCTCGCCAGCAGTCTGGCACGCGCCCCAAGGCACCTCCAGCAGGCGGCCATCCTCCAGCTTGCCACACTGCCAGACCATGAGCTGCAGGCCCTGCATGCATGGCTCAAAGGCGTGCCCGAGCAGCGCCTCCGCCAGCTGACGGTGCAGCAGGGGCCGGTGCACACTCCCTGCCCGCTTCATGCAGCCCTTGTTTTCGTCGAGCTTTCCAGGGCGGATGCTCCGCTCATTGATGACAGCCACCTGCTCATCTCCGCATCCGGAGACAGGCTGGGGGAAACCCACAAGATCGAGGCGCTCGAACTTCTCGCCTCCCAGGCCATCAACGCCCACGAAATGAATCTGGCCGTCGAAATCCACGAGCGCGTCTGCGACTCTCCGGCCGCCAGATGGCCGAATGTCCTTCACCTCACCGAGGCCGCCCGCCTTGCCCGTCGTCCAGCCGCCGCCCTGCGCATCGTCAATCAATGGCTCGAAGCCAAAACCACGCGCCTTGACGAAAGCCAGCGCGAATCCGCACTGGATCTCCAGATCACACTCCTGCTCGAAGGCACACGCTATGCTGAAGCCAGCCGCATCGCGCTGGATGCCCTTCGCGCCCTCCAGGAAGCGGACGCCATTCCGCTTCGCCACATGGAGCGCGCGCTGCTGGCCACCCGTGCTGCCGGAGAGTCGGCCGAGCTCCTGCCATGGATCGAGCGCCAGCTGCGCACCTGCCCGGAGCATCGTCTCTCGCTGGCAGATCTCGCTTC
This sequence comes from Prosthecobacter sp., assembly GCF_044226605.1. Taxonomy (GTDB): domain Bacteria; phylum Verrucomicrobiota; class Verrucomicrobiia; order Verrucomicrobiales; family Verrucomicrobiaceae; genus Prosthecobacter. Next base: position 14,684 of record NZ_JBGAGS010000002.1, on the reverse strand, counting down.
GGGCAAGGGCATCACCGCAGGGTATCGCCGCTGGCTTCATGAAGGCGCCGCCATTGCAGATCTCAATCACCAGACAAGCATCGCCTGCGAGCTGTTCTTCCGTCTCGCCGCCATGGGAGAGACCCGCGTGCTCGCCCGCCTTCAAGCGCTGGCACCCCAGCTCGGTCGTGGCAGGGAACTCGCCGAAGTGCTCGTCCGCCTGCAGGGCCGTTTCTCTCCACTCCAGCTTGCCCAGGCTCTTGCAGATGGAGATTCACCTGCTGCGGCACGCGCCCTCCTGATTCCGCATCTCCATTCATCTCCGCAGGATCGCGAAGGCTGGCGTCTCCTGGCACAGATCGACATCATCCAGCGCGGAGAATCCGCGGCACCCATGCTGTGGGAAAGCTATCTGAAACGCTTCCCGGATGATATTCCCGCCCTGCAGTGCCTTGCAAAGCTTCAGCTCGCTGCCGCACAGTATCCCCAGGCGCTCGACACCCTGCAGTCCATTCCCAGCCAGCAGATGGACGACGCCACTCTCCGGCGCATCTCCCTTCTCGCCACTCATCTCGACGACGTTCCTACGGCTCATCGCGCCCAGCAGCTCATCCTTTCCTCCGCCGCGAAGCCGGCCGTCACGGATGTCCTCGCGCTCGCCGCCACCAGCCTGCAGCATCCTGACTCCATCACCGCAGATGCCGCACGGAATGCCGCGCTCGCCAGACTTCCCGCAGGCACCCCGCTGCACACAGCCCTCACCGCCACTCCTGCCACGGGAAAAGTCACGCAGTTCAGCACGGCGGTGGAAGCAAAATAAAGACGGCGGTTGATTCGACCCGCCGCAGCATCAGGTTTGGCGCATGAATATCCGCCACGCTTTTCTCCTCTTCTTCGTTATCTTTGCCGGTGGCTGCAGCTCACTCCCGCGCGATGAACAAGGCCGCCGTCAGTACTACGAACGCCGCCTGCACAGCCTGGAGTTTCCCGTCACCCGCGCGCGTCTCTACAAAACTCTGCGCCCCGATTCACCCGCGCAACCCACCGGCCGAATCGGTTCCGGACTCCTCACCGGCAGCGAGTTCTATCGCCTGGACGACCTCTTCGTCGTTGAAATGTCGGTCGTTTACAAAGCCGTCGCGGGCATCGGCGACTACCTCAATCCCGCGCCCACCGTGGGCGGCCAGGTTCGCGCCATCCTGGACGCATCCCAAAGCCTCGAAAACCTCATGGATCGCGGCACTCCCGAGTATCCCTCGGACATCATTCAAAGAGCTCGCGTACTGAAGCGGCCCTACAGTTCAAACCCAGTTTATTGATTTTCCTCATTCATGCCCTGCGAGTGCGGGCACGGCCTCCTAGAAGGCACATGCCCAGGACAAGCAGCAGACAGGAGGAAGGTTCCGGAACGGGAGCCAGGCCGGTGATCTGAATGTTGTCCAGTCCGAGTCCCGTCAGGCTGCTGTTGGCACCGCTCGCAACGATTCGAACCTCCAGACTGGCAGATCTGTTGTAGTTGACATCATAATACAGGCTTCTCCAGTTCGTGTTCTGCGTCGTGGGCGGCAGGGCGCTCATGACAGCGATTCCGTCGCCATTCGCATCATTGCCGTCAGGGTTCGTAATATCCCAATGAATGGCGTTGGCTGTGCCTGGCACCAGCTGCACCAGTTCACTCTGCCAATAGACCGAAAAACTGCTGTCCGTCGATATTTGCACATAGAAAGAAGTCGGACCATGCAACCCTCCTGGGAGCTCTCCCGTATAGACATCGAAGCTCAGACCATTCAAATAGCCGCCCGGTCCATCCAGGCTGATGGTATCCTGGATGGTGACGATGCCAGGGCCCCCATTGTCGGCAAACCCCGTGAACAAGCTCGTCTGATCAGACCCAAAGCCCGAAGCAGGACCTACGCCCACGATTCCCGGCCCGTAAATGCTGGCATAGTATGGCGGAAAGGGTTGTGATTGCGGGTTGACATAATAGTTATACCAATCTTCCGAAACAGCATAACCGTAGGCTCCTGAACTGTACTGGTCAAAAGTGATCTCGGAGAGAAGGCTTTGCGTCGAGGTCGGATTGGACACCTCCCACTGAGATGACTGAAAAGGCAGCTGTCCAACTGCATCACTTGCCAGGCCTATGAGGCAGGAGAGCAAAATGGTTCTCCATGCTGTGGATGCAGTTGCTCCTTTGTCATTTTTCATGCCTGAAAACTAAAGGAACACTCACTCGGCACAAGCTTGGATTTATGATTACTATATCATATATAAGTAAGTTTTTTGTCACGCTGACAGAACCTTGTTTTGCGAAGATACGAGTTAGTTCTTTGAGCTTCCGCCGCTTATCTTGGCTGATTAGTTGCACTCTTCACCCCAGGCTAAGCATAGCCTTTATCCACCACTTCAGGTCATCAACCGTGCTTCTTGATGATCTGGATAAAGTCCGGCAGATACTCCTTCGCTTTCTTTTCGCCTACTCCGCGAATCTTCAGCCCTGCCTCAATCGTCTTCGGTTTCAGCCGCGTCATGAACTCCAGCGTCTGATTGCTGAAGATAATGTAGGGAGGCACTCCCTCAGACTCCGCCAGCGTGCTGCGATGGCGTTTGAGTTTCTCAAACAGCGCATCATCAAAGCCCAGCTCCCGCGCGGCGAGTTCTTCATTCATCGCCGTCTTGCCCTTCGGCTTGGCCACCGGCGCATGCATCGAAGGCCATCGCATCCGCACGTTCAGCCCTTTCTTCATCACCTCGGCGCCCCGTGAAGTCAGCGTCACCTTCGGAAACTCTCCGCTGCTGGTCTCGATGAGGCCCAGCTTGTCCAGCTCCGCAAACAGCGGGTGCAGCGCCTGGGTGCCGAGGTGCTTGAGCAGGCCATACGTCGTGAGCTGGTCGAGCCCCGCATCCACGATTTCCTTCGACTTGCTGCCTACCAGCATCTGGATGATGCGCCCTTTGCCAAAGCGTCCCTCCCAGGTGCCGTCGGTAAGTTTCGTGGACATGCGCGCAATCCCGCTCAGCGCCTGCCGCAGCAGCGTCACTTCCTCCGTCGTGCCTTCACGTGGGGCCTCCACGCCCTCCGCCCGGCACACATCGCAGCTGCCGCATGGCGTGCTCTCGCTCTCGCCAAAGTAGCGCAATATTTGTTCCTGCCGGCAGGACTTGTCATCATAGCAGAGGTCGATCATCGCCTTGAGCTTCGACCGGTCCCTGCGGTCTTTTTCACGCAGCGCCTCCAGGTCAAACTTCAAATCCCGCGTCAGCACCTTCGGCTGCAGCAGCCTTGTTCCACGGATGCGTTTGCCGGGGATGTCGAACCTTTCAATGTAGTCGTTTCGCGCCAGATGGCTCAGCGCCGACCCAATCGCCATGCTGTTCTTCGCGCCGGTGCGCTCTGTGATTTCATCGATCGAAGCCTGCACCTCATGGTTTGAGTCTGCCGCATTGAGAAGCGTCTGATAAACCCCGCGAATGACGTCCACACTCGGGTTGTTTCCGTCGATGAAAAACTCCTGCGTCTTGGTGTCGGCAAAATTGAAGAACAGGTCGCACTGCGAAGGCTCCCCATCACGGCCCGCGCGGCCTGCTTCCTGATAATACGCCTCCACGCTTCCCGGCACGTCAAAATGCACCACAAAGCGCACGTCCGAGCGGTCGATGCCCATGCCAAAAGCATTGGTCGCCACCGCCACATCCGCCTTCTTCGTGATGAACTTCGTCTGCCGTGACTCACGCTCTTTGTCATCCAGCCCGCCGTGATATTCGATCACCTTGAGCTTCCATGACCTCAGCTCCTCTCCCACCTCCTCCACCCGTTTCCGCGTGGAGCAATAGACGATGCCTGTCTTGAACTGCGCGATGATCTTTTTCAGCCGTTCATACTTCTCCGCGTTCGACTTCGTCTGCGCGATGTTCAGGCTCAGATTCGGCCGCTCAAAGCCGCGGATCGTCACAAACGGATCCCGTAGCGCCAGCGTCTGCAAAATGTCCCCGCGCACCTCCGGCGTCGCCGTTGCGGTCAGCGCCACCACCTGCGGCCGGTCCAGCTGTGCCAGCGCCTCGCCCAGCCTCATGTAGTCCGGTCGGAAATCATGCCCCCATTGTGAGAGGCAGTGCGCCTCATCCACCGCAAACAGCGCGATCTGCACCTGCCGCAGCGCATTCGTAAACATGCGGCTGCGAAAGCGCTCCGGCGCCACATACACCAGCTTGTACTCCCCACGCCGCAGCGCATCGATGCGCGCCTGCTGCTCCCCGAGCGCCAGCGAACTGTTGATCAGCGTGGCCGGAATGCCCCGCCGCTCCAGCGCATCCACCTGATCCTTCATCAGCGCGATCAGCGGACTCACCACCACGGTCACCCCCTCCATCACCATGGCCGGAAGCTGGTAGCACAGCGATTTGCCGCCACCCGTGGGCATGATGACCATGGTGTCCCGCCCGCTCAGGATGCTCGCCATCACCGTTTCCTGCCCGTCCAGAAACTCACGAAACCCAAAATACTTCTGCAACGCCATCTTGGCGTCGTGAATGGGGGTGGAGGCTGCGGTTGGAAGAAGTTCGGACACGGACTGCCCATCATGGATGCACTGGCGGATTCCTCAACCGCCCATGCATCAATGCTCCTCCTTCTTCGCCGGCGGCTTGGGCTTCAGCGATGGCATGAAGCCCAGTTTCTCACCCGCCTGGTGCAGGCATTTCACAATGTTGGCCTCTTCAAACTCCAGCGCTTCCTCCAGCTTGAGCCCGCTGGTCTTCGGCAGCTTGGCGGCATTGTGCTCACGCACCATGCTCAGGGTGCGCGCCAGTTCCGTGCCAGGCTTGTCAGGGAAGGTGGCCCAGTACCCCGGCTTCAGGCAGGGAATGTCCAGCGGATCTCGCGTGATCATCTCCAGGTGGTGCTCGATGACGGGATTGTACTTCTCAAACAGCGCAAACATGCGCGGCAGATCCAAGATGCCCTCTCCCAGCGGCACCTCGGACAGCTGAAATCCCGTCGGACTCTCCTGCACCGCCATGTCCTTGATGTGCGTGGTCACCGCAAACGGCGCCAGCGTTTCCACCACCGTCATCGGATCTTCCAGCAGCGCGATGCTGTTCCCCGTGTCCACACAGGCTCCGATATGCGTTGACCCCAGCCGCCCCAGCACCTCCGCGAGTTCCGCCGCATGAAAGTCCTTGTGGTTCTCAATGCCGATCCGCACATGCTGCCGCTTCGCCACCGGCTCCGCCAGCTGCATGGACTTGAACGCCCCATCCTTCCAGTGCTTGAACTCTTCAAGCGTGGAAAACAGCTCGTAGCGCCGCCCTCCCGTTGCAGAACGAAAAATCGTGGCACCGGCTTCCTTGGCAATGCGCACCTCCTGCTCAAAGCGCCCCACATCGCTCTCGTTCTTCGGCAGAGTGATGCTGCCCTCCAGCTTGATGCTGTAAGACTCGCACGTCGCCCTCACCTTCCCCGCAAATTCACTCGTCCACCCGCCCACCATGATCTGCAGCGAGCCCACCCCCAGATCCCGCACATGGTCCAGCACATCCAGCGCATGCTCAAACGGCGGGAATTTCAGGTTCGAGTACTTCCCCTGCCAGCGCTTCGGGTACGAATGAATCACAATTCCCATCTTCTTCCCGCGCAACGCTCCTGAAGATGGCAGCGCAGCCGCGAAAGCAGCGGCAGAGGTGAGAAAGGTGCGTCGTGTCATGCGGCTTCAATGAACGTTCGTAAAAATAAATTCATTTCCCCCGCTTTCACAGCAATCTTCCTGCCGGAACATCGATTCGTTCGTTGACCTCCGGCAGGCTGCCATCCGTCAGCAAAACCCCTTGCGCTGCTCCCACTCCATGTGGTTGGTCACGTGGATCTCTCTGAACAGCAGGCAGAACTGCGTGCCATTGGCTCGGGCCAGCAGCAGAAAATCAAGAATGGATTTCAGGTCGCTTTCGGCAGCCTTCACGCATGGTTGTAAATTCGCCTGCTTGAGCAGCATCTCGAAAGTCGCCACCCCTTCTTCTGCAAGGTGCCACGTGGGACCCGGCCCATCGAAAAAATCGTCGTCCGAAACAAACTCTCCGATTCTTTTCAGGCCCGCAGCCGCTGCAAGAGAATCGAGCGCTCGCGATTGCTTCAACATCTCGGCTCCTAGGTCCAAGGCACAGCCAGGTAGCTTCGCACTAAAATAAGGATGCAGGTTCGGCGGAGTGACGAAAAAGTCCTTCATGCGCTCGTATGCCACCAACAGGCTGAACAATAAGACGCCCGTCGCCAGCGAAGCAAAAGCAACATGCGCCCCATTGCTCTCACCGCTCGCAATCTTCCATGTAAGGTAAGCGGTAAAGCTGCCCAGAACTCCAAACCAAATGATGCCAGATCGCAGCGACTTCATCATCCTTTGCCGCATTTTCAAAGCCGCTTCTGGAGTGTAGGCCGCCAGCCGTTCTTTGAATTTCTTGAGCATAGAGCATCACCTCACCACCCCGCCCACCCATTCCGGCTGCCGCTTCGCCAGGCACTCGGAAAGCCAGCGCACCAAGTCCGCCACAGACTCATGCTTCTTCCGCAGCGCATTCAGCGCCTGCCAGTCGATGCTGTGGCGCGGAGTCGGCAGCGTGATTTTTTGGATGCGCAGCAGATTGTGCACCGCCTCAAACTCCGCCGCCGTCATGGCGCGCAGTTCCTTGGCGGAGGGAAGTTCGTCCAGCACGGTGAGCGGAATGCCCAGGCAGCTGATGCCCACGCCAAACTGATGGCCAAGGCTGCGCAGCGCATCCACAAGGGCTTCGTCGTTCAGTCCTTCCGCAATCACGATCTCGCTCTGCAAAGTCCAGCGTGTGGCGCTCAGCGCCTGGAAAAAGTCGGAGCTGAAAGTATCCAGCGCTACGCTCAGTTTCAGCTGCACACCGGCGAGGCCCACTTCTGGCCCGCCAAGGTGGCGGCGCAGGTCCAGCATCGCGGCGTCAAAGCGCGGCGCGTCATCGCTTCCCGTGTCCAGGTCCCAGTCCGCCACCACGAGATCCGGGATGTCCCACTCGCCTTCCATGCTCGGGGCTCCGCTGCTGTTCCGATTGAGCAGAAAAGGAAACCGCGAACGCTGCAAACACAGCCGCTCATAAATGGCCACCACTCGCAGGTAGCGTGACCAGCACTGGTCGCTCTCCCCCAGCTCGCTGTCGAACAGCCCCTGACGCGTCACGCCATTGCTGCCGGCGCTCAGCGTTTTTTTCTGCCGCTGATAGTAGCCCTGCCCCTGGTCCACCTTGGCGATGGGCGAGGTCGGATCGTAGCTGAGAATGGAAAAATGATACCGCAGCGTGGCATCGCTGTAGCCATCACCCAGGCGCAGGCGCACCAGACGGATGAGCTCGGTGCCCTTGATCGAATCCGCAGGATCATGCGGTAAGATTTCGGGCAGCAGTTGTCGCAGTTGTTCGCGTAGGTTCATCCTTGGTGCTGTGGCACAGCATGGCTGCGAAGCGGTTGCCTCGTCAACAACAGAAACGCATCACCCCACCCTCTCCTCTCGGATCACGTATCGTGTGCGCCGGCTGTTCAGCCACCGCACGCCAAACATGTCCATCGTCGCCCGCAGCGCCCGGTTGCCAAAGCCATACTTGCTCACGCCATGGATGCGCGGGCGGTGGTTCACCGGCATTTCCGTCACACGCCAGCCCATGTTGCGGATCAGAGCGGGAATGAAGCGGTGCATGCCGTTGAAAAGCAGCAGCGCCTCACGGCAGTCGCGGCGCATGACCTTCAGCGTGCAGCCCGTGTCACGCACATGATCTCCCACAAAGCGCGAGCGCACGAAGTTGGCGATTCGGCTTTGCAGCCTCTTGAAGGTCGTGTCCTTGCGCTTGGCGCGGTAGCCGCACACCAGGTCATAGCCGCTGCCTTCATCCAGCTTCGCGATCATCGCCGGAATGTCAGCTGGGTCATTTTGCAGGTCGCCATCCAGCGTCACGATCACATCTCCCAGCGCGGAGTGGATACCGGCGTGCATGGCCGCGCTCTGGCCGCTGTTCTTTTCAAAGACGATCACCCGCACCCGCGCGCCACGCTGCACCCGTGCCAGAGTCTGGTCTTTTGAGCCGTCATCCACCAGCACCAGTTCGTAATCCCGCCCGTTCAGCACCTTGTCGATCTGCTGCTGCATCTCCACGACATTGTCCTCCTCATTATAAAGAGGCACGACGACAGAAATGGCGGGAGACGAGGGCATGGTTTGGCAGAAAACAGCATTAAAGGTCGGGCGGACGATAATCGTGGCAAGCAAAGATTTTCAGCCCCCGAACCTCATTGCCCGCATGCATCACCCTGGCCACGGAAAGCACTTCCGTGCGCTGAAACTGCTTTTTAAGCCCCTCCGGCAGTTCCCTGCCTTCCGTGACATACAGCGCACTGCGCCCGGCAAATGAGCGCAGGTCACTCCCAGCCGTTTGCACCGGCTCCGTCCGGCCCAGGTAATGATCCAGCTCCACAGCCAGCGGCCGGTCCGCCGCCAGCACAAACCATTTCCCCTCAGCGCCACCCGCCTGCTGCAGCACGGCGGAGACGACCCTCGCGCTCTCACGCCAGCCGCGCATGGTTCTGGAAGGATCTGAAGAAAAGGACCACGTAAACCCCAGCGTGCGCGGCAGGTCCGTTTGCAGCAGGAAGGCGCTCTGCAGCGCTGCCAGTACGACGGCGATGGTGCGCAGGCTGATCTTCTGCTCGATCTCCGGCGTCTGGGTCACCGCCGCGCGGTGTGCCAGCAGCATCGCAGCAAAGAGCATCCAAGCCGAGCCGCCTGCATCCGGCCAGTCCGTATGCGGACCGTAGAAGAAGTCCACCACCGCCAGCGGCAGCAGCATGGCCATCGGCAGCCTGCGGTGGGAAATCAGCATGCTGGGGGTGAAGCCCGCCAGCACGCTCAGCACCAGGAGCACCAGCAGCAGCGGAGAGGCCAGCAGCAGCCACCGCAGCAGATTCGGCAGCAGCCGCCATTCGGGCAGCCAGCGCCACTCCGCCATCACCGGCCAGCCGGTGCAGTCCTGCCAGATCAGCCAGCTCAGTACGACCACAGCCCACGCCCCTGCGATTATTCTGAAACTCACCCCATGCAGATGATGCCGCAGCCGCCCGGGCAGGGCGAAGAACCCAGTCACAGCCGCCATCATGGCGAAGGCGGGCGGCTGCGCCAGTGCCACGCAGGCGGCCACCGCTCCCCAGGCCCGGTGCAGCGGGTCCGTCTGCTGCAGCGCATGGCGCAGGCACAGCGCCGCAGCGGGCGCCAGCGCGCAGGCCACCGTGGCTGGCGTCAGCGTCACGGCCGCGAGGTTGAAAGCAGGCAGAACATTCACGATCACCACCGTCCAGCCCGCGATCACTGCATCAAAGAGATCGCGAGCCAGCCGCCACACCGCCAGAGAGGCCGCCAGCGCCAGCAGCGGTGCGAAGAATCGCACCCCCACTTCATTCACACCCCAAATCAGCGTACCCAGCCTTGCAAAAAACTGCACCAGCGCGCCCAGCCCGAAAAAACCACCCCATTCTCCATGCTTGATGGCAAAGACTGCCTCCGCCTCCTCCGGCGCGAGATCCAGCGTCGGCAGCAGAGCCCAGCGCCAGAGCGTGAGCAGGCCGAGTGCGGCATAGAGAAAGCGCTGGCGCTGCATGGTGGTCAGGCGCATTGAATAGTGGACGCCGCCCGCATGTCAAAGTGTCGTCTCCAATCCCTCCCTCTTATATGAAACGTCTCTTCCTGCTCCCGCTGCTGCTCGCCTCCGCCCTGCGCGCTGAAGATGCCCAGCCGAAAACCGCCGAGGAAATCATCCGCATCGTGCAAAACAGCTACGCGCTGCAAAATTACAAGATGAACGGCCAGCTGCGGGACGACGCCACCGGCCGCGTGGAGCCCATGACGCTGACCATGCAGAACCGCGTCATGCGCTTCCTGTTTAAAAATCAGCCGCCCGAGATCGTGCACCTGGACATGAACACCTCTCCGGCCACGCTTTATCAGGTGCGCCAGGGCGGCTCCTCCGTGGTGCCGGATTCCCAGCACGGGGACAAAGTCCGCGGCATGCAGTTCAACTACGAGGACCTCTCCCTCGCCTTCCTCTACTGGCCCCGCCCCCAGCTCATGGGCGACGACCGCGTGAGCGGCCAGAAGTGCTGGCGCGTCCGTGTGACGAATCCGAGCAAGGAAGGCCCCTACCACGCAGTTGACCTCTGGGTGCATCAGGGCAGCGGCGGCGCCGCCAAAATGGCGGCCTGGGATCGCAACAGCAAAATCGTGAAGCGCTATCAGGTGACCAAAGTGCAGAAGGTGGAGGGAGCCACCACCCTCAAGGAGATGCGGATCGAAACCATCAATCCCGCCAACGATTCCGTCATCGGCCGCACCTACATGACGCTGGACGATCCGGTGAAGCAGTAGCCCCTGAAAAAGGCGCCGCCGCTTTCTACCAGTCTCCTTTACTTTCCACGTCATGAAGTGCCTCTTCTTCGCCACCCTGCTGCTCACGCCCTTGCTGCGTGCCGCAGACACGCCGCCCAAGACAGCCGAGGAAATCCTGCGGACCGTTCGGCAAAACTACGCCCACCAGAATCAAAAACTGCAAGGCGAACTGCGCGATGGCGACAGCGGCCGCACCGAGCCAATGGAGCTGACCATGGGAAATGAGGTCATGAATTTCGTGTTTACCAATCCGCCGGTGGAGAGCATCCGGCTGGACTTCAGCACCACTCCCGCCACGCTTTACCAGACACGCAAAGGAGCCACCAACAAAGTTCCCTCCAGCCAGCTCGGCAGCCAGGTGCGCGGCATGGACTTTAACTATGAGGACCTCTCCCTCGGCTTCCTCTACTGGCCGCGCCCGGAGCTGATGCAGGAGACCCGGGTCAGCAAGCTGAAGTGCTGGGTGGTGCGCGTCATGAATCCCGGAAAAGCCAGCCCCTACCATGCCGTGGACATTTACGTCCATCAGGCCAGCGGCACCGCCCTCAGAATGATGGCGTATGACCAGAACAGCAAGGTCATCAAACACTACGAAGTCATCAGCGCGCAGAAGGTCAATGGCGTGCAGGCTTTGAAAGAACTGCGGGTCGAAACTCTGGACCCTGCCACCGGCAAGGTCACCGGCCGCACCTACATGACCATGAAGCCCCCAGCCAAACCCTGACGCGACGCATGCAACAACCGCCGCGCAAATTCAATCCCCATCCCTTCGCCTACCATCAGGAGCTGGACGTCCGCATCGAAAGCCTCACCAACGAGGGCGCAGGAGTCGCCCGTGTGGACGGCTGGGTCGTCTTCGTTCCCTTCACGCTCGCAGGTGAGCTGGTAAGGTGCCGTGTCTTCCGCAATCACAAGAACTACAGCGAGGCCGACTTTGTCGAAGTCATCGAGCCCTCGCCAAACCGCGTCACGCCACAGTGCAGCCTGTTCGGCCAGTGCGGCGGCTGCCAGTACCAGCACCTCGCCTATGAGGAACAGCTCACCTCCAAGCAGCGCCAGGTAGCCGATCTGCTCAAGCACATGGCCAAAATCGAGCACCCTGTGGCTCCGGTCATCCCATCGCCCGTTCAGTACGGCTACCGCTCCAAGATCACCCCTCACTTTCATCGCCCCAAGGAGGGTGGCATCGGTGCCATCGGCTTCCTCCGTGCCCGCACCCGCAATGCCATGGTGGACGTGGAGCAGTGCCCCATCGCCATGCCCGCGCTCAATGCCCAGCTTGCCGCCGTGCGCGAACGTGCCCGTGCGAACTCCGCCGAATTTAAAAACGGCGCCACCCTGCTGATGCGCGCTGCCAGCAATGGCGTCCTCACCCGCCCCGATGAAATCGCCGTCGAAGATGTGGACGGAGTCCGCTTCGAGTTCCAGGCCGGTGATTTCTTCCAGAACAATCCCTTCATCCTGCCCAAGTTCGTCCGCCACGCCATCGACGAAGCCAAGGCGACCGGCGCCAAATACCTTGTGGATGCCTACTGCGGCAGCGGCCTCTTTGCCATCAGCGCCGCTCGCGACTTCGAGCAGGTCATCGGCGTGGAGATCTCTGAAACCGCCGTCAAAAAAGCCGCGCACAACGCCGAGATCAACTCTCTCACGAACTGCCGCTTCATCGCCGCCGATGCGCAGCACGTTTTCAAAGACGTGCCGCATGCCGGTGCGGACACTGTCGTCATCATCGATCCACCCCGTGCAGGTTGCAGCCCCGAGTTTCTACACCAGCTCTTTGCCTTCAATCCCAAGGGCGTTGTTTACATCTCCTGCAACCCCGCCACGCAGATGCGCGACCTCGTCCTTTTCACCGAGGCCGGATTCAAGCTCGGCACCGTGCAGCCCTTCGATCTCTTTCCGCAGACCAAGCACCTGGAGTGCGTCATGACGCTGAGCCGATGAACCGCTTCGAATTCGCCACCGCCCAGCGCATCATCTTCGGTCGAGGTGTCGTCCGCGAGCTGCCGGAACTCTGCCGCAGCTTTGGCCAGCGCACCCTGCTCATCACCGGCAGCCGCCCGCAGCAGTATGCTTCGCTCCTGCCGCATGTCGGCATTCATGCCGTCAGCGGAGAACCCACCGTGGAGGACATCCAAGAAGGGGTCTCGCTTGCCAAGGAGCTCGAAGCGGATGTCATCGTCGCCATCGGCGGCGGCAGTGTGGTCGATGCTGGCAAGGCCATCGCAGCCATGAGCACGCAGCCGGGTGACCTGATGCGCTACATTGAAGTCATCGGTGACGGCAAGCCGCTTGAAGTCGCTCCCCTGCCCTACATCGCCGTGCCCACCACCGCCGGCACGGGTGCTGAAGCCACGCGCAATGCCGTGCTCGCCAGCACCGAGCATCGTGTGAAGGCCAGCCTGCGCCACATCTCCATGCTGCCACGAGTTGCGTTGATCGATCCCGAACTGGCGGTCGATGTCCCGGCCCATGTCACCGCCGCCAGCGGCATGGATGCGCTGACGCAGTGCCTCGAAGCCTTCGTCTGCTCCCGCGCGCAGCCGATGACCGACGCCCTCTGCCTTGATGGCATTCAGCGTGCCGTGCGTTCCCTCGAACACGCCGTGCAAAATGGTCACAACCTCGACGCCCGCGAAGACATGGCCCTGTGCGCCCTCAACAGCGGCATCGCGCTCGCCAACGCCGGACTCGGTGCCGTCCATGGCTTTGCAGCCCCGATTGGTGGCATGTTTCACGCACCGCATGGTGCCGTCTGCGCTGCTTTGCTCGCCCCCGTTTGGGAAGCCAACTCCCAGCGTGTGAAAGACCGCAGCAAGTTTGTGCAAATCGACACCATGCTCTGCGGCAATGCGGTGGATTATCTTCACGCACTCACTGCACGGTTGCAGATTCCTCAATTGAGAGCCTGGGGCATTGCGGAAGCCGACCTCGAAGAAATCGCCCGGAAAGCCGCCGCAGCGAGCAGCATGAAAGCGAATCCCGTGACGCTGACGCACGAGGAACTGGTGGGAATCTTGCGATCTGCCCTGTAGCATTCCGTGGACGCTTCGCGGTAAGCGGCAGGCTCTTGGGGCCCCGTCGCGCAAGTTGACCGCGCGGGACGCCGCGTCACAATGCGCCACCATGAAATCCTTCCGCCTCAAACGTCTTTTCAATGCCAAGTCCAACCGCTGCTTCGATGTCGCTGTGGATCATGGGTTCTTCAACCAGGCCGGGTTCATCCAGGGCATTGAGGACATGCGCAAGGTGGTGAAGACGCTTGTCGAGGCCGGGCCGGATGCCATCCAGCTCACGCTTGGCATGGCGCGGCATCTGCAGGAAATTCCTGGAAGGGAAAAGCCCAGCCTGGTCCTGCGTACCGATGTGGCAAACATCTACGGCAAGACCCTGCCGGAAAACCGCCGCTTCAGCCTCATGATCGAAGACTGCATGCTCCAGGCGGTGCGTCATGATGCAGCGTGCGTCTGTGTGAATCTCTTCCAGATCCCTGGAGCACCCGAGGTGCATGCGGAGTGCATTGAAAACATCCTCAAGCTCAAGCCCCAGGCCGACTACTACGGCATGCCGATGATGGTGGAGCCGCTGGTGTTTCAGCCAAACGAGATCGCCGGTGGCTACATGGTCAATGGAGACGAACCGACCATCACCAACCTGGTACGTCAGGCGGTGGAGCTGGGGGCGGACATCATCAAGGCGGATCCGACGACGGACGTCAGCCGCTACCACAAGGTCATTGAAGCGGCTTCCGGCATTCCGGTGCTGGTGCGCGGAGGCGGGCGTGTGAGCGATCGAGAAATCCTGGAACGTACGCAGGGTCTGCTGGAACAGGGAGCCTCAGGGATCGTCTATGGCCGTAATGTCATCCAGCATCCCAATCCAACCGGCATCACGCGTGCGCTGATGGCCATGGTGCATGATGGGGCAAGCATCGAGGCCGCGCTGGCGATGGTGTAGCAGCCAACACCAAATCATGCGTTCACCCTGGAAAGCGTTCTTTGGAGAAACGGCACTCCTCTTTGCCCTGGGAGTAGCCTGCACTTACATTGCGCGCATCTGGATCATCGACAAATACTCCCCGCATTCGGACCCATCAGCGATTTATGTGTCGATGAATATCGGAGCGCTAGAGCATTTTAAATAATTATATAGCCATTGTGGCGATGACATGCTATGAAGGCACATGGCCACACTCTCCCTTGATTTGCGTGAACGCATCCTGAGTTCTTATGACAAAGGCGAAGGCAGCCGCGATGAGATTGCGCA
>NZ_JBGAGS010000023.1:0-119307 GCF_044226605.1 Prosthecobacter sp. | reverse complement strand
GAGGGCTGCCGGGACGCCGTGACTCTGTGACACGTCTCCCGGAGCGAGCTGATGCTCGCGAGTACTTTTTTCTGAATGATGCGGCGGTATGAAAAAAGAATGAGGGGGCTTGCTAAGGTTTGTGGGGGCTGGGGTATATTCTTGGGAATGACCGATCCTCATCAGCAGCAGGTGCTTCAGCTTTTTGTACGCCATCAGGGGCGGATCAAGGGGTTCATTGTGTCGCTGATGTCGGCGGATTTTGCGGGGGCGGAGGATGTGGTGCAGGAGACGTTTCTGGTGGTGCAGCGGAAGGCGGGGGATTTTGAGGCGGGGACCAATTTTATTGCCTGGGCGTTTCAGATTGCGCGGTTTCAGGTGATGAAGGCGCAGGCGCAGCAGCGACGGGCGGCGGACCGTTTTTCGGATGAGGTGCTGGAGGCGCTGGCGGCGAGTGCGCCGGTGGAGGCGAGGGATGATTCGAAGCTGACGGCGCTGCCGGGCTGTTTGATGAAGCTGGCGCCACAGGCGCGGCGGGTGGTGGATTTGTTTTATGAGCATGAGCACAAGCCGCAGGAGATCGCGCGGATTCTTTCGTGGACTCCGGCTGCGGTGAGTGTGGCGCTGTCGCGGGCGCGGGGATTTTTGCGCAAGTGCATTGAAGAACAACTGGCGGAGGCAAAGGCATGACTGACGAACGACTGGATCATTTGATCGATGAGCATCTGAACGGGACGATGAGCGATGAGGCGCGGGCGGAGCTGGAGGAGCGGCTGCTGCATTCGGCGACGGATCGGGCGCGTTTTTGGGAGCTAGCGGAGAGTCATGCGCTGCTGCATGAAGGGCTGCAGGGGCAGCGGGTGGAGGAGACTGTAAAGCCGCGCGCTAAGGTGAGGTCAGTGTGGCTGCAATGGAGACCAATTGCGGCTGCGGCGGCGGGGATTGCGCTGGGGATGTTTGGGACTTCGATGGTGTTTGCGTATGTGGCTCCGAGGATGGCCAAGCGTGTGGTTTTGATGAGGGAGGGGTTTGAGGCTGAGGTGGTGCGCACGGTGCCGGGGCTGCCGACGGAGACGGGAATGTGGAGCGGGGATGATGCGGAGGTGGTGGATGCGGCAGGCGATCTGAAAGCGAAGACGGGGCGCAAGATGCTGCGCTTTGGCAGTGCCACGCATGCGGGTGAGAATGCGGCAAAGAGCGCGTGGTGTGATGTGTACCGGCTGGTGGATCTGCGGGGCGTGGCGGCGGCTGATGAAATGGCATCGCTGCGTCTGGTGGCGAATTTTGTTTCCACTGAGGTGGCCAAGGATGAGGAGTATGTTTGTTTTGTGGAGCTGTGTGCGGTGGAGGAAGGGGTGATGCCGGTGGTGCCGCCAGACAACCTGCCGTGGTATCGGGAGAACAGTGCGGCGATGGCCACGCGCAAACTGCCGCTGAAGGGGGACGAGCAGTGGAAGGCGATCAATGTGATGATGCCGATGCCGCCGCAGGCGAAGTATGCGCTGGTGCATGTGGCGGTGATGCGGGCGAAGCCTGCGAGATCGGCTGAGCCGGTGAAATTTGGCAGCCACTATGTGGATGATGTGAAGCTGGAACTGATAACTCCCTCGGGCGTGCGATGATATGATGTCTCGTATTTTGATTTTTTGTTTTGTCGCTGTGGCGAGTGCGCGTGGTGCTGAGGTAGCGTGCGCTGTGCCGGGGTATGAGCGACTGCGAGCTGAGGGTGGGGAGTGGAAGGTGGAGGCGGGGAAGATTCTTTTTTCGGAGCTTTCGTGTGCGGCTTGTCATCATGAAGGGACGCCGAAGACGCCGACGCTGGTGTGGAAAGCGGGGCCGGATCTTTCTGCCGCAGGGGATCGGCTGAGGGCGGGGTGGATTCGCGCTTTTTTGGCGGACCCTGGCAAGGTGAAGCCGGGGACGACGATGCCTGCGATGCTGGCTGGAATGGAGGAGGGGAAGAAGGCGGAGGTGATCGAAGATCTGACGCATCATCTTATGAATTTGCGCGCGAAGCGGAAGAGTACGGTAGAGCCGGTGGTGGGTGCGGCGAAATCGGGGCGCACGGTGTTTCTGAGCCTGGGGTGTGTGGCCTGTCATGGGAAGGAGCCGATGAAGGGGCTGGAGGGCAAGTATGCGCCGGGGGAGCTGGCGAAGTTTCTTATGTCGCCACTGGCGGCGCGGCCCGCGGGTCGTATGCCGGAGCAACGGGTTGGGAAGAAGGATGCGGCAAATCTGGCGGCGTATCTGGCGCCTGAGGTGGTGAAGGCGGAGGAGTTTGTGGTGGATGAGGAGCGGGCTAAGCGTGGGAGGAAGAGCTTTGCGGCGCTGGGCTGTGTGGCGTGCCATGGGAAGGAGCCGGTGGCGAAGACGGTGCCGCTGGTAGCGATGAAGGGTGGATGCCTGGAGATGGAGCCGAAGGTGGGGCTGCCGAGGTATGCGCTGAGTGATGAGCAGCGTGAAGTTTTGCTAACGACTCTGGCGGTGGGTGATGTGACGAAGCCGAAGGATGAGATCAGGCATGTGATGCTGCAGAGGAACTGCTTTGCATGTCATCAGCGTGGTGGGCTGGGTGGGCCGACGCCGGACATTGGGATTCATTTTACTTCGACGAAGGATGATCTGGGAGATCTGGGGAGGCTGCCGCCGCCGCTGGATGGGGTGGGAAGGAAGTTTATCGGGAGTGCGTTGGGGGCGATCCTGCGAGGGCGTGATCCGGTGCGGACTTACATGCGGGTGAAGATGCCGGGCTTTGGGGATGATCTGGCGAATGAGCTGGGGAAGATGCTGAGCAAGGCGGATGCGGATGCGAGCGTGAAGCCGTATGTGAGGCCGAAGGATGCGGAGCATGCGGGCACTGCGGAGTGGGGGCGTGAGATGGTGGGGATCAAGGGGTATGCGTGCATCATCTGCCATGACATCAATGGGCAGCCTTCGCTGGGCATCGGTGCGTATGATCTGGCGCAGATGCCGAAGCGGCTGAGGCCGGAGTGGATGCGCGATTTTTTGATGAATCCGATGGGCTTTCCCACCGGATCGCGCATGCCGCCGTTTTGGCCGGGGGGGCAGCCGATGAATCCGACGCTGGGCGGTGGGACGACGGAGAGGCAGATCGACAGTCTGCTGCGTTATCTGGCGGAGGTGGATGAGAGTCTGCCGCCGGAGGGGCTGGCGAGCCGTGCTTCGCTGGTGCTGGAGCCGAAGGACAGGCCGATTGTTTTCCGCACCTTTGTGAAAGGCACGGGGACGCATGCGATTGCGGTGGGTTTTCCGGGTGGAATGAATGTGACATTTGATGCGCTGGCGGTGCGGTGGTCGATGGCGTGGCGGGGGAAGTTTATTGATGCGGATGGGACGTGGAACCAGCGCTACACGAAGATGGAGCAGCCACTGGGTGAGGCGCTGGTGCATCTGGAGGATGCGGGTGTGATTGGGATTGTGGGTGAGGAGAAGGTGGTGGCGCAGTTTCGTGGGTATCGTGTGACGGCGGAGGGGGGGCCGGTGTTTGAGTATGATCTGGGGGCGCTGAAGGTAGAGGATCGCGTGGAGCCGAATGGGAAGGGTGGATTGAAGAGGACGATTCGGGTCACGGGGCAGACAAAGGAGGTGGTGCAGATCACGGCGAAGCCGGTGGCGCAGGTGAAGGTGTCTATGCCGAGTGGGGTGACGCGGCTTGAGTTTAAAGAGGGAGTTTCGGAATTTGTGGAGGAGATCTCATGGTGAAATTTTTTGTTTGGACTGTTGCTTTGCTCTGCGCGGTGAGTGGCACTGCGGAGGATGCGTATCGTCGCATCACGTTGCAGCATCCGAAGGAGCTGACGCTGGAGGCGGGAGGGATTGCGCCGATGCCGGGTGGGAGGCTGGCGGTGGCGACGAGGCGTGGAGATGTGTGGATCGCGGAGAACGCGTACTCGAAGGATGGGAGCGGTGTGGTGTGGAAGAAGTTTGCGAATGCGCTGCATGAGCCGCTGGGGCTGGCGTTTCACGATGGTGACCTGTATGTGAGCCAGCGCAGCGAGGTGACGCGGCTGCGGGACACGAATGGTGACGGAGTGGCGGATGAGTATCGCTGCATCGCGAAGGGGTGGGGAGTTACCGGTGCGTACCATGAGTACACTTATGGGCCGAAGTTTGATGTGGCGGGGAACATGTGGATCACGCTGAACTGCACGATGGGAGATGTGGTGCTGCCGAATCGGGACTGGCGAGGCTACAGCCTGCGCATGACGCCGGATGGGAAGTGGCAGCCGGTTTCGGGCGGGATGCGGTCGCCGTGTGGGATTGGCATTAATCCGGAGGGTGATGTGTTTTACACAGATCAGCAGGGACACTGGAATTCGGCGTGCGGAATTCACCATATCGCGCAGGGGCGGTTTCATGGGCATATCGCGGCGTTTGCTTCGGCGAGGCTGCCGGGGGCGCCGTTTGCTGAGCCGAAGGAGCTGGTGGAAAATGTGCCGGTAGCTGAAGCGGCGAAGCGGATGCCTATCTACAAACCGGCGGCGGTGTGGATGCCGTATCGGAAGATGGGCATGAGCACGACGGACATGGCGTATGATGGAACGGGCGGAAAGTTTGGGCCGTTTGCGGGGCAATTCTTTGTGGGGGAGCTGACACAGGCGTCGATCAATCGCGTGTTTTTGGAGAAGGTGGGCGGTGAGTATCAGGGGGCGTGTTTTCCCTTCATGGAGCGCTTTCAGTCGGGGGTGCTGCGGCTGGAGTTTGGTGAGGATGGCTCGCTGTTCGTGGGAGAGACGAGCCGCGGATGGAGCTCGGTGGGGAGCAAGCCGTATGGCGTGGAGCGAGTGGTGTGGAATGGAAAGGGGCCGTTCTCGATGAGGACGATGGAGGCGAGGCCGAAGGGGTTTCGGTGTACGTTTACACAGCCGGTGACCAAGGAGGCAGTGATGGCGGCGAAGTGGCAGATGCGGAGCTACACGTATGAGTATCACGCGGATTATGGCGGGCCGGATATTGACGTGAAAGAGCCGGAGGTGCGTGTGGTTGATGTCGCGAAAGATGGACTGAGTGTGGAGCTGGAGATAAAGCCGCTGCGCGCTGGGTGTGTGCATGAGCTGACGGTGAAGGGGCTGCATTCCACAGAAGAGGCATTGCTCACGCCGGAGATCGCGCATTACACTTTGAACCAAATCCCCACCCAACCATGAACCGCCGACACTTTATTGCCTCTGCCGCTTCGACCTTTGCACTTGCCGCTCATTCTGCTGAACCTGCGCGCAAGTGGCGGGTGGTGGTGCTGGGGAACAAGGGGAGCTATGGGCACAGTCTTGACACGATGTGGCTGAAGGTGCCGGGGACGGAGATCGTGGCGGCGGCGGATCCGGATGCGAAGAAGCTGGAGGCGACGCTGAAGGAGCTGAAGATTACGCAGGGGTTTGCGGATTATCATGAAATTGCGAAAGCGAAGCCGGACGTGGTGGCGATTGGTCCGGCGATGGGATTGCATCGGGACATGGCGCTGGTGGCGGCGGCTTCGGGTGCGCGTGGGATTTATTTGGAGAAGCCGTTCTGCCGCACGCTGGCGGAGGCGGATGAGATCATCGCGGCGTGTGAGAAGAACGGAGTGAAGCTGGCGCTGGCGCATCGCAACCGATGGCACCCGACGCTGCCGGTGGTGAAGAAGCTGGTGCAGGAGGGGCTGATCGGAAGACTGCTAGAGATTCGCGGGCGTGGGAAAGAAGACCGACGCGGAGGGATGGAGGATCTGTGGACTTTGGGATCGCACGTCCTTAACCTGGGAGCGTTTTTGGCAGGGAAACCGGTGGCGTGCTCGGGGGCGATCATGCTGAATGGGAAGCCGGTGACGCAGGCGGAGGTGATCAAGACGAAGGCGGACTTTGGCCCGATGGCGGGGAACGAGGTGCATGCACGATTTGATCTGGAATCGGGTGTGCCGTTTTACTTTGATTCGATCCAGGAGGCGGGTGATCCGAAAGTGGGATTTGGGCTGCAGCTCATCGGCACGAAGGGGATCATCGACATTCGCGTGGATCAGACGCCGCTGGCGCATTTGTGCGCGGAGAGTCCGTTTCAGCCGATGAAGGAAGCGCGGACGTGGGTGCCGATCAGTGCGGCGGGCGTGGGTGAGCCGGAGCCGATCGCGGACATCGGCAAGCAGGTGATGAGCCATGCGACAGGTGCGCTGGATCTGATCGCGTGCATTGAAGACAAGGAGAGGCAGCCGCTGTGCAGCGGGGCGGATGGGCGGCTGACGGTGGAGATGATCACGGCGGTGATGGCTTCGCATGTGCGCCAGGGTGAGCGAGTGAGCTTTCCGCTGGATGTGAAAGAAAACCCTCTCGCGAACTGGAAATGAAACCGATCATGAAAAGAATCTGCTCTCTCTTACTCCTCTCCATAGGCCTGCTGCACTCAGCGGAGCCGCCGAAGGCTACCACACTCGTGCCGGATGATTTTGGAGTGACGACGAGGACGCCGCCGGTGATCAAAATGGACCCGGGGCCGAAGTACTGGCCGCGACTGCGGATGTGGCAGGGGATTCCGAGCATTGAACGTACAGCGAAGGGGCGGCTGTGGGCGACGTGGTATGCGGGGCCGCTGAGCGAGGGGAGCAGCGGGAACCATGCGCTGCTGGTGACGAGCGATGATGATGGGGTGACGTGGAGCAACCCGGTGGCGGTGTATGATCCGACGACGTTTTTTGAAGGGAGCACGGGAGATCCGAATGTGTGGATCGATCCGCAGGGGCGGCTGTGGTGGTTTGTGTTTCGGATTTTGAAGGTGAAACATCCCGAGGGCATTCGCTCGCTGTGGGGGTTCTGCTGTGAGAATCCGGATGATGCGATGCCGAAGTGGAATGCGCCGGTGCTGGCGGGTTTTGGCTTGGGGCTGAACAAGCCGACGGTGCTCTCGAACGGTGACTGGCTGCGGCCGATTGATAATAATCAGGAAACGAAGCAGGGGACGAGGACGCAGTTTTATGTGTCGAAGGATCAGGGGAAGAGCTATTCGTTTCTCTCGAAATTCAGTGTGAAGGATGTGTCGTTTGCGGAGCACATGGCGGTGGAGCGGAAGGATGGGAGTCTGCTGATGATGGCGCGGACGACGTATGGGATCGCGCAGGCGGAGTCGTTTGACCATGGGGCGACGTGGGTGAACGAGGGGCCGTTTACGAAGGAGCGGGGGCTGAACACGCGCTTCTTTTTGCGCAAGCTGAAGTCCGGTGCGCTGCTGCTGGTGGTGAATGATGTGCCGCGCGGGCGTGACCGGCTGACGGCGATGCTTTCCGAGGACGATGGCAAGACGTGGCCGCACAAGCTGATGCTGGATGAGCGGCAGCGGGTGAGCTATCCGGACGGGACGGAGGGTGCAAACGGTTTTATTTACGTGACGTATGACCGCGGGCGGTATGAGAGGGACGAGCAGGAGATCCTGTTTGCGAAGTTCAGCGAGGTGGACATCAAGGCGGGGAAGATCGTGACGGAGGGGGGCAAGCTGAAGCAGATGATCAACCGGCTGGCTGATAGCGAAGGTGGTGTGCACAAGAGCCGTGAGCCGCAACTGATGGAGGAGGAGTTTGAGAAGAGCAAACCGGTGAAGAAGTGAGCGAGTGAGGCGTTGAATGAACCAATCCTTTTATGAAGACCTGCCTTTTGCTTTTGTTGTTGTGTGTCGGCACTGGAGTGAGCCGTGCGGAGGTGAAGCTGCCAGCGCTGTTTTCTGATCACATGGTGGTGCAGGCGGGGACGCCGGTGCCGGTGTGGGGGTGGGCGAAGGCGGGTGAGGAGGTGACTGTGACGCTGGCGACGGAAACGAAGAGCGTGACGACGGGCGCTGATGGGAAGTGGAAGGTGATGCTGGATGCGATGAAGGCGACTGATGAGCCACAGACACTGACGGTTAAGGGGGCGAATACGGTGACGGCGAAGGATGTGCTGATTGGCGAGGTGTGGCTGGGAGGCGGGCAGTCGAACATGGCCTTTCAAGTGGCGGCGCCGAATGTGGCACCGGAGACTCTGGCGGAGGCGAAAGCGCAGACGCTGACGGTGAAGCCGAAGATCCGGTTTTTCATGGTGAGCAGCCAGGGGGCTGATGAGCCGCAGGAGGATGTGAAGGGGAGCTGGGCCGTGGCCGCGCCGGAGACGATCGGCAAATGCTCGGCGGTGGCTTGGTATTTCGGACTGGCGTTGCAGCAGAGGCTGCGCACACCGGTGGGGCTGATTGTTTCATCCGTGGGTGGCACGGGTGCGGAGATGTGGATTCCGAAGGAGGAACTGAACAAGACTTCGGTGGGGGCCGCAATCTGGAAGCGGCATGAGGAGGCGCTGAAGGGATATTCGAAGGAGGCGGAGGAGAAATACAAGAGTGAGGAGGCGGCGTGGCGGAAGGCGAATCCGACGCAAGAACTCATGGTGAAGAATGCGAAGGTGAGGCCGCGGCCCTTTTACACGCCGGATGGGAGCAAGGTGCCGACGAGGCTTTACAATGGGAAGATCGCGGGGCTGGAGCCTTATGCGGTGAAGGGTGTCATCTGGTTTCAGGGGGATGGTAATGGCAAGCATCCGGCGGAGTATCCGGAGCTGATCCAGACACTGATCCGCACATGGCGGGCGCACTGGCATGCGGAACTGCCGTTTTACTATGTGGAGGTGAACAACATGCACCCGCTGCAGACGAAGCCGGATGAGGACAAACCTTTGCCAGTGGTCCGTGAGGTGCAGAATGCGGCGCTGAAGCTGCCGAAGACGGGCGTGGTGTGCTCGATTGATCTGGGCATCGCGGAGAATGCGCACTTTCCCGTGAAGAAGCCGGTGGGGGATCGGCTGGCTAATCTGGCGCTGGCCGAGGTGTATGGGCTTGAGCTTGGAGAGGTGCACAGTCCGGAATTTGTGTCGTATGAGGCTGAAGGGGAGAAGGTGCGTTTGCGGTTGAAGCACGCGGAGGGGCTGAGAGCGCGTGGTGGGGAGGTGCGGGGATTTGTGCTGAAGAATGCGGATGGGAAGTGGGTGTGGGCCGAAGGGAAAATCGAGGGGAATGAGGTGATGGTGTGGAGCAAGGATGCACCGAAGCCGCAGGAGTTGAGGTATGCATGGGCGGAGAATCCGATTCTCTCGCTGGAGAACGGAGCGGGGCTGCCGCTGCGGCCGTTTCGGGTGGTGGTGAAGAGGGAGTGAGGGGGATGACGTGCGTTGGGCGGCAGGCGTGTGCCGGGGCTTTCTGAGGACGCTGCTGGTGAACGCTGAGAGTGGAGGAGTTTTGGGTTTGCTTCCCGGATTGCGTGTCGATTACCCAGGGCTGCGCTCGCTTGCCCAAGGCTGCACTATGTCGCCCTTTCAGGGCTGAACGAATTGAGACTGTCGCGCATGTCAAAGATGCTCATGCGGGGTTCAAGGTCGTGCACTCGTTGGTGGTTGCAAAGCGTGCGAAATCCGAGCTTAACTGAGTGCGATTAACGACTCATGACTTTGCTTATGACACGGACTTTTGTTTTTAGCTTTGCCTTGATGGCTTCTCTGCATGCGGCGGAGCCGGTGACCAATTCGATTGGGATGAGGCTGGTGAGGATTGAGCCGGGGGCTTTTGTGATGGGACAGGATGGGCCGGCGGCGGATTATAAGATGGTGAAGCATCCGGAGAAGTTTGATGATGCGGACTGGGATGAGAAGCCGGCGCATCGGGTGAAGATCACGCAGGGGTTTCACATGGGGGTGACGGAGGTGACGGTGGAGCAGTATCGGAAATATGATGCGGATTTTCGGCCGAAGGATGCGGATGATGACGCGGTGAATGCGGTGACGTGGGGGCAGGCGGCGGGATTTTGTGAATGGCTGACTAAGAAGGAGGGCAAGACGTATCGGCTGCCGACGGAGGCGGAGTGGGAGTATGCGTGCCGCGCGGGCACGACGACGCTGTTTCATACGGGGGATGCGCTGCCGGATGGGTTTCAGCCGTGGTGGAGTGACACTGCGCATCGAGATCGTTTTTTCACTCCAGGTGCGTGGCCGCAGGCGTATCGGCAAGATGCGAAGGCGGGTGTGCGGGTGGGGCAGACGGCGGCGAGTGCGTGGGGACTCTATGATATGCACGGGAACGTGTCGGAGTGGTGTCTGGACTGGTATGGGCCGTATGAGGCGGGGGAACAAACGGATGCGATGGGGAGGAGCGCGGGGGATTTTCGGGTGATTCGCGGGGGGCATCACTCGAGCTTTGTGCGGCTGCTGCGTTCGGCGAATCGTGAGGGATGGCTGCCGCAGACGCGGAGCAACCGGGTGGGCTTTCGTGTGGTGATGGGGGAGATGCCGCCGGGGAAGATGACTGCGCCTGCAGCGCCTCCTTTGAATGCGCAGAATGTGAAGCAGAACGCGCTGAAGATTGAAAAAGGGCCGCAGGATGTACCGGTGTTTGTGGAGCCGAAGCCGTTTGTGAAGATCGCGAAGGATTCGTTTGGGCCGCTGTTTTTTACGCACAATCACAGTCCGGCGATCACGGAATGTCCGAACGGTGATTTGCTGGCGGTGTGGTATTCATGCGTGGATGAAGGAGGCAGCGAGCTGTGCAATGTGGCGAGCCGTTTGCGACGCGGGAGCAGCGAGTGGGAAGAGGCATCGCCGTTTTGGGATGGGGCGGACGTGAATGACCATGGGCCAAAGATTTGGTGGGACGGGAAATCGACGCTGTATCATCTGGTGCGTGGTGCTCACGAAAATCTGGTGCGAATTTCGACGGACAATGGGGCAACATGGTCGGTGCCCGTGCTCGCAGATCCGGTGGGGGAGTTTGGGAATCAGATGATCCGGCTGGTGGATGGGACGCTGGTGATCACGAATGATGCGCGGCAGAGCAGCCTGGTCTTCAGCCGTGATGCGGGGAAGACGTGGGCATTTAATGATGTGAAACAGCGAGCGAGTGATTTCCGGCCGGGCGGAAAGGGCTTTCGCTATCCGGGGATTCATGCGCCAATCGTTCAGCTCAGCGATGGACGTATCATGGCTGTGAGTCGGAATGACAGGCCGGAGGATCAGGCTAAGTTTGGGTTTAAGACGCCGGTCAGCTACAGCAGTGATTTGGGAAAGACGTGGACTTATGAGTCGAGTGAGTTTCCGGCGATCAGCAGTGTGCAGCGGGCGGTGATGATCCGGCTGAGCGAGGGCGGCATTTTGCTGTGCAGTTTTACGGATCAATGGAACGGGTGGAAGGAAAGGAAAGGGATGAAGTTTAAATCGAAGAGCGGGGAGTTTACCGGATACGGGATGTTTGCAGCGGTGTCGTTTGATGAAGGGAAGACGTGGCCGGTGAGGAGGCTGATCACGCCGGGTGGGAAGGAGCGATCCATTAACATGATCGACAAGGGGATGTGCGTGGTGAGTGACACGATGGCGGAGCCGTGCGGGTATCTTTCCGCGACGCAGACGCGGGATGGGAATGTGCAGCTCATCACGAGCAAGAACCATTATGTTTTTAATCTGGCGTGGCTGAGGGAACTGCCGGACGGGCCGTGAAGTGCGCAGCTTCGACTGGCAATTTATAGCGGGCGTCTCACAATAAGGGCGCAACCCGACATGAGCCACGCTGAACTTGCCCCACTGCTGAAGCAGACTTTTGGTTATGACACGTTCCGTCCGCTGCAGAGGGAAATCATGGAAGCGGCGCTGGCGGGGCGGGATGTGGTGGCGATTTTGCCGACAGGTGCCGGGAAGTCGCTGTGCTTTCAACTGCCTGCGCTGGCACGCGAGGGGTTGACGCTGGTGATTTCACCGCTGATCGCTTTGATGAAGGACCAGGTGGATGCGCTGGTGGCGAGCGGGGTGGCGGCGACGTTTATCAATTCCTCCATTCAAGGGAGCGAGGCGCATCGCCGGCGCTCGGGATTGGAAGAGGGGCACTACAAGCTGCTGTATGCGGCGCCGGAGCGGGTGATGATGCCGGATTTTGTGAGCGATCTGCAACGCTGGAATGTGACGGCGGTGGCGGTGGATGAGGCGCACTGCATCAGCGAATGGGGGCATGATTTCCGGCCGGAGTACCGGATGCTGGCGCAACTGCGTGACAAGCTGCCGGGCGTGCCGTTTCTGGCGCTGACGGCAACCGCGACCGAGCAGGTGCGCGAGGACATCATCCGCCAGCTTCATCTGCATGAGCCGGAGGTTTTTCTGGCGAGCTTTAACCGGCCGAACCTGAGCTACACGGTGCTGCCAAAGGCGAAGGCGACGAGCCAGGTGTATGATTTTGTGCGACAGCGGCCGAATGAGGCGGGGATCGTGTATGTGCAGTCGCGCCGGAGCGCGGAGAGCCTGGCGGCTGCGCTGACAGCCGAGGGAGTGAGGGCCGTGGCGTACCATGCGGGGCTGCAGCCGGAGGAGCGAGCGGCGAACCAGGAGGCCTTCATCCGGGATGAGGCGAATGTGGTGTGCGCGACGATCGCTTTTGGGATGGGGATCAACAAACCGGACGTGCGCTATGTGATTCATGCGGACCTGCCGAAGAACATCGAGGGCTACTACCAGGAGACAGGGCGCGCGGGACGCGACAGCCTGCCGAGCGAGTGCGTGCTGCTGTATTCGCGAGGAGACCTGGTGAGAAACCTGAAGTTTCTCGATGAGATGACGGATGCGAAGGCGGCGGAGATCGCGGTGCGGCAGATGCGCATGATGGCGGATTTTGCGGAGGGCACGGAATGCCGACGCACGGCGCTGCTGGATTACTTTGGCGAGCAGTGGCCGGGAGACAACTGCGGCGGGTGCGACATCTGCCTGCAGCCGCGCGAGCAGTGGGATGCGACGACGCAGGCGCAGAAGCTGCTGAGCTGCATCTTCCGCATCCGGCAGAAGAGCGGGTTCAGCACGGGGCTGAACCATGTGGTGGAGGTGCTGGCGGGGGCGAACACGGAGAAGATCCGCAAATGGTACCATGACCAGCTAAGCACGTATGGCATTGGCAAAGATACCCCGCGCGAGGAGTGGGCGGCGCTGGGGCGACAGCTCGTGCGGCTGGGGTACATCGATGCGACGGCGGATGCGTTTCAGACGCTGAGCCTTTCCAGAAAGGGGCTGGCGGCGCTGATGAACCGCACGCCGGTGATTTTGACACGAGCTCCGGCGGCGGCCAAAGCGGCCACGAGCACGGCGAAGGTGGCGAAGGCGGGGAGCATCGCCTGTGACGAGGGGCTGTTTGAAGAACTGCGCGCGCTGCGCAAGCGGCTGGCGGATGAGCGCGGAGTGCCGCCGTATGTGGTGTTTGGAGACACAAGCCTGCGCCACATGTGCCGGGAGTACCCGCGCACGGAGCGGGAGTTTCTGGCGATTCCGGGCGTGGGGAGCCAGAAGCTGGCGGATTTTGGGACGGCCTTCATAGGAGCCATCACGCAATGGCTGGAGACGCATGAGGCGCAGACATTTGCAAAAGAAGCCGCGCCACCACCACCGCCGAAAATGAAAATCGAGGAAGGTCTCACGGGCACGGTGCTGGAGACGCTGCGGCTGCAGCGTCAGGGGCACAGTGCGGAGAAGATCGCGGAGCTGCGCGGGCTGGCGATCAGCACGATCCACAATCATCTGGCGCAGGCGATTCAGGCGGGGGAACTGAAGGCGGACCCGCGTGACTACTACAACGCTGAGGAAGAAGCGGAGATGCAGGCTGCCGCGAGCGAGCACGGGATCGAAAGTCTGGGGAAACTGAAGGAAACGCTGGGCAACCGCTATGACTACCCGGTGCTGCATTATTTCAGGGCGTTTGAAACCCGGAAATAATGGACTGCCGGACTGCGATTTCATCGGCATGAACCGCTGCTTTTTTCTTTCTCTCATCCTGGGCTTTGCGTGGTCAGCGAGCGCGCAGGAGGTGCTGCCTAAAACTGCCGAGATCTTTGAAGTGGGTGGCCACAAGGCCTTCCTCTATGCTGCACCGAAAGCTGGCGCGGGCAGACCGTGGGTGTGGTATGCACCGACTTTGGGCGGTGTGTCTCTGTTTGGCCGGAAGATGTATTATGAGACATTCATGAAGG
Organism: Prosthecobacter sp.; assembly: GCF_044226605.1. Lineage (GTDB taxonomy): Bacteria > Verrucomicrobiota > Verrucomicrobiia > Verrucomicrobiales > Verrucomicrobiaceae > Prosthecobacter. The sequence continues at coordinate 105,347 of NZ_JBGAGS010000023.1, read as the reverse complement.
CGGGCATCAGCATCGCGGGGTATGATCTGGGAGAAGTGCGCGGTGCGCCGGGGAGCACGGCGAAGTTTACGCAGTTTTACGATGAAATGGTGAAGCGGGGATATTCCGCGAAGCCGATCCTGCTGGGGCAGAGCCGAGGAGGGATGATGACGCTGGCGTGGGCGTTTCGGAATCCGGAAAAAGTGCGTGCGTGGGCGGGCATTTATCCGGTGTGCAACCTGGAGAGCTGGCCGCTGAAGAACTCCAAGCCGCAGACGCTGGCCGACTATGGCATGACGGAGGCGGAGCTGACCGCGAAGCTGAAGGAGTTTAATCCTGTGGACAACCTGCAGGGGCTGCTGGCGAACAAGGTGCCGATGTTTTCGGTGCATGGAGACTCGGATGTGGTGGTGCCTTACGAGTTGAACACGGGCCTGCTGAAGGAGCGGTATGCGGCGGGCGGCGGGCAGATCGAGGTGAAGGTGATTCCAGGCGAAGGGCACAAGGTGGGGCCTTCCTTTTTTGAATGCCGGGAACTGGTGGACTTTGTATTGAAGCAAGCGGCGAATCCGCAGTGACATGGTGCGCCGGCTGCCTAGAGAGCAGCATGCCACTGCGCCACTCCCTGCCCTGCCTTTTCTCGCTTTTGATCCTTGCTTCCGCCCCAGGCGCCGAGGATTTCCGCCCGCTGGTAAACAAGGCGCTGCGGCGCGGGGAGAAGCGGATCGTGATCGCGCCAGGCATTTATCGCCTTGAGCCGAAGTCCGGAGGTGAACTCTGGGCGCTGAGCGGCGTGAAGGATGTGGAGATCATCGCGGACGGGGTGACGCTGGTGGGGGCGAAGCTGATGAGAGCGATCAGCATGCACCGCTGTTCCAGTGTGGTGGTGCAGGGTCTGACGGTGGACTATGATCCGCTGCCGTTCACACAGGGGGAGGTAATCGCGGGCTCGGCGGATGGCGGATCCATCGATGTGAAGATTCATGCGGGCTACCCGCGGAAAGCGTATTCGCGGATAGATGTGATCGATGCGAAGACGCGGTTTCGGAAGAAGGGCATGCCTTTCCTGTGGGGGACGAAGGCGGAGATGATCAGCGAAGATGTCGTTCGCATTCGGAGGGAGGGAATTGCGAAGGCGGCGGTGATTGGCGATCTGGCCTCGCTAAGCACCGGCCAGGAGACGGGAGCGCCGCACGCCATTGCCATTGATCAATGCGAACGGATCACGTTCCGGAATGTGACGGTGCACAGTGCACCGGGCATGGGCATTCTGGAAGCCGATGGCGAGGGCGGGTCCGTTTTCACCGGATGCAAAATTGTGCCGGGGCCCAAGCCTGCGGGCGCGGTCGAGGAGCGGCTGCTGAGCAGCTCGTGGGATGCGTTTCAAAGCAAGACGATGCGGAAGGGGCCGCTGATCGAAAACTGCGAGATCGCGGATGCGGGGGATGATTCGTGGAGCGTGCAGTCGTCTGATTACATGGTACTGAAAAATGATGGAGGCACCGTGGTGCTGGCAAGCCGTGATGAGTTTACGGATGGCGTTCAAAACGGCGACCGGGTGCGGGCGGGTGTGGACGGGCCGGAATGGCAGATCACCTCCCGCAAAGTGGTGGCACGCAAAGATGCGGGATTGTCCGCGGAAGTGCAAGAGAACCTGGGCCAGGCGAAGACATGGGACCTGTGGCACGTAAGCCCGAAGTGCCATGTGGTGACGCTGGACCGGGCTGCGGAGCTGAAGCCGGGCGATTGTGTTTATTCACCGGACCGCATGGGCAACGGGTTCGTGTTTCGAAACAACCACGTGCATAGCCCGGGGCGCATTCTGCTGAAGGCTGGAGGATTGATGGAAGGGAACCTTCTCGACACGCCGCATGCGCTCATCGTGTGTCCGGAGGTGCCGGGCACGGCGGCGGCAGGCATTGAGGACCTGATAATCCGAAAAAATGTGATCCGGAATGGCGGCTGGTTTTGTGCGGCGCCGTGGTCATGCCAGGCGGGGATTGTTTCAATGACATCGAGTTCGAGCAGTTCGGAGCTGAGGACAAAGGCGGTTTTTAAAAACGTGCAGATCGAAACCAATGTGATTGAAGGAGGGGCGGGGCCGCAGCTGGTGGTTTCTTCTGCGGAGGGAATTATCATTCGCCACAACCGGTTTGTTTCTCCACAGCATGATGCGCCGCCTGAGACGGGAGCAAGCTATGGCATCGCGAAGAATGCGGTGGTGTGGGTGGCGAAAAGCACCGGCGTGGTCAATGAGGGCAATGCCATTGAAGAGGTGGGAAGATTCGCCGGTGAGGCGGTGCAGGTGGGGAAGTGATGTGACGTGGAGGCCATTCACAAGGGCTTTGTGAAGGCCCGCACCCGGCCTTTGACTTCGTCTATTGTCCTTCGGCGGCCTTCGACCCGCTTCGCTACGGTGCCCCGAAGAGTGTGTTGGAGCTGTGAAAACAAGGGCTGGAGAGGGGATTCACGCTGGGGTGCTTTGATACTGAATTAGATTCGCAATGCGTCGCCCCTGCTCACCCAGATGAGAGTGGGCTGATTTTCGGCCTTCTTGGTCAATGGTTTGAAGGCTCAGGTCACATCCTGCTCGCTGAAGATGAGCTTGTTGCAGAAGGGATCGGTGAGAGTCATGCAGATGCCGCCCCAGAAGGCGTCTTCGATGCCGGGGCGGTTGTAATTGTAATTTTGGGAGAGGAGGCCTGCATGCCATTCGCGGAGGTGTTTGCAGCGGATGAAGACATGAGTGCCGGGGGTGCCATCGCCATGATGCTCGGAGAGATGGAGGGCCAGGCCGTGGAGGCTAACACCCATGTAGAGCGGGGCGGCGGGCTCAAAGCGATGCTCGAACTCCACCTTGCAGCCGAGCCAGCCGCAGTAGAACTCACGGGCTTTGGCTTCGTCAAAGATGCGCAGGACGGGGATGGTTTGCAGGGCCTCGAGCATACCTGCACTACGTACTACGAAGGAGAGAGGTAGCCAGGAGATTGGTGTGCAGCGAAGCGCGGGAGAGGGTGTTCATCCATTGGGAGCGTGCGACGGGCCGAAAGAGCATGCGCTGCAGAGGGAAAGAAGCTTCGACTGGCATCCGTGCCCTTCCGACGCATGGTCGAGGCCCTGACGAGTTCCACCCCCGCCCATGAAAACCCTGCCTTTGCTTCTCCTTCTCGCACTTGCCGTTCCGGCATTTGCCGACCCGCAAATCATTCTACTGAAGCTGGATGATGTGATCGCAAGAAGGGTGGGAGCGAAGCCGGTGTCCGACCGATGGCTCAAGGTGCATGACTATCTGACGGCGAACCAGATCAAGGGTTCGTTTGGCATCATCACAGAATCGCTGGAGAAAGACAATGCGATGTATTTCCAATGGCTGAAGGCGGTGCAGGCGGCGGGGCAGATCGAGTTCTGGATGCATGGCTACCACATGAAGAATGCGAGCGAGCCGGGAGAGTTTGAACATGGGACGGCGGAGGAGCAGCGGGCGGTTTTGGCCAAGGGCGAGAAACTGGCGAAAGAGAAGCTGGGCTTTACGCTGCCAGCCTTTGGGCCGCACTGGAGCGGCACCACGGAGGCGACGGATGAGGCAATGGAGATGGTGCCGGAGGTAACGATCTGGCTGTATGGACCGGAGAAGCCGAAGTATTACAAGCGGCTGAGCATTCCGCGGGTGATGGCGCTGGAGAATCCGACGTTTGTGCCGGACCTGGAAAAGTTTAAAACGTTCTATGAAGCGAAGGCGGCGAAGCGGGAGGTGCTGGTGCTGCAGGGGCATCCGGAGCAGTGGGATGACAAGCGCTGGGCGGGATTTACGGGCATCATTGAGTTTCTGAAATCGAAGAACGTTGTGTTCATGACGCCCTCGGAGTATTTGAAAAAAACGCAGACGAAACAGCCATGAGAATTTGCTCACTTTTTGCCGCCATGGTTTTGACGATGGCCCATGCGGCCGAGCCGCCGAAACCAATGCACGCGGATGTGCCGTATGGGGCGCATCCGCATCAGCTGATCGACATTCATGTGCCCCCGAAGGGGGAAGGCCCCTTCCCTGCCCTGCTGTGGTTTGGGGGGATCTGGAAGGCATCAAAGCATGCGGTGGATGTGAACCGATTTTTCCCGCATGGGATTGCGGTGATCGCGGTGGAGGTAAGGACGATGGGGGATGCGACGGCGGACAAGGCGCCGGAACCGATTTCCTATGTGCTGGAGGATGCGATGAGCGCGGTGAAATTTGTGGTGGAGAACGCGGAGAAGTGGAAACTGGACCCGAAGCGCATCGCGCTGGGTGGTGGATCGCAGGGAGCGCTGCCAGCGCTGTATGTGGGATGCAAGGCGCCGGAGCTTGTGACGTGCATCGCGGCGTATCGCTGCCAGCCGACGATTGATCCGAAGCGGATGCAGGAGTGGGTGCCCGGTGTGGAATGGGGAGCGCCTGCGCTGGGGTGCAACTTTGAGGAATCGCTGAAACGGCGCGATGAACTGCTGCCGGTTATCAAGAAGTGGTCGCCGGACTGGCTGCTGCACAAGAACGCGACGCCGATGTATTTTGAGAATGAGTGGGGAATGACGAAGCCTGACTACATCGTCGAAACCAAGGTGGACGGCAGCGGGAAGAAGACGGAGGTGCGGACGCCGCTGACGCAGAACAACTATGATGTGCACTCGCCTGCGTGGGCGGTGGGGTTTCAGAAGCTGGCGCTGGCCGCGGGAGCCACGTGTTATGTGAAATATCCGGAGCACCCCACGGAGGGGTATGACGACATTTGGAATTTTATTGTGAAACAACTGACTGCTAAAACATCGAAACCATGAAAACACTGATTACCTCCCTGATCTGCCTGGTCGCTTTTGTCTCCTTTGCCGAAGAGGCGCCGCTGGCTGCGGTGCAGGCGGCGGATGATGCGCGCGTGGCGGCGATGAAAACGCCGGACCGTGAGAAGCTGAGCGCGGTCTTTTCCGATGAGCTGAGGTATTCGCATTCGACGGGTGTGGTGGATACGAAGGCGTCGTTTATTGAGGTGCTGCTGAAGGGGACGACGAAGTATCAGGCGATTGATTACGTGGAGAGGAATTTCACCTTTCCGGCACCGGGGATCGCGCTGATGACGGGGAGTGCGAAGCTGAAGATTGGGACGCCGACGGGTGTCATTGAGCCGACGCTGGCGTTCTTGGGGGTGTGGAAGCTGGAGGGTGGGACATGGCGCTTTTTGGCGTGGCAGTCGTGCAAGCTGGTGCCACCGGAGGCTGCGGCTGCGAAGTAGATTTGATCGAGCATGGACCCGCATGTCAAAGATGCTCATGCGGGTTCAAGATTCGGCAGCAACTGGCTGCTGAAGTTGGATAGATGTTGTTGGGATTGAAGCGTTACGACAGCTCATTGGACCTCTATGAAATCGCTTCTCCTGTCTCTCATTTTTGCCGTGACTTGTCTGGCTGCGGAACCGCATCTGCCGGAGGGGACGAAGGCGCTGGCTTCGGCGGCGGTGAATGGGAGGGGGCCGCTGGCGTTGGTGAATTTGAATCATCATGTGCTGGGGCATGCGGGGGTGTTTGGTGGAAAGGGGGATGATTTGTTTGTGGCGGGGTATGGGGGGCCGCAGGCGGTGCATTTGTTTCGGTGGGTGGATACGGCGGAAAAGGGGGCGCCGGTGTTTGCGCAGCCGGTGGAGGTGAAGTGTGCGTACAAGGAGAAGGGCAGTGTGTTTCAGCGGAAGGATGGGGTCATCATCGGGCTGTGGATCGACAAGGATGCGCTGGTGACGACGGAGTTTGACCGGGAGACGCTGGAGTTTCGGGAGACGAAGCGCACGAAGCTGCCGGGGGCGGTGAAGTCGCCGGGGAGCGTGGGGGTGCTGCTCAATGAGGATGGTGGCTATGATCTGGCGTTTGAGATGTCGAACGGCGGCAAAGGGCCGGAGGGGAGTCCGAACACGGAGGAGTGGCGGCCGTTTAACTCATCGGGGATTGCGGTGGGGGATCTGCGGTATCGGTATCTGATGGGTGTGAACTCGAAGGGTGAGGCGAAGCAGATCACGAAGACGAAGAATGAGGTGTATTTTTCGATGCATGGGATCACGTGGCTGAGCCTCGGGAAAGGACGTGAGCGTGATGTGGTGACGGGATCGCGGCAGGGGAATCTGGTGTATTATCGGAACAGGGCTGCGAGCGGGTTTGACCTGGAAACGAAGCGGCTGATTGCGGGTGAGGATGGGAATGCGCTGCGGCATCCGAGCATCAACCCGAGCGTGTGTGCTTATGGAGGAGGGCTGATTGCGTGTGGAGAGGGCTCGCTGTATTTCTACCGGTTCACGGGTAAGTTTACGAAAGCTGGAGCGCCGGTTTTTGCGGAGCCCGTTTCGGTGCTGCAGGAGCATGCAGACCTGTATGCGGGCACGCTGCCATCACCGACGGCCGTGGACTGGGACGGCGATGGTGTGCTGGACATACTGGCGGGGAATTCGGAGGGCTTTGTGCTGTTCTTTAAAAACGTGGGCAGAAACGAGGAGCCGAAGTTTTTGCCTGCCACGCGTGTGCACGCAGGCGGGCGGGAGATTCAGGTGCAGGCGGGGTATGCGGGGAGTTTGCAGGGACTGCAGGAGGCGCGATGGGGGTATCTTTCGCCGAATGTGATTGATTGGAATGGAGACGGGCTGCCGGATTTGATCACGTGTGACATCACCGGGAATTATCTGATCTATGTGAATTGTGGCACGAAGACGGAGGCGAGACTGGATGCGGCGCATCCTATTTATTGCGATGGAATTGACCTGCATGGGATGTGGCGCTGCCGTGCGGCGCTGGCGAAGATCGGGGAGCGGGTGGCGCTGGCGATCGTGGATGGAGATGATCAGTTTCACCTGTACTGGCGCATTGATGATTACAATGTGGAGGACGGCGGGAAGCTGTTGCTGGAGGATGGAAAGCCGATTGGCGCCAGCGGTGGCGTGGCGGGAATGAGCGGGCGGTGCAAGCTGGACTTCTTTGATTGGAACGAGGATGGGAATCTGGATTTTGTGATTGGGACAGGACGGGTGTGCTCCATCCCGGATCGTGAAACGGGATATCCAATGGCGGCGCTGGGGCAGAATCCGGTGGTGGGCGGAGTGATCGGGAAGCTGGTGGATTCGGCGCTGCCGACGAAGCTGAAGAAGACACTGGGCACGCCGCTGGTGATGCTGAACACGGGGACGAATGCGAAGATGCAATTTGCGAGGCCGCTGACGTTTCAGGATGCGGAGGGCAAGGTCATTCAGCCGGGTGGTGCGCATGAGACGGGTGCGGTCGGCACGATGCTGGGTGGCAACGGGCCGAATCTGCTCATCTGCAATGAGGCGGGACGCATGTTTCTGCTGCCGGGGAAAAAGCTTCAAACGAAGCCATGAAGTACTTTTGTTTTTTAATCGCGATGTTTGCGGCGGCGCTGCATGCGCAGGATGTGGTGGTGATTGGTGGGACGCCGGGCGGGATCGCCACGGCGGTGACGGCGGCGAGGCTGGGGCATGCGGTGACGCTGGTGGAGTATCACAAGCGGATTGGTGGGATGAGCGCGAGCGGACTGGGGGCGAGTGACATTGAAAACCGGAAGATGATTCAGGGTTTTTTTCGCGAGTTTGTGGATCGCGTGAAAGCGCACTATGTGGCGGCTTATGGGGAGAAGTCGGAGGCGGTGAAGCTGTGCAAGGATGGCTACTGGTATGAGCCGAAGGTGGCGGAAGAGGTGTTCGAGAGTTTTGTGAAGGAGCAGCCGAAGATCACGGCGCTGAAGCATCACGAACTCGTGAGTGCGGACGTGAAGGAGGGGCGGGTGGTCGCTGTGACGATTTTGGACCGGGATACGAAGGAGAAGAAGAAGCTGAGTGCGAAGGTGTTTGTGGATGGGACTTATGAGGGGGATTTGATCGCGGCGGCGGGGGCGGAATTTCGACTGGGGCGTGAGGGGCGGGATGAGTTTCGGGAGCCGCATGCGGGGCATATTTACAATGTGCCTGGAGGTGAGCGCATCGGTGGCACGGGGGAGGGAGACAAGCGGATGCAGGCGTTCACGTTTCGGATTCCGCTGTCTTCGAATCCAGAGAATCAGGTGCGGCTGACGGCTGCGCCGGCGGGGTATGATCGCACGCGGTATCTGGGGTATTTTGATGATCTCAAGGGTGGGAGGTTTGGTGGGAATCTGACGACGATTGCTTTCACGGTAAGGAAGCTCCCGAATGAGAAGGTGGAGCTGAACATGAAGCCGCTGCCGCTGGGGTTTGTGTTTGCGGAAGAGAATGCGGGCTACATCGAGGCCGGGTGGGAGGAGCGGGAGCGGATCACGAAGAAGATTCGCGATCTGTCGCTGGGGCTGCTGTGGTTTTTGCAGCATGACAGCGAGGTGGCGGAGAATGCGCATGAGACGGCGCTGAAGTATCAGCCGTGCAAAGATGAGTTTCCGGAGCACGGGCACTTTCCGTTTCAGCTTTATGTTCGCGAAGGGAGGCGGCTGGTGGGTGAGTTTACGCTGAGCGAGCGGAACATCACGGAGCAGGAGGGGCTACCCTCTGAGCGGATGCATGAGGATTCGATCGCGGTGGGGGAGTTTCCGATCGACAGTTTTCCGATGCAGAAGCGGCAGCCGGGGGACACGGTGGTGCTGGAGGGGTATCTGGGGATGCTGAAAAAGATCACGCGGCCATATCAGATTCCGTATCGGATCATGGTGCCGAAGAAGGTCGATGGGCTGATCGTGCCCGTGCCTGCGAGCACGACGCATGTGGCGTTTTCAAGCATCCGGCTGGAGCCGACGTGGATGGCGCTGGGGCAGGCGGCGGGAGTGGCGGCGCATCTGGCGATCCAGCATGGCGTGGAAGTGCGGAAGGTGCCGGTGGGGGAGATGCAGGAAGAGTTGGTGAGGCAGGGGGCGGTTTTGAGGCCGTGAGGGTTTGGCTGAAAGGGAGATGACAGCCTTCGGAATACACGGAACAAACGGGAGATCAGATCAAGACCTAGCCCTGTTGTCTTGGCTTTTTGTGCGGGTGAGGGAGCGCTGGGCTCATCTCGCGGAGCGAGATGAGTACTGTACCAGACTGCACATGGAATGTGCGGTACACTTCGCGGGGGGCTGACCGGGGGGCGTGGGTGTTTGCGGAGCGCTGGTGGACGGGCGGGCTGTCGCCACACCCATCCTACGTTCCGGAGCGGTTCAATCGCTTACTCCACGAAGTCGGTGAAGCCGGATTGGGTGCGTTTGAGTTCGGACTGTATGGCGGTGCGGAGTTTGGTGATGCGGTCGGTTTGAGAGGGGTCGGTGATGAGGTTCTTGAGTTCCTCGGGGTCGTTTTTGAGGTCGTAGAGTTCTTCGCCGGATTTGCCGTCGAGGTAGTGGATGAGTTTGAAGTTATCCTGAACGAGGGCGCTGTAGAGGGGCACGCCCTGATCATTCTGCTGCTCGGCACCAGTGAGGATGGTCTGGCTGACTTTGGTGCCGTACTCATTGCCCATGTGCTCGTAGTAGCAGGGGTGCGGCCAGGCGGAGGCGGGCTTTTCGAGAAGAGGGGTGAGATCGCGGCCGTGGGTCTGCCATGGGACTTTGACACCTGTGATGGAGAGGAAGGTGGCGGCGAGGTCGGGGGCGTTTACCGAAGCAGCGCAGACCTGACCGGTGGGGAAGCGTGAGGGCATGCTGATGATGAGGGGCGAACGGTAGTTCGCGTCATAGGGGGCGAGCTTGGTGCGGAAACCGTGCTCGCCCATGGAGAAGCCCTGATCTGCGGTGTAGATGATGAGGGTGTTGTCATACTGGCCGGACTCTTTGAGGGCTGCGATGAGCTGACCGACGCCTTCATCGATGGCAGGCACGCATTCGTTGACCTGGCGCACCCAGTCGTCGAAGCGCTTGCCCTTTTTGCTTTCGCCAAAGGCTTCTCCGCCCTTTCCAGCCATGGGGTGGCCGTCCGGGCCTTTGGTCCATGCCTGCTTTTTGTTGAGGTAAGCGGGCTTGTCTGGGCGGGGCGGGAAGATGTCTGCGGGGACTGGCACTTCGGCGTCCTTGTAGGTGCCCTTGTGGCGTTTGGCGGGAGTGGAGGGGCCGTGGACGCTGCCGTAGCATACCCAAAGATACCAGGGCTTGGCGGCATCGCGGTTCTTGCCGCGGATGTAGTCGAGGGACCACTTGGTGTAGTTGTCAGCAGGGTAGCCTTCGATGGTCTGCTCCCTGCCATCGACGCTCATGATCTGCGTTTCGTAGTAAGCGCCGGCGTTTTCGGGATGCAGCGGGCGATTCCAGACGATCTGGTGGTCCCAGTCGCGGCCCCAGCCGGTGTCCGTGCCAGTATGCCATTTGCCGATCTGCGCGGTGTGGTAGCCTTGTTTGCGCATTTCTGCAGGGATGAAGGGACACTGCTTGGGATCGTAGGTGCTGCCGGGGTATTTACCTTCCATGGACATGGACTCAATGCCGTGAGGAAAGCGGCCGGTGAGCATGGTGGCGCGTGAAGGCATGCACCAGGAGCCGAGGTAGGCGGCGTGGAAGCGCGTGCCGTTTTTGGCGAGCGCATCAATGTTCGGTGTTTTCACCCAGGGCCAGGAACCGGGATAACAGCCGACGGTCTTGGTGGACTGGTCATCGGCGTAGATGAAGAGGATGTTGGGGCGCCGGGCCTCCGCTGCGAGGATGTGAATGGCAAAGCTGCAGAGCAGGAAGGTGACGAATGCTTTCATGGTGCGCGAATAACGTCGCGCACCATGGCGATGTAGCGGCAAAGCACCTCGATTTGCTCAGGCGGCGTTTCCTTGGGAAGGCGGGGGCAGTTTGTTTACGGGCGGACGCGGCGCCGCTGCCGGGGGCTTCATCATGGGTGGCGCAGGCGGCCTGGCCACCGGCTTGGAAGCCGGAGCAGATGGCGGCTTCGCGAGCGGCTTGGCAGCGCCTGTGAACGGGGGTGGAGGCGGCGGCTTGGCCACAGGCACGAGGGGCGGCTTGGCACCCAAAGAAACGGGGGGCGTGTCCGAGGGAAGGACCGAAGGAATGGCGGCAGGCGTCGGACGAACGATGGAAGAGAGCACAGAACTCTGCGGCTGCGCGGGCTGCACCTGCCTGGGGGCATGAGCCTGCTGAATCATGCCCCACAGCCTCAGACTGCGCAGGAGAGGATGAGCACGCAAGACAGCAAGCACATGGTCCTTTGAAGCAGGAGGTTCGGTGGCAAACTGCTCGTAGGAGCCTTCACGGAGGTCTGCGAGCACGCGACCCAGCGCCGCTAGGACAGCAGCCTCAGACGCGGTGAGGTGATGAAAAATGTTCTTTGCCTTGAAGGCATTGAGCAATTCCATGGTGAGCTGCCCGGAGACAGGAGCGATGACATTGCGCAGCAGAAGAGTGTCTCCGGCAGCGGGTTTGAGTCGCTCGAGCACGGCGATGAAACTGCCGCGCATGGCATCGCTGGTGACAATGCGAACCTTGCTTCCACCCCATTCGAACCAGCGGTCGGCACCATCAAAATTGTCGTAGCTTTTGCGTATGTCTCCTTCGCTTATCGTGACGGGCGGAGCCACCATAAGCTCGATGAGATCACGTGTGCGCTCGCCAAGGTCGAGAGCCGTAGGAGGCACAGGTTCGGACATGGCGGCAGCCACCGCCTGCTGCAGAAGACCATCCATCTTGTCAGCCAGGCTTGTTTTGACGCCCGCCAAAGCCGCCGGAGGTGGCAGCGGAAGCGGCTGCACCGCGGCGGGAGGTGGCAGGGGGGGCACAACAGGCGCCGTTTTGGCTTCATCCGCAACTGCCAGCGCCACTGGCACCTCTGCCGAAGGCGCAAGAAGTGCAGGCACAGGAGGAACAGCCACAGGCAGCGTGGTGACCGGTGGTGCCGCGACCGGCGACGACGGGCGAGGCATGGACGGCGGCATGGCCTGCGGGGCCGGAGGCTGCGCAGCGACGGCGCCCACGATTTCCGGTGGAAGAACCGAGCGCATCGTTCGCATGGCGAAGGCCTCTGCGGCAGCCGCCAGAAGATGACGCGGGAAGATGGCGCCCCCAGCCGTGAGCCGCTGCATGTCCTCTTCCAGCAGCGGATGGATGGGCGATGTGATGCCTTCTTTGGCGCGCTGTTCGACAAGGCCAGGCAAGGCAAGACGGCAGTTGAGCAGCAGGCGCTTCTGCTCATTGGCAATGGGCAGCATGTCGATGACCGGGAGGCGAAAGCCCATGGGAGCATTCGAGTCCGGCACACCTAAACGACCCCGAAGAGCCTGTGAAAGAGCGCCATCCCATGCGGCAAAGCGTTCCACCACGAGACCGATCAGCACGACCCAGTTCTCGCTTTGATCTATCAGCGCGAACAGCAGGCGCTGCATTTCGTCAAACTGCGGCTGGGTGACGATGAGATCCAGCTGATCGAGCACAAGAACCACAGGGGAGCCGATCTGGGCGGCGAGCTTTCCGAAGAGCTGGATGACCACCCCCATCTCTGAGCGCGCCAGAGGCTCCGCGACACCGAGATACTTCAGCTCCCCCTCCGTGAGATAGGCTGCGCCGGAGAGCCACTGAGCCGCAAGATGCTCCTTGTCGTCGCGCAAGACATTGAGCAGACAGCGCAAAACGCTGCGTGGCACCATGGGATGGTCCGCTTCCAGAAGCTGGACGGCCTGATGGATCATTTCCTTGCGAGTCTCGATGTCGATCCTGGCCCAGGCCTCGTGCAACTGCAGGTAGGTGTGATCTTCCTCGACCACAGGTTTGAGCAGAGCGTAGGCCAGGAGGCGCATCTGGCTGTAGGGCGCCTCTTTGCCATCCCTGCCACGTGCCGGATGACGCAAGCTGCCGACAAACCTGGTAAGAATGAAGTTCTCCAAAGCCTCCGGCTGCAGCGGCGGATTGGGCGCATACGCATAAAAGATGCTGTCTGCGCATTCACGCCGGAGGCGCGAAAAGAGATGGGACTTGCCGGAACCGCCCGCGCCACGGACAAACCGCACCTGGCTGCGATGCTGCGCGCGCACCTGATCCACAGCGATGCGCAGCGCACCGAACGGCACCGAATTGATGTGCGGCACATCAATGAAAGAGGCTGCGTTCCACAGGTCATTCTCGCCCACGCTTGTGGACATGAAGGGATTCAGGCCGGCAAAGGAAGACATGGTCTTGGGGAGTCAGTACGGAGTTCAGGCGAGATGAAGTGCTGCATCAAGAAATCCAGCACCAGGAGTAACCGGGAGGGCCGAGGGACATGGGAACAAGCAGTGCACGCTCATCATCCGGGAGGTCTTGCGGTCTTTCACAAGGTTCTAGCAGGAGCAGCCCATTGTTGTAAAGCCCCTCAAGCAAATTTCGTAGAACTTGACTATCAGCCATCCCGCCACGTTCCGCCGCCCAGGCTTGATAACGAGCGAAGGTGCGGGGGATGGGAATCATCACCGTGGAAGAACGGATGCGGTCTGCGTCGTACCAAGCCCGCAGCTCGGCCTCGCCGGGAGTGCAGGGAGATGAATCAATGGAGGAAGAAGAAGAAGAAGAAGGCGCAGCGGAAGATTCTTCATCGAGCCAGGCGATGAAGGCGTCCAGCGTGGCCGGGCAGACGCGGAGGCTGTTTACGACATCAAAAGTCTTTTGAAGGGTGCGACGCTGAGCGGGACTGAGCAAAGCCGACGGCGGGGGGCGACGGGCAAAGACAAGGCGCCGGGAGCCCGGCAGTACGAAGGCGGCGCCTTGTGAGGCAAGGAGCGCCAGTGCGGGCTCAAAACAGGGATGCAGTGCGGTCGGGAGCCTGCTCTTCAGCTTTGCCGCCGGCTGCTCCTTTTTGGAAACTTGCACGAAGTGTCTTAGAAGGGCCGTGGCGGCAGCTGTGGGGCTATGCGGCGTGAAGAGCGGCTTTGTCCCGGAAATGAGGTGAAGGGCACCGGCTGCACACTTCGCCTCCAGAGCTGCAGCGACGGCTTTGGGCGTGGCCACGCGCCCGACCACAGGCTTGATGATCCGGATGATTTCCGCCGCTTTCAGCGGGAGCTCGCTTTGCCCCAGAGCTTCCAGGATGGCTTGATCGAGAGTCATGGCATCAACGGCGGGAGGCTGTGACCTGGCGGTCCAGCCAATGGGTCACATCATGCACCACTTCTTCGCGCTGAACATCGTGAAGCAGCAAGTGGTAGGAGCGGGTATACCAGAGCAGCCTTTTGTCGCGGCTGCGAACTTCCGCGAAGAGGGACTGAATTTGATCCGCAGAAGACAGGACGTCGTTCGGCGATGCGATGAAGAGAACCGGCATTTTTAAGCGGTGCGCTGATTCCGGGTTCGCATCGATCATGCCGCCGATGGTGGAAAGGAGGCGCAGTGAAAAAGCAGGGACGTGGTGGGGGGTGACCGCCATCTGATTGCCCAAGGTGGAATTGGACGTGACTTGAATTTTTGATTCATCCACACCTGCCAGTTCGCCAAGGGTGTAGCGTGTGCGGGGAGAAAGCTTGGCGGCGGTTTCGAGCAGGAAGCGCTGGAAGCCGCTGAGTGCTTTGCGCAAACCCGCGATGGGCGTGGCCAGGATGATGCCGTCAGGATCCGCGCGATTGCTGAGGAGATCCGCCGCCGTGTGCAGAGTGATGAGACTGCCGAGGCTCTCGCCATACCAAAAAACGGGGGTGTGCGGATGCCTGCGTTTGACGAGCGCGTGAAAGGTGGCGAGGTCATGCTGCCAGGCAGCGGCTTTTTTGATGTCGCCGCGCTCGGCGATGACGGGATCATTCCCCTGCCCGCGCAGATCGTAGGCGTAGACGGTGTAGCCGTGAGGCGGGAGCTGCTCTCCGAGATACCAGAAGTCAGACTTGGCACCGCTGAGGCCGTGAACGGCGATCACCACGCCACGGGGCTTCCCGCCGGCTGGCACAGGCCAGCATTTGCATGGCATGATCTTGCCATCGTGGCTTACCCAGTTTTCGGCATTCAGCATGGCACGGCCTGCGGTTAATTGTTTCACTGAAGCGCAGCTGCTCAGAACGGTGAGAAGCACCAGGACGAGCGATTGCTGGATGAAAGCGCGCATGGTTCAGGCGAGAAGGGAGAGCGCGGACTCCACAAATTTCACCTGCACCCGCACACGGGTGTCGAAGTCAAACTCCGACGGGGATTCAAAGGTGAGT
This sequence comes from Prosthecobacter sp., assembly GCF_044226605.1. Classification (GTDB taxonomy): domain Bacteria; phylum Verrucomicrobiota; class Verrucomicrobiia; order Verrucomicrobiales; family Verrucomicrobiaceae; genus Prosthecobacter. The sequence goes on along the minus strand of NZ_JBGAGS010000023.1, from coordinate 90,269 downwards.
GTGATGGGGCAGCCACGCACGTGGAGCTCGATGGCCTCCGGCATGCCGGGCAGATGCGTGGGAAGAGTCCGGCGGCGGATGACGCCTTTGTTTGCCCGCTGGCCGTCGATGCTGCGGCGGGGGTCCGGCGCCATGATGCGTTCACAACGAGAAATGACGTCATGCCCGACGGTCTGCGGTGAGTGATTGAGCTCGTAGAGGTAGATGCCCTGGGCATCGTAATCCTCATGCAGGCAGAGGCCGAAGCGCATGGCGCGACCGGTGATCCACTGCTGCCAGGGTCCGCAGATTTCATCGGACGAGTCGTGAAAGCGGCGGTTGATGTCGAAGCCACGGTGATCGAGGCGGGTGTTGAGCGTGAGGCCGACGGGATTGACGCAGGGGGCGATCAGGAAAGAGCCGAGCTGCAACCGGCGCAGATTTTTTTCCGCCCATGTGAGGAGGCCCCAGGCGGAGCCGGCTTCATCGCCATGCACGCCGGTGGAAAGATAGACGGCGGGCTCACGGGCCTGCGCAGCGGCGGATTCGAGGACAATGACGGGGAAATCGCCGGCCTTGCACAGGGTTCTGACCCGGCAGCCTGCGGCGCGCGCGAGCACGCGCCAGCGCTGGATGAGATGCTGCGCGTCATGCGCGCGATGGTTGGGGAGCAGCTTCACACGCTGAGGATGGCCGGGGCTGCGCATTCGTCACTTTGAATTCACCGCTCATGCCTTTTTCTTCTTCCCTTTTTCCTGCTTCGCCGGAGGGGCTTCCTTGGTGCGGCCTTCATTGCGTGCGACATCTTCGGCTTCGGGGATGCGGCCCTGGTCATTGGACTGCTCGATCCAGGAGTTGAGAACCGAGCTGAGGCGTTCGCGGGCGGAGCGATGCTCGGGCTGGTTTGATCTGGCGAGATTGTGGATCTCATAGGGGTCTTCTTGCAGATCGTACAGTTCTTCCTCGGGCATGGTGGGTGCAGCGAGAGAGGCCTGGGCCGGGGTGAGCTTGTCCTGCGCGGCGAGATCTTTGATGAGGTTCCACACGGGGTATTGCTTTTCCTTGTAGGCGTTGTGCTGGAGGAAGGGACGGTCCGGGGTGAAATTGCGGATGTAGCGGTAGCGGGCATCGCGGACGGTGCGGAAGCGGAACACAGTCATGTCGCAGCGGTCGCGTGCACCGAAAACGTACTCGCGGGGAGGCTCTGCGGTGGCTCCCATGAAGACCTGGCCCTGCATGCCCTGGGGTTTTGGAATGCCTGCCCAGGCGAGGGAGGTGGCGGTGAGGTCGATGGACATAAGCAGACGGTCGCTCACTTTTCCAGCCTCATAGCCTGCGGGTGCGGGCACAGCTGCGGGCCAGTGCATGATGAGAGGCGTGTTCAGCCCTTCCTCGTAGCAGAACTGTTTGGCCCGCACGTGCGCAGCTCCGTGATCTCCCATGAAGCATATGACGGTGTTTTCCATGAGGCCGTCGCGCTTCAGGAGGTCCATGACTTTTCCAATCTTGGCGTCGAGAGCGGTGGCTGCATCAAGATATTGCGCCATGTCTTTACGGGTGACTTCGTGATCGGGGTAATAGGGTGGAATTTCCACCTTGGCGGGATCGGCATGGGGCGGGGCATGGAAGGTGCGGTGGGTTTCCTGAAAATTGAGCTGAGCGTAGAAGGGCTGGTGCTGTTTCAGATCATCCCAGTTGGAGGAGTCAAAGGGCTTCTCCGGCTCTTTGAAATTCCAGTCTGTCTTGCCGGTGCCTTTAAAGCCTGCTTCAGGCGGCAGGTCCTTCACATTGGCGGTGAAGTAACCGGCATCGCGCATGCGCTGGCTGATGACCTTCACGCCTTCTGGAAGCGTGTAGCCATCATCGCGATGCGAGCGGTGATTGTGCGCGCCGATGGTGGTCTGATACATGCCGGTATTGAAGGCGGAGCGGCTGGCGGAGCAGACGGGGGCAGTGGTGTAGTAGCGGGTGAAGCGCATGCCTTTAGCGGCGAGAGCATCAAGCACGGGTGTCGAGACCTCCCTGGCGCCGTAGCAGCCGAGATGCGGGCCAAAGTCCTCGGCGATGAGCCAGAGGATGTTGGGGCGTTTTTCTTCGGCGTGAAGCGCGGCGGTGAAGAAGAGACTGAGAAAAAGGAGAAAACGGATCATGCACACAGCATGACGAGAAAGGCCGCTCCGACGCAAGAACGTAATTGCGTCCGATTCCGACTCCCTTCCCTCAAGACAATCTTTAGCGCATCATTGCCTGCGACTTTAAGATGATGCGTTCCTCCAGGGTATCCGCGAATTTGTCCGGATGCAGCGGGTTGGACCAGTACATCAGCGAACGAAAAGCCTCATAGCCGCCTTCCAGCAGCACGCGCCTGCTCGGTATGTAGGCGAGGATGTCGTTGCTATAACCCGCGACCCACAAGGCTCCCGGGCCTTTGAACTCGTGCTTCAGGCGCAACGAGTAATCCACACAAGTCTCGCCGCTGAGAGCCACGAAGGTCAGATCCTGACCGAAACGCACCACCTGAACCGGGTAGTCGTAGTGGTCGCGCAATCCGCCGTGCTTGATTGTATGCAAGCGCTTTTCATCCCACTTGCGCTGATAGACCTCGTAGCCTTTTTCATAGCCTTCCCCTGTGCTCAGCCGTTTTTCGATCTGCTCCGCCGTCGGAACCGACTGGTAGTCGAGGCGAGTGGTCTGCCAGTGAATACGAAGCGGGCCATGCAGCGGTTTTGGCTTGGCATCTATGGCTGCCTCCACCGCAGTGGCGAGGCTTTGGCCGTGGCGCAGGCTGAAAATGGGACTGAAACGTGGATACGCGTTTTGATCACCGCCGCATCCCATCATGAACAATGCGATGGTGCCCGGATGCGCCTCCTCGATCAACTGCTGCGCATGACCGGCATAGTCACCGTGCCATTGCTTGATGCTCATCGAGGTGTTGTGACAGGCGTAGCCAAAGACGATGGCGCTCAATTTACCGGCTGCGGTTTGGACCGTGAGCACCGGCACATCATGATCCACCACGCCCTCGGGATTCGGGCTGTTTAAGTAGGGATCGCCTGTGGGCTTGTCGTTTCTCAGCCTGCGGTTCATGGCGAATCCGCAACGCGCATGACCATAACTGATCGTCGCAGGCTCCATCTGCTGCAACGACTCGCCGATGATGCCGATGATCTTGTCTTTCAGCCATTCATTGTAGCGCAGGCAGCGCTCCTTGCGGAGAGGATCAGTGAAGCTCATGAACTCAAGGTCCGTGTAGCGCAGCTCCGGACCACAATGCGTGTGCGAGCAGTTTAACAGCAGTGCCTTCTCCGGCAGACTGAACCTGGCCTTTACGACGGCAGCAACGGCTTCACGGAGCTGGGCCGTCACCTCTACGAGATCGAGCGTGACCATGACGAAGCGCTCTCCCTGCGCATCTTGAAGCGCGAGGGCCTTTGCATGCAGCTCCATCGCCGTCCCTTCTGCGGGAACCTCACGGTTTGCGAAGCCGGCGAGATACATCGGTTCTGTCGGTGTGATCACCGTGCTGGCGGCCGCAGCCTTCCATTCGGGCGTCTGTGCCGGGGCCTGGAGAAAGGATGCGAGAGCGAAAACAAGGATCGGCAGGGCAGGCTTCATGATGATCCGGATTATACGCTTCGGCCATTGCGGATATGCCAGTTGAGTGCTGGAAATAACCTGGATGCGCTTCGGAGGAAGCGGGGGGCTTTGGCCGAGCGCTTACTCCCGCTTGCTCAGCAGATATTTGAGCAACTCCAGCGCCTTGCGCTCGGGCATGGATTCAAGGAGGCCGGGGGGCATGAGGGAGACGGGCATTTTCTGGCGGCTTTTGAGGTCGGCCTTGGAGATGATGAGGGATTCGGTGACGGTGCGGGCGGTGATGGCGGTTTCGGTTTCCTGCTCGATGACGCCGGAGATGACGCTGCCGTCTTTCTTGGTGAGGACGTGAAGCTGGAAGTTGTCTCCGACGACTGCGTTGGGATCGATGATGTTTTCGAGGAAGTAGTCCAGGCCGTTGCGCCAGGAGCCGGCGAGGTCGGGGCCGAGCTTGCCGCCGACGCCGCCCATCGCGTGGCAGACGGCGCAGACTTGCTTGAAGGTTTCCTCGCCTGACTTGGCATTGAAGGCCCAGAGAGGCGCGGACTGATACGCTTTCCTGAGTTTGGCGATGCTGGCTTTGGCGGCTTCAGTTGATTCGTTCACTTTGCCCCAAGTGGTGTCGAGGAGGGTGTTGATCTCGGCGTTGTTCAGATTGCGCATCTGGCGGATTTGAAGCGAGCTGAGGTGCTTCTTTTCGAAGGTGCCAGACTTCACGGCGGCGAGGAGTGGCAGGGCGAGTTCGGCACGGCTGGTGAGGGTGCCGAGGGCGGCGCTGCGGTCGGTGTCGTTGAGTTTGGCGAAACGGTTTATGAGAGCGATGGCCGTGGCGGAATCGGTGGAGCGTGAGAGCAGCGGAATGACGACGCTGGTGAAGTCGGGCTGGTCGAGGAGTTTGGCGAAGATGGGGGTGGCTTCCGTGTCGTTAACACGTTTGAGGAGATCGAAGGCAGTGCGACGCTGTGGGAGCGGCTGGGATGCATCGGCCAGCATGGCGCGCATTTTGGCGAGCACGGCTTTGTCTCCAAAGAGGGCGGAGAGTTGATCGGAGGTGGCGCCGGGGAACTTGGCTTGCAGCTGGGGCCAGGCTTTGGGCATGGCGGCCTTGGCTTCGTCCTTCATGCCGAAGGCGAGGATTTTGAGATCGCGCTCGGTTTGGATGGTGGGGATCAAGGCCTCGCGACCGGCGGGACTGGTGGCGGCGAACCAGCGGATGGAGTCGGCGAGAGATGGGAGAGGTGTTTTGGCGGCGAGTGCGAGGCCGCGAGGCCAGTCCTCAGCAATGACACGACCGAGGCCGAACCAGATCATCTTGGGGAGGAAGCGGTCGTCTTTGTCTTCGCCGTGCATGGCGAGTGCGGAGGCGACTTCCCAGACGGTTTTGGTGTCGAGGTTTGGCAGTGCTGAAGCGAGGGCGAGGCGGACGGTGGGTGAGGGGTCGGTTTGGGCGAGATTGAGGAGAGTGGCGGAGGTGAGCTTGGGTTTGCCGGGGTCTTCGGTGGCGAGTTGGATGGCCCAGGAGCGGACGATGTCGTTCGGATGCTCTGCGCTTTGCTGTGCTATAGGGACTTCAAATCGGCTCTGAGATGCGAGCGTCCATAACGCGCGTAGCCAAACCATATCCCCCTTGTTTTCCAGACCATAAATTTTTGACACATCTGCATCTTGTATTTCCTGCAGTTTTTTACGTGCCATCCGCGCCTCCCAATCTGTGCCGGTCAGCTGCAATTCTACAAGCTGATGGGCTCTCATCTTGTCCAGATTCACCTTCACCGGCTTGTAAGTCTCCTTCCATGAGATGCGGTAGATGCGGCCGTTGGTGCGGTCCCATTTTTCGTCTTCGGGGTTGTGGCAGTGCTGGGTGTCGGTCCAGTCGATGACATAGACGGCACCGTCGGGACCGGTCTGGAGATCGACTGGGATGTAGTCAGGAGCGGGGCTGTAGAGGAGATCGTAACCGGCGTGGAAGGTTTCGTAACCGCTGCCGGTACGGACCATGTGCTGCTGATTGATCTGATGGCCGTGGAGGTTGTGGGTGAAGAGGTGGTCACGGTAGATGGCGGGCCAGTTGTCGCCGTTGTAGATCATGGTGCCGACGTGGGAGTGGCCGCCATAGACGGCGGTGGTGCCGGGCTTGCCCGCGCCGCCTTCGCCGCTATCGTAGCGCGCAGAAGCGGGGAGATAGTTTTGCAGATCGGGGGCAAAGTCGGGAGCGGTGGCGGAGATGAAGGGGGCGTATTTGCTATTCGCCTGGTTCCAGAAGTGGCCGTTGCGGATGGCATGGGTGGTGCCGCCTTTGCCCCAGAAGCTGCGGCAGTGGGTCATGAAAAAGTGGCCGTTGCTGTTGTAGTCGAGGCCCCATTGGTTGCTGCCGCCGTGACAGAAGATTTCGAAGACGTGGCGGACGGGGTGGTAGCGCCAGACGCCTGCATTGAGCGTGGTACGCTGGTCATCGGGAGTGCCGGGCTTGCCGATGAGGGACTGGGTGAAGACGCCCTGATTGCCGTAGAGCCAGCCGTCAGGGCCCCAGGTGAAGCTGTTGAGTGTTTCGTGGGTGTCTTGATAGCCCCAGCCGTCGAGGAGGATTTGTGGTTTGCCGACTGTATCGTTAGCGTCCTTGGGGATGAAGAGCAGATAAGGAGCCGCGCCGATCCAGACGCCGCCGAAGCCGACTTCGATGCCGCTGACGAGGTTCAGGCCTTCGCAGAAGATTTTCTTGGTTTCGAAGGAGCCGTCGCCATCGCTGTCTTCGAAGATGCTGATGCGGTCCTTCCCCTGCCCTTCCGGCTGGCGGTTGGGATAGCTGAAGGCTTCGGCCACCCACATGCGGCCGCGCTCATCGAAGCAGAAGGCGATGGGCTGGCGAACGTCCGGCTCTGCGGCGACAAGCTCAACCTGGAAGCCTTCCTGCAATTTCATACCAGCGACGAGTTTTTGTGCGGCGTCGTTTTTGATGCTCGTGGGTTTGGCGGGATTGGGGAGCAGGTGCCAGAGGACGGGGCTTTCATCGCCGCGCTTGGTGCGGTCTGCGCTGACGCTGAAGGAAGCCACGGCGAAGGTGGGCTTTTGAGCGTGAAAGACGAAGTCGTCAAAGTTCACATGGCCCCAGCCGGCTTTGGACTGGTCGATGATGCGGATGAAGACAGATCTGCCGACAACGCTTTCCAGATTCACGGCCACGCGCTTCATGTTTTCCTGCTGCGCGGCACTGCTGCTCTGGATGATTTTGCCGGTGGCTTCTTCGACGATTTCGACGCGCTCGGTCTTCGCATCGGCGGCTGCGCCGATGAGGAAGCTGGCCCAAGGATGAGACGCAACAAAGCTGGTGGAGGTGAGAGTGCCGGTGCCTTTGTCGCCGAGGCGCTCGTAGCCGCCGAGCCAGAATTTGCCGGCGTGCTGGGAATTGCCGCGTTTGCGGATGGCGACGGTGTCGCCTTCGATTGGCTGCTTGTCCCAGGCATCGCCTTCGGCCTTCCAGCCGGAGAGGGTGCCGGTTTCGAAGCCGAGGTTGAGTTCGGCGGGTGGTGGGATGGAGAGGACGTCGGCAATGGGAAGATTGCGGGCAGGAGTGCCCGCATCACTTCTTTGCGGCAGGGCGGTTTTGCCGAGGTGGGTGAGCTGGATGTTGCGGAATTGAATTTTTGCAGGTCCGGGGCCGCTATGGAGCTGGAATGCGATCTTGCCGCTCCATTCGGCGGCTTTGGCCTCGTGATCGTCGAGCACGCTCATGAGCACATCATTGACGCGGACCTCCACGTGCGAAGCGGTGGCGGTGATCTGGTATTTGTTCCAGTCGCCAGCTTTGATGACGCTGGCGAGACTCCTGGGCTCCGCGAAAACATCGGCCCAGCGGCGGCCGTCCGGCGCGATGCTCACGCGTGAGCCGCGCTCGACGAGCAACGCACGGCCATGCTCATCGTAAATACGGCCGAGCCAGACGGCCCCCTGATCAAGATCCGCCTGATAGCCGCTGGCATGGCCGTCTGGACTCTGCTGGCAGCGGTATTGGATGCCCGAATTCGCACCAGGACCGCCCGTGATGCGGAATTCGACGGTGAGATCGAAGTCGTGAACTTCGCCATCCCAGAAGATCCATTCATTGCTCTTGAGCTGCTGATTTTCCGGGATTTCGCCCGTGATGGCGCCGTCCTCCACGCGCCAATGCTCGGCTTTGCCGGACCAGTGCGCGAGCGTCCGGCCATCGAAGATGGAGTCGGCGGCGGCGAGTGACGCAGCGGAAAGCAGAAAAGCGCAGAGAGATTTCATGGGAAGACTTAATGCCACGAAGGCAATCGTCCATACACAGCAACATGTTGCGAGCGAGAAGCGTTTGGCTTCCCGATGAAACCCACCGTCCACACTCCCTCCCGTCGTCAATTCCTCGTCAGTGCAGGCGCAGCTTCCCTGTCGCTCTTTTCATCCACGAACGCGGCGACCTTCAAGACGGTGATCAAGAAGGCCAAGATCATCGGCAAGCCGGAGGAGACGGCGCTTCGCGAACTTAAGGAGGCGGGATTTGATGGGGTGGAAGTCTCCCATCTCTTTGATGAAGAAACGGAGGCCAAAAAGGCGCGCGAACTCGTCGAAAGCATGGGTTTGAAAGTCCACTCCGTGCTGCGGGGCTGGGCGGAGTTCAACAGCGATGATCCAGGACAGGTGGCGGCGAGCTATGCGGTGACGGAAAAGGCGCTGCGCACGGCAAACTGGCTGGGTGCAGAGACGATCCTGCTGGTGCCCTGCCGTGTGGGCGGGCCGACGGTGAAGATGCCGGACCCGTGGGATTTTGACATCGAGTTTGATGAAAAGACCGGCCACGTGAGCCGGGTGGTGAAGGGTGACAACACCCCGTTTGCGCGATACATCGGGCTGCAAAACAAGTCCACGGACGGTTCGAAGGAACAGGTGACGAAGCTTATTCCGCTGGCGGAGAAACTGAATGTCATCATCGGACTCGAAAACGTCTGGAACAATCTATGGGTGCGCCCGGACCTGTACAAGAACTTTGTCGCGTCCTTCAACCACCCGTTTGTGAAGGCGTATTATGACGTGGGCAACCACGTGAAATACCTGGTGCCCGTGCATGACTGGATTCACACGCTTGGCGGCCTCATCAAGAAGATCCACATCAAGGATTACGCACTCGCCCCGGACAACCACAGCGGGAAATTTGTGCACCCGCGCGATGGCAGCATCGACTGGCCAAAGATGCGCCAGGCGCTGGATGATGTGGGTTACAACGGCTGGATCACCCTGGAAGACGGCGGCCTGCCGCTGCCGGAGTTCAACGACCGGCTGAACAAGATCATCGAAGGCGTGTGACTTGCACCAGCTGATGAATCACGGCTTCAGGATCTGGCCAATGAACCTGGCCAGTGCCTGAGTGGCTGGGTCATCGGACAGGCCGAGATCGTCGTTGAGCTTCACGTGGCTGGTGTCCTTGGCGCCAAAAACAGTGGTCGGAACTCCGGCCTCCTTCAACGAATTGCCAAGGCGTGCCGCCTGAGCGCTGGTATCTGGATGAGCAGCCACATGGAGGATGAGGAAGGGCGGGATGCCTTTGCCCTTCGCCACATGCGTGACGGCCGAGAAGTCGATGTGCTTTTCCGGAGTGCCGCCAAACTTTTCGCGGTGGCCATTTACCCGTGGCGGCAGATGGTGCACTCGCAGACGAGTCTCCGCAGTTTCAATGATGGCAGGCACGTCATAGGTGTCTCCATCCACGGGCACGCAGCCGATGAGGCAGTCGAAAGTGGCCCCCTCCGCTTTCAGGTAACGGTCATCCGTGCAGATCAGCGCGGCCAGTTCTGCTCCGGCGGAATGACCTCCCACCAGCACCCGCTTGGGATCGCCACCATATTCAGCGATGTGCTTCTCCATCCAGCCAAAAGCTTTGGCGACATCCCGTGTGAGCGTGCCCATGTCCACTTCAGGCAAAAGGCGGTAGTTTGTGGAGACAAACACAAAGCCTTTGTCCATGAACCACTGCGGCTTGAGCTTCACATCTGTCTTGTCTCCCTGCTGCCAGCCGCCGCCATGGATCCAGAAGACGACGGGAAGATTTTTGGCGTTTTCTGGAGCGTAAACATCCAGAACATGCCGGGCATGGCCGTCCTCCGCATAAGGGATGCCCGACTTTACATTCTGGGCAAATGCGGCGGAGGCAAAGGCAAGGAGAGACAAAAGGATAAGTTTCATGGCTGCTCTTCAAACGCAGCAGCCGAAGGCTTTTATAGCTTCAACCGCATGGACGGCGAAAGAACACAGCCATTTTCTCAGCGCAGGCGCTTCGTTTCAAAAGAAGTGCCTGAAAGCGCCTGCTTCACAAAAGCGCCCCAAAAGGGTGTGGGGGTGTAGTCCCAGTCAAGAAGAACGCGCGGCGTGGCCTTCGGGTGGAAGCACCAGGCGGTCCAGTGAAGATGATGTTTCTGAATGATGCCGAGCATGTCAGGCACCCATGTGGCGGGGTTTTCCTGGCGCTCGGGCGGGAGGAAGTCCATGCGCTGCGTGTCCGCTCCCACCTCGCCAATGAAGATGGGATATTTGGCGGCGGCGTTCAGAAACTTGCCCTGCCAGTCGCTTTTCCAGGGATAGACGTGGCTGGAATACATGATGCCATTTCCGCCACGGTCTTCGAGAGCGAAGCCTTCCAAAATGCCACCGAGGTCATAGCCCCAGTCAAGGCCTCCGGCGATGATGAGATTCTTCGCGCCGGTCTCGCGGATGACATCCACGAGCTTTTGCATGCCGATGGACTGGAAGCTGACGAGAGCCTGGCTGTTTTGCGCGGCGACATCGGCGCTTTTCTTTTTGTCAGTGACGGGACCGCCATCGCGCCAGACCTTCCATGGGATGTCATGCGGTTCATTGAGCAGTTCAAAGATGACGGCGGGATGGTCCTTGTATTTTTTCGCCACGTCCTGCCAGAACTCTGCGTGCTTCTCACGGGGCGCGCGGTAGTCATGAAGATCGAGCACCATGTACGCGCCTTTGGCCGCGCAGGCATTGACCGCATCCTCTACAAGCTGGCGATAGCGCATGCCGCCATCGTTTTGATAGGGTCCCTTCCCTGCCCAGAAGTGCTCGCGCAGGCAGAGGCGGATGCAATTGGCCCTCCACCCTGTGAGTCCCACTTCGATGGACTTGAGAATGTTTTCCCCTCCTGCCGACCATTCCATGCTGGGCAGTGCGAGCCCCTGCAGCCAGACGGACCTGCCCTCGGGTGTCTGCAGCTGGTTTCCCGCCACATGCAGCGGTGGCGGAAGCTGGTCAGGCAGAGCGGCCGGCACCTGAGGCTTGGGCTTTGGCAGCGCGGCGATGCGTGCCGCATCCTTCGCCGCGGCTTCGGACTCAGCGGCATCCATGATGCTTGCGGAAATGGGGGTAAGGGTGATGTCATCGAAGTCGAGCTGGCCGCCATCCGCTTCAAACAGGGTGAACAAGAGCTCCAGCGTGACCGCGCCTTCGGGCACGCGGAACTGCTGCACTTTGGTTTTCCATTCTTTGGAGGTGCCCGTGAACGTGGGAGCTTTTGGGGATGGATTCACCACCTCCATGGACGCGCCTTTGAAGTTCAGAATGATGCGGCCGTCGAACCACGCCTTCCTGCCGCGCTTGATTCCTTCATGGCGCACCTTGTAGCCAAGCTCGAGAGCCTTCACCTCTGGCGGCAGCGCCACATGGCGGAAGGCCGTGACGTTTGCACCCGGGCGCGGACTTTTCAGCCGTAGAAAGTGGTTACTGCCCTCCTGCTCCCAGGTGATGTTTTCATTCACCGGCCAGCGTGCCGGGAATCCTGTGCTGGTAGCGGTCTCAAAGCTGCCATTCTCCAGCAGACTGGCGCGGCCCGCCTGCGCCAGGGCCTGCGCCGGAGTTAGAAAAGCAGCGAAGAGAAGGAGGAGCAGGCGTGTCATCATGGCGGGCGCGTATAGTTGCCCAAAGAAGTTTCCGCGCCATCTGCTTTCACGGCTGCCTGAGCTTCACGTGCTTCGCCACATCTCTGAGAGCGATCACGGTGCAGCCTTCATCCTTGAGGTGTTGCATGTAGCTTTCAAATTTTGCGGGTTCTGTGTTCACCCAGGGGTGTTTGATGTCGGGCACGCCGTGAAAGGTCATGACGGCGATCCTGCCATCCTTTGCCTGAGCCACCGCCGCCTTGAACTGCTCCAGCGTGCTGTCCGGTTTGCCATCGAAGGCCTGGGGCAAGACGAGAGGATCATCCTTGGACGGGTCATAGGCCTGCGCGCCTCCCGCACGGGCAAACTGGTAGCCGCGCTCGCGCAGGAGTTTCACCGCCGGCTCGCTGGTCTGATAGCCTGGATAACAGAAGCTGACCGGCTTCGGGATGCCAAATTTCAAACACTGCTGCTCGATGTATTCGACATCCGCCGCGAGCTGCTCCGGCTTCTGTTTTGCCACACCTGCGTGTCTGCGAGTATGGTTGCCAATTTCAAAACCATCCGCATTCAGAGCCTGGATCTGCTCCCACGTCATGTAGTGCTCCTTGTCCACAAGGAACTCAAAGCCTTCAGTGATGAAGAAGGTGGCGCCAAATCCCTGTTTCTTGAGCAGCGGCCCCACAAAGGTGGCGTGGCTGGCCACGGAGTCGTCAAAGGTGAGGACGACAATGCGTTCAGGAGAAGGTTCAACGGCCTGGGTGCGCCAGACGAGAACCATGGCAATACAGAGCAGGGTAAATGGAAAGAGCGATTTCATGGGATGGAGGTTCAGGGGACTTTTGACTGCTCGAAGCGCAGGGAATAAAGATCGGCGTCCGTGATGCGGAAACGCAGGCGCACTGGCCTGCCGGCGAGTTCACGGAGACTGGAATTCTCCTTCCACGTCACCGTGCGGCTGATCTCGTTGCCAATGATTTTATCGCAGTCGCCAGCGGCATACCCTGGGATGGGTCTTCCGGATTCCTCGAGAAGTTCCACCTGGATACGGCCTGCAGCGGAGGTCCAATAGTTGAGGACAAGTTTTTCACCACTGAAACGTAGAGGCTTCGTCGTCATGATACCAGCACTGTACCCAGCATGGACAGAAGCGAAACCATCGGTGCGCAGGGAGTACCGCCGGATCTGGTGCGATGGAATGGCGTAGTTCGTCGAGACATAAAATGACATCTCCGCAGCGCCGGTGGGGACGATGCCCATGGAGGCAAACAAGCTGCGGGCATGCCACGCGCCGCGCTCCATGCCGGGACGCACAAAAGCCTCCATGAAGGTGCGGTCGTAGGTCGTGCCATCACGTGAGGACATGAGCATGACGTCTCCGATTGAATTGGCGATGGCACGAGTCTCAGTTTTATAAGCCTCAAGCTCCGCACGCGGCACCACTTCCTCGCTGATCATGCGGTGTGGCATTGAGATCTGGATGTGCGGAGCGCGGAAGTACGGCATCGTGGCATTGGAGTAGAGATTGCGCACTTTTTCCTCGCTGCTGAACTGCATGCGCACCGGTTCCGACCAGGTTTTAAAATCTTTGGAAACTGCACGGGCGATGGTTCGATAGGCCTCCCTCGGCTTGGGATGTCCGGGAGTGCCGCCCTCGCTCCAGGCGCGCATGTAGATGGCGTAGCATTGCTGCGCCGGAAGCCAGCTCAAGACATTGAGGGAATCCAGCTTGTAGCCGTCGAAGATGATTTCGTCCGAATAGCTTTTCCAATGGATGCCATCGGGCGAAACAAAACGAAGGAGGCCTTCTTCGCGTCCGGTGCCAGCGCCAACGCCTTTGTAGCGCTCCTCTGCAGGAATACCGGGACGGTCATCAAGCATGGCGGTAAAATTGACCGAAGTCCGGCGCGGAGTGGGCCCGAGAATGATATTGTTCTCAGTACTGCCTTCAAACGGGACGAGGCCCAGCTTTGGCTTCACCCATGTTTTCCCGTCCGTGCTTTCCGCATAACAGGTCACTTCAGTGCCGGGTTTGAGAATGCCGGTTTCTGTCTTGGTGCCACCGCGATAGTAAAGGCGGTAGGTGCCGCCGTCCTTGATGACGGTCATGTATGCGGCGGAGAAATTTCCCTCCCAAGGATAATCAAACGTCATGCTGATCTCCTCGGGCCTCGGCTGAGCCAGCTGAAGAGCCGTGCCCTCCATGGTGTCGATGAGGGCGCGGTCCACGAAAATTTCCAGGCGGTCTCCGATGTCCGTCACCGTATCAGCAGCAAAGGCCTGGCTGACCGACACAAGGAGAGTGAGGAGCTTGAGATGCCGGCTGCTCATTGTCTTGGGATGTTTTACTTGCCCCACATCTTCGCGAACTTTTCTGGGACGTAGAAGGTGTCTTTGCCGGTGGGAACGTAGGCGGTGCGTTCAACGGTGCCGCCGCGCACACGCTGACGGCACAGGTTGAAGTGCCAGGGAAAGAGACTTTTCGGCTGGGCACCATCGATGCCTTTGAGTGGATCCAGAGCAAAGGCGCCTTCGCCAATGATCGGAAGACGCAGTTCGATGCTCCAGAGCTTGTCCCCGCGATGGACGGCACATTGCGCACCGGAGGCCCAGTTCACTCCTTTGCCACCATTGGCGTGGTCGATTTCCAAGATCGCCCCGGCGGGATTGATGGCGATTTCATAGTAATTGCGGGACTGCGACTCGATGAGCAGCGTGACGTGATCGCCTTCCAGCAGTTTGGGATCATCGGAAGCGGTCGTTGCAATATTCATGCCGGGCATGTCGGGCTCCTGGCAGATGATGCCGACATGGAGGATGCTGTCCTGACGCTGAATTTGGAAGTGGGTGAAGGCCTTCGGATGTGGAGCGGCGGGGGAGAGCTTTGTCAGAGCGGCGGAACGCGCCTCGGTCCAGTAGTCCTTGAGGACCTGACCATCGAAAGGCCTGCTGGTGAGGGGCTTTCCACCGGTCTGGTGCGCCTCCAGGACGCGATAGTCGGCGTCGGTCTCGCGCTTGCGGCTGAGCTGCTGCTGCAAGGCCTTCAACGGTTTCATGATGTCGGCTATTTTTTGCAGCCGCCGGCCAGGGGCGCATTGCGGATCCACGGAGTCCTGAGCCTTGGCGAAAAGAGCCAGCGCCGTGCCGATTTTCCCGGCGTCCTGCCCCATGTGCATCCAATTCGCCTCGGAGTACTGAATGAAGGCTTGCATGGCTGCGGCTGCGGGACCGTAGTAAGCGTTCAGATATTCCGAGACGAGAGCATCGACGTCCTGGCTGGCGTCCCACCAAAGGCGCGAGGTGATGTAGAGATTGAGATGCTCGATGGCGAAGGGGTCATAGCCGAACGTGGACTCCCTGCCGGCAGGATGGTCGTAGATCTCGATCATCTCGCCGAGGGTATGTCCTTTCAGCTCGCGGAGGTCACGCGAGATCTGGTGCGTGTAATACACAGGCCGCCCCGCTTGCTCGGGACGTGCATTGATGCTGTAGTCCCAGGTGAGGTAGCGGTCTGGCGCGAGTTTTTTCGTCCAGGCGGCGCGCATGTCCTGGTGCTCCTTGTGTTTCGCTTCATCCCAGAAGCTCTGGCGCTGGCGTGTTTCGATGAGCACAAAGTTGGGGCTCATTTTTTCAATCTTTTCCGGAGGGAGCTTGTAGGCGCTGTAGGCGAGGCCACTGACGAGGCGATCCGGGTGAGATTTGTTCAATTCCAGAGCAAGCCGGTTCAGGTAACCAAAGACATGGTCTGACATGCTGCCGGACCAGCCACGTTCCGGGGTGAGCTGCGCCATCCATTTCGGATCATCAGAAGTCATCCCACCATAGCCATCCACGAGATCTATGCTCAGCATGGGCTCCTTGAAGTGATCAAACATGGCGCGTGCATATTTGAGATGCTTTTCGAAAAACACCGCCGAGGTGAGATCGGGATAACCGCTGCCTTTGGTGGTGGTATCGCGCCTGCCGCCGGTCAGCAGATACATTTCCGGATGTGCCTGCTTCATCTCGTCTCGCATGAGGACGAACTTTGCGCCATGGCAGATCTGGGTGATGCCGCCGATCTTGTGGCCGTTGTTGAGCCCGAGACGAAAACACCAGATGGCCTTGTCGCCGATGCCAGTATGGTCCGTATAAAAGGTGAAACGGCGCATGCCGAAGTCTGGAACAACGGTTTTGTTCACCTCTGGCTGCGGGATGCTTTTCATCGAAGGGACCACCTCGCCCAGATCTCCGGGTGCATACCAGCGCACTCCAAGGCTGCGCAGGAATTCGTACACAGCATTCAAAGTGCCTGCGTCGTCGTAGTCCCATACATCCAGGTCCTTGTGATAGCGGGCATGCACATCCCGATGGTGATTCCAAAAGGTGTCTCCGGTAATCTTGTCGAACTCCGCGTTCACACGCGTCGTCTCGCCCACGCTGCGATTGCGCCCCCATGGCTCGATGGGAACGAAATCCTCATCAGGACCGAGAAGGGCGAGCCATGATGCCCCGGCGGCCATGAGGAAGGCGCCATCCTTCAGGCCCTCGGCACTGAGTTTTAGATCTTCCGTAAAATGGCTTTTGCCGACGTAGACCGGTGTTTTGCCAGCGTGTGGCTGAGTAACAATCTCCAGCCTCGCACCACTGATTTTTTCCACGTAGGCCTGCAGTTCCTTCGCGGCAAGCTTCGTCATTCGCGCAGGCTTTTCTGAAATGACAATCTCAGCCTTCGCCTGGCCATCTTGAACCAGGAAAGCGCCGGCTGCAGGCACGGCAGAAAGAACAAGGAGGAAGAGAACCGGAAGGGGCTTCATAGGAGTCGCGTCAAGGTTTGACGGGCTTCACGTCGACGAAGAGACCACTGAATTTAGGCGCATCGTGGAGGTAAAGCAGGCGGCCAGGGCTGATCTCGCGGATGCTGGTGTAATTGAAACCTGTCTTCTCTGAGATCACATGATGTGAGGGCCAGGTCTTTCCGCCGTCCAGGCTGAACATCAGGCAGCTTGCGGGACGACCGTAGCTGCATGCGAGAATGCCATTGCTCATCAAAACGAGATCGGGCAGCACTTTGCCGACTTCGAGATCAACGGGCGCGCTCCAGGTTTTGCCAGCATCATGAGAGAACATCTGTCTCATGAGAGAGTTGCGGTCTCCTCGTATGACAGCCGTCTGCTCGGTGGCGCTGAGGCGCACGACGGCAGGCTCTCCTCCCGGACCCACCACGGAAAAATGATTCCAAGTCCTGCCTTCGTCAGTGCTGCGCAGGAGATGGGACCAGCGCTCGGTGCTGTTGCGACCGGTTGGCAGCTTCACCATCTTACGGCTCCATACCACCATGGTGATGCCTCCATCGTCGTCGTTCCAGATGTGGCGTTCGCAGATGATCTGGTCGTTCTTGGACTCGTTGGCGTATTGCTTTGGCAGGATGATCTCGTTGTCCGTCATCGTGAAGCTTGTGGCATCTTCGTTCAGCCGCACGGTTTTGCCCATGACCCGGCCGTCCGGCTGGGTACGCGTCCAGCGTGATATGCCGAGGATGCTGCCATCCGGCCGCCGCAGGCAGGGCAGTGGCGTGGTGTCGATCTTGTCGAGCCCGGGAATAGGAGTCCAGGTTTTGCCAGCGTCGGTTGATTTGAGCAAGCCGTAGGGTTCATAGAAGGCATCCGGCCCCTGGGCGACGCTTGTGAGGAGCAGACCTTTGCCCATGTCATACAGATAGGGGCGTGTCTGCTTTACGTCTTCCCTCGGGATGAGCCAGGACTCGCCAACGGCAAGCTGAACCGGATCAGGCGGCAGGGGTGCTGCGGCTTTGCGCACGCCAAGTTTCACCGAGGACCAGACAGCCTCACCGGTGGCAGTCTTGGCGCTGGACCCAAACTGGATGAATGGCTGCGGTGAATCCGCTGGCTTCCAGAAGGCGTTTTGACCGGCCACTTTCTGCACACCGTCCACCCACATGCTCATGTCCGTCTCATGAATGACAAGACGGTAGGTGTGAAACTGGCCCGCCGTGTCCATGGGTATGAAGCGGTCCGTGAAGCTCGTGGCCTGCGCAGGAAAGAGAACGAGCCCCTCCTGATGCCTGCCATCGCTGACCTGGACCATCACCGGCGCGCCATCGCGCCAGGGCCAGAGCGACGTGGCAGGCTTCTTGGCCTGCGAGCCGGTGATCGCACCGGTTTTCACGGTGGCCTCGACGATGATTTCATCTCCGGGGCTGGCTTTCCAAGGCGCACGAAAATGCCCGAAATCCTTGCCATCATCCACGAGGCGAAGCCCTTCGGCCTCGACCTTGGCATTCACCGTTCCGACCGTGGTCCAGGTCGAGTCCGGCAAGGCTTTGCCGTCGTACTGAACGAGCCAGGTAATGCCATCGGCAGCACCAAGGGGGCCGCTGAACATGACAGCGGCACAAGAGATGAGAATGTATTTCATGATCGGATGAATAATTCCGATCATTTTTTACCGGCCTTTTCCGCCGCTGCTTTGGCTTTAGCCTCGGCGGCTTTCTTCGCGGCCTCGACGGCCGCAGATTCGAGCGCAGGCCATGCGGCCTTTGCTTTGTCGAGTTCGGCGGCATTGAGGCCGAGCGCCTGGAGCACTCCGATGGCCATGAGTTTGTTGCCTTCCACATTCATGTGGACACCGTCGCTGGTGAGCACTTTGACTCCTGGCTTGTTCTCGGTTTTGATGCGTTCCTGAAACATGGCGTTCAGATCTGCCAGCGGGATTTTCTTCTCCTTCGCGAGTTCACGGAGGAAGGCATTATAAGGAGCAAGCAGGCCGTTTTCTTTGCTGTCGAGATTCTCATGGATCACGGTGGCGGTGAGCATGACCGGCTTCACACCAGCAGCCTGCGCCTGGTCGATGATGGCGGTGATGTTTTTCTTGTAGGTGCCGCGGGTGGAGACCTTGTCATCGTAGGTTCCACTCTTTGCCATCGCATCGTCCAAAGGAACGCCACGAGGACCATGCCAGACATCGTTCACGCCGCAGCTCAGCGTCATCCATTGTGGCTTTTTACTCAGCACGTCCTTGTCCAGGCGCGCCAGCATTTGGTCGGATTTGTGTCCGCTGATGCCTGCCGGAACGGCCTCGGCCTTGACGCCGTTTGCCTCCAGTCCGGCGATGACAAGGCGCACGTAGCCTGCGGGATTGCCCCAGCCGCCCACAGTGATGGAATCGCCGAGAAAGGCAATCTTCTCGCCGCTTTTCACGGCGATTTCTGCCTTGGCCAGATGTGGCAGAGCCAGGGCGACAGCAAGAGAGCAAAGACGAAGGGAGGAATGAAATTTCATGGGTTGATTGGGTTGGGTGGAAAGAACGTGACAGGCAAACGAACAGCCGGACACATCCTTTCGTGCAACACGCCCGCAATCAGCGCAGCCAGCGGACCTTGTAGGGCCGGGCACTTTCGAAATGAATGGTTCCAGAAGGCTCCAGCAGCCGGATCGCCGGCCCCCAGGAACTGATGACGATGCGACCTGTGACAGGATGCACATCGACCGATTTGATTCCGGCCTCTTTGCCAAGGAGCGCATGCGGCTTGAAGCTGGCGCTTTCACGATCAAACAACTGCACGGTTTTCTCAGTGGTGATGATCAGGTTATTCGTATCGGGCACCGGACGCAGATCGTGGCCGTCCATGTCCGGCAAAGGGTGCGAGCTTTTGAGCTTTAGCACTGGCTGTTCGCTGTCCCATGCTTCGAGCGTGTAGGCGCGCAGCTCGTCAAATCCCAGCGCCCAGAGACACTGGCGTTTTTCGTCCCAGACAAGACCATGCGCGGAATGCAGCGGAGTCTTGAAAACTGGAACTGCGGAACCGGACAGGTTGAATACTTCCAGATGATCGCCGCTGAGCGAACTGGCGGCGACGATGCGGTCGTGCGGCAGCAGTGCGAGGGAGTGGGCATTGCGTGCCCGTGCGCGCCAGAGCAGGCGGTTCGTCGCACGCTCGATCAAAGCGCAGCCTCCATTGGAAGCATACACCAGGAGCTTTGCACCGTTTTCAAGGGGCTTGCATTCGTCGAGATGATTAAACTCGCGCCGCGCCTCCACTGGCAGATCCGCAGCGTCTTCGCCACTCCAGCGCCAAAGCTTGCGGGAGGCATCGCCATCCGTGTCGATCACAAACACTTCATTGCCACCCGCACAGACCAGCTCCGCGGCCGGACCGTGAAGAGTGGCACAGCACAGAATGCAGGCGATGACGCCACGCATCATGGTTTGAAGACCGCAATCTCCTTCGCCGTGGTGACATCCCACTCACGCAGGTTGCCGTCCTGATCTCCGCCAAGAATGAGATCTCCGGACTTCGTTGTGGCGAGAGATTGCAGGAATGCGGTGGCGCCCGCCAGTTGTTTCACTTCTCCTCCGTCGCTGGTGATGAGGCGAAGTTTGCTGTCTCCCGCGCTGGTGGCGATCTGGTCTGCGGCACCGAGGTAATGAACGCCGGTGACCTCCTTGTCCCAGCCATCGACGCTCTTGCGGCGGTCGCCGGTGGTCCAGTCCCAGACTTTGACGACGTTGTCGGCGCCACTGCTCGCCAGCAGGCGGCCGTCCGCACGCCAGCTCACGCCAAGCACGTGGTGTGTGTGGCCTTCGAAGACTTTGACGACCTTGCCGGTGCTCAGGTCGGTGATGCGCACGGCTTTGTCGGCACCGCCCGAGGCGAGGAGTTTGCCATCGGGTGAGAAGTCGAGCGCGAAGATGCTGTCGAGATGACGCTCGGCATACTCCTTCGTCAGCTTTCCAGTGGTCACGTCCCACAAAGTGATGTCGCCGCTGCGCGAAGGCTCGCCGCTGCCAATGGCGAGTGTTTTGCCATCGGGTGAGAATGCGAGACTATTTGCACGGTCGGAGATCTGAGATTTGCCATCGCCGGTGCCGAGGTTTCGTTCGAGCGTCCACGTGATGCTGGTGCTGCCGGCCACAATGGGTTTGCCATTCACCGTGCTCCAGGCAAGAGGCGGACCAGCGTCCTGCTCAGCAACGAGTTCAAGGCCGTTGGCGGAGAATTGGAGCGCCTTGGCTTTCTTGAGGCTGGTCGTGAGGGCCTTGGCCACGAGATCGCGCTCTGCGTTTGCTTTCTCTGCCTCCTTCTTCACCACTTCGAGACGGGCTTTGGCATCTGTGACGGTCTGCTTGGCCTTGGCTTCATTCTCCGTGACGAGCTTGATTTCATTGGCCGTGTCGGTGATGGCCGATTCGGCGCGCGCAAGCGCTTCCTGGGCCAGCTTGAGATCCGAAGCAGCTTTTGTGACTTTTTCCTGCGCTTCGGTGTTCTTTTTCGTCAAAGCTTCGTCGGGCTTCTCCTGAGGCACCTTCGCAAGCTGGTCGGCGACTTCTTTCGCTGCTTTCTCCGCAGCGGCTTTGGCGTCTTCCTTGGGCTTGATGTCCTTCTTCTTTTCTTCGAGCGCTTTTTTGGCGAGATCCGCCAGTTCGTTGGCTTTTTTCAGGCGGTTGCCCTGCTCGGTCGCGTCGGTTTCGGCTTTTTTGATGGCTTCGTTTTGATACGTGACCTCCAGCGCGGCACGCACGGCCGCGAGGCTGCGCTGCGCCAATGCCTGCTCGGCAGCGAGATCCGATTTGATGTGGGCAATCAGCTTGCCACCCGCAGTCTCTGTCAGCTTGATGGAGTTGTCCGCCTCCTGCGTGGCGGTGAATTTGGCCGAAGGCGCAAACGCGGGAGTTGCAGGGTTGCTGCGTTTCCAAAGTTTCACTTCGCGAAAGCTTCCGGTCGCGAGATGGGTGCCGTCGGGGCTGAAGGCAATCGACTGCACCACATCCCGATGCGCCACCCCGGGCTGCTTGTACAGTCCGGATTTGAGCAGGGATTCATCTGTCAGCTTGGTGACGAGGCTCTGTGTGGGCAGATGATAGATGCTGATCTGATTGGCACGCGCTGCGGCGGCATAGTCGCCGCTAGGGGCCACAGCCACCGAATAGATGGTCTGCAGGCCTGCGGGCAGAGGCTGCCAGGCGATGACGATCTCCTGCTTGGCGGAGGCTTTTGCGCCCTGATCGATCCACGCCTTGAAGAGCGCGAGCTGCTCCGGAGTAAGGTTCACCGCACCAACTTTGTTGCCCTTTGGCGGCATCTCGGAATCCCATGTGTGGGCCGCGGCCTGATACATGACGCTTTCCGCACCTTTGCCCGGAATGATGCCCCGGTCGCTCTCACCGCCTTTGGCCATGAGTTCGGGGGTCTCCATGTTGAGGCCGCCCTTGGTGGTGGTCTTGTTATGGCAGGCGATGCAGTTGTCCTTCAGAAAAGGGCGGACCTGCTTGTCGTAATCGATGGGCGCGGGGCTCGCAGCCATGACGAACGACGATTGCAAAACGACGAATGGGAGAATGAATCTCATTTCTTGGCGACCTCCTTCACGCGGATGCGGATGGGATTGGAACAAACGATGAAAGTGGCTTCCTTGGCTGCGGATTTGGCGGTGAGATCTTTGACGAGAGCAGCGGCGGCGGTCTTGGCGGCATCTGCAGTTTTGAGCGCGGCAGTGGCGGTCTTGACGAGCTCAGCCTTGTTGGGTGAGGTATCGGCGTTGGCAGTTTCGAGCTGCTTTTTGGCGGCAGCCTGAGCTTCGCCAGCCTTCTTGGCATCGGCCTCGGCTGCGTTGAGTTCTTCGACACCACGCCGAACTTTCGTCTTCGCCGGGCCTTGCAGGATGAAGCCGTAGTCGCCGGGGGCGAGTTTGAGGGCTTTGACATCCAGCGTGAATTTGCCTGCTGCGGCTTTCGCGGGGATGTCAGCTTCTGGAGCTTTGGCAGCGTCGATGAGGCCGAGGGCTTTGAGCTTCAGGGCGTCGGTGAAATCTGCCTGTCGTGTGACTTTGAGGGCGATCTCCAGTTTGCCGTCTGCAGCGACTTCGAGGATGTCCGTTTTTTCGGTCTGCACGGATGCAGGAGTGGGCTGCACGCTGACACCGAGTGCAGGCGCGCCGGTGGTGCGGTAGAGGATGTTGTCCTTGGTGGCGTCCGCCACGCCGAAGCTCGCGAAGCGGCTCTGTGGAATGCCGCCGAGGATGCTGGCGCCTGCGGGAGCGTCTGCACTGGCTTGAAAGGCGATGTAACCCAAGGACTGGCCTTTGCCGATGAACCCGCCGAGGCAAGTGACACCCGCAGGGAGCTTGTCAGCCTTGAGTTCAACGGGCTCGCTGAGAGAGTTGCGATTGGGGACGATGATTTCGAGAGCGGCGATGCCACCGCGCGGGACATTGGCACTGCCAAGCTCCGCTCCCTTGGTCTTCGCTCCGGGCAGAATGGGATTGATGGCGATGAGCGCCGGGGGCTTCGGCGCTTCTTTGAGAATGCGCAGCTCGTAGGGCTGGGTGGTGGCGAAGCTGTCGCTGATGGAAATGCGGAAAGTGCCATCGGCCTTGGCCGTGTAAGCATAGGAAGGGTCTCGGTTGACGAATGCAATGTCCGGCGCGGGGGTGATAGCGGGCGCGTCGGCGATCTCGGCCTGTGCCGTGAGCTTGCCGTCGGGCATGAGGTTTTCGATGACGAGATGCGGGTCAGTCGCATGGCCCAGCTGGTGGGAATGCACTTCGAGGATGAACTGATCGCCTGCTTTGAAAGCGAGATCAAAAATGCGCGGCTGGCCCTGCACCGGAAATTGATCGCGAATGACATCGCCAATCTTGACGCTGATGGGCGGCACAGGCTGCGGACCATACGGCGAGGCGGGAGGAGAAGCCGGCTTCTTCGATCCCAGCGTCACCCGATACGCATAATCATCACCCGTTCGATACATCAAATCATTGAGCCGAAGGAGATAGGTGCCATCACCTGGAGGAGCAAAGGACATGACTCCATTACGCATGCGGGCGAGCTCCTTGCCGCTGCTCGTGGTGATGACGCCGAGAAGTTCGGTGCGAGTGTCGAAACTGCGGCCGTCAAAACTGACGTTGATTGACTGGCCTTTTTTCGCCTCGAAGGAAAACCAATGAGGAGAATTGGATTTGAAGGCGCCTTGAATGGCGGAATCGAGCGCCACCTTCTGAGCCTTGTCAGACTTGGCGTTCGCTCCTGAGGATGTGACTGACTCGATCGGGCTGATTTCAAACACGCGCGGATTGGACACTCCATAACGCCCTACAAACCGAAGATCATAAAGCGCAGGCTTCAGGTCAGCAGGAAGTGCGATGCTGAAGAGATTCGGCTTGAGATTCTTGACCGGGATGGAGCGGTCGTTGAAAAGAACGGACTGGGGGCCTTCCAGGTCCGAACCGCGCAGGGTGACTTCGAGAGTCTCGCCAGGCTTTCCTCCGAGAGGGGAAACGGAGGTCAGCGTCGGAGACGGAAAGGTGGCCTGGGAAAACGCTGGAGCAGCGCAGGCCAGAAAAATGGCGACATGAAGACTGAGACGAGGCATGCAGGCGGGCGCTTAGTGATTGAACAAAAACTCTTTCGTGTTCAGCAATGCCCAGAGGATGTCCTCATAAGCTTCCTTCTTTCCTTTAAAGGCTTCATCACCCGATTTACCGGCGGTCTTTTTGTCGATGTGCGTGTGGGCGAATTTGATTTCGGACGGATTGGGATCACGGCTGAGAGCGATGTGGTAGAGGTCGGAAATCTTGTCGTCATCAGGGCGTGCATCCTTCGTTAGCGCGTCGGCGCGGCCGTTGCCACGCGAGAGCTGAGTCTGAATTTCAGCGGCGTTCAGCAGGTGCAGGCTCTGTGCGAGGCTGGCCTCCTGGGTACGCTCGCACTCACAGGCACTGGAGGAGTCGGGACGGCCGAAGACACTGAGGAAATAGGTGCTCTGGTTGTAGCTGTTGTCCGGCAGTGCGACTGCGCGCGTGCCAGGGGCCTGGCCGGCGAAGGCGGTCTGGACGTCCAGCAGCGTATTGACGGAGTCGTAGAGCACTTCGGCGTTCAGACGCTTCGGATAGTAGCGGCTGAAGTTCTGGCGGTCCTTCGCATTGTGTGCGTTCGGAACGGCGCTGAGCTGGTAGGTGGTGGAATTGGTGATGGTGCGGATGAGCTGCTTCAAGTCGTAGCGGTTCTTCACGAAGTCGGCGGCCAGAGCGCTCAGCAGTTCTGGGTTCACGGGAGGATTCGTTTCGCGCATGTCGTCCTCGGGCTCGACGAGGCCACGATTGAAGAAGTGCTTCCAGTAGCGGTTTACCAGCGTGTGGGCAAAGAAGGGGTTCTCTTTCTGGCTCATCCAGTCCGCCAGCGCGAGGCGCGGATCCTGCTCCGGCTTCAGCTTTAAGGCGGTGGAACCCAGGCTGGTGGGCATGACGGCCTCCTTGGTGCGGATGTTGGTGGTCTGGGCAACTCCGCGCTTGCTGAAGATCATCTCCTCACCCGCAAACGAGGAGGGCTTGCGGCTGACGTTGCTGAAGAAGGCGGCGAAGCCGTAGTAGTCCTGCTGGCTCCACTTTTCAAAGGGATGGTGATGGCACTGCGCACACTGCATGCGGGTACCGAGGAAAAGCTGCGCCACGTCCTCCATCTGCTGTTTCATTTCTTTCACCTGCCGGTACCAGGCGACGGGGGGATTTTGATCCAGATCCCCGGAGGCGGAGACCACTTCGCGGACGAACTGATCGTAGGGCTTGTTGTCGGCGATGCTGTCGCGAATCCACTGCCAGAAGAGGTAACTGCCGCGCGCGAAGGTCGGCTGCGTACGCTGATTGCGCAGCAGGGCGCTCCACTTGTTGGCGAAGTATTCGGCGTAGTCCGGGGAGTCCAGCAGGCGGTCGATGAGGATGCTGCGCTTATTCGCTTCCTTGGAGGCCATGAAGTCCTTCATTTCCGCCGCAGTGGGAAGGCGTCCGGCGATGTCGAGCGTGACACGGCGGATGAAGGTGCCGTCGTCTGCGATGTCTGAGGGCGGCATGCCGATGGTCTTCAATTTGGCGAAGACAAGATCATCCACAAAGCCGCGGGATGCGGGCAGTTTTTCCACCGGAGCGCCAAGAGGAACGGTGGCGCGGAAGGTCGAGACCTTGCCCTGATAGCGCACCATCACGGCGACGTCGCCAGGGAGATCAAAGAGCTGCACACGGCCGGTCTCGCTTGTCTCGGCCATGGCTTTTTCATTGGCCTCATACAGCGCCCGTTTGGTGACGTCGCGGGTGCTGCCGTCGGTGTAATGAGCGGTGACCTTGAGCTGCTGGGCCCCTTTGAGCGGCATGGTGAGCTTGGCGGGCTCGACGCTGATGCTGGCCATCTTCGGATCGGTGTCCTTTCCATAGGGCATGCCGTCACGAATCCAGCGCACGAGATCGGCGTAATCCTCTGAATTGGGGTCGAGCTTTTTGCCGCCGCCGTGGGGCAGCTGCGCCGTTCCTTTGGTCAGGAGCAGGCTTTGCTCCGCCGAAGCCGGAAACACGCGGCGACCGCGCGCTTCCTTAACAATGTGTTCGTAATCTTCCTGCGGCTCAAAGCCGAGCAGCGAAAGCTTGAAGCCGTTCTGCCCGCCCGACTTGCCATGGCAGCCGCCGGAATTGCAGCTGCCCTTGGTCAGGATGGGAACGATGTCGTTGGCAAAGTTCAGCGGGCGCGGCGCGTCTGCCGCGAAACCAGGTGCGGCGGAAACCAATGCGGCGATGAGAGTGTAGCGTGGCAGATTCATGACAAACGAAACCTACGCAGGCCGGTGACACATTTTGTCGTCCCAAACTAAGTCTGTGCTTTTCGGCGGCGCTTTTTCAAACCAGCTCCGCCATCGGCAGATGTCCATCCACCAGATACTGGGGCCTGCCCGTGAGGTCGGTGAGGGTCGCTTTGGTGACGTCGATGCCCATCTGCTTGTAGAGCGTGGCAAAGACTTCGCCAAAGGCCACGGGACGCTCGGTGGGTTCGCCGGCCTGCTTATCGGTGGCACCGATGACCTGGCCGTGGCGCATGCCGCCGCAGGCGAGGAGCGCGGAGGCTACGCGTGGCCAGTGGTCGCGGCCACCTTTGTCATTGATCTTGGGCGTGCGGCCAAACTCACCCCACACCACAACGGATACATCCTTGTCCATGCCCCGCTCGTGAAGGTCGCTGATGAGGGCCGTGAGGCCGCTGTCGAGCAGCGGCAGGTCTTCGCGGAGCTGGCCGAAGTTGTTGGAATGATAGTCCCAGCGGCTGAAGGCGAGCGTGACGACACGCGCACCTGCTTCCACCAGACGGCGCGCGGCGAGGAAGTGCTCCGGCAGGCGTGGTCCGCCGTCATCCCGGTTGCGGTTTTCGCCTTTGCCATAGCGCTCGACGATGCGTGGGTCTTCCCGGCTCAAATCGAGCGCGTGCAGGAGCTTGGGACTCGTGAGCACGTTCAATGCCTGCTCATTGAAGACGTCCACTCCGCCCATGAGACCGGTGGCATCGAGATCACGGCGCAAAAGGTCAAAGCTCGAGAGCAGCGACTTGCGATCGCGCAGACGATCCAGCGTGATGCCATGCAGGGACATGTCTTCCGTACCGCCACCACGGTTGGGCTGGAAGGGTGCATGCGCGACTCCTAGGAAGCCGGGCTCCCCGGTGCGCGCCCATTCCATGTGCCCCATCTTCGGCGCCAGACCGACGAAGGGAGGCATGGCAGGATTGGTGCCTCCCTGCAAACGCGAGACCGTGGAGCCAAAGGAAGGCCAGCCGCCGGGAGGCTGCTGCTTGGAGTTGCGGCCGGTGAGGCACTGAAAGGCATCATGGCGCGAGTCGCAGTCGGCCAGGGAGCGGATGATGGTGCACTTGTCCATCATCTTTGCCAGGCGCGGCAGGTGCTCGCAAATCTGGATGCCCGGAACGTTGGTGGAGATCGGCTTGAACTCCCCGCGAACTTCGGACGGAGCATCCGGCTTCATGTCAAACATGTCCTGGTGCGACGGGCCGCCCGGAAGGAAGATCATGATCACAGCCTTGTGCGACCTGCCAGTCTTTTGCACAGCCTCTGCATGCAGCACATCATTCAACGACAGCCCGCCCATGGCGAGCCCGCCGATCTTGAGGAAGTTTCGACGCGACACACCGTCGCAATAGCCGCCGCTGGGTTGAGAGTAGAGATTGAGCATGGCTGGTTGAAGGGCCGAGCAAACCTACGGCGGGAAGATCGGGACTCTTGCCAGACCCACGAAAGCCGGAGCGTTTGCTTCAAAACATGAGCGGACTGATCGGACACACGATGTATGGCATCCTCGCGGCGAAGGCCGCGCAAGGGCGCGGCCTGTCTGTCGCACCGCTCATTGAGCGCCATCTGCCGAGTTTCCTCTGCGGCGCATACCTCGGTTGCGACATCCAGGTGATGCCTGAAGCCATCTGCGTGGACACCGGACGCGAGGTGGGATTCGGCACGGTGCCGCTGGAGAAGAGCCCTGTCACCGGCGGCGCAGTGAAAACCTGGACGCTGAATTTTGACGGACGGAAATATCGGCCGAAGGAAATCCACGAGCTGTTTTATGGCCGTGCGCATCTCGTATTCGGCTGGGCGCCGCAGGAGGTGAGCCTGCGCGTGCCATGGGACCATCTGGCGGACTACTGCGCGCGGGCGGTTCGTGATGACATGAGCTCCGAGCGCGGCCTGGCCTACGCACTGGGATGGATGGTACACATTGTCGGCGACTCCTTGATCAAGTCCGTCCAGCCGGGCATCCACATGCACCTGCTGGATGGCGTTTACACACCGCGTAACCGCATCGTGCAGGATCAGTTCACGTTTCACATCATCGGCACAGAGCTCGGCATCGAATGGGAGAAAACATTCCGCGACATGGCGGCCACGCCAGTGGAGGCAATCCAGCCGCACTACATGCGCATCGGCGAAAAACGCGGCGAACTCGCGCAGTTGTTTGATGAAGGGTGGAAGCCCGAACTGCGGCCGCTGCTAAACGCCGTGCTCGCGGAAAACCGCCGCTGGCTGCCGCACCACACGGAGGATGTGCTTCGCGTGGTGGCGCGAAACAGCGAAGAGGCGAAACGCGTCAGCGGCGGCCTTGAGTTTGATGCGATGATCGATATGGCCGAGAGCGCAGGCATGCGGGACACGCTGGTGACGATCGCCGAACAGTGCGCGGACCTGATGGAGCAAACCATCGCGCAGGTGCCGCAGTGGCGGGATTTGCCTCGACAGCCTGCGAACGGCTGGAACAAGCTGAAACATCCATGAAATCCCTCCTCATCCTTTGTCTGCTGCTGGTGACATCTCTCCACGCGGCAGACGGCAAGCTCATCATCACGTATTTGAACATGCCGAAGCACGGTCTGGCCGTGGTGGTGCAGACGCCGGGAGGCCACACATGGATGATCGACACCGGGCCGCAGTCTGAACCGTATGATGCGGGACGCGACACCATTGAGCCCTTTCTCAAAGCACGCGGCATCACGCAGCTCGACGGCATCGCCATCAGTCACCCGCATGGGGACCACTACGGCGGCGCAATGTGGCTGCTCGACCACATGCCAGTGAAGACCTTTGTGGACACCGGCTACACGGCGCGCGGCTTTTCGCTGGCTTACAACCGCCTCCGTCAGCATGCGCAGGAGCGTGGCGCAAAGTACATCGCCGCCACGGAGGGTGACAAACTCGACTTTGATCCGGCGCTGGCAGTCGAGGTACTCTCTCCACCGAAGGCCATGCACAATCTGGACACGGATCCTGCCAAGATCACCGAGCACGGCCTGCTGAACACGAACTCCCTGTTCCTGCGCATGCAGCACGGGCAGAACGTCCTCTTCTTTCCCGGAGACGCCTATGGCACAGGCCAGCGCTACGTCCTGGAGAAGACACCGGCCGAGAAATTGAAAGCCGCGGTGGTCACGGCGCCACATCATGGATTTAACACTCATCCCGAATTCGCCGCCGCGACCCGGCCGAAATTTGCCATCGCTTCATGCCTGGATTTCTACGCCGGCAGCGAGGTGCCATCTCCAGGCGAGAAGCTCACCAAGCAGTTCGAACCGCTCGGCACGCAGGTATTCGTCACCGCGTGGCATGGCAACATTGAGATCACTTCCGATGGAAAGGACGTGACAGCAAAGAAAGAAAAGTGATAACAGAAGCCCTGCTTTCTTCTTAATGCACGCTCATGAGCTCACCTAACTTTGACACCCTCGCAAAAGCGCCCCTGTTTGTTCACCTCGCCATCACCGGAGTTGATGCCGGCCCGACTCCCGTGGACTCCAGACGGTTCAACGAGCACGTCGAAGCGTCGGGCGATCCAAACGCACGCATCTGTGTTTACACAGGCGGGCTGCAGCATCTGGCCACGCATTTCCACAGGCTCTATTCAGAACTGACCACAGCGCAGGACACAGCGCCGGTGATCGAAGAAATCCAGGCCGAGATGCAGCAGCTCACGCCGAAGGACAAGCTGCAGTTTGTTTTGCACCTGGGCCGCGTGGCAGCAGCCGCCGTGCGTGATGACGGCGGCAATCCCGTTCCCGAACGCGTCGCCATGGCCGTACAGCTGGGCGAAATGTTCAAGTTCATGCCCTACGGCAAAAACAACGAACGCTTCACGGACCAGCTGCAGGTCACCACCTACTGGCCGGGCGTTGATCCGGCGCTGCAACGTTTTACCGAAACCGAGCTGCGGCAGCTTGCCTCCGTCTATGCCTGCTTGTACGCCGCGATGAACGGCTGCCATGGCGGGGAGCTGGGGGAAGCGCGGAAAAACGCCCTCAAACACTGGCTGATGGCAGGCTACACTCCCGGCATGGAGGCATGCGCCGCCCACGCACTGCTGCGTTATTACGACCAGCTTTTCTGGCTGAGTTTTGCCGATATCCAGTTTGAGGAGTTTCCCAAACCTGTGTTTGTCAAAGGTCATGCCTTGGTGTCGCAGAAGTTTGACGCCTCCGAGCAGGCTGCTTTTTTCCAGCACCTGCACAGCCTTGCCGCCGCGCTGGTGACAGCGGATTCCCCGCCAATGGCCCGCGACACGCTGGCCAGCATCCTGGAGCTGATGCAGGGCCAGGATGTGGAGATCGCCAGTGGCGGACTGCCGGAAGATGAGTGGGACATCCTGAGCATGGGACTCGTCGCAAGTTTTCTGCTGGTGGCTGCTGCTGACGGCCATGTGGGCGACAAAGAATGCCAGACTTTCGCCGAAATTATTCAGGCGGTCTCTGAGGGCGTGGCGACAAGTCTTATCCTAAAATCCGCAGCCCGCATTCCCGACCAGATGCACATTCTCTGGCCTGCCGTCACCGCCCGTGGTGCGCATCCGCCCAGAATGGTCGCCGAGGCCGTGGTGCTCGCCGCCGCTAAGTTCGGAGAAGAAGATTTCAACCTTTACCGAAGGGTCGCCCTGGCAATCGCCGTCAAGACTGCGGAAGCCGAAGGCGGCGGCTTTCTGGGGCTTGGTTCCAAGATCAGCAAAGAGGAGCAGAAAGTGATCGACGGACTGAAGAAGCTGCTCGGCTTTGCGTGAAGTCATCAATCACTACACGAGTCCGCCGATTGGCGAACCCATGTAAAGTGTGTGCGGACGACCGGTAAAGTCCTTCCAGATCGTTTCGCGGGGTAGCCCAAGCGCTTCGTAGATGGTGGCAGCAAGGTTTTCGGGAGTTTGCGCATCGCTGACAGGATAGCCACCCTGCTTGTCAGTCTCGCCAATGACGCGACCTCCTTTGATGCCACCGCCGGCAAGCATGATGCTTTGCGCGTGGCCCCAGTGATCGCGTCCTGGCAGGGCCTTGGCGGAAATGCTCTTGATTTTGGGCGTGCGGCCAAATTCGCCGCCCATGACGATGAGTGTTTCATCAAGCTGGCCGCTGGCATCCAAGTCTTCGATCAAGGCGCTCACTGCCTGGTCCATCGGCGGGAGCAGGTAGTTTTTCAGATTGCCCCAGGCAGCCTGATGCGTGTCCCAGGTCTCGTTGTTGCCCAGATTCACCTGCACCATGCGAACACCGCTTTGCACCAGCCTGCGGGCCATCAGCAACGACCAGCCAAAGCTGTGCCGGCCGTAGCGGTCGAGCATTTTGGGATCTACCTTTTCCAAACTGAAAGCGTCATGTACCTTGCGGTTTCCCAGCAGACCAATGGCGGCCTGGCGAGTGGAATCGAAGGCTTCATCGCCGGCGAGCGCAGTCAGGTCGTCCGTCTGAGATTCGAGGGCATTTCGCAGGGATACACGGTCCATCACGCGGTCGAGCGTGAGGCCCTGCGGCAAAGAAAGATGCGGTGCCTGAAACTTCAGCGCGGTGTCGGTTTCAAAACCGCGCTCATGGTGAAACAGGTATTTGGGATACGCGCCGTAATGCTTCGGGTGGTAGGGCGACATCTCCAAAAACCATGGATCGTGCTGTGCGCCAAGCGTACCTGCAAACTGCCCGGCGAGAGTCCGCCCCTCACGATGCACGAGCTTGTCCGGCAGGACAATGGCAGGCGGCAGATTGTCTTTCCGCTTCGGCAGGAGCGCGGTGGCCAAAGCGACCATGCTGGGATGATCCGATTTTTTGGGCTTCGACGGATCAAACCCGAGCGGAGCATCGCTGCGGCCGGTGAGCATGATGTGGTGGCCCAGCGAGTGATCGCTGCTGCCATGCGTGAGAGAACGCACCAGCGACCACTTCTCTGAAATGCGCGCGAGATTGGGCATGTGCTCGCAAATGTGCAGCCCCGGCGTGCGCGTGCGGATGGGTTTGAACTCACCGCGGATCTCCATGGGCGCGTCCGGCTTCATGTCAAAGCTCTCATGCTGCGCCAGACCGCCGGAGAGGAAGATGTAGATCACCGACTTCGCACGCGCCGGCTGAGTGGCCGCCGTCATGGCCTGAAGAGCGCTGAGGTGGTTCATTCCCATGCCCAGCAAGCCCACCGCTCCCGCCTGAATCACTTCACGGCGGGAAACAGGATGAGTTGGATGTGGCCACGACATGCGCCTTCAAATACGGTGGCTGTCGCGCGGCCTTTCCAAAAGTACTACTTCCGGTTCCAGACTCCCAGCTTGATCGTATGCTGGACGGATGCCGCTTCAGCCGCAGATTTTTTGCGCAGAATCTTCGTCACCACGATGGCTCCGTCCTCAATCACCACACGAAGGTCAGCTTCGTCGCCGTCTTTGAGGATTAACCCCTCAGGAATGGTGGTTTTGACAGGATACATGAGGCTTTTATACCTCCCGCTCTCTTGGCGATCAATTCTAAATCAGTTCCGGCATCGGTGACCAGCCATCCACCAGGTACTGAGGGCGGCCAGTCAGATCGTTGAGCGTGGTCTTCACGGTGTCGATGCCCATGTGCTTGTAAAGCGTGGCGAAGACTTCGCCGAAATGAACCGGTCGCTCGGTGGGCTCACCGCCGAGTTTGTCCGTGGCACCGATCACCTGCCCGGTGCGCAGACCACCACCCGCGAGCAAGGCACCGCCAACGCGCGGCCAGTGGTCACGGCCCCCATCCTTGTTCACGATAGGAGTGCGGCCAAACTCACCCCAGGCGACGACGGCCACATCTTTGTCCAGACCGCGTTCATGCAGATCTTCCACCAGCGCGCTCATGCCTTGATCGAAGAGCGGCAGATGGCGCAGGAGCTGCGGGTAATTGTTGTCGTGGAAGTCCCAGCGGCCAAAGTTCAGCGTCACTACACGGGCACCGGCTTCAACGAGGCGGCGGGCGAGCAGGAAGTGCTCGAGATTGAGCGGGGCGCCGTCGCCGTAGTTTTTGGAGTCGCCTTTGCCGTAACGCTCCCGGGTTTTGACGCTCTCCTTGCCGAGATCGAGGGCCGTGAGCAGCTTGCTGGAAGTAAGGACATTGAGCGCCTGCTGATTGAAAGCGTCCATGCTGCCGACGAGGCCGCTGGCATCCAGTTCGCGGCGAAAGCTGTCAAAACCGGTCAGCAAAGAGCGGCGGTCTTCCAGGCGGTCGAGCGTGATTCCATTGAGCTGAAGGTCATCCATGCCCGCGCCATTGGGCCGGAAGGCTGCGTGCGTATTGCCGCAGTAGCCGGGATGGCCGGGGGAGCCGTAGGGCGGGTGGCCGGCCTTGGGGGCGAGCCCCACGAAGGCGGGCATCGCCGGGTCCGCCTGGCCTTTGAGGCGCGAAATAACGGAGCCGAAAGCAGGTGGATCGGAAAGTCGGCCGACAGGCGCCGCGCCGCCGTTGGGAGGCGGCGGCTTGCCGGTGTAGCAGATGAAGCTGTCGTGAGCACCGTTCGGCGAGCCATACATGCTGCGAATGGGTACCAGCTTGTCCATGATTTTGGCCAGACGTGGCGCGTGCTCGGAAATGTGGATGCCGGGGACGGCGGTCTTGATCGGCTTGTAGGGGCCGCGGATTTCCAGCGGCGCGTCCATCTTCAAATCATACATGTCTTGGTGCGGGGGCGCACCGCACAGGTAGATCATGATCACCGACTTGAAACTGCGGCCCGTGCGGGCCTCCGCCTCGGCCTTCAGCAGCTCCGGCAGCGACAGCCCGCCCATGGCGAGACCGCCGATGCGCAGGAAGTCGCGACGCGAAACGCCGTCGCAGAGCTTGCCGTGGGATTTGCCGGAGAGAGTGAGCATGAGGGGGACCAAAATAAGCACTCAATGTGCCGGAACTATCATGAAAACCGCGTTATGTGCGGGCCATGCTTCGCCCGCTGCTCTGCCTCATGTACCTCACCTCTTCCGTCTCCGCCGCTGATTTTCAATGGTCTCCCCTGCCCGCCATACCTGATGAACGAGGCTTTGCTGGTTCTTTTGCCGGAGTGGTGGACGGCTCCCTCATGGTCGCGGGCGGCACGCATTTCATCGACAAAATGCCCTGGGAGGGCGGCACCAAGCTCTGGTATGACACACTCTATGTCTTGGAGAAGCCACACGGTGCCTGGCGGGTGGCGGGAAAACTGCCGAAGCCGAATGGTTATGGCGTCAGCATCACGACTCCAAAGGGGTGGATCATTCTGGGTGGCGGCAATGCCACCGAGCATTTCCGCGAAGTGTTTTGGGTGAGCAAGGACGCCTCGCTGCCGCCGCTGCCGAAAGCCTGCGCCTTCATGTGCGGCTGCGAAAGCGATGGAGTCATCTACATCGCGGGGGGCATCGAAACGCCAACCGCCACGAGCGCGATGAACACCTTCTGGTCTCTCGATCTGAAGCAACCCGGCGCGCAGTGGCAGGAACTCCTCCCCTGCCCCGGCAAACCGCGCATCCTGGGCTGCATGGCCGCGGTGGACGGCGTGGTACACCTGTTCAGCGGCGCGGCTCTGCATGCGGACAAGGACGGCAAGCCGGAGCGGGAATGGCTGAACGATGCGTGGGCCTACGCGGCAGCCACGGGTTGGAAAAAGCTCCCCGACATGCCCCGCGTGGCCGTGGCGGCCCCAAATCCCGCCCCGGTGGTCGGCTCCAAGATTTATGTCATCGGCGGTGACGACGGCGCGAACGTCAACTTCATGCCTAAGGAGAAGCATCCCGGCTTCCCGCGCTCCGTCCTGGCATTGGATGTGAAGACACAAACCTGGAGCCAGGCCGGAGAGGTGCCTTTTTCTCTCGTCACGACCAATGCCGTGCCCTGGAACGGCCAGGTCGTGATCCCCGGCGGCGAGGCGCGCCCCGGCGTGCGATCTCCCCAAGTGTGGGGCGGGGAGATGAAGTGACTTGAAACTCACCCCGGTGAACTCCAAAGCTCCCCGATGAGTCGCAGCATTTTGATCACCGGTGCCAATGGAGCGCTGGGCCTGGCCATCACTGAGTTTTTCCTGACACGGGAGCCCTCCTGCCGTGTGTTCATGGGGGTCCGGGAGCGGCGGGACCGTGCGGAGGCTCTGGCCGCAAAATATTCGGACCGGGCTGAATTAATCACGCTCGAAGTCACCTCACCAGACGAATGGAAAGCAGCAGTGGCCGAAATCGCATCCAAAGCCTCCCCTCTTGAAGTCCTGATCAACAACGCAGGCTTCCATGAAGACTCTTTGCTGGCAAACATGGCTCAGGATCAATGGTTTCGCGTGCTGGATGCCAACCTGAACGCCGTCTTCCATGGCTGCCAAGCCGCCCTTTCAGCCATGATGCGCGAGCGGCGCGGGCGCATCGTCAACATCGCTTCACTCAGCGCCATCTCGTCCCCGGCCGGGCAGACCAACTATTCCGCGGCCAAGTCGGGCGTGATCGGCCTGACTCAGAGCCTCGCCAAGGAATCCGCCCGCATGGGCATCACCGTGAATGCGGTCTGCCCTGGCTACATCGAGGGAGGACTGCCTGCCGACTGGACGCCGGAGCACCTCAAAGCCCTTAAAATGCAGCTCCCCATGCGCCGTTTTGCCAGGCCGGAGGAGATTGCGGCGGCGGTTTTCTTCCTTGCCAGCCCCGAAGCGAGCTATATCACTGGCTCGACCCTGAAAATTGACGGTGGCCTCCTTTAGGCCTCCCCTCCGCACCCTACGACTCGTATCCCCTGCATGCCGACCCGCCAGCGCCTCAAAGAACTTATGATCAGCGAACTCATGCTCGACATGACCGCAGATGAAATCGGCGATGACACCCCCCTCTTTGGTCCCGCAGGCGTCGGTCTCGACTCCGTGGATGCCCTGC
Source organism: Prosthecobacter sp. (assembly GCF_044226605.1). Classification (GTDB taxonomy): domain Bacteria; phylum Verrucomicrobiota; class Verrucomicrobiia; order Verrucomicrobiales; family Verrucomicrobiaceae; genus Prosthecobacter. Next base: position 54,358 of record NZ_JBGAGS010000023.1, on the reverse strand, counting down.
AGCTGGTGGTGATGATCGAAAAGCACTTTGGTTTCAAAATGGCCGACCAAGACCAGGCGAAGCGCATCCTGCACAGTGTGAACACGATCGCCGAGGCCATGGATCAAAAAGCGGCGGCGTAATCCCACTGCCCAGCCCCGCGTTTTGAAACGCTTTGCCTCCATCATCCTGCGTCTGCTCATCAGCGGCGTGCTTCTCGTGCTGCTGTTCCGGGAGCATGATCTTTTTGCGGAGATTGCACCTCGCTTCCATGCCCTGCTCACGAACTGGCACTGGACGCTTGCCGGCATTCTCTGCGCATTCCTCTCGCTCTTCCTGGCTTCCGTCCGCTGGCACATCATCCTGCGCGGTTTGGTGCCGGACCTGCCGTTTGGCATCGTGCTGCGCGCGGAACTTATCAGCGCTTTTTTCAACATCAGCTCCGTCGGCGTGGTGGGCGGGGACACCTACAAGATCATGGCGCTGTCCCGGCGCCTTCCGGGGCAAACGATGCCCGTGAGCGTCTCTCTCGTGCTGGATCACCTCACCGGGCTGGTCTCCGTGGCCGCCCTGTTCGGCGTCTGCATGCTGGCGCGCGCCTCGCACTGGAATGAAGTCGGGTACGATCTGCGCATGCTGATCACCGGATACGGCATGTACGTGGGCGGAGCGCTGGTGGGCCTTTTCATCAGCTGGGTTTCATTCACACCCAATCTGCTGGCCTGGGGCCGGCGGACCTTTCCGCGCACCATGGGCCATCCCAAGCTCGCCGGACTCATCGCACGCCTGACCAAGATCCATTCTGTTTTTGCCGTGCTGTGGCAGCGCACCCTCTCTGCCGCGGTGGTCTCCACCGGCATGCACACCGCGTTTTTCCTGAGCTTTTACTGCGGCCTGCGTGCCGTGGGCGGCGTGGCCCCGCTGCTGGACGTCCTCACCGCCATGCCCATCGTCGACGCCGCCGCATCTCTGCCGGTTTCCGTTTCCGGACTCGGTGTGCGTGAGCGCACCTTTGAGGCCCTTCTGGCAGGCCTGGCCAATGTGCCAGAAGCCGTGGGCGTGTCCGCCTCTCTCGCCGGCTGGATTTTCAGTCTGTTCTGGGGCCTTGTGGGCGGCGTGCTGTTTCTGCGTGCCAGGCACACGGCCATTATCCCACCGGAGGCCGTCAGCGCATGAGTACCAGCCGCCCTCGCATCGCCGTGGCACTGGGTGCGTCCTTCATGGGCTACGCCACGCATGCCGGCTTCCTGGCGCGCCTTCAGGCTCTGGGCGTGCGGCCCGTCGCCGTGTCCGGCTCATCCGCTGGCGCCATCACTGCGGGCTTGTTCGCTGCTGGTCTGGAGCAGGAGGCCATCCGCCAGGCCGTTCTCAGCCCGCGACTTTACTTGTCCTTTGCCAGCCGCACCCAGTGGATCTGGCATCAGCTGATCAACAGCTTCTTTCACCGCCATCCTGGCTTTTTCGATCCGAGGGGCGCGGTGCCCCATTTCGAATCGCTCGTCGGCAGCCGCACCATCGAGTCCCTTTCGAATCCCCAGCTGCTCATCGCCCTGAGCGACCTCTCAAACCACGAAACCCTTTTCGTGCGCAAAGGCCCGCTCGCCACCGCCATGGCCGCCAGTGCCTGCGTCCCCATGATGTTTACGCCCTTGGAATTCGAGGGCCGGAAATGCACCGATGGTGGCGTTGCGCATGAATCCCCAGTGGACCCATGGTTTACCGATGACAGCATCGACCACATCATCATTCACCGCATCGTCCAGCCCCAGGGCAAACCTCCGCTGATGCCCCTGAGCCGCCTGATGGCCACCGTCGCCGCCACGCATGCCTCCCTGAACCGCCAGATCCTCCTCGACCGCATCGAGCTCGCACGTCTGCACGGTAAAAAGCTGACCATCGTCACCACAGACCATTCGCGCCCCTCACCGTTGTTTCCAGGAAAGCTGAAGGAGCTATATGCAATGGGCGAGACCACGGCGCAGAAGTTTTTCGAGTCAGAACATCTGGCGGGGCAAGTGTGAATCGCGGAAGGGGTCCGATCCGGGGGGGGATTGACATCGGCGCATCATGCGTTTAGATCACCCTCGGTAAACGATGTCTTTGCAGCACGGCTATGTGCCGTCAATGCCCCGAACAAAGTTCATTTACTTTGCGGAGGCGGGCCAGGACATCTGAACGAGCCAGCGATGCCTTGTCGTGCCCTGGAATGGGGCGGGATGCAGCCCTGCTGACGCGCAAGACCAGTCAGGAAAACATGAGCAAACCACATACCATGTTAATACCACATACTACCACGAATTCGCCCTCCGAACTCAATACCACCGAAACTCCGTTTGGCCTCACAGCCTGGATGAACGATCTCCCGGTAACGCTGCCGCTGCGGCATGTGGAGGCCCGTTTCCAAATACTGGGAGACGTGGTGCTGATGGAGATCGACCAGGTGTTTGAGCAAACAGCAGATGCGGCCATGAATGTGATCTACACCTTTCCAGTGCCGGCGGGCGCGGCAGTGCATCGCTGCGAGATGATCGTGAACGGGCGTGTGATCCGCGCCGTGGTGATGGCGGAGGAGAAGGCACGACAAGTGGTGAAGGAGCATCAGGCCGCCGGGCACCGCACTACGCTGATGGAGATGATCCGGGACAACCTCTTCACGCTGGAGCTTGGCAATGTCGCGCCGGGAGACCGGATTGCGATCCGCTTTGCCTACCTTGAAACCATGGAGCGGCAGGCGTCGCAGATGAGCATTCGCATTCCTTTCAGCCCGGGTGTGCGGTACGTTCCGGGCAGGCCGCTGCTGCGGGAAAACAGCGGCCCGGGCGTAATGAAGGACACTGACGAAGTGCCGGATGCCAGCCGCATCTCGCCGCCTCGCCTGAGCGCGGGGCACCCTGAAGCGGCGACCATGCACCTCGAGGGGATGCTGGATGCGGAGTCCGTGGACATGCGGACGCTGAACTCGCCCAGCCATGCCACAAGCCTGCGCCGCGTGGAGTCGGGGATAGAGGTGACGCTTGCCGCGAATGTGGAGGTGCCCGGCAGGGACTTTGTACTGCGGTGGGAGGAAAGCGCTGTGGCGGTGGTTTCAACTTGTGCCTGGGTGGCCACAACGGCTGAGGCGCGGTACGCGCTGCTGCAAATCCGCGCGCCACAAAGCAGTGGACCTGCGGCTGAGGATGATTTTACGCAGGACGTATACTTCCTGCTCGACCGCTCGGGCAGCATGGATGGCACGAAATGGGAAAAGGCCGCGCAGGCGCTGCACGTCTTTGTTCGCGCTCTGGGGAAGAACGACCGGGTGTGGCTCACGTGCTTTGAAAGCGACTATCGGGACTTCGACACAAAGCCGCTGGGACGCGATGAGCTTCTGGGCAAGGCCGCCTTTCAGAAACTGGCCGAGATAGGCACGGGAGGCGGCACGGAGTTGCTGCCGGCCCTCACGCACGTGCTGGAAATGCGCGCCAGGCACAGCAGCGGACGTCGTGCCCGTCTAGTTTTGATCACGGACGGCCAGGTGGCGAATGAAGACGCACTTTGCGAGTGCATGAAACAAAAAGACGCAGCCACTCTGCCTGTGCATTGCTTCGGCATTGATCACATGGTGAATGATGAACTGCTGAAAGCGCTGGCCAAGCAGACTGGCGGCCGCTGCGCACTGCTGACACCGGAGGACGACATCGCCGCGGCAGTGGGCCGCCTTTCGGAAACGCTGCGGAGGCCGGTGCTTGTCAGTCTGGAACTGCAGGGCGGGCATTTGCCAGCCCATGGCAGTTCACGTCTGCCAGACCTGCACGCCGGAGAGGTCAGCCTGCTGGCCATCCGCTGCGAACCGGGCGCGACGGCAGCAGTGGTCACCGGCTTGCTGCCGGATGGTTCGTCATGGTCTCACCGTTTCGAGCTTCAAGAGGGCGTCCAAGGTCATGCCGAGTGCGCCCCACGGCTCATCTGGGCGCGAAGGAGGATTCAGCACTTGCTCAGTTTAAGGCAGGAGGACGAGGCCGTGGCTCTGGCGATCGAGCACAATCTCATCTGCCGGGGCGCCGCCTTTGTGGCATGGGACGAGGTGGAACAAGTGAAGGTGGCCACGACACAGCTCTACCAGCCGTGCGCGGCAGACATGATGGACGCGGTGGAGTTTGAATGTGCGCCATGCCCGGAAGCGCCGGTGGACGAAGGCCCTGATGAGTTGCGCGAGGTGCTGATCGAGGAGGGAATCCCATACAGCAATGCGGTCAAGATAGCCCTGTATCTCCAAAGCTGGGTCTATTCCGGCGATGAGGACCGCTACGAGCTTTTCGACAAGCTTGTTCTGGAGATGCAGAACTCCCTGGAACCCGTGGAATGCCTGCGCCGCTTTATCGATGAACACATCCTCGAGGAAGGACTGCTGGCGTACTTCAGGGCCTATGTGCCTGCCATGGCAATCCAGGACCAAGGGGTGCCGGCCTAGAGAGACCTCAGCATCTCCAGCGCCTCAGCGAGCTGCTTGAACCCTTCGCGCGAGCTGAGGCGCGGGAACTTGCCCTGGATCATGACGAACTTGCCGTTCCGGCTGAGCATGAGCTTGCGCTCTTTGATCTCCACATCGCTGATGCCGGCATGCGCGGCGGCGAGGCGGATGGAGGCGCAGGTGAGGAGGTTTTGCACGGCGTGGGGGAGTTTTTCTCCATACTGATCACGCCACTGCGCCTCGAGTTCCTCAAGCTCCTTGCGCGTCATGATTTCTCCCACCTGACGATACGCCGTGATGCGCAGCTTCAGGTCTTCGATAAACGTCGAAGGCAGGAAGGCGGGCGTGGCCCCCGGGGATGCCTGCACCATCATGGCCTCGTTCATCACCAGGAAGTCGGTGCGCAGGCCCACCTCCACCGGGCGCGCCACGCGGCGGCCCTGCATGCGCGCCACGCTTTGCTTCAGCATCTGGCAGTACAAATCAAATCCCACTGCGGCGATGTGACCGCTCTGCTCCGTGCCGAGCAGATTGCCCGCACCGCGGATTTCAAGGTCACGCAGCGCAATTTTGAAGCCGCTGCCGAGGCCCGCATACTGCTTGATCGCGTTCACGCGCTTGCGCGCATCTCCCGCCGTCACCGCATCCTGCGGCAGCAGCAGATACGCATACGCCTGCACGCCTCCACGTCCCACGCGACCACGAAGCTGATACAAATCCGCCAGCCCGAAGCGGTCAGCGCGGTCAATGATGATGGTGTTCGCGTTCGGAATATCGACACCGCTTTCGATGATGGTGGTGCAGACGAGCACGTCTGCGCCGCCATCCACAAAGGTGTGCATCACGTCCTCCAGCAGCTCGCTGTCCATCTGCCCATGGCCGATGATGACGCGGGCCTTGGGGCAAAGATCGCGGATGCGCTGTGCGATTTTTTCAATCGTCATCACGCGGTTGTGCAGAAAAAAGACCTGCCCGCCGCGCTCGATCTCCGCCTCGACCGCCTGCTTGATCGTGCGTTCATCATAGGGGCAGATCATCGTCTGCACCGCCTGCTTGTTCGGCGGGGGCGTCTCGATGGTGCTCATGTCGCGCATGCCCATCAGCGCCATGTAAAGCGTACGAGGGATCGGCGTGGCGCTAAGCGTCAGCACATCCACCAGACGGAAGAGGTCTTTGAACTTCTCCTTGTGCTTCACACCAAAACGCTGCTCCTCATCAATCACCGCAAGGCCCAGGTTTTTAAACCGCACATCCTTGGATATCACGCGATGCGTGCCGACAACAATGTCCACCGTGCCTTCGGTGATGCCTTTCAAGATCTCGCGCTCCTTGTTCGGCGGCGTGAGGCGGCAGAGCATTTCCACCGACACGGGAAACTCGCTCATGCGCTGCCGAATGTTTTCCCAGTGCTGCCGCGCCAGCACCGTGGTGGGCACCAGGATGGCCACCTGCCGCCCGCCCATGACGGACTTGAACGCAGCGCGGATGGCCACCTCCGTTTTGCCAAAGCCCACGTCCGCACAGAGCAGGCGGTCCATGGGCTTCTCTGCCTCCATGTCGCGCTTGATCTCCTCCACGCTGCGCAGCTGGTCCGGCGTTTCGTGGTATAAAAAGGACTCCTCGAACTCCACCTGCCACTTGGTGTCCGGCTGGTGCGAGTACGCCTTCAGCGTCTGGCGCTCCGCCGCCACACTGAGCATGCGCGCGGCGAAATCCTCCACGCTTTTCTCCGCGCTCTTGCGCGTCTTTTGCCAGCGCGCCTCGCTCAGTTTGCTCAGGGCCGGCGCCTTGCCGCCCACACCCACATAGCGCGTGACAAGGTGCGTGTGCGCCACCGGCACAAACAGCTTCGCTCCCTCCGCATAATGCAGCACCAGCACCTCCTCGCGCTTGCCAGTGTCTCGCACCTCCACGCCACCAAAGCGGGCCACGCCATGCTCCGCATGCACCACGATGTCGCCCTCGCGCAGGTCACGCATCACATCGCGCGCTTTGCGCAGCACCTCGGCTTCATCCAGCTTCGAGCCGCGCACGCGCCGGATCTGCTGATGCCTGCCAAAAATTTCCGCGCCTGTCAGCACCGCCAGCTTGGCCGCAGGCACTGTGAAGCCGCGATAAAGCAGCCCCAGCTTCGTTTCCAGCGAGGTCGGCAGGCCGCTCTGCAATTCGGCGAAGCGCTCCCGCTCCGCTTCATTGTGGAAGAAAATGACCGAGCGCCAGCCGCCCTCATGCCATTCCCGGATCTGCCGGGCAAAGTGCTCGCGCCGCGCCTCATGCAGCACGAAGTCGGAAGCATCAAAAACACCGAGCGGGTTTTCATGGATGGCCGCCGTGTAATCTTCCATCCCTTCCACATTGTCAGCGCCGCTGAGGATGCGCGCCTGCGCTTCTCCTTCGCAGTCGATGGCCACAATGAAATCATCCTTGCGCAGATGCTCGCGCACCCGCGAGGCATCCTCCGCGTTCTCATTCATCTGCAAAATGACGCCCACGCTTTCCAGCCGCTTGATGGACGACTGATTGTGCAGATCAAAGGCGCGGATCGACTCGATCTCGTCATCAAAAAACTCCAGCCGCAGCGGCTCCTCCGCCTGCCAGGAAAAAAAGTCCACAATGCCCCCGCGGCGCGCAAACTGACCGCGCTCAGTGACGACGGGCACGCGCTCATAGCCGGCCTCGCCCAGATCACGCAGCAGATCCTCCACGTCCAGCTTGGCACCCACGCTGAGCACGCGGCGCTGGCTGGAGATTTCCGCCAGCGCAGGCGCGGGCTCGTCCAGGCTGTCCGCGCACAGCACCATCACCGGCGCATCTGTTTGCATCATGGTGCCGAGCACGCCAGCGCGCTCCGCCAGCAGTTCAGGATCGACCAGCGCATCGTTCACCACCTGCCCAAGCCGCGGGAAATACAGCGCCGGGCACTGCCATACGCCGAGCTCGGCATGCACATGGTCCTGCGTTTTCACATCCGCGCACAGGATCCACACCCGCCTGCCCGGTGCGGAGAGTTCCGCATGCCGCACCATCAGCGCCGCCGCAAAGCCAAACGCCTGCGGCGTGACGTGATCGAGCACGAGCGGCTTTTTCTTCAGCTTTTGCTGAAACGCTCCTGACTTGAGCGTCAGATCCACCAGCCCGAGCGCATCCCCCCGCGCATGCTGTGAGGGCGGTTTGCTTTTGCGAAGAGAGGCTCGTTTGGCGGGGGGCACAAGAAACGCCGGACTCATGCGTCCGGCGCACTATATCAACTCATGCGATGATGATGACAAGGGGCAAGCCGCCTGAAGCGCTCATCGGTAAACCAGTCCCGGTGTCGTCGAATAAGTATACAGCTCCTTGCCTCCCTTGGTGAATTTGAGAGCAAAACCTGCCAGCTGGTCCGATTTGCCACCCTCTCCGCTGGTAAAGTAATAGCCGGCCTTGGGGCGCAGACGGATCACCTCGACCGCCTTTGTTTGAATCGATCCCGTCTCGTTTCTGACCAGATCCTTCAACTTCTCGGAACCACTCGAGACCACCTTGGCGGGAGTTCTGCCATCGGCAGCGGCTTCCTTCATGTAGATCGAATACTCCACCGTTACCCCTTCCACCCCGACGGCCGACATGTTGCGGATCGAGATGAGATAAAACCAGTTTTCCAGAGTGCCCTCGGAGCCGCCTCCTTCGACTTTCCTCTCCCCCTGCTTTTTCTTGGTGTACCGCACATCAAAAGAGTACTTCACGTTGGCCGCGGCATATTCGCGGATGAATTGCTGATCTTCGGCTGAAAAAACCGAGACGTTGGCTGTGATGGACCGTCCGTCCGCCGCCCTTTTCAGGACGACCTGCTCATTGGTGGCGGACGTGATCTCCGCCTCAAGCTTGCGCCCCTGCAGGTCGGTAAATTCGCGGGCTGAAAGCGCTGAGACGTAGACGAGAAGACAGAGGCAGGTCGCAGTGTATGTTTTCATGAGAGTACTTTTGCGGCAACAATGAAGACATTAGTATTTTTGCTCAGACTTCGTCAATTTTAATTATCACTGCCCTAACCGAATTTCCTGCCCGCATGCCGGATCCAGCACCTCTTTCCTACCAAACGACGGTGAAGGACCGGCCCGCCGGCAACGTTGACTGCCGGTGATGATTCCAGCCCCCCAGACCTCTCGCCGCCACTTCCTTCAGCAATGCGCCACCGCAGGCGCTGCGTTCGGCTTTCCCACCATCATCCCTTCCTCAGCCCTGGGCAAGGATGGTGCGGTGGCCCCCTCCAACCGCACCACGCTCGCGCTCATCGGCTGCGGCGGACGCGGCACGGATGTGGTAAAGAACTTCCTTCAGGACGAGCGCGTTCAAGTCATCGCAGTGTGCGATGTCGAGCGCGAATCGGATCGCTACAACAAGGGCATCATCAAAAAAGCCGGCACCCTGGGCCGCGAACCGGCACGCAGGCTCGTGGACAAGTCCTACGGCACCACGGGCTGCGCCACGCATGAAGACTTCCGCGAGGTGCTCGCACGCAAGGACGTGGATGCCGTGCAGATCGCCACCCCGGACCACTGGCATGCGCTCATGGCTGTGGCGGCGGCTCGGGCCGGGAAACACATCTACTGCGAAAAGCCCCTCAGCCTCACCGTGGCGCAGGGCCGCTTCATGAGCGATGTCGTGCGCCAGAGCAAGGTCGTCTGGCAGACCGGCAGCCAGCAGCGCAGCGACATCCATTTTCGCATGGCCTGCGAATACGTGCGCAATGGCAGGATCGGCAAACTGAAGCAAATTCGAGTAGGGCTGGCGAGCGACAACCGGGACAACAACGGCTGCGCCGCTCAAACCGCGCCCACCCCCGTTCCAGAAGGCCTGAACTATGATTTCTGGCTCGGCCCCGCACCGGACGCACCTTTCTGCCCCGCACGTCTGCACTCCAACTGGCGCTGGTTTTACGATTACTCCGGCGGCAACATCACCGACTTCGGTGCGCATCATTTCGACATCGTGCAGTGGGCGCTGAATCGGGACGAAAGCGGGCCCGTGGAGTTTTTTGACCTCAAGGCCACATGGCCCGCGCCGGGCAGCCTTTATTCCACGGCCCCCAGCTTCTCCTTCGCCTATCGCTACGAAGACGGCACCACCGTCCGAGTGGCAGACAAGCAGGACTTCGGCTCCGGCATCATGTTTGAAGGTGAAGACGGCAGCATCCTCAGCATGCGCGGCAAGCTGGAGATCAAACCAGACTCCCTCCGCAAACCGCTGGCGGAAAAGGATGTGCGCCTCTACGACAGCAAGGACCACTTCCGCAATTTCATCGATGGCATCCGCGACGGCGCCAGGACCGCGGCTCCGGTGGAGTACGCACACCGCAGCATCACCATCGCTCATCTGGCCAACATCGCACTGAGGCTGAACCGCACCAAGCTGCGCTGGGATCCCGCCAGGGAGCAGGTCCTGGAAGACGCCGAAGCTGCGGCCATGCTCACACGCCCCATGCGCGGCCCGTGGCAGCTGGTGTAAATTTGCATGTAACAGGCCCCTGCGTTTCCTGAAGAAGCGCCCAGATGCCAGCCACACCTTCACCTTCCCCGCGCTTTGCCACCACCCGCTGGTCCGTCGTGCTGGCGGCCAGGCATGAAGACTCCCGCCAGGCCATGGAGACTCTTTGCCGCTCCTACTGGTACCCGCTCTATGCCTATGTGCGGCGCGACGGCCACTCTCCCCATGACGCGCAGGATCTGACGCAGGAGTTTTTCTCCCGGCTGGTGGAGAAACACTGGCTGCGCTCCGCAGCTCCGGAGCAGGGTCGCTTCCGCACCTTCCTCCTCGTGGCCATGAAGCGCTTTCTGATCAATGAATGGCACAAAAGCGCTTCGCTGAAACGTGGCGGCCACATCACCCATGTCCCGCTGGATGCCGAGGACGCCGAGCGCCGGTTTGCAGGCGAGCCCGACCTTGCTCCCGATGCGATTTATGAGAGACGCTGGGCCATGACACTGCTGGAGCAGGCTCTTGCTGCACTGGAGGCTGAATTTCTCGCGTCCAGCAGGGCCGGCGATTTTCATGCCATGAAGCACTGCCTTACGCTGGACCGAGGCAGCATTTCCTACGCGGAACTGGCCGCCACCATGGCCTGCAGCGAAGGTGCGGCACGCGTGTCCGTGCACCGCCTTCGCAAACGCTTCCGAGAACTTTTCCGTGAAGGCATCGCCGCCACGCTGGCGGAAGGGGAGGACGTGGAAACGGAGATGAAACACGTGGTCGCGGTGCTCGCCGGTGTTTGACGGGAATTCGCTTGTAACAAAGCCGCGAACTCACTGAACTACTCATGGCAATGAAGACTTCCGAATCCATTCCATGTCCCAAATGCGGCTGCCAGCTGCCCGCCGATGCCCCTCTGGGCCTCTGCCCTCGCTGCCTCGCTGCATTGAATTTTGCCACCGAAACCTTGCCTCCGGACGCACTGCCCGTTGCGCCCAAGCCGCCGCTGACACCGGAGGAGCTGGCGCCGCATTTTCCTCAGCTGGAAATCCTCAGCTGCCTCGGCCGCGGCGGCATGGGTGTCGTTTACAAGGCACGTCAGAAAACGCTGAACCGCATCGTGGCGCTCAAGCTTCTCGCGCCTGAGCGCGCAGACGACGCGAAGTTTGCCGCACGTTTTGAAAAAGAGGCGCAGGCACTCGCGGCTCTCAATCACCCCCACATCGTCACCATTCATGACTTCGGCCAGGCCGGCGGCTTTTTCTATCTGCTGATGGAGTTCGTAGACGGAGTGAATCTTCGCCAGGCAATGACTGCGGGACGTTTCACACCCGAGCAGGCGCTGGCCATCGTGCCTCCCATCTGCGATGCCCTGCAGTATGCGCACGAGCACGGCATTGTGCATCGGGACATCAAGCCGGAAAACCTCCTGCTCGACAAAGAGGGCCGCCTGAAGATCGCCGACTTTGGCATCGCTAAAATGATCGGAGCTGCCGGCGAAACAGGCGCCGACTCTTTGTCCCAGCCACTCGGCACTCCTGCCTATGCGGCACCGGAGCAAAAGGATGACACCCATCAGGTGGATCATCGCGCAGACATTTATTCGCTCGGCGTCGTCCTCTACGAACTCCTCACCGGGGAGCTGCCGAAGGACAAAATCGAAGCTCCGTCCAAGCGCGTGCAGATCGACGTCCGGCTGGATGAGGTGGTGCTCCGTGCTTTGGAAACGCGGCCGGAGCTGCGCTTTGCCACAGCCGCGGAGTTTCGCACAAAACTTGCCGGAGTGGTGGCGGCTCCACCAGAAAAGCCCGGCCCGGCGGCGACAAAACCACGCTTCTGGCTGGGTGTCCTCGGAATGGTGATCGGCACTGCCCTGCTGATCGGGGCCACCCTTTTAAATGAGGCCATCGATGACTTTGGCATCACCCCTATTGCGCGCAGGCATCTCTTGATGCGCCAGGAGGCCGGGGCCCATCTCGCGGCCCTGAAGGCTCACATGGCAGCCCAGTTTCAGGAGCTGGAAGCCGCAAAAAAACAAAACAATCAGGCCGAAGTCGAGCGCCTGACCGCCGAGAGGCAGGCACTTCAAATCAAGACTCAGCAGGCGGAGGTGGCGCTGAACCAGGTCGCACATGCAAAAGAGGCCGATGAGCAGCAGCGAATCGCGATTTTCTTTTTGATCGCGGGTGGGTTGGTCGCAGGAGGTTTCATCGCCGTGTTTCCGTTGGGGCGGGTCATGCGCGGGCGCGGCAGGCAGGTAGTCATGGCTGGCGCCGTCTGCGCCGGAGTTCTGGCGGCGCTGTTCATTCTTCGCCTCGGCACCACGCATGTGGCTTCAGCCGGACTGCCAGACCGTGTGGACATCACCAGTGCGAATAAACAGAGCGAATCCACCCTGAACGTTCGATGGAACGTGAGCGCCCATGCGCCCATTGAAGCACGCATTGTGCAAGTGAACGGCATCCAGTCCGACCACCTGCACTGGAATCAGACAGGCCACGTGCATGAGTTGCAGGTGCAGATCGAAGTCACGCGGATTGCAGAAGGAATGCTCCGCATCCACACCAAAATCGGGGACTCTGGAAGGACCCGCGAGGTGGCGGGCAGTTTCACTCAAGTCCGTGAGGAATTGCTCACCTCTGCGATGGTGTCCGCGAAAACACAAACAGGCACCAGCATCGTCATCTGCCGCCTGCTGGGCCAGCCTGTGGCGCTTGAGCTTCCGCTCCGTGCCAGCCCGCATTCACCTGTGATCACACCTCAGAGGCAATTCGGAATCAGCTCCATGATTTTTATCGTGCAGCTCATTGTGCTGGTGCTGATCGTGGGTGGCCTTGTCTGGTTGATCCGCATTCTTTTCAAACATCAGCGCATTGGCTGCGCCGTGACCCTCATCATTCTGCTTGCGCTGTTTTTGCTGCTGCTGATTCCGGGAATGGTGTGGTTTTTCAGCCATGCTCCGCGGGTCGAAAATGCTCCGCCGGTCCCGGTGTCACGCATGCTGAACGAACCTCCCACACCACGGTAATCGCTCCGTGCCGCCCAGGGAAAAACAGACGGAACTTCGGTCGAGGGCAGACGCCATCCGTTTCGATGACATCTCCATCGCAGCCGGGCGGTCTGCTCACAGTTCACTTTCCTTCTCTCTTTTCGCTTCAGCTTTTTCTTTGTGCCCGCCGACTGCATCAAAAGGAGCCGCGACCACGTGGCCGGTGGTGGATACTGTGGTCGTGACGATTTTGCCTGCCGTCTTGACCGGAACCGTAACAAGGGAGCAGGAGGGAACCATGAGGCACAGGAGATAAACCGGTAAAATGCTCGTTTTCATACCTTGTAATACGCAGCCGGCCGTCGGCCCGCGCTTGTCACCCGAACTGCTTCCAGAACATCACCGCAGAAATAATGAAACCGATGGCCGTGATGACGTGCCTCACTCTTTGAGGTGAAATGCGCTGGGAATAATGTGCTCCGAGGTAATAACCAATCAGCGCACCGGCCGTCAGCGCCAGGGCCTGCGGCCAGTTTACCATTCCGACAGCGATAAACCACACGGCCGCTATGATGTTGATCAGCGATCCGAGCAAATTCTTCAGCGCATTCATTTCATGGATGTGCGTCATGCCCATGAATCCAAACGAGGCCAGCATTAGGATGCCGATTCCCGCACCGAAAAACGCGCCGTAGACCGCCACCGGAAGCTGCAGAGCCAGGGAGAACCACAGCGCCTGCGGTCTGGCCGTGGTGGCGGATTTGCGCAAAAATCCCTGCAGAAAAAACAGCACCGTGGCAAACAGGACGAGAAAGGGAATGAGCTTTGAGAACTGGTCATCGCTCGTGCGCGTGAGCAGCCAGCTGCCAATGGTCGCGCCAATGAGGCATATCGGGACAAACTGCATCAACTGCGTGCGGATGGCCTTCAGATGTCCACGAAATCCCACGATGCTTCCCGCCGTGCCTATCACAAGCCCCACGGTGCTCGTGGCATTGGCCAGGACCGGCGGCGTGCCCCAGGCCAGCAGCACGGGAAATGTGAGCAGGGTGCCTCCGCCCGCGATGGCGTTGATCGCCCCGGCGGTGCAACCCACGGCGGCGAGGGCAAGGAATTCGAGGAGGGTCATGCCTCGTCACTACTCAGCGCGCCGCACCGCGCATGGGGAAAGTCACATTTGAGTCACTTCGTCTTCGGATTTTTCAGGTAGTACAAATGCCCGTCTTCGGCTCCGCCCACGAAGTCCGGCACGCCGTCGCCATTGAAATCCACCGTCGTGGGGCTCACGTCGTGGCCTTCGATGTTGGTGTCAATCAGCAGGCCCATGTCGGCGAAGTACCACTTCCCGTCGCTGCTGGAGGTCTGGCGCAGAAAGTTGGCGTTGGCGGAGTTCAGCAGGATGTCGAGCTTGCCGTCCTGGTCCCAGTCCATGATGCAGATTTTGCGTCGGCCGCTTTTCCCTGCGATGCCCGCGTTGAGGCGCAGCGGTTCACCCGGTGTCATGGCCACCGGAGTTTTGACCTTGATCTGCTCCATTGCTTTGTCGAGCAGCCCGGGGGCCCTGGCTTCCTGCGTGGCGCACAAGACACGCCGCGGGTGTTTCAGGATGAGCTTGCCGTCCTGCTTCGCGCGTTCGAAGAACGCAAGATAGCCTTCCTGGTCGAGCATGACGAGGTCGATGAGTTCATCCTTGTTCCAATCCACGGCGACAGGCGTGGTGCGCCACTGCGTGAGCAGCGCCTTGCCTTCAGGACGCAGCCAGCCGTAGGCGAGCGTGGGCTGCGCGCCATTCCATTCCACCTCCACGGCCTGCGCCGCGGCTAGCTCAGGCTTCTGGCGAGTGCCGACGTTCTTGTACCACAGCACCTTGCCGAGAATGGAATTCAGCAGCAGATCCGGCAGGCCGTCGCCATCCCAATCTGCCACGGTTTGCGTCGTATAGCCCCACTTGGCTTCGCACGGCCCCTGGATGCTGCCATTGCCGCCGGCCATGGGGCGGATCACTTTGCCTGCGGCCTCGAGGCGCACCGGGGCGGCCCACTTCGGCTGTTCCACGCCTTTGCCGCTGAGGTTTTCAATGAACGCCACGTAGCCTGCGGTGTTGCCACAGATGATGTCCGTGTCGCCATCGCCATCCCAGTCAAACCCTACGGGTGTTGCCAGCGCTCCAAATTTCACCTGATCCGCCTCCTGCTGGAAGTAGCGCGGCTCGGCGAATACCGGCGCCTTGTTGTCGAGCTTGCCGGTGTTTTCAATGAAGGCCACGCGACCATCCTCGTCACCGCAGATGATGTCCAGATCGCCGTCCTTGTCCCAGTCGATCGCGGCAGGCGTGATCATCTCCAGATCCATTGTAAGGTATCGGCCCGTGTCTGTCTTCAGACGAACTCCCAGCGCATACTTCGGCTGCTTGCGCGTACCGGTGTTTTGAAAATACGTGAAGCCGTCAAGAAACTCGCCGCAGATCAGGTCGAGATCACCATCTCCATCAAAATCCGCCAGGTTCGGCGAAGGCCAGCCAAAAGTTTCCACCGGACGGTCCGTGGCCATGAGCTTCTTCGGCTTGTCGTAGACAGGTTTTTCGTTGGTGCCCGTGTTGCGCAGCACATACACGTAGCCACGCAGCGGGCCGTTCATCCAGCGGCCGTTTTCATTGTAGGCGTTGTCCCAGCCGTATTCCGTCCAGTCATCGACCCCCACAAGGAGGTCGTTGTTCCCATCTCCGTCAAAGTCCGCCACATGCCACATGTCACCGCGAACTTTGTTCATGTGCACCTTGGCATCCACCGGCAGTTTTTGCTCATGCTCCAGCCCGGTCTTGAGGAAGTCTGGATACTCTTTGCCTGGAGAAAGCACACGCGGCCGGCCGTCCACATAGCTGACCTGCACGTTCTGTTTTCCGGCACTGATGCGCTTCGCCGGCTTGAACACCGGCATCTTGTTCTTCGCAGTGTCGCCGCTGGCGTTCTCAAAGAAATAAACCCCGTTGTAGGGTTTGTCCGGGCAGTTCACCACAAGGTCGAGATCGCCATCGCCATCGAAGTCCATTGGCAGTGGCCAGGCCCACAAGCCCACCCCGAGATCCACCACGAGTCCGGGGTTGTTGTATTTGAGCGGCGCGAGGCCGTCGGCGGCAAAAGTCTTTGCGCAGAGACAGGCGAGCAGGAGGGGGTGGAGGAGCTTTATCATGGTTGGAAATAATCGATCAGCGTGAGAGCGTGCCGCATACATTGACCTGCATGCCGAGTGCCCGGGCCATGGCCGCCTTGGCAAACAGGCATTCGTCAGCCGCCTTCGCATCATTGGCATAAGCCACCTGCACATGATTGGCCTGGTGCTTTGCCATCAGCTGGTCGCGGCTCACGCCATAGGTCACCGCGCTCATGATCGGCCATTGCGGCGTGGTCAGCTGCCAGCGGCGCTCGGTTTCTTCAGGCGGAAGATCGACCACGCAGCCGCGGCCGATGTCCATGTGCAGCGCTTCATCCTGAACGTAAATGCGCGACCACACAATTTCCCCCGGCTTGGAATTTCCACGCAACGTGGCACCGCCGCTGGGAAAATACATCGCAGGCTGGCGGAAGCCCTCCGCACTCTTCCATCCTTCCGCGAAATGCGCGGGCGGCGCAGCACCGCTGATGAGGAACACCCAGACGTAGTCCCCGCCAAATTTTTCGCCCCAGCGCACATCGTGCAGCGTGGTTTCCACCGGCTGCTTTAACGCCCGATGCACTCGCTGGGTGAGCATGCCGTCCAGCCCCGCGCATTCGTCCACCTCATTGAAGTGCAGCAGCGGCTGGCCTTCCAGCAACGTGCGTTTGCGATCACGAGATTTCACCGGTGGCCGCTCTGAATTGTTCAGCATGCCCTCGACCAGATCGCTCGCGGGCAGCAGATCCTTCAGCCCCTGCTGGTACTGGATGCCGATCGCATCGCAGCCAAAATCATCCGCAATCCGCAGCGCCGCCGCATACATCTTGCACTGCAGCCGCACCTGATCCCGCGTGAGCTGTGTGGCGTGGTCATCGCCCAGATGGAAGGTCATGCCGTGCTTCACCAGCCAGGTATGAATCGCCAGCGCATCCGAATCGCTCACCTGCATGGCCTCATGGTAAAGTGCCGACTGGCTCAGCCGCTCCTTGAACACGCCGCAGGCATGCAGCGCATGATCAGGAATGATCGCATTGAACATGCCCATGCAGCCTTCATCAAAGATGCCCATGATCGCCTTGTCCGTGCGCAGCGTGGCCGCCAGTTGTTTGCCCAGCGCCGTAGGTTTGGCGGGAGCCTTCACTTTTTCCAATTTCTGCACGTGGCTGAGGTCATGCGTGATGCTCCCGGTCTTGAGCCACTGCTTCAGCTTGGCCTTGAAAAACGCGTCGGTGAAATCCTCGCTCCACAGCGTGGAGTATTTTACACCCGCCTTGGTGAGCGACCCGTTCAGATTCAGCATGCCCACCAGCCCCGGCCACTGGCCGCTCCAGTTGGCCACGGTCAAAATCGGCCCGCGATGCGTGGTCAGTCCTGCCAGCACATGGTGCGAATACTGCCACACCGCCTCCGCCACGATCAGCGGCGCATCAGGATCAATGCCGCGAAACACCTCGATGCCCATCTTCTGCGAATCGATGAACCCATGCTTCTTCGCGCTGTCCGCCGCATGCGCACGTTTGACCTCCCACCCCTCCGCCTTCAATGCCGAGCCCAGCGCCATTTCCATCGCAGCCTGGGCGGGCCAGCAGGTTTGATTGGCGGAAAGGCGCAGGTCACCGCTGGCCACGAGCTGGACAATTTTGGATTTGGCAGGCATAAAAAGAATCCTAGCCAGAAGTCTCGCCGAGCACCAGCACAACTGACAACCAGCCGCGAATGAGCATCCTTGGCACCTGGTTGACCATCCTTGACCTGGCCGGCCTACTTCGCTTCCACGCGGAATCGGGGATCATCCCACGCAAATGGCGGCCGTTTCCCCATCAGAAGGTCGTAGATCGAATGATTGGTCTTCATCATCTCTGCCAGCATGTTCTTCCACGGCCGGTCCGCCACACTCACGAGTCCCGTGTTGTAGCTCTCGCCATTGTATTTGCTGAACCAGCGCCCCGTTGTGGCCTGATCAATGAGCGTAAACCACTCGATGCCGACGACGAAGCCGAGCGCCGCGCTCTGCTCGACGTAGTTTCGGTAGGCCAGTCCCCTCTCCTGCTGGCTGCTGACATCACGTCCGCCCACCAGCCCGCTGTCCTTCGGCGAGGACCAGAAGAATTCGCTGAGCATCATCGGCTTGTTGCCCGTCCACTCGTGAAAGCGCTTCAAAGCCGCCGTGTCCACGCCCATGGTGTAATAGTTGTATGAAACCACATCGAGATGCTTGCCCATCACGCGGCAGAGCTGCTCGTCATTGATCGTCACTGGCTGCAGGCGGCTGCCGATAAGCAGGTGATTTTTATCGTGCTGACGGAAGACTTTCTCCACCTGCGCGAAGTAGGTTTCCATGAACGCATGCACATAGTCCTTCATGTCCGCCTTGGCCGCGTTCGTGGTCACGGCCAGCCCTGCATCAATCAAGTCATCAAAAGAGGCGGCCTTGGCCTCCCAGGCGTTGTTGAAGACATCAATGGAGTGATATTTGTCCTTCAGCACGGCCACCAGGCGCCGTTTACAGGCCTGTTTTCCCGTGAGGGAGGGAACGACACGTGGCAGCTCGTCGTAGCGCGGCTCATTCACGATGAAATAGCCGATGAGCAGCGGATCACTCGCACGCGCCGGCAGTTCCCGGGCAAGATTCTCCGCAATCTTCGCCGCCGTTTCCGCATCATACGGATCCCACACTTCATGCGCACCAGGAATACGCGGCACGCCTTCCCAGGCATTGATCGGCAGGCTGGCCACATACGGGAAATCTGCCTTCACATGCGCCTGCTGCGGCGTGGGGCTGAAGGCGCCGATGGAGTTGAAGCCCCACTTGCGCACCCGTTCAATCATGCGCGTGGCATGCGTTTCATAGTCATAGGGAGCGCCAAATTTCTTGATCACATTCGCGAGGTAAAAGGAAAAATGCGCATTGCCATCTCCGGGGCGGAATGCGCTGGCAAACTCACCCTCTGCCTTCGGCAGCCACTCATAGATGCCCTCGCGCCCGGTCACATAAGTGTAGTCATCGCTCGGCGCGAAGCCGCAGATGCCGAGGTGGAAGAAGGCGTTGCCATCAGGATCGACGAGCCACGATTTGTCCTGTTTCTGCTCCACGTGGAAAAAACCGGTCTCCTTCAGACCCAGCGCCTCACCGCTGCCAGGCTGTCCGCCGAAACGGTCCAGCTTCGGCGTTTCAATGCTCGCATAATACGCCTTGTCCGCTTCCACATCCGCCTTCAGGTCTTCCAGGCTTTTGAGCTTGTTCGGAAAGCTGTCCTTGATGCTCTGGCCAAAGGGATCGATCAATTTGGCCACCGAGGCGAGATCCGACATGACGCGGATTTTCCCCGTCGGATTGTCCGCATTGAAGGGCACCATGAAGAACCAGTTGTAGATGGCCCAGTTCCACTCGCGGTTGTCCGTGATCTGCTGAAAGGCAAAATCCGGAGTGGTGAAGCTCAGGCTCTGCCCCTGCGCGTTCTTGAGCATGAAGCTCGTGCTGTTCAGGCTCGCAAACTGTGGCGGTGTGGACTTCTCCGCCGGAAACGCGCCCTCCTTTTCCGCAATCTTCCAAGTCCCGCCTTTGGCAAAGCCGATGTCGATGAGGACGGACATCTTCCAGGATTTCAAATCTGATCCTCCTTTGAAGCTAAGATCAATCTCATCCTTGTTGATGGCCACCGCGCACTCGGCCCCTCCCTCATAGCGCACCGTCGCGTTTGCTCCCGACGCCTTCACCTCGATCTGCTTGTGCGCGGGCTCCAGTTCAGGATAGCTCAGCATGAAACTCCCGAGGCTGCCGGCCGAGATTTCAATGCCGGCACCGGTGGTTTTCAGGTCAGCGGCAGACGCGGCCAGCACGCCGCACAGGAGGAACAAAACACATTTCATAGAGGGGTCGGATTTCTAGCTTCCTTCCGCTCGTTTTCCACCAGGAAGCAAACAATCCTGGAGAAGATCGACGCACTTTCTAATCTGCATCCGATGAAATTGAACCCAGCCATGACCCGCCTCCTGCTCAACAAGGTCAGCGTCGCTCTCCTCGTCCTGCTCATCGGCCATGCTAATGCAGCGGAAGGAACTTTGGAACTGCGCGAGCTGCCGCTGCTCTTCGCGGACGACAGCGGTGTCGCCGCCAGTTCCGGTGTGCTGCGCACCATCCACCCCGCACGGGCACGCAGCGCGCCGGTGCTGGAAGCGCAGAAACCATGGGAAGGCAGCCGTGTCTATGTCTATGGCTCGGTCCATTTTGATCCCGCCACAAAACGCTTCTGCATGTGGTACCTCGGGCACCCGGATGTGGACTCGGCAGGCGTAAAACCTTCAGTCCCCGGCTTTCGCAAAGGCAAGGGCGACATGGTTCTCTACGCTACCTCCCAGGACGGCCTGCACTGGGACAGGCCTGAGCTGGGCCTGCACAGCTTCCAGGGCTCCACCGCCAACAACATCATTTTCGATCTGCACAGCCCCAGCGTGTACGTGGACATGCGCGATCCCGACCCTGCACGCCGCTACAAGATGCTCGGCTCCCTGATGGGCAAATACTACGCCGCTGTTTCCGCCGATGGCACGCAGTGGAAGAGCTACCCCAGGCAGGCGATTCTAAAATCCTCGGACAACATCAGCCTCACCCGCGATCCCATCACAGGCGATTACCTCGCGTTCAACCGCCAGCCCCACGAAAAGCTCGGACGCACGGTCAGCCTCTCACGCAGCCCTGATTTCAAAACTTGGAGCGAACCAAAGCTGGTCTTCCTGCCCGATGCAGAAGACAACGCGTGGACCACCAACCCCGACGAACATACCGAGGTGAACAACCTGTCCGTCTTTCCCCATGCCGCCGGATTCATCGGACTGCCGACGATGTTTCATGTGCTTGGCAAGAACCGCCAGCCTTCGGAAATCACGCCCGGGCAGAGCGCCACCGATGGCATCGTGGAAGTTCAACTCATCACCAGCGCCGATGGCAATGCCTGGAAGCGCACGCACCCAAGAATCAGTGTGATCGGCCGCGGTCAGCCCGGCACGTTTAATGGAGGAACCATCCTCGGCGTCTCCAGCACCAGCGTGGACGCGGGCGATGAGACCTGGGTCTACTACACCGCTCTAACCACCAGCCACGGAGCGCCCGTGCCCCCCAAGCGCATCTCCATCGGCCGAGCGGAGTGGCGCCGTCACGGCTTTGCCTCGCTCGATTCCGGAGAGCGCGGGCATGTGGAAACCAAGCCCCTGCGTCTAAGTTCCGGCACCCTGATGGTGAACGCCAATGCCGCTGGCGGAGAGCTGCGCGTTGCCTTGCTCGAAGCCGATGGCCGCCCCATTTCAGGCTGTGCTCTGGAAGACAGCGAAGTCCTCAAAACAGACGCAACACGCTGGCCGGTGCATTGGAAAGAGCACACCACCGCACCAACGGACCGCCCGGTGAAAATCGTGATCGCGATGAAGCAGAGCCGCCTGTACAGCCTCTCCGCCGGCGAAGCGCCAAAACCCTGATCTCCGCCTCAAACGTTTTGCGATTTCCAGCGGCCTCGCTTGAAGAGCAGCCAGCTCGCGAGAGCCAGCAGCGAGTTAGCCGCCGGCACGGCAATGAAAATTCCCATGGGTCCAAAGCCCAGGGATTTTGACAGCACCCAGGCAATCGGAATCTGCCCCAGCCACAGGCAGAAAAAATTCAGCCACACTGGCGTCCAAGTGTCGCCCGAACCATTGAAGGCGGACTCGTAGCACATGCCCGCCGCATACATCGGAAAGGCCAGGCTCAGAATCCACAGGGCCTGCGTGCCATAGGCCACCACCTCAGGCTCGTGGGTGAAGAGCCGGATCAGCGGATGCGCCAGCAGCACAAAGACAAGGCCGATCAGGCACAGGGCAATGACATCAAACTTCACCGCTATTTTGACCGCCTGCTCCGCGCGCTCCGGCTTCTTTGCCCCGAGATTCTGCCCCACCAGCGTGGCACCGGCACTGGCCAGCCCCCACGCCGGCATCAGCGCAAAGATCACAATGCGGATCGCGATGGTATAACCTGCAAGCGCAGCACTGCCAAAGAGCGCGAGGATCTTGAACAGCCCCACCCAGCTCGTGGTGCTGATGAGGAGCTGCACGATGCCGCTGCCGGACTTGCCGAGCACCCCGCCGATCACTTCCCGCACCGGCCTGAAATGCCCCCAGTGCACCTTCACGCGGCTGTGATGCCCCGCCAGATGCCACAGCTGATACAGCACGCCGGTGCCACGGCCGATGTTCGTAGCCACCGCCGCCCCTGTGACGCCCAGCTCCGGGAAAGGGCCCCAGCCAAAAATGAAACACGGCCCCAGCACGATGTTCAGCGCATTGGCCAGCCACAGCGTTCGCATGGCGATGACTGCATCGCCCGCACCGCGAAAGATGGCGTTAATGAGAAAGATCAGGAACACTGTGGCATTCCCGCCCAGCATCATGCGCGCAAAGTTGGAGCCGAGAACCACGATCTCCTCTTCCGCGCCCATCAGCCGCAGGATCTCTGGCGCGAAATATCCCAGCACCATGCCGATGGCCGCCGACACCAGCACGCCGAGCAGAATGATCTGCCCCGCCGCCTGCGCGGCCAGTTCCGGCTCCTTTTCACCGATGCGCCGCGATACAATCGCCGTGGCCGCAATCGAAATGCCCATCGCCACCGCATAGATGAGCGTCATGATGGATTCCGTGAGGCCCACCACGGCCACAGCACCCTTTCCCAGGTGCGAAACCCAATAAACGTCCGCCACCGCAAACAGAGACTCCATGACCATCTCCAGCACCATCGGCACCGCCAGCAGAACCACGGCACGGTTCAGCGGCAGAGCCGTGTAGTCATGCTCCTCTCCGCGCAGCGACTGCCGCACGCTTTGCCAGAACGAAACCGCTGGTGGTGGCGCCTCTGCACTCATCAAGGCAGCCTTCCCTCATCCACATCAATGTAATGCGTGATGGTCTGGATGTCATCGCGATCTCCGAGGCCGCTCTCAGCCTTACGCTTCGCCAGAATGGCCGTGATGTGGTCATTGATGCCCAGCTTCAGCGTGTAGTAGTTCCAGACAAGTTTGTCCGTGTCATTGAGCGGGCGGCCGTGTACCTGGCACCAGTGGAGGATCTCCTCGTCCGTTCCACCTTCCAGCACGCGGGCCTTCAGGTCGTCATAATTCACATGCAAAAACCCCGTGCAGGCGCCGTCACTGCCCTTGCCGAGATTCGCCTGCAGTTCCTCCCACAGCCTGCCTTCCGCAAACAGACGTATCTTCCCCAGCATGCGCGGAAAGTACTTCAGGCCATCGGTTTCATCAAGAGGGCTGCAGGGCAGCGTGGCGGGGTCAGGTTTCGCAGACATGCAGAATGCCTCGCCGGTGGCAGGGATTTGTCAATCAGGCGCTGCTCAATCCTGCCAGGATGCTTTGTATCTGCGCTCGGTGCAGCCCCAGATGTGTGCCCGCCATTGCCGCCCACCCCGCTGCATTCAGCGCTCCGAACCACGGATGCGCAAATCTCAGCGTGGTATTCAAGTCGGAGGACTCGGCGATCGCAGCGAGCACGGCATCGCATGAACGCTCGTATTCTGCTTCCACGGCCGACGTCACCTTCACATCTGGTTTGACCGCCGCAGTGCTGGCCTGCCCCGGAGGCACTCTGCCATGAGTGAGTGCGTGTATGACGCGCACGACGCCTGTGTTGGTGATGCGCAGGTGGTCCAGCGTCATCCACACCGACCAGTGTCTGCTGCTGTCCTCCAGACCACGCAGCCGTATGATCAGCACCCGCTCTCCACGCTTTGCGTCCGGGCAGGTGTTCACCAGAGCGCGTATCGTCGCCCGCTCCTGCTCAAATTGGCGCACAAACGTCTCACGGTCGCCGCGCCAGCGTTTCAGCGTAAAAAACAGCCGGGCGGCCCAGAGTTCGAAAGTTGGAAGTCCGGCTCCCGGTGGGGCCAGTTGTGGATCAGCGGGAGTGCTCATGCCGGGCACAATTTCCATTTACTTGCACTTTGCAAGTATTTTACTTTTGAAATGCAAGCATTCGAAGGAATGGTCCCTCATGCGAAAATCCCCAGCATCCAAACGCCCGTCCAAGGCAGCCGTGCCGCCCGCACGCCGCTCCCCCTGCCCTGTCGCCTGCGCGCTGGATCTGTTTGGCGACCGCTGGACGCTGCTCATCATCCGCGATCTCATGCTGGGCCGCAGCCGCTTCAAAGACTTCGTCGGATCTCCCGAAGGCATCCCCACCAACATCCTCAGCGACCGCCTTGAGCGCCTGCTCGAATCCGGCATCGTGCGCCAGATTCCCGCCGCCGATGGCGGCAAACGCATGGCCTACGAACTCACAGAGAAAGGCGACTCCCTCCGCCCCATCATGAAATCCCTGCGCGACTGGGGCCTTGCCTGGGAACCAGGCACGAAGGCCTTGTTGCAGCAAGGCTGACAGTCATGGACGCCGCCCATCTTTGCATCTATGGCTGGTTAAGATGACTGACGAAGCGCTGGTTCTGCAAGCTCAGGGCGGAGATATGGATGCTCTGGACGCGCTGGTGCGGCGACATCAGTCCTGGGTTTTCAACCTCGCCCTGCGCATGGTCTGGCGACGTGAAGTGGCGGAAGACGCAGCCCAGGAAATTCTGATCAAGGCCGTGACGCATCTCGGCAGCTTTGCAGGCCGCGCCAAGTTCAGCACCTGGCTGCACCGCATCGCGGTCAATCACCTGCTCAATGTGCGCAAATCAGAGATGGAGGAAAAAGCGATGACCTTCACCGACATGGGCGAATCCATCGCCGGTGTGCCTGACGAAGACCTCCCTGACACGCATGCTCTGCCCGTGGAAACTCAGGTGCTGCTGGAGGAGGCCAGGCTCGGCTGCATCACCGCCATGCTCATGTGCCTGGACCGCCGCCAGCGGCTGGCCTTCATTCTGGGCGAGGTCTTTGGAGAATCCAGCGAGACGGCAGCAGCAGCGCTCGAGGTTACACCTGCAAACTTCCGCCAGCTTCTCTCGCGTGCGCGGCAGGATCTGTACCAGTTCATGAACGACCGCTGCGGACTCGTCAACACAGCCAATCCCTGCCGTTGCGCACGCAAGACCCAGGGCTTCATGCGCGCAGGCTGGCTGGACCCGGCAAACCTCCAATTTTGCAAAGACCGCATCACCTCGGTGCAGCGGCAGGTCACCGCACGGCTGGAAGAACTTGAAGGAATGGACCGCCTGCATGCAGAACTCTACCGCACCCAGCCCATGCTCGCGGGTCCGGATCTTGCCGGCAGGCTTCGCGACATGCTCTCTGGTTCAGGGTTTGGCCAAAATTAAAAAAAACGCACGAACTGTCACAGCTCAGCGCAGCTGCTGTCACATCTGGAGAGGCCCCGCATGGCGTGCCTCGCACAAACTCCCCAGACATACCACTATGAACACAGCTCTCATCACCACCGCCGCCAGCGCCACTCTCGCCGGGGGCACTCCTTTTCCAAAAATTGTCGCCATGCTCATCGAGGCAGGCGTGGAGTTTTACCACGTCGATTACCTTGCCCTGCGGAAGACCTTTTACAGCGGTGGCGGGGCTGTCGTCATCACTGCCATTCCCTATGAAAATCTGCCATCGATTGCCGCCGACTTTGATGCGCCGGCCCTTCGTGCGAACATCCTGGACAGCCAGCAGAAAAACCAGCATTACCGGGACTTCAGCATCCGCGCCATGCAGGCCGGAGTGCAGGGCTACTTCGCCTTTCTGCGCGGCCAGCGCGTCACCTACTTCGGCCGCCAGGGAGATCAGCACACGGAATGGTTTCCAGGCGCAAAGCCGCAGGACGTCCATTGAAGAAAGCAAAGAGCCGGACCTCACGGCCCGGCTCCTTGAAGATCAAAATGACTTATCCCAGCTTCGCGTCCATCGTGATCGTCGCATTCAGCAGCTTCGAGACCGGGCACCCGGCTTTCGCTTTGCCCGCGAGATCCTGAAAAGTGGCGTCGTCGATGCCCGCAATGGTCGCAGTCACATCCAGGTGGCTGGCGGTGATGGCAAAGCCGCCGTCCTTCGGCTCCAGCGTGATGGTGGCGGTGGTGGCGATCTTGTCCGGGGTGAAACCCGCCTGCCCAAGAATCATGGAGAAAGCCATGGAAAAACAGCCTGCGTGCGCAGCGCCTATGAGTTCCTCCGGATTGGTTCCCTGCTCACCTTCAAAACGTGTCTTGAAGGAGTAGGGCTTGTCAGTGAGGGCGCCGGAGCCGGTGCTGAGAGTGCCGGCTCCTTCTTTGAGGGAGCCTTGCCATTGGGCGGATGCTTTTTGTTTCATGATCGGGTAGGTGTGTGAGGGGTTGACGCACACATCCTACGCCCGTGGATGAAATCAGGACTTCGACATTCTCGACACAATCACCTCGGAGGTTTTACGATCGATGGAATACAGCACTCCGGCTTCTCCGCGATCCCACGCAAAGGCCTGGCCGTGGGCGCTGATCGGAACAGTGTCTTTCAGGATCAACGTGTTACCCTTGGCCGGAAGGTCCAGCACGTACAGCTCCTGCGCATCATGTCCGGTGATGAAGAGATGTCCGTCCGGCCCAAAGCTGCCGCCGGAACTGCTGTTTTTGCCAAACTTTGCCACCACTTCGTCCGGAAACTTCAGGTCTCCGAGCTTCTTCCACTGCGCATCAAACATCACCACCCGCGTCTTCCCGGGATCGCCGGTCTTCGCATACTGCGCAAAGCAGGCGTACCACCTTCCCTCATGGCGGTCCACCCACGTCAATGATCCAACATCGCTCGTCACATCAATCGACTCCAGATGCTGCATCGTCTGCGGATCCCAGATCTCCACGGAGCTCTTTTCGGGAACCTCGGGGAAATTGGAATGCGCGCAGTAAAGTTTCCCGTCGAGTACAAGCCCCGCATTCAAATGCTTGAGGCGTCCGCCTTTGGCCTCCTTCCAGCCGCCCGTGCGCTCGCCAGTGTCCTTTCGATATTTGCCAAGGGCCGCGTTGGTGATGGCGTAGAAATACACGTCATCCACCGCCACGCCTTGATGCGCTTCCTCAGCTTTGAAGCGTTTCACCTCTTGATGCTTCCATGCGGATTTCTTGGCTTTCGCGTTCAGCAGTTCTTGAATGCGCAGCTGCTCCTTCTTCAGCGCCGCTTCGGAAACGGGCATCGGCGTGAGGTTCTCACTCACCAGAGGTTCATCCGCAGGAATGGCACGCCAGCGCAAATTTTTGAACCACACCGCTGCGCCGTGATCCTGCAGCCAGAGATTGCCGCCTCGCTTGGTCAGATCCGTGCCGCGATAGCTCACCAGCTTGACCGCATCCTTCCATCGCGGGTCCGCATAGTCGAAATCCACCACTTTCTCGCCGTTCAGCCAGTGCTGGATCACGCTCCCTTTGCAGACGATGCGCGCCTCATTCCACTGCTCAAACGGCCGCACCACATCCATGGTCGGAGCCATGCAGAAGTACAACGCCCCAGCACTGGACCGCGGATTTTCGCCATAGGGGCTGTTGGCATTGTCGAGCAGCTGATACTCATACTGCCCGGGCCGATAGTACACGCCGCTGTTGCATCCCTTGGCGACCTTCCAGTCAAAACGCAGCTCGAAGTCATCCGGCACTCTCGCCTTTTCATAGGTGAGCGAGCCACCCTTTTTCACGCGGGCGATCTCGCCATTCACCACCTCCCAGTTCCCGCTCTGCTTCCAGCCATCGAGCGTTTTGCCGTCAAAGAGAGATTCAAAGCCAGGCTCCACAGCGAGCGCAGAGCTTGCGAATGCGAGAGAAAAAAGGAGAAGTTTCATGCGTGAGTCAAAGTGCGGTTTGTCTGCCTGCGAAAGCCGTTCAAGCGCAGCGAGCCATCGGGCATCACATCCAGCAGCGAATAGCCGTTGTTTTCCAAACCGCTGCCTTCCACCATGGCGACGAGGGTGGTGTAGTGAATGCCTGCGATCTGCTGGTAGTCGTTCTTGTGCGAGTGGCCCTGAAACACCGCCAGCACCTTGCCGGACTTCTCCAGCAGGGCACGCACCTCGGCCGCATTGCGCACGGCATGCGCCTTGTCCATGTCCAGCCGCTGATGCGCGAAGACGATCACCGGCCCGTTGGCCGAGGTTAATGCTGCTTCCAGCCACGCCAGCTCCGCCTTGGGCAGGTTGCAGTCCTGCCAGTTAAAATTCTTCCGCTCATACGGCGTGCCATCTTCACGGAAGCAGGCGTCGAGAATCAAGAACGTCACGCCATTTTCTTCAAACGAGGCATGGCCTCCAGGTGCCTTTGTATGCGCGGCGAACTCCTGCTTCGTCAAAGTGCCGACGCAGTGATTCCCCAACACGTAATGCCGCGGCATGGAGAGCTTCGCGAAATGCGATTCCATCGTTTTCAGCCACTCAATCTCGCGTTCCACGGAATCCGCCTGATCAATGAAATCGCCCAGTTCGACCACCAGCGCGGGTTTCTCGCGGTTCATGACTTCCACCGCTTCATCCAGCTTGGCCAATGCCTCGCGGTAGAAGCGCGTTTTCGTCGGTGCCTTGTCCGCATAATGCAGGTCTGTCATCAAGCCCGCACGCAGCAGCGGTTTGGCATCTGTGTCTGCCGCCAGCAGCTTTCCAGCGCCGAATCCAGCGAGAACAAGGGCATGGTGCTGAAAAAAGGCGCGGCGCGTTGAAGGATGGTTCATGGGTATAAATCGGGTGCCTTCCGGGTTTCTTCGGACAGTTTCCAGCTCAAGTCCTCCACCCACGCAAGGTGATTGAAGTTGCCGATGCCGGAACGTTCGTTCGCACGGCGGAAGGCGATCAGTTCGTCCACAGCTTTTTTGATCTCCTCTTTAGTTGCAGTGGAAGTGGCAAGCGAGAGCTGGGCAGAGACACGGGCGCAGAGCCTGGCATGCTCCAGCCCGAGTTGGAGAAATTTCACGCGAGCGGCTGCTTCGGCATCGCTGCCCGCAGCTCGCACAGCTTCCTCCAAAATCTTTTCCGCAGGTGTGAAACACTCCGGCGGATACAGCACGTGCGCCGCCTTGGCCCAGCTCCGCCAGCGCGAGGCCTGCAGCGACTCCATTGTCTGGCCGATCTTCTCGCGGCTGTCCGTGGTGTAGCCTTCCCAGTGCTTGAAATAACTTTCCACCGCCTTCGCTGCCTTGCCAAAGGCCGCATAGTATTCCGATAGTACCGCATCGGCGGAGGCCTCGGGGCGCACATGCAAACGGGCTGCCGTGTAGAGATTCGGCCCCTGCGTTGCCCAGTGGCCGGTAAGTGAGTCGAAATCCGTGGCTACCATGCCCTTCTCCACGGCATGATGGAACTCATCGGCAAACTGATGGGCGAAAATGAAGGGCATGCAGTAGCCATCCAGCAGATGATTCGTGCGCATGAAGAGTCGCGCACCCGTTGCCCGCCAGTCCGCCCACTGCTGCTTCATCCACGCGTGTTCCTCATCAGAGCGCGGAAACCACCCTGCGGAAGGGCAGTAGCCGATGAGGATATTTTCATTGAGCTTAATGCCACTGGTCGGCGCCTGGAAGTAATTGAAGTACGCATACCCTATTACCGTCGCATCTGCGGGTGCCTGCTGCTGAATGCCCAGCCAAAAACGCGCATAGCGGTCAGAAACAAAGCGAGATCCAGCCATCTTTGAAGTGGCCGGGTAAAACTTCAGGTAATCCGCCGGTGCCGTGCCATCCAGTGCGCGGCATTTCTCACAGGCGCAGAGACCGAGGATGTCATTCTCACAGGCATTGATGAATCCAGGTGTCGTGGCATCAGCCGGGCGCTTTGCTTTCCAGCGTGCAACAATTTCACGCTGCAGCTCTGGATTCGAAACACACATGGAGAAGCGCCCACCTTTCTTATTTGGACCGCGCTTCCCGCTTTCGAGCAGTTGGAACCATTCAGGATGCTCCTTGCCATCCTTCTCCCACCAGTCGGTAAAAGCGTGACCATAACTCACGGGAAAACTTCTTCCCATGCGATGCCGCCGCAGATAGATGCCCTGCTCTTCGCTGAACTGCTTCGCCGCCTCCTTGGTGAAACCCAGTGCGGGATGCTCGCTCTCAAAGCCAGATCCGGCACGCAGCCGACGCTGAAACAGGCGCGGAGCCACGGTGTCATCGCATTTCTTTGCAACCACGGTCTGCGTCTTCGGCACATGGGTGCCCAGTTCTCCCGGCCACAGCCAGCGCACGCCCAGATCGCGGTCCAGCCATTCATACACACCCCATAGCGTGCCCGCCATCGTGTCTGCTTCCAGAGGCTCGCCACCACCATCCTGACCGGCGATGAACACGGCCTCCTTCGTCACACGCAGCGCAAACGTTTCCGCGCCAAGCTTTTCCACATTGATCCCTGCTTTGCGCACCGCCGCGCTGTCACCTATGTAGATCCGCTGAAGTGCGCCGCTATCTTCGCTTTCTGCGTGAATCCCCAGCTTCACTCCGCTGGCCTTTTCCACATGGCGCACCAGTTCCTCCGCCGCGTAGCGTGCCACGCGCGTTGGTTTGTCTGCGATGACGATGACCGCCTGCGGCCTGCTTTCGCTTACCAGCGTTACATCGGCATGGGCCAGACCCAGAAGCAGCCCCAGTGCGAGACTGCATGCACGTACAGCATCAAATTTCATATCCCTTGCTGCGTTCGATTTTTTCACGGCCATGAAGCTGCGCCCAGGAGATTTCTCGACGCTCGCGCATGGAGTGGCCGGTCTGCCAGAACTCATAGGCCACGCGCGGGGGAGAAGCCGTCGTGTCGATGTCCAGCACACCCCAGAGGCGGCCGTCGTCAAAACCGGTGAAGCGCTCCTGGTTTGCCCTCAGCTTGGAATTGTCGCTGCCAAAGGGGCCGGCGCTGAGTTCCAAAAAGCGGCCGTTGATGTGGTAACCGGAAGAAAAATGGCGGTCGCCGCTGAGAAAGATGACACCTTCCAATTTCTGCTCGTCGATCCAGCGCAGGAATGGATCGCGCTCCTGCTTGAACTGCGTCCACGAGTCTTCACTGCCATACGACTCCCATTCGCTGCCATTGGCCACAAGTTTGACCTTCGCCTTGCTGGCCAGCAGTTCGCGCTTCAGCCATGCGAGCTGCTTTTCGCCGAGCATCGTTTTTCCCGGAGCGTCCTCTGCCTTGTTCGGCGAACGGTGGTAACGGCCATCGCACATGAAGAACTGCACATCGCCACGGGTGAAGGTGAAGTAGCAGCCGGGATTGTCAGCTTCGCCACAGGCGGGATTGGCCCAAAATTCCTGGAAGGTCTTCAATGAGTCCGCCTTGCCCGCCTCGGTGCCGTCGGAGTTGTTGGGGCCGTAGTCGTGATCATCCCAGATGGCATAGACAGGGGACCGTGCGGAGAGATCGCGCCATCCGGCGCCGAGGCGGTGCGCGGTGTAGTACACGCGCAGCTTTTCGATCTCGGTCGTGTCACCGTAGTGATTGTCTCCCAGCATGAGGAGCAAATCGAACGCGCCCTCGTCCGTGGTCGCTGCACGGCGCGCTGCCAGTTCTGCCCAGGTGGGTGCGGCAGCGGCGGTGGTCCTGCCAACGCAAGAGCCAAAAGCGATGCGCTGCCTGCACGCGCTCCCGATTTCCGGCGCTGTGGTGAAGGAGGGCAATGGCAGAGGCAGTTGCTCGCGACCGTCCAGCACGATCTGATATGTGTAGTGAGTGGAGGGCTTCAGCCCCTCAATGATCGCAATGCCGCTCAGGCCTGCCTCTGCTTTCAGAGAGCCGCCATCGATTTCCCGCGTTGGCGCTCCGGCTTTGGTGAGAACAAGCTTCCAAGGCACCGCCGCCGTGCCGCGCACCCACACGTGCGCACGGTCCGGCCCCACATGGCCGAGCATCGGCCCGGCCATCAGGTAGGCAGGGCCGGGCTGTACCGGCGGCAAGGTGAGCGGTGCCACCGGCTTTTTTGCCACCGCCGCTTTTGGGGCTTTGGTTTTGGTCTCAGCGGCTTCGCTGCGAGGCACCAGCACCGCTGCGGGCATGGCTGCGGCAGTGCGGAGAAGATGTCGGCGGGAAATGGAAGACATGGCGTGTAAAAACGGGAGCCATGCTTCTTTGTTGCCGTCAATCGTCAGGCTTTGCCGAGGACGCTTTTCACATGCTGCATCGATTTGCCGAAGCATTCATGCACATAGGCCATGGCCTTCTTCACCTTGGCCTGGGCCGCCGAGTAGTCGGCATCGATGGTGAACAGGGTCTCGGCCATCTTCTCCGCTGGCGTTTCGTCCATTTCCATGAGCCATTCACCGAGGCCGATGTCGTTGAACATCCAGCACTTAGGCGAGTGGAACTCGGAGTAGGTGTGGATGATCGGCGTGCCATTGGCCAGGGCAATGATGGGTGAATGCGGCTCGTGACAGACAATGGTATGCGCCCGCGCAAAAATGGAGGCGGCTTCATCGGCATTCCAGAACGAGTCCAGATTCACCACATGCTTCTGAATTTCCGGCGGCAGCGGATCGTGGATGAGGCGCTTGTTGTGACCCATTTCCTTGATCGTTTCTGGAGCGATCAGCACCTTGTGGCCGGTCTTCTTGACCCACATCGTGACGACCTCACGAAACTTCGCGGCACGACGTTCATCGTCTGCGATCTGCTCCGGCGTGGGGTGCAGCGGATTGAGCTTCGGTGTGCGGGAGTCATCCACGCCGGGAAACTTGGGCGTGTTGGTGCGCAGTTCGACCGTGATGAACTTGCGCTCCTCCAGGCCGAGTTTCTGCATGGTGGCGAGTCCGCGCGCATCATCGCGCACGTCGATACCGAAGCAGCCGTCGGGGCCGAACTCGAGAACGGGCGTCTTGATGCCGCCGTTTTTGAGGATGCTCAGTGTCTTCGTCTCACGCGTGTAGATGAACGAAGCAGCATTGAGCAAGGTGATGCGTTCTTCTGCGCCTTTGCCTTCGATCATGCTGGGGAAATATGACTGCCCGAAGAGGCCGTAGGGCTTACCAACCTTCGTGCAGAACTGCATGTAGCTGATGTCCTGGCCCATGCCGGAGTTGCGGATGAAGAGGTCGCAATGGGTGATGGCCTGCTGGAGCGCCAGGTCCTTTTCGCTTTTTCCGGTAAGGCTGCCTTGCAGAAGGTCCACCTTCGGGAAGCGTGCCTGCAACATCGCAGTGACGCGCTCGTCCAGTTTCATCGCCCACACGACCACATTTACTTCCGGCAGATGTTCCTCAATGACTCGTAAAGTGCCTGGAGTGTGCCCGATGTCGCCGATGTTTACCGTGTCCCAGGCTGACTGGAGCAGGATGGTTTTGGGCCTGCCGTCTGCTGCGAAGACCGAGCCGCCCAAAGCGGTGACAACAGAGGAAATGAAGTGGCGTCGGGTGGTCATGAGTTGTTTTTTCAGTTGGCTTCGATGAGTTGCAGAGCGTCAAGAATCACAAAGCCGTCGGTGCCGGTGTTGCTGACGGTGAGGGTTGTTTCCACATCACCATCAAGCTGAACAGTGCCGATGGTGCGGAATGCTTCTCCAGCGGCCAGCGGCTGGGTCTGATCGACGGTGACCTCGGTCTTGCGGCCGGCGCATTCGATGGTCACGGGCACCTTTGTGGCGCGTGTGGCATGGGGTGAGTAGGCCATGCGCAGAGTGTAGCGGCCTGTCTTGGGTGCTTTGCAGCGGAAGATGGCGATGGACTGGCCGTCGCCGCGTTTGTCGTCATGACGGTAGCCGGTGCCGACGTGTGGCTTGAAGCTGGATGAGGTTCCCCAAGGTCCCTTGAGTTCCGCTTGTGTATCATCAAGCACGATGCCGGGCAGGGATTGGGGATCGACAT
Organism: Prosthecobacter sp.; assembly: GCF_044226605.1. Classification (GTDB taxonomy): domain Bacteria; phylum Verrucomicrobiota; class Verrucomicrobiia; order Verrucomicrobiales; family Verrucomicrobiaceae; genus Prosthecobacter. The sequence continues at coordinate 20,598 of NZ_JBGAGS010000023.1, read as the reverse complement.
TGGTCACGCCTTTTGGCTCCGGTGGAAGATCCGGCAGGACGGGCAGATCAAGTACCTGCTTTTGCGCCAGCAGGCGCTCACGCAGTGCGGGATAAGGCAGCTTTTGCACGGCGATGTTTTGTTTGGCGCTCAAAGCAGCGGCGATGCCTGCGCTCTGGCCAAGGATCATCCAGGTGGGCTCCACGCGGATGGAAGAAATGCCCACATGGGTGCAGGAGAGCGCAACGGGCACCAACAGGTTGTCACATTCGGCGGCCTTCGGTGTGATAGCGCGATAGGGGATGTGGTAGGGATAACCATGCCGACGGCCTACCATGCGGACGGGCATGATGGTTCCTTCATCGGTGACCATGTCCTGTGTTCCCACGCGTTGGCAGTCGTGCGAATCGATTGGGAATGAGGAGACAATGATGGGATCGTCCTTCTTGGGTTGGTCCATGATGTCTTTCTGCGAGACGATGTATTCGCCAATCATGCGGCGGCCTTCGCGGACGTAGAGCTGTGGGGACCAGTGGCCGTAGTCGGCGAATTCGTCGCGGCAGAGGCCGAGCTCTGCCATCTGCTTGCGCAGATCCTCCGGCACGGCGGGGTCGGTGCTGAGGAAGTGGTGCATCTCCAGGGTGTATTGCTTGTGGGCTTCCCAGATTTGCGCTCGCGCGCGCTCATTTGCCTCGCTCCAGCCATTGCAGGCGCCGACGAGGCCCATGGAGAACTGTTTGCCGATGCCGTTGTTGGCGTCGAATTTGTTGCCAGGGAGAGGATAGAGATCCCACAGCAGATGAGGGCGTTTTTCCTGCGCGAAGTAGCGTCGAAGGACTTCAAAGCGCGCGGGGTCGTAGTTGGCAGGCTGAGGAAACGGGACGCGGTTTGCGGGATCTTTGGTGACGCAGAGGCGGAAGCTGTACACCATGACGTTTTTGTCGCCTGCCTCGTCTGGTCCTGCGTCGGTGGTGGTGATGAGGGGGAGAGGTTTGCCGGAGGCATCGAGGCCGGAGATGGGCAGCTTTGGTTTTGAGTATTGCTTTCCGGCGAGTGGCTCGCCGAATTCCTGGCGGCCTTCGCGGCCGATGGTCCAACTGACTCCGGCGGCGGCCATCAGATCGCCTTCATAGGTGCCGTCGATGAAGACTTTGGCAGCGAAATCGCCGTCGCTTGTGGTTACTTGAGTGATCTGGGTGCCTTGTTTTGCCACTGTTTGCAACACGCGCTTGGTCAGCACTTTCACTCCGGCTTCGTCCAGCATCTGCTGGGTGATCTTGGCGGCTACATGTGGCTCGTAGGTCCAGGGCTTGTGGTCTTTTTCGCTGACGTGGTAAGGAAGCGCAACGGAGCGCATCTGGTAGTCTTTTTCGACACGGGAGTGCCATTCTTCAAAGAGGCCGAGCACGGTGGTGCGCACGGTTTGATTGGAGTCGCTGAAGCAGAGGCCGCCGGTGTTGACGCCGCCGACGTGGGCGGTGGGTTCCAGGAGGATGACTGAGGCGCCTTCACGTGCCGCGGCGATGGCCGCGCAGAAGCCGCCGGGGGTGGCGCCATAGACAATGACGTCCGCTTCCGTGGCGGCATGAACGGAGAAATTGAGCGCAAAGAGAAGCAGGACGAGGCGTGACATGGCAATCACAAGGAACCTGACGCCATGTTTTGGACACTATTTTAAGCGGGCCTGGACGGCGCGATGGGCGGTCTCCTGCAGGAAGGCGGCGTCTTTGGGGTCGAGGCCTTTGGGGATGAAGGTGTTGCCGACGGGGCTGTCGCCGAAGAGCACTTCATACCAGACGCAGGCGCCGAGGTATTCGCCGAGCATGTTGGCGTGGTGGCCGTCCATGCCGAGAGTGACGGGACCGTTGCCGGTTTTGGGTTTGTTCCAGCGCCAGCCGACATGCAGACTGTGTGTCTGATTCGGCAATTCTGGCGTCTTCGCGATTTTTGGGTTGAAAGTTGTATCGGTTTGGTAGGCCCAATTTGGATCGGTGTCGGCGATATGGAAGGCATCGCCGGTCGGGATGATGCGGGCGCTGAATTCGGCGGCGAGTTTGTCGTAGGCGGCGTGAAGGCCGTTGTACATTTCGTCCTGAGTTTTGGGTTCGCCCGATTTGTCGGAAGGCTTGGTGAAGCGTGGGTCGTCTTTGCGGTATTCCCAGGTTTCGTGGATCAGGAGTTTGGCCTGGGGGGCGTGTTTGGTGACGTAATCGCGGAGCCAGGCGGCGTAGGGCTGGTAGGTGGCGAAGTCGTGGCTCTTGATGCTGGCCTGCTGGATGGTGACGTAGTCCCACTTTTGCAGTTCAAGATTTTCCTTCAGGCCGCGGCCGCTGGTGTAGAGGCCGGCCTTGTCTGCGGGGTCGGCTTCGTGTTTTTGAGCCTTCTCGGCGTGGACCTGGAATGAGGCACCGCCGATGACGAGGGGCTGATGGAGGAGGGTGTGACCGCCTGCCTTCGCGAGATCGCCGAGGTAGTGGGTGGCATTGGCGGAGAAGCTGTTGCCAATGGTGAGGAGCTTCACGGTTTTGGCCTCGCCCGCGAAGGACGAGACGCAAAACAGCAGAGAGGCGATCAGGGCGAACGCTTTCATAAGGGCTGGTGATTAGTGGCAGCCGCAACCTTCGCCACAGCCTTGGGGAAACACTTCAGCTTCGGTCGGCACCTTGCCGCGCTCGAGGCTTTTGCCGACGTAGCCGTTCACCACTTCGGCGATGCCACGAAGGATGTCCTGGGCTTCGAGGAAGCTGGAGATGGCCTGGTTTTCTTCGCACTTGTCCTGGAGGTCGGTGAAGCGGCTGACTTCTTCGCCGGTGGGTTCTTCGCCGTGATGCTGCTTCTGGTGGAGAGAGCGGCCGAGAGTGGCCATCTCGCGGTAGAGAGAGACGGCGGACTCGTCAGCGAGGAAGGCCTCGGCCTTTTCGCGAGCGCCTTGAACTTCGGCGTCGGACACGAGGACTTCGCAGAGTTCGACGATTTTGGAGGTGATCTGGGGGGATGCTTTCATGGGGGGCGATGAGAGTAGGCGGAAAAGGCGGGTTCACAGAGAAAATTTCGCCCTGATTCAAAACAGGGCGCGGACGGCTGGTTTTGTGACCTTGCCCATGGCGTTGCGTGGCAGTTCGGTGACGACGAGGAGGCGCTGGGGGACTTTATAGACGGAGAGGCGGCCTTTGCACCAGTCGCGCAAGGTGGGGAGGTCGAGGGTGGCGTTTTCTTTGAGCACGAGCACGGCGGTGACGGCCTCGCCCCAGACGTCATCGGGCAGGCCGATGACGGCGCACTCGGCGATGAGGGGATGCTCCAGTAGCGCGGCTTCGATCTCGAGGGCGCTGAGCTTGTAGCCGCCGCTCTTGATGATGTCCACGCTGAGGCGGCCCATGATGCGGTAGTAGCCGCGCTCGAGCACGGCCATGTCGCCGGTGCGGAACCAAGTTTCATCGAAGGTTTCGGCGCTGGCTTCGGGACGGTTCCAATACACGCGGAAGACACCGGGGCCGCGCACCTGGATCTCGCCGGGTTCGTCTTCGCCGGTGATGATGGCGCCGGATTCGGCCTTGAGGCGGACTTCGACGCCGGGCAAGGCTTTGCCCACGGCTCCGGGGCGGCGCTCGCCGTGATAGGGGTTTGAGATGGCCATGCCGATCTCGGTCATGCCGTAGCGTTCGAGAAGTTTCTGGCCGGTGAGCGCGGTCCATTGCTCATGCACGCTGGCGGGGAGGGCGGCGCTGCCGGAGACCATGAGGCGGAGGCGTGCGAAGCCTGCGACGATGGCGGCGCGATCTTTTTCATCGGCGGATTCGAGGGCCTGGATTAGCTTCACGTAGATCGTCGGCACGGCCATGAAGAGGGTGAAGGCATCGCTGCGGACGCGGTCGAGAATGGCGCTCAAGTCGAAGCGCGGGAATGGCTCGATGAGCGCACCGCTCCACAAGGCACAGGAGGTGACATTGATGATGCCGTGGATGTGGTGCATGGGCAGAAACAATGGGATGCGATCTGATGCGCTCCATTCCCAGGCCTCGACGAGGCTCTCGATTTGGGCCTGAATGTTGGCGTGAGTGGTGACCACGCCCTTGGGCTTGCTGGTGGTGCCGCTGGTGTAGAGGATCATGGCACGACGCTCTGGAGAGATGTCGGGCAAGGTCTTCGATGGTGCGGAGGTGATGGCATCGATGTCGAGCAAGCGGACGCCCAGTTTGGAGCAGAGGGGCGCGATCTTTGCGGCCATGGACTTGTCTGCGAGCACGGTGCTGGCGCCGGAGTCTGTGAGGGCGTATTCCCACTCCGGCTCCGTGGCGGAGAGGCAGATTGGTACTTTGATGCCACCGGCGCGCCAGATCGCCCATTGGGAGGCGGAGTAGTCAAAGCCTGCGGGAACGAGGAGTGCGACGCGGGCTTCCTTTAGGTCATCGGTGTCAGCGAGCAATGCGGTGGCGAGTACTGCTGAGCGGTCGATGAGATCTTGGTACGTGAAGGACTGGGTTGCGGTGCGGTATGCGGTGGAAGCGCTGTGGGAGCGGGCGCGGGCGATGAGTGGGAGGTCGGGCATGAATGAAAAGGGTCAGTGATCAGCAAACATCTTCACCGCGAAGAACAGGACCGAGGGGCCGAGCAGGCAGCCGAGGCCGGTGTGGAAGGTGGCGACTAATGCGCCGTAAGGGACGAGCCTGCGATCGGTGGCGGCGAGGCCGGCGGAGACACCGCTGACGGTGCCTGCGAGGCCGCCGAATACCATGGCGGAACGAGGTGTCTTGAGGCGCAGGAATTTTGCGGCCACTGGCGTGGAGATCATGACAAGGATAGCTTTGATGACACCGGTGGCGATGCTCAGGGCCATGACATCGGAACTGGCACCGATGGCACCGCCTGTGACTGGGCCGACGATGTAGGTGACTGCGCCTGCGCCGATGGTGGTCATGCTGACGGCGTCTGAATAGCCGAAGGCCCGGGCCACGCAGACACCGACGATGAAGGGCAGCACGGTGCCGAGCAGCAGTGCGATGGCACCGATCCAGCCTGCGCGGCGGGCCTCCTCAGCGTGGACTTCAAACGCGGTGGCGACGATGGCGAAATCGCGCAGCATGTTGCCGCCCATCAGGCCGATGCCGCTGAAGAATGCGATGTCTGCGAGACCTTTGGTACCGCCGGACATTTTTCCGCCGACATAGGCGAGCGCTAGACCGATGAGAATGGCGATGGCCGAGCCCTGCACACGGCCAAAGGTGAGCTTTCGTGAGATGACGCCTGACACGAGCATCACGAGGCCCACGACGGCGAATGCCAGCACGAGTCCGTTTTCTTTGGCGGCTTTTTCAAGGATCGGCCACATGAGGGACTACTCGGCTGATGCCTCCGGTTCCGATTTGGGCTCTTCGGGTTCCATGCGGTTGATGAATGAGACGAACAACCCGCACAACACCACACTGCCCACTGCAGCGATCAGCGCGACCGGTCCGCCGCGCAGGGCGGCGACGACGTTTTGGTTCATGGCCATGGCGACGACGACGGGGATGTAAATCGCACCCCAGTAATGCACGCCGCTCTCCGACGTGGGGCAGAGCATGCCGCGCTTGTGCAGGAACAAGCGCATGCCGATGAGGAGGAGCATGGCGATGCCGACGCCGCCGACATTGGTGGTCATGCCGAGCGAGCGACCGAGGAGATCGCCGAGGATGATGCCGAGCAGATGGCAGGTGGCGAGAAGGGCGGTGCCGTAGATGATCATGATGACGTGGCGGGAGGATGGCAGGATTTGGGATGGGATGTCAATCTGGGAAGTTTGGTGTGGAGAACACGCGGTTGAAATGAGGCTGCGCGGTGTGTGAAGGCGCAGCGGGCGAGGTGCGCACCAAAGCGAATACACTCTCCCCATAGAGAACATGGCATTGCCAAGTACATTCTTGGAAGAAAGGTTAGGGGATGGGGATGCCGTATGCTTGCGAAGCCGCTGGAATACCCCTCACCCCAACCCTCTCCCCGAAGAAAATAATAGGCATGGTCGCTTTTTCAGGGGCGGGGAGAGGGGGAATCGCGTTTGCCGCCTTATGTGTACAGGACACGAAACATTTAAAGCGTACAAGTGCTGAGGGGAAGCGGGGGCTATCGTGAGCCGCTGGTTCGGGAAGGATGGGCGAAGCGAAAGGGTGTGGGATCAGGATGATCCCACTCCTGCCGGAGGCGCTGCGCGGAGGGCTTTTTCTGGTGAAGACGCACCCGATCTCGAGGAATCGTGGTGTGTGGTGATTACCAGGCGCGGGCGGTGGCGAGATTGCGTTTGAAGCCTTCGCGGACGAGGGAGAGGTCGGAGTCCATGGCGAGCCAGGTGAAGCCGAGGGCTTTGAGTTTTTCTTTGTCGTCGGCGTGGCGGACGAGGATGCCGCAGCCCTTGTTGTGATCTTTGGCGGCTGCGACGATGCTGTTCACGCAGTCGTCGTAAGGGCGTGGGGAGTTCTGGGCTTTGAGATCGAAGGAGAGATCGGCGGGGCCGATGAAGAGGGCGGTGATGCCTTCGACGGCGGCGATTTGAGCGGCGTTTTCGACGGCTTCGGCGGTTTCGATTTGAGCGAGGATGATGGGCTTGGGCATCTCGCCTTCGGGGAGGCGCATTCCGTAGCCGTAGGCGCGAACGGTGCGGGAGACGCCGCGATGGCCATGCGGTGGATAGGTGGCGGCGTCCACGCAGTGGCGGGCTTCGGCGGCGGTGTTGACGTGAGGGATCATGATGCCATCCGCGCCCCAGTCGAGGACGCGGGCGATGAGATCTGAATGCGGTGCGCTGACGCGGACGATGGCGAGGGTGGAACTGCCGCGGAGGGCGCGGAGTTGATTGGGGAGGGCGGCTTCGGATTCGCAGCCGTGCTCGAGGTCGATGAGGACCCAGTCGAAACCGCACTCAGCGGCGAGTTCGGTAACGGCGGGGGAGCCGATGGAGAGGAAGGCGCCGATGTGTTTTTTCATGGTCGGAGGATGTCGATGCTGCTGGAGTTGCGCAAGCCCTGCAAGGCGAGGTTTAAGCGTGAGAGGGTGAAGTCGCGCAGCGAGCGGCCGGAGGTGCCGGAGGAGATGAGGAAGAAGCCATCGTCTCGGTCGAAGTAGCCGGCGCCGACGCGGATGACGGACTTGACGATCATGTTGCGAAGGAGGTGGAGCCAGAAGCGGCGGAGGTGATTTTCTGGAAGAGGGCGGATGCTTTGATAGCCTTCGAATGCGTGACGGAGGAAGGTGTCATCATGGAAGCAGGCGAGGAGGGAAAGGTCGTCCATGGGATCGCCGGAGATGGCGTCGTCGAAGTCGATGAAGGCGGCGATTTCGGTTTCGCTGCCGAGGATGTTCCAGAGGGCGAGGTCTTTGTGGACGAAGCAACCGGTGTCGAGATCGAGGAGGGCGCGGTGGTTTTCGATTTCGGCGAGGATATCGGCGCTTTGGGATTGGGTGAGGAAGTTGTGGGAGACGAGGAAGGAGAGGTGTTGGTCGAGGCGGAGATGGAAGTAGTCGGCGTAGGTGGGGTGGTAGCCGGAGAGTGTGGGGGGGGATTGGGGGGCGAGGGGAGGTTCGTGAGCGTCGGAGGCTTGGGGGCGTGGATGCGATTCGGGAGCGAGGGGACGTTCGTGCCGCACAGAGGACTGTGCGGACCACTTTGACTGGGAGCACTTTGGCTCAGACCACTTTAGGATGCCGAAGTTTGGCAGAGTTATTTGCTGCCATTGGGCGACGGCTGTGCCGATGCTGTGGGCGATGCGGGGGATGTCGAGGCGGCCTTGTTTGAACCAGTGGTTGAGGTCCGGGGAGGAGATGCGCTCGAGGGCCTGCCAGGCGAAGGGGACGCGGGTGCGAGTGGCATCGCAGGCATAGACGCGGGGGGTGACTACGCCGGACTCGCGAACACGGGAGAGCAGGGCTGATTCAATGGCGAGGTGGCCATCTTTTTCAGGGCCGTTTTCGACACGCATGAACATGGGCTGGCCGGCGACCTTGGCGTTCCAAGTGAGGTGATTGCCTTGACCGATGCCTGTGCTGAGTTCGACAACTTGCGTGACGAAGTGGCGCTGCAGGACTTCGCGGAGTTGATGCTCGATTTTAGCATCGGCAGCACCGCGTGTCTGCGTGCCGTGAAAGGCGGCAGGGCGGTCGCATTTCCAGTAGTAGATGTCTTGGCGGCTCATGGCTGTTTGAGTGCTGTGCCTGGACCGGAAACCAAGATGACGACTTTTTTAAAGTGGAACTGTTCGCCTGCGGCGACCTCTTTGCGGTAGAGGCTCATGAGATTGATCTCGCCGGGGAAGAGCTGTGTTTCGGGGACATCTACTTTGATGAAGCCTGCGGCCCTGAGGGCTTCTTCCTGGCTGGCGGCTTTGGGGCGGGTGGTCGGGGTGAGGACGTAGAGGGTGCCGGGTTCGGTGACTTCGACGTCGAGCTTTTCGATGCTGGTGCGGAGGAAGGGGAGATCGCGCACGGGGACGGGGACTTCTTCGATGATGTAGGTGCGGTCGGTGAAGAGTTTGACGCCGTGTTTCATAACGGCTGCTTCTTCTGGTGGGGCGGGCCAGGCGATGCGTTTTTTGTCTGACAGTGATTCGAATTTTCCGATGTCTTCCAGTTTGCCGAACATGATGCGTTCTTTGCGGCTGGCGTCTTTGTCGCCCTGGGTAACAGCGAGCCAGATGGCGCCGTCGTGCTCGTGGAAGGTGGGGTATTGGAAGGAGTGCGGGGACTCGAAGCGGTATTTGCGTTCCCAGATTTTGCCGTCGCGTGAGACATCCACATTGAAGACGCTGCGGCCGACACCCTGGATGCGGGTGGACTCCTGCCAGCCGAGGTAGTAGATGCCGCCGAAGTGATCGAAGGTGGGCTTTGAGTTTGCGCCGTTTGGCACGATGGGCAGAGGGCGGCCGGTGGTCCAGGCTTTGCCATCGGTGCTGGTGGTGAAGTGGTAGTTGCCTTTGTCATTGCGACAGATGGCCATCCAAGTGCCGTCGGGGAGGCGATTGACGGCGGACTCGCTGAGCTGTTCGGACTGAGGCTCGTTGTAGTGGCCGAGGACTTCGAAGGTGGCGAGGTCGTCGTGCACGAGAGCGAGGGCGTTTTGTTTGCCGCCGAAGTTGTTGAGGGCGGTGTAGAGTTTGCCGTCGATCTTTTTGAAGGAGTCAAAGATGAAGAAGGAGGAGTCGCGAGCGGGCTTGGTGAAGCCCTGGACTGCGGCGTCGGCGTGGAAGTACTGGGGCTGGAAATCGAAGGTGCCTGCGGCGGTTTGCAATTTGGCTTTGTGGATGGTGGGGGCGAATTGGCCTGACTGCAGATGGAAGTCGCGATACCACATCTGTGACTGGCGTTTGCCGGGGTCTTCGCTGGTGAAGTAGCAGCGCAGGGTGGTGGCGTCTTTTTGCAGGATGCGGGGGACGAAGCAGGCGCCGGTAGGGAGGGTTTCGTTTTCGAAGTGTTGCTCGCTTTTGGCGAAGTCGATGACCTTTTCGAGGGTGAGCGTCTTGAGGTTTACGATGGAGAGGGTGGCGTAGATGAAGGGCCATCCGGCGCTTTCGCCTGCTTTGAGATCGTTGGCCTCGGTGACGATGTAGGCGCGGTCGGCGACGCAGACGAACTCGGCATCGTGGGCGCCTTTGACCTGTGGGGCGGAGGTGTTGACGAGGTGCTGCATGATGGTATCTCCTGCCAGCGCTGGGTCCCATTTGGCGGGGATGATGGAGGGAGCGGAGAGTGCGCTGATGGTTTGCCTGAGCTTTACGGAGCCGGAGGTGTTTTTGCCGGAGGCGACGTCTTCTTCGCGGAACTGGGCGAGGAGGATTTCGCCAGCGCCCTGGCGGTCGCGGTCGTAGGTGATCCAGATGAGGCCGTCGCGGTCTTGGACGCCGTCGGGGTAGGAGACGCCGCTGCGTTCATCGAGGAGGAGGCCTGAGTTCCAGGTGAGGCCGTCGTCGGTGGAGAGCTGTGCGGTGAGGTGGCTGCGGGTTTTGCCGGTGAAGCCGTGGTGATTGACGAGGAGGAGATTGCCGGAGGAGAGGCGGCGGATGAAGAAGCGGGAGCCGGGATTAGCGATGGTGCTCGGTTTGGCTTCAGTCCAAGTGCGGCCTTTGTCTGATGAGTGGCTTTCCCAGAGGAAGCCGGCGCCGGTGCGGGTGAGGAGCCAGAGGCGGCCGTCTTTGAGCTCGGTGATCATGCACTCCAAGGCCCACTCGGGGGCTTTGAGCGCGCCGTGGAGTTGCCAGGTTTTGCCTTCATCGGTAGAGATGCCGACGCCTTGGAGCTGACGGGGGCCGGCGAACCAGGAGTGGATTTGCTCGGTGGCGTGGGTGACGGGCATGATCCATTCGCCGGTGGAGAGGACGGTGGGTTTGTTCATGCGGAAGGCGTAGGGGCCTGCGAAGCCGACGCGGAACTCGGGGCCGAAGACGGGAGGCGTGGCGTCGGGGGCATCGCAGATGCGGGCGTGGACGTCGTGCACGGCGGTGTCTTGATTGCCGCGATTGAAGATGTACCAGAGGCGGCCTTTGGGATCGAGCCAGAGGGTGGGATCGAAGCAGCGGGTGCCGGCAGCGGGAGAGGCCATGATTTCGGGCGTGGTGAAGGTCTTGGCCTGATCGTCGCTGTAGCAGAGGAGGACGGTGTTTTCTGCGGAGGGTTCTTTGGGGCCGCCGGTGAACCAGGAGGAGAATACGCGGCCAGCAGCGGTGCGTTCGAGGCCGGGGATGCCCTGCCAGGTCTGGTGGCGATGGCCGAGGGAGTCGGCGGCGCGCGCTGTGATGGCGCACGCGAGAGTGAAGGTAAGGGAGATGAGGAGGCAGAGCTGGCGGGGATTCACGGGGAGAGGAACGCGTGGGGGACGGGGGATTTCAGGGGGGAATGGGGTGATGGGGTGTTATGTTAACATTCTTGGCGAATGATGGATTGTGCGGGGTGGCGTGTGATTGCGGAGCTGTGCGCAAGCGTGCGGCGAAATACTTTGCAGACGCTGCTGGTGCGCGAGGGGTGTGGCGGAGTGCCCGGTTTGCTTCCCCCAGGTGTTGGTTGCTGACCCAGGGCGGCGCTCGCTGAGGCTCGCTTACCCTGGGCTGCGATAGGTCGCACCTTTGGTGCTAAGAAATGACGAGGTCGATCGCGCTATTGCCTTGGCCGAGTGGCCCTCATACGATTGATTTTTTTTATCGGCGAACTTGCTTGCATTCGGCGGCAACGATCCAAGCCTCATCATACTCATTTTATGTCTTCCTCTGATATCCGCGCTCTCGAACCCAAGGCTCTGTGGAACTGTTTTGCTGATCTGAATGCTGTGCCGCGGCCGTCGAAGAGGGAGGAGCGGGTGGTGGGGTTTGTGCTGGGATTTGCGGCACGTCATGGGCTGGATGCACAGCTGGACAGCGCGGGGAATGTGATCATTCGGAAGGCGGCTTCGACGGACAGGCAGGGGCGTGAGCCGGTGATCATGCAGGCGCATCTGGACATGGTGCACAAGGCGGGGGACGGGGTGACGTTTGATTTCGACAAGCAGGGGATCGAGATGTGGGTGGATGGGGACTGGGTGCGGGCGCGGGGGACGACGCTGGGCGCGGACAATGGGCTGGGGGTTGCGGCAATTTTGGCAGTGCTAGCAGCGAAGGATCTTTCGCATCCGCCGATCGAGGCGCTTTTCACGCTGGATGAGGAGCAGGGCATGGGAGGTGCGCTGGGGCTGCAGCCGGGACTGCTGACGGGGAAGACGATGCTGAATCTGGACTCGGAAGAGGATGATACTTTTACGATTGGCTGCGCGGGTGGCATCGACACGGTGGGGACTTTTGAATACACGGAGGTGGCGCATGAAGCGGCGACGACTGTGATGAGTCTTCAAATCTCGGGACTGCGGGGTGGGCACTCGGGGCTGCAGATTCATGAAGGACGCGCAAATGCGATCAAGCTGATGGCGCGACTGCTGAGCGCGTGCGGCGAGATGGTGGTGGCACTGAGCACGATGCGTGGGGGCAGCGCGAGGAATGCGATACCGGCGCAATGTGTTGCGCAGGTGGTGGTGCTGGATGACGTGAAGTTTGCGGAATGTTTTGGGCGTGAAGCCACGGGGATTCGTGAAGAGTTTCGACTGATCGAGCCGGGAATGAGCATTGCCTCTACACGTGTGGAAGTGGATGCGGGTGAGGTGGGGATCATGGGGAAGGAGCAGCAGAGGGCACTAGTGCTGGCGATGCAGGCGGTGGTGAACGGGGTGTATCGCATGAGCCCTGTAGTGCCGGGACTGGTGGAGGCGTCTTCGAATTTTTCGACCATCGCGCTGGGTGGAGGGAAAGCGGAATGGGGGAGCCTGCAGCGGAGTTCGGTGGAATCGAGCAAGGCGGATGTGGCGCGGGCGTTTCGTGCGCCGTTTGAGCTGATCGGGGCGCAGGTGAAATCAGGGGATCCTTATCCGGGGTGGAGTCCGAGTGCGGAGTCGCCGATTCTGGAGAAGATGCGGAAGATTTATCGCGAGCTGTTTGGGCACGAGGTGAAGGTGGGGGCGTGCCATGCGGGGCTGGAGTGCGGGGTGATCTCGATGGCGTATCCGGGGCTGGATATGATATCGTTTGGGCCGAACATTCATGAGGCGCACTCGGAGAAGGAGTGCGCGAGTGTGTCGTCGGCGCAGAAGTTTTGGAGGCTGCTGGTGGAGACGCTGGGGGGGCTATGATGGCTGCTTACATTCATACTCTCCGGACGCTCCGAAAAGGTGGGCCCCTCACCCCTGCCCTCTCCCCGAAGAGAACTGTTTGCTGCTGTCGTGTGTCTGGGGCGGGGAGAGGGAGAGCTGCGTTTGCCGCACAGGCTTTTTCGGACATACCCTTTTTCAAAATGCCCTAAAGCCATGCCTGCCACCCACGCGCCAACACTGAAGGACATTGCCCGTGCGACGGGGTTTTCGCTGATGACGGTGTCGAGGGTGCTGAGGGGGGCGCCGAAGGTTTCGGCGGAAAAGAGGGAGGTGGTGCTGAGGGAGGCGAAGAGGCTGAATTATCAGCCAGATCCGCATCTGGCGAGGATGATGCAGGTGGTGAGGGGGAGGAAGCAGCAACGGGTGAGGGCGGTGATCGCGGTGATACGGGAGCATGTGCCGCAGGACGGGCTGCTGGGGCCTTCATACCAGTATGTGCCAATTGATGATATTCGCAGCCGTGCGCATGGGCACGGGTATGCGGTGGAGGAGTTTTGGCTGGGGAAGGACGGGCTGACGCCGAAGAGGCTGCAGAAGATCCTGCATGCACGCGGAATTGAGGGGGTGATCGTATCTCCGCAGAGCATGCAGCTGCCGTGCAGCCGGATGGATTTTTCACCGTTTGCGGCGGTGACGTTTGGGAATGCGATGAGCAGCCCGGCGCTGCACATGTGCGCGGGGAACATGACGCTGGGGATTCACATGGCGGCGGATGAGCTGAGCGCGCGTGGTTATAAACGCATCGGCGTGGCGGTGACGAGGTGGATTGTGAACCGATCGCAGTTTGGGTACAGCGGGGGGCTGTTTCACTGGCAGCAGAGTTTGCCGGAGGGGGATCGGGTGCCGCTGCTGCTGTTTCCGAGCAACGACATCAGCAAGGGGTTTGAAGCGTTTGCTAAATGGATGCGTGAGCATGAGCCGGATGCGCTGATTACGTTTGACACGCATGTGCCGGGGTGGCTGCGGAGGCTGGGGCTAAGGGTGCCACAGGATATTGGCTTTGTGGTGCATGACTGGACGCCGAGGATGGCGGAGTATGCGGGAATTTATCAGCAGCGGGAGCACCTGGCGGCGGCGGCGGTGGATTTGATTGTGACGCAGCTATCCCAACATGAGCATGGGGTGCCGATGGTGCCGCGACAGATCATGATCCCGCCGAGGTGGGTGGAGGGGCCGAGTGTGAGGGGAATTTGACGTGACCGATCGTCGCGGCGCGTTCCAGAGCGGCATCGGAGTGCCGCGCTCCCAGGGGGGCCTACACGCGGTGGCCGATGGACTTGAGTTTGGCTTCGCCTTCGGACCAGGGGACTTCGTGGGGGAGGCGCTTCGAGGTGGCGGCGAGGGCGGCGATGACACCGGCACCTTCGCCCATGCCGACGGAGTTGCCGGTGACACGGTAGCTGGCGTGGGCGATGAAGTCGCCACTGATGCAGCGGCCGGCCATCATGAGGCCATCGACGTCTTTGGCGATGAGGGCGCGCAGGGGGATGTCGTAGGGTTTCACTTTGATGCCGGTGACATGAGTGGCGCCGCCGTTTTGATTGTGCTCGGCGGTGGTGGCGTGGATGTCCACGCCGAAGGTGGCGCGGACGACGGCGTCGTCATGGCGTGCGCCTTTGATAACGTCTTCTTTGTTGACTGCGTAGCGACCGAGGATGCGGCGGCCATCGCGAATGCCGATCTGCTCGGCGGTGGCGACAATCTGGATGCCTTCCCATGGGCCGCCGAGGCCGCGCAGGCCATTGACCATGAGGTTCATCTCCGCGCGGGCGCGGACGGTGGCGGCGGTGATTTCGGCGGCGTCCCAGGGCTTGATGCCGAACTCCTGATTCATCATGGCGAAGACGAGATTGCCGCTGACGTGCCAGAGGGTGGCGCCGGCGTAGGAGGGGAAGTGGCCGGTTTTTACGATGGCGTCTTTGATGCGCTTTTTCTTTTCGCCGTCGGTGTTTTCGCCGGGCTTGGGCTGGCCGAAGCGGACGAATTCGCGGAGCTGCTCGACGTCTTTGACGACGAGGAGGGCATTGAGAGAAAGGGGCTGGCAGGGGCATTCGTTGGCCTCGCCGATTTCGAAGGCGCAGCCTGCCTGGAAGCCGAGGTCGCCATCGCCAGTGGTGTCGATGAAGACGGGGGCCTTCCAGGCCTGGCGGCCGGATTTTGATTCGGTGATGATGGTGGTGAGGCGTTTGCCTTCGCGGAAGGCGGCGCAGACTTTGGTGTGGTATTGGAACTTCACGCCGGCCTCGACGCAGAGTTCTTCGAGGAGGAGCTTGAGGGCTTCGGGGTCGTAGCAGAAACGGCTGGCGCTGGTGGAGTTGGCACGTGCGCCGCGGGCATCGAGCTTGTCGCGGAGTTCTTTGGCGAAGCCGGGTTTGTTGAAGTCGAGGAAGTAGCCGAGGAGGCCGGCGGTCCAGATGCCGCCGAGGCAGCCGCGCCATTCGAAGAGGCGGACTTTTGCTCCTGCGCGCGCGGCGGTGATGGCGGCGGTGACGCCGGCTGGGCCTGCGCCGCAGACGATGACGTCGGAGTCGTTGGCGAGGGGGATATCGTGGGCGGGTTCGTTGAAGAGGCCGGGTTTGGATGCGGGGGCGTCAGCGGCGATGAGAGGGGTCTGGCTGACAGCGCCGCCGGCGAGTGCGGCGTGGAGGAAATGGCGGCGGGAAACGGGAGAGGGTTTCATGGGGGCAGTATGACGGAGGGACGGGGGAGGAGCTATCGGAACTGTAGCCTCAAGGGCAGCAAACGAAGCACGCACTGTTTTTGCGATGGGGGCCGCCTACTTGGAGCGTGTGCAAGGTTTCCCGGGAGTTTTAATGACTATGAACGCGTCAGCCGGAACGAGCTGAAGCTCATGACTACTTTACGAAGATGAACTGCTGGGTGTTGATGAGGGCGAAGATGAGGTCTTCGATGGTGAGGCCGGATTGGGAGGCCTGGGTCCAGGAGGCTTTCTCGGATGCCGTTGGGGCGCGGGAGAGGAGGGTCTGGTAAACGGTAGTGAGCTGGTCGTCGGGATATTTGGCGGCGGCGAGATTGAGACGGAGCTGGGTGTGGGGCTTGAGGGTGCTCTGGAAGAGCTCGCTGTTCATGAGGACGAGGGCCTGGGGCATGCTGGCTTCGGTATTGGCGTTTTCGATGATGTCGCGGTCGCTCTGACCGAACTCGCGGAGGTAGTGGCCGCGGGGCGCGGGTGATTCGAGATCGGCGGCGCGGGGCCAGTCTTTGGCCTGGACGCGGCGGGACTGGAGGTAGGCGTCGCTGTCGGTGATGCGGTGGCGTTTGATCTCCTCGCGATAGATGGCTTCGCGGGCGTCTTCAGCGGCTTTTTCTTCGCGGGGGATGGCCTGGTCGATGTCGTAGCCGGGGATGTCGATATAAGCGCGATTTTGGCCGGCTTTTTTGAGTTCTTCGAGCGTGGGCTGTTTGACGGGAATGGGTGGTGGGGCGGGCTTGCCGGTCTTCTTTTCGTACAAGCGGGCGACGGCGGGGACGACGACGTAGTCGTGGATGCCGGTGCGTGCGACGAACTCGAGGGAGCGAATTTCGAGATTGAGCTTTTCGATGAGGGGCTTGTCCTTGGCTTTTTGTGCGAGGGTGTATTGATCGCGCAATACTTTGGAGCGGGCGGCGATGCGCTCGTAGCCTTCGGAGGCTTTGGCGGCGCCGTCGAAGATTTCCTGAGAGGTGAGGAGATCGAGGGCATCGCTGAGCTTGCCGCGATAGACGATTTTTTGGGCCATCTCGCTGTCGATGCCGTGGCGGCGTGGGAGATCGGGCGTGGGCTGGATGAGGGTGACGAAGGTGTCGTAAATTTGCTCGGCACTCATGCGGCGGAGGAGCGGGCCGGTGAAGTGGCAGACTTCGCCGGGGAGGAGTTCGGCGCGGGTGACTTCGCTTTGATATGCGCGTGTATTGTAGAGGGCCCGCTGGAAGGCCTGCAGGTCGTAGCGGGAGTCGCGCATGAACTGCTCGAGGTATTTCATGAGCGCGGGATTGGAGGCGACGGTGCTGTCGAGGATTTCATCGACAGGTTCGATCAAGCCTGCGCCGAAGACTTTTTTCCAAAGGCGGTTGGCGATGACGAGGGTGAAGCGGGGATTTTCGGGAGAGGTCATCCAGTCGGCGAAGGCCTTGGTGGTCTCGCCGGTGGGCTCGCATTTCACGGACTGGCCCAGCATGGTCTGCGGAGAGATGACGTCCTTTGGCTTGGCGTCGTTGTACTGGTAGTCGTGCGGGAGCTTGAGGAGGCGGGTGGGGAGTGCCTGGACTTTGCTGTAGCGGACGAAGTCGCCGAGGTTTTCAAAGACGCGGCCCATGTTGCGGGTGGAGGCTTCCATTTCGGGCTTCTTGCGGGCCTGCACCATGAGTTCAAAGGCGCCTTTTTGCTGTGAGATGCCGGTGAAGTTTGTCTCCAGCGGGTAGGTGAAGGCGGCCATCTGGTAGAACTGCATCTGCGTCCATTTGTCGAAGGGGTGGTTGTGGCATTGGGCGCATTCGATGCGGGTGCCGAGGAAGACGCGGGTGGTATTGGCGAGATTTTCCAAGGGCATGCCAATATCGCGCATGTAGTAGCCGATGGCGGGATTGTTCCAGACCTTGCCCTGGGCGGTGAGGAGCTCGCGCACAAAGGCGTCGTAGGGCATGTTTTCGCGGATGCGCTGTTTGACGTGCTCGAGGTAGGGCTTTGAGGTCATGTCGCCTTGCCCGCCGTTGGAGCGTGTTTGCACGCGCAGGAGGTCGGCCCAGAAGTGGAACATGCGCTGAGCGGAGCCTTCGCTGGCGAGGAGATGGTCGATGAGTTTGGCGCGCTTGTCTTTGTCTGTGCTGGTGAGGAAGGACTGAGCTTCTTGAAGCGTGGGGATGCGGCCGATGATGTCGAGGTAAAGGCGGCGGACGAGGGTTTCGTCGGTCGCGGGAGGATTGGCAGCGAGCTTGTGCTGCTGCCAGTCTTGGGCGAGGAGGGTGTCGATCTGCTGAGAGGGCGTGGCTGCATGCAGCGGCATGGCGGCGCCAAGCAATGTAAGACACAGGAGTGTGCGGACCTGAGAGTTCATAAGAATGCGACACAAACGAGCGGAGAGCGGAGGTTCTTCTCTTGGTATTCTGGCTTGGAGGAGAGGTGGGGGAAGAAGAGGTGCCATGATTAAAGGCTGTGAATCGCGGCTGCGGGCTTGGGATCGCCCCTCACCCCGGCCCTCTCCCCGAGGGAAACAGCATGTGTTTGAGCAAGGCAGGGGCGAGGAGAGGGAGACTGCTTTTGATGGCGATGGGTATGAGAGGGTTTGTGTCACCGCTACGCGGTTCAGCGCGCTTTGAAAGACATGGGGTGATGGGGTCCGTGGGTTGGCACCCACGGCTACTTTTGTGCCAGCCCTACGGGCTTGCGGAAGGGGCGAGCGGAAGCAAGGAGCGGCGATGAGAGGCAGCTTGCTACAGGTGCCCGTGAGTGCTCAGGCATGAGCTTGGCTGCGTTTAAAAACTGGTGGGGCGTGCGCTTTGCGTTTTGGACTGCGACGGTTCTCTGGCGCTTTCGGAGGTCCAACGGCCTGCGGAAAGCTCCAGAGGACTGGAGCACTCCAAGACGCTCCGCGTTCTACGGAACGGCGGGAGGGCAGCGACTCTTTGAGGTTTTCAAACGTGACCAGGCGATGCGATCATTTCAAAGGCTCCAGGTGGCTGGCGGCGGCCCATTCGTGGATGATTCGCATGACATGGTGCCTGGGTGAAGTGTTGCGAGGGGCTTTGATCTGGATGATTGACCGCGTGGCCTGCGCCACCTCGACGGTGGCCATTGAAAGGGCCTCCACCACGGCCTTTTCCCGCTTTAGATAACGGACGCTGAAGATGGCGGACCGGCCGCTGTGGCAGCGGCCGGTGTAGCCGGACACGCAATGGCGCATGGCCCGCCCCTCGGCCTTGAGGGCCTCGGTCGTGCACAGCTCTTCCACGCGCCAGGTGGGATGGCCGTCCACCCAGCCGCTGCGGCTTTCAAAGGGGATGCCACCGAGCATGGGCCGCCAGCGCCTGGCGGCGAGACGCAGCAACTCGGCGCTACCGGCTGCAGCGCGCACCTGCTCCTCCGTGAGGTCATGCCCAACCTCCTGCATCAGCCGGGTGACAAACTTCACGGCGTGGCGCATGAGCGCGAACAACGGCAGGCGCAGCAACTGCTCCGCCTGCGCACGGCCCTGATGTGCGTCGATGGTATGCAAAGCGTCCGCTACCAAAGAGAAATGAGCAGCCACCGGGGCCTCGACCGGAGCGGCGGCGAATTTTTCCACGAGCCGCGACCCCAGAGCATGCCAGGCGAGGTTTTGAAACACGCGGTGGGTCAGCACCGCGTCATGCAGCGCGGGCGTCGCGCCTGCTGCATCCAGTTCGGCGTGCCAGACGGCGGAGGCAAGGCTGGTTGCCTCGCCGTCGCTGCCATGGAGCGCGGCATGGAGTACACGGCTTTTCATGCTGCCGGGAAAGCCTGGCACCTCATTCAAGGAACGGCCCTGGGCCACCGCAACCCAGCAGTCGCGGTCAAAATGCTCGGGCTGACCGAAGACGTGCCACGCGGAGTCGAGAAACTCCGGCACGGGATACAGGACCAGGAGGTGGCGCAGGAAGGAAGCCCACTGAGCGCGGGCATGCTGTGCGGGATCCGGCTGCCAGTCTTCCGGCTGACGCACCCAGGAGGGCGCATAGGCGGCGAGGCGGACGATGGCGGGCACGACGCCGAATTCCTTGGGATGGAGGTCAAACAAGACACGGCTGCGTGCCTCCAGCACGGTGAGGAGGCGCGTGCCGAGAACGGGCCAGTGCGGCACGCCGATGACACGCCGACTGCGGGCGGCGGCATGGCAGTGCTGGCGAAAGCAGTTGTTTCGAAGGAGGCGCGCCGTCCAGGCGCGGCCGGAAAGGACCACGGGCATGACCGGGGCCTGCGGGCGCGAGGCGGCGCGCCCATGATGCAAGTTCATGATTCTGAAATGGGATGGGGTCTGGCTTGATCGACCCGCGCAGGCACACGCCTAGATGACGGCAAACGCGACGAGTGCGGATACGATGGTTTGTTTTCCCCGGCGTCGTGGCCGGGGCTTCAAACGATCACGAGGATCAAGCGAAGGGAGACAGAATCATGCGGGAGAGTAGCGGTGGCTTGGTGGATTTCCAGCGGAAGTGTGGGGAAAGTGTTTTGTTGAGGTTGAATTTTTAGCGCGGGTGGGGGCTGGATACCAGGAGGTGGTATTAGCGATGGGAGAAAATTGGGCGAGCAGAGGCTTACGGTTTTACGGCGCGTGGCAGAGGAGAGCGGCGGGTGGAGAGACGATGCGTGTTTAAAAGAAGACTTTGTGGAAGAATCACGCAGCTGCCGTTGTTCCAGGCTTTGAGGACGGCGCACCTTTTTGAGCGCCTGCGGCAGCATAGACCCATAAACACGGACCCGACGCAGCGGTTCCCTACCGGCCCTGCGGGCAGACTCCTCGTGGGGTGATATGGATGCGCTGTGACGCGGCGGCGTTGGACAGACGTTGGGGTCCTCGACGAATTGGTGCTTGCGGGTTGTTTGGGTGAGGCGCCGTTTGCTTATGCCGGGGAGCCGAAGGGCAGGATGAGACGAAGAAGACCCATTACCCCACGAAAGCGGTAGCTGCGATGCAAGGCTTGCGCCTTGCATCTGCGCGACCGCACTCCAAAACGCTGTCGCGTGGCGCGGGCACCCTTATGTATGACGTGGAGGGCCGCTGTCGTGAATGGAGAAAGTGATTGCCGGTCAGAGGCTGTGTTTTTGTTCGACTGGTGTGGGCTTCGGCGGCGGCGGGCTGGGGACACAGGCTGTGTGAAAACACTCTTTTTAGAGAGGCCTGCCCGGAATGCCGGTTAAATTCTGGCATTCTGCCAAGCGATTTTGCCTTCAGTGCTGTGCTGCTTTCCTGAGCGCT